>NZ_JAGGOT010000053.1 GCF_018614195.1 Streptomyces sp. ISL-43
GCGCGAACCGTTGATAACGGGTGGCATCGGCAAGACCCATCAGGCCTACGGAGCCGTCCGCTCACTGCTGGCCGCCGGAGTCCGCCTGCGCTGGCAGGCGATCACCTCCGCCGACCTCTACGCCCAGCTCCGGCCCCGGCCCAACCACGACCCCGAGCGGGAGATCCAGGAGCTCGGCCGGTGCCCGCTGCTGATCCTGGACGACCTCGGCGCGGCCAAGCAGTCCGAGTGGACGGAGGAGCTGACGTACCGGCTGATCAACCGCCGCTACACCGAGATGCTCCCGACCCTGATCACCACCAACCTGCCGATCGCGGAACTCCGCAACGCAGTCGGGGACCGCGTCGCCTCCCGCCTGGCGGAGATGACCACCCGCGTCATCCTCACCGGCCCGGACCGCCGACGCGCCCAGCCGTCGGGCTCCTGACCCCCACGGTCCCCACCCAGGTCGGTCCCCGTCATCGTGGGGACCGAACCACTGACCCGATCCGTTCGGGGACCGTCCCCATCACGGTCCCCAACCCGGTCCCCTACCTGACCCGGTCCCCTACCTGAGCCCGGTCCCGCCTGGCAGCGGCCTCCCCCAAGAGGGGACCGACAGCAGTCGAGCGGGGACCGTCCCCTCATTGCGCTGCGCGCGTCGGGCACCACGGGGACCGGTCCCCAACTCTGTTTTCGCAGGTCAACCCCCTGACATCCCCCGACTCAGTGGGGACCGTCCCCACGGTCCCCACCATCCGGGACCGCCCTGCGACGGTTCGGGGACCGTCAGGTCCCACGTCGGGGACCGTTCCCACCCACGACTACGGGGACCGAGACGGGACCGGTCCCCACGCCCATGCCACTGGGGACCGAGCGCCTCCCCAATCGGGGACCGTCCCCGCCCGGTCCCCAGACAGCGCCGGCAGCGTCGCGCGTCACGAGCGAGCGGTCCCCAACCGGTCGACCCCGCCCATCAGCCCCTCACATGACCAGCCTCGACCTCTTCAAGGACACGCATGCACAACCCACCGCGCGACCGTCCCAGCCACGACGAGCACATGCCCTCACTTCCAGCCTCAGAAGGAGCAAGTTGGGGCGGAAGCGTAGCTTCCGCCGAGCCCACCCCCGAGGGGGCGCGAGAGGACCGGCACCGAGGGGCGCAGGTCCATCTGGCTGCGACCGGGGGCGGATCGAAGCCAGAGCAGGAGGAGAAGCCGTCCGACCCCCACAGCCGTCGCGATCGCGCCGACCGTGCCCGACAGCGCCCTCGACAGCCACGAGAGAAGAAGCGCTTGCACCAGCCCAACACCCGTCTCAACGAAGAAGAGTTCACCCTAATCAAGTCCGCCGCCGCCCGGTGTCGCTTGTCCGTCGCCGGCTTCCTCGCCCGGGCGGCTCTCGCTGCCGCCCGCGACCTCGACCGCACCAGCGCCAAAATCGCCGACGAGCGCGAAGTGATCACCGCCCTGTTCGAGAGCCGTCGCAGGCTCGGCTGGGCCGGAAACAACCTGAACCAGGTCTCCAAGGTCCTGAACTCAGGTGCTGACGTCCCGCAGCTCGACGCGGCAGTCGCCGCTGTCCAACGGGCCGCCGAGACCGTGCACGTGGCCGCCGCACAGCTGATCGCGCAGCGCACATCGTGATCTCCAGCATCCACGAGCCTGGGTCGCGGACCATCGACCTCCTCGTCCACCTGTACGGGCCAGGCAGACACGAAGAACACACCGGCCCACACCTCGTCGCGTCATTCGACGGCATGTCCACCGCTCCCGGCCGTGACCCGAAGGCCACTTTGAAAGGACCTCGAGCAGCTCCTCGGCCAGACCGTGGAGGCCCTCCCGGAGCACGCCCGACCCACCAACACGTGTGGCACACCTCCGTGCGCGCCACCGCAGACGACCGGATCCTGTCCGTCGAGGAGTGGGGCGAGATCTCCCGCCGGATCGCGGCCTCCACCTGCAGCGACCCCGGCAGCGGCGAGCCGGCCTGCCGCTGGGGCCGCCGTACGGCACGCGGACGCCCACACAACCGGCCGTGAAGGCCGCGAACAACGTCTCCCGCCGGCGCTGACGCCAGCACGTGTCCGTCCCTACATAGCCGACGATCCCCGGTCAGCCAAACCGGGGATTCTCCGGAGCATTGAAAACATCACCACCAACCCCACCCCGTAAGGAACCCCCGCATGCCCGAAACCGAACTGCGCATCGAAATCATCGCCCTGCTGCTGGACGCGGACTTCAAGCTCCGACCCGACACCAACACCTGGTCCCACAGTGACGGGCGCCCCTTCACACGGGCCGAACAAGCCACCGCCTTCCAGGCCACGCGCGCCGAACTCGAAGCCATGGCAGCACTGAGCGCCCGCAACGCCGCGGCCGTCCGCGAACAGGACAACGCCGTGGAGGCCCTCACCGAGCTGGTGCTCTCGTACTTCGCCCGGCACCCCGAAGCCCGCATGGTCATGGACGTACTCCCGCACATGACCGAAGAAGACCGAGCCGAGTACGAGCGCCTGTGCGCCATAGCCGCTCCGGACGGCGGCATATACCTCCCCTACGAGGACTGACAGGCCCCCAGCACACCACCCTGCGCCCGGTGGCGGGTACCTCCCGGCCACCGGGCGGCGGCATTCCTCATGTGGAAATCCGCCAGGCCCTACCCACTGGCAGTCGCAGATCAGTGGCGTGCGTCGCCTGCCGCGAGGAACGGAGCCAGGAGGTCGACGGCTTCCTCCCAGCGGAAGCGGTCGGCGCCGCCGCCGGACTTCGGGCGGTGTGGCTCGTAGCTCCCGACCAGGACGCCCATCTCTCGGAGCTCGGTGAGGCTGCGCTGGTACGCGCGGTGGGCGGCGAGGGCGGTGTTCACGTAGGGCAGGACGGCTGTGGGGATGCCCATGCCCGGGGCCTCGCAGAGGATGCCGAGGGCGAGGTTGTCCGCGAAGCCGGCCGCCCACTTGTTGACCGTGTTGAAGGTGGCCGGGGCGACTGCGATCGCATCAGCGGGTGGGAAGGACCGTGCGTCGCCGGGCGCGCGCCAGGCGGAGCGGACGGGGTAACCGGTCCGGTCCTCGATCTCGGACACATCGAGGAAGTGAAGCCCCTGCGGGGTGGCGACGACGCCGACGTCCCAGCTCCGCTCGTGCGCGGCGTCGATCAGCTTGCCGACGTCGCCCGCGATCCCGGCCGCGCAGACGACGACGTACAGGAAGGGCTTGCGCTGCGGCTCGGTCACGCGGGTACTCCCAGTCGGCGGCTCAAGTGATGGAGCTCTGGCAGCGTACGCCGACGGTCCCGGGCTGCCATGTCGGCGACCAGGTCCCGGACGGCCGGGCGCCGTACGTCCTGGGCTGCGCAGGTCTCCGCGATCCGCAGGGCCTGGTAGCCGTCGGCGAGACGGCCCTGCTGCGCGTAGGCACGGGCGGCCTCCACCCATAGGGCGGCCCGACGCTCGGGAACCGGGATGTGGCGGCGCACGAGCGGACGGGCGATCTCGATGGCGACGCCAGCGTCGCCGAAGGACACGGCCGCGCTGACCTCGTGGAGAGCCACGTTGGTGGGGCTGAAGTTGGCCCAGGCGTCGGGGTGGTCCAGGGCGACGTACTTCGCCACCTCCTTGGCCTCAGCCAGGAACTCTGCGGTGGCAGCGCGGTCCCCGGCTCTGCTGGCAGCCGTGACTCCGCGCAGTAGCAGCAACCCGAGCACGGAGAGGTAGTGGTGGGCCTGCCGGTCGTACGCACCGGTGAGTTGTGAGGCCGTGTGCTTGATCAGCGTGACGGCCTGGCCGGCGTGCTGTTCACGGACCAGGACGTGCGCGTGGAGGCGGACGCTGGCGGCGAGGACGAGCGGATCACCTGAGCGTTCGGCCTCGGCCATCGCGCGCCCGACGGCAAGCCACGCCGTGCCGGGGTCTCCCTGCTTGAGCAAGAGGCTGGCCGAGGTCTGGTAGGCCGTGGCTAGGAAGCGAGGAAGCTCCTCGGCCTGCGGGGAGTCGGCGATGCAGCGGCGAAGATCGGTGATCAGGCCGGGAAGGGTCCGCTCCAGCTCCGCGTAGTCGCACGTGCTCCAGAGGCGCCGGATGGCCGTTGCCCGGTTTCGTAGTTCCCCGGACTCCGGCGCTTGCGTCGTCGGAGCCGTCGGCATCCCGGGCAGGAGTGCCTGGACGAGCGCGGGGTGCGCAGCCGTCGGCGCGACCGAGGCTGTGAGCGCGGTGGCGCTGGCGGCAAGGAAGGTACGGCGGCGCAGCATTTCCTCTGTCTCCGGATCGTGGGGATCGGCTTCCGGGGCGCCCTCCGCCAGACCGAGTCGGGCCGGGGGAATGCGCAGGACGCGGGCGACGTCGCGCAGAACTCGGATGTCGTCCGTTCCGCGTCCGCCCTCCAGCCGGCTGATCTTCGACTGGTGGTATCCCAGCTCGCCGGCCACGTCCGCTTGCGAGCGGCCCTGTAAGACCCGAGCCCGGCGGATCAGTTCACCGATCCTGTGCACCTCGCCCTGCGTATCGACCATCTCCGCCACGGCCCTTTCTGCCGAGACCGATCCTGCCTGCTCAACCGAGCCTAACTGCAAGGAACTTGCCCGCCATGCACAACGTGCATGAACGATGCAGGGGCTGCGCGGCACATCGTGGGTCCGCCTCATGAACCGCTTGCCTGGTGGGACCGCACCCCTCCAGGAGGCTGCTCATGGAAGTGCACGAGGTCACGCTGACCGTCACGAGTACGCCCGAGGGCGCCGCTCGTGTCCGGCACCAGGTGATGAACGAGATCAGAGGCTGGCGCTCGGGCATCGGCACCGACGGCATGGACGTAGCAGAGGCCGTGGCAGGTGAACTGCTGGCCAACGCCGTTCAGCACGCGGGGGACGGAGCTGCTTCCGTGACCGCTCGCCCGCGCGGGAGCCGATTGCGCTTCGAGGTCCGCGACCGAAGTTCCGCCCTCCCCCACGCACGCCTACCCCGTACGGACGCCGAGGACGGCCGCGGGCTGCTGATCATCGCCGCCCTCGCCGACCGGCACGGCGTCGACCACAGCGCCAGCGGCAAGTCCTGCTGGGCCGAGCTCGATCTGTCCGTACCCACGCCCTCCATCACGCAACCTCCCCTGCAAAGGAGTTGAACGCATGGCACCCACTCGAGCTCTTGCGCCGAGCACGGAGGTCATCGCCGTACGTCCCGGGAGGCCCCTCTCCGGTTCGGTCACCGTCGACGGCTCCAAGAACGCCGCCCTGCCGCTGCTGGCCACCGCAGCAGCCGTGCGCCGGACCATCCAGCTGGAGAACGTCCCCGCCAGCGCCGACGTCCACTGGATGCTCACCTTGATCCAAGGGGCGGGCTGGCACGTCGCCCGGGCCGCGGGACGACCCGACAGCGTGGTGATCATGCCCCCTGACGCCGTACCCGCGGAACTCGACCTGGCCCCGGCCGCACGGATCCGCGCGTCGTACTACCTGGTGCCCGCGCTCCTTGCCCTACAGGGGAACGCCCGGCTGCCCTGGCCCGGGGGATGTCGGATCGGGGAGCGCGGCATGGACCTGCACTTCAAGGTGTACGAGGCCTTCGGCGACCGCATAACCGTCCGTGACGAGGGCTATGACGTCGAGACCGGTCGACCCGCCACCGGAACGGTCTCCCACACCTTGCCGTTCCGGTCGCGCGGTGCGACGGTCGCCGCAGTCCTGCGTGCGGTCGTCGCGGGCCGTGCGCTGCGCCTCCGTCGGCCGAACCTGTCGCCGGAAGTCCTCACCGTGCTGGACGCCCTGCGCTCGGTGGGATGGGAGGCCCGAGCCGGCGAACAGGTCCTGGACCTGAGCCCGGCAGCGGCATCACCGGCCGAGATTCCGGCTTGGCGCGTACCAGGCGACAAGATCGAGGCAGGCACCCTGGCCTGCGCCGTCGCCGCCACCGGTGGGACCGCGCGCATCGAGGGCGTCCAAGGTCGGGATGTCGTGCCCTTGCAGGCAGCCCTCCAACGACTGGGCATTCCCACTGCGGTACGGGAGGACGTTCTCCTGGTCGACGGGAGCGCCGCCCGGCCGACGGGCCGTCCCCTTCGCGCCATCGCAACCCTCGCCACCGGCGGCCTGGACGCCGACTTCGAACCTCCCCTGATGGCACTGGCCCTCGGCCAGCCCGGGACACACCTGTTCGCCGACTCCATCAACCCCGGCCGCCACGGCAACCTGCTGCCCCAGCTGGCCCGGCTCGGCGCGAAGATCGAGGAGATCTCCCCCACCAAATGCCGGCTGACCGGCCCGCAACGCCTCACGGGAGCCGGGGTAGAGGCCACCGACATCCGCACCGGCTCCGCGCTCATGGTCGCGGCCCTGACCGCCCGCGGAATCACCACCCTCGGCGGAGTCGACCAGCTCCGCCGAGGCCACGCCGACCTACCCGGCAAGCTCCTCCACCTCGGCGCCGACATCTGCGAGGTCGCGCCATGACCACGGCCCGTTCCCTACGACAGATCATGGCCACCACCGACGTCCACTCCGCCCTCGGAGCCAACGGCCCGCTGCTCGGGCACCTCCACCAGGCGCGCACGGACAGCCTGCTGGTGGACTGCGGCGACTTCTTCGAGGGCACCGGGTACTACCGCCTCGGCCGGGGCGCACTCGAACGGGACATCCTGCTAGCCCTGTACGACGTCGTCGCTCCCGGGAACCACGGCTGGCCGCACTACTTCGAGCCCTCCCTCCACCAACGGACCGTATGCGCCAACGTCGTCGAGGACTCCACCGGCAACGCGCTCTTCCGACGTCTGCGCATCGTGGACGTCGCAGGCCGGCGGACTGCCGTCACGGCCGTGATCGGCGCGCAGGCATTCAACTCGATCCCGGCCGGGCAGCGGTCCGCCCACCGCGTCACCGACCCCGTCCAGGCTCTGCGCGAGCTGATGCTCGCGCACCACCACGAGGTCGACTCCTGGGTCCTCCTCAGCCATTCCGGCTTCGAGCAGGACCTCCAGCTCGCCGAGGCATGCCCCTTCCTCGACGTGGTCTTCGCCGGCCACTGCCACAGCGAACACACCGGACCCGAACGGGTCGGCGGCACCATCGTGCTCAAGGGCCACGAACTCGCCGTCGGCTACGCAGTCGCCAACCGCTCCCCCGAAGGCTGGGTCGGACGGACCGCCCGCTTCCCTGACACCTCGCAGTCCGTCCTGCCGACCGAGCTCGACTCCGTCCGTGAACAGATCGCCTCCATCGACGCACAGCTGGCCGAGCCGCTGGGTCGTCTCGTCGCGCCCTATCGGAACAACCCTCTCGACCGTCGCGCCCTGCTCCGCGAACTGGCCGACCGGTTACGCAACGGGCTGGGCAGTGAGGCGGTCGTCCTCAACGAGACCGCCGTGCGCACAACGCTGCTCGGCGAAGTCCTCACCACCGGGGATCTACTCGCCATCGAGCCGTTCGACAACAAGCTGGTCGAGGCCCAGGTCGCGCCGGCCTTCCGGAACGACCCCGCTGCCCTGCTCACTCACCTCAGCGAGCGGGCAGGACCCCTGGTCACCTCCTCCGACCCGCTCCCCGGCGGAATGACGAGCGTGCTGACCACCGACTACCTCGCCGACACCTGTCTCGGCAGCCGAGCCCACCCCGCCGGCCTCAGCCTCGGCTCGGCGATCAGAAGCATCCTGACCAACGGAGACGACCAGTGATCCTCACCGGACCCGAGATCACCTCCGCCTCGCAGGACGGACGGCTGCGGATCTCCCCCTTCATTCCGGCCCAGGTCAACCCGAACAGCTACAACGTTCGCCTCGGCAGGACCCTGCTCACTTACACCGACGAGGTACTCGACGCCCACCGGCCGAACCCCACCCGCCGCATCGAGATCGGCGACGAGGGCCACGTCCTGCAGCCCGGCGAGCTGTACCTCGGCCACACCCTGGAGGCGGTGGGATCTGACCTCTTCGTCCCCCTGCTCTTCGGCCGGTCCTCCGTCGGCCGACTGGGGCTCTTCGTCGAGATCACCGCGCCCATCGGTGACATCGGCTTCCACGGCCAGTGGACGCTGATGCTCACCCCAACCCGCCCCGTGCGCGTCTACGCCGGGATGGAGATCGGGCAGATCATGTTCTTCGTCTCCGAGGGCGCCATCGACCTGTACGAGGGCAAGTACCAGGCGGCCTCCGGGCCCCAGCCCTCCGCGTACTGGCGTGACCTCGACGGCACGGCGGTGACCTCGTGATCCTCACCGGACCGGCCATCGCCGCCGCCCGCGAGGCGGGCCGCATCACCATCGACCCGTACGACCCAGACCTCCTGTCCCCCAACGCGTATGACTGGCGCCTGGGCAGCACGCTCCGCATCTGCGAGGGCGACCTCGACGCCGGCAGTCCCACCGCCTTCTCCGAACTCACCCTCCCCGACGACGGGTACGTCCTGGAGCCCGGCCACCTATACCTCGGCCACACCCTGGAGCGCACGGGCTCCGAGGCCTACGCCCAGCTCCTCAACGGCGACCGGACCACCGGCTCCCTCGGCATCTGGGTCCACGTCTCCGCCCCGCTCGGACACCAGGGCCACGCGATCCGCTGGACCCTGGAGATCCGAGCCACTCGCCCCGTACGCGTCCGGCCCGGCATGACTTTCGGCAAGCTCGTCTTCCTCCGCACGCACGGCTCCCCCGCCAGCTACCAGCAGCACGGCCTCAAGTACCGCACCAGTGAAGGCATCGAGACGTCCCGCCTCTACGAGGAGAACCCCGGAGGCCACCGGTGAACCGCGTCGTCGCCACCGCTCTCGACCTGCCGTTCCCCAGCCCCGGCGGAAGCGTCGAACTCTTCCTCGACCTCTACGCTGGCACCCAGCCCGCCATCCCCTCCCGCGCCTTCATGCTCGCCCCCGACGGCCCCCGACCCCGCACCCCGGCCGGCATCGACCTGCTGCACGCGTCCGGCAAATGCCTCGACGGCCACGCCTTCAGCCGGTACGTCACCAACCTTCACCACGCCATGACGGCCGCCATCGACCCGCGCCAGATCAGCGTGCTGCACCTGCACCACCTGGCCTTCGGCGCCACCCCCGCCCTCCTGCGGGCCCTACCCGCCCACCCCCGGATCGCCTTCGTCCACGGCACCGACCTCCTGCACGCCGAGAACCACACCACGCAGCTACGCGTTCTCCGCGAGACCGCCTCCGCTGCCGACGCGATCGTCGTCCCCACCGGCGCCATGGCCGACCGCCTGCTCAAGCTCGCCCCCAAGACCGACAGACGCAAGATCGAGAAGATCCCCTGGGGCATCCCCGACCGCCTCCTGACCAGCCCACCGCCCCGACCCGCCCGACGTCCCACCAGCCACCTGCGGATCCTCTTCGCAGGCCGCCTCAGTTCCGAGAAGGGCCTCGAACCCCTCCTCCAAGCCGTCGCGGCCACCCGCTCGGTCGAGCTGAGCATCGCTGCCCCGCGCGCCCAGTTCCTCGACCTCACCCCGGTCATCCGCCAACTCGGCGTCCACGTCCGCTACCTCGGCTGGTTCCGCCGCCCCCAACTGTGGAAGGCCTTCGCCGATCACGACGTACTCGCCGTGCCTTCCACCACCCTGGAGGCCATGGGCCTCGTCGCCCTCGAAGCCCAGGCCTGCGGACTCCCCGTCCTCTACCAACCCGTCCCCGGACTCAGCGAAGCCCTCTCCGGCACCGGCCTGGCCACCGACTTCACCAACCCCGCCACCGCCGCACACGACCTCCACCGCCTGCGCACCACCCCCGGCCTCCTGGAGATGCTCCGCGCATCCGGCCGCACCAACGCCGCCCGCTTCCCCCTCAGCACCACCGCCACGGCCATCGTCGACCTCGGCCAGCGGCTCGCCTGACACCACCCGTGGCGCAGCAGGCACCGCCCCGGCCGCATCACTAACCTGGCCAGCGGACCACCCGCTGCCCACGACGATCGGGAGACCATGACCCACACCACCGACCGGATCGAAGACCTCCTCCAGACCGGAGTACGCGACGAGGTCTACCCCGGCGCGGTGTGGGCAGTCGGGAACGCCGACGGCATCGAGGCCAGCGGAGCCGTCGGCCTCCTCGACCCCGACCACCCGGACGAGCCGATGCGGCTAGACACCGTCTTCGACATGGCCAGCCTCACCAAGATCCTCGCCGTCTGGTCCACGATCGGCACCCTCGTCGAAGAGGGAAAACTCCAGCTCCACACACCCCTCGGCACCTTCTGGGACGAGGTCGCAGGCCGTCCCCTCGCCCAGGCCACGGCCCACCACCTGCTCACCCACACCGCCGGCCTGCCGCTGCGCGCCAACCTGAAGAACCTCTACGGCACCGACCCCCAGGACATCCGCGACGGCGTCCTCCACGAGGCCCGACACCGCCCGCCCGGCGAAGCCGTCGAGTACACAGACCGAGCCGCCCTCGTCCTCGGCTACCTCGCCGAGCACCTCTCGGGCCAGCCCCTGGACCAGCTCGCCACCGACCGCGTCTGGCACCCCTTGGGGATGACGCAGACCCGCTTCGGCCCCCTCCCCGATGCCGAGGCGGCCCGCAGCGCCCCCACCGAGTACGACGAGACCACCGGCACCCACCTCAGAGGCACCGCCCACGACTTCTCCGCCCGCCTCCTCGACGGCGTCTGCGGCATCGCCGGCACCTTCTCCGTCCTCGACGACCTCGCCCTCTTCCTCCGCCACATGCTCGCCCCCACCCAGGCAGCCTTCGGTCCCGCCTGGATCAAGGACTCCCTCCGCATCCGCACCGGCGACCTCGCCCCCGCCCGCGGCCTCTTCTGGCACCCCGCACCCGACACCGGGCCCGATCAGGACACCTGGGTCCACTACGGCTTCACCGGCACTGCCATGTGGATCAGCCCGCAACAGAAACACTGGGCCGTTCTGCTCACCAACAAGATCTACTACACCCGCGACCGGGAACCGTTGACCGAAATCCGCAACGCCTACCGTGCCACCGTGTTCTCGTAGCGACTTGGTAACCCCACGGTCCGTCGGGACGCGTTGCTGCCCGGTCGGCTACACGGCAACGGTCCGCGACTAGCCTCGCGCTTTCATGAAGCGGGCTGTCCGTCAGGTGATCAGCACAGCAGAAAGTGCCCCTGACCAGCAATGCCGGTGAT
>NZ_JAGGOT010000054.1 GCF_018614195.1 Streptomyces sp. ISL-43
GGGTGGGGTGTCGGCCGGGACTGCATGATTTTTGGCGCCCCGGGTCATGCTTCGACGGGTGCGGGCCTGTCCGCGCCACAAATCACGTTTTACGTCCCGGCCGACACCCCACCCCACCCCCGTCCCCGGCACGGGTTCCCGTCCGCACCCGTTCTCGGTACAGGTTCCCGTCCGCACCCCGTTCTCGGTACGGGTTCCCGTCCGCACCCGCTTCTCGGTTCGGTTCCGGCGTTAGTAGGACTTGGGGAGGCCCAGGGTTTGGTGGGAGATGAAGTTGAGGATCATCTCGCGGCTGACCGGGGCGATGCGGGCCACGCGGGAGGCCGTGATGAGGGCGGCCAGGCCGTATTCGCGGGTGAGGCCGTTGCCGCCCAGGGTGTGGACGGACTGGTCCACCGCGCGGACGCAGGCCTCTGCGGCGGCGTACTTGGCCATGTTCGCGGCTTCGCCGGCGCCCATGTCGTCGCCGGCGTCGTAGAGGTGGGCGGCCTTCTGCATCATCAGGCGGGCCAGTTCCAGCTCGATGTGGGCGGCCGCGAGCGGGTGGGCGATGGCCTGGTGGGCGCCGATGGGGTTCTTCCAGACCTGGCGGGTCTTGGCGTAGTCGACGGCCTTGGCGAGTGCGTAGCGGCCCATGCCGATGGCGAAGGCCGCGGTCATGATCCGTTCCGGGTTGAGGCCCGCGAAGAGTTGGAGGAGGCCCGCGTCCTCGTCTCCGACCAGGGCGGAGGAAGGGAGTCGTACGTCGTCCAGGGTGAGCTCGAACTGCTTTTCCGCCGCTTGGAGTTCCATGTCGATCACGGTGTGGGCGAAGCCCGGGGTGTCGCGGGGGACGATGAACAGGCAGGGCTTGAGGCTGCCGGTCCGGGCGTCTTCCGTGCGGCCGACGATGAGGGTGGCGTCCGCGATGTCGACGCCGGAGATGAAGACCTTGCGGCCGGTCAGGATCCAGTCGTCGCCGTCGCGGCGGGCGGTGGTGGTGATGCGGTGGGAGTTGGAGCCGGCGTCGGGCTCGGTGATGCCGAAGGCCATGGTGCGGGTGCCGTCGGCGAGGCCGGGGAGCCAGGCCTGCTTCTGGGCGTCGGTGCCGAAGCGGGAGATGACCGTGCCGCAGATGGCGGGTGAGACGACCATCATGAGGAGGGGGCAGCCCGCGGCGCCGAGTTCTTCGAGGACGATGGAGAGTTCGGCGATGCCGCCGCCTCCGCCACCGTACTCCTCGGGGAGGTTGACCCCGAGGTAGCCGAGCTTGGCGGCGTCCGCCCACAGTTCGTCGGGGTGGCCGCCCTCGCGGGCGAGGCGCGCGAGGTATTCGCGGCCGTACTTCTGGCCGAGGGCGGCGACCGCCTTGCGCAGGGCCGTGTGTTCTTCCGTTTCGATGGAGCTCATGCTTCCTCCTGGACTACGGCGAGCAGGGCGCCGAATTCGACCTGCTGGCCGGTGACGGCGTGGAGCGCGGTGAGCGTGCCGGAGGCGGGCGCGAGGATGCGGTGTTCCATCTTCATGGCCTCCAGCCAGAGCAGGGGCTGGCCGGCGGTGACGGGGGTGCCGGGGGCGAGGCCCTCGGCGACGCGGACGACGGTGCCGGGCATGGGGGCGAGCAGGGAGCCTGGTTCGGTGCGGTCCTGGGGGTCCGCGAACCGGGGTACCGGGGTCAGGGTGTGGGCGCCCCCGCCGTACGTGGAGTCCACATGGACGTCGGGGGTGTTCGAATTTTGTTTCACGTGGAACGTCCGTCGGACGCCCTCGATTTCCAGGGTGACCAGCTCCGGTGTGGCCGACAGGACCCGGATACCGGGGTGGTCCACCAGCTCCGGGGAGCCGCTGCGGGCCGGGCGGTAGCGGACCTCGTATGCGGTTCCGGCTGCCGTGTAGTGGCGGGTCTGCGGCTGGGAGCGGAGGTTGCGCCAGCCCCCGATCCGGGCGGCGAGCGGGGCGTGGGGGGCGGGGGCCGTCTCGGCGAGGGCCGCGGCGACGGCGGCGGCGAGGGCGGCCGGCCCGGCGTCCGGGGCGGCTTCGGTGAGGGCCGGCAGGTGGCGGTCGTAGAAGCCGGTGTCGAGGTGCCCGGCCTCGAACTCCGGGTGCCGCAGGGACCGTACGAGGAGCTCGCGGTTGGTGGCCAGTCCGTGGATCCGGGCTCCGGCGAGGGCGTGGGCGAGGGCGCGGACGGCCTCGGCACGCGTCGGGGCGTGCGCGACGACCTTGGCGAGCATGGGGTCGTAGTGGATGGAGACGGTGTCGCCGTCGGTGAAGCCGGTGTCCACGCGGACCTCGCCGGGGACGGCGAGGGTCTGCAGGATCCCGGTCTGCGGGCGCCAGTCCTTCGCCGGGTCCTCGGCGTAGAGGCGGGCCTCGACAGCGTGCCCGGAGGGCTGCGGAGGGTTCAGCGGCAGGGGCGCGCCCTCGGCGATCCGCAGCTGAAGTGCGACGAGGTCGAGCCCGAAGACGGCTTCGGTGACCGGGTGTTCCACCTGGAGGCGGGTGTTCATCTCCAGGAAGTACGGGCGGCCGTCGGCGGTGACGAGGAACTCGACGGTGCCCGCGCCCTGGTACGAGACCGCCCGCGCGGCGGCGACGGCCGCCTCGTGCAGGCTCGCGCGCAGCGTCTCGGGCAGGCCGGGCGCGGGGGCCTCCTCGATGACCTTCTGGTGGCGCCGCTGGAGGGAGCAGTCGCGGGTGCCGAGCGCCCAGACGGTGCCGTGGGCGTCGGCGAGGACCTGTACCTCGACGTGGCGGCCCCGCTCGACGTAGGGCTCCGCGAAGACCTCGTCGTCGCCGAAGGCGGAGCGGGCCTCGGCGCGGGCCGCCTCCAGCTCCTCCTTGAGCGCGTGGAGGTCCCGTACGACCCGCATCCCGCGGCCTCCGCCGCCCGCCGCCGCCTTGAGGAGCAGGGGGAGGTCGGCGGCTGCGGCCGTGTGCGGATCGACGGGCTCCAGGAGCGGGACCCCGGCGGCGCGCATCAGCTCCTTGGCCCGGGTCTTGGACGCCATGGCCTCGATGGCCCGGGGCGGCGGCCCGATCCAGGTGAGTCCGGCGGCCTGGACCTCGCGGGCGAAGGCGGCGTTCTCGGAGAGGAAGCCGTAGCCGGGGTGGACGGCGTCGGCGCCCGCCGCGAGGGCGGCCCTGATGACCAGGTCGCCGCGCAGGTAGGTGTCCGCGGGGGCTGCCCCGGGCAGCCGTACGGCGGCGTCGGCCGTGCGCACGTGCAGGGCGTCGGCGTCGGGGTCGGAGTGGACGGCGACGGTGGCCAGGCCCAGGGCGCGGGCGGTGCGGAAGACGCGGACGGCGATCTCGCCGCGGTTGGCGACCAGTACGGAGCGGAGGGTCTTCTGTGTCATCTGGGGGCTCACATCCGGAAGACGCCGAAGCCGCCACGGGCGCCCTCGACGGGGGCGTTGTGGACGGCCGACAGGCACAGGCCGAGGACGGTTCGGGTGTCGCGCGGGTCGATGACCCCGTCGTCGTACAGCCGCCCGGAGAGGAACATCGGCAGGGATTCGGACTCGATCTGCGCCTCGACGAAGGCGCGCATGCCGGCGTCCGCCTCCTCGTCGTAAGGCTGCCCCTTCGCGGCCGCCGACTGGCGGGAGACGATGGAGAGCACGCCGGCGAGCTGGGCGGGGCCCATGACGGCGGACTTGGCGCTGGGCCAGGCGAAGAGGAAGCGGGGCTCGAAGGCGCGGCCGCACATGCCGTAGTGGCCGGCGCCGTAGCTGGCTCCGATGAGGACGGAGAGGTGGGGGACGCGGGAGTTGGAGACCGCGTTGATCATCATCGAGCCGTGTTTGATGATGCCGCCCTGCTCGTACTCCTTGCCGACCATGTAGCCGGTGGTGTTGTGGAGGAAGAGGAGCGGGATGTCGCGCTGGTTGGCGAGCTGGATGAACTGGGCGGCCTTCTGCGACTCCGCGCTGAACAGCACCCCTTGGGCGTTGGCGAGGATGCCGACCGGATAGCCGTGCAGGGTGGCCCAGCCGGTGACCAGGCTGGTGCCGTAGAGGGGCTTGAACTCGTCGAAGTCAGAGGCGTCGACGATCCGGGCGATGACCTCGCGGGGGTCGAAGGGGGTCTTGAGGTCGGCGGGGACGATGCCGAGGAGTTCCTCGGGGTCGTGGAGGGGTTCCTCGGCCTTCGGCGGGTCTGCCTGTGGCTTGCGGTGGTTGAGCCGTGCGACGACGCGGCGGGCCTGGCGGATGGCGTCGTGCTCGTCGAGGGCGTAGTAGTCGGCGAGGCCGGAGGTCCGGGCGTGCATGTCGGCTCCGCCGAGGGACTCGTCGTCGCTCTCCTCGCCGGTGGCCATCTTGACCAGCGGCGGACCGCCGAGGAACACCTTCGAGCGGTCCTTGATCATGATGGTGTGGTCGGACATGCCGGGGATGTACGCGCCGCCGGCGGTGGAATTGCCGAAGACGACGGCGATGGTCGGGATGCCGTCCGCCGAGAGCCGGGTGATGTCGCGGAAGATCGCGCCGCCCGGGATGAAGATCTCCTTCTGCGAGGGGAGGTCGGCGCCGCCGGACTCGACGAGGCTGATGCAGGGGATTCGGTTCTGGCGGGCGATCTCGTTGGCCCGCAGGGCCTTCTTGAGGGTCCAGGGATTGCTGGCGCCGCCCCGGACGGTGGGGTCGTTGGCGGTCACCAGGCATTCGACGCCCTCGACCGTGCCGATACCGGTGACCATCGAGGCGCCGACCGGGTAGTCGCTGCCCCAGGCGGCGAGCGGGGACAGCTCCAGGAACGGGGTGTCGGGGTCGAGGAGCAGCTCGACGCGTTCGCGGGCCAGGAGCTTGCCGCGGCCGCGGTGGCGGGCGGTGTACTTCTCACCACCGCCGAGCAGGGCCCCCGCGTGTGCGGAGTCGAGCTCGGCGAGGCGCTCCAGGGCGGCGGTACGGGCCTGCGCGTGCTCGGGGGCGAGCGGGTCGACGGCGGTCTTGAGGCGGGTCACGGGGTCCCCTCCGGGGTGGTGGGCGCGGGGAGTTCCGAGGACGCGGGTTCCGAGGACGCGGGTTCCGAGGACGCGGGTTCCGAGGGCGCGGCGGTTTCGGGCGGCGAGGTCTCGGGCGCGGCGGGCGGTTCCCCTCCGGGGTGGTGGCCGAGCAAGGCGACGGGGATGTCGGTGTGGCGGGAGCGCAGCCACTCGCCCAGCGCCTTGGCCTGGGGGTCGAAGCGGTGGCCGGAGGCGACGCCGTCACCGAGGATGCGGGTGATGGTGAAGTTGAGGGAGCGGAGGTTCGCCAGCACGTGCCGGGTCACTTCCAGTGGGGCCGTTTCGGGAAGCAGGGCCTTGAAGGCGTCGACGGTGAGGGTGTCGCGGAGCCACTCCCAGGCGGGGGCGCTCTCTGCCCACACCCCGACGTTGGCGTCGCCGCCCTTGTCCCCGCTGCGGGCACCCACCAGCCGCCCGAGCGGCACCCGTTGCGTGGGGCCGGCGGGCCCTTGCGCTCCGGAGCCGGCCGGAGCGTGCGGCTCGGGGGAACGGGGGAAGGGCGGGGAGGGGACACGCCCCGAAGGGCTCGCGTCCGCAGGTACCGGCAGGCGGGTGCCGTCCGGGAGGGTGGCCGTGTGGGGGACCGAGGCGGCCGGGACCGTGGTCGCGGCGAAGACTCCGTACGGCTGGGCCGGGGCCGGAGGGGCCGTTACGTGGAAGCCCGGGTAGCTGGCGAGCGCGAGCTCGATCGCCGCCGAGGTCAGCGCCCGGCCGACCCGGTCCGGGGACGGGTCGCGGACGACCAGGCGGAGCAGCGCGCTCGCCGTCTCCTCCGTCCCCGCGTCCTCGTGGTCCGTACGGGACAGCGTCCAGGCGACCGAGGACACCGGAGCGAGCAGTTCGGACAGCTGCTCCCTGACCAGCGCCGACTTCTCCTCGATGTCCAGGCCCGTCAGGACGAAGACCACCTCGTTGCGCCAGCCCCCGATCCGGGTCACGCCCACCTTGAGCGTGTCCGGCGGGGCCTCCCCGAGGACGCCCGAGATCCGTACGCGGTCCGGACCGGCGTCCGACAGCCGGACCGCGTCCAGGCGGGCCGTCACGTCCGGGCCCAGGTAGCGGATGCCCTGGGTCTCGTAGAGGAGTTGCGCGGTGACCGTGCCGACGGACACCACCCCGCCCGTGCCCGGGTGTTTCGTGACGACCGAGGAACCGTCCTCGGAGATCTCCGCCAGCGGGAAGCCGGGCCGGGAGACGTCGTGACGGGTGAAGAAGGCGTAGTTGCCGCCGGTCGCCTGCGTTCCGCACTCCAGGACGTGGCCCGCCACCACCGCCCCCGCCAGCCGGTCGTGTTCGTCCGGCGCCCAGCCGAACCACCACGCCGCGGGCCCGCTCACCAGCGCCGCGTCCGTGACCCGGCCGGTCACCACCACGTCCGCGCCCGCCCGCAGGCAGGCGGTGATGCCGGCGCCGCCGAGGTAGGCGTTCGCGGTGAGCGCGCCCTCCCCGTACGGCATCAGGTCGTCGCCCTCGACGTGCGCGACCGAGACGGGGACGGACAGTTTCGCCGCCAGCGCCCGTACCGCGCCGGCGAGCCCCGCCGGGTTCAGACCGCCCGCGTTCACGACGATCCGTACGCCCCGCTCGTGGGCGAGGCCGAGGCACTCCTCCAGCTGGCGCAGGAAGGTTTTGGCGTAGCCGAGTTCCGGGTTCTTCAGGCGGTCGCGGCCGAGGATCAGCATGGTCAGCTCGGCCAGGTAGTCCCCGGTCAGCACGTCGAGGGGGCCGTCCGTCAGCATCTCGCGCAGGGCGTCGAAGCGGTCTCCGTAGAAACCCGACGCGTTGCCGATCAGCAGGGGGCGCCGGGTCACCGGGAGGTCCCCGGCGCGCGGCCCGGGCCGGCCGGGCCGGCAAAAGCCTGGGCGATGTCGAGCCAGCGGTCGGCGTCGGGGCCCGCCGCCGTCAGGGCCAGGTCGGCGCGGTGGGCCCGCTGGGTCACCAGCAGGCAGAAGTCGAGGGCCGGGCCGGTGACCCGCTGCGGCGCGTCCTCGGGCCCGTACGTCCACACCTCGGCGGAGCCGGGAGCGGTCAGCTCGATCCGGAACTCCCCCGCCGGCGCCGCGAGGCCCCGTACCGCGTACGCGTAGTCGCGCGCCCGTACGCCGATCCGCGCGACGTGCCGCAGCCGGGCCGTCGGGACGCGGCGTACGCCGAGCGCGTCGGCGATGTCCTGGCCGTGCGCCCAGGTCTCCATCAGGCGGGCGCTCGCCATCGACGCGGCCTTCATCGGCGGCCCGTACCAGGGGAACTTGGCCTCGGGCGAAGCGGCGGCGAGCGCCTCGTCGAGGGCGTCGCGGCCGGCCCGCCAGCGGGCCAGCAGGTCGGCGGGGGCCAGCGCGGCCCCCTCCTCGGCTCCCGCGTCGACGAAGGTGTCGGGGGCCTTGAGGGCCTCCTCGACCAGTACCGCGAAGCCGGTGGCATCGGTGAGGGCGAGCAGCGAGGCCCGGTCGGTCCAGTGCAGGTGGGCGATCTGGTGGGCGACGCTCCAGCCGGGCGCGGGCGTGGGCCGCGCCCAGTCGGGTGCGGACAACTCCCCTACCAGGGAGTCGAGTTCCCTGCCCTCCTCGCGAAGATCGACGAAGACGGCGACAGCGGACGGATCGGGCACGGGTGCGCTCCCCTTCTCGGCGTGAGGGGAAGCCTGGCACCCGTCAGGAAAACAATCAAGCGTGCTTGCATTATTTTTCGAAGCGCTGCCGATCCGGCGGAGTTCGGGTCAACTGGGGGCGGGAAGGGGTGATTTGGGAGGAGCGGACCGCCATCGGCCGCTGCGGGGCTTGCGCGTGCCGCGCGGCCGCGGCGAGGATCGGCGCCATGATCGAGGAGACGGACAAGGACACGTTCAAGGACACGGACACGGTCGCGGGCTCGGGCACGGGCACGGGCACGGACACGGTCGCGGGCTCGGGCACGGGCACGGACACGGACACGGACGGGGTCACGGTCGCGGACGCGGGCAAGCGCACGGCCGACGGCACGGTCAAGGGCGTGATGTTCGACTTCTCCGGCACCCTCTTCCGGGTCGAGCCCACCGCGGACTGGCTCCGCGCGGTGGTGGCGGAAGCCGGACTCGACCTGCCCGAGGCCGAACTCGCCGACTGCGCCCGCCGCCTGGAGCAAGCCGGCGCCCTCCCCGGAGGGGCGAACCCGCGTCGGCTGCCGCCCCGGCTGGAGACGCTGTGGCGGGAGCGCGACCTGAGCTCCGCGAAGCACCGGGCGGCCTACACCGCTCTTGCCCGGGAGGCGTCACTGCCCTCGCCGGAGCTGGCCGACGCCCTGTACGACCGGCACCGCACCCCCGCGGCCTGGCGGCCCTACCCCGATACCGCCTCCACGCTCGGCGCCCTGCGCGAGCGGGGCGTCCCGGTCGCCGTCGTCAGCAACATCGGCTGGGACCTGCGGCCCGTCTTCCGGGCCCACGGCCTCCACCACCTCGTCGACGCCTACCTGCTCTCCTTCGAGCACGGGGTGCAGAAGCCCGACCCCGGGCTCTTCCGGGCCGCCTGCGAAGCGCTCGGGCAGGCGCCCGCCGACGTGCTCATGGTCGGCGACGACCCCGTCGCGGACGCGGGGGCCGCCGCCCTGGGGTGCCGGGTCGAACTGGTCCGCCACCTGCCGGTCGAGCAGCGGCCGGACGGGCTGGGCGCGGTGCTCGAACTGCTCTGAGGCGGCCGGCTCACGCCCCGACGAGGGACGCTCGGGCGGGTACGGACGCGGACGCCGAGACGGGTACGGACGCGGATCCCGGTGCGCCGCGGCGGGTCAGGTCCATCGTCCAGTTGAGGACCCAGCTCTCGCCCTGGTCGGCGGAGAAGAACTGCTCCCAGCGCGGGGTGTCCGTCCGCGTCCCCGACCACACGAAACGCACCAGGACCGGCACGCCCTCGCAGGTGTCCTCGCCGTGGAAGACGCCCCTGCCGGTACCCGGCTCGAAGCTGCCGGCGACGGGCGGGAAGAGCGTCCCGGTCCCGGCGCTCGCCCAGTTCAGGGTCCACCGGCCTCGCTCGTGGTCGTAGAGCCGCAGGGTCAGTCCGGCGGCGCCCTTCGTCGGGAACTCGATCTCGTCGAAGTTCGCGGCGCCGCCGAAGTGGCGGGTGGCCCGGGAGATCCCCGGGAACACCTGCCATCCGCAGTCGGCGTCCAGGGCGTCGACGAGCCGGTGGTTGGCTACGTCCCAGGTGCCGACGAGGAAGTCGAAGTCGTTCATACGCGTTCTCCCCTGAGTGTTCCGGTGGGCGGCGCGAGCTTCCCGCGAGCCTTTCGGTACCGATGGGGATGACCGTAGGAGCACTCCACTGACATCCTGTGTCAGTGGAGTGCACATGAAATCCAGCCGACTGCTCTCGATCCTGCTCCTGCTCCAGACCAGGGGCCGGATGACCGCCGCCGAGCTCGCCGAGGAGCTGGAGGTGTCCGTCCGTACGGTCTACCGCGACGCGGAGGCGCTGGCCGCCTCCGGCGTCCCGCTGTACGGCGACGCCGGCCACAGCGGCGGCTACCAGCTCCTCGACGGCTACCGCACCCGTCTCACCGGCCTGGCCCCGGGCGAGGCGGAGGCCCTCTTCCTCACCTCGATGCCCGGCCCGGCCGCCGAACTGGGCCTCGGCCGGGCCCTGTCCGCCGCCCAGCTGAAACTGCGCGCCGCCCTGCCTGCGGAGCTGCGCGCGCAGGCCGACCGGATGCGGCTGCGGTTCCACCTGGACGCACCCGGCTGGTACGCGGAACACGAGGAGACCCCGCACCTGGGGCGGATCGCCGACGCGGTGTGGCGGGGCCGGGTGATCGAGGTCCGGTACCGGCGCTGGAAGGCGCCCCACGAGGTGGACCGGCGCCTGGCCCCGTACGGGCTGGTCCTGAAGGCGGGGCGCTGGTACTTGGTCGCGGGTGCGGCGGCGGGGGCGGGCGCGGCGGGGGCTCCGGGCGGGCCCGGGGAGCCGGCGGCCGTGGAGCCGGTGGCCGTGGAGCCGGCCGGGCCGTACACCTACCGGGTGGACCAGGTCCTGGCGGTGCGGGAGACGGGCGAGGAGTGCGTGCTCCCGGACGGCTTCGAGCTGGCCGCCCACTGGCGGCGGACCCAGGCGGAGTTCCACGAGCGGCTGCACCCGGAGAAAGCGGAGGTACGGCTTTCCGCGCGGGGAGCGGCCCGGCTGACCGGCGCCCAGGCCAAGGCCCTGGCGGCCGTCGGGGCCCCGGACCCGGAACTGCCCGGGTGGACGCGGGCGGTGCTGCCGATCGAGTCGCAGGCGCACGCGGAGGCGCAGTTCCTGGAGCTGGGGGCGGAGGCGGAGGTCCTCGCCCCGCCGGCGCTGCGGGAGCGGATCGGAGCGGTGGCCGCGGCGATGGCGGCCCGGTACGGGTCCGGGGCCGCCGAGCCCAGGGCCGGGGCCGCCGAGCCCAGGGCCGGGGCCGCCGAGCCCGGGGCCGGGGCCGGGGCCGCCGCGACAGGCGCCGGACACGCGGCAGGGGCTGCAGGGGCTGCGGTTGCCGCTGGGACGGGGGCCGCCGGGCCCGGAGCGAAGGCCCCGGCCAGTGCCGGAAAGCACACCCCGGAGAATGCCGGCTGAGGCCTTCCCTCCGCCCCCGCGGAGCTGGGATGCTCCGCGCATGACGACTCCCCGGATGTACTTCGCGGCTGCCGCGCTGAGCACCCTCGCGCTGGGCGTGACCATGGCGAGCGGCTGGGGTCAGGACTATCCGGACGGGGAGAGCACCGGCGCCGGCACCTCGCTCTCCGCCTGGTCCGCGGACTGGCCGACGGGCTCGGTCCACGTAGAGGCGAACGTCCAGCACGCGGACGTGGCGCCGCCGCGGACCGACAGCGACATCGTCTGGAACTGACCCCGACCGCCCCGGCCACCTGCCCGGACCCGACCCGACGTGGCTTGAACTCCCCCTGGAACTAGGGGTGTCGGTATACCGTCGTTGCCGACGAGGGTGGGCAAGGGGCTGGAGTGGCATGAGTGGCGGCGACATTCGCTATCGCGTGGAGCGGATAGCACTGGCCTTGATGGCCACATCGGGCGTCGTCGTGCTGCTCGCGGACCTCCTCGGGTGGCTCGACGCGCTGGCTCCCGGGGGCGCGCTCCCCAAGGTCACGCTGCTCATCCTGAGCACGGTCACCGTCTTCCTCCTTCTGGAGATCGACCGCCTGCGCAAGCTCGATGTGGTCCAGGCGCAGGTCACCTCGCTCGACGAGACCGTCCAGACGCGGATCACCCGGCTGGACACCACCGTCGAGGAGCAAGTGGCCCGGCTGGACGGCAGCCTCCAGGAACAGGTCGCCCGGCTGGACGACACCGTCCAGGAACAAGTCGCCCGGCTGGACGACACCGTCCAGGCGCAGGTCGCCCGGCTGGACAGGAGCTTCCAGGCGCAGCTCGCCAAGCTGGACATCGACACCGTGGCGCAGCAGCTCAAACAGGAGAACTACCTCGGCGTGGTCCGGGTGCACGCGCACTTTCCCGACACGGTGTTCAACGGGTTCGTGGAGGAAGCCGCCCAGGAGGTGGTCATCCTGCAGACCTGGATGCCCAACCTGGAGCAGCTCCAGACGTCGCTGGAGAAGGCGCTCGTCAACCAGCGGGTCCCGGTGCGCATCTTGCTGCTGCACCCGGCCTCGCCCGTGGCGGGACTGCGCGACGAGGCCCTGCGGACCGTACGGGATCCCGCCTTCGCGGTGGACGTGCAGGCGAGCGTGCGCAGGTGCCTGGCCGGCCTCGCGGAGCTCCACCGGGCCGTCCGGGAGGAGGACCGGGGACTGCTCCAGGTGCGGGTGTACAACTCCCTGCCGTCCATCGCCGTCCACAAGGTCGACGAACACTTTCTGGTCAGCTCGTTCCTGCACGCCCAACTCGCCATCGATTCCGCCCAGCTCGAGATCGACGGCAGTGACAGCACGATGGGCCGGCAGGTCCTGAAGGAGCTGGACACGCTGTGGGGAATCGGCCACGACGTGGTCTTCCCCGACTGGCGCGAGTCGATCAGAGCCAGAAGCCTGTGATCCACGGAAGGGTACGGCCATGCACGATCTGCACGATCTGGACGAGTTCGAGGACACGCTGATCGGACGGTTCGAGGAGCATCCGGTCCTGGCGAACATCACCCGGCTGCCGGACGAGGACTTCGCCGCGCTCCTGCTCCAGCGGCGCTTCGTATCGCTCGCGTTCACCCCGTCCTACGACCTGGCGATCGATCTGCTGGGCGACGAGGAGGGTCTGCGCATCGCCCGGATCATCCTGCGCGAGGAGTATCCGGACGCCTACGGGCACTCGCCCTCGCACCGCGAGGACATGACGTGGGACCTGCGCCGGCTCGGGGTGTCCAGGGAGGCTCTGGTGGCTTCGAGGCCGACGGCCGCGACGAAGCGCGCGATCGGCGACACCCTCGACCTGATCGCCGACGCGGGCGGCCACGAGGACGCGGACCTGCGGCTGCTGACCGTCCTGCGGTTCTGGGGCGAAGTCCTGGTCGCGGTCGAGTACGGACGGCTGTGGGAGCGGATGGAGCCGCTGCTCGCGCCCGGGGGCCGGATCCAGTCGCGCTTCTACCACCCGCACCACCTCCACGATGCGAAGACGCACTCCCTCGCGACGGTGTCCCTGCTGTCCGGCACCCACTCCGACCGCCTGGCCACGCGGGTGACCGAGCTCCTCGCCCGCGAGGAGACGACGGGCCGCTTCAAGGAGATGGAGGAGCGCACGCTCCAGCTCAAGGTGGACTTCTACGACCAGTTCCTGCCCGCGCTGGACCGCGTCGCGACCTGAAGCGCCAGGCGGCGGGGCCGGCGGGAAGCAGCGCGGCCGGGCAGCGGGGCCGGCGGGGAGCGGGGCCGGCGGGTCAGGCCGGCGGGGCCGGCGGCCGCGGGCGCGTCTGCGCGCGGACCGCGCCCATGCTCGCCGCGATGACCAGCGCGATCGCCGCCGCGTCCAGCGCCGACAGCGCCTGGTTCAGTACGAGGAAGCCCGCCGTGGCGGCGATCGCGGGTTCCAGGCTCATCAGGATCGCGAAGGTCGGCGCCGGCAGCCTGCGCAGGGCCAGCAGTTCCAGCGTGTAGGGCAGCACCGAGGACAGGACCGCCACGCCGAGGCCGAGGGCCAGGGTGCTGGGGAGGAGGAGGGCCGAGCCCGCCTCGATCACGCCGAGGGGGAGCGAGAGGACGGCCGCCACGGCCATCGCCAGCGCCAGCCCGTCCGCCTGCGGGAACCGCCGGCCGGTCCGCGCGCTGAAGACGATGTACGCGGCCCACATGCCGCCCGCGCCGAGCGCGTACGCCGCGCCCAGCGGGTCGAGTCCCCCGAAGCCGCCTCCGCCGTGGGTGGACAGCAGTACGACGCCGGCCAGCGCCAGCCCGGCCCACAGCAGGTTCATCAGGCGGCGGGAGACCACGACGGACAGCACCAGCGGGCCCAGCACCTCCAGGGTGACGGCGGGGCCGAGGGGGATGCGGTCTATGGACTGGTAGAAGAGGCCGTTCATGCCGGCCATGGTCACGCCGAACCACACCACGGTGGTCCAGTCGGCGCGGGAGTACCCGCGCACCTTGGGCCGGCAGACGAGCAGCAGCACCAGCGCGGCCGCCGCGAGCCGCAGCGTGACCACGCCGGCCGCACCCGCCCTCGGCATGATCATGACCGCGAGGGCGGCGCCGAACTGCACCGAGACTCCCGCCGTGACCACCAGCGCGACGGGTCCGAAGCGCGCCCGGAAGGAGCCGTCCGGGGCCGTCGTCGCGGGCACGGACGCGGGGGCGGGTGCGGGGGCGGAAGCGGGGGCGGGTGCGGGGTTGGTGGCGGGTGCGGTCGTGGGGGAGGGAAGTGCGGCCATTTATCCAGATTAAGGGGTCGGTAAGGACCGTGCTTGCGTGTTCTGCCTTACATCCGGTTCACGGGGCTTCCGCCAGGGCTTCCGCCAGGACCTCCGCCAGGTGGCGGGCCCGGCCTCCGGACAGCTGCGCGATCTGGGTCCGGCAGGAGAAACCGTCCGCCAGGACCTCGGTGCCGGGGGCGGCCGCGCGCAGCGACGGCAGGAGCTGTTCCTCGGCGCAGGCCACGGAGACCTCATGGTGGCCCGGCTCGAAGCCGAAGTTTCCCGCGAGGCCGCAGCAGCCGCCGCTCAGGTCACCCGTGAGGCCCGCCCGCTCGCGGAGCCGGCGGTCGGCGGCGTCCCCCAGGACGGCGTGCTGGTGGCAGTGGGTCTGGCCGGCGACCGGCCGGTCGAGGCGGGGCGGCTGCCAGTGCGGGGCGTACTCCTCCAGGGTCTCGGCGAAGGTCCGCACGGCGGCGGCGAGGCGGTGCGCGCGGGGGTCCTCCGGGAGCAGGGCGGGGAGATCGGTGCGGAGCGCTGCCGCGCAGCTCGGTTCGAGGACGGTCACGGGGCCGTGGGGCTCGCCCACGGCGTCCAGGGTGCGGAGCAGGACCTTGCGGGCACGGTCGAGGCGGCCGGTGGAGACGTAGGTCAGCCCGCAGCAGACGGGGACGGCGCCGCCGCCCGCGAGGACGGGCGCCAGCCCGGCGTCCCGCAACACCCGGACCGCGGCCCGGCCCGCCTCGGGAGCCAGGTACTCCGTGAACGTGTCCGGCCACACCGTCACGGTGGCCCCGGCGCCGGGCCCTGCGACGGGGAGGGGCTCCGCGGAGCGGGACACGCGGCGCCACCAGCGGGTGAAGGGTTCGGGCGCCAGTGGGGGAAGGGGGCGGGAGGGGTCCAGGCCCGGGATCCGGAGGAGGCGGGCCGCCCGGTTCGCCGGCCGGGCGAGCCGCAGCGCCGCGATCACCCGCAGCCACGCCGGTAGCGCGCCCAGGGTGTAGTGGGAGAGCGGGCGCAGCCGGCCGGCCCAGTGGCGGTGGAGGAACTCCGCCTTGTACGAGGCCATGTCCACGCCCACCGGGCAGTCGCTGCGGCAGCCCTTGCAGCCCAGGCACAGGTCCAGCGCCTCGGCGACCTCCGCCGAGCGCCAGCCGTCCGTCACGATCTCCCCGGCGAGCATCTCGTGCAGCAGCCGGGCCCGGCCGCGCGTGGAGTGCCGTTCCTCACCCGTGGCCCGGTACGACGGGCACATCACCCCCGGCCCGCCGACCTCCGTGGTGCGGCATTTGGCGACGCCGACGCAGCGGGCGACCTCCCCCGCGAAGGCCGAGGGCGGGAGCACCGCGAAGCGGAGGTTCTCGTCGAGGCGCGCCGGGTGGACCAGCATGCCCGGGTTCATGCCGCCCGCCGGGTCCCAGACCCGCTTGTAGGCCTCGAAGAGGGTGATCACCGAAGGTTCGTACATGCGCGGCAGCAGCTCCGCCCGTGCCTGCCCGTCCCCGTGCTCCCCCGACAGGGAGCCTCCGTGCGCGACCACCAGGTCGGCCAGGGCGGAGGAGAAGGCGCGGAAGCGTGCCACACCCGGGGCCGTCACAAGGTCGAAGTCGATGCGGACATGGACGCAGCCCTCGCCGAAGTGGCCGTACGGGGATCCGCGCAGCCCGTGCTCAGTCAGCAGCGCGCGGAAGTCCCGCAGGTAGGCGCCGAGTCGGGCCGGCGGGACCGCGCAGTCCTCCCACCCCGGCCAGGCCATCCCTCCGTCGGGCATGCGCGTCGCCGTGCCCGCCGCGTCCTCGCGGATCCGCCACAGCGCCCGCTGCCCCGCCGGGTCGGTGATCAGCAGGCTGTCCACCGCGTCCGCGTCCCGGAGCAGGGCGCGGCCCGCGCCCTCGTCCCTCATCTCGACGAACAGCCAGGCGCCGCCCCGGGGCAGCCGGCCGGAGGCCGGGCCCACCAGGTCGGCGGCCATGCCCTCCACGGTCAGCGGGCCGTACCCCAGCAGGCCCGCCGCCGCGTCGGCGGCCGCGCTCTCGTCGGCGTACCCGAGCACCGCGAGGACCGGTGCACTCGGTGCCTCCACCAGGCGGACCACCGCCTCCGTGACCACTCCGAGGGTGCCTTCGCTGCCACAGAAGGCGCGGGCGAGCCCGGCGCCCCGTTCGGGCAGCAGCGCGTCCAGCCCTCCGTAGCCGGAGATCCGCCGGGAGAAGCCCCCGGCCATGCCGGTGCGCAGGACCGCCAGGTTGGCCGACACGAGCTCCCGCAGGCCCGCCGGGGCGCCCGCCCAGCCGGCGGCGAGCCGGTAGGTGGAGCCCCCGTACGCCGTCACCGCGAGCTCCGCCACGTTGTCGGCGGTGGTTCCCCAGGCGACCGAGTGGGCCCCGCACGCGTTGTTGCCGATCATCCCGCCGAGCGTGCAGCGGGAGTGCGTGGAGGGGTCCGGTCCGAAGGTCAGCCCGTGCGGGCGCGCCGCGTCCCGCAGCCGGTCGAGGACCAGGCCGGGCTGGACGACGGCGGTGCGGGCGGCGGGGTCCAGGAAGACGAGGGCGTTCATGTGCCGGGTCAGGTCGAGGACCACCCCGATGCCCGTGGCCTGGCCGGCGATGGAGGTGCCGCCGCCGCGCGGGACGACGGGGACGCCGGCCTCGGCGCACACCGCGAGCGCGGCGGCCACGTCGGCGGCGTCGCGCGGGGCGACCACGCCGACCGGGACGCGGCGGTAGTTCGAGGCGTCCATGGTGTTCAGGGCCCGTGCGGCGGCGCCGAAGTCGACCTCTCCGCGCAGGTTCTTCCGCAATGTCCGTTCGAGTTCACCGGGTGACGTCACCCGGACACCCTCCCACCGGCCCGGTTCATCTCATCGGGTGGACGCGCCTCCGAAGCGTGGACCTGGACCCGATACGCTCCGCTTGTGGCTGAGATCCAGATTCCCGCTGACATCAAGCCCGCCGACGGACGCTTCGGCGCGGGCCCCTCCAAGGTGCGGATCGAGGCGCTGGACGCCCTCGCCGCCACCGGTACCTCCCTGCTCGGAACCTCGCACCGCCAGGCCCCGGTCAAGAACCTGGTCGGTTCGGTGCGCCAGGGCCTCCGGGACCTCTTCTCCCTCCCCGAGGGCTACGAGGTGATCCTGGGCAACGGCGGCTCCACCGCCTTCTGGGACATCGCGACCGCCGGTCTCATCGAGCGGAAGTCGCAGCACCTCACCTTCGGCGAGTTCTCCTCCAAGTTCGCCTCGGCCGCGAAGCTCGCGCCGTGGCTGGACGCACCGTCCGTGATCTCCTCCGAGCCGGGTACGCACCCGGACCCGGTGGCGGAGGCCGGCGTGGACGTGTACGCGTACACCCACAACGAGACCTCGACGGGTGTCGCGACGCCGATCAAGCGCGTCGCGGGCGCCGACGCCGGTTCCCTCGTCCTGGTGGACGCGACCTCGGGCGCCGGCGGTCTGCCGGTGGACATCACCGAGACCGACGTCTACTACTTCGCCCCGCAGAAGTCCTTCGCCTCCGACGGCGGCCTGTGGCTGGCGGCGTTCTCCCCGGCGGCCCTGGAGCGCGCGGCCCGCGTGCACGCCTCCGGCAGCCGGCACATCCCGGAGTTCTTCTCGCTGCCGACGGCGATCGACAACTCGCTGAAGAACCAGACGTACAACACCCCGGCGCTCTCCACCCTCTTCCTGCTGAACGAGCAGCTGGAGTGGATGAACAGCCAGGGCGGCCTGGAGTTCACGACCGGCCGTACGTCGGCCAGCGCGGCCCACCTGTACGGCTGGGCGGAGGCGTCGAAGTACGCCAGCCCGTTCGTCGCGGACGCCGCCAAGCGATCCGCCGTCATCGGCACGATCGACTTCTCGGACGACGTCGACGCGGCCGCGGTCGCCAAGGTGCTGCGCGCCAACGGCATCGTGGACACCGAGCCCTACCGCAAGCTCGGCCGCAACCAGCTCCGTATCGCGATGTTCCCGGCGATCGACCCGGCGGACGTCCAGGCGCTGACGGCGTGCGTCGACCACGTCATCGAGAACCTCTGACCGGCAGGCACCAGGCGGCCTTCAGACGGCCGTCCGACACGCTCCGGAGCCCCCGGTGACATCCCGTCACCGGGGGCTCCGCGTTGCCCGCCGCACCCCTGAGGAGGTCCTGAGCCGAGCCTGAAGCGGTCCTGAAGGAGGCCTGAAGAACAGGGCCCGGCGGGTCGGCCGGATCCCGGGACCTTGGTCCCAAAAATCGGGGCAAAGAGCCCGCAAACGGAGGCACCCGACCGCCCCCGCGGCCTGCGGTTTCCTCCATCGGGACCTTCGGCACGGGCGCCCCGCGGCCCCTGCGGGGGGTGCAACCGGGCACCCCGGGATGTCCCTCATGTCTGGTGTGCCGGGAACGAACCCCGGCCCGTTCAGGAGGAATCCCATGCGCAAGGCACTCACCCTCTCGGCGATCGCCCTCACCTCGTCGATCGCCCTGGCGGTCCCCACCGTCGCGTTCGCCGCCGACGGCCGGGGCGGCACCGCCAAGGTCGAGAAGGTCGCGGACGGCAACTACGGCGTCGACGCCTTCGCGGGCGGCAAGAAGTTCGACACCGTCAAGTTCTCCACCGACGCGACGGACAACCCGAAGCCGAAGCCGGCCCCGGTCGACCCGAAGAACCACAAGACCCCCAAGGGTTCCGTGAACACCGGCCAGGCCCCCCTCGGCTGGGTCCCCTCGGACGCCGCAGCCCATGGCTGAGCAGTCGGCCCCCGCCCGCGCCCCCCGCCGGAGCGGCCGCGTACTGCGCGCGGCCGCCCTGGCGGGGGCATCGGCCCTCACCGTCGTCCTGGTCACCTCCTGCTCCTCCGGCGGCGGTGACACCGTCAAGAACGGCACGGCGGACGCCAAGGCCGCATCGGTCCTGAATCCGTCCGTCCCGGACCGCGTCGTGATCCCGGACATCAAGGTCGACGCACCGCTCGACACCGTGGGACTCGACCCGCGGGGCGTCATGCAGGAGCCCGACTTCGCCAAGCCGAAGGACGCGGCCTGGTACAAGGACGGCCCGACCCCCGGGGAGAAGGGCGCGGCCGCCATCGTCGGGCACATGGACACCCCCCAGGTGCGCGAGGCCGTCTTCTTCAACCTCAAGAAGCTGAAGAAGGACGAGAAGATCGAGGTCCACCGCGACGACGGCAGCACCGCCGTCTTCGAGGTCGACTCGGTCGACACCTTCAAGAAGGACGGCTTTCCCACCGAGAAGGTCTACGGGGACACGCACGGCAAGGCCGAGCTGCGCCTCATCACCTGTGGCGGCAACCTCACCCCGGATCGCCACTGGGACGCCAACGTCGTGGTGTTCGCCCGCCTCGTCGGGCAGCAATAGCCGGCGCGTCCCGCGCGCCCCTGCCCGCTGCCTCCCACGGCCCCGACCGGCGTGTTCCACGCGCCCGCCTGGTGGGACGCGGGCCCGGCCCGTGGCGGCGGGCGGGCCCGCACGCGATACCTTCAGGGCCTCGGCATTCGGCGTTCGGTGAATGCCGTACAGGGCGGTACAGCTTGGAGGCAGCGGCGTGAGCGTGCGAGTGACGGCGGCCCAGGGTGGCGTGGACCCCTTCGGCACGACCCGGCTGCGGCGCGGGGTGCTCGACGCCTGGGGCGCGGGCCCGGCCCGCTTCCGCGAGGACGCCAACGCCGAGGAGGACCTGGCGCTCGGCGGCTACCGCGACCGGCTCGTCGTCGAGCTCGCGCAGAACGCCGCCGACGCGGCGGCCCGCGCCAAGGTCCCCGGCCTGCTGCGGCTCACCCTGCACTCCGGTGAGGGCGGGCACGCGGTGCTCGCCGTCGCCAACACCGGCGCCCCGCTGGACGCCACCGGCGTGGAGTCGCTGTCCACGCTGCGCGCCTCCGCCAAGCGCGACGACTCCTCCGGCAGCGTCGGCCGCTTCGGCGTCGGCTTCGCCGCCGTCCTCGCCGTCTCGGACGAGCCCGCGCTCCTCGGCCGCCACGGCGGAGTCCGCTGGTCCCTGGCCGAGGCCCGCGAGCTGGCCCGCGGGGCTGCCGTCGGCAGCCCCGGACTCGGCGACGAGCTGCGCCGCCGCGACGGCCACGTCCCGCTGCTGCGCCTCCCGTTGCCCGCCGAGGGCACCGCGCCCGACGGGTACGACACCATCGTGGTCCTCCCGCTGCGCGACGCCGCCGCCGAGGGCCTGGTCGAGCGGCTGCTCGGCGCCGTCGACGACGCCCTGCTGCTGACCCTGCCGGGGCTGGCCGAGGTCGTCGTGGACACGCCGGCCGGGGGCGTACGGACGCTGCGCCGCCGCGCCGAAGGCCCGTACACCGTCATCGAGGACTCCGCGTCCGGCACCAACCGCTGGCGCACCGTCCGCCAGGGCGGCCCCATCGAGAAGGCGCTGCTCGCCGACCGGCCCGTCGAGGAACGGCTGCGGCCCGCCTGGGCGGTGTCCTGGGCCGTGCCCGTCGACGCCGAGGGTGCGCCGGTCCGCCCGGCCACCGCCCCCGTGGTGCACGCGCCGACCCCGACCGACGAGCCCTTGGGGATCCCGGCACTGCTCATCGCGACCCTGCCGCTGGACACCGCGCGCCGGCATCCCGCGCCGGGGCCGCTTACCGACTTCCTGGTGGAGCGCGCGGCCGACGCCTACGCCGAACTGCTCGCCTCCTGGGACCCGGTGAGCACCGCGCTCGTGGACCTCGTGCCCGGGCCGCTGGGCAAGGGCGAGCTCGACGGGGCACTGCGCGCGGCCGTCCTGAAGCGGCTGCCCCGCACCGCCTTCCTCGCTCCGGCCGCCGAGCCCGAGGAGCCGCAGGAGGGCGAGCCGCTGGAGCGCTTCGCGCTGCGCCCCTTCGAGGCCGAGGTGGTGGAGGGCGCGGGCGCCGACACCGTACGGGTCCTCGCCGAGGTGCTGCCGACCCTGCTCCCGGCCGGGCTGGAGCGCCGCTCCGAACTGCGCGCCCTCGGGGTGGGCAGGCTGCCGCTGGGCGAGGCCATCGAGCGGATCGCGGGCATCGAGCGGACCCCCGACTGGTGGCACCGGCTCTACGACAGCCTCGCGGGCGTCGACCCGGACCGGCTATCCGGGCTCCCGGTGCCGCTGGCCGACGGGCGCACCGCGATCGGTCCCCGGCACATCCTGCTGCCCGGCGCGGCCGCCGCGGAGACGGACGGCGCCGCTCCGGAGAAGCTGGCCCGGCTCGGCCTGAAGGTGGCCCACCCGGACGCGGCGCACCCGCTGCTGGAGAAGCTCGGCGCGCTCCCGGCCTCCCCGCGCGCCGTCTTGACGACCCCGCAAGTGCGGGCGGCCGTCGCGGCCTCCCTGGACGCCGGGGACGTGTGGGACGAGGACGGCCTCGACGCCGAGGAGCTGGCCGACATCGTCCTGGGGCTGGTGCGGGCCGCCGAGCTGGCGCCCGGGGACGAGCCGTGGCTGGGCGCGCTCGCGCTGCCCGACGAGGACGGCGAGCCGACCCCGGCCGGCGAGCTGCTGCTGCCCGGCTCCCCGCTCGCCTCCGTCATCCGCGAGGACGAAGTCCCGTACGTGGACGCCGACCTGGTGGCCCGCTGGGACGCGCAGACCCTGACCGCGGTCGGGGTCCTGGCCGAGTTCCAGCTGGTCCGCGCGACCGACGTGGTCCTGGACCCGGACGAACTGGAGCCCCGCGACGGGGACTTCGCCGAGCCCGACGACGCCGGGCTGCTCGACGCGGTCGACGTGTGGTGCGAGGACGTACTCGACCAACTCCCCGACACCCCCGTCCCGCCGGTCGCCACCGAACTGGTCGCCGTACGGGACCTCGACCTGGTCGACGACGACTGCTGGCCCCAGGCCCTGGCCATGCTGGCGCAGCCCCCGCTGCGCGACGCCCTGACCCAGCCCGTGCGGGTCCTGCTCCCTGACGGCACCACCCGGTCCGTGCGCCCGTACACCGCCTGGTGGCTGCGCGACCACCCGGTCCTGGACGGCCGCCGCCCGGCGGGCCTGCGCTCGGCGGGCGGCGACCCGCTGCTGGCGGGCCTCTACACCCCGGCGGACGCCACCGGCTTCGAGGACGAGCAGGTCCTGCGGGCGCTCGGCGTACGCACCAGCGTGCCCGCACTGCTGGACGAGCCCGGCGGCGCGGCCGAGCTGCTGGGCCGGCTCGCCGACCCCGAGCGGGAGGTCGGCGGCCGCCAGCTGCACGCCCTGTACGGGGCGCTGGCCGAACTGGATCCCGAACAGGTGACCCTGCCGGACGAGTTGCGCGTCGTCGTAGACGGCGAGGTCGTGGTGGTGGACGCGGCCGACGCGGTGATCGCGGACGCGCCCGACCTGCTGCCGCTGACGGCCGGGCTCCCGCTGCTGCCGGTGGCCCCGGCGCGCGCCGCCGACCTGGCCGACCTGCTCCAGGTCCGCCGGCTCTCGGAGACGGTCCCGGCGGAGGTCACCACCGAGGGCGAGGAGCACGAGGTCCCCGAGTCCGTCCTGCAGCTGCTGGGCCCTGCCACCCCGGACCGCTACCTGGAACACGAGGAGCTGCGCGCGGGCGGCGTCGAACTCGACTGGCGCCAGACCCCGGACGGCACCCTGCACGCGTCCACGCTGGAGGGCGTGGCGGCGGCCCTCGCCTGGGCGGCGGGCCAGTGGCCCCGGCGCTTCGAGGTCGCGGCCCTGCTGGAGGACCCGTCACGGACGGCGGAACTGGCCCGCGACCGCTGGTTCGACTGAGTGGCCCCCCGGGTGGGCGGGCCGCGAGGTCAGCCCACCGGGGTGAGCAGTGCGTCCGCGACGGCCGTGCGGGCGTACAGCACCGAGCGGCCCGTGCGGTGGCCGGTGACCAGGCCCGCGTTGCGCAGTGCCGTGAGGTGCTGGGACACCGCGGCGGCGGACAGGCCGCTGTGCCGGGCCAGTTGCGTGGTGGAGGCGGGGGTGTCGAGCTCGGCGAGGAGCAGTGCCCGGGAGCGGCCCAGTACGGCGGCGACCGCGTCGGAGGACTCGGTGGTCCGGGGCTCCCACAGGGTGCCGATGCCCCGGGCGGGATAGGCCAGTTGGGGCGGCTCGGGCGCCACCGAGCGGGTCAGCACGCGGGGCCAGGCGAAGGCCGAGGGCACCAGCAGCAGGCCGGAGCCGGTCTGGTCGCGGGTCAGCTCGCAGTGCCGGCGGACCAGGCGCAGGGTTCCGGCGTCCCAGCTGACGGATTCGTGGAGCTCGTTCAGGACATGGGCGGAGCCGTGCTCGGCGACCTGCCGGGCGCGGTGGAAGACGTCCGATTCGAGGAGCTGGCGGATGCGGGGCCAGTAGGGCGCGAGGGCGAGTTCCCAGTAGGTCTCGATCTCGGCGGCGACCTTCTCCAGCGCGGCCTCCGGCTCCTCGTGGAGCAGCCGGAGGCGAGGCGCCGGGCGGGACTTGGCCGCCAGCACGGCGAGGTCGGACCGTACCTGCTCCGGGGTGCTGCGGCGGATGGCCGCCAACTCGGCGGGCAGCTCGGGGAAGGGACCGGCGGGGGTCGGGTTGAGGAAGTCCGCGAGATAGCCGGCGCCGGGGATCAGGGCGGCGAGCCAGCCCCGGTCCAGGCCCGCGCGCTCCAGCCGGGGCCGCACCTGCGCGGCCCACCGGCGGTGCAGGGGCGGTTCGGTCGCCTCGCGCAGCAGCCGGAAGCTGGTGACGACCTCCCACATCGGGGACACCGCGAAGCGGGTCTGTGCCAGGTCCGCCGCGGAGAAAGCCAGTCGTGATTCCATGTCCCTGCCCCCATAGGCCCGTTGGATTCGGCCCCAGCTTAATCAATAGGATGCCGGAGCGCCCGGACGCAGGCTCCTCACATGTTCTCCTCCTTCCGCGGACTCCCGCCCACCGTGTGGACCCTCTTCGCCGGCACGATCGTCAACCGGCTCGGCCACCTCGTCACCCCGTTCCTGGTCTTCCTCCTCGCCGACCGGGGCATCACCGGCTCCGGCATCTCCTACGTCCTCGGTGCGCTGGGGGCGGGCAACCTCCTCGGCCCGGCGGTCGGCGGGCTGCTCGCCGACCGGATCGGCCGCCGCCCCACCATGCTGATCGGGCTCGTCGGCTCCGCCGTCGCGCAGGGCGCGCTGTTCCTGGCCCCGGGAATCTGGACGATGGCCGCCGCGGCGCTGCTGCTCAGCGCCGCCGGGGCGACCGTCCCGCCCGCCGCCTACGCGCTGATGGCCGACGCGGTCGACACCGGCTGGCGCCAGCGGGCGTACGCGCTGTTCGGCTGGGGCGTCAACATCGGCACGGCCGTCGCCGGAGTGCTCGGCGGCTTCCTGGCCGCGCACGGCTACTGGCTGCTCTTCGCCGTCGACGCCGGCACGGCGCTCGTCTACGCCGTCGTGGTCGCGACCCGGCTGCGCGAGCCCGCCCGGACCCCGGCGGCGGCCTCGGACAAGGGCGGCCTGGGCTACGGGGTCGTCCTGCGGGACCGGCTGCTGCTCGCCCTGCTCCCGCTGCTCGGGATCCAGCTGTTCGTGTACTCGCTGACCGAGGTGGCGCTGCCGCTGGCCGTGCGCGACAGCGGGCTCTCGCCGGCCGTGTACGGGGCGCTGGCGGCGGTCAACGCCGTGCTGGTGGTGGGTCTCCAGCCGTTCGTCACGGCCCGGCTCGCTGACCTGCCGCAGCTGCCGGTGCAGGCGGCGGGCAGCGTACTGATCGCCGCCGGCGTCGCGCTGACCGGGCTCGCGGACTCCATCGCCGGGTACGTCGTCTCCGTGGCCGTCTGGTCCCTCGGCGAGGTGGTCGTGGCCGGCATCGCCGCCGCCGTGGTGGCGAACCTGGCCCCGGCCGCGGCCCGCGGCCGCTACCAGGGCGCCTTCAGCTGGACCTGGGGCGTCGCCCGCTTCTCCGCCCTCACCCTGGGCGTGGCCCTCTACACCGGCGCCGGCGCCACCGCCCTGTGGTGGGGCGCCCTCGCCGCCGGCCTCCTCGCCGCGGCGGCCACGCTGGGCCTGCGCACCCGCATCACGGCCCGTACGGAGCACGCGCTGGCGGCCTGACGGGCGGGACGGCTCGATGCCCGGCGGCACCGTCGGCTAGGCCGGGAACTTGCGGTCCACCCAGCGGAAGGTGAACTCGATCAGGGTGGCCGCTCCGGCGGCGATGGCGACGGCGGTCCACGGCATCACCGCTCCCTCCAGCTTCAGCTGGAAGAAGTCCTGGAGCCACGGCACGACGAGGACGATCAGGAACGCGCCGCCCATCGCGCCCACCAGGCCCACGCGCCACCACGTGTACGGGCGGGCGATGATCGCCAGGACCCACATCGAGGTCAGGAACAGCGCGAGCGTGGCGGCGCTGGTCTCGGCCTTGAGGGCGTCGGGGCCGGTGTAGTGGTGGCGGGCGACGAGGTACGTGACGAGGGTGGCGACGGCGGCGATGATGCCGCCGGGGATGGCGTAGCGCATCACGCGTTTCACGAAGTGCGGCCTGGCCCGCTCCTTGTTCGGCGCGAGGGCCAGGAAGAAGGCCGGGATGCCGATGGTCAGCGTGGACAGCAGCGTCAGGTGGCGCGGCAGGAACGGGTACTCGACCTGGGTGCAGACCACCAGGACGGCCAGCACCACCGAGTAGACCGTCTTCGTGAGGAAGAGGGTGGCGACCCGGGTGATGTTGCCGATGACGCGGCGTCCCTCGGCGACCACCGAGGGCAGGGTGGAGAAGCTGTTGTTGAGGAGGACGATCTGCGCGACGGCCCGGGTGGCCTCCGAGCCGGAGCCCATGGAGACGCCGATGTCGGCGTCCTTGAGCGCGAGGACGTCATTGACCCCGTCGCCGGTCATCGCGACCGTGTGGCCCCTGGACTGCAGCGCGGCGACCATGTCGCGCTTCTGCTGCGGGGTGACCCGGCCGAAGACGGCGTTCTCGTCGAGGACGTCGGCCATCTCCGTCTGGCCGGTGGGAAGTTCGCGGGCGTCTACGGTGCTCTCCGCGCCCGGCAGGCCCAGCTTGCCGGCGACCGCACTGACCGAGACCGCGTTGTCGCCGGAGATGACCTTGGCCTTGACGTCCTGGTCCTCGAAGTAGCGCAGGGTGTCGGCGGCGTCGGGGCGCAGCCGCTGCTCCAGGACGATCAGGGCGGTCGGCTTGACCCCGGTGGCGACGGCCGGGTCGTCGAGTTCGAGGGGGGCCCGGGCCAGCAGGAGGACCCGTAGGCCCTGCTCGTTGAGAGCGTTGATCTCCTCCAGGGCCGGGTCGCCGGGCGGGAGCAGCACGTCGGGGGCGCCGAGCAGCCAGGTGTTGTTCTCCCCGTCGCCCTCGCTGAAGCTGGCGCCGCTGTACTTGCGGGCGGAGGAGAAGGGCAGTGACTCGGTGCAGCGCCACTCGGCGCTGTCCGGGTAGGCGTCGATGATCGCCTGGAGGCTGGCGTTGGGGCGCGGGTCGCTCTCGCCGAGCGCGCCGAGCACCTTCTTGACGTACACGGGGTCCGCGCCGCCGAGCGGGCGGCACTCGGTGACGTCCATGCCGCCTTCGGTGAGGGTGCCGGTCTTGTCGAGGCAGACCACGTCGACGCGGGCGAGTCCCTCGATGGCGGGCAGCTCCTGGACCAGGCACTGCTTGCGGCCGAGCCGGATGACGCCGATGGCGAAGGCGACGGAGGTGAGGAGGACCAGGCCCTCGGGGATCATCGGGACGATGCCGCCCACGGTCCGGGCGATGGCGTCCTTGAGGTTGTTGTCCTTGACGATCAGCTGGCTGATGATCAGGCCGATGGAGGTCGGGATCATCATCCAGGTGACGTACTTGAGGATGGTGGAGATGCCGGAGCGCAGCTCGGAGTGGACGAGCGTGAAGCGCGAGGCCTCTTCGGCCAGCTGGGCTGCGTAGGCCTCGCGGCCGACCTTCGTGGCGGTGAAGGCGCCGCCGCCGGCGACGACGAACGAGCCGGACATGACCTGGTCGCCGGGCTCCTTCAGGACGGGGTCGGCCTCGCCGGTGAGGAGGGACTCGTCGATCTCCAGCCCGTCGGCCTCGCCCACGAGTCCGTCGACGACGACCTTGTCGCCGGGGCCGAGCTCGATGACGTCGTCGAGGACGATCTCGGAGGTGGAGATCTCGGCGGTCCGGCCGTCGCGGCGGACGCTGGGTTTCGCCTCGCCGATGACGGCGAGGCCGTCGAGGGTCTTCTTGGCGCGCATCTCCTGGATGATGCCGATGCCGGTGTTCGCGATGATCACGAAGCCGAAGAGGCTGTCCTGGATCGGCGCGACGATGAGCATGACCACCCACAGGACGCCGATGATGGCGTTGAACCGGGTGAAGACGTTGGCGCGGACGATGTCGGGGGTGGAGCGGCTGCTGCGGACGGGGACGTCGTTGACCGCTCCGCGCGCGACGCGTTCGGCGACTTCGGCCGTGCCGAGCCCGCCGGGCTTGAACCTGGGCGCGGGCGGCTTGACCGGGTGTACGGGGTCGAGCTCCGCCCCCGCGTCGATGGTTGTCCCGGCGGCCGCGCCACCGCCACCGCCCGGCTCCGGCCCATCCGATTCGATCCGCGCCCGCTGCGTCATGCTTTCGACGGTAAAGGGCGATCCGGTGCTTCACCCGCCGAGCAACCCGAAGATCCGACTTCGGGATGAGTCGAATCCTCCGCTGGTAGCCCCTTCCCGCCCGCGGGTGCGGCCCGAAAGGGCTAGGCCTCCCGGGGCGTCGCGCCCGGCGTGCCGCCCTCGTCCCGCGCGGCGGGGGCACCGGCGGCCAGCTCGGCCGCGTGGCGCTTGAGGGCCGCGTCGCGGCCGCGGACGTACCAGAGGCCGATCAGGCCGAGGACCCCGCCGGCCGCGCAGCTCCAGACCCACCACAGCAGGTCCCGGTCCGCGAACCACCCGTAGAAGGGGAGCTGGACGACAAAGAGGGCGAACCACAGGATCGTGCCGCCGGTGACGGTGCCGACGATCGGACCCTCGAGGGGCTCGGGGGCCTCGTGCTGCGCAGTCCATTTCGCCATGGGGCCAAGTCTAGGCCGGTCGACCGAGGGTCTACGCGCGGAGATAGACGCCCCTTCGTTCATGTGTTCATACTGAAACGGTTTGCGCTTGGCCCATTTTCGTCGTATGAATCACCAATGAGGACCAGGACCGTATGAGCACGTCGGCCCCCGTGGACCGCTACTTCAAGATCTCCGAGCGCGGCTCGACCATTGCCCGCGAGGTCCGCGGCGGCTTCGCCACCTTCTTCGCGATGGCCTACATCATCGTGCTGAACCCGATCATCCTGGGCAGCGCGAAGGACATGTACGGGCACCAGCTCGACGGCGGCCAGCTCGTCACCGCCACCGTCCTGACGGCGGCCTTCACCACCCTCCTCATGGGCGTCATCGGCAACGTCCCGATCGCGCTGGCGGCCGGCCTCGGCGTCAACACCGTCGTCGCCCTGCAGCTCGCCCCGCGCATGAGCTGGCCCGACGCCATGGGCATGGTGGTCCTGGCCGGCTTCGTGGTGATGCTGCTGGTCGCCACCGGCCTGCGCGAGCGCGTCATGAACGCCGTCCCGCTCGGCCTGCGCAAGGGCATCGCGATCGGCATCGGCCTGTTCATCATGCTGATCGGCCTGGTCGACTCGGGCTTCGTCTCCCGCATCCCCGACGTCGCGCACACCACGGTCCCACTCCAGCTCGGCAGCGACGGCCACCTGCAGGGCTGGCCCGTACTGATCTTCGTGATCGGCGTGCTGCTCACGCTGACCCTGCTCATCCGCAAGACGCCCGGCGCGATCCTGATCTCCATCGTGGCCATGACGCTCGCCGCCCTCGGCGTCCAGCTGATCGCCAAGCTCCCCGACCCGGCCTGGGGCCTGACCGTCCCGGAGTGGCCGGGCAACCCGGTGGCCGCGCCCGACTTCGGGCTCGTCGGCCAGGTCAGCCTGTTCGGCGGCTTCGGCAAGGTCGGCGTGCTGACCGGCGTCCTCTTCGTCTTCACCGTCCTGCTGTCCTGCTTCTTCGACGCCATGGGGACCATCCTGGGCGTCGGCGACGAGGCGAAGCTGACGAAGCCGGACGGCTCCTTCCCCGGCATCAACCGGGTCCTGTTCGTGGACGGCATGGCCGTCGCCGCGGGCGGCGCGACCTCCTCCTCGGCCACCACCTGCTTCGTGGAGTCCACGGCGGGCGTCGGCGAGGGTGCCCGTACGGGCCTGGCCAACGTCGTGACGGGCGGCCTCTTCACCGTCGCGCTGTTCCTCACCCCGCTGGCCACCATGGTGCCGTCGCAGGCGGCCACCCCCGCCCTGGTGGCGGTCGGCTTCCTGATCCTGGCCGGATCGGTGAGGGACATCGACTGGAGCGACTTCACCATCGCCGTCCCGGCCTTCCTGGCCATGGTGATGATGCCGTTCACCTACTCGATCACCAACGGCATCGGCATCGGCTTCGTGTCCTTCTCCGTCCTGCGGCTGGCGACCGGCCTGGGCCGTGAGGTCCCGGTGGCCATGTACGTGGTCTCGGCGGTGTTCGTCTTCTACTACGCGATGCCGGCGCTGGGCCTCACGTAGCTCCAGCCGCCACCACCGGGAAGAGCCGGGCTCAGGTGAGCCCGTAGAACTTCTCCGTCTCATCGACGGCCGCCTTGAAGCGTTCGTCGAAATCGTCGCGAATGAGCGTCCGGACCACATAGTCCTGGACGCTCATTCCGCGTTTGGCGGCATGAGTCCGGAGCCTGTCGAGGAGCTCCCCGTCTATGCGCATGCTCAGCACATGTGTCCCCATGCCGAAAGAGTCGGGGCACAAGGCAGGGACGCGTGTCACTTTCCGGAGCGGACTCACCCGTACGAGTGACGCCAGATAAGTGGTGTTCCTTAGGTAGGGTAATGAGTTACTCTAAAGAACATGCATGACCTTTCCCATGGCGACGACGCCGCCGCCGTGAACGACCTCCGCTCGGCCGTCATGCGGCTGGGCCGGCGCCTCAAGCACCAGCGCGTCGACGAATCACTGAGCCCGACCGAGATGTCGGTGCTCGGCACCCTCGCCCGTTGCGGCCAGGCCACCCCAGGTGAGCTGGCCCGACGCGAGCACGTACAGCCGCCGTCGATGACCCGCATCGTCGCGCTGCTGGAGGCCAAGGGACTGGTCACGCTGGAACCGCACCCCGACGACCGCCGACAGAAGGTGGTCCGCCAGACGGAGGAGGCCGAGGCGATGCTCGAAGAGAGCCGTCGCAAGCGCAACGCCTTCCTGGCCGGGCTCGCGGCCGAGCTGACCGAGGACGAATGGGCCAAGCTGCGCGAAGCGGCGCCCGTCCTGGACAAGCTCGCGCACCTATAGGAACGACGCCAGGAGGCGAACCCTTTTTGAGTACGGGACCCGGAGCAGACTCCGCCCCCGGCCACATACCCACCACGACGCGCGCCGCCGAGCGCGCCCCGGGCAAGAACTCGATGTTCAGCTCGCTGAAGATCCGGAACTACCGGCTCTTCGCCACGGGACAGGTCGTCTCGAACACCGGCACCTGGATGCAGCGCATCGCCCAGGACTGGCTCGTCCTCTCCCTGACCGGCTCCGCCTCTGCCGTCGGCATCACCATCGCGCTGCAGTTCCTGCCGATGCTGCTGTTCGGCCTCTACGGAGGCGTACTCGCCGACCGGCTCCCCAAGCGGCCGCTGCTGCTGTGCACCCAGACCGCGATGGGCCTCACCGGCATCGCACTCGCCGTCCTCACCCTCGCCGGCCACGTCCAGGTCTGGCACGTCTACCTCGCGGCCTTCCTGCTCGGCCTGGTCACCGTCGTGGACAACCCGGCCCGCCAGACCTTCGTCTCCGAGATGGTCGGCAAGGACCAGGTGGCCAACGCCGTCAGCCTGAACTCGGCCAACTTCCAGTCCGCGCGGCTGGTCGGCCCGGCGCTCGCCGGCGTCCTCATCACCGCCGTCGGCTCCGGCTGGGCCTTCCTGCTGAACGGCCTCTCGTTCGCGGCCCCCATCGCCGGCCTGCTGATGATGCGGGCGCACGAGCTGCACCGGGTCGAGGTCCAGCCGCGCGCCAAGGGACAGCTGCGCGAAGGCCTGCGCTACGTCGCCGGCCGCCCCGAGCTGATCTGGCCGATCGTGCTGGTCGGATTCATCGGCACCTTCGGCTTCAACTTCCCGATCTGGCTGTCCGCCTTCGTCAGCCACGTCTTCCACGGGGACGCGGGCACCTACGGCCTGTTCAACACCCTCATCGCGGCGGGTTCGCTCGCGGGCGCGCTGCTCGCGGCCCGCCGGGGCCACTCCCGCCTGCGGCTGCTGGTCGCGGCGGCGGTGCTCTTCTCCGTACTCGTGCTGGTGACGGCCTTCGCACCCGGCTTCTGGCTGTTCGCGGCACTGCTCGTCCCGATCGGCGTGTTCGGGCTGACGGTCAACGTCACCGCCAACTCCAGCGTGCAGATGGCGACGGACCCGGAGATGCGCGGGCGGGTGATGGCCCTGTTCATGATGGTCTTCACCGGCGGCACCCCGATCGGCGCACCGCTGGTCGGCTGGATCACGGACACCTACGGCGCGCGGATCGGCATGGCCGCCGGCGGCGCCGTGTCCCTGGTCGCGGCCGTGACGATCGGCATCGTCCTCTCCCGCGTGGGCAACCTCCGCCTCAGCGTGAACCGCCACGGCGTGACCTTCGTCCCGACGGGCCGCAGCCAACTGGTCGCGGCGGCCTGACCCCTGGGCGGGGCTGCGATTGCCCTCCGGGCAATCCAGCCCCGCCCGGGGCCCCCCGGACTCCGCCCTGGGGGAGTTTGAGGCGCGGGGGCCCGGGGGGGCCGGCCCCCGGCAACGGCGCCGCACCCGGGCAGCCCCGCTAGTCTCGGTCCATGAGACTGTTCGCAGCCGTCATCCCGCCCGAGGCGGCCATCGCGGAACTGGCCGAGGCCGTGCACGGACTGCGCGACGACCGCATGCGCTGGACCGCGGAAGCGGGCTGGCACTTCACCCTCGCCTTCATGGGCGAGGTCGGCGACGAACTCCTCCCCGAACTGCACGCCCGCCTCGCCCGCGCAGCGACCCGCTCGGCGCCCTTCACGCTGCGGATCCACAGCTCCGGCCACTTCGGCCACCGCTCGCTGTGGGCGGGCGCCGCCGGGGACCTCGACGCCCTGCGGATGCTCGCCGAGCGGGCCGACGCCGCCGCGCGCCGTTCCGGGGTGCCGATGGACCAGCACCACCGGTACACGCCCCACCTCACCCTCGGCCGGCTCCGCGACGAGGCGGACGACGTGCGGCCCTACTGCGAGCGGCTGGCCTCCTTCGAGGGCACCGCCTGGCGGGTCGGCGAGCTGAGCCTGGTCCGCAGCTACCTGCCGGCCGGCGGCGTCCCGGGCGAGCAGCCCCGCTACGAGGTCGTCGGCGCCTGGGAACTGGGAGAGCCCGCCCCTCCGTACGAGGGGCGGGCCCGGTCGCGTTAGGCTCGACGGGTGGATCCCAAGACCAGAAACCGCGTCATGGCCGGCGTTCTCGTGCTGATGTTCGTCGTCGTCGCCGTGGCCGCCGCCGTCGGGCAGTAGCACCCGGCCGTCCCCGCCCCTACCAGGCGAACGCCTCCGGAGCCGGTCCCGGCCCCGGGAAGACCTCCTCCAGCACCTCCTGCGACAGTTCCAGCTCCACCGCGCGCAGCGCGGACGCGAGCTGCTCCGGCGTACGCGGTCCGACGATCGGGCCGGTGACCCCGGGACGGGTCAGCAGCCAGGCCAGGGCGACCTCGCCGGGCTCCAGGCCGTGCTTGTCCAGCAGGTCCTCGTACGCCTGCACCTGCGCCCGTACGGAGCTGTTGGCCAGCGCGTCCGCCGAGCGGCCGGTGGCGGTGCGCCCCGACTCGGCAGCCTTGCGGATGGCACCGCCGAGCAGTCCGCCGTGCAGCGGGGACCACGGGATGACGCCGAGCCCGTACGCCTCGGCGGCCGGGATGATCTCCATCTCCGCGCGCCGCTCGGCGAGGTTGTAGAGGCACTGCTCGCTGACGAGGCCGAGCCGCCCGGAACGCGCCGCGGCCTCGTTGGCCTGGGCGATCTTCCAGCCGGGGAAGTTCGAGGAGCCCGCGTAGAGGATCTTGCCCTGCTGGATCAGGACCTCGACGGCCTGCCAGATCTCCTCGAAGGGGGTGTTCCGGTCGACGTGGTGGAACTGGTAGAGGTCGATGTAGTCGGTCTGGAGCCGCTTGAGGCTGGCGTCGACGGCCCGCCGGATGTTCAGCGCCGACAGGCGGTCGTAGTTGGGCCACGGGTCGCCCTCGGCGGCCATGCTGCCGTAGACCTTGTGGTCCGCCTGTCGAAGATCTCGGACGAGACCACATCGCCGGAGCGCCAGCGCCGATCGATTCAACGATGGGCCGACCAGGGAGGGCACGTCGTCGTCGGGTGGGTCGAGGACATCGACGTATCCGGCGGTGTCGAGCCGTGGAAGCGCCCTGACTTCAGCAAGTGGCTGCCGTCCACCATTGGCAAAGAGGTCAGCTCGATCGAGCACCGGATCGCACTGGAGGAGTCCCGGGCCGACGAGTACGACATCATCTGCGCGCTGAAGCTCGACCGCCTCTCACGGCGCGTGCTCCACGTGCACACGCTCGTTGAGTGGTGCGAAATGCACGGCAAGGAGGTCGCCACCGTCGAGGACGGGATCAACCTGAACACGCAAATGGGCAAGCTGCTGTTCAGCCTGATCGCGTCCTTCGCGGAAGGGGAACTCGAAGCCATCAAGGCCCGGGCAAAGTCCTCGTACAACCACCTGGTGAAGGAGGGCCGCTGGCGCGGGGGCCGGATTCCGTACGGCTACCGAGCGGAGAAGCAGGACACCGGCGACGGCTGGCGACTGGTCCCGGACGACTACGGAACGGACACCGCCGGGACGCTGCGCGAGATCATCCGCCGGCTGATCGACGGCGAGTCCGCGAACAGCATCGCCCAGTGGCTCAACGAAGACCCGACCAAGACCCCGGTATCGCTCGACGCCCAGCTGATGAGGAACGGCAAGCCCCCGAAGGGCGGCCGGTGGACCGCCGCGAACACAGCCAAGGTGGTGCGCTCCCTGAACGTTCTCGGCCAGATGGAGGTGACAGAGGAAGTTGTCATCGACGGCCGGAAGACGAAGCGAACCCGCGTCATCCGTGACGCAGAGGGTCGCCCTCTCCAGCGGGCGGAACCGCTGATCAGCCAGGAGGAGTGGGAGCTGGCGAACAAGAAGCTGGACGAGAACACCAGCAAGCGCAACGGCAACCGGAAGGGCGGCTCCCCGATGCTCAGGGTCGCGTTCTGTACCTGCGGAGAACCGGCGTACCTCGGCCCGGGGCGAAACTGGCCGTACTACCGGTGCGCGTCCCGGACCACGCACAAGCCCTGCCCTACGGGCAGCAAGGGCATCGCGGCTCACGTGCTGGAGGGAGCCGTCGAGGAGGTCTTCCTGCGCGCAGCCGGCAATGTCGAGATCGTGCGCAAGGTCTTCCGTCCAGGCGTCGACTTCACGCGGGACATCGAAGAGGTCAACCGCGCGCTGGCTGAACTTCGTGAGGACCGGGAAGCCGGTCTCTACTCCAGCGAGCTGGGCAAGCAGGAGTACCGCGAGACGTACAAGCGGCTGGACGCACGGCGGGAACAGCTCATGGCCCAGCCCACCCGGCCGGATACCTGGGAGGAGATCCCGACGAATGAGACCTACAGGGAACGCTGGGCGAAACTGACGACCCAACACGAGAAGGCAAGGAACTCCGGGCCGCCGGAGTCAGGGCAGTCATCCACGCCGAGAAGCTGCCGCCGATGACCCCTGCGCAGGCGATGTCCCCAGAGGGCCACGAGGGCATGTGGCAGGAGGGGAAGGGACGGGTGCAGGTCCTGATTCCCATGGACTTCAAGCGCCGAAAGTCGCGGAACTTGGCCTGCCACTCGTCACCATCCAAGAGCACGTACAGCCTCCTTTAGAACGCTCTCGGGAATTTCCACGAGCCCCTCGCCGGAGGGTGGAGTGAAGGCGTCGGACAGGTCGCCCTGCACGACGAACGAGCCTGACGCGGTGCGGTACACGTTCGGGCAGTCGCCCTGTCCGCACTCGCCGTTTCCGTTGCCGGTGAGTCGGGTCAGTTCCTCACGAGCCATGTGAACCCCCTGGTTCGTGGCCCTGATCAGGGCCAGACAGGAAGACCGTACGGAGCAGCGGATTCGGACGTCTATGCAGAGACGCGACTATGCGCGTTGTCGCATAAATCGGTGGGTTCGCGGGGCGCCCTTGCCTGGAGTGGACTCGAAGCAGTTGGCTTGGGGCTCATGAAGTACACGCAGCTCGGACGCACCGGACTCAAGGTCAGCCGACTCGTTCTCGGCACGATGAACTTCGGTCCGCAGACAGACGAACCGACCAGCCACGGAATCCTGGATGCCGCCCTCGACGCCGGTCTGAATTTCGTCGACACGGCCAATGTGTATGGGTGGGGTGACAACAAGGGCCGCACCGAGGAGATCATCGGCACCTGGTTCGCCCAGGGTGGTGGCCGGCGGGAGAAGACAGTCCTGGCCACCAAGGTCTACGGGAACATGGCCGCCGAGGGCGACTCGTGGCCCAACTACGACCGGCTGTCGGCGCTGAACATCCGGCGGGCCGTCGACGCCAGCCTCAAGCGGCTCCAGACCGACTACATCGACCTCTACCAGTTCCACCACGTCGACCGCCGGACCCCCTTCGAGGAGATCTGGCAGGCCGTCGACGTCCTCATCCAGCAGGGGAAGATCCTCTATGCGGGGTCGTCGAACTTCCCCGGGTACAAGATTGCACAGGCCAACGAGACCGCCGCCCGGCGTGGCTCGATCGGGCTGGTCAGCGAGCAGTGCCTGTACAACCTCGCCGAGCGTCGCGCCGAGATGGAGGTCATCCCGGCCGCCCAGGAGTACGGCCTCGGGGTCATCCCCTGGTCCCCGCTCCACGGCGGGCTGCTGGGCGGTGTCATCAGGAAGGAGGTCGAGGGCGGGCGCCGTGCCTCTGGGCGGTCGGCGGACGCGCTGGCCAACAGCTCCGTACGGACGCAGGTGCAGGCGTACGAGGACCTGCTGGACAAGCACGGCCTGGAGCCCGGCGAAGCCGCCCTGGCCTGGCTGCTGACCCGTCCCGGGGTCACCGGCCCGATCGTCGGGCCGCGTACGGCCGAGCAACTGGAGAGCGCGCTGCGCGCCCTGGAGCTGGAGCTCAGTGAGGAGGTTCTCGCCGGCCTGGACGAGATCTTCCCCGGGCCGGGGCCGTCCCCCGAAGCGTTCGCATGGTGATCAGGTAGGCGTGCGCAGGGCCGTCGCCGCTTCGTTCGGGCGGCGGCCACCGCATCACCAAGTGAGCATCAAAGTACCTACTTGGCGGTTTTCGAAGAAGTTGATGCCGGCGTCGAGGGCCGTGTCCATGAGGGCGTGGCTCTCGGTCTCCCCGGTCTGGGGGCCGAAGTTCATGGTGCCGAGGACAAGTCGGCTGACCTTGAGGCCGGTGCGTCCGAGCTGCGTGTACTTCATGGGGCACTAGCCAACTGCTTGGAGTGCGCTCGAAGCAAGACCCGTCGGTGAAGGGCGTGTTACGAGTCGCGGCGGTCCGAGCGGTCCGGTCGGTACGGTCCGCCGATGCCCCACGCCTGGTGCAGGACCGCCGCGAACTCCCCCGCCAGCCGGTGCTCGCCCGAGGCGTTGGGGTGCGTGCCGTCGTAGGTGTCGAGGTGGAGCTCGTACGAGTCCGGGCGCGCGGCCAGCAGGATCGGCGAGGCGGGCGTCGACAGGTCGGCGACGGCCTTCGCGAGCAGCTCGTTGAAGAGCGCGACCTGCGCCGCGAAGGGCGCGTCGTCCTGGGCCCGGACGTTGGGGATGACCGGCATCAGGACCATCCGGATCCCGGGGCGGGCGGCGCGGGCCTCGGCGATGAAGCTGCGGGCGTTGGCGGCGGTGCCCTCGGCGGCGGTGTAGAAGCCCAGGTCTATGAGCCCGAGGGAGACGAGCAGCACGTCGGCCTTGCCGTCCCGGGCGGCGGGCCCGATGAGCGGGGCCATGTGCTGCCAGCCCTCGCCCCAGCCGGCCAGGTGGCGGCGGGCGTGCTCGGGGAAGCCGGGATCGGCGTACTCGTGGCTGACCGGCGCGTCCGCGAAGGTGTCGTAGAGCTCGCTGCGCGGGCCGACGATCCGGTACGGGCCGCCGAAGGCCGTGTTGAGGTGCTGCCACATCCGGTAGCGCCAGGTGTAGTCGCCGGCGCGTCCGATGGTCATGGAGTCGCCGACGAACATGAAACGCATCCGGTCATCATCGCGGATCACGCGACCGGAACCCCTGTGATGCCGGACACTCCGTGCGGGCTGGCAGGCTTGGGGCATGCGCCTGCGCCTGCTTCCGTCGACCGCCGCCGTTGCCGTTGTCGTCGCCTCCGGCTTTGCCCTCGCCCCGGCGGCCCTCGCGGCCGCGAGTCCTGGCACGTCCGGGTTCACCATCAGCGACCCCCGGATCAAGGAATCGAGCGGGCTCGCGGCCAGCCGGATCCATCCGGGCGTGTACTGGACGCACAACGACAGCGACGACGGCCCGTACGTGTACGCCGTGGACTCGGCGACCGGGAAGACGGTCGCGCGGATCACGCTGACCGGCATCGGCAAGCCCCGGGACGTCGAGGCGATCTCCCTGGGACCGGACGGACAGCTGTACGTCGGCGACATCGGGGACAACCTCGGCGGCTCCTGGAACCACGTGTGGATCTACCGCTTCCCCGAGCCTAAGACCCTCGGGGACCTCACGCTCAAGGCCGAGCAGTTCACGGTGAAGTACGCGGACGGCCCCCGCAACGCGGAGGCCCTGATGGTCCATCCCGTGACCGGGCGGGTGTACATCGCCAGCAAGGACGAGCGGGCGGGCGGGCTCTACGAGGGCCCCGCGACGCTGTCCGCGTCCGGTACGAACACCTTCCGGCGGATCGGGGACGTGCCGTGGGTCACCGACGGGGCGTTCTCCCCGGACGGGGGGCGGCTCGCGCTGCGCGGGTACCTGTGGGCGAAGACCTACCCCTGGAAGGACGGGAAACCGGCCGGGGACGGGGAGCAGGTCGCCGCGCCGTGGCAGGGGCAGGCGGAGTCCGTGACGTACACGGCGGACGGGTCGACGCTGATGTTCGGGGCGGAGGGGGTGGGGAGCCGGGTGGTGGCGATCCCGGTGGCCCCGGGTCCGTCCTCGTCCCCGGCCCCGGCGGCCTCGGCCGCGCCCGGCGGCCCGGGAGCGGCCTCGCCCGCGGCGCCCGAGGGCGGGAGCTTCGGCAAGGCCGCGATGGTTCTGGTGGTGGCCACGGGGCTGACCCTGACCGCGAAGCGGATCCTGCGGCGGCGGCCCCCGAGGCGCTGACCCTGGCGGGGTCCGGGTGCCGGGACCCCGCCAGACGCATCCCCGACCCGCCCTTCCACCCTTCCACCGTTCCCGGACTCCGCCCGGACCCCCTGGGACCGCGCCCCGGACCCCGCGCCTCAAACGCCGGCGGGGCCGGGTTCGCCGCTACGCCTCCTGGATCGGGATCTGGTGGGACGACGAGGCCGAGGCCCCGTTGACCGGGGTGACCGGGGTGACAGGGGTGACCGGGGGCTGGGACATCGACGACAGGAGCTGGCGGGCCAGGCCCAGGCCCGTGCCGCCCATCGTCAGGGCCTTCGCGAACATCTCCGACATCCCCTCCGCCCCGTTCAGCAGGATCATGTGCTCCACGTTCCCGAAGGCCCCCGCGCCCGCCTCCACGATCGCCGGCCAGTTCTCGGCCAGCTGCTGCGCGACCACCGCCTCCTGGTTCTCCGCCAGCGCGGCGGCCCGCGCCTTGATCGACTCCGCCTCCGCGAGGCCCTTCGCCTTCGCCGCCTCCGCCTGCGCCAGGCCGTTCGCCTTGGCCGAGGCCGCCTCCGCGAGGCCCTTGGCCTGGGTCGCGGCCGCCTCCGCCTCGCCGCTCGCGCGCGTCGCCGTCGCCGCCGCCAGGCCCCGCGCCTCCGTGGCCTGCGCGTCGGCCGCCGCGGCCGTCGTCACCCGGGTCGCCTCGGCGGCGGCCGCGAGCTCCGTCTCCTTCGCCTTGGCCTGCGCCGCCGAGATCCGCGCGTCGCGCTCCGCCTCCGCGCGGGTGCGGGTCTCGTACGCCGCCGCGTCCGCGGGCTTGCGCACGTCCGCCTGGAGCTGCTGCTCGCGGCGGTGCGCCTCCAGCTCCGCGACCCGCGTCTCCTGGACCACGACCTCCTGGCGTGCCGCCGCCTCCGACAGCGGGCCCGCCTGCCGGGCGGTGGCGGCCGCCTTGTCGCGTTCGGCCTGGTAGCCGGCCTGGAGGATCTCGCTGTCCCGGGTGGCCTCCGACATCCGCGCGAAAGCGGCCTGTTCGGCCTCGGTGGCCCGCAGGTTGGCATCGGCCTGGGCGATCCGCGCGTCCCGCTGGACGGCGGCCGCGTGCGGCATCGCCAGGTTCTTGATGTAGCCCGTCGGGTCCTCGATCTCGTGGATCTGGAGCGAGTCCACGATGAGCCCGAGCTTCTCCATCTCGGTGCCGCACGCCGCCCGGGTCTGCCCGGTCAGCTTCTCGCGGTCGCGGATCATGTCCTCGACCGTCAGCCCGCCCACGATGGAGCGCAGATGGCCGGCGAAGACGATGTGCACGCGCTCGGGCATCATCTTCTGCTGGTCCAGGAAGCGGCGGGCCGCGTTGGCGATGGACACGAAGTCGTCGCCGATCTTGAAGATGACCACGCCCTTGACCCGCAGCGGGATGCCCTGGTGGGTCACGCAGTCCACGTTCAGCTGGGTCTCGTTGAGGTCCAGCGACAGCTTCCGTACGGCTTGCACACCGGGCACCACGAGCGTTCCGCGCCCGGTGACGATGCGGAAGCCCATGCCCTCCGCGATGCCCTCGGTCTTGTGCGCGGAGCCGGAGATGACCAGCGCCTCATTGGGTTCGGCCACCCGCCACATGAGCTTGAACAGGCCGATCACCACCACGATCGCGCCGAGGACAACGCCCGCCAATACGCCGATAGGCATCGGCAACTCCCCCTTTTCCACGGCGGCGTACGCCGCCGAGAAGGCGAGTCTGCGCCCGCGTCACAGCGGCGTGAAGACGGCGGAGGGTCCTTGTCGCCATCTTGATACGCGGAGGCCGCGGCGGTGATCCGAGGGCTGGTCACAGGGCCGCTCGGAGCCCGGCTCGCAGCGCTGCTCGCAGCCCGGCTCGCAGCGCGCGTCAGTCGCCGTACGCCGCCATCACGTACACCGTGCGCGGCGGCAGGTATTCGACCACCGTCACCACGGTCCCCACCGTGAGGCGCCCGGTCCCCGGGGCCGGGTGCGCGAGGAAGTGCTCGGCCCCGCCCCTGATCCGCACGATGACCTCGCCGACCAGCCCCGGCCCGACCGTCCCGGTGACCCGGCCGTCCAGTCCCACCATGTCCGATTCCCCCATGGGCCGAGCGTACGCCGCTGTGCCCGGCCGGTGTCCTCGTCGAGCCGGTATTCCTCGGGCGTCCGCGTACCCGTACAACTCCCCGTAGCGCCCCCGGTCCGTCGCCGTCTCCAGCTGCCGTTCCAGCTGCCGTTCCAGCTGCTCGCTCGTGCAGTCGGCGCGCGCCTCGCGGTCCACGCCTTCGGCCTCCAGGCCCAGTTCGACGTTCTGCCGGACCGTCAGCCAGGGCAGCAGCGCGAAGGGGAAGGCGGCGGCCACCGCGAGGTCCACCCACGACAGCCGGCCCTTGGCAGGCCTGGGCTGACCGGTGTGCCGGGGTGGCGGCGGCGGGCGGGTGGCCGTGGTCATCCCGACCAGCGGATCACGGGGCCCCGCCCCGCGCACCTCGGGTCACCCGACCGGGCGAACCCGGCGGAGCCCCCGGCAGCGGCGGAGCGGGCGAAGAGCTAGGAGTGGCCGAGGTCCGGGGCCAGGACGTCGGTGGTCGGAACCGAGCCCGAGTCGGTGGCCGGGCGGAGGAGGAACTCGTCCGAGGCCATCGAGTCCAGCACCGGCGGCGCGGGCCGCGGCGGCTTCGGCATCACGGCGGCCTCCGAGTGGCCGCCGCATCCGTAGGACAGGGAGACCAGCCGGCCGTCCGCCGGTGCGAACTCGTTCGCGCAGACGCCGAACGCCTGGCCCAGCGAGCCGCCGATCGCGACGAGGAAGCCACAGGAGACGCACGAGGCGGGCGCCGCCTGCGCCATCGGGGTCTTCGCGCCGAAGGACTCGTCCCAGCGGTCGGCCGCGCTGTGCAGCCCGTAGCGGGACAGCACGCGCGCCCGGCGCATGCCCAGTTCCTCGGCCACCGAGGTGATGGAGCCGCGTACGGGGACGATCGCCCGGTCGGTGACGTCGGCGTCCTCCGCCTCGACCAGTTCGGCCATCTCGGCGGACACCACCGAGTTCGGCGGCGGGGCGTCCTCGCCCGACCAGCCCGCCTCCAGCCGCAGGTCCTCGGCGTCCGTGGGGAGCAGGTCCCCGGGGCCCATGTCGCCCGGCCGCAGCCGTTCGCTCCACGGCACCCACTCGGGGGCCAGCATGGCGTCGTCGCCCGGCAGCAGCACCGTTTCGTCGAGGGTGACGTTCTTCGCCCGGGACGCACGCGTCACGGTCACGGCCCAGCGCCAGCCCCGGTAGCCGGGGTTCTTGCACTCGAAGAAGTGGGTGACGACCCTGTCGCCCTCCGCGACCGCGGATACGTGCTCTCCCACCACTCCGGGTGCGGCGGCTTCCTCAGCCGCCGCGCGGGCGAGGTCTACCGCCTCGGCGCACAGGCGGTCGGGGGTACGGCTTCGCGTCGTCGCAGCACTCACAGGTCTCGTTCTCTCCTACGCCGTCTCACGAGTGCGCCGTCCGTACTTGTCGTCCACAACGACCCGTCGGCTGTCCCTACGTAGCGCGGGCGGAGCGGACCAGAGGGCCGCGTCGACGTCCGCGCCCGATCGGGTTCCAGGGCGCACCTACCTGCGATCCATTCTGCGGGATCGCGAAGAGGCGCGCGGCCAAGAGCAGCCGCCGGTGGCGCGCTACGCACGCTACCTCCTCCGGCGCCTTCGGCCCACATGCAAGGTCCGATTCGCGGACAACCCCACTACCGGCCATCTCCCCGCAACGCGCCGGGACGGGTCCCGGGGGGCCGAGTGGGGCACTATGGCCACGTGGCACCCGTACGGTCGTCCGATGACGGCTCGGGACCGGCCAGGCGGGCCGGCCGGGCCGTCGGGCGTGCCCTGCACCTGCCGTTCACCGGTACGGCGCGCGGGATCCGGCGGGCCACCCACGCGCACGGGGCGGGCGAATCGGGCCTCGGCAAGCTGATCGAGCTGCACGCGATCAACGGCGCCGGTGATGTGATGATCACAGTCGCGCTCGCCTCCACCGTCTTCTTCTCCGTCCCCACGGACGAGGCACGCGGCCGAGTGGCCCTGTACCTCGCCATCACCATGGCCCCCTTCACCCTCCTGGCCCCGGTGATCGGCCCCCTGCTGGACCGGCTGCCGCACGGGAGGCGGGCCGCGATGGCCGGCGCGATGCTCACCCGGGCGCTGCTCGCGGTGATGATGTCGGGCGCGGTGGCCACGGGCGGGCTGGAGCTCTACCCGGCCGCGCTCGGGGTGCTGGTCGCCTCCAAGGCCTACGGGGTGGTCCGCAGCGCCGTGGTGCCAAGGCTCCTCCCGCCGAAGTTCTCGCTCGTCAAGGCGAACTCCCGGGTCACCCTGGCCGGCCTGCTGGCCACGGGCGCGGCCGCGCCCGTGGGCGTCGCGCTGCACGCGATCGGGGCGCCGTGGCCGCTGTACGGGGCGTGCGCGATCTTCATCTGGGGCACCTTCGCGGCGTTCACGCTGCCCCACAAGGTCGACGAGGCGAAGGGCGAGCGGCGGGCCCGGCTGTCCACCCACGAGGCCCACTCGAAGCGGCCGGGGCTGCGGACGGTCAGCCGGCCGGTGCTGTGCGGGCTGCTGGCGAACGCCTCGATGCGCGGGCTGTCCGGGTTCCTGATCTTCTTCCTGGCGTTCCTGCTGCGCGAGCACCCGCTCGCCGGGCAGAGCGCGGCGGTGTCGCTGGGCATCGTCGGCGTCTCGGCGGGCGTGGGCAACGCGTGCGGGACGGCCGTCGGGGCCTGGCTCCGGGCGCGCGCGCCCGAGGTGATCATCGCCTCCGTCCTGTGCCTGACCCTCGCGGTCGCCGTCCTCGCGGCGGTCTTCTTCAGCGGGCTCTTCATGGCCGTCCTGGGCGCGACGGCCGGCTTCTGCCAGGCCCTGGCCAAGCTCTCGCTGGACGCGATGATCCAGCGCGACGTGCCCGAGGCCGTGCGCACCTCGGCCTTCGCCCGTTCGGAGACCCTGCTCCAGGTGGCGTGGGTCATCGGCGGCGCGATCGGCATCGCCCTGCCCCTGAACGGCGCCCTGGGCATGTCCGTCGCCGCGGCGGTGGTGGCCCTGGGCACGACCATGGCCCTGCGCGGCCTCATGGCCACCCCCCGCCACCACCGCACCCCGTCCCGCCCCCGCGTGGCGTAGCCCGTCCCGCCCCCGCGTGGCGTAGCCCGTCCGCCGGCGGAAGCCACACCGTAGGACCCCGTGCAGCAGCGCAGCGCACCGGCCCGATAGCCTTCGGCTCATGACCGCACCGCTTTTCTCGGGTAGGGGCCGCCGCAGCGTCGCGGCCCTCGGAGCCGTATCCGCCGGCCTCCTCCTCCTCTCCGCCTGTGACAAGCCGACGCCGCTGGCGACCGTGACGGTCGGCACCTCGTCGGTGTCCGCCGAAGCCGCCTGCCGCGACGGCAAGGAGCTCACGGCCGACAAGGTCCAGGAGTGCTTCGCCGATGCGAAGAACACCAAGACCATCGAGTACGGCCGCGGCGACACCCTTCGCCTGGGCATCGAGCCCGAGGTCGTCGAGGACGGCAACAAGTGGCAGGCCGTCCTGGACGGGCAGCAGATCACCGAGCCGTCCAGCAACACCTACGACAGCTTCCCGGGCGCCGACCTCTTCCTCACCGGCGGCCAGGGCGAGGCCCCGGCCTCGAAGAAGCTCAACATCGTCCAGGTCTCCGCGGACGGCAAGCCCCTCGCCGTCTGGGCCTTCACCATCAAGCTCAAGTAAGCACGTACCCCCGGTGCGCGCGCTCATCGTGACCGCGGTGGCGGCGGAGGCGGACTCCGTCGTCGGCGGCCTGCCCGGTCCGGCCCCTCATCCGGACCACACCCCCGGCTCCGAGCCGCGCACCCTCCCCGGTGGTTACCTCATCCACCACCGGGGAGCCTTCGACATCCTCGTCGCCGGAGTCGGCCCGGCCGCCGCGGCCGCCGGGACCGCGACCGCCCTGGCGCTCGCGCCCGACGGCGGCTACGGCCTGGTCGTCTCCGCCGGCATCGGCGGCGGGTTCGCGCCCGCCGCCCCGCTCGGCTCCCTCGTGGTCGCCGACGCCATCGTCGCCGCCGATCTGGGGGCCGAGACCCCGCAGGGCTTCCTTCCCGTCGCGGAACTCGGCTTCGGCCGCAGCGTGCACCTGCCTCCCGCGGAGCTCGCCGTCCGGGCCGCCGAGGCGACCGGGGCCCTGCTCGCACCCGTCCTGACCGTCTCCACCGTCACCGGCACCGCCGACCGCGCCGCGGCTCTCGTAGCCCGGCATCCGCTCGCCGGGGCCGAGGCCATGGAGGGCTTCGGGGTCGCGGAGGCCGCCGCTGCGCACGGGCTGCCCGTCCTGGAGGTCCGTGCCGTCTCCAACGCCGTGGGCCCCCGCGACCGCGCCGCCTGGCGGATCGGCGACGCCCTGGCGGCGCTGGCCGACGGCTTCCGCGCACTGGGACCCGTACTCGCCTCCTGGGGAGGACCCTCATGAACGCCGTGAAGCCCGTGGAGCCCGAGCTCCGGTCGCCCGTGCGGATCGCCTACTCGCCCTGCCCGAACGACACCTTCGTCTTCGACGCCTGGGCCCACGGCCGCGTCCCCGGCGCGCCCGCACTCGACGTCACCTTCGCGGACATCGACATCACCAACGGCATGGCCGAGCGCGGTGAGCTGGACGTCCTGAAGGTGTCCTACGCCGTCCTGCCGTGGGTGCTGGAGGAGTACGCGCTGCTGCCCTGCGGCGGCGCCCTGGGCCGCGGCTGCGGACCGCTGGTCCTGACGCGCGAGCCGGGGCTGGAGCTGGCGGGCAAGACGGTCGCGGTCCCGAGCGAACGCTCCACCGCCTACCTGCTGTTCCGGCTGTGGGCCGCCGACGTGCTGCCGCCCGAGGGCGTCGGCAAGGTGGTCGTGCTGCCGTTCCACGAGATCATGCCGGCCGTGCGCGACGGCCGCGTGGACGCCGGACTGGTCATCCACGAGGCCCGGTTCACCTATCAGGACTACGGGCTGCACTGCCTGGCCGACATGGGCGAGCACTGGGAGTCCACGACCGGCCTGCCGATCCCGCTCGGCGCGATCATCGCCAAGCGCTCACTGGGCTCGGACACACTGCGCGCGCTCGCCGAGTCCGCCCGCACCTCGGTCCGGATGGCCTGGGAGGACCCGGAGGCGTCGCGCCCCTACGTACGTGCGCACGCGCAGGAGCTGGACCCGGCCGTCGCGGACCAGCACATCGGGCTGTACGTCAACGAGTTCACGTCCGGCCTCGGCGACGCCGGTTACGCGGCGGTGCGCGGCCTGCTGACGCGGGCGGCGGCGGAGGGTCTGGTTCCGGCCATTGCCCCCGGCGCGCTGGACTTCCCCTAGGACATGACCGTGCCCCGGCTCCTTCCCGGGAGCCGGGGCACGGTCGTACCGCCTGGTCAGACGTCCATCTGGTCGGCCACCGCGCGCAGCATGCCGGCGATCTTCGAGCCGTGCGCCCTGTCGGGGTAACGGCCCCGCTCCAGCTGCTGCGTGACGTTCTCCAGCAGGGTCGTGAGGTCCTGCACGATCGAGGCGAGCTCGTCCGGCTTGCGCCGCTGCGCGGCCGCGACGGAGGGTGCCGGATCCAGGACGATCACCGAAAGTGCCTGGTCGCCGCGTTGCCCGGCGACGACGCCGAACTCGACGCGCTGGCCGGGCTTGAGCGCGTCCACCCCGGCGGGAAGCACCGAAGAGTGAACGAAGACGTCGCCGCCGTCGTCGCGGGAGAGAAAGCCGAAGCCCTTCTCACTGTTGAACCACTTGACCTTGCCGGTAGGCACGTCCGTCCTCTGTCCTTGCGCTCGTCGGGTGTGAAGCGGGTCACCGACCCGCACCTCTCAGGCTAATCGTCAGGATCCGGGGGACAAGACGTTCCCCGGTCCTTCGCGGATGACCGCTCCGGCCAGGGAACTACCCTGGCCGGGTGACTGTTACTCCTCAGCCCGAGCACGCGGACACCGCCCGCGCCTCCACCGCCGCCACAGCGGGCGCCCCCGCGGGCGACCCCGACGCGGCCCGCCCCGGCGACGCGCTCGTCAAGGCCGGCGGCATCGTCTTCATCCTCGGCGCCGTCGCCACGCTCGCCACGATGGCACCGCTGTTCCTGGACACCGACCCGTTCCCGTCGTACGCGTGGGCCGTGTGCATGCTCATGGGCGTCGGCTTCGCCATCTCGGCGGCGGGCGTGGTGCGCTCGGCGGCCGCGCAGCGCACGGCCGCCCGCGCGTCGCAGGCGTAGTACGCACGTTCCCGGCTACGCGGCCGGGCGGCTACGCGACCGGCGTGGTCGCGCTGCCGCGCGGCCGCGGGCTCACGCGGACCGCGTGCGGGCGTACTCCGCGAGCCAGGCCGGCAGCTCGGTGAGGTCCGCCAGCACCACGTCGGCGCCCGCCTCCCGCAGCTCCGGCTCCGGGCACGGGCCGGTCGGGACCGTCACCGACAGGGCGCCGGCCGCGCGTGCGCCCCGTACGTCTCCCACGTGGTCGCCGACGTAGACCTGGGCGCCGTACTCGCGCAGGGCGCCCGCCTTGGCCTCCGCCCACAGCCAGCCGACGACCGCGTCCGGCTCGATGCCCAGGTGGGCCAGGTGCAGGCGGGCGTTGGGCTCGTGCTTGGCGGTGACGACGATCGCGCGGCCGCCGAGCGCCTGGACCGCCTCGATCGCCTCGCGGGCACCGGGCATCGCCGGGGTCGGCTCGATGGCGTGTGTGGGATAGATCTCCCGGTAGCGGTCGGCCATGGCGGGGATCTCCGCCTCCGCGAACCAGTACGCGAGCTCCTCGTCCAGCGGCGGACCGAGGCGCGTGACGGCCGCGTCCGCGTCGATGAACGTGCCCGTCTCGGCCGAAAGCGCCTGGTAGGCGGCCCTGATGCCCGGCCGCGAGTCGATGAGGGTCATGTCGAGGTCGAATCCGACGGTCAGCAGCGTTTCGGAGCTCATACGGCCATTGTGCCGAGCCGGGCGCGCGGAACGGGAACGTGTCCGGGGGAAGGCAGGGGACACGCCCCGCAGGGCAGACCACCCGCACCCGCCCACCGGCCCCCGCGCCGGACGGTGGCGGCGACACCCCCGCCCAGACCCCGACGGACGGAGTCCGGCGCAGCGGCCCGGGGCCGGGGAGGCACGCCAGGGCCGAGCCGCGCGAGGGGCGCGTCAGGAAGGCAGGGCCCGCCAGGGCCGAGCCGCGCGAGGGGCGCGTCAGGAAGGAGGAAGGCCGCGGCGGCGCGAGCGCCAGAAGAGGTACAGCGCGGAGGCCAGCGCAGCCGCCCGCGCGAGCCACGGGAGCATGTCGTGGAAGACCCCGCCCACCCCCTCGTCCGTCAGCGGGGAACCCCACCGCCCGTTCAGCCGCCCCCACAGCCACACCACCGCCGAGGCGAACACCGCCCCCGGCAGCCCGAAGACGACCCACTTGCGCTCCGCAGGACCCAGTACGCGGGAGGCGTACGCGAGCAGCCAGCCCGCGGCCAGCAGCAGCCAGTACCCGGAGACCGCGCCCGCGACCAGCGCGACCGCCGCGAGCAGCAGGAACGCGTGCGGCTTCGGCCTCGGGGCCGCCGGGGCGTCCCCTACGGCCGCCGCCCCGGCCTTCGCCGCCGCCTTCGCCCGCCGCCGCTCCCGCAGGAACCCCAGGAGCGTCCGCCGCTCCGCCGGTTCCTCCGCGGCCGCACCGGCGTCGGCCTTCGCGACCTCGGCACGCTCCGGGTCCTTGAACAGCTCCGGGATCTCGATCCCACCCGCGAAGCCCTCCACCGAGGAGTCCGGCGCGACCCGCCACCAGTCGGGCTCCATCACCTCGCCCTTGCCCAGTTCGTCGATCCCGGCCAGATGCGGCGGCGCGGCCCCCCGCTGCGCCGGCACGGCGGGCGTCTGCTCGGCGGGCGGCGGCGCGCCCGCCGCCGACAGCGTGCCGACGACCTCCTCCGGCGTGCCGATCCGCTCCAGGATGCGCCGTACCGCCGCCGGTGTCTCGGGCTCGTACTTCGCCCGCCGCCGGTCGATTTCGTCCCGCAGCCCCGACACCAGCCGCATCCGGTCCCCGGACGGCAGCTGCCGGCGCTGCGCCAAGTCCCCGACCCGGCTCAGATATTCGTAGACCAGATGGTCGCTCTCGATGCCCACGCCCCGGCTCCTCCCGTACCGCCTGATGCGAAGGTAGCGCGTGCGCCCGTGGAGCTGCCGAGGGCGCAGCGGATACCGTTGACCGGATGGGGACCGGCCGACTGACCGGCCGACGCGACCAGGAGGCGACGACCGTGCCTGACCCGAGCACCGCGGGAAGCGCTCCGCGCTCCCTCGCCGAAGCGCTGCGCGCCCGTGACGACGCGGGACTGGCCGCCCTGCTGCACGCCCGTCCGGATCTGCTGAGCCCGGTGCCCGGGGACGTGACGCAGCTGGCGACGCGGGCCGGGACCCGGGCCTCGGTGGTGCGTGCGCTGGACCGCCTCGACCGGTTCGCCCTGCAGTGCGCCGAAGCCCTCGCGGTGGCCCCGGAACCGTGCCCGTATCCGGTGCTGGAGTCGCTGCTCGCGGGCGACACCGGTACGACGTCCGGCGCGGACAACGGGGCCCGCGCCGAGCTGCCCCGGGCGCTGGCGACCCTGCGCGAACAGGCCCTCGTATGGGGCGACGAGCAGCGGCTGCGCCTGGTGCGCACGGCCCGCGAGCTGCTCGCGCCCTCCGCGTCCCGGCCCTCCGCCACCGGGCTCGGCCCGACCGTCGCCGAGGCCACCGCCGGCATGTCCCCGACCCGGATCCAGGAGATCGTGTCGGCCGTAGGACTGTCCGCGACGCACGACCCGGTGTCGGCGGTGACCGCGCTGACGGGCCTGTTCACGGACCCGGCCCGGATGTCGGCGCTGCTCGACGAGGCTCCGGCGGAGGCCCACCAGGTACTCGGGCGGCTCGTGTGGGGTCCGCCGTACGGGGAGGTGACCCCGAATCCGACGCCTCCGGTGCGCTGGCTGCGCGACCGGGGTCTGCTGCTGCCGGCGTCGGCGCGGACGGTACTGCTGCCGCGCGAGGTGGCGCTGCACCTGCGCGGCGGGCTCGCGCACCGGGTGACGGAGCCGCTGCCCCCGGCCGTTGCCGCGCACCGCGAGCACCGTCCACAGCTTGTGGACGCGAACGCGGCCGGTCAGGCGCTGGCCGCGCTGTCGACCGTGGAGGAGCTGGTGAAGTCCTGGGAGTACGCCGGTCCTGCCGTGCTCCGGGCGGGCGGGCTCTCCGTACGGGACCTGAAGCGGGCCGCGGCCCAGTTGGACACCACCGAGCCGTCGGCGGCGTTCTGGGTCGAACTCGCCTACGCGGCGGGGCTGCTGGCCAGTGACAGCGAGGCGGACGAGCGGTACGCGCCGACCCCCGCCTTCGACGACTGGTGCGAACTCCCGCCCGCCGAGCGCTGGTCGGTACTGGCGGCCGCCTGGCTGGCTGCCACCCGGACCGCCGGCCTGGTCGGCGAACAGGACGCGAAGGGCCGCACCCTGTCGGCGCTCGGCCCGGAACTGGACCGATCGGCCGCCCCCGAGGTGCGCCGCCGCGTCCTGCACCTGATCGGCGCCCTGCCCGAGGGCGGCTCCCCGGACCCGGCCGCGCTCTTCACCCGGCTGACGTGGGAGCGCCCGGTGCGCGGGACGAGCGAGCTGCGCGCCCGCCTCGCGCACTGGACGCTGACCGAGGCCGAGGTCCTCGGCGTCACCGGCCGGGGCGCGCTCGCCGCGCACGGCCGCGCCCTGCTGGAGGGCCGGGACCCGGCACCGCTGCTCGCGCCGCTGCTGCCCGAGCCCGTGGACCACGTACTGCTCCAGGCCGACCTGACGGCGGTGGCCCCGGGGCCGCTGCGCCGGGCGCTCGCCGACGTCCTGGCGGTCCTGGCCGACGTGGAGTCCAAGGGCGGGGCGACGGTGTACCGCTTCACGCCCGGGTCGGTGCGCCGCGCCCTGGACGCCGGCCACACGGCCGTCGACCTGCAGGCCTTCCTCACCGAGCACAGCCGCACCCCGGTGCCGCAGCCGCTGTCCTACCTGATCGACGACGTGGCCCGGCGCCACGGCCACCTGCGGGTCGGCGCGGCCTCCTCCTACGTGCGCTGCGACGACGACGGCATGCTCAACGAGATCCTGGCCGACAAGCGCTCGGCGGGCATGGGCCTGCGCCGCCTGGCGCCCACCGTGCTGGCCGCGCAGGCCGACCCGACCGCGCTGCTCGACACGTTGCGGGCCATGGGGTACGCACCGGCCGCGGAGTCCCGTACCGGAGACGTCGTCGTCGGCCGCGCCGACGCGCACCGCACCCCCGCCCGCTCGGCTCCCGCCCCGGTCCCGGACGGGCCTCCGGTGCCGGACGCGACGCTGCTGGGGGCCGCCGTACGGGCGATCCGCGCGGGCGACATGGCGGCGACGGCGGTCCGCAAGGAGCCCTCCGGGGCGTCCTCCGGGGCGTCCTCCGGGGCGTCCTCCGGCGGACCGGGCGCGCTCCCGCGCACCAGCGCGGCGGAGACCCTGGCGACGGTGCAGGCGGCCGCGCTGACCGGGTCGGCGGTATGGATCGGCTACGTCAACGCCGACGGGGCCGCGAGCCAGCGGGTCATCGCGCCGGTGCGGGTGGAGGGCGGCTTCGTCACCGGGTACGACCACACGGCGGACGAGGTACGGACGTACGCGCTGCACCGGATCACCGGGGTCGCGGAACTGGCGGAGGACCAGGTCTGAGGGCGGTCCCGTAATCCCCGCGCCCGCCGGGGACTACGGGACGGCCCTCGGTCGGGGAGGCCGCGAGGAAAACCGCTCGCCGGGCGGGTGTCCGGCCCCGCACCCTGGGGCCATGTCCGACATCCCGACCGCAGTCCGGGCCGAGACCCCGACCGAGGTCCCCCGGCACCGGATCCGCGCGTCCCACACCACCGACACCCTCACGGTGTACCAGGCGTACAGCCCCCGGCTGGGACTCCCCGCCGCCCGGGACGGGCGCTTCCCGCCCGCCTGGAAGCGGGAGCGGATGACGTGGGTCAAGCCGTCGTTCCTGTGGATGATGTACCGCTGCGGCTGGGCCACCAAGGCCGACCAGGAGACCGTGCTGGCCGTCGAGATCACCCGCGCCGGCTTCGACCGCGCGCTGCGCGACGCCTGCCTGTCCCACTACTCCCCCGCCGTGCACCCCGACCGGGCGGCCTGGAGGCAGGCGCTGCGGACCGCCCCCGCCCGCGTCCAATGGGACCCGGAGCGCGACCTGCACCTGAACCCGCTGCCCCACCGCTCGCTCCAACTCGGCCTGGCCGGACCGGCCTCGCGGGCGTACGCCGACGAGTGGACGGTCTCCATCCGCGATGTGACGCCGCTGGTCCGGGAGATCCACGGCCTGCTCCGCTCCGGGGAACCGGAGGCGGCGAGCGCCCTCCTCCCGGCGGAGACCCCCTATCCGGCGGGGCCGCTGGAGCACCTGGGCGCGTAGCCGGTTCCTGTGACGGCCCCCGGCACCGGAGCACTGGGCGAAACAGGTGGAGACGATTCCGTTATCGCAGGTCAGCGATCCAGCGCACCTTCGGTGCGCGCCGGGGGCGTGGTAAATCCCGTGGCGCGCGCTGGGGGTGCTTCTGTCCGCTCTGACGGGGCCTGTTGCTGGTCCAGGATGCTGGTGGGGTTCGTTCCGGCCGAAACCGATCCGTCTGTGATGCCTGTGAGCTCG
>NZ_JAGGOT010000055.1 GCF_018614195.1 Streptomyces sp. ISL-43
TCCAGTCGGTGGATCAAGGCTAAGCCCGGCCTAAGCCGGCCGCCGACCCGGGTGACGCAGGTGGCTCCTACGCCCGCTCGCAGACCGCCCTGGAAGCCTCAGCCCCACGCTCCTGAGCTCCCGGACCGCGTCCGAGCAGGGCTCCGGGAGGGTCCCGGAACCCCGCCCGCCCGTCGGACGGTCAAGCCACCGCTACGCGAACTTCGGCATCTCGCCCACCGTCTTCGACATGTCGATCACCGCGAACGCCGCACCCTGGGGGTCCGTCACCGCCGCGAAGCGGCCGAACGGGCTGTCCATCGGGCCGAAGTGCAGCTTGCCGCCGTGTGCCTTGGTCTTCTCGACCGCCTCGTCGCAGTCCGGGACGCCGAAGTAGATCTGGATGTAGGACGGGATCTCCGGCGGGAACTCGTCGCCCATCTTCATCCGGCCGAGGACCGGGTTCTCCCTGCCGCCCAGGCTGAAGACCTTGAAGTCCATGCCGGCCATCTCCGGGTCGTCCCCGGCCTCCATCTGCTGGGACTCGTACGGGAAGACCTTCGGCAGGAACCCGTCGGCCTTGTCCGGGTCCCGCGTGAAGACCTCCGCCCACGCGTACGCACCGTTCTCGCCGGTCTTCTCGAAGCCCTTGTGCTCACCCGGCTGCCAGACGCCGAAGACCGCGCCGCTCGGCTCCTTGGCGATCGCCATCGTGCCGAAGGTGCCGACCTGCATCGGCTCCATCAGCAGCTCGCCGCCGACCGACTTGATCTTCTCGGCCGTGGCCGCCGCGTCCGCCGAGGCGAAGTAGAGGCACCACTGCGAAGGCGCGTCCGCGCCCGGCATCGGCGGGACGACGGCCGCGACGGCCTTGCCGCCGGAGTAGGCCCGCGTGTAGTTGCCGTACTCGCTGCTGGCCTCTCCGAACGTCCAGCCCAGCACATCACCGTAGAAGGTCTTCGCGCCCTCCACGTCGGAGAACATCGCGTCCACCCAGCAGGGTGCGCCTTCCGGGAACTCAGCCATGATCGATCGACTCCTGTGTCGCCGTATCTGTCGGTTCTCACGCTAGGGGCGGGGTCTGACAACCGCGCGGGGAGCGCCGCCGCGCGGGACCCTGGAGGCATGGACAAGGACAAGGACACGGGCGTCGTCATCCGGCTGGCCCAGCAGCCGGAGGCCGACGAGCTGCTCGGCCGCAGCCCGCTCGCCGCGCTCGTCGGGATGCTGCTGGACCAGCAGGTTCCGATGGAGTGGGCGTTCTCGGGGCCGTACACGATCGCCCGCCGGCTGGGCTCCGACGACCTCGACGCGCACGCGATCGCCGCCTACGGCCCCGAGGCCTTCGCCGCGCTGCTCTCCGAGAAGCCGGCCGTGCACCGCTACCCGGGGTCGATGGCGAAGCGGGTGCAGCAGCTGTGCGCGTACCTGGTGGAGCACTACGAAGGGGACGCGGCGGCCGTGTGGGCCGACGTGGCGACGGGCGCCGAGCTCCTCGGGCGGCTCAAGGCGCTGCCCGGCTTCGGGGAGCAGAAGGCGCAGATCTTCCTGGCGCTGCTGGGCAAGCGGTTCGGGGTGCGGCCCCAGGGCTGGCGGGAGGCGGCCGGCGGCTACGGGCCGGCGAACGTCTACCGGTCGGCGGCCGACATCACCGGGCCGGAGTCGCTGGCCAAGGTGCGGGCGCACAAACAGGAGGCCAAGGCGGCGGCGAAGGCGGCGAAGGGGGCTCCCGACAAGCGGAATTGACCGTTCGGACGAGCGCCCCGGGGATTGTCAGACCCGTCGCCTAAGCTCATGATCATGACTGAGAACCTGACCCGCGCCGCCACTGCCGAGACCATCTCCGACGCGCCCGGCAGCCTCATCACGCTGCTCACCGACACCCCCGAGCTCACCTGCAACACGGCGAGCTTCGAGGTCGGCGCGGCCGGCGCCCCGGTGCACTTCCACACCAAGGCGACCGAGTTCTTCCACGTCACGGACGGGCGGCTGGACGTCCTCGTGGGCGACGAGATACACACCCTCGTCAAGGGCGACTTCCTCGCCGTGCCGCCCGGTGTGAAGCACGCCTTCGCCCCGGCCGCGGACAGCACGGCCGAGGTCTTCGTCGGCTTCACCCCGGGCATGGCCCGCTTCGACTACTACCGGCTGCTCGGCCGGGTCCGGGCCGGCGAGGCCACGGTGCAGGACATCATCGACAGCCAGCCCGTCTACGACAACCACTACGCGGAGAGCGACGTCTGGGCCGGCCGCCTGAAGCGCAGCGCCGAAGCGTAGATCTCATCGGCGTCGAGCCGTCGCAGCTCCTCCGCGATGAGCTCGGCGCTGCTGCGGATCTTCAGCGCCACCTTGCGGTCGGGGCTGCCCGGCAGGAGCAGCGTGGCCAGGACACCGTCCGGGCGGTCCACCCGTATCTCGCCGCCCGTGGTCTCCAGCCGGACCCGGGTGATGACCGGGCCGTCGGTGGCCACCCGCGCCACGGGCACGCCGAGCCGGTCCTCCAGCCAGCGGGCCAGCAGCTCGGCGCTCGCGTTGCCGGGCTCGCTCTCCACCGCCGCGCCCGTCACCGGGAGCGGCTTCTGGTCCAGGGCGGCGGCGAGCAGGGACCGCCAGGGCGTCAGGCGGGTCCAGGCCAGGTCGGTGTCCCCGGGCGCGTAGGAGCCGGCCCGTACGTCGAGCGCCTCGACCGGGTCGACGGCCGCCTCGGCGTCCGTGATCCGCCGCTGCGCGAGGGCGCCCAGCGGATCCAGGGCGGGCGCGTCCGGCGCGTCGGCCGGCCACCACGCCACCACCGGGGCGTCCGGCACCAGCAGCGGGAGCACCACGGAACCCGCGTGCTCGGCGAGCGACCCGTGCAGCCGCAGCAGCACGATCTCCCCGGACCCGGCGTCGGAGCCGACGCGCAGCTCGGCGTCGAGCCGGTTCTGCCGCAGCCGGTGCGGGCCGCGCGCGGTGCGCTTGATCACCGCGATGATCCGGCAGGGGTGCTCGCGCGAGGCCTCGGAGGCGGCGCGGACGGCGTCGTAGGCGTTCTCCTCGTCCGTGGCGACGAGGAGGTTGAGCACGAGCCCCATGGTCGGGCTCCCGATGGCCCGTCGCGCGTCGAGCAGGGCCAGGTTGACCTTGCTGGAGGTCGTATCGGTGAGTTCGGTCCGCATGCTCCGAGTCTCGCAGCCCGGGCGCGTCCGCGGGTACGGGTTCCCGGCCTCGCCCGCTACGCCGGGCCGTCAGCGGCGGCGGCGGGCCGTCAGCGGCGGCGGGCCGTACCGAAGATCGAGCGGGAGATCTCGCGGCCCAGCTGGGTGCCGATCGACCTGGCCAGGGAGCGGAAGATGCTGCTGCCCGCCACCTGTTGCGCCAGGGAGGGGTCCGGCTTCGGCGCGTTCCGGGCGGCAGCCGCCGCGGCCTTCTGCGCTTCCTTCGCCTGCTTCTCGGCCTCCGCGGCGGACGCCGCCGCTTCGGCTTCCGCCTCCGCCGCCGCCTGCTCGGCGCTGATCTTCTCGTACGCCGACTCGCGGTCGACGGGCTCCGCGTAGCGCGAGTAGAGCAGGGAGGACGTCACGGCCTGGTCGAGCGCCGCCGCGTCGATCGGACCCATCAGCGACTGCGGAGCCCGCAACCGGGTCGCCGCCACCGGGGTCGGCGCGCCCGTCTCGCTGAGCACCGTGATCACCGCCTCGCCCGTCCCCAGCTGGGTGAGCAGCTCCTCCAGGTCGTAGGCGGAGTTCGGGAAGGTCCTCACCGTCGCCTTCAGCGCCTTCGCGTCGTCCGGGGTGAAGGCGCGCAGCGCGTGCTGCACCCGGTTGCCGAGCTGCGCCAGCACGTCCCCCGGTACGTCCTTCGGGGTCTGCGTGACGAAGAAGACGCCGATGCCCTTGGACCGGATCAGCCGGACCGTCTGCGTGATGGCTTCGAGGAAGGCTTTCGAGGCCCCGTTGAACAGCAGGTGCGCCTCGTCGAAGAAGAAGACCAGCTTGGGCTTCTCCAGATCGCCGACTTCCGGCAGGTCGGTGTACAGATCGGCCAGCAGCCACATCAGGAAGGTGGAGAAGAGCTGCGGTTTGTCCTGGACCGCCGGGAGCTCCAGTACGGAGACCAGCCCGCGCCCGTCCGCCGCCGTCCGGAGGAATTCACTCGTGTCGAATTCCGGTTCCCCGAAGAATTCCGCCGCGCCCTGCTGCTCGAAGGCGGTGAGCGCCCGCAGGATCACCCCGGCGGTCACGGTGGACAGTCCGCCGATGCCCTTGAGCTCGGCCTTTCCCTTGTCGGAGACGAGAAAGGCGACCACCGCCCGCAGGTCCTTGAGGTCGATGAGCTCCAGGCCCTTGGTGTCGGCGTAGTGGAAGATCAGTCCCAGCGACTGTTCCTGCGTCTGGTTGAGCTGGAGCACCTTGGACATCAGGACGGGTCCGAAACTCGTGACGGTGGCCCGCAGCGGGATCCCGGGGCCGATCCCGCCCAGCGAATAGAACTCGCTGGGAAATCCCGTGCCCTCCCAATCCTGGGCCACGTCCTTGGCGCGCTCCTCGATCTTCTCGTTGCCCGCGCCGGGCGCGGAGATCCCCGAGACGTCGCCCTTGATGTCCGCCAGGAACACGGGAACGCCGTTGGCCGACAGCTGTTCGGCGATGAGCTGCAGCGTCTTGGTCTTGCCCGTACCGGTGGCGCCCGCGACCAGTCCGTGCCGGTTGAGCATCGACAGCGGGATGCGGATCTGCAGCTCCGGCAGGCAGGCTCCGTCCCAGAGCAGGGCACCCAGATCGAGCGCTGGTCCGGTGAAGGCGTACCCGGCGGCGATCTGGCCGGCCGGGGACGCGGGGTCGGTGCTCTGGCTCATACATCACTCCCGAAATAGCGCTATTTGCCACCTTTGCACCGTCATCGCAAGGCTGCGCCCGCAGGCCCCTGCCCGGTAGGCTTTCCGTGTGATCTTCAAGCGCATCGGAAATAGGCGGCCGTATCCCGACCACGGCAGGGAAACCACCCGGCAGTGGGCGGATGTCGCCCCGCGCCCGGTCCGGCTCGACCAGCTGGTGACGACCAAAGGCCAGCTCGATCTCGAAACGCTGCTCGCCGAGGACTCGACCTTCTACGGCGACCTGTTCGCCCACGTCGTGAAGTGGCAGGGCGACCTCTACCTGGAGGACGGGCTGCACCGCGCCGTCCGCGCCGCGCTCCAGCAGCGCCAGGTCCTGCACGCGCGCGTCCTCGAACTGGGCTGACCCACCCGCCGCACCACCCGCGGGACACCGCCGGACCGCCGCGCGCCACGCGCCGCGCCGCCGACACGCCGTCGCCGCCGGATCCGAGCGAGTGCTGCGGGGCTTCCACCGGGCGCCGGTTGCGTCCCGGTTGCGCCTTTCGGGTCACGCTTGCCCTATCAACAGATGATTCAGTGGGCATCGGCAGCGGTCGGCATTACGCTGCGCACATGAGCATGCTCACACCCCCTGGCATGGGCGGAAAGTACCGCGTCACGGGAGCGGCTTACCCCCGCATGTCCCGCCCGCGGCGCCGCCGCCGGATCGTCCTCCTCGTGCTCGGATCGATCGTCGGGCTCGCCCTGATCGGTTACGGGGCCATGCAGCTCATCGATGTGTTCCGCGGTGACACGGGCAAACGCAACAGCGCCGCCGCCGGCAAGGACTGCGCCACTCCCGCCCCCAAGGCCGGCGCCGTCGCGGCGTCCACGGCACCACAGGTCGCGCTCCCCCAGCCCGGCCAGATCACGGTCAACGTCTACAACGCGACCCCGCGCGCGGGTCTCGCGAAGGCGGTCGGCGATGAGCTCAAGAAGCGCGGCTTCGTCATCGGCCAGGTCGGCAACGCCCCCGCCGACTTCGACAAGAAGGTCCCGGACGCCGGGATACTGGTCGGCTCCCCGAAGACCGACAAGGCGGCCTTCTCCGTACTGGGCACCAACCTGGCCGGCGCCACCCAACAGACCGACGCCCGCGAGGGCGCGGACATCGACCTGATCCTCGGCGACGCCTTCAAGGAACTCACGCCGAAGGCGGACGCGGACAAGGCGCTGGCCGTACTGGCCAACCCCCAGCCCGCACCCGCCAAGAAGTGCTGAACGGCTGAATCCACGAAACGCGGGCCCGGCCGCTCGACGGCGCGGGCCCGCAGCTCTGCCAAGATCCGAGGGCCACCCGGCCCAGGCCTGCTCGGTCGAGGGCCACCCGGCCCAGGCCGGCTCGGTCGAGGCCTACTCGGCCGAGCCGTACATGCGGTCGCCCGCGTCGCCCAGCCCCGGCACGATGTAGCCGTGCTCGTTGAGCCGCTCGTCGACCGCGGCCGTCACCACCGTCACCGGCGTGCCCGCCAGCTCGCGTTCCATGATCTCGACGCCCTCGGGCGCGGCCAGCAGCACCACCGCGGTGACGTCGTCCGCGCCGCGCTTGATCAGCTCCCTGATCGCCGCGACGAGCGTGCCGCCGGTGGCGAGCATCGGGTCCACCACGTAGACCTGGCGGCCCGAGAGGTCCTCCGGCATGCGCGTCGCGTACGTGGAGGCCTCCAGGGTCTCCTCGTTGCGGACCATCCCCAGGAAGCCCACCTCGGCGGTCGGCAGCAGCCGCACCATGCCGTCGAGCATGCCGAGCCCGGCGCGCAGGATCGGTACGACCAGCGGGCGCGGGTAGGAGAGCTTCACACCGGTGGTCGGGCCGACCGGGGTGACGATGTCGGCCTGCTCCGTGCGCACGTCCCGGGTGGCCTCGTACGCGAGCAGGGTCACCAGCTCGTCGGCGAGGCGGCGGAAGGTGGGGGAGTCGGTGCGCTTGTCGCGCAGCGTGGTGAGTTTGTGCGCCACCAAGGGGTGATCGACGACCTGCAAACGCACAACATCCTCCAAGACTCAGCTGCCGGGTCCACCTGCGACCTGCGACTGCGCTACCTGCGAAAATGGTCGCAACCACGCGACCCACGCCCAAAAGGCTACGCGCTGTGCCCACCCCTTCGCGCCCGAAGCCGCGGCCACGCCCGGGAAAGGCCTGGAGATGCGCCCCGCCCGGACCCCGACCACGATTGACTGATGACCCACCCCATGGTGATCGCAGCCGTCGACGGATCCGAACACAGCCTCAAGGCCCTGGAGTGGGCAAGGGCCGCAGCCGTGCGGCACGGCACGGGGCTGGTCGTCGCCCACGTGCTTCCCGACAGCGTCCAGCTGTACGCGGCACGCCGTTCCTCGCTGCACGACGCCACCGAGCCGGAAGATCTCGCCGACCCCGTCAGCGAGCGGATCCGGGCCCTGCTGGCCGCCGGGGGCCCGCTGCCCTCCGAAGTCCGCTACGAGTCCCTGGAGGGCTCGGTGCCGGAGGCCCTGCGGAGCATCGGGGCGCACGCCCGGATGCTGGTGATGGGCTCGCGCGGCCGGGGCGGCTTCGCCGCGCTGCTGCTCGGCTCGAACAGCCGCGCCGTGGCGACCAGCGCGCCGTGCCCGGTGGTCGTGGTCGCGCACGAGGCCCGCGGCGTGGAGGTCGCCGCCCAGCCCTCGGCCGGCCGGGTCGTGCTCGGGCTGCACGCCTCGGAGACACCCGACGACGTACTCCGCTTCGCGTTCACGGAGGCCGCCGCGCGGGCCACGACCCTGCAGGTGGTCTCGGCGTACAGCGTGCCGCCCTCGCCGACGACGCTGATCGACAGCCCCTTCGCGGTGATCCCGCCGGAGGCGCTGGTGGGGGAGGACGAGAACGCCGTGCCGGCCGAGCGGGAGATGCTGCGCTCCCAGTCGGAGCGGCTGGCGCCCTTCCGCGCCGAGTACCCCTCGGTCCCCGTCGAGCAGGCCGCGGTGCCCGGGGACGCGGCGGGACGCCTCGTCGCCACCTCGAACTCCGCCGCCCTGGTCGTCGTCGGCCGCCACCACCCGCGCCGGCACGTGGGGTCCCTGATGATCGGCTCCGTCGCGAACGCCGTGCTGCAGCACGCGCACGGACCGGTGGCGATCGTTCCCTCTTTGTCGGAATCCGACTGAATTGACACTGAACGGGCACTGAGCCGCGACCGAGGGTGGCATCAAACGGCCGGTCCGGGGGAAGGTGGGGTGCGGGGGCGGACCGGACCGGACCATCCAGGGGCGGTGACCCATGCCCGACGACGACTACGAGACACCGGAAACGACGGCGCAGCGAAGAGCCCGACGCGCGCAGTTCCTCCGCGACCTGCACGAGGCCCGGGAACTGCGCGACCGTGTCCAGCCCAGACGGGCCCGAGCGGCCCGCATGCGCCAGCAAATGCGCATGCGCACCTTCCGCTGGTGAGCGCCCCGGGCCGCGCGCGACCGGCCCCTCCGGAGCCCCGAACAACACGCGCGGCCAGCGCCACGGCGCGGAAGACCTCTCGCAAAGCCTCCGTTTCTGCCACGATGCCGATTGGGCGGGGCACGAAACGGCGAGCACGACGGTCGTTCCACCCCCCACCCACCTCCGGCCGGGGGGACCTCCAACCGGCACGCCTATGACCAGTGGGAGAGTCACGGTGTATTTCGCCGCACTGCTCGCGCGCACCGAAGACGGGTGGGAAGCGAGCGACCTGGAACTCGACGACGTCGAGTCTCTGAGTGATCTGATCGATCTCGCCCGCTCCGCCGCTGTCGACGACGACACGGTGGTAGCCCTCATCGAACAGGAGGACACCTGGTTCGGGGTCGTCCGCGTGGACGGCGAGGAGGACCCGCGCTACTTCGTGTCCAGCGCCTCCGCCGCCTCCCGCAGCTCGTACGGCTCGATGCTGACCGACGAGCTGCTCGGCAAGGACGACGAGGACGACGAACTCGACGAACTGGACCTCGACGGCACCGAGGACGGCGAGGAAGAAGTCGTCGCCTCGTACGCGGACAACGAATCCGAGGAGGAGGACGACACGGACGACGACGTCCGCGCCGGCGCCGAACCGGTGCCCTCCGGCCCGCTCGGCGACCCCAGGCTGCTCGACGACCTCGGGGTGAGCCACAAACAACTGATGACCCTCGACGGGGACGCCCTCTCGGAGATCGCCGACTCGCTCGGCGCCACCGAGGTATTGGAGGGCGTCCGGTAGTGATCTCCGCGCACCGGCCTGACGGAACCACCACGCACGCACCCGATCCCGTACGGGACCCGTGGCGGGACTCGATGCGCCTGGCGCTCCAGGAGGCCGCCCGGGCGGTGCCGACCGGCGACGTGCCGGTCGGCGCCGTGGTGCTCGGCCCGGACGGCGAGCTCCTGGCCACCGGGCACAACGAGCGCGAGGCGACCGGCGACCCCACGGCGCACGCCGAGGTACTGGCGCTGCGCCGGGCGGCCGCCGCGCTCGGGGAGTGGCGGCTGCCGGGGTGCACCCTCGTGGTGACCCTGGAGCCGTGCGTGATGTGCGCGGGCGCGCTCGTGCAGTCGCGGGTGGCCCGGGTCGTCTACGGGGCGTCCGACGAGAAGGCGGGCGCGGCGGGGTCGCTGTGGGACCTCGTGCGCGACCGCAGGCTCAACCATCGGCCGGAAGTGATCGCGGGCGTGCTCGCGGGGGAGTGCGCGCGGCAGCTGACGGACTTCTTCCGCGAGCTCTGACTCCAGCCCTGACTCCAGCACCGACTCCACCGGCGCCACTTCCGAGGGTATGGATTTCAGAGCACGGGTCTCCTTGGGCTAAGCTCTCTCTCGGTAGCGTGTCCGAGCGGCCGAAGGAGCACGCCTCGAAAGCGTGTGATGGTGCAAGCTATCCGTGGGTTCAAATCCCACCGCTACCGCTCTGATCGAGAGCCCCGCCCCGCAAGGGTCGGGGCTCTCGGCGTTTTCCCTTGTCTGCCCTCCGGGGGACAACCGCGTGACCGCCCGCCCCTTCGGCCGTTGTCACGGCATGACCAAGACCCAGCGCATGCTCGCAGCCTTCGCCCTCGCGGGGGCCGCCGCGGGCCTCGCGGCTCCGGCGGCCTCCGCCGCCCCGATCGCCCCGCTCACCCTGCCGGACCTGCCGACGGCGGCCCCGGGCATGCCGGCGGGTGCCACGCCGTCTTCGGTGCAGGAGATCGGCGGGCAGGTGAGCGGCGGCCTGAACCAGCTCAACCAGCTGATGGAGCTGCCGAACCAGCTCGCGCCCGTGATCGCCCCGGTCCAGCCGATCACCGACCTGGCCGGCGGCCTGGAGTAGAAGCGGCCTCAGCGGAAGCGGCCCCGAGGAGCCGGCGGACAACGCGAAGAAGGCCCCGACCGGAGTCGGGACCTTCGACGGTTGGGACGGGGGAAGTGGCATCGGGGGGACAAGCCACTTCCCCCGACGAGGACGGGACCTGCCAGTCCAAGCCGCAGTCAGGGGGGAAGCTTGCGGCTCGGACCCCGCAGTGAGGTCCTGTCCCTCGCTCACCGATTTCCTGCCAGAACCGGTGGGCACGTGTTCAATCCTGCGCCCTCCCGGGCCCTCGGCACACCGGCAAAGGGCCCGGACCGCCGGGTCATTGGTCCTTAAAGGGCAGGTGAGGGTTCGAACACGACCGGTTAGACTCCACCGACCCGCAGGACCGGTTGGAGAGGCCGACGCCCACATGGAAACCAAGAAGCTGATCTCGGGCGCCCTCGTCGTCTTCGTCCTCTTCGTCATCATCACTCAGCCCAAAAAAGCCGCCGATATGGTCCAAATAGGCTTCCAAGGAATCTCGGATGCCGCGACGGCGATCGGCGAGTTCATGACCGAACTGGTGCGCTGAACCCGTACGCTGAAGCGGTTTCCGGACTCCCCGGCCCCCCACTCCGACGGGTGGGGGGCTTTTTGCGTCCCCATGGATGGGCGAGATCTACCTATATGCCCAACTTGCCTTCAACACGTGGTTATACGGTGCTTGCACACAGTGCACATCTCTTGTGATGCTATGACCGCTTTTGACAGATGAGTCCATGACGTGATGCGAAGGGGTGGCGTGACAGTGCCGGCCAGTACTGCGCCTCAGGTGCCACCCCAGCAGGACCCGCAGCAGGAGCACCCGAAGGAGCGGCCTCAGCAGGAGCACCCGAAGGAGCGGCCTCAGCAGGGGCACCCGCAGCCAGGGCGTCCGCAGCAGGGGCACCCGCAGGAGCCGCACCAGGCCCCGCCGCAGGCGCAGCAGCACCAGACGCCTCACCAGGCGCAGCCTCAGGCACCTCACCAGGCGCAGCCTCAGGACCCGCAGCAGGCGCAGCCGCAAGCCCCGCAGCAGGCCCCGCAGCAGGAGTCCCACGTACCGCCCCAGCAGGAGCCCCCGGAAGGGCCTCCGCCCGCCCCGAGGCCGCCGAGCCGGGGCGCGGACACCCGGGCCCTCACCCAGGTGCTGTTCGGGCAGCTGAAGGACCTGCAGCCGGGCACCAGCGAGCACACCCGGGTGCGCGGAGCCCTCATCGAGGCCAACATCCCGCTCGTCCGGTACGCGGCCGCGCGCTTCCGCAGCCGCAACGAGCCGATGGAGGACGTGATCCAGGTCGGCACGATCGGCCTGATCAACGCGATCGACCGCTTCGACCCCGAGCGCGGGGTGCAGTTCCCCACCTTCGCGATGCCGACCGTCGTGGGCGAGATCAAGCGGTACTTCCGCGACAACGTCCGCACCGTCCACGTCCCGCGCCGCCTCCACGAGCTGTGGGTGCAGGTCAACGCCGCCACCGAGGACCTCACCACGCTGCACGGCCGCACCCCGACCACCCCGGAGATCGCCGAGCGGCTGCGCATCAGCGAGGACGAGGTGCTCTCCTGCATCGAGGCCGGCCGCAGCTACCACGCGACCTCCCTGGAGGCCGCCCAGGAGGGCGACGGGCTCCCCGGGCTGCTCGACCGCCTCGGCTACGAGGATCCCGAGCTGGCCGGCGTCGAGCACCGCGACCTCGTACGCCACCTCCTCGTACAACTGCCCGAGCGCGAGCAGCGGATCCTCCTCCTGCGGTACTACAACAACCTGACGCAGTCACAGATCAGCGCCGAGCTCGGCGTCTCCCAGATGCACGTCTCACGGCTGCTCGCCAGGAGCTTCGCCCGGCTGCGATCCGCAAACAGGATCGAGGCTTAACCGGATCGGGTGGAGATCATTCTCCGCGTTTCCTGACAGACCGGTGGTATTCCGCCCTAGAGCAGCCCATTCGCGTTCTGTCGCTGGAGATACATGTCGACATGGCGCTACAGCGTGTTGCCGACATGTGACATTCTGCTGGAACCGCGTTTGCCGCAGCCCCGCCTCCGGTATTCAGGTGGAGGCTGCGTTCCTCCGACGGGCGCGCAGAGAAGCGCGACCGTCCGCGACCTCAAGGGGGTGGCATGTCCGTAGACCAGGGCAGCTCCAAGGTGCTCACGCTCGTCAAGCAGCGTGAAATGCCGGCAGTGTCCCACCGCTCGGAAGCCATCGACACCCGGATCGATACCCGCACCCTCTCCCGCTCCCTCTTCCACCGACTCGCCGCCCTCGACGAGGACAGCCCCGAACGGGTGTACGTACGCGACACCCTGATCGAGCTGAACCTCCCGCTCGTGCGGTACGCGGCGGCGCGCTTCCGCAGCCGCAACGAGCCGATGGAGGACATCGTCCAGGTCGGCACGATCGGCCTGATCAAGGCGATCGACCGGTTCGACTGCGAACGCGGCGTGGAGTTCCCGACCTTCGCGATGCCGACGGTCGTGGGCGAGATCAAACGATTCTTTAGGGACACCTCCTGGTCCGTGCGCGTCCCGCGCCGGCTCCAGGAGCTGCGCCTCGCCCTCACCAAGGCCAGCGACGAGCTCGCCCAGAAGCTCGACCGCTCACCGACCGTGCCGGAGCTCGCCGCCGTGCTCGGTGTCTCGGAGGAGGACGTCGTCGACGGCCTCGCCGTCGGCAACGCCTACACCGCCTCCTCGCTCGACTCGCCCTCTCCCGAGGACGAGGGCGGCGAGGGCTCGCTCGCGGACCGGCTCGGGTACGAGGACACCGCGCTGGAGGGCGTCGAGTACCGCGAGTCGCTCAAGCCGCTGCTGGCCAAACTCCCGCCCCGGGAACGCCAGATCATCATGCTGCGGTTCTTCGCGAACATGACGCAGTCGCAGATCGGCGAGGAGGTCGGCATCTCCCAGATGCACGTCTCCCGGCTGCTCACGCGCACGCTCGCGCAGCTCCGCGTCGGCCTAATCGGCGAATAGCCGGCCCGTCAATCGGTCGCCTTGGCTTCCCAATTGACGGCACGTCAGGAAAACTGCCGGGATGCGAAAGGCATCCCGGTCAGCCGCCCTGCTCATCCTGTGCGCCACGGCTGCCGCCGCCGCCCTGACCGGCTGCGGCGGCCCGGCGCGCGAGGGCTACGTGGCCGTGGGCGCGGTGGGCCCGGGCTCCGAGCGGGGCGCCGGCGCGAATGTCGCACCGCAAGGCGGGGTCGAGTTCCAGCCTCTGCCGCAGGCCGCGGGCGGCTCGTCAGCCTCCTCGGCCTCTTCCGAGTCTCCCGCGGGTACGTCGCCCGGCGCCCCGGGGTCCCAGCCCCCGGGCGGGACGGCGGCCACCGGTCGCGGCGGCTCCGGCGGCCCTTCCGCGGGCGCGCCCGGCACGGCGTCCCCCGGCACGGCGTCCCCCGGCACCCCGGGCGGCACCCCGGGCACGGGACCGGCGCCGTCCGCGAAGCCGGGTACGACCGCGCCCTCGCTGCCCGCGGCCACGGCGGCGAAGCTGAGCGTCGGCGCGCCCACCCGTAGCGCGGCGGCCGACCGCTGGTGCGAGAAGGTCACGGTGTCGTTCACCAACACCGGTGGCACGGCGGCCCGTTCGGGAACGGTCAGCTTCGCGACGCACATCATCGGCGCCCTGGGCATCGACTGGGCCACGATCACCTCGACCCAGCCACTGCCGGCCCCGATAGCGGGCAACACGACGAAGACGCAGACCTATGAGGTCTGCGTCGAGTCCTGGCGCGTCCCCCTGGGCATGCGCATCGAGACCCGGAAGGTCACGGCCACCTGGAGCTGACGCCCGGGCGGCCGGCCCGGCGTCAGAGCGCGAGCCAGGCCACCACGGCGATCAGGACCACCAGGCCGACGCCGAGGCCCACCCACACGCCCGCGCCCGGTCCGGACTTGCGCGCGGCGCGGTTCTGCATCCGCGACCCCGGCACGGCCGGGGCCGGAACCGGCTCGTCGACGAACGCCCGGAACATCTGGGTGCTGCCCGCGGGGTCGTAGTCACCCTCGGGGGCCGGTGAGTTGTGGTTCGAGTTGTGATTCGCAGCCATGCGCAGGACCCTAGCGGGTTTTCCGATTCCTTTACCGCCCGGTCCCCCGATTCATTTGCCTGTAACAACCATCCGCTTCTATGGTTGCCCGAAGCAACGACATTCGGAGGGAGGCCACCGCATGACCACACCGACCGCACCGGGCCCGCTGACCCCACCCGCCCCACCCGCCACCCGCTACGCGGAACTGGCCCGCCAGCTCACCGGCATCGGCGCCGTCCGGCGCGACCTCGCCCGCACCCTGCCCGCCGACTGCCCGCCCGGCCCGGCGGCCGTCCTCACCGTGCTCGACCGGCACGGCGAGATGCGGCTCGGCCGCCTCTCCGAGTACCTGGCCATCGACATCTCCGTGACCAGCCGGCACGTCGCGCACACCGCCGACCGCAGCTGGATCACCCGCGACACCGACCCCGGCGACGCCCGCTGCCGGATCCTGCGCCTCACCCCGGCCGGCCGCACGCTCCTCACCGAGCTCGGCGCCCGCCACACCACCGCGCTGGAGAAGGCCCTGGCCGACTGGTCCGACGCGGACATCGACCACCTGAACACCCTGCTGGCCCGACTCCGATCGAGCTTCTAGTACCGAAGGAAACACATGGCTACGACCACACCCACCGGTGTGCGGGGAGGCGGCCGGTCGGAGACCACGTCCGACAGCACGCCCATGACCCACCCGCAGATCATGAAGGCGCTCTCCGGGCTGATGCTCGGCATGTTCGTGGCGATCCTGTCGTCCACGATCGTCTCCAACGCCCTGCCCCAGATCATCGGCGACCTCGGCGGCACGCAGTCCTCGTACACCTGGGTGGTCACCGCCGCCCTGCTCTCGATGACGGCGGCGACCCCGCTGTGGGGCAAGCTCTCCGACCTCTTCAGCAAGAAGCTGCTGGTCCAGATATCCCTGGTGATCTACGTCCTCGGCTCGATGGTCGCGGGCATGTCCCAGAACACCGGCATGCTCATCGCCTGCCGCGTGGTCCAGGGCATCGGCGTCGGCGGCCTCTCCGCCCTCGCCCAGATCGTGATGGCCGCCATGATCTCCCCGCGCGAGCGCGGCCGGTACAGCGGCTACCTCGGCGCGGTCTTCGCCGTCGCCACCGTCGGCGGTCCGCTGCTCGGCGGGGTCATCACCGACACCAGCTGGCTGGGCTGGCGCTGGTGCTTCTACGTCGGCGTCCCGTTCGCGATCATCGCGCTGGTCGTGCTCCAGCGGACCCTGCACCTGCCCGTCGTGCGGCGCGAGGTCAAGGTCGACTGGCTCGGCGCCTTCCTGATCAGCGGCGCCGTCTCGCTGCTGCTGATCTGGGTGACCCAGGCCGGCAGCTCGTACGCCTGGATCTCCTGGCAGACCTGGGCGATGACCGGCGGCGCGCTCGCCCTCGGCCTGCTCTTCGTCCTCGTCGAGTCCAGGGCGAGCGACCCGATCATTCCGCTGCGCCTCTTCCGCAACAAGACCATCAGCCTGGCCTCGGCGGCCTCGCTCTTCGTCGGCATCGCGATGTTCTCGGGGACGGTCTTTTTCAGCCAGTTCTTCCAGTTGGCCCGTGGCGAGTCCCCCACGATGTCCGGAATCCTCACGATTCCGATGATCGGCGGGCTCTTCGTCTCCTCCACCGTTTCCGGTCAGGTGATCACCAAGACCGGAAAGTGGAAGGCCTGGCTCGTCTCCGGCGGCGTGCTCCTGACGGCCGGGCCTCGGCCTGCTGGGCACCCTGCGGTACGACACCGCGTACTGGCACATCGCGATCTTCATGGCGCTGACCGGCCTCGGTCTCGGCATGATGATGCAGAACCTCGTCCTCGCCGCCCAGAACCAGGTGGCCCCCGAGGACCTGGGCGCGGCCAGTTCGGTCGTCACGTTCTTCCGCTCCCTCGGCGGCGCGATGGGCGTCTCCGCACTCGGCGCGGTCATGGCCAACCGGGTCACCCACTACGTCCAGGACGGGCTCGCCGCACTCGGCCCGAAGGCCGCGGCCATGGGCCACGGCGGCACCGCCGGAGGCGGGATCCCCGACCTCGCCAAGCTGCCCGCACCGTTCCGCGAGGTCGTCGAGAGCGCGTACGGGCACGGCGTCGGCGACGTCTTCCTCTACGCCGCCCCCACCGCGCTCCTCGCGCTGGTGCTGGTGGTGTTCATCAAGGAGGTCGCCCTGAAGTCGAAGCCGGCGGCCCACGCCCCGACCGCTGCCGGGACCACCTCAGCGGCGGCCGAGTAGCCCTCCCGGGGCACTCAACGGGGCGTTCTACGGGGCTGCGGGCGCGGCCGGTCCGGCGGGCCGGCCGCGCCGGGCGTGTGCCTCGATGCCGGCGATCAGGACGTCGAGCGCGAGGCAGAACTCCCCGTCGGGCGGCCGCCGGACCGTGCCGCAGCAGCCGTGCAGGAACTGCGAGACGGCCAGATGGGCGCCGGTCCGGGCGGGATCCGTCAGGCCGGTGGCGTCCAGCAGCCGCTGCAGGACGGTGTCGAAGGCCCGCGCATGCGGGCCGATGTTCGGATACGCGGCGGTGAGCGGTGCCACCCACGGGTGGTCGGCCAGCAGTCCCCGGTAGCCGCGTGCCAGCGCCCGCAGCCGGCCGGGCCACCCCTCCCCGGGCGCCCCGGGCGGCCGGGCGAGCTCGCCCAGGGCACTGTCCAGGGCGAGTTCGAGCAGATCGTGCTTGGTGTCCACGTACCAGTACAGGGACATCGCGGTCACCCCGAGCCCGGCGGCGAGCCGGCGCATGGAGAACCGGGCCAGTCCGTCGACGTCGAGCAGCCGCACCGCCTCGGCGGTGATCCGCTCCCGGTCGAGCCCGGAGGGGGCCTCGCTGCGCCGCCTGGCGGGTGCGGCGGGCCGCGCGGCCAGCCAGACACTGGTCCGGGGCTTGCCGGGATCGGCCGCGGTCACCATAGAGGCACCCTCCTCACGACAACGGGATCAGCCCGGAATGCCCGGTCCGCCCCCTTGATGCTAGGTCCTGTCGTCAACGGCGCGCCGGTGATGCGCGGTGTCCGGTGGCGTGCGTCGCAAGGCGGAAGGGCCCCCGAGCGCCGGAGGTGCTCGGGCGCCCCGACAGGGCCCGACGGGTGGACCGGGTGGTCCGGGGGCCCGGGGACCCGGGGGTCCCGTGGGTCAGGACAGCCCGGACGTCGGCGCCGTGAGGTCGTAGAAGGTGGCTCCGCCGACCGTGGAGGCCGTGAACGTGGCCTTGACCCAGCTCTCGATGGTGCTGCTGACGCCCCCGCCGGGACCGCCGCCGCCCCGGGCCGGGGTGGCGGTCTCGCCCGTGCCGTCCGCCGTGCCACCGGCTCCCGCGCTGCTCTGGGCACCGCTCTGAGTACTGCTCTGAGTACTGCTCTGGGCACTGCTCTGGGCACTGCTCTGGCCGATGAAGTAGTGGATCTTTCCGGCCTCCACGTACGCCTTGAACTGCTCCAGCGTCGGGGAGGGGTCGCTGCCGTTGAAGCCGCCGATCGCCATCACCGGCTTCTCCGACGCCAGCTGGTAACTCGCCGCGTTCTGCGAGCCGATGGCGGCTGCCGCCCACGTGTACTTCGCGGCGTCGGCGCGCAGCGCGGCCGTCGCCTCGGCGCTGGTCTTCGTCCCGCCGAGCAGACCGCCCATCGCGCCACCGCCGGCACCGCCGCCCGGACCGCCACCGGTCCGCTCGGTCCCGCCGCCGTCGGCGGCCTGGTTGCCGCCGGGAGCCTGGCCGCCCGGGGCCTGGCCGCCGGGAGACCGGCCGCCCTGCGGGCCACCGCCCGGGGGCATGCCCTGCGGTGCGGCGCCGCCACCGGGCATCGCGCCCCCGCCCCGCATCTCGAAGTTGCGCATGCCGCCGCCGCCCGGGCCGCCCCGGCCGCCCGCGACCGCGGGACCGGCCGTGACGATCGACCCCGTGTGCGGCGTGGTCACGGTGGTCAGGCTGTACGCGAGGGGTCCGGCCAGCGCCGCGGCCAAGCCGACTGCCGCCACACCGAGTGCGGCACGGCGGCCCAGCCGCGCGGCGAACGGCAGCAGGAGTGCGCTGCCGAGTCCCAGGGCCGGCAGCCCCCAGCGCAACCACGGCACGTACCCGGCGGAGCGCCCGAGCAGCACGAACGCCCAGTACGACGTGATGGCGAGGGTCCCGGCCAGGGTGAGGGAGGCGGCCCGGCTGCCCCGCTCCTCCCACAGGACGGCGATGCCCATGCCGACGAGCGCGGCCACGAAGGGGGCCAGGGCGACGGTGTAGTACTCGTGGAAGATGCCCTGCATGTAGCTGAAGACGAGCCCGGTGATCAGCAGGGCGCCGCCCCAGGCGAGGAAGGCCGCGCGGGCCATGCCCTCCACGGAGTCGGTGGCCCGGCGGGCCCGCCAGGTGACCACGAGGCCGGCGAGGAAGAGGATCAGGGCGGCGGGCAGCAGCCAGGAGATCTGGCCGCCGATGTTGGACGAGAACAGCCGGTCGATGCCGGTCTCTCCCCAGCTCATCCCACCGCCACCGCCACCAGGGCCCGCACCGCCCGCGGCGCCTTCCACGGCCGCGCGGCCACCGCCGCCGACGCTGCCGGTCTCCTCGCCGTTGATCCGGCCGAGTCCGTTGTAGCCGAGGGTCAGCTCCAGGAAGGAGTTGGTCTGCGAGCCGCCGATGTACGGGCGGGAGGCGGCGGGCCACAGTTCGACGATCGCCACCCACCAGCCGCCGGCCGCCACCATCGCGAGCGTGGACAGCAGCAGCTGCCCGAGGCGCCGGCGCAGCCGGGTCGGCGCGCAGACGGCGTACAGCAGGGCCAGCGGCGGCAGGATGACGAAGGCCTGCAGGGTTTTGGTCAGGAAGGCGAAGCCGACCGCGACCCCGGCCCACACGAGCCACTTGGTGCGTGCTCCGTCGAGGGCCCGCAGTACGCAGTACACGGTGACGGTCATCAGCAGGGTCAGCAGCGCGTCGGGGTTGTTGAAGCGGAACATCAGCGCGGCGACGGGCGTGAGCGCGAAGACCGCGCCGCTGATCAGGGCGGCCGCGGGCCCGAACTGGCGGCGTACGGCGGCGTAGAGGACGGCGGTCGTGCCGACTCCCATCAGCGCCTGGGGCGCCAGGATCTGCCAGGAGCCGAGCCCGAAGAGCCGGACGGACAGCATCATCGGCCACAGGGCGGCCGGGGGCTTGTCGACGGTGATGGAGTTGCCGGCGTCGGAGGAGCCGAAGAAGAAGGCCTTCCAGCTCTCGCTGCCCGCCTGGACGGCGGCGGAGTAGAAGGAGTTGGCGTAGCCGGAGGAGCCCAGGTCCCACAGCAGCAGGACGGCCGTGGCGAGCAGCAGCCCGACGAAGGCGGGGCGCTCCCACCCGGGCCGGGCGGTGTGTGCCCCGGCTGCCGTGACGGACGGGGGGCGCGGGTGGAGGGGCAGTGCTGCCGTGGTCATCAGGAGTGGTCCTTCGCGGGAGGGGTGCGCCGTTCCGGGAAGACCCAGGCGCGGAAGAGCAGGAACCGCAGCACGGTGGCGGCGAGGTTGGCGGTGACCAGGACGGCCACCTCGGTGCCGTGCGCCGGCCGGCCGCCCGCGGCCGCGAGGGCGGCGAGCGATCCGCTGGTCAGGGCCAGGCCGATGCCGAACACCACGAGCCCCTGGGCCTGGTGCCGCGCGGCGTGTTCGCGGCCCCGGACGCCGAAGGTCAGCCGGCGGTTGGCGGCGGTGTTGGCCACGGCGGAGAGGAGCAGCGCGGCGGCGTTGGCGAGCTGCGGGCCGGCGGCGGCCCGCGCGACGGAGTAGAGGAGCAGGTAGAGCAGGGTCGACGCGGCCCCGACCGCGCAGAAGCCCAGGAGCTGGCGGGCCAGCCCGCGCGGCACCCCGGGCAGGGCGGTGCGGTCGCGCGGGTCGTCGCCGAAGGGGCGGGCGAGCCGGTCGAGCGGGAGCGCGCCGACGGCCAGCGCCCGGCCCACCCGCCAGACCCCCTTGAGGTCCTCGGCGGCGGTGCGGGCGATGTGGACGGTGGAGTCGGGGTCGTCCACCCAGTCCACCGGCACCTCGTGGATCCGCAGCCCGGCCCGCTCAGCGAGGACCAGCAGTTCGGTGTCGAAGAACCAGCCGGAGTCCTCCACGAGCGGCAGCAGCCGCTCGGCGACCTCGCGGCGGATGGCCTTGAAACCGCACTGGGCGTCGCTGAACCGGGCGGACAGCGAGGAGCGCAGGAGCAGGTTGTAGGCGCGGGAGATGAACTCCCGCTTCGCTCCCCGGACCACCCGCGAGGAACGGGCGAGGCGGGTGCCGATGGCAAGGTCGGAGTGGCCGGAGATCAGCGGGGCGACGAGCGGCAGCAGCGCGTTGAGGTCGGTGGAGAGGTCCACGTCCATGTACGCGAGGACGGGCGCGTCCGAGTCCCCCCAGACCGTGCGCAGGGCACGGCCGCGGCCCTTCTGCTCCAGCCGGGTGCTGCGCACCCCCGCGACGGAGGCGGCGAGGGCGGCCGCGACCTCGGGGGTGCGGTCGGTGCTCGCGTTGTCGGCGATGGTGATGCGGAAGGGGTACGGGAAGGTCCGGGTGAGGTGCTCGTGCAGCCGGCGCACGCAAGGCCCGAGATCCGTCTCCTCGTTGAAGACCGGGATCACCACGTCGAGTACGGGCTCCCCCGGTACGGCTGCGAGGGGAGCCCGCACCGGGAGGGCTCCGGGAGAGGTATCGGTAGGCATGCCCCGACCCTCCCGGCCGGTCCTGTCACCGCTGTGTGCTGACCCTGTGCCCCGCCTGTGAGTCCCCGGCGGGGGCGAGGGGGAGGTGGACCTCGAAGGAGGTGCGGCCCGGGGTGCTGCGGACGTCCACGTGGCCGCCGTGGGCCCAGACCACCGCCTGGACGATGGCCAGGCCGAGTCCCGTGGAGCCCGCCGACCGGGAGCGGGAGGCGTCGCCCCGGGCGAAGCGCTCGAAGACGTGGGGCAGCAGCGCGGGCGGGATGCCGGGGCCGTCGTCCTCGATCCGGAGCCGGACGGCGGATGTTTCACGTGAAACACGAGCCGTGACGGTGGTGCCCGGCGGGGTGTGGGTCCGGGCGTTGGCCAGCAGGTTGACCAGGACCTGCTGGATTCGGGCGGGGTCGGCGTGCACGGGCGCGGGCTCGTCGGGGAGTTCCAGGCGCCAGTGGTGCTCGGGGCCCGCGGCCCGGGCGTCGCTGACGGCGTCCACGACGAGCGGGGCCAGATCGGTGTCCTCGGTGGACAGCGGGCGGCCCGCGTCGAGCCGGGCCAGCAACAGCAGGTCCTCCACCAGGCCGGTCATCCGGGTGGCTTCGGACTCGATCCGGCCGAGGGCGTGCCGGGTGTCGGGGCCCGGCTCCTCCCGGCCCCGGCGGGTCAGTTCGGCGTAGCCGCGGATCGAGGCCAGCGGGGTGCGCAGCTCGTGGCTGGCGTCGGCGACGAACTGCCGGACACGGGTCTCGCTCTGCTGGCGCGCGGTCAGGGCCGAGGAGACGTGGCCCAGCATCCGGTTGATGGCGGCGCCGACCTGCCCGACCTCGGTACGGGGGTCGGCCTCGGCGTCGGGGACCCGCTCGTGCAGGGCGGGTTCGCCGCTGTGCAGGGGGAGTTCGGACACCCGGGTGGCGGTGGCGGCGACCCGGCTCAGCGGGCGCAGGGCGACACCGACCAGGGCCTGTCCGGCGAGGGAGGCCGCGATCAGCCCGGCGAGGGTGACGCAGACCTCCACCGCGATCAGGGTGTGCACGGTGGAGTCGACCTCGGTGAGCGGGAAGCCGAGGACGATGCTCCCGTCGGGCGCGGTCAGCACCCGGTAGCCGCCGAGGCCGGGCAGCTGCAGCTCGACGGGGCCGCCGGGACGGCCGTCGGCGGCCTTGCGGGCGGCCCCGGCGAGGGCCGCGGCCTGGTCCGCGGTGAGGGGCGGGTAGCCGCCGGGCCCGGCTCCGCCGACGGCCGCACTGCGCTCGCTGCGGACACTGTCGACGATCTTCCCCGAGGTGTCGAGGCGGACCCCGGCGGCCCCCAGCGGGGACCCGGGCCCCAGCACGACGCCGAGGTTGTTGTCCCGGGCGAGCTTGCCGGCGTTGGGGCGGCTCGCCATCTCGACGGAGACGCGCAGCTGTTCGTCGACCTTGTCGACCAGGTACGAGCGCAGCGCGAGGGTGGTGACGGTGCTGATGGCCGCGCCCACGACGGCGATGAGGGCCACCGCCGAGACGACGAGCCGGGTCCGCAGGGACCAGGGGCGGTGGCCCCGGCGGGGGCGGCGGGGTCCGGCCGGGCGCGCGGGGCGGCCCGGCCGGCGGGGACGGCGGGAGAGCCCGGGCCCCCGTACGCCGGGGGCCGCGGCCTCGCGCGCACGGCGGGACGGCAGGGGCGGCCGGGGAAGATCGGACATCAGGGGAAGCCAGGACATGAGGGGATCCGGGGGAGCCGAGGAAGCGGACGAGGCGGGGGCCAGCCGGGGGAACCGCGGGGCGAGCCGGGGCGAGCCGCGCGCTACTCGGCGGGCTTGATCAGGTAGCCGGCGCCGCGCCGCGTGTGGATCATCGGCGGGAGTCCGGTGCCGCTCTCCAGCTTGCGCCGCAGGTAGGAGATGTACAGCTCGACGACGTTGGCCTGGCCCCCGAAGTCGTACGACCACACGCGGTCCAAGATCTGCGCCTTGCTCAGCACCCGGCGCGGGTTGCGCATCAGGTACCGCAGCAGCTCGAACTCGGTGGCGGTCAGGTGGACCTCCCGGCCGCCCCGGGCCACCTCGTGGCTGTCCTCGTCGAGCCGCAGGTCCCCGACCTCCAGGACCGAGCCGCCGCGCGCGGCCTGCGCCGCGCCGGAACGCCGGACCAGGCCGCGCAGCCGGGCCACCACCTCCTCCAGGCTGAACGGCTTGGTGACGTAGTCGTCGCCGCCCGCCGTCAGGCCCGCGATGCGGTCCTCGACCGAGTCCTTCGCGGTCAGGAACAGCACCGGGACGTGCGGGATCTCCCGGCGCAGCCGGCCCAGGACCGCCAGCCCGTCCATGTCGGGAAGCATGATGTCGAGGAGGACGACGTCCGGGCGGAACTCCCGTGCCGCCCGTACCGCGCCCGCCCCGTCGCCCGCGCTGCGGACCTCGCAGCCCTCGTAGCGCAGGGCCATGGAGAGCAGTTCGGAGAGGGCGGCCTCGTCGTCGACGACGAGGACCCGGCAGGGTCCGCCATCGGGGCGTACGAGGGCCGTGGGGTTGCCGGTGGACGTGGACGCGTGAGAGGTGGTCGTCGCAGTCATGCCTACAAGCTGGCCGCCGCCTCTGAGAGCGTTCTTGCCTGAACCTGTGAATTAGCTGAGAAACACCGCCGGCCCGTCAGGCCAGGTGGAAGAGCCGGGCGGCGTTGTCGTGGCAGACGGCGCGCAGCCAGGCGTCGCCGAGGCCGAGCCGTTCGAGGGCGGCGAGCTGGTGCTCGTAGGGGTAGGGGATGTTCGGGAAGTCGGTGCCCAGCAGGATCCGGTCTCCGAGGTCGGCGAGCCGGCCCCGGTCCTCGGGAGGGAAGGGGCTGAGCCGCTCGGAGAAGTCGGTGAAAGCCATCGTGGTGTCGAGGCGGACCTCGGTGTACCGGTCGGCGAGGTCCAGGAAGTCGGCGTACTCGGGCATCCCCATGTGCGCGACGATCAGCGGCAGCCGGGGGTGGCGAGCCAGCAGCCGGGCGATCGGCTCGGGCCCGGTGTACTTGCCCGGGGCGGGCCCCGAACCGCAGTGGACCACGGTCGGGATCCCGGCCTCGGCGAGCAGCCCCCAGACCGGGTCGAGCCGGACGTCGGCAGGGTCGTACCCGCCCACCTGGAGGTGTGCCTTGAAGACCCGGGCCCCCGCCTCGACGGCCTGGCCGACGTACGCCGCCACCCCGTCCTCCGGGAAGAAGGTCGCGGTGTGCAGGCAGTCGGGCGTGCGGGCGGCGAAGTCCGCGGACCAGGAGTTGAGCCAGGCCGCCATGGCCGGCTTGTGCGGGTAGAGCATGGCGGTGAAGGCCCGGACCCCGAACTCCCGCAGCAGCGCGACCCGCTGCTCCTCCTCGTGCCGGTAGGTGATGGGCCACTCGACGCCGGTCAGCGGGCCGACCGCGTCGAAGTAGTCCCACACCTTGTCCAGGACCCGCTCGGGCATGAAGTGGGTGTGTACGTCGACCAGTCCGGGCACGCCGAGCCGTTCCCGGAAGGCGCGGACCGCCTCAGCCGTCGTCGCGGACAAAACCGTGGCTCCGCTCGACGGTCGCGACGTGCAGCGTGTAGCTCTCGTACCAGTCGGCGCGACCCTGCCTCATGGCCGCCTGGTGCTCCAGGTCCTTGCGCCACAGGGCGAGGGACTCGTGGTCACGGAAGTAGCCGACGGTGATGCCGAGTCCGCCGGGGGTGCGCGCGGACTCGTAGCCGAGGAAGCCCGGATTGGAGCTGACGAGCTCGGTCATCCGCTCGAGGGTCTCGGGGTATCCGTCGTCGTCAGCGGTCCGGACGCTGGTGAAAACACTCATCACATAAGGCGGTTCGAAGGCCTGCACAGGCTGGATGCTCATGCCCACCACCCTCTGCGGTCCGGACCTGGCATGTCCACCGGAAACCGTCCCCGACGGGCAAAGGGATCCAAGTTTTGACCTTGGAACCGGCAGCGCGCCGTGGTCAGAACAGCCCGTCCTGCGCGGCGGGCGTCTCGGGCCCGGACGACGGGATCCCGGAAGTCGGCACATCGCTCCCCGCCCCCTCGGCCGGGGCCACCAGCTCCCACCCCGCCAGCAGCCGGGTGTCCACGACCAGCCCTTCTGCGAAGTGCAGATCGGGTCCGGCGGCGCCGACGAGCCGACCGGAGACCGTCCCGCCGGGCACCATCTCGGTGATCACCCTGTCGGGGGCGGGCAGCGCGCCGAGACCGAAGGGGCCGCCGTGGTCGGCCACCTCGCACTCCAACCGCTCCAGCGACTCCGGCCACCCGTCCAGAGCGACCGCGCGCGCGTGCAGCCCGGCGACCTCCGCCGCCCGCTCCGACTCCGGCGGCAGGTGGGCCCGTACGGCCCGCTTGCGCGCGTAGGCGATCCGGTCGGGCACCCCGAGCGCGGCCCGCAGCAGCTCTTCCGTCCGCCGCGCGGCCATCAGCGGGCCCCGCCCCAGCCAGGCCCACGTCACCGCCCCCTGCTCCAGCAGCCGGGCGGAGCCGCGTTCCTCGGCGGTGATGCCGACCTTGAGCAGGCCGGGCCCGAACCAGGCGAGGTACACGCGGTAGGTGCGCGGATCGGCCGCGTTGGTGTCGGCCGCCACCGAGAAGGAGCGGTCCAGGCGGGCACACTCCGGGCACTGGGCGTTCCCGGTCCGCCCGGGCACGGTCCGGGCCGTCGGACACGGTGTCCGCCGGCCGGCCCGCCGCACACCGAGGCAGTGGCGCTCCCCCCGAGCGGCGAAGGCCAGCGGCTGCCCGTACGCGAGGAGGCTGCTCCGCTCCATTCCCCCTGGCCGGCCCTGGAGGCCCGCCCGTCCCGGCTGCCCCGGTTGGTACCAGCCGATGGCGGGGCGGCCGTCGTTCCACCGGATTCCGGTGCACCACCAGGTCACCGGACCAGTGCCCGGTCGATGTCGTCCACGCGATCTTCCTCCCACGCCTCCTGCACGCCTACGGGCTGAGACGGTAGCCATCGCCCGCCCGGCCCGCCGGCTACCGGGTGACGAACTGCGTCAGGATCGCCTGTACCTCGTAGATGTCGACGCCCTTGGTGAAGGTCTTCGCTATCGGCTCCGAGCTGCCGGAGAGCCATATCTTCAGCTCCGCGTCCAGGTCGAAGTGGCCGGCGGTCTCCACCGAGAAGTGCGTGATGCTCCGGTACGGAATCGAGTGGTACTCCACCTTCTTCCCCGTGAGCCCCTGCTTGTCGATGAGCACGAGCCGCCGGTCGGTGAACAGGATCGTGTCGCGGATCAGCAGATACGCGGCATGCACCTGCTCCCCCTGCCCCAGCAGCCGCGCGTACTCGCGGTGCGCCGACGCCGGATCCACAGCGTGCGCGTTCCCGAACAGTCCCATGAGGGTCCCCCCTGCCTTTCCGGTGAATCGATCCCGATCGAGACCGCGGCCTCGATCTCCGAGAACCGTATCCGGACCCCACGTCACCCGGCGTCCCCCGCCGGAGCCATCTCCCCCCGTGGCTCCCCGGAGCCAGCCCTCCTCCCTGAGGAGGACGAAGGGGACTCAGGTTGCGCCGCCGGCACGCGTACGAGCCCTGTTGCGCCACAACGCCACGCATCCCCAGGCTTCGACGACGCAGCCAACGGCCATCACCACGACTCCGACGCCGAGGTGGTAGGTGGCGTAGCGGCCATCGCCCATGACGCTGAAGACAAAGCCCGTGTACCACATGGTCAGCAGGGTCACGGCGACGTACGACCAGCACACGAGCACGCGACGAAGGTGCTCGGATCCACGCCACGCGAATGCCGCCAGCACCGCGCTCGTGGCCAGGCCGAGCATCAGCACCGGCCAGACCTGCCCGTAGGACCCGCTCCACGTCCATGCGTTGGAGAGCGTGTAGCGACGGGTGTCGTCATCGCAGTTCAGCAACGGCGTGAACAGAGCGATCGCGGTCAGCACCGACGCGAGGAGGAAGGGGATGGACTTCATACGCGTCTTGGGAGCGTTCGTCTTGGTCGCCGTTGTCGTCAACGGGACTGGTCCGCCCGATACTTTGCGCTTTGCCGGCACCGCGTCCACTTCGACTTTGACCGGCACTTCCCCTGCCGCGGTACGAAGGAGGACACGGCCCTCGTAGTGGCATGGCTCAGACGCAACCGCCACGGCCGCGCACAGCTCGATCCCGCCCCCCACACGACGCGCTTTCAACCAATTCTCCGCCGCCCCATCCACCTCGGCTTCCACGGTCTCGCGGACGATCAGCGGTCCTTCAAGAGAGATGACGGTCGGCGTTCCCGTGCTGCCCGCGGTGACCGTGCCGAGGTGGTACTCGGTCTTGGAGACCCGAGGCAATGCCTTGCGCAGTGCCTTGTCGGCGGCGTCCCTGACCCGGAGGCTGTCGTCGTGTACGAGCGCGGCCAGCTCGTCCGCGCCCGCCAGCGCCATCCCCAGGTCGTCGCCGCACAGAAGCGGTTCGAGGTCCAGCACCGCCAAGAGCCGTCGCTCAGGATTGCTCGACTTCGCACGAGTCTTCACCTTGGGGGGGATCCGAGCCGGCTTGCGCTTCGTATAGGCGATGGGAAGGTCGCCTCCGAGACCACCGAACACCCAATAGTGCGGTGTCTGAAGGGGGGTTACCTGCCTGACCTCTTGAAGGACGTAGTCCGCCAACTCGACCAGGCCAATCTCACCATTTCCGTCCCTGTCGGCATCCCCTGTGGTCAGGCCTTTCACCAAGGAGCGTGTGAACAGAGACGGTTCATTCGAAGGCCCCTCCACCATGTCCAGACCCGGCTGTCCCAGGACAGGACGATCGCCCTCGAAGACCCACTCGATCTCGCTCGACGCCGTGATCACACCGCGCCCCTGCTGCTCTTCCAATCCCTTGAGTTGCTGGAAACTCTCCTGCACGTGCACATCCGAGTCGCCCCGTGTGAACAGATCCCGCCCGAACGCTCCCGCATAACAACAGTCGAGGAAGACCGCGACGCGTCGCGCCCTGCTGTCCTGCATCCGCTCACTCAGGTACCTGGCGTCGACGGCCGTGGAAGCCAGTCGACTGCGCTTGGTGTCGCTGGCGGCCAGGAACAGTCTTCCCCTGGCGTCCTTCACCCCGTGGCACGAGAAGTGGAGGAGCAGGGTTTGCTCGGCTTTCCGGTCCTCGAAGAATTCCTGTATCCCCTCGCGCAGTTTCTGGCACGTCGGGTTGCGCAGCACCTCCACGTTGAAGGCGCCGATGCCCGGATCGCCGAGAACCGCGCGAAGCGCGGCCGCATCCAGATCCGGAGCGTGCAGCTTGCTGAGGCCCGGGTCGTCGTAGGCACTGGTCGCGACGACGAGCGCATGCCTATTCGTCTCGCTCAATGCCTCCCGCCTCCTCCCGGGCATCGGCGGCGCTGGCGCTGGCGAGGCCGATCAGCTGTCGTCGCTCCGCAGGGCTGGCATGCGACAACTCGATCCGGGTGCCATTGAAGTCGACGACTACGCGGTGTGGCGTTTCCGGCCGGTTGCGCCACTCGTCGACGACGTGCAGTACCCGCTCCATGAGTGGCGTCACCGCGGGCAATGTCACCACGAGGACGTTCGCCAGATCGAGGGCGGCGGATCGGGTACCCGGCGGAGCCGGACCGGCTGCAGGATGGTCCACCTTCTCCACATCCAGCACCAGAAGATCCTCGCGCAGGGCGTTCACGCTCTGCTGCAATGACTCGACGTCTCCGTCGTCCTGCTCGACTTCAATGCGCAACTGTTCAATCATTGGCCATCGCCCCGCAGGCTTGGCTTGGCATGCGCTATAGCCGTGTCCTACCAGTTTGGCACCGGCGACTCCATGACGCACCCCGCGACGGACCGGTTCCGCCAACGACTACCCGCGAATCGCGGTGATCACTGCCGCTAGCGCTCCCAGCAGGGCCGCGGTAGAACTGACGCCTGCCGGCCACAGGTTGACCCGCCGGTGCTTGTCGCCATCAGGCTCTCCTCCGGGAGGGCTATCGGGTTCGTCACGGTAGATCGAGGAGCGGCTCGTCCTCGCCACCACATCGGCGTGTAAGCGCCGGCTGTCCCAGCCCCGGCCCGGCCCCAGGGGGATGAAAATCTGCGCCGCACGCGCGGCGGCGCCCGGAAGGCCTGGGTCGCCTCCTCCCGCCACCCCCGAAGATCGCCACGCCGCCCCAGGTGAAGCGCGAGCCGGCCCAGCACTGCGACAGCGGGCTCGGCGTGACGATCTTCGGGGGATCCCACCGCGGAACACCCGGCACACGTGCGGCTCGCTCCTGGTCGCGCCCAAGGTCCACCCGAGGGTGGACCGGCGCATCCATCGGCGACGGGGTAACGCAAGAGGCCCCCCGGTGAACCGGGGGGCCTCTTGGGCTGTGCACTCGGCAGGATTCGAACCTGCAACCTTCTGATCCGTAGTCAGATGCTCTATCCGTTAAGCTACGAGTGCTTGGCTGGCCGGGGTTTTGCGCCCCGCTGGCCTTGCGAGAACAACAATACATGGACCTCGCCGGGACGCGAAATCCATTAGCCCCACCCATGCTGACCTGCGGAAACGGCCTGGAAGAAGATCATCCGGTTGGACTCGGGGCGCGGTCGGCGCGGCTCTTCGCGGCCTGTTGCGGGCAGCCCGCGCCGCCACTCGTACCCGGAACGCACCGAAGCCCCGGTCCGCAAGGACCGGGGCTTCGTGAAGTGCGGAGGCGGAGGGATTTGAACCCTCGATGGGGGGTAAGCCCCAAACCGCATTAGCAGTGCGGCGCCATAGACCGGACTAGGCGACGCCTCCAGCACACCCCCGCGTACGAAGGTGCGTGCAGATGATGACACAGGCCAGGGGCCGGTCACCAATCCGCTCCCACGGTACAAGGAGGGCGGCCCGCAGGGCAAAGCCTTAAGCCCTCCCAAACACGGAACGTCGGGGGCGGCCCGTCGTTGGTCTGTCGTACGACGTACGGACGACCTGGAGTGCCCCATGCTGCGTCTCGCCGCTTTCGCCGTCACCTCCGCCCTGGCCGCGGCGGCGGCGGGGCCCCTGCCCCCGCTGCCGCCCCTGGGGCGGCTGCTGGCGGCTCCCGACCGGCTCACCATCGCCGTCTCCGACACCGGCAACCCCCGGGCGGACGGCGAGTACCGGCTGGAGTGCAATCCGGCCGGCGGGAACCACCCCCGCGCCGAGGACGCCTGTGCCCGCCTCGAAGCCCTCACCGGCGAGGGCAAGGACCCCTTCGCCCCGGAGGCCAAGCGGCAGATGTGCACCATGGTCGACGGCGGCCGTGCCACCGCCCGCATCACCGGAACGTGGCACGGCCGCAGGGTCCGGTCCGAGTTCCGCCGGACGAACGGATGCGAGATCAGCCGGTGGAACGACTTGGAACCTGTGCTTCCACGTGGGCGTTCCTGACCTGGGGAGATGCGGTGATCACGCGGTATCCGCCGGACATCGGCCCCCTCGCCGCGGGCCCATGCCCTTAGACTCCTCCCGTGACATGCCGGTAGTTGTGGTCAGGGAGGAAGCTCGTCGTGAGCAGCAGGCCATCCCGAGGCGCTGCTCGCCTCGCAGCAATACTCGACGCTCTTCCGGACGCGCTGTTGCTCGTCAACGCCAACGGCACGGTCGTCAACGCGAATTCGATCGCCCTCGAGGTCATGGAGAGCCCCGGTACGGGGCTCGTAGGCCGCGGCGTGCTCGACCTCCTGCCCGAATTCGACTCCAAGCTGATCCCCGGCTCCATGCGCCGGCCCGGCGAGGACGAGGGCGGCCGGGCCCGGCCCAAGCGGATGGTCGCGCGCCGCACCGACGGCAGCGAGTTCCCGGTCGAGGTCACCGCGGCCCATCTCGACGGCCGCGACGCCTACCGCGAGCCGCAGCCCTCGTACACCGGTGACGAGCTGCTGATGCTCGTCGTACGCGACCTCTCGCAGACGGTGGACACCGAGGCCGAGCTGGCCCGGTCCCAGCGCCAGACCGAGATGATCCTGCGGGCCGCCGCCGAGGGTGTCGTCGGCACGGACACCGACGGCCGCGTCGTGCTGGTCAATCCGGCCGCCGCCCAGATCCTCGGCTACCGCGCCACCGACCTCGGCAACCGCGAGCTGCACGGGCTGGTCCAGCACTCGCGCGCCGACGGCTCGCCGTTCCCCTTCGAGGAGTCCCCGCTCGCCGACACGCTGCGCAGCGGACGCAAGCACCGGGTACGCGGCCAGGTGCTGTGGAACAAGGCCGGGCAGCCCGTCGCCGTGGACCTGACCACCTCTCCCGTACGGGACGGGGAGCAGCTCGTCGGCGCCGTCATGACCTTCACCGACCGGCGCTCCTACGACGCGCTGGCCGCGCGACACGCCCAGCTGCTGGCCGTTCTCGGCGACTCCCTGCGCGGACCGCTGGAGGAGCTGCGCGGCGAGCTGGCCACGCTGGCCGCCGACGACGCCGGACAGCTGTGGCCCGAGGCCAACCAGCTGCTGCACCACCTTGCCGCCGGCTACTCCCGGATGACCACGCTCGTCGACAACGTGCTCGGCTTCCAGCTCCTCGACTCGGGCGCCGACAAGCTCAGCAAGAAGAAGGTCCTGATCGACGGGGTCGTCGCGGCCGGCGTCGAGGGCGCGGTCGAGCTGATCGGCCCCGGGCGGGCCCAGTTCGCCGTGCACGCCCCGACCATCGAGGCCGAGGTGGACACCGAGCGGATCGCGACCGCCCTCGCGCACCTGGTCGCGGACGTCGCCGGGGTGGACGCCACCGGCAAGACCCGCCAGGGCAGCGGGTACATGGACTCGACGATCGTGGTGGCCGCCGCTCAGCGCGGTGACGTCGTACGGATCGAGGTGCGCGGGCCGTACGAAGGCGGGAGCCCGGTGCACGAGCCGATCGTGCGGGGCATCGTGGCCGCGCACGGCGGTGTGCTGCAGACGGTGGAGGTGCCGGGCGCGCCCGGCGGGGCGTACGTGCTGGAGCTGCCGCTGGGTGCGGGAGCCGGGACGGTCACCCTGCCCGAGCCGGCGGCGGCTCCGGCGCAGGAGCCCGGGACCGAGGGCGGGCCGGGGCAGGTCTCCGGCGGCCGGCGGGCCCGGCGCGGCGTGGACGCCTTCCTCGACGACGCGGACGCGGGCCCCGGAAGCGGTGCGGGCGCGGACGCCCCCGGCACGGGCCTGGCCAAGGCCGCGGAACCGGCCGCCGACGGCGGTGGCGCGCTCGCGCTGCCGTCCGGGCGGCGCCGGGGCGGCGAGGCCGTTCCGGGCGACGGCGGTCCCGCGGAGCTCGCGCAGTCCCCGGTGAACCCGGCGGGCCTGGGCGGATCCGGCACCGGGCGGCGCCGCGGCCAGAACGGCGACGGCAGCGGCAGCGGCAGCGGCAGCGGCGACGGCCAGGGCCAGGGCCACGGCGACAGCGGTGCCGGGCGGCCCGTGCCGCCGCAGGGCACCGCCATGCCCGCGCTCCCGCCCATGCCGGTGGGGCCCCTGCCGATGCCCCCGGTTCCGGTGCTCCCGGTTCCGCTGACCGAGCACCCCGCCGGGCGGCGGCGAGCCCTGGGCACGGCGGGACCGGCGCAGCCCGGCGGTCCGGTGCCGGCGACCGGGCTCTCGGCTCCCGTTCCGCAGCGGCCCATCGCCCCCGAGGGCGGCTTCGCGCTGCCCGCCGGCCCGACCGCGGTCCCGGCGGCGCAGCCCCCGCAGGCGCCCGTCACCCCCGCTCCCGGTGAGGCCGACGGCGAAGCCACGGGCGGGCGTCGTGGGCGCCGGGTACTGGGCGCGCCGCCCGCCGAGGCCGAAGCCCCCGCCGGGCCGTCCGACGCGGGCGCGCAGGGCTCCGTAGACCCCGAGACGCATCCGACCGGGCGGCGTCGCGCGCTGCCCGCCACCCCGGCCTGGCCAGTTCCCTCGGCGCGTACCGCTCCGGAGGACGAGGCCGCCGGGCAGATCGCCGTGCCCGGGGCCCGGCAGCCGCAGGACACCCCGGAGGCCGGAGCGCCCATCAGCGTCCGCGCGCTGGGCAGCCTCGGCCAGGGCGCATCGACCGACACCAACGGCTCCGGGCGCCGGCGCCGCCTCGCGGAGCCCGCGCCCCAGGGCCGTGCCTTCGCCATAGGAGCCCCCGAGGCGGGCTCCGACGAGGGCCCCGAGCCGCTGGACGGCCCCGGTGGCGCCGTCGAGGTGGTCAACCGGCCCGTGCCGCGTCCCGTGGACGACGAGCTGCCGCCCGAGCCGCTGGACAACCCCCGCCGGCTCCTGGTGTGGCCCGCTCCCGACGTGCAGACGCAGGCCGCGCTCAGCGACCGCGGCTACCGCCCGGTGGTCGTGCACTCCCGCGAGGAGGTCGACGCGCAGATCGCCGCGTTCCCGGCGGCGCTGTTCGTGGACCCGCTGACCGGGCCGATCACCCGGACCGCCCTGCAGTCGCTGCGCCAGGCCGCGGTGGCCGCCGAGGTCCCCGTGCTGGTCACGGCCGGGCTGGGGCACGCCACGCGCGAAGCCGCGTACGGCGCCGATCCGGCCGTCCTGCTCAAGGCGCTCGCGCCGCGCGACAGCGACCAGCACCCCTCGCGGGTGCTGCTGATCGAGGAGCACGACGAGATCGCGACCGCGCTGACCGCCGCCCTGGAGCGGCGCGGCATGCAGGTCGCGCGGGCGGACGCCGACACGGACGCCGTGGAGCTGGCGACCCGGATGCGGCCCAACCTGGTGGTGATGGACCTGATGCAGGTACGCCGTCGCCGGGCCGGGATCGTGGACTGGCTGCGTGCCAACGGGCGGTTGAACCACACCCCGCTGGTCGTCTACACGGCCACCGGGATCGACCCGGCCGAACTGCCGCGGCTGGCCTCGGGCGAGAGCGTGCTCTTCCTCGCCGAGCGGTCCACCACGGCCGACGTGCAGGGTCGCATCGTGGACCTGCTGGCCAAGATCGGCACCAACTAGTCATCCTGGCCGCATGGCCGTCATCGACACGACTGAGCAGACCGTCCCGGCAGACAGCGGGGAGGTCAGCCTGCTGATCGCCCGGCAGGTGGAACCGGGGCACGAGGAGACCTTCGAGGCCTGGGCCCACGGCATCCTGGAGACGGCCGCGACCTTCCCCGACCACCTCGGGTACGGGCTGTTCCGCCCGGCCGTGGCGGGCGGGCCGTGGTTCCTGGTGCACCGCTTCCGCAACCAGGCGGCCTTCCAGCGGTGGCAGGACTCCGCCGAGCGGGCCGCGTGGTTCTCGAACTGCCTCGGCCACCACCACACCGAGATAGCCCGGCGCGAACTGCACGGCATGGAGACCTGGTTCGCGAAGCCGGGTACGGCCCGGCCCGCGCCGCCGCGCTGGAAGATGGCGATCAGCTCCGGGCTGGCCATCTTCCCGATCTCGCTCGCGGGCAACGCGCTGCTCGGGCCGTACCTGGTGAACCTGCACTTCGTGCTGCGGACGGCCGCCTTCGCCGTCGTCTTCAGCACCCTGATGACCTACGTGGCCATGCCCGCGATCAGCAAGCTGCTGCGGCCCTGGCTCACGCGGGGCCAGTAGCCCCCGCGGGACTCAGTCGAGCTTGGTGACGTCGATGGCGCCGTCCGCGTACTGCTTGCGGATCACCTTCTTGTCGAACTTGCCGACGCTCGTCTTCGGCACGGCCTCGACGACCGCCCAGCGCTCCGGCAGCTGCCACTTGGCGATCGACCGGCCGAGGAAGGCGCGCAGCCCCGCGTAGTCCACGGTGGCGCCCTCCTTCAGGACGACGGTGGCCAGCGGACGCTCGCCCCACTTCTCGTCGGGCACGGCGACGACCGCCGCCTCGGCGACCTCCGGGTGGGCCATCAGCGCGTTCTCCAGCTCCATGCTGGAGATCCACTCGCCGCCGGACTTGATGACGTCCTTGGACCGGTCGGTGAGGGTGAGGAAGCCGTCAGGGCTGATCACGCCGACGTCGCCGGTCTTGAGCCAGCCGTCCGCGCTGAACTTGTCCTCGGGACGGATCGGCTCGCCCGACGCTCCGCCGTAGTAGGCGCCCGCGATCCAGGTGCCGCGGACCTCCAGCTCGCCCGCCGACTCACCGTCCCACGGCAGTACGTCGCCCGCCGGGCCGACCAGCCGGGGCTCGACGCCCGTCGGGAACCGGCCCTGGGTGAGGCGGTACGGCCACTCCTCCTCGGCGCTCAACCCGGCCGGCGGGTGCGCCATCGTGCCCAGCGGGGAGGTCTCGGTCATGCCCCAGGCGTGGCAGACCCGGACGCCCAGCTTGTCGTACGCCTCCATGAGGGAGGGCGGACAAGCCGAGCCGCCGATGGTGACCTGCTTCATCGAGCTGATGTCGCGCGGATGGGCGGTGACCTCGGCGAGCAGTCCCTGCCAGATGGTGGGGACGGCCGCGGCGTGCGAGGGCTTCTCCCGCTCGATCATCTCGGCGAGCGGGGCGGGCTGCAGGAAGCGGTCCGGCATCAGCATGTTGATGCCGGTCATGAAGGTGGCGTGCGGCAGGCCCCAGGCGTTGACGTGGAACTGCGGGACGACGACGAGGGTGGTGTCCTTGTCGGTCAGGCCCATCGACTCGGCCATGTTGACCTGCATCGAGTGCAGGTAGATCGAGCGGTGGGAGTAGACGACGCCCTTGGGGTCCCCGGTGGTGCCGGAGGTGTAGCACATGGCCGCGGCCTGGCGCTCGTCCAGCTCGGGCCAGGCGTAGGTGTCGGGGCGGCCCGCCAGGAGTTCCTCGTACTCGTGCACGCGCACCCCGAGTCCGTCGAGCGCGGAGCGGTCGCCGATGCCCGCGACCACGACGTGCTCGATGGTCGGCAGGTGCGGCAGCAGCGGCGCGAGCAGCGGCAGCAGGGTGCCGTTGACCAGGACGACCCGGTCGGCGGCGTGGTTGACGATGAAGACCAGCTGCTCGGGAGGGAGCCGCAGGTTCAGCGTGTGCAGGACGGCCCCCATGGAGGGGATCGCGAAGTACGCCTCGACGTGTTCGGAGTTGTTCCACATGAGGGTGGCGACGCGGTCGTCCTGCTGGACTCCGAGCTCGTCGCGCAGGGCGTTGGCCAGGCGAGTGGCGCGGACGCCGATCTCGGCGAAGCTGCGCCGGTGCGGCTCGGCCTCCCCCGTCCAGGTCGTGACCTGGGACTTCCCGTGGATCGTCATCCCGTGCTGCAGTATGCGGGTGACGAGGAGTGGTACGTCCTGCATCGTGCTCAGCAAAGCGTCCTCCCGGTGAGCGCTGCGGCGCTGCGGCGGCTACGGATGCTGCCGATTCTGCGCACGTACCGGTCGGCATGTCACTACCCAGCGGTAGAAACGGGGCCAGAAAAACGGAGGGACGGGCCGACGGCGGATGTTTCACGTGAAACATCGGCCGGGTGGGGTCGGCGTTTCACGTGAAACATCGCCCCGGTGGTGTCAGCGGACCGGGGTCAGTTCGGGGTCCTCGCGGAGCTTGACCAGCGCCCGCGAGACGGCGCTCTTGACCGTGCCGACGGAGACGCCGAGCAGTTCGGCGGTCTGGACCTCGCTCATGTCCTCGTAGTAGCGCAGGACGACCATCGCCCGCTGCCGGTCGGGCAGCCGGGTCACCGCGCGCCACATCGCGTCGCGCAGCGCCTGGGCCTCGGCGGGGTCGGCGGCCGGCGGCTCGTCGGCCTCGGGGAGCTCGTCGCAGACGAACTCGTCGACCTTGCGCTTGCGCCACTGGCTGGTGCGGGTGTTGACCAGGGCCCGGCGGACGTAGCCGTCCAGGGCGCGGTGGTCCTCGATGCGGTCCCACGCGACGTAGGTCTTGGCCAGCGCGGTCTGGAGGAGGTCCTCGGCATCGCAGGGGTTTGCGGTGAGCGAACGCGCGGTCCGCATCAGGACCGTGCCACGGGTCCGGACGTACGCCGAGAACGACGGGTACGGCGTCGGATTCGAGGCGAGCGTGCACACAGGCGTGGTCATGCCTCCACGCTAGGAGCGACGCGGCCTCGTGGGATCGGCCGCAAGTGCCGAAGAGGGGTCCGCCTCAGGTTGTAGGGGTGGGGCTGGCCCCACCTCCTGAAGGTGGAGGAGGCGGGGCTTCCGTCTGAGGGGCTGGGCGCCCGTACGGGGGCGGGTCAGCCGTCCGCGCCGAGGATCAGGCCGGAGGTCGGGACCCCGGTGCCGGCCGTGACCAGGGCGTGCGCGGCGCCGTCGACCTGGTTGACGGAGGTGCCGCGCAGCTGGCGGACCGCCTCGGCGATGCCGTTCATGCCGTGCAGGTACGCCTCCCCGAGCTGGCCGCCGTGGGTGTTGAGCGGCAGCGCGTCGGCGGCCACGAAGTCGGCGGCCTCCCCCGGCGCGCAGAAGCCGAACTCCTCCAGCTGCATCAGCACGAACGGCGTGAAGTGGTCGTAGAGGATGCCGACGTCGATGTCCGAGGGCCGCAGTCCGCTGGTCCGCCACAGCTGGCGGGCGACCACGTCCATCTCGGGGAGCCCGGTGAGGCCGTCGCGGTAGAAGGACGTCATGCCCTCCTGGCGGCGCCCCGCACCCTGCGCGGCGGCGGTGATCACGGCCGGCTTCTGCCGCAGGTCCCGGGCCCGCTCGGCGGTGGTGACGACGATGGCCTGGCCGCCGTCCGTCTCCTGGCAGCAGTCCAGCAGCCGCAGCGGCTGCACGATCCAGCGCGAGGCGGCGTGGTCGGCGAGGGTGATGGGCTTGCCGTAGAAGTAGGCGGCGGGGTTGTTCGCGGCGTGCCGGCGGTCGGTAACCGCGACGTGGCCGAAGGCCTCGGGGGTCAGGTTGTAGGTGTGCAGGTAGCGCTGGGCGGTCATGGCCACCCAGGAAGCCGGGGTGAGCAGGCCCCATGGCAGCGACCAGCCGAGCGCCGCGCCCTCCGCCGAGGGCTCGCGCTGCTGGACGCCGGAGCCGAAGCGGCGGCCGGAGCGCTCGTTGAAGGCGCGGTAGCAGACGACGACCTCCGCGACCCCGGTGGCCACGGCGAGGGCGGCCTGCTGGACGGTGGCGCAGGCGGCGCCGCCCCCGTAGTGGATGCGGGAGAAGAAGGAGAGGTCCCTGATCCCGGCCGCCTGGGCGACGGTGATCTCGGGGCTGGTGTCCATCGTGAAGGTGACCATGCCGTCGACGTCGGCGGGGGTGAGACCGGCGTCGTCGAGGGCGGCGTGTACGGCTTCGACGGCCAGCTTGAGCTCGCTGCGGCCGGAGTCCTTGGAGAACTCGGTGGCGCCGATGCCGGCGATGGCGGCGCGGCCGCCGAGCTCGTCGCGGGTGCGGACGCTCATGCCGTGGCCTCCGGGGTGCCCAGGGTGACGGTGACCGTGCCCGTGACGTGGTGACCGATGCCGTTGGCGCCGACCACGCGGATCTCGGCGGTGTCCCCGTCGAGGGCGGTGACGGTCCCGGTGAGCGTCATGGTGTCGCCGGGGTAGTTCGGGGCGCCGAGACGGATGGCCACCTTGCGCAGCACGGCGGCCGGGCCCAGGTGGTCGGTGATGTACCGGCCGACCAGGCCGTTGGTCGTCAGGATGTTCATGAAGACGTCCGGGGAGCCCTTCTCCCGCGCGAGCACCGCGTCGTGGTGCACGTCCTGGTAGTCGCGGGAGGCGATCGCGCCCGCGACGATCAGGGTGCGGGTGACCGGTATCTCCAGCGGCGGCAGTGTGTCGCCTATGTTCATGCCTGGTCCCTCTCGGGCGCGTGTTCGGAAAGGAGCGAGCCCAGCTCGGCCAGCAGTTCGCTGCCGCAGCCCAGGTACGCGTCGAGCTGGCGACCCCACAGGAAGTGCCGGTGGACGGGGTGGTCGAGGTCGGCGCCCATCCCGCCGTGCAGGTGCTGGCCGGCGTGGACGACCCGCTTGCCCGCCTCCGAGGCCCACCAGGCCGCCGTCAGCGCGTGATCGCCCACCGGGAGCCCCTCGTCGACGCGCCAGGCCGCCTCGTACGCGGTGACCCGTATCGCCTCGGTGTCCATGTACGCGTCGGCCGCGCGCAGCATGACCCCCTGGTTCGTGGAGAGCGGGCGGCCGAACTGCTCGCGCGTGCAGGTGTACTCCACCGCGCGGGCCAGTGAGCCCGCACAGACACCCGCCTGGAGACCGGCGAAAGCGGTGCGGGCGACGGCCAGCACGTCCGCGTGGGCACCCGGCGCACCGACCCGCTCCGCCTCGGCTCCGGTCAGGGTCAGGTTCCCGGCGGACCAGGGCGCGGTGGTCTCCACCGGCGAGGTGCGCACCCCCGGCGTGTCCGTCCGTACGAGCCACAGGGCCCCGGCCGCGTCGGGGACCAGGACGTGCGTGGCCTCGCGCAGCCAGGGGACGGCGGGGGCGGTTCCGGTGAGGCGGCCGTCGGCCGACGCGGTGATCCGGCCGCGGTCCGGGAAGGCTCCGGTGGCGACCGCGTCGCCGGAGCCGAGGGCGGGCAGCAGCCGGGCGCGCTGCTCGTCGCTGCCGTGACGGGCCAGCGCGAGGACCCCGTACACGCACGTGGCGGCGTACGGGACCTGTGCGGTGGTGCGGCCCTGTTCCTCCAGCAGGAGCACCAGTCCGAGCAGGCCGACGTCCTCGACCGCGGCGACCAGGCCGGCGGCGGTGAGGGCCTTCCACAACTCGGCGTCGCTGCCGGTGCCGGCTGCGGCGAGGCGGTCGTGGGTGGCGAGGTCTCCGAAGATCCGGGCGGCGAGCCCGGCCGCGGCCGCCTGCTCCTCGGTGGGGTGGAAGTCCATCAGCCCTCACTCCCCCGGAAGACGGGCAGTTCCAGTTCCTCGTCGACGCGCAGGAACTCCAGTCGGACGGACAGTCCGATGCGGACCTTGTCGTACGGGACCCCGGTGATGTTGCTGACCATCCGGACGCCCTCGGCGAGCTCGACGAGCGCGACGGCGTAAGGCGGGTCGAAGGCCGGGAAGGGCGGGTGGTGCATGACGACGTAGCTGAAGACGGTGCCGGCGCCGGACGCCTCGACCGTGTCCCACTCCGGGCTCGCGCAGGCGTTGCAGCCGGGCAGCCAGGGGAAGCGGAGCGCCGCGCAGGCGGTGCAGCGCTGGATCAGCAGCTTGTGCTCGCGAACTCCGTCCCAGAAGCCCTGGTTGTCGCGGTTGACGACGGGGCGGGGGCGCCGGGCCGCCTTCTTCGGTGGCTGGGCCGGCTGCGCGGCCTTCTTCGCCGCCGGGACGTACTTGAGGATCCGGAAGCGGTGGGTCCCGGCGAGTTCGCCGTTCGCGCGGACGTCCATGCGGGTGGTCACGAAGTGGCCGGTGCCCAATTTGGTCGTCTTGCGCGGCGACACCGACTCGATGACGGCGTCGAAGGTGATCGCGTCGCCGGGGCGCAGCGGCCGCAGGTACTCCTGCTCGCAGTCGGTGGCGACCACGGAGGTGCAGCCCGCGCCGTCGAACAGCGCGAGGAGCTCGTCGTAGCCGCCGGAGCGCTCGCCGTGACCGGAGAGTCCGCCCATCGTCCAGGCCTGGAGCATCGTGGGCGGGGCGATGGCGTCCGGCCCGGTGTAGGCGGGGTTGGTGTCGCCCATCGCCTCGCACCAGTGGCGGATCATCGGCTCGTTGACCGCGTCCTTGCCCTGTCCGGCGGTCGCGGCGGGATACCCTTCGAAGGCCTTGAGCAGCGTGTGGAACCGGGCGGCGTCCGCGGCCTCGGCTGCCTCGGCTGCCTGTTCCGCTTGCTCCGCTCGGGCTGCCCCGACCGGCCCGTCGGCCGTGGCGGTCATCGCTTCCTCCCCTTCATGCCGAGCCGCATCATCGCGACGATCTCCCGCTGGACCTCGCTGACGCCGCCGCCGAAGGTGTTGATCTGGGCGGCCCGGTTCATCCGCTCCAGCTCGCCGCCGGCGAAGGCCTCGGGCCCCGGTCCCCGTACGAGCGCCTCCTCCCCCACCACCTCCTGGCAGATCCGGTACACCTCGACGGTGGACTCGGTGCCCAGGAACTTCACGCCGCTCGCGTCCCCCGGTGCCAGCGTGCCGGCGCCGACGTCCTGGACGAGGCGCCAGTTGAGGAGGCGTACGGCGGCCAGGCGCGCGTGCGCCTCGGCGAGCCTGGACCGCACCCAGGGGCGGTCGGCCGGGCGCTCGCCGGTGACCGGGTCGGGGGTGCGGGCGTGGGCGAGCGCGTCGTCGTAGAAGTCCTCTGCCTGCATGCCGATGGCGGCGAGGGCGACGCGCTCGTGGTTGAGCTGGTTGGTGATCAGGCCCCAGCCGCCGTGCTCCGGGCCGACGAGATTGCCGGCGGGCACGCGGATGGAGTCGTAGTACGTGGCGGTCGTGGTCAGGCCGCCGACCGTCTCGATCGGGGTCCACGCGAAACCGGGGTCGTCGGTGGGCACCAGGATGATGGAGATGCCCTTGTGCTTGGGGGCGTCCGGGTCGGTGCGGCAGGCGAGCCAGATCCAGTCGGCGTTCTGGGCGTTGGAGGTGAAGATCTTCTGCCCGTCGACCAGCCAGTCCCGGCCGTCCCTCACGGCCTTGGTACGGAGAGAGGCGAGGTCGGTACCGGCTTCCGGTTCCGAGTAGCCGATGGCGAAGACGAGTTCGCCCTTGAGGATCCGGGGCAGGAAGTAGTCCCTCTGCTCCTGCGTCCCGTACTTCATCAGGGTCGGGCCGACGGTGTTCAGCGTGACCATGGAGACGGGGGCGCCGGCCCGGTAGGCCTCGTCGAAGAACACGAACTGCTCGTCGGGGCCGCGGCCCTGGCCTCCGTACTCGACGGGCCAGCCGAGGCCGAGCAGTCCGTCGGCGCCGATGCGGCGCAGTAGTGCGCGTTGCGCGGCGGGGTCCTCGGGCAACCCGTCCGGCAGCAGATTTCCGAAGTACTCACGCAGTTCGGCGCGGAGCCGCAACTGGCCTTCGGTCGGGGCGAGGTGCACGGCGCTGGCCTCCCGGCTTCACATCATCGAGTGGACCTGACTGTCCGTCAGATTCCAGGTGGATGTCAAGGCCGGGGCGCGGTGACGAGGTGCTGGAAACGCCCGAGGGCGCCTGCGCTACCGGACCCCAGCCGGTCCGGTCGCACAGGCGCCCTCAACAGTCGGTGCGGCTCAGGCCGCGGCTACCACCAGGGGTGGAAGTTCACCGCGACATTGGAGTTGTGCTGTTCGATCGCGGTGAAGGCCGAGCCGTTGACCTGCGCGGTGTTGTTCTGGTTGGACGCGCCGGAACCGGTGGCCACCTGCTGCGAGGTGGAGGAGTTGCCGTGGTTGCTGCCGCCTACGCCGCTGCCGATGATGCTGGCGACGCTCGCATTCGATCCGTCGTTCGCGAAGGAGCCGTTGTCGGCCGAGGCCACGCCGCCGAAGAGGGCGACGGCGAGGGGGAGAGCGGCGACGGCGGCGATGACGCGGGCGGTACGGATGCTTGCCATGTCTTTATCCTCCATAAAACCGAAGTGGGTTTCATTCCAAGGCAGTTGGCCGACCGCCTCGGTCGTTCCGTGTGGTGACGACGTCGCGAGATCAGAGTTGCCCACCGAATCCCCGGCGAACCACCCCGGAGCCCACGATTCCCCCGCAAGCATGACCAACATCGGATAAACCTCATTCGCGCCCCAGCCGCCCCAGCCGCCCCAGGTCAGCGCCTCGGCAACCGCCGGAACCACCGCCGCGCAAGGGGCGAAGCGTTCCGCCAAACCGCCCCGCCACGGCCACACCCCGGACATGCCGAAAAGAGCCGCGCCGTCCGGGAACCCCAAGGTCTCCCGGGCCTGCGGCCCTGCCCTACCAAGCTTCACGCCCCCTGCACGCCCCCGGCGCCCGCCGGGGCCATCCCACCGTGCCCCGCTCCGGGGCACCAGCGCGGCGCGATCCGCGGTCGCGGCCTGCCTACACCGACCGACCGGGCTCCAGCGCCTGCTGTCCTACTCGTACGTGCTGTGATGTGTGTGGTGCGCTGCGCTGTGTGCGCTGCGCTGCGCCTGCGGTGCTGCGTCATGTCACGCGTGCCGCGTCGTGCGTGATGCGGCCGTCCGTACTGCGTCGTAGGTACTGCGTCCTGCGCTCCGCGTTCCGTACGGCCGGCTACGCGGCGAGGGCCATCTCCCGGCGGGCGGCTGCGATGCGGCCCGCGGCGGCGAGCACGGCCGTACGGTCACCCTCGGCGGCACCGGAGGCGAACCCGGACGCGGATCCCGACCCGGTCCCGGCAGTGAGGGCGGCGGCGGTGGTCGAGCGGCGGACGGACGGGGTCTTGCCGTGCGCCTCGGCGCGGATGCGCTGCTTGATGGTGGGCGGGAGCGAGCCGCCCCGCACCATCGCCCGCCAGGTCCGCCGGGCCATGAAGGCCGGCCGGGCCGCGGTGGCGGCCGTGGGGACGGGGGAGGGAGTGGAGGGGGAGGCGGCGGCGGGGGCGGTCTTGCCGGCGAGGCCGAGGGCGGCGAGGAGGGCCACGAGCGCTGCGAGGACGGTGGTCCAGATCGACGTGATGGTGCTGCGGTGAGCCATGACGGGTCCCTCATTTCGCGATGTTCCGACGGGCGGATCTGAATACATTCGTCATGATGCGAGCGCAACCGGAACGACTCCACGCCCCGCGCCGATCTTCCGACAAACACCACCCAAAGGGACCAATCACACGATTTTCCACCCTGAAGATCACCGACTGTGAACCCACCTCGCCCGGCCGGATTCATCGCCATCCAGCCATCTCTGACTGGATGTTGACATCAATTCAGCCCTCCCACCATGCTCCACGGGCGGCGCGACGGATCTTCTTCAGACGGTCGGGGGACCAGGTGTCCATGCGGAACCAGACAGTGGCCGCCCGCGCCGGGATCCCCCTCGAACATCAAGCACATGGCCATGCGGACTGACCGGGACCACCGCCCCCTCCGCGAAGGGTGCCCGCTCCCGGGGCACCCTTCGCGGAGCCGGGCAGCAGCCCGAAAACTCCTCGCGCGCCCTACTCCGGCAGTGAACAATTCCGGACATGGGGACAGACATCTACGGGTTCATCGAGTGTCGCTGGGATCGCTGGCTGGACGAGGACGACCGCAGCTGGAACATGGCCGCCGACGTCGACCACCTCTACAACGGCCGTTCCTACCTCGCCTTCGGGTCCCTGTTCGGCGTGCGCGACACCGGCTCCTTCCGCCCGCTCGCCGACAACCGCGGGCTGCCCCCGGACGCTTCGCCGCAGAGCCTCGCCGCCGTCGAGCCGTGGGGCTCGGACGGGCGGGGCGCGTCCTGGATCACCTGGGCGGAGCTGGCGGCCGCGGACTGGGACGAGCTCGCCGACGAGGTCGACGACTGCGTCCACGAGTACCGCCGCGGCCCTGACGGCACCTGGGAGCTGTGGGGCACGAACACCAGCCTCACCCGCTTCGCCGAGCTTTCCGGACTCACCGATCCCCGCGTCCTCCACCGCGCGGGCCGCGCCTACCCCGAGGGCACCGAGTGGCCGGACGGCGACCGCGTCTTCCGCATCGGGCGCCTCACCCGGAAGCAGGCCGTGCCCGACAGCGACTGGGGCGCCGTCTGGTCGGTCATGCGCACACTGGCGAGCCTGCACGGCGACGAGGGCGTCCGCCTGGTCGTCTGGTTCGGCTGACCCCACGGCCCGCACGCGCAAAGGGGTGCCACCGGATCAGTGGCACCCCTTCTGAGCTGGGCCTCGGGCCCGCTTGGCGGTGGGTGTGGGATTTGAACCCACGGTGACTCGCGCCACGACGGTTTTCAAGACCGTTCCCTTAGGCCGCTCGGGCAACCCACCTGGCGGGTACAGAGTACCGGGCGGTGAGGGTGTGCGGCGCTCGGGATTTCGGGGTGGGTCAGGCGGTCTGGGCTTTGTCGTACGCGGCCTTCGCCTCATTGCCGAAGTACGGGCCGTACATGCGGTTGGGCAGGAAGGTGTAGCCGAAGCTGTTCACCGAGGCTTGCGTGCCCAGGCCCGTGGCCTCGTTGAAGTCCTGGAACCAGGGGCCGCCGCTGGAGCCGCCGGTCATGTTGCAGGACATGCTGTGGTCCTTGGTCAGCAGGAAGTCCTTGCCGGTGTTGCCGCTGCAGTAGACGAGCTTGGTGCCGTCGTACGGGGCCGCCGCGGGGAAGCCGAAGGAGTACATCTTCTTGTTGTAACCGCCGTTGAAGACGATTCCCTGGGCGCCGACGACCTGGCTGAGCTTCTGGCCGTTCAGCGGGGCGACGACCGCGAGGCCGACGTCCATGTTCATGTCCTCGCTGGCCGCCCACTGGTCGGTGGCGAAGGTCTTGGTGGCCGACCACTGGCCGTAGGGCGCGTTGCCGTTGTCGTACGCCGGGACGAAGACCCAGTTGGTGTGCCAGGTGCCCTGGTACTTCACGCAGTGGCCGGCGGTGATCACCGTGCTGCCGTTGGCGCTGGTGATCGAGTCACCGGAGCAGGAGGCTGTGCGGTCGCCGAAGGTGAAGAAGACCCGGCCCGAGGTTTTGACGACCGCACCGCCGCCCGTCCAGGCGCCGCCCGCCTGCGGGAACGCCGTGGGGGAGGCGCTCGCAGCCGTCGGGGCGATCGTCGTGGGGCGGGCCGCGGCGGTGGGCACCCGGTGGCCGGCGCCCGGGGCCGCCGTGATGTCCAGCGGGGTGGCGGCGCGCATGCGCTCCGCGGTCCAGAACCCCTGGGTCTGCTGCTGCCGGAACGAGGACTGGCTCTCCGCGGCGACCGAGGCGGAGGCCGACGTCAGGGCGCCCGCGATCAGGGCGCCCGCCGCGAGTAAGACCGATACGGCTGTGCGATGACGATTCACGCAATGACTCCTTCTGCCGTGCCCGGATGAAGAGTGGTCGGTGCGGATCGGGGGCAGAGTGACACGCCGGAGGCGAGATGTCAGGCACCAGTCGGAACGTTCGGTCGGTTCCGGCCAGGATTTGGCCAACTCCGTTCCGTCCAGGGGTCACGCGGTGAGGAGGACACCCGCGTACGAGACTCCGGCCACCATGATCCAGGCCCCCAGGCCCAGCAGGGCGGCCCGGCCGCCGGTACGGGACAGGGTGGGCAGGTGGACCGCGCTGCCCAGGCCGAACAGGGCGGCCGCCAGCAGCAGCTCCTGTGCGGTGTGCGCCCATTCCAGGGCTGCGCCGGGCAGTACCCCGGTGGCGCGCAGCGCGGCCGCCGCGAGGAAACCGGCCACGAAGAGCGGCACCGGGGCCGGCCGGCGGCCCGAGGGCGTGCGCACCCCGCGCCTGCGGGCCCGTACCGAGAAGGCCACCGCGGCCACCAGCGGGGCGAGCATGGCCACCCGCATCAGCTTGACCAGCACCGCTTCGCCGAGCGCTCCCGGGCCGGCCGTCTGGGCGGTCGCCACCACCTGGCCGACGTCGTGGACGCTGGCTCCCACCCAGCGGCCGAACTCCGGGTCGGAGAGGCCCAACGGGGATTGCAGGAGCGGGAGTACGGCGATGGCGAGGGTGCCGCAGAGGGTGACCAGGGCGACCGAGGAGGCCACGTCCTCCTCGTCGCTGCCGGACACCTCGCTGACCGCGCCGATGGCCGAGGCCCCGCAGATCGAGTAACCGGTGGCGATCAGCAGCGGCTGGTCGCCGGGGAGTCCGAGCCGGCGGCCGAGCCAGAGCGTGCCGAAGAAGGTGGCCGCCACTACGCCGGCCACCATCGCCACCGTGGCCCAGCCCAGCCGGAGCACCTGGTCCAGTCCCAGCGCCAGGCCCAGCAGGACGATGCCGATCCGCATCAGCCGCCTCCCGGCCAGGGAGAGGCCCGGGCGCGCGGTTCCCCGTACGAAGCCCCGTAGCCGGGGGAGGTGCGCCGCGGTGATGCCGAGCACCACGGCGGCCGTCAGCATCGGCACCGCGGGCACCAGCCGGTGCAGGGACCAGGCCACCAGCACTCCGGCGGCCGCGAGGCCCAACCCGGGCCAGGGTGACGATGTTTCACGTGAAACATCGCTCGGACCCGGCGATCCCGCCCCCCTCACCGGGCGGTTCAGCAGGGCCATCAGTCGGAGGGGAGCGTGTAGACACGGCGGACGCTGCTGCCCAGGCGGGCGACGTCGGCGCCGTATACGTGGAGGGATATCGCCTTGGTGGAACAGGAGTTGCGGACCTTGTGGATGTCCCCGGGCGGGGCGAAGCCGCAGACGTCGCCGACGCCGTTGACCACCTGCTCGGTCGCCACCAGCCGGGCGTCGTCGGTCGCCGTGGCGGGGGCGAGGCGGTAGCGGAGCTCGCTCTCCTCGCCCTCGTGCACCCCGGCCACGCACCACGAGACGTGGTCGTGGATGGCGGTCTCCTGACCCGGAAGCCACACCAGGGCGACCACCGAGAAGCTGCCGTCCGGCTCCGCGTGCAGGATGTGCTGCCGGTAGCGATCGGAGTGGCCCTCGCGCTGTCCGGCGGTGAGCAGACCGTGCGTCCCCAGGTGCGGGGCGAGGCGTTCGCCGACCAGGTAGGCGGTGAGGTCCGGGGCGAGCCCCCGGTTCACGACCGTGCGGATCTCACTGACGAGGGCGGCCATCCTCGCGGTCGTGCGGGCCGGCGTGGTGGTGGTCATACCCGGAGCGTCGGGGAGCCGATCCATCACGTCCAACGACAGTTCCGAGCTGAAAGCCCTAGCTCCGCTTATGGGTTGGCGGGGCCGCGAGGCCCGGACCCGGTGGCCCGCTCAGCAGCCGACGCGGTTCGACGCCGCCCGCTGCAGGGCTTCGAGCACCACCGCGGTCGCCGGGATCCGCGCGTGGTCGCGGTACACGTAGGCGGCGATGTGGCGTCGCGCGGCCGGCTCCAGGACCCGGCCGCACGCCTTGCTCAGGGAGAGCGAGGGCAGCACGAGGGCGGGCATCATGGCCACGCCCAGGCCCTGCGCGACCAGGCTCTGCACGACCAGGTTGTCGTCGGTGGCGAACCGGATGTCGGGGACGAAGCCCAGCTCCGCGCATTCGTGCAGCAGGTTCGCCCGGCAGCGCGGGCAGCCCGCGATCCACCGCTCCTCGGAGAGGTCCGCGAGGTGCACGGCCCGCCGCCGGGCCAGCGGGTGGCCGGTCGGCAGCAGCACGGTCAGCTGGTCCTCCAGCAGCTTGACCTCGCAGACCTCCTCGGGGACCGCCTCGTGCAGCCCTGGATAGGTGAAGGCCAGGGTGATGTCGCACTCGCCGCGCTCCAGCCTGCGCAGGGAGTCCGGCGGTTCCTGCTCCAGCAGTTCGACCTGGATGCCCGGGTGGTCCTTGGCGAGACTGCTGAGGGCTTCCGGGACGAGGGTGACATTGGCGCTGGGGAAGCCGCACAGCCGGACGCGGCCGGTGCGCAGCCGGGCGTACGCCTTGAGCTGGGCCTCGGCGGCGGAGAGGCTGCCGAGGATGGACTCGGCGTGCCGGGCCATGGACTCCCCGGCCTCGGTGAGCTGCATGCGGCGCCCGACGCGGGTGAACAGCGGGGTGCCGGCGGCGCGTTCGAGCGCCTTCATCTGCTGGGTGACCGCGGGCTGGGTGTACCCCAGGACCCGGGCGGCGGCCGAGTAGGACCCGGAGGCAACCACCTCGTGGAACGTCCGTATGTGCCGAGTATCGAACACGCCCGAAGCATAAGCGGATATTGGGAGGGGCCGTAGGCGGAATCCCGCCTACGGCCCCTCCCAACAAGCCAGTCGAGCCGGCGGCGTACCGCCTACTTGTCGCCCACCCGCGAGCCGAGCGTGATGTCCACCGTGTTCGGCTTGCCGCCACGCAGGTAGGTCAGCTTCACCGTGTCACCCGGCTTGTAGGTCCAGATCTCGCTGATCAGGGTCGGGCCGCTGTCGATCGGCTTGCCGCCGAACTCGGTGATGATGTCGCCGGGCTTGAGCCCCGCCTTGCCGGCCGGGCCGTTCGGGTCGACCAACTCGTTGGCGCTCGCCCCGGTCTCGGAGATCTTGGCGCCGTCGATCTTGGCCGCGAGGTCCACGGAGACCGAGATCACCGGGTAGACGGGCTTGCCCGTCTTGATCAGCGACTCGGCGACGTTCTTCGCCTGGTTGATCGGGATGGCGAAACCGAGGCCGATGGAGCCGGCCTGGCCGCCGCCGAAGCCGCCGTTGCCCGCCGACTGGATCGCGGAGTTGATCCCGATGACCGCGCCGCGGCCGTCGAGCAGCGGACCGCCGGAGTTGCCCGGGTTGATGGAGGCGTCCGTCTGCAGCGCGCTCATGTACGAGTTCTTGCTGCCGGAGCCGTCACCGGAGGCGACGGGGCGGTTCTTGGCGCTGACGATGCCGGTGGTGACCGTGTTGGACAGGCCGAACGGGGCGCCGATCGCGATGGTCGAGTCGCCGACGGCGACCTTGTCGGAGTCGCCCAGCGGCAGCGGCTTGAGCCCGGACGGCGGGGTCTTCAGCTTGATGACGGCGACGTCGTACCCCTGGGCCCGGCCGACGACCTCGGCCTCGTACTTCTTGCCGTCGGAGAACGTCGCGCTGAGCTTGCCGCCGTTGGCCGCGGAGGCGACGACGTGGTTGTTGGTGAGGATGTGGCCCTGCTGGTCGTAGACGAAGCCGGTGCCGGTGCCGCCCTCGCCGTCCCCGGCCGAGGCCTCGATGGTGACGACGCTGGGCAGCGCGCCGGCGGCCAGGCCCGCGACGGAGCCCGAGTCCCGCTTGAGGTCCTTGGGGGTGTTGCCGGCGCTGACCGTGGTCGAGCCGGAGCCGTTGGCGCTGCGGTCCGCGGCCCAGTAGCCGACACCGCCGCCGACGCCGCCCGCGAGGAGGGCCGCCGCGAGCACGCCCGCGATCATGCCGCCCTTGCCCTTCGGCTTGGGCTGCGGGGCGCCTTCGGTGCCCAGAGGCATGCCCCAGGCGCCGCCGCCCTGGCCGCCGCCGGTCCCGTACGCGGGGGCCGCGGGCGGCGGGGGAGGCCAGCCCTCGGCGCCGTGCGCCTGCGGCTCGGGGGCGGAGTGCTGCGTCTGGGCGTAGGCCGGAGCGGCGGGCGGGACCGGGGACTCGGCGTACGCGGGGGCGGAAGCCGGTGCGGCCGGGGCCGGGGCCGGGAAAACCGTCGGGGCCGCGGGCTGCGCGGCCGTGGTGTGGGGGAGCTGCTGGGTCGGCTCGGCGCCGGGCGCGGGCGTCGGCGGCAGCTGCTGGGTCACCGGCTCGGCGGCCGCTGGAGCGGCGGAGGCGGGCGCGGCGTCCACGGGAGCGGCCACCGGGGGTGCGGGCGGGGCCGCGGGGGGCGTAGGGGCCGCGGTGCCCTCGTTCTCGGTGCTCACAGCGCTCTCTCCTCGTCACACACGGCTTCAGAAATACTGGCGGTCGGTCCGACTGAACGTTCGACGTGCCGTACAAGTTCCAGGGCAAAGCCTTTCCCATGACCCGTCAGAGCACTGTAAGCCGGACCTGTGCGTCTCCTCCCATCCTTTATCTCCGACATTTCAGGCGCATCCGCAGAAGCACCCGCAGGCCACTCCCCGACATCCGGGGCCCTCCCGGTGGCACCATGACCCGGTGACCCACGCAATGCCGCGCCCCATCCAGGTCGTCGCCCACCGCGGCGCCTCGGAGGATGCCCCCGAGCACACCCTGGCCGCCTACCGCAAGGCCATCGAGGACGGGGCCGACGCCCTCGAATGCGATGTCCGGCTCACGGCCGACGGCCATCTGGTCCTGGTCCACGACCGCCGGGTGAACCGCACGTCCAACGGCCGCGGCGCGGTCTCCGCCCTGGAGCTCGCCGATCTCGCCGCCCTCGACTTCGGCTCGTGGAAGGACCGCGAGGAGTCCCCCGACTGGGACGCCGACCCCGAGCGGACCTCCGTACTCACCCTGGAGCGGCTGCTGGAACTGGTCGCCGACTCCGGGCGGCCCGTACAGCTGGCGATCGAGACCAAGCACCCGACCCGCTGGGCCGGACAGGTGGAGGAGCGGCTGCTCTTCCTGCTCAAGCGCTTCGGCCTGGACGCGCCGACCGCCGAGGGGCCGCACCCGGTCAGGGTGATGAGCTTCTCCGCGCGCTCCCTGCACCGGATGCGGGCGGGCGCGCCGACGATCCCGACCGTGTACCTGATGCAGTTCGTCTCGCCCCGGATGCGGGACGGGCGGCTGCCGGCCGGGGTGCGTATCGCGGGGCCCGGGATCCGGATCGTGCGCGCCAATCCGGGCTTCATCCGCAAACTTCAGGCCGCAGGCCACCCCGTACACGTATGGACAGTGAACGATCCGGAAGATGTTCAGCTCTGCGCTGATCTGGGTGTAGAAGCGATCATCACGAACAGGCCCCGACAGGTTCTGTCACAACTAGGACGCTGACGTCCCTATTTGCCCACACGTCACACAGGCACCGGACATCACGGGGTGTGCACCGGCGCATCCGCTCCGCATTCGGCCGTCGTCAATGCGCCAGAGGGCTCCGCTTAGGCGGTTTCCGGTCCAGGCCATTGGGGCATCCAGACCATGCGTGGGGCTAAGGAGGTTCCGGGGGTGGCGTTGATGGTGGCACAAGAAGTGCCCACGTCGTCGTGCATGGATGTACGCCATGGTCCTGCGGGAGTAGGCGAGGCGAGGCACCGGATGCGCGAGCAATTGCGTATCAGCGGGGTGTCCGAATCGGTCGTGGACGATGCCGTACTGATCCTTTCCGAACTGCTCAGCAATGCCTGCCGACACGGCAGACCGCTGGGCGCGCGGGACATCGGTGACGGAGGGATACGCGCGTCGTGGCGCGTCGACAAGGCGGGGCGGCTGACGGTCGAGGTCACGGACGGCGGCGGGCCCACCCGCCCGGTCCCGGCCACACCTTCGGTCACCGCGCGAGGCGGGCGGGGGCTGAACATCATCAGCGCCTTGGCCCTGGACTGGGGTGTCCGGGACGGAGCGGCGGGTGAGGTCACCGTCTGGGTGATCGTCGCCTGTGGGGCCCGGCACGAGGATTTCGCTACGCGCGTCGCGCCCCCGGCGATCGACTTCGTCTCGGCCTTCGACGATCTGGATCCCTGATCCCCAATCCCTGATCACCGATTCACCGATTCACCGATTCACTGATCCCTGATCACCGATCACCGATCACCGATCACCGGCCACGAGAAAGCAGATGGCGGCCGTCCGGGAGCGCACGCCGACCGTGCTCCCGGCCGCACCCCACCGGCTGCGGCGGTACGAACGGCTAGGCTCGCGCCCAGAGACCCACGCCGTACCGCCGCAACCGGGAGACACCCACGATGGCCAAGAAGCGCCCCGCAGCGAAGACCGCAAAGCCGCAGCTCAACAACGGTGAGATCCCGGTGGTGGGCGCTCGCGAGCCCTGCCCCTGCGGATCCGGGCGCCGCTACAAGGCCTGCCACGGCGCCGCCGCCGCGCACGCCGTCACCGAGCACGTCCGGCGCCCCTTCGAGGGCCTGCCCGGCGAGTGCGACTGGGTGGCGCTGCGCGAGCTCGTCCCCGCCGCCACCGTGCCGCTCACCCTCAAGGGCGGTCTGCCCGAGGGCGTCCCCTCCGTCACGCTGGTGACCGTACTCCCGCTGGCCTCGCCCGCGCTGCGCCGCGAGGACGGCTCCGTCCTGCTCGGCCTGCAGAACGAGTCGAGCACCGGTGACCTCTCCCGCGACATGGCCGACACCCTGGAGCGCGCGCTCGCCGCCGAGCCGGGCACCGCCGTCGAGGCCCGCCGGGTCCCGGCCGAGGGGACCCGACTCCAGGACCTCCTGTCCGCGGACGGCGGTTTCGAGCCGGTTGTACACAGCGGGTTCGAATTCTGGATTCCGGAAGCGGAGAACGCCCAGAGCGCCTCGCCGGAGGTCGCCGCCTCCCTGGAGCGCGCCAACGCGGCCGCCATCCCGACGGTCAAGCTGACCGGCGTGGACGCCGCTTACTGGTGCGAGACCCCGGACAAGAACCACCTGCGCTGGGTCATGCCGCACCCCGAGGAGAAGCTGCTCGACGCGCTCGCGCGTCTGCACGCGGCCGGCACCTCCTCGCTCGGCGAGGGCACCAAGCTCGTCGGTTCCTTCCGCGCGCACGGCCTGATGGTCCCCGTCTGGGACCTGCCCACCGGGGTCTCGGCGGACGACGTGGAGAAGCCGGCGGCCGAGCTCGCTGAGCGGCTGGCCGTCGCGCTCGCCACGGACGCGCCGCTGACCACGGAGGAGCGCCGGGCGCGCGGCGGTCTCACCAACCGCCAGGTGACGCTCAGCTGACCGGGGGCCGGGGGCCGTGCGCGGTCCCCCGGCCCGGGGCGGGTCGCAGGTGCCCGGATACCGGTGACCGGTGTCACAACTCCCGCTAATCGCCTGCAAATCGATGTCTGAATATCAGAGATCGAATTTGCGAACAGGCGATCTCTTGTTACCGTTCTTGTAGCCCGGTCGCTGGTGCATCCCCCGTCGCCAGCGACCGGGCCCTTGATTTTCCGGCGTGTTCAACCGTCGCCCGGTGCCGGTGAGTTGCTCCCGGACCGCAGAAGCAGCGTCCCTTCAGAATCCGGAACTGCAAATTCCGCCACGGCCGAGTAGCCGTCCGGAGTACCCGCCGACGGATCCCTCGGCGTCTCGCACAGACCCGGCTCGTCTCCCGCGCCGACCGCGCAGCGGATCTGCACCGTCCGCCCCGCCGGCCCCATCACCGTGAGCACCGCGTCGAGCGGATGGCCGCTGGTGTTGCGGTAGTAGCTGCGCCCCCACGTCCGCCCCTCGCCGGTCAGCACGCACGTCTGCGCCTCCACCCCCTGGGGGGAGGACACTTCGGGCCCGCAGTGCGCGTCCGTACGGGGCTGCTCGGACGGACCCGGGCCGGCCGGCGGCCCGGCGGACGCCGGCGTACGCGACCGGCCGGAAGCGGAACTCGCCTCGGAATCGCCGGATTCACCGGAGTCGGAAGAACCGGGAGAGCCCGAAGAGCCGGAAGAGCCGGGAGAAGAGCGGCCGAGGCCGAACGTGGAGAGCAGCCCGCCGCCCTTTCCGTCACTCTGACCGGCGAAATCCGGCCCGGCGATCGCTCCCGCCAGCGGGAGCGACAAGATGATCAGCACACCGGCACCGATACCGATCAGGCGGAGATTCATTCGCCGAACATAGCGACGCGGGAATGGGGCGCGGAGATCCCCGCGCCCAATTCCCCTGGAAACTCGTCCCGCTGGCACCCGTACGAGTGATCCGTCAGCGCCGAAGGCCCGTCCACGAAGGGCCGTCCACGAAGGGCCGTCCACCAAGGCCGGTACCCGAAGGCCCGTACCCGAAGGTCAGTACGCGAGCCTGCTGCCGCCGCCCGGCGCCCCTGTGCTCGCCTCGACCAGCGCGTCCACGACCGCCTCCACCTCCGGCAGCCAGACCTCCCCGGCCGCCGCCGGCTCGCGCTCCCACCGCACTTGGCCGCCGCCGATCGCGGCCGAGGGCGGCAGCAGCAGGTAGCCGCCGTCACCGTGGAAGCGCAGCGAGGAGGGCACGTGGTCCTTGGCGTACAGGAGTTCGCCGAGCCGCTCCAGCGAGTACGGCGCCACCAGCAGCGACCACCGCGTGGGCGTGGCGACCACCGGCCCGAGCCGCATGCCCTGCGCGTCCAGTCGTACGAGGGCACGCGCGGCCGCGGCTGCGGGCAGGCTCACGGCGCAGGGCGCGGTCCCGCCGGTGGCCAGCAGGACCGGGGCGGATGCCCGGTTGGCCCACCACCAGGCCACCATCCGGGGGTCGGTGGTGGCCGCGAGGAGCCCGGGGTCGAAGGGATGCGCGCCGGGTACGACGCAGTCGGGGTCGGGGCAGGCGCACCGGGAGCTGTCGGCGCCGGAGCGCCCGACGCCCGGCAGTACGGGCCACCGCCATGTGGCGGCGCAGGTGAGCGCCGCGTCGAGCAGGGCGGGCTCGTCGCCCTGCGGCGGGGCGGGGCGCAGGGATCGCAAGCGATTGCGGAGCCGCTGGAGACGCCTTCCGAGGATCTCGCGCATGAGCGCTCGTTCCTTTCCGTTGAACGCCGAGGGCCACATCACACCACGTAAGCGGTGTTTCACCACACGTACACGTTTCGCGCCACTGTCCACCTGAAGCAGGTTCACACGCTTCGTGCAGTTTTCTTACGGGTCCATGGAACGTCCGGCGGGGCGGAACGCGACCCGGGTCGCGACCCCTGGCCGGGGTGGGAACGGCCGTCGTCGATGGGGACGACGGGACGCGCCGGACGGTTCCCGGCGGGTGCCGGAGTGCGCCAACTGTCCCCGGTTGCCACCGATTACGTACCCGGACCGGCTGGCGGACCCGCCCAGTCGACCGCAAAAACCGTCCGCTTCCCGCATTTTCCGGCCAAGTTCTAGCCTCGACCGAACAGTGAGTTGCCGTCCCACGGACACCAGGATTCCCACCTGGGCAATGCTGGACATCGCTCCTTGTGTGCGTGTAGATGTGGATTCATTGATGGCGGCGCAGCATGATCTGGGGGTTTGCGATGCTATATGGCGAATCGCACCAGCTGGAAAGGCGGACGCCATGAGCGCCCCGCATTTGCCGAAAGTGGCTGGAATCGATCCAGCAGTCACAGCATCCCCGCACACTGTGGCGCCCGCACCGGCGCCCACGTCCCCGTCCACTCCCACGTCCACGCCCGCGCGCACGGCCCACGCTCCGGCGCCGGCCCCCGCCGCGAGCTCGGTCATCCAGGACCGCCTGGCGGGCATGGTCTCCGACCTCACCACCCTCCACGAACTCACCGAGCGGCTCGCCCGCGCCACTGACCTCGCCTCTTCCCTCCAGGAGTTCCTGCGCGCCGGAGCTGCCCTCGTCGGCGCCCGGCGGGGACTGATCGTCCTGGAGCCCTCCGACGGCCTCGGCCCCACCACCACGATCGGCCTCGGCCTCGGCCACGCCGACCTCGGCCACATCGAGACGGTGCCGCGCAGCGCCACCTCCTACGGCCGCATCCTCGACGGACTTCCCGACGCCCACGGCGGCTCCGACGTGCTCCCCGAACCCGGCACGGCCCCCGGTTCCGGGGGATACGCCGCCCCCGTCGACCCCCGCCACCGCGAGGTCGCCGCCCGCCTCGGCTTCGCCGCCAGCTACGCGCTGCCGCTGACCGCCGAGGCCACCGGACGGCTCGGCGCGGCCGTCTGGCTCTACGACGAACAGGCGGAACCCAGCGACCGCCAGCGCGACCTGGTAGGGCTGTACGTCCGGCACGCCGCCGAGCACCTGGCCCGCATGGTGGAGGTGGAACGCTCCCGCTGCGACCTGGCCACCGTCGCCGAGGAACTGCTGCCCAGCCGGCTCCCCCGGATCTCCGGGGTCCAGCTCGCCGCCCGGCACCACACCGGTCCGCGCGGCGGCGGCGACTGGTACGACGCACTGCCGCTGCCGGAGGGCGCCCTCGGGCTGGCCGTCGGCTCGGTCACCGGCTCCGGCCCGAGCGCCGTCGCCGCGATGGGCCGGCTGCGGGCCTCTCTGCGCGCGTACGCCGTCATGGAGGGCGAGGACCCCGTCGCCGTCCTGTCCGACCTGGAGCTGCTGCTGCGCCTGACCGAGCCCGCGCGCTCGGCGACCGCGCTCTTCGCGTACTGCGAGCCCGCCGGGAGCCCCGGCTCGGGCGGCCGGGGGAGGAAGCTCATCCTGGCCGGCGCGGGTCACACGCCGCCGCTGCTGATCGGCGAGCGCCGCACCGAGTACGTGGAGACCACGCTCTCCGCGCCGCTGGGCATGCTGTCCTGCTGGGAGGCGCCGAGCGTGGAGATCGAGCCCGCGCCCGGAGAAACGGTGCTGCTGTACACGGACGGGCTGCTCCGGCGTACCGGCGACCCCATGGACCGGGCCTACGCACGGCTGCACGCCGCGGCCGCGGGCATTCCCCGTAGCGCCCGCGAGGACCCGGCCGCCATCTGCGACCACATCCTGCGGACCGTGCTGCCCGAGGGCGACACGGCCGCCGCCGGACCGCAGGGCGGCGCCGACGAGGACATCGTGCTGCTCGCGGCCCGGTTCGAGTGAGGCGGCCGGACAGGGCGGAGGGGCTGGGTCGAGTGACCCGGTTTGGCTGATTTGTCACACGGCCCGCCGGGCGCCGTCCGCTCACACATACGATGGATGAGGTCCATACCCGGTCCGTGTCCGTCGTACTGAGGAGAAGACGTGGCTGACGAGCTCACCCCGGAGACCCCGGAAGAAGAGCAGCCCAAGAAGAAGCACAAGCAGCGCAAGAACGGGCTGTACCCGGGCGTCAGCGAGGAGCTCGCGGAGAGCATGCGCACCGGCTGGGCCGACACCGAGCTGCACGGACTGGAGCCGATCGCCCAGGCCGCGCACACCGCCGCCCGCCGCTCCGCGCTGTCCGAGCGCTTCCCCGGCGAGCGCCTCGTCGTCCCCGCCGGCCGGCTGAAGACCCGCTCGAACGACACCGAGTACCCCTTCCGCGCGTCCACCGAGTACGCGTACCTCACCGGCGACCAGACCGAGAACGGCGTCCTGGTCCTGGAGCCCGCGGGCGTGAGCGGCCACACCGCCACCGTCTACCTGCTGCCCCGCTCAGACCGCGAGAACGGCGAGTTCTGGCTCTCCGGCAGTGGCGAGCTGTGGGTCGGCCGCCGCCACTCCCTCACCGAGGCCGAGCAGCTCCTGGGCATCCCCGCCAAGGACGTCCGCAAGCTCTCCGAGGAGCTGGCCGAGGCCGAGGGTCCGGTCCGCGCCGTCCGCGGCCACGACTCCGTCATCGAGGCCGCCCTGACCGACAAGGTCACCAAGGAGCGCGACGAGGAACTGCGCGTCTACCTCTCCGAGGCCCGCGCCGTGAAGGACGCGTTCGAGATCGGCGAGCTGCAGAAGGCCGTCGACTCCACCGTCCGCGGCTTCGAGGACGTCGTGAAGGTGCTCGACAAGGCCGAGGCCACCTCCGAGCGCTACATCGAGGGCACGTTCTTCCTGCGCGCCCGCGTCGAGGGCAACGACGTCGGCTACGGCTCCATCTGCGCCGCCGGCCCGCACGCCTGCACCCTGCACTGGGTCCGCAACGACGGCGACGTCCGCTCCGGCGACCTGCTGCTGCTCGACGCCGGCGTGGAGACGCACTCCCTCTACACCGCCGACGTCACGCGCACGCTGCCGATCAACGGCACGTACACCGACATCCAGCGCAAGATCTACGACGCGGTGTACGCGTCCCAGGAAGCCGGCATCGCCGCCGTCAAGCCGGGGGCGAAGTTCCGCGACTTCCACGACGCCTCGCAGCACGTGCTCGCCGAGAAGCTCGTCGAGTGGGGCCTGCTGGAGGGCCCGGTCGAGCGCGTCCTGGAGCTCGGCCTGCAGCGCCGCTGGACCCTGCACGGCACCGGCCACATGCTCGGCATGGACGTCCACGACTGCGCCGCCGCGCGCACCGAGGCGTACGTGGACGGCACGCTGGAGCCGGGCATGTGCCTGACGGTCGAGCCCGGTCTGTACTTCCAGGCCGACGACCTGACCGTGCCCGAGGAGTACCGCGGCATCGGCGTCCGGATCGAGGACGACATCCTCGTCACCGAGGACGGCAACCGGAACATGTCTGCCGGTCTGCCCCGCACCTCCGACGACGTCGAGGCGTGGATGGCCCGGCTCAAGGGCTGACCCGTCCGCTGATCGCTCACGTGCCGATGGGCGGGACCCGTACGGGTCCCGCCCATCGGCACGTCTACGACACCTTCAGCAGCGAGTCGTCACGCCACTTCAGCATCTTGTCGAAGCTCACCACGGCTCCCCGGCCCGGCCGGTTGCGGAAGCGGACGTGGTCGGCGAGTTCCGCGATCAGGTGCATGCCCCGGCCGTGCTCGGCCAGGGAGGGTCTGCGGCGGTCCACCGTCGCGGGCGGGAAACCGGGACCCGAATCGCTCACCTCGATGCGGCAGCGGTCCCCGTCCAGATAGGCCGTGACGTGGTACGCCCCGGTCTCGTCCGGGGCGCCCGCACGCGCGGCGGCTTCGCGGCCACCGTGCTCCACAGCGTTCGCGCAGGCCTCGCTCAGCGCCACCGACAGGTCGAAGGAGATGTCCGGGTCCACCCCCGCGGTCTCCATCGTCCCCAGGAGCAGCCGCCTGGCGAAGGGCACACTCGCTGCTTCGCGCCTCAAGTGGAGAGACCACCAGATGCTCATACCGTTACCTATTGCCACCCTGGGTGCCGAGTAAGCCCCCGGGGCCCGACAGAGCCCTCGTTCGGCCGATGCGGCGCTCCCGGGCAGCGGTGTATGCGGCGGTATGGGCGACGGTGGGCGGGGCCGTACGGACGCCGGCGCGACCGACACCCGAGGGGAAGCCGGGGCTCCGGCCGCGGTGTCCGGGCGCGGGAACGCAAACTATCCTGCGCACCTGCCGTATGAGGCGCCTAAGCCCAGTGCGATGATGACCCGGCCATGACTGCCCCCCACGCGACGCAGGCCGGACCCGGCCTCAGGCTGATCCGGGCCGCGGTGTTCACCGCGGTCTGTGTCGTGCTGTCCGCGGCCGGGCACGCACTGGCCTCCTGCGCGACGGTCCCCTGGTGGTCGCTCTGCGCGGGCTTCCTCGCCGTCTTCGCGGTCGCGGCCCCGCTCGCGGGCCGCCGCCGCTCGCTCCCCGGCATCGCCGCCGGGCTGGCGGTCGGACAGCTCACGCTCCACACGGTGTTCGGCCTCGGCCAGCACGGCGCCGCGGCCCCGGCGGGCGGCGCCGGCACCTCGGACACCTCGCTCGCGGAGCTCGCGGCCCAACTGGTGTGCGGGGGCAACTCCGTGCCCATCGCGCCGGCGGAAGCCCGCCGGATCCTGGAGAGCGCCGGCCTGGACCCCGCCGCCCTGGCCGCGCAGGCCGAGGCGCAGGGCACCCTCGCGCACGCCCACACGGGCCAGGGCCTCATCGAACCGGCCACGGGGCTGGTCGGGCTGTTCAGCCCGGCCATGCTGCTCGGCCACCTGCTGGCGGCGCTCGCCGCCGGCTGGCTGCTCGGGCGCGGCGACGCCGCGCTGTTCCGCCTCCTCGAACTGTCCAGGCTCTCCGCCGAAGCCGGCCCGGTGCGCCCGCTGCGTGCCGCGCTGGCCTACGTACGGGCCCTCGGCGCCGGGCTCCCGGGCACGCCGGCCCGTACCCGCCGGACGGCGCGGGCCGCCGCCGGACCGGCCGCCTCCACCGGCCGGGACTCGCTCCAGCACACGGTGATCAGGCGCGGGCCGCCCTCGGCGCTCGCCCTCGCAGCCTGACGCGGCACCTCCTCCCCGGGACACACGACGGGAACACCGGTGCCGCGGAACTCCGCGCGCGCCGCACGCGGGGCCACCGTCACCACAGCTTCCGTGGAGTGTTTCCGCCATGATCGCCATGAAGACCTCTCGCGTCTCCTTCGCCGCCGCCCTCGCCGCCGGTTCCGTCCTCGTCCTCTCCGGCACCGCCTTCGCCCACGTCGGCGTACAGCCCGGCGAGGCCACCAAGGGCGGCTACGCGACGATCAACTTCAAGGTCCCCAACGAGCGCGACGCGGCCTCGACCACTCAGCTCGAGGTCAACTTCCCCGTCGACCAGCCGCTGTCCTCGGTCATGCCGCAGGACGTTCCCGGCTGGACCGTGAACGTGGAGAAGAGCAAGCTCGACAAGCCGCTCACCGTGCACGGCAAGCAGATCAACGAGGCCGTCACCAAGGTGACCTGGTCGGGCGGCAAGATCGAGCCCGGCAAGTTCCAGCAGTTCCCGCTGTCCGTCGGCAAGCTGCCCGACAGCGTCGACAAGATGGTCTTCAAGGCGATCCAGACGTACGACAACGGCGAGGTCGTCCGCTGGATCGAAGAGGCCAAGGACGGCGCCGCGGAACCGCAGAACCCCGCGCCCGTCCTGAAGCTGGTCGCCGCCCCCGCGGCGGGCGACCACCACGACGACGCCAAGGCGGACGGCGCGAAGACCGCCGGCGCCGGCCACGAGGACAGCCACTCCGAGGCCGCCAAGAGCAGCTCCGACACGACCGCGCGGGCCCTCGGCGTCGCCGGCATCGTCGTCGGCCTCGGTGGCGTGGCCTTCGGCGTCGCCTCGCGCCGCCGCACCTCCTGATCCGCCGGTCCCGCGCTTCCGGCCGGCCGTAGCGGCCGCCCGGCCCGCGGATCCACCCGTACCAACCCCGATCCCAGGGACATTCCCATGCGCACCACACGTGTGACGGTCGCCGCCTTCGTGGCGGCGGCCGCCCTCACCCTCACCGCCTGCGGTGACCAGCCTGCCAAGTCCGGCCAGGTCACCCAGATCAGCGGAGGCCAGGCGAAGGACGGCTCCGCGACCGTGCTCGAGCGGCCCTTCGACAAGCCGGACCTCGTCCTCACGGACACCACCGGCAAGCCGTGGAACCTGCGCGAGCAGACCAAGGGCAAGCCGACGCTCATCTACTTCGGCTACACGAAATGCCCCGACGTGTGCCCCCTGACGATGAGCAACATCGCCGTCGCCAAGAAGGCACTTCCCAAGGCCGACCAGGACAAGCTCCAGGTCGTCTTCGTCACCACCGACCCCGAACGGGACACTCCCGAATCCCTCGGCGCGTGGCTCAAGGCCCAGGACCCGGCATTCACCGGGCTGACCGGGGACTTCGCCACCATCCAGGCCGCCGCGCGCACCCTCGGCATCGGTATCGAGGCCGCCAAGAAGGAGGCCGACGGCGGCGTCGTCTCCATGCACGGCGCGCAGGTCATCGCGTTCTCGCCCAAGACGGACGAGGGGTACCTCCTCTACGGGGAGAGCGCCACCGTCGATGACTACACCAAGGACCTGCCGAAGATCGTCAAGGGAGAGAACCCGTGAACGCCCGCACCACCCGCACCCTCGCCGCCGCCCTCTCCCTGACGGCCGCGCTCGCCATATCCGGCTGCTCCTCGGACGGCAAGGACTCCCCGACGGGGGCCGGTTCCGGTTCCGGCGACAAGCCGAAGCTGTCCGTCAGCGGCGGATACATGCCCGAGCCCGTCAACGAGGAGATGGCCGGCGCGTTCATGGTCATCAAGAACGACTCCAAGACGGCCGACAGGCTGACCGCGGTCACGAGCACGCTCTCCGACGATCTGCAGATCCACGAGACCAAGAATCAGAAGATGCAGCAGGTGCAGTCCATGGACGTGCCCGCGAACGGTGAGCTCAAGCTCGAACGCGGCGGCAACCACGTCATGTTCATGGGTCTCAAGAACACCCCCAAGGTCGGCGACAAGGTCACCGTCGAGCTGCGCTTCGAGAAGTCCGACCCGGTCAAGGTCGAGCTGGACGTCAAGGAGCGGACGTACAAGGCACGGACTTCGACACCCACCGATGGCACCGACCACTGACGGACCGAGGGACTGACACGCCATGACGGCCACCACCCCGACCCCATCCACGGCCCGCGTGCGTGCCACGGCACTCCTGCCGCGGCTCACGCTGGTCCTCGCAGCCCTGCTGGCAGTCTTCTTCACCGCGGCCACCCCGGCCTCGGCGCACGCCGCACTCACCGCGAGCGACCCCAAGGACGGGGCGGTGGTCGCCACGGCGCCCGCCCAGGTCACCCTCTCGTTCTCGGAGGGGGTCGCCATGAACGGCGACTCCATCCGCGTGCTGGACCCGCAGGGCAGGCGCGTCGACACCGGTGAACTGCGCGACCTCTGCAGCGGGAACACCATCCGCTACGGCACCGCCCTGCGCCCGGGCCAGCCGGACGGCACCTACACGGTCGCCTGGCAGGCCATATCCGCCGACAGCCACCCGATCGCCGGCGCCTTCACCTTCTCCATCGGAGCCCCCTCCACGACCTCCGTCTCGCTGCCCTCGCGGGCCGCGGGCGACGGTCCCGTCGCCATCGCCTACGGAGTCGCGCGCTACGCCGCCTACGCCGGGTTCGCCGTGCTCGTCGGCGCGGCCGCCTTCATCCTCCTGTGCTGGCGCCGGGGCGCCGCCGAGCGGCCGATGCAGAAGCTGGTCGTACGGGCCTGGGTCACGCTCACCGTGGCCACCCTCGCGATGCTGATGCTCCGCAACCCGTACACCGGGTCCGGGAACTTCGCCGACGCCTTCGACCTCGCCGGGCTGAAGGCCGTACTGGAGACCAAGTCCGGCGCCTCGCTCGTCTCGCGGCTGCTCCTACTGGGCGCCGCCGCGCTCTTCATCACCGTCCTCTTCGGCGCCTACGCGCGGCGCCACCAGAGGGGCGGGGCCGCCGAGGCCGGCGGGGAATCCGCCGACTCCACGGGCCGGAGCAGCGAGGGCGAGGACGCCAAGGCCGAGAGCGACCTCGTCTTCGGCCTGGGTATCGGCGGGACCGTCGTCGCCGCCGGCATCGCCGCCACATGGGCGCTGTCCGAGCACGCCTCCACCGGCATCCAGCCCGCCCTCGCCATGCCCGTCGACATCCTGCACCTGCTGGCCGTCGCCACCTGGCTCGGCGGACTCACCGCCCTGCTCGTGGCCCTCCACAAGGTCCCCGGGATCGAGCGCGAGGCCGTCCGGCGGTTCTCCGCCGTCGCCTTCACCAGCGTTCTCGTACTGACCGCCACCGGCGCCTACCAGTCCTGGCGCCAGGTCGGCAGCTGGTCGGCCCTCACGGGGACCGACTACGGCCGGCTGCTGCTCGCGAAGATCGGCCTCGTCCTCGTCCTGGTCGCCGTCGCCTACGTCTCCCGGAAGTGGACCTCGCGGCTCGTCGCAACGGCCCGGGCCGGCAAGGCAGCCGACGAGGCGGCCGGGAACGGGGACACGAAGGACGAGGAAGCGCGGGACGAGGAAACCGGGGACGAGGAAGCGAAGGCCGTGGCCGTGAAGGCCGTGGCCGCCGAGCCGAGCGATGTTTCACGTGAAACATCGGCCGGGGCGGCCCCCGCGGACCCCCGGCGCGCCGCCCAGCTCGCCCGCCAGAGCGCCGCCCGGCGCGGCGCGCGGGAGAAGCGGGCGCGCGACGCCGACCCGGACCGCGCGGGCCTGCGCCGGTCCGTGCTCGCCGAAGCGGGTGTCGCCGTGGTCCTGCTGGCCGTCACCACGATCCTCACCAGTACGGAGCCCGGCCGCGCGGCGGAGCTGGAAACCAGCCGCGGAACCGACGCCGGCGCCGTTCCCGACCGCGCGGTCAAGATCACGCTGCCCTTCGACACCGGCGGCCAGAACGGCAAGGGCTCCGTCCGGCTCCAGCTGGACCCGGGCCGCGTCGGCGCGAACACCCTCCACGTATGGGCCGAGAGCCCCGACGGCAAGCCGCTCGACCTCCCCGAGGTCAAGGTGTCCTTCACCCTCCCGGCCAAGGACATCGGCCCGCTGCCGGTCGCGCCCGAGCGCGCCGCTCCCGGGCACTGGAGCGCTTCGGGCGTCCAGCTGCCGCTGCCCGGCGACTGGCAGATCGACGTGACCGTCCGCACCTCCGACATCGACCAGACGACCGTCCAGAAGAACGTCAAGATCGGCTGACAAGCGTGACCCAGAACAGCAGCGAGACCACCGAGAGCACCCAGGGCACTCAGGGCACCCCCGACGTCGAGATCTCCCGGCGCCGTCTGCTGGGCACCGTCGGCGCGGCGGGCGCCGTCGGGCTCGCCCTCGGCGCAACGGGCGGGGCCCTCGTGCACTCCGCGGTGTCCGGCTCCCAGACGGCGGGTTCCGGCGGCGCCCCGGGCACCCTGGCGTCCATCGGCTCCACGCGGGTCGCCTTCGAGGGGGAGCACCAGGCCGGTATCACCACGCCCCTCCAGGCCAAGGGCCATGTCCTCGCCTTCGACCTGGCACCCGGTGCCGGCCGGACCGAGGCCGCCGCCCTGATGCGCCGCTGGTCCGACACCGCCCGGCGGCTGTCGGCGGGCGAGAGCGCGCCGACCGCCGACAGCGGGATCGCCCTCGACTCCGGCCCCTCCTCGCTCACCGTCACCTTCGGCTTCGGACATTCCTTCTTCGAGCGCACGGGCCTGACGGCCCGCCGTCCCGCCGCCCTCGACCCCCTGCCGGACTTCTCCTCCGACCGGCTCGACGCCCAGCGCAGCAACGGCGACCTGTGGGTCCAGATCGGCGCCGACGACGCGCTGGTCGCCTTCCACGCGCTGCGCGCCCTGCAGCAGGACGCCGGACAGGCGGCCCGCCTCCGCTGGCAGATGAACGGCTTCAACCGGTCTCCCGGCGCCACCGCGACGCCCATGACCGCCCGCAACCTCATGGGCCAGGTCGACGGCACCAACAACCCGAAGCCCTCCGAGGCCGACTTCGACAAGCGGATCTTCGTGCAGGGCACCGGGCCGGCCGAGCACGCCTGGATGGCCGGGGGCTCGTACGCGGTCGTACGCCGCATCCGCATGCTCCTCGACTCCTGGGACCAGCGGTCGCTCGCCCAGCAGGAACAGGTCATCGGCCGTACGAAGGCCACCGGCGCCCCGCTGACCGGCGGCGGCGAGACCACCGCCATGGACCTCACCAAGATCGGCGCCGACGGCAAGGCGGTCATCCCCGCCAACGCCCACGCCCGGATCTCCGCGCCCGCCCAGAACGGCGGTGCGGCCATGCTCCGGCGTCCCTTCTCCTTCCACGACGGGATCGCCCCCGACGGGACCCCCGACGCGGGGCTGCTCTTCATCTGCTGGCAGGCCGATCCGGCGCGCGGCTTCGTCCCCGTCCAGCGCAAGCTCGACCGCGGCGACGCGCTGTCGGAGTTCATCCGGCACGAGTCCAGCGGCCTGTACGCGGTGCCCCCCGGCGCACGCGCCGGGGAGTACGTGGGGCAGCGGCTGCTCGAGGGATGAACAGCTCAGGTGACGTCCGGGCCCCGGCATTAGGCTGATCGCATGTCGGCCACCCGCTTCACCTATCTCGGTCCCGAGGGCACTTTCACCGAAGCCGCCCTTCGCACACTGCCCGAAGCCGCGACCCGGGAGCTCGTCCCGATGGTCTCGGTCCCCGCCGCCCTGGACGCCGTACGCAACGGCGAGGCCGCCGCGGCGCTGGTCCCGATCGAGAACTCGGTGGAGGGCGGGGTCACCTCGACCCTGGACGAGCTGGCCTCCGGCGTGCCGCTGATGATCTACCGGGAGGTGCTGCTCCCGATCGCGTTCGCGCTGCTGGTCCGGCCCGGGACGAGCCTGTCGGACGTCAAGACCGTCACCGGGCACCCGGTCGCGCAGCCGCAGGTGCGCAACTGGCTGCGGGCGAACCTGCCCGACGCGGTGTGGGAGTCGGCCGCCTCCAACGCCGACGGTGCGCGCCTCGTCCAGGAGGGCCGCTTCGACGCCGCCTTCGCGGGCGAGTTCGCGGCGACCACCTACGGGCTGGTGCCGCTGGTCACCGAGATCCACGACGCGCAGAACGCGGAGACGCGCTTCGTGCTCGTCGGCCGTCCCGCCCGGCCGGCCGCGCCCACCGGCGCCGACAAGACCTCCGTGGTGCTGTGGCTCGGCGACGACCGCCCCGGTGCGCTGCTGGAGCTCCTCCAGGAGTTCGCGGTCCGCGGCGTGAACCTGATGCTGATCCAGTCCCGGCCGACGGGCGAGGGGATCGGCAACTACTGCTTCGCCGTGGACGCCGAGGGGCACATCTCCGACCGCCGTGTGGGAGAGGCGCTCATGGGCCTCAAGCGCACCTGCCCCCAGATCCGCTTCCTCGGCTCGTACCCGCGCGCCGGTGTCGCTCAGGGTGACGTCCAGGGGGCCCGGCCCGGTACCTCGGACGGCGATTTCACGGCGGCCTCGGACTGGCTGACGCGCTGCCTCGACGGGCGCCCGTAGCGCTCCGTCCACTGTCCACAGAGTTATCCACAGGCAGAGATGTGAACCTGGGGACAAGTCGACAGAGCAGCACGACAAGGTCGACAAATCGGTCGGGTGGCACAGGTTTCGCGCTGGGGAGCGAGAGGTGAACGGCGTCACCCCCGCATCGACGATCAACTCTTTGGGGCGAGCCATTCCCACCCGAATGAGTGTGTGAGCCCGGTTTGAACCCTGACTGAGCCCGCTCGCTCCACCGCCGGGATTGATCTATTCCTGTGTCCACAGATGCGGCGCACAGCCTGTGGATAAGCCGGGTCCAGGGGAAATCCCTGTGGACAAGGAACGCCCTCCGGCCCTGCTCAGGGGCTCCCCGGCCGGTGCCGCCAGGTCCCCCTTTCACGGAATGGCGGTGCCTTTATCGACACCGGAGGAAGGACCACTTCCGGTCACCTTGCAGAAGTTTTCCATTCGCGGCAATTGGGACATAGTGACACGCAGCGTGATATCGGTGTGATCCCAGGAAGCCCGGCCCGGTAGCCTGGAGGGGTGATTGACCTCCGGCTGCTCCGTGAAGACCCTGACCGTGTCCGCGCCTCGCAGCGCGCCCGTGGAGAGGACGTCGCCCTCGTCGACGCCCTGCTCTCCGCCGACGAGCGCCGCAGGTCCTCCGGCATGCGATTCGACGAACTCCGCAACGAGCAGAAGTCGCTCGGCAAGCTCATCCCCAAGGCCTCTCCGGAGGAGCGGGCCGAGCTGCTGAAGAAGGCCGACCAGCTCAAGCAGGACGTCAAGGCGGCCGAGGCCGAGCAGAACGAGGCGGACGAAGCCGCCAAGCAGCTGCTCCTGCAGCTCGGCAACATCGTCCACACCGATGTGCCCGTCGGCGGCGAGGAGGACTTCACCGTCCTCGAGACACACGGCACCATCCGCGACTTCGCCGCCGAGGGCTTCGAGCCCAAGGACCACCTGGAGCTCGGCGAGTCCCTCGGCGCCATCGACGTCGAGCGCGGCGCCAAGGTGTCCGGCTCGCGCTTCTACTACCTCACGGGCATCGGCGCCCTGCTGGAGCTCGCGCTCGTCAACGCGGCCATCGCCCAGGCCACCGAGGCCGGCTTCGTCCCGATGCTCACCCCGGCGCTGGTCCGCCCGCGCGCCATGGAGGGCACCGGCTTCCTCGGCCAGGCCGCGGAGAACGTGTACCACCTGGAGAAGGACGACTACTACCTGGTCGGCACCTCCGAGGTAGCGCTCGCCGCGTACCACATGGACGAGATCATCGACGCGGACAAGCTGCCGCTGCGGTACGCCGGCTTCTCCCCGTGCTTCCGCCGCGAGGCCGGCACGTACGGCAAGGACACCCGCGGCATCTTCCGCGTCCACCAGTTCGACAAGGTCGAGATGTTCTCGTACGTCGCGCCGGATGAGGCCGAGGCCGAGCACCAGCGGCTCCTGGAGTGGGAGAAGCAGTGGCTGACCAGCCTGGAGCTGCCGTTCCAGGTGATCGACGTCGCCACCGGCGACCTGGGCTCCTCCGCCTCCCGCAAGTTCGACTGCGAGGCGTGGATCCCCACCCAGGGCAAGTACCGCGAGCTCACCTCCGCCTCCAACTGTGACGGCTTCCAGGCCCGCCGCCTGTCGATCCGCTACCGCGACGGCAAGAAGACCGCGCCGCTGTCCACGCTGAACGGCACCCTGTGCGCCGTCCCGCGCACGATCGTCGCGATCCTGGAGAACCACCAGCAGGCCGACGGTACGGTCCGGGTGCCCCCGGTGCTCCGTCCCTACCTCGGCGGCCGCGAAGTCCTGGAGCCGATCACCAAGTGAGCACGGCCCCGTTCCCGTACAAGCTCGTCGCGACCGACCTCGACGGCACGCTGCTGCGCGGCGACGACACCGTCTCGGAACGCACCCGTGAGGCGCTCGTCGCGGCCACGGCGGCGGGCGCGGCGCACATCGTCGTCACCGGCCGTGCCGTGCCGTGGACCCGGCACGTCCTCGACGACCTCGGCTACAAGGGCATCGCGGTCTGCGGACAGGGCGCGCAGGTCTACGACGCGGGAGCGCACCGGCTGCTCACCTCGGTGACGCTCGACCGGAAGCTGGCCGCCCTCGCGCTGGAGAAGATCGAGGCCGAGGTGGGTCCGCTGGCGCTGGCCGCCAGCCGTGACGGCGTCGACGGCGAGGTGCTGTTCGGCCCCGGCTACCAGGTGCAGGAGGGGCTTCCGGCGCTCTACCTGGAGGACACCGCCGATGTGTGGACGGCTCCGCTGAACAAGCTGTACATCCAGCACCCGGAGCTGGACGAGGACGCCCTCGTCCAGGTGGCCCGGCAGACCGTGGGCAACCTGGTCGGCGTCGTCATGGCCGGTCCGGGCGTCGTGGAGATACTGCCGCTGGGGCTGAGCAAGGCCACCGGCCTCTCGCTGGCCGCGCGCCGGCTGGGCGTGAAGGCGGCGGAGACGATCGCCTTCGGCGACATGCCCAACGACATCCCGATGTTCGGCTGGGCCGCGCACGGCGTGGCGATGGCCAACGCCCACGCGGAGCTCAAGGCGGTGGCCGACGAGGTGACGACCTCCAACGAGGAGGACGGCATCGCGGTGGTGCTGGAACGTCTGCTGGGCGCCGCGTAACCGAGGACTCGACGCAGGGAAGGGTCCGGAACAGCCCGCGCCGCGAGGCGCGCTCGAAGTGGCTGTTCCGGACCTTCTTGTTGCTCCCCGCACGACTCACTCTGCCCCTGCCGCAGGCCTCGTACCAGTCAATTTCCGTGACTCAGCCGTGGAGCCGGCGCCGGCGCCAGTAGGCGGCGGTCACCACCGCGAGCAGCGGGCCCCACAGCAGCAGCGGGGCGTAGCAGACGGTCATGAGCCACCAGCCGGCCCCGGTGGGTGCTCCCGGCATCGTCATGTTGGCGGACCAGGCGAAGGCACCGGGGACCGTGACCAGGGTGACGGCGGCTGCCCCCAGGGCGGCGGGTACGACGGCCGCGAGCGGTGGGATCCGGCGGCCGCCCAGCCGGGGGATCCAGCACGGGACCACCTCGCCCCAGCGCTGTACGAGGCCGAGGGAGAGCAGGCCCAGGCCTTCGGCGAAGGCGCTGAGGGCCACCAGGTAGAAGGACCACACCCCGGGGAAGAGGTCGGCCTCCAGGCCGCTTCCGGCTCCCCAGCCGACGGGTATGCCGACCGCGATGGCAACCCTCCACAGGCCGCTGGGGACGAGGGTGAGTGCAGCCGCGTGGGCGGCCCAGCGGATCGGGCGGCTGACGGCGGGGTCGGTGGAACGGGCCGGAGCGGCGGTGAGCGTGGTCATGTCCAAGTCCCTTGCGGAAGGCGGTTGGTGATGCCTCAAAGCCTGGTCCGGCGGGCGCCGCGAGACCATCCGCCGATCAGCAGGCAGGGAAGGCGGCGGGGTCGGCGGGTCTCTGCCGAACGGCAGATGTCCGGGGGCGCGAGGCGCTCGTAGGGTCGGGGCGTGACCTTGAGACCGAGCGCGTTGTACGCCCCCGCCCTGGCCGTGGCGGGCCTGCTGTCCCTGACCGGTTCGGCCGCCCGCGTGCCCGAGACCTGGACGCTGGCGGGGATGGCGGCACTGCTGCCGCTGCTGGCCCTGGTGGCCCGCTGGTCCCCGGTGCGGTCCGGGAGTCTCGCGGGCACCCTGGGCGTGGCAGCGGTGACGCTGTGGCCGGTCCCGCTGGTGTGGGAGGACGGATCGTGGCTGGAGATCGGCGGGGCGGCGGCCTTCTGGGCGCTGCCGGCCTTCGGTGCGGTGGCCGCCGGCGGCTACCTGCGCCGCCAGGCGGGCCGGGTCAGGCAGGCCGTGCTGGACGCGCGGCGCGACCAGCAGTTGGAGTTGGCCCGGGATCTGCACGACTTCGTGGCGCACGACGTGAGCGCCATCGTGGTGCAGGCGCAGGCGGCCCGGTTCGTGGCCGCGCAGGACCCCGGGCAGGCGGTCCGCGCGCTGGAGCGGATCGAGGCCTCGGGGCTGAGCGCGCTGGCTTCCATGGACCGGACGGTGCACGCCCTGCGGGAGGCCGCGGGCGGGCCGACGGCGCCGGTGCCGGGTCTGGCGGAGCTGCCTGAGCTGGTGGAGCGGTTCGAGGGCGGGGAGCTGGACGCCGACCCCGCGGCGGTGGGGGAGCTGTCACGGGAGGCGGACGCCACGGCGTACCGGGTGGCCGTCGAGGCCTTGACGAACGTACGCCGGCACGCGCCCGGGGCGGCCGCGGTGCGGGTCGCCGTACGGCGGGCCGGGGCGGGCATAGAGATCAGCGTGGCCGACTCCGGCGCCCGGCGCGGCCCGGGCGGGCTGCTGGGCCGCCGGCGCCGGGGCGGTACGGGACTGGCCGGCCTGCGCGCGCGGGTGGAGGCGTCGGGCGGGACGCTGCGGGCGGGGGCGGGCACCGACGGCGGCTGGCGGGTTTCCGCGGTCTTCCCGGCGGTGGGGCGCCCCACCGGGTGATCATGTCGGCGTGACCACACGCATCCTGATAGCCGACGACCAAGAGGACATCCGCAGCGGTTTCCGGCTGATCCTCGATTCGCAGCCCGACATGACCGTGGTGGGGGAGGCGGCCGACGGGCGCAGCGCGGTGGCGCTGGCCCGGGAACTGCGGCCGGACGTGGTGCTGACGGACATCCGGATGCCGCGGCTGGACGGGCTGGAGGTGACCCGGCTGCTGGCGCCCGAGACCCGGGTCGTGGTGGTGACCACCTTCGACCTCGACGAGTACGTGCACACCGCGCTGGCCGTCGGCGCCTGCGGTTTCCTGCTGAAGCGGTCCGGACCGGCCCTGCTGATCGAGGGGGTGCGGGCGGCCATGGCCGGGGACACCCTGATCAGCCCGCAGCTCACGGTGCGGCTGCTGAGCCGGGCGGCCGGGGAACAGGGGACCGCGCCGCCGCGCAGCGCGCATCCCCTGACGGAGCGCGAGGTGGAGATCGTACGGCTGGTGGCGAAGGGTCACACGAACGCGGAGATCGGGGCCGAGCTCTTCATCAGCGCGGGGACCGCGAAGACGCACATCGCCAATGTCCAGGCGAAGCTGGAGGTCCGCAACAGGGTGGGGATCGCTTCGTGGGCCTGGGAGCACGGGGTGGTGCGACCGGAACGCCCCTGATCGTGTTTCACGTGAAACACGCGCGGGCGGCGCGCGGGTACGGATGCCGGGTCAGCGGCCACGCGAGCAGTCCGACGGCGAGCGCGATGGCGTGGCCGAGGTCGGTGAAGGTGCCGCCGGTGGCGAGGGGGAGCCCGAAGAACGCCACGGACCCGGCCAGGTAGAGCCAGCGCCAGGGGCCGGGGAGGCGGTAGGTCACCACTCCGATGGCGGTCGCGAGCCCGTAGCTGACGCCGATGTCGACGACGTGGACCATGCTGCGCGGGGCCCGGTGGTCCTCAATGGCCATCAGGACCAGCTTCTGGCTGATCAGCGTGGCGGTGATGTGGCCGGTCGCGATGATGAAGAGCCAGCGCAGGGTGCCGAGCCAGCGTTCGACATTGGCGTGGAAGATCTCGAAGAGCACGACGTACAGGGGCAGCGAGGCCGGATTCTCAATCCAGAACGCGCTGCTGAGCAGGGCCCGTATCGGGTGGCGGGCGAGCTCGTGGATGTTGCTGCTGTTGCGGCGGAGCAGGACGTGTTCGAGGTGGTCGGGCACGATCACGACCACCACGCTGGTCAGGGCGATGATGAGCATCCAGACGTGGGTGCCGGGCGCGGACCGTATCCAGGACCGTACTGGCCTGGACGGCTCGGGCTCGGGGTGCTCGATCATGTCCCCGATGATGCCGCGCGAACCTGTGCCCCGCCTGGCCGGTGGGCCGGGCGGGGCACTGTTTCACGTGAAACATCCGGCGCGGGTGCCGGTGACGCGGGCTCTACTCCTCGCCCGCCAGCGTGAGGCGGCGGAGCCTCTGTCCGGCATAGACGGTGGCGCCGATGGTGACCGCGACGAGCAGGATCACCGCGGTCGGCAGCCCGACGGTGGCGTCGACGTAGCCCTCGCCGGCGACCTTCTGCGCGAGGGCGAGCGCCCACTGCTGGACGCTGAGGGTCTTGGCGCCGTCGACGAGGCTGCCGAAGAGCGACTCCCAGATCAGCGCGTAGACCAGGCCGAAGACGACCGCGTGCCGGCTGACGGTGCCCAGCAGCAGGAACAGGGCGCTGTAGGCGACGGAGGCGATGAGGGCGGCGACGGTGTAGGCGACGGCGATCTGCTGGCCGTTGCCGTTGAGGATGAAGCCGGCGATCAGGGTGGGGATCGCGGAGAAGACCATGGTGACGGCGATCGCCACGATCAGTTTGGTCATGATGATCGTCGGACGCTTCACCGGCTTGGAGAGCAGGTAGACGATCGAGCCGTCGTCGATCTCCGGGCCGATGGCGCCGGTGCCGGCGATGACGCCGATCAGCGGGACCATCGTCGCGAGGGCGAAACCGCCGAGGAGGTCGGCGGCGACCTTGTCGTCCAGGCCGGTGAAGGCGCGGACGGCGATGGAGATGACGATCAGCAGGGCGGGCAGCGCGAAGAGGATCAGCGCGCGGCGGCGGCCGAGCAGGGCCCGGTAGGTGAGCCGGGCAACAGTGGGGTTGTACATGGATGCCAGCTCCTTCAGGCCGCGACGAGGTAGGAGAAGACCGACTCGAGGGACTCGTCGGAGGGCGAGACCGTCAGCAGCCGGATGCCGTGCTCGCGGGCGACCCGCGGCAGCAGCTCGGTGAAGCGCCCGAAGTCGACCGCCTGGATGCGCAGGGCGCCTTCCTTCAGGTCGACCTCGATCCCGGCGGTGGAGGGGTCGGCGATCAGGGCCGCGGCGAGCACCCGGTCGTCGGAGGAGCGGACGAGGTAGCGGTGCGGGCGGTCCGTCATCAGGCGGCGGATCTTGCGGAAGTCTCCGGAGGCGGCGTGCCGGCCGGCGACGACCACCTCGATGTGCGAGGCGAGCTGCTCGACCTCCTCCAGGATGTGCGAGGAGAACAGCACCGTGCGGCCCTCGTCGCCCATCCGCCGCAGCAGGTCCATGAGCTGCATGCGCTGGCGCGGGTCCATGCCGTTGAACGGCTCGTCGAGCAGGAGCACGGACGGGTCGTGGACCAGGGCGGAGGCCATCTTCACGCGCTGGCGCATGCCCTTGGAGTACGTGGAGATCTTGCGGTCCTGCGCGTACTCCATCTCGACCGTGGCCAGGGCCCGCTGGGCGGCCACGTCGTCGAGGCCGTGCAGCTCGGCGTTGGCGACGACGAACTCCCGGCCCGTGAGGAAGTCGTACATGGCCTCGCGCTCGGGCACGACGCCGATCTGCTTGTAGACCTGCTCGTTGCGCCAGATCGGGGTGCCGTCGATGGTGACGGTGCCCGTGGAGGGGGCGAGGAAGCCGCCCATCATGTTGATGAGGGTGGACTTGCCCGCGCCGTTGGGGCCCAGCAGGCCGGTGACGCCGGGACCGATGCGCATGGTCACGTCGTTGACGGCGACGACGTTCCCGAACCAGCGGGAGGTGTGGTCGATGTCGATGGTGGTCACAGCCCGGCCTTCCGGTAGCGGGCCATCAGGGCGGCGTAGGAGCCGGCGATCAGGCCGAGGATGACGAGCAGGTAGACGGAGCCGGCGGCGGCCGAGGGGGCCTCCTGGCCGGGGAAGGCGGAGGTGGCGCCGAGGAAGGCGGCCTGGAATCCGTCGATGAGGCTGATCGGGGAGAACAGCCCCAGCCACTCGACGACACCGGTCGAGCCGGTGCTGTAGGCGATGCCCTGCACGGCGGACACGGCGCCGTAGGGGATCAGGAGCACGGCGATGATCGCGGCGACGCCGAAGCCGCGGCGCGGGGTGAGCGCGGCCATGACCAGGCCCAGCCCGGAGAAGAGCAGCGACAGCAGCAGTACCGACACCAGTCCCTGTCCGAATCCCTTGGTCTGGTCGCCGAAGTCGAACTTCGCGAGCAGCGAGCCGATGTACATGATCACCAGCGGGGTGGCGGTGAGGATGAAGAGGGCCGAGGCCATGGCCGCGAACTTGGCCACGACGTAGTCCACGCGCTCGATCGGGCGCGAGAAGTAGAGCGGCACCGTCTTGAAGCGCAGGTCCCGCGAGACCGACTGGGGCGCCTGCGACGCGAGGTAGAGGCCGATGATCACCTGGGTGGTCAGGGCGTATGTCGTGTACTTGATCGGCAGGTCGGTGTAGGTGGGCACCATGATGGCCACCGCCACGAGGATCAGCGCGGGGACGCACATCACCGCGAAGAGCAGCATCGGCAGCACCTTGGACTTGGCCGAGCGGCCGAGTCCGTAGGCACCGCGCAGGGACTGCGCGAACAGCGACTTGCGGGCGTAGGCGCGGCCGAGCCGGGGACCGTCGTAGGACCGGTAGCCGATGTTGTGGATCTGGGTCGAGGTGTCAGGCGCCATCGGAACCGGCTCCCTTCTGCTGGGTGGCGGACAGGGCGGTGGCCTGGGTGGCCGCCCAGGCGGCGGACCTGGCCGAGGCCTGGACCGCCGTCGGGTCGCTGCCGCGGAAGACCTCCGCGATGTGGTGGCGGCGCTGCTCCATGCGGACCAGGCCGATACCGAGGTCGGCCACGGTGTCGCGGACGATGTCGTACGTCGCCTCGCCGGTGGCCTCCACGAGGAGGATGTGGCCGGCCCCGGGCAGGCCCTCCTCCTCTGCCGCGTGCAGCGTGACGCCCGCCTCGGTGAGCGCCTTGCGCAGGGCGGCGGTGCCGTCCGGGTGGGCGTCGGAGTCGGTGACCTCGACCGCGAGGGTCGCGGTGCTCTGCGTGAAGTCGCTGGTGGAGCTGGAGCGCAGCAGCTTGCCGCCGTCGACGACCACCACGTGGTCGCAGGTGCGCTCCAGCTCGCCGAGGAGGTGGGAGGTGACCAGGACCGAGATGCCGAAGTCGGTGTAGACGCGGCGGATCAGGCCCAGCATCTCATCGCGGCCGACCGGGTCGAGTCCGTTGGTGGGCTCGTCGAGGAGGACCAGTTGCGGGTCGTGGACCAGCGCCTGGGCGAGCTTGACCCGCTGCTTCATGCCGGTGGAGTAGCCGCCGATGGGGCGGTAGCGCTCCTCGTACAGCCCCACGTGGCGCAGGGTGTCCGCGGTGCGCTCGCGGGCAGCGGTCGGCGGGAGCCCGGACATGCGCGCCATGTGCACGACGAACTCGGTGGCCGAGACGTCAGGCGGCAGGCAGTCGTGCTCGGGCATGTAGCCGACGCGCTCGCGGATCGCGCTGCCATGGGTGGCGACGTCGAGTCCGAGCACGGCGGCGGTGCCCTCGGTGGCGGGGGAGAGTCCCAGCAGAATCTTGATCAGCGTGGACTTGCCGGCCCCGTTGGCGCCCACGAGCCCGGTTACGCCGGGCCCGATGTCCAGGGAGAGCCGGTCGAGAGCGGTCACTCGGGGGTACCGCTTGCTCAGGCTTTCGGTCGCGATGACAGTCACGTCACCGACGTTAGTGGCGCGGGGCGGTCCGATCGTCAGACCTGGAGCTCGATCCTTCCTCCGCCTTCAGGACTACGGACCCCGACGGAAGGCTGACTCAAGGCTGACGCGCACCGGACAAGTTTGTCCACAGGTCCATGCACGGGCCTTGACGTGATCTCCGGTCATTGTCACATTCATCAGTGTCAAGTTACGGGCGCGTACGGCTACACGGACGGACGGCTGGCATGGCTGGGGACACCAAGCAACGCACGACAGAACTCTCCGCCGAACTGCGCGGGTTCAAGGAAGTGCAGCGCCTCTCCTACGAGTGCGCGGAGGCCGTCGCGGCGCAGCTGCGCCCCGGTGTCACCGAGCGCGAGGCCGCGCGGATGCAGCGCGAGTGGCTGCGCGAGCGCGGGGTGCGGGACTGGTTCCACATGCCGTTCGCGTGGTTCGGCGACCGCACCGCCTTCACGAACTTCAGGATCCCCCTGCAGTTCTTCCCGACGAACCGGGCCCTGGAGCCGGGGATGCCCTTCATCCTCGACATGGCCCCGGTCTACAAGGGCTACACCGCCGACATCGGGTACTCGGGCAGCCTCGGCCTCAATCCGGTCCAGGACCGGCTCATGTCCGACCTGAAGGCGCACCGCGCGCTGATCCTGGACCAGGTGCGCGAGCGCCGCTCCCTGCGCGACATCTACGAGGACGTCGAGCGGCTGATGATCAGCCAGGGGTACGCCAACCGGCACCGAGCCTACCCCTTCGGCGTCATCGCGCACAAGATAGACCGGGTCAAGGAGCGGCGCTGGTCGCCGACCGCGTTCGGGTTCGGCACCCAGGCCCTGAAGGGCCTGGCCTCCGACGCCCTGCACGGCCACCGCGAGGGCTGGTCCCCGCTGTGGAGCCCGTACCACTTCTCCGACCACCCGCCGCGGGCCGGCCTGTGGGCGGTGGAACCGCACCTGGGTTTCCGGGGCACCGGCGCGAAGTTCGAGGAGATCCTGGTCGTCACCGACTCCAGGGACCCCGAGGAGAGCGCGTACTGGCTGGACGACGATCTGCCGCACGTGCGGCGCTGGGCTGAGGAGAAGGCGGCATGAGCGGGATGACGGACACGGGTCTGGCGGGCGCGCGCGAGCGCTGGGTGAGCACCGGCGGGGTCGAACTGTGCGTCGTCGAGCTCGGTGACGCACAGCGGCCGACCGTGGTGCTCGTGCACGGGTACCCGGACAGCAAGGAGGTCTGGTCGGAGGTAGCCGAGCGCCTGGCCTCCCACTTCCACGTCGTGCTCTATGACGTACGGGGCCACGGGCGCTCCACGGCCCCGCGCCCGCTGCGCGGCGGCTTCACCCTCGAGAAGCTGACCGACGACTTCCTCGCGGTCGCGGACGCCGTCAGCCCGGACCGCCCGGTGCACCTGGTCGGCCACGACTGGGGCTCGGTACAGGGCTGGGAGTTCGCGACGGTCGCCCGCACCGAGGGCCGGATCGCCTCCTTCACCTCGATGTCGGGGCCCTCCCTCGACCACTTCGGGCACTGGATCAAGAAGCGGATGGCGCGGCCCACCCCGCGCCGGGCCGCCCAGCTGCTGAACCAGGGCGCCAAGTCCTGGTACGTGTACATGCTGCACACGCCCGTGCTGCCGGAGCTCGCCTGGCGCGGACCGCTCGGCAAGCAGTGGCCGAAGATCCTCCAGCGGATCGAGAAGGTCCCGGCCGGGGACTACCCCACGGCCTCGCTGCCCTCCGACGCCGCGCACGGCGCCTGGCTCTACCGGGACAACATCCGGCCCCGGCTGCGCCGGCCGCGTGCCGACGCGTACGCGCACGTGCCGGTCCAGCTGATCACCCCCACCGGGGACGCCTTCCTGTCCGAGCGGCTCTACGACGAGCTGGAGCTGTGGGCCCCCGACCTGGTGCGGCGCACCCTGCCGGCCAAGCACTGGGTGCCCCGGACCCGGCCCGACCAGCTGGCCGCGTGGATCACCGAGTTCGTCACCTCCCGGGAGGAGCCCGCCACTCGGGTGCCCGAGCAGAAGGCCCCGGGCCGGTACGCCGACCGGTTCGGCGGCCAGCTCGTCCTGGTCACCGGAGCCGCCAGCGGCATCGGGCGGGCCACCGCCTTCGCGTTCGCCGAGGCCGGCGCCCGCGTGGTGTGCGTGGACCGGGACGCCGAGGGCGCGGCCCGCACCGCCGACATGGCCCGCCTCGTCGGCTCGCCGCAGGCCTGGGGCGAGTGCGTCGACGTCAGCGACGAGCAGGCGATGGAGAAGCTCGGCGCGAAGGTCGCCGCCGAGTACGGGATCGTGGACGTCCTGGTCAACAACGCCGGGATCGGCCTGTCCGGCCCGTTCCTTGAGACGACGGCCGAGGACTGGAAGAAGGTCCTCGACGTCAACCTGTGGGGGGTCATCCACGGCTGCCGGATCTTCGGCAAGCAGATGGCCGAGCGCGGCCAGGGCGGGCACATCGTCAACACCGCCTCCGCCGCCGCCTACCTGCCGTCCAAGACGCTGCCCGCCTACAGCACCTCCAAGGCGGCGGTGCTGATGCTGAGCGAGTGCCTGCGCGCGGAGCTGGCTTCGCGGTCGATCGGGGTCTCGGCGATCTGCCCCGGCATCGTCAACACCAACATCACCGCCACTTCCCGCTTCGCCGGGGTGGACGAGGCCGAGGAGAAGCGCCGCCAGCAGAAGTCCTCCCGGCTGTACGGGCTGCGCAACTTCCCGCCGGAGAAGGTCGCCGACGCGATCCTGCTCGCCGTGGTGAAGAACCAGGCAGTGGTCCCGGTGACTCCCGAGTCCAAGGGCGCCCTGTGGATGTCCCGGTTCGCCCCGGGCGCCCTGCGGCGGCTCGCGAAACTGGAGCCCAGGCTGTGAGCGGGGCGGCCCCGTACGCGATCGCGCCGCGGCGGGTGGCCTTCGACTGGAAGACCACCCCGCTGCACTGGATACCGGACGAGCCCACCGCCACCCACGTCATCAACGTGCTGCACCTGCTGCTGCCCGCCGGCGAGCGGTGGTTCGTGAAGGTCTTCAAGGAAGGCCTGCCGCTGGTCACCGACCCGGCCCTGCGCAGGGCCGTGAAGGGGTTCATGGGCCAGGAGGCCACGCACAGCGTGCAGCACTCCTACGTCCTGGACCACCTCGCCGAACAGCGGCTGCCCACCGAGGCGTACACGAAGTACGTGGACATCCTCTTCGAGAGGCTGCTGGGGGAGACCCCGCCCTTCGGGGCTCCGATCACGGCGCAGGAGTGGCTGCGCTTCCGGCTCTCGCTGATCGCCGCGATCGAGCAGTTCACGGCGGTCCTCGGGGACTGGGTGCTCGGCGCCGAGGGGCTGGACCGGGCCGGCGCGGACGAGATCATGCTCGATCTGCTGCGCTGGCACGGTGCGGAGGAGGTGGAGCACCGCTCCGTCGCCTTCGACATGTACCAGCACTGCGGCGGCGCGGGGCTGCCCCGCTACGCGCGCCGGATCGAGGGCATGGTCGTGGTGGCCCCGGTGCTGGCCTGGCTGTGGGTGTGGGGGACCTCCTACCTCCTGCGCAACGACCCGGAACTGCCCGGTCTGCAGCGCTATTCGCTGCGCGAGCACAACCGGGCCGTGGCCAAGGGTCTGCTGCCCACCTGGAGAGAGCTCGGCATGGCCATACCCCGCTACCTGCGGCGGTCGTACCATCCCTCGCAGGAGGGCTCGCTGCGCAGGGCGGTCGAGTACCTTGCGGCTTCGCCTGCCGCCCGGTCCGCCGCGGGCGCGGTCGGCCGAGCCGCCATGTCGTAGGGAGCCGGGATTGTCCGATCAGGCAGTAGCCGAGTACCGGATCGAGGATCTGGCGCACCACAGCGGTGCGACCGTCCGCACCATCCGGGCGTACCAGGACCGCGGTCTGCTGCCGAAGCCGGAGCGGCGGGGCCGCTCCAACGTCTACCGGGACACGCATCTGGCGCGGCTGCGCCAGATCGCCGACCTGCTGGACCGCGGGTACACCCTGGCCTCCATCAAGGAATTGCTGGAGGCCTGGGACGCGGGCCGCGGGCTCGGCGGCGTCCTCGGGCTCGTCGCCGAGGTGCACGGGCCGTGGACGGACGAGGAAGCGGCCCGGATCAGCCGGGACGAGCTGAACGACCGGTTCGGCGGCAAGCCCGACGACGAGGCGGTCGGCGAGGCCTGCGAACTGGGCGTGCTGGAGCGGATCCCCGGGCGCCCGGACCAGTACCTGGTGCCCTCCCCGCAGGAGCTGGCGGTGGCCGCCGAGCTGTATGCCGCCGGCGTCCCGCTGCCCGCGATCACCGGTCACCTGCGGGAGTTGCGCGGCCAGGTGGAGCACATCGCCTCGCGCTTCCTGGAGTTCACCACGGAGCACGTCTTCGCCCGCTACCTGGGCGCGGTCCCGCCGACGGACTCGGACGCGGCCGAGGCGGCGACGATGGTACGCAGACTGCGGCCACTGGCGCAGCAGACGGTGGACGCGGAACTGGCGCGGGCGATGCGCCTCTTCGCGACCCGGCACCTGCAGCGGCACCTCGGGGCCGTCGGGACCCCGCAGCCTCCGGGGCCGGCCACGGTGGCGCTGCCCGCCGAGACCGTGCGGGCGGTGCAGGAACTGGTGGGGGCCGAGCACGTGGCGGAGTTCGTCCGGGCTGCCACCGAGCGGGAGCTGCGGGCCCGGACGATGAACGATCTGGCGAGCCGGGGCGGCCGGTAGTGCTCGATCAGTAGTCCACAGGGCGGATCGCGCTTTTGCCGCCGAAACCGGCGCAAAGGGCTGTGGACAACTCCGTCCACCCTGTGGGGAACTACGCCTCGGACGTCATCCGACAGCCTGGTACGCCGGACCGGACGGGCCGGTTTCGGCCACCGGACGGCTGATCCCGGCCGGGCTGCCGGGGCTGCCCGGGCCGGTCGCGTCGATCGCGCGGGCCGGTCCCGTCGCGTCGGTCGCGTGGGCCACGTCGGTCGTGTCGATCGCGTCGGCCACGTCCGCCACCGCGCCCTTCGCCGCCGGGCTGCCCGTGGCGGCCCGGCTGGTGCTCCCGTAGAGCAGGGCCGCGAGCATCAGGCCGAGGATCCCGCCGAGCAGCTGGGCGGCCACGAACCCCGGCAGCGACTGCGGGGCGATGCCGGTGAAGGAGTCGCTGAAGCTGCGCCCGATGGTGCCGGCCGGGTTGGCGAAGGAGCCCGAGGAGGTGAACCAGATCGCGGCGGCGATGTACGCGGCGACCGCGGCCGGGATCAGCTTCGGACGGCCGATGCGACCGAGGCCCTGGATCACGAGGACCAGCCCGGCCGTGGCCACGACCTCCCCGACGAGCAGGTGCCCGCCGTCGCGGACCTGGGTGGAGAAGGTGCCCGGGACGCGGCCGAACATCGCCTCCGCGAGGACGGCGCCGCCTACGGCCCCCGCGGTCTGGGCCACGGCGTAGACCAGGGCCTCCCGCCCGTCGAGCCCTTCGCCGCCGGTGCGCCGGCCCCACCAGGCGGTGAGGGTGACCACCGGGTTGAGGTGGGCGCCGGAGAGCGGCCCGAAGAGCGTGATGATCAGCCCGAGCCCGATGGCGGAGGCGAACGAGTTGGCGACGAGGGCGACGCCGATGTCGGCGGTGAGGGCGGCGGCCTGGATTCCGGATCCGATCACCACCACGAGCAGCGCGGCGGTACCTATGAGCTCGGCGGCCGCGCGACGTGACAAAGACGCACCATTTGTCATACTTTCTTCCCCCTTGGGTCTCAGCTCAGCGGAAAATGTATTCCGTATCTTGGAAACGCGATAGAGGGAGTCCACGTTCGGAGGGACGGTCGAAAATCCCTGCGCCGGCCCCCGCCGACGCGGCACTCTGGGCGGATGGACGACAGACGCACCGTGAAGGTGTCCAAATACGTCTCGAAACACCTGCGGCATCAGCCGGAACGCATCGGACTGGTGCTCGATCCACAGGGCTGGGTCGAGATCGACGACCTGCTGGGAGCCGCGGCCGCCCACGGTTTCCCCATCAGCCGGGCCGAGCTCGACCACGTCGTCGCCGCCAACGACAAACAGCGCTTCGCCGTCGACGGCACCCGGATCCGGGCCAGCCAGGGCCACACCGTCCCCGTGGACCTGGGCCTGCCGGAGGCCGAACCGCCCGCGCACCTCTACCACGGCACCGTCGCGGGCGCCCTGGACGCGATCCGCGCCGAGGGGCTGCGCCCGATGGCCCGCCACCACGTCCACCTGTCCCCCGACCGGGAGACCGCGACCCGTGTGGGCGCGCGGCGCGGTCGGCCGATCGTCCTCGCCGTGGACGCAGGGGCGATGCGCGCCGCCGGACACGTCTTCCGGATCAGCGCCAACGGGGTGTGGCTGGTGGACTCCGTGCCGCCGCAATTCCTGCGGTTCCAATAGCTCGGAAAGCCGCGGAAGGCCGCGGAAAGCCCGGGAATTCACAGAGGGATTGTCAGATCATCCCCCTACTCTGTTCCTCACTCCGGGATCTGTGAGGGGGGTGCCTCGCGGTCGCCGAACAAGACCCACCAGCACGCGAGGTGACGCACCATGACGTCCGAAGAACCCAACCCGAACACCTTCCAGGTCGATCTGCGCGGCCTGGTCGACCTGCTCTCCCACCACCTCTACTCCAGCCCGCGCGTCTACGTCCGCGAGCTGCTCCAGAACGCCGTCGACGCGGTCACCGCCCGCCACGCCCTGGACCCCGCTGCCGAGATCGGCATCCGCCTGTCGGCCACCGCGAACCGGGTGACCATCGAGGACAGCGGCATCGGCCTGACCGCCGCCGAGGCCCACTCCCTCCTCGCCACCATCGGCCGCAGCTCCAAGCGGGGCGGCGAGCACGGTGTGGAGACCACCCGCCAGGAATTCCTGGGCCAGTTCGGCATCGGCCTGCTCGCCTGCTTCGTCGTCGCCCGCCGGATCCGCGTCGTCACCCGCTCCGCCCGCGACCCCCAGGCCGCCCCCGTCGAATGGCTGGCCACGGACGACGGCTCGTACACCGTCCGCGAACTACCCGCCGACGCCCGCCCGGAGCCCGGTACGACCGTCATCCTGGAGGCCCGGCCGGGCGCCGAGGAATGGATGGTCCCGGCCAAGGTCGAGCAGCTGGCCCGTGACTACGGCTCGCTCCTCCCCTACGACATCACCTTCGACGACGGCTCCGGCGCCGAGCCGCGCCCGGTCACCGACCGGCCCGCCGTATGGGACCGGGCGTTCCCGACCCCCGCGGCCCGCCGCGTCGCGCTCGCCGGGCACTGCGCGGGGCTCTTCGGCTTCACCCCGCTCGACAGCATCGAGCTCGACCTGCCCGTGGCCGGCGTACGCGGAGTCGCGTACGTCCTGCCCGAGCCCACCAGCCCCGCCCACCGGTCCGGACACCGCGTCCACCTCAAGGGCATGCTGCTGACCGACAAGGCCGACAACCTGCTGCCCGACTGGGCGTTCTTCGTCCGCGCAGTCATCGACACCGACACGCTGCGGCCCACCGCCTCCCGCGAGAACCTCTACGACGACGAGACCCTGGCCGCCGTACGCGAGGCCCTCGGCGCCCGCGTCCGCGCCTGGCTCGCCGAGCTCGCCGCGAGCGAACCGGAGCGCCTGGCCGCCTTCCTGAGCGTCCACCACCTCGGGGTGAAATCGCTGGCCCGGCACGACTCCGAGCTGCTCGGCCTGATGCTGCCCTGGCTGCCGTTCGAGACCAGCGACGGTTCGATGAGCCTGGAGGAGTTCGCCGCCGCGCACACCGAGATCCACTTCACGCGCACGGTGGAGGAGTTCCGCCAGATCGCCCCGATCGCGGCGGCCCACGGCCTCGGCGTCATCAACGCCGGCTACACCTACGACGCGGACCTGCTGGCCCTGCTGCCCGCCGTACGGCCGCAGATCAAGGTCAGCGAGCTCGACGCGGGAGCCGTCACCGAACGCCTCGACCCGGTCCCCACCTCCGCCGAACTGTCCCTGGCCCCCTTCCTGGCTACCGCCCGCACCCGGCTGGAACCCCAGAGCTGCGACGTCGTGCTGCGCGCCTTCCAGCCCGTCTCCATCCCCGCGCTCTACCTCGACGACCGCCAGGCCCGTCAGGAACGCGACCGCACCGCCGCCCTCGACAGCGCCGACTCGCTGTGGAGCGGAATCCTCGGCGCGCTGCGCGGCTCCGCGCCACGCGCCCGCCTGGTCCTCAACCACAACAACCCGCTGATCCGCCGGATCGCCGCCCTCCCCGACGAGGCACTGACCGCCACCGCCGTCGAATCGCTGTACGGGCAGGCCCTGCTGATGTCCCAGCGGCCACTGCGCCCCGCCGACGCCACCCTGCTCAACCGGGCCTTCCTCGGGCTCCTGGAATGGGCCACGCACCCCGCAGACACCCAGGAGGACCAGAAGTGAGCACGATGACCGCGGCCGAAGTCCGCCAGGCGCTCTACGACAACCAGTGCCTGCCCAACGGACCCGCGCGCAGCGCGCAGGCGGAGGCCCTGGCCAACGCCGCCGAAGCCTGCGGCGACAGCGGTCTGTTCCGCCAGACACTGCTCAACCAGATCGACGCCTACGAGTACAGCTCCGAGCGGACCCGCATGGTGGTCCCCTTCGCCCGCCTGCTCCAGGAGTACGACCGCGACCCGGGCGGCTTCGACAGTGGCCAGGCCCACTCGTTGTTCTGGCGGTTCAAATGGGTGGCCGGCCAGCTCGTCAGCTCCCCCGAGATCCCCCTGTCCTCGGTCACCGGCTGGCTGGAGGACATGGAGCGGCGCTACCGGCTCGCCGGATACAGCGAGCGCGCGGTGCGCCAGTCCGAGTTCTACCTCGCCGAGGCCACCGGCGACGACGAGCGGGCGGAGCGGGCCGTCAACCGCTGGCAGTCCGCCGACCGCGACGCGATGAGCGACTGCCACGCCTGCGAGACCAACTCCCAGGGCTGGTTCTGGGCGGGCCGCGACGACGACGCGAAGGCCGTCGCCATCTGGGAGCCCGTGCTGGCGGGCAAGCAGAGCTGCCTCGAGGAGCCCCACCGGGTGCTCGCCCGCTCCCTGCTCCCCCTGGTCCGGCTCGGCCGAGGCGCCGAGGCCCGCGCCCACCACCTGCGGGGCTACCGCATGGCGCGGGGCAACGAGAGCCTGCTGCGATCCATCGGTGAGCACATCGAGTTCTGCGCGCTGACCGGCAACGAGGCCCGCGGGCTGGAGATCCTCGCCGAGCACAGCGCCCACCTGGGACCGCTCGTCGACGTCGAGGCGCAGATGCGGTTCTACGGCGGCATCCTCGTGCTGCTGCGCCGCCTCGGCGAACTCGGGCACGGGGCGGACCTGTCCGTCTCCTACGAGGGCGCCGCGCGCACGGTGGACGAGCTCCACGGGATCCTGCGCGAGGACGCCCTGGCGATCGCCCGGCGCTTCGACGAGCGCAACGGCACCACCCGCGTCGGCGACCGGCTCGTCGAACGCATCGGCCGGGCCCCGCTGCTGGACACCCTGCCGCTGGGCGTGCGCAGCTCGGCGCTGCCCCAGGCGGCGTCCGCCCCCGTACGGGAAGCGGCGGCGCCGGCCCCGGCCTCGGGCGGGGGCTTCGCGGAGCTGGTGGAGCGGGCCCGCGCGGCGCGGGATCTCGGACACCCCGGTGCGGACGCGCTGTGGGCCGAGGTGGCCGCACGCCCCGAGGCCGGGGCGGACCCGCTGGTCGCCGCCGATGTGGCGGACCACCGGGCCCTGGCGGCAGCACGGGCCGGGGCCGCCGAGGCCGCGGAACTGCTGGCCGGCGTACGCGAGGACTACCGGGAGCTCGGGCGGGCCGAGCGCGCGGCCCTGGCCGAGCTGCGGCTCGCGACCGTGGCCGCGCAGTCCGGGGCCGGTGCGGGGGAGCTGCGCGAGCTGATCGCGGTCGCCCTGCGCGCCGCCGAGGCGCTGGACGCGGACGAGCCGCTGCGGACCCGGCGGATCGCCTACGCGGAACTGACCTCGATCCGGGTGGAGTCCTACCTGCGCTCGGTCGAGGCGGCCGGGGAACACGAGCACGGACATGACCACGGACACGACCACGGACACGGGCACGACGGGGGACAGGGGCACGGGCACGGCGAACTGGCCGCCGAGCTCCGCGCCTTCGCCGACGCCTACGGGCCCGCCCTGCCGGACGTCGCGGCGGAGGCCGAGGAGATGCTGGGCCGGCTCGCGCTCTCGCAGGGCGATCCGGAGCGGGCCGTGGCCCTGCTCGCCACCTGCACCGACCGGGCGCTCGCGGCGGGCCGGCCCTGGCTGGCCGTGGACCCGCTGGTGCTGCGGGCCGGAATCCTGATGTCGCTGGACCGCCCCGAGGAGGCCGAGGAGGCGGCGCGCGCGGGGCTGGCGCATGCCGCCGAGACCACCGACCCCGAGACGCAGGGCGTCGTACGCCTCACCCTGGCCGACATCCTGCTGCGCCGGGGCGGGGCCGACGCGGAGGCCGCCGGGCACGCCCTGGAAGGGGCGCACTGGTTCGACCAGGCCGGTCTCACCGCCGACGGCGGGGCCCAGGCCCGGCTGCTGCTCGCCCGCTGCCACGCCCGGGAGGGCCGCACGGCCGAGGCGGCCGAGGTGCTGCAGTCGACACTGCCCGACCTGCTGGAGCACGGCGAGGGCCAGGCCGTCTCCGTACGGGAGTTCCTCGGCGATCTGCTGCGCGACCTGAGGGACGCCCGGGGCTCGGCGGAGCAGTACCTGCTGGCGGCGGAGGTGACCAAGGACTGGGAGGACCCGCGTCCACAGGCGCGCTTCGCCCAGGCGGCGGCCAACCGGCTCTCCGAGGCGCGGCTGGTGCCGGAGGCGGTCGCCGCCTACGAGCAGGCCCTCGACCTGCACCGGCGCGCGAAGGACGCGCCGGTCGCCGAGGTCCGGATCCTGCGGTCGCTGGCCTGGCTGGGGCTGCGCGAGAAGGTCACCGACGCGGCGGTGGCGCGGGCCCGGGTGCGGATGGACGAGGCCGTGGAGGTGCTGAGTGCCGCCGTGGCCGAGGCTCCGGACGCGATCGAGACGCGGGCCGAGCTCGCCGAGACCTGGAACCAGCTGGCCCAGATCCTCGACCGGCGGGTCTCCGCGGACGAGGACGACTTCGATGAGGAGGAGGGCGCGGCCGGGGCCCCGGGTCCCGCCGAGCCGCTCGGCGCGGCGGAGCTGGAGGCACTGCAGCTGGAGGAGGTCGCGCTCTGGAACCGGGCCGCCGCCCTCCAGGCCGAGCTGGGTCCGGACCATCTGGAGGCCCGGTACCACTGCGTGAACAACGCCGCCTGGACCGAGCGCGAGCTGGGCCGGCCCGAAGCCGGCGCCGCCCGGTTCCAGGCGCTGATGGACGAGGTGCGGGCGCTGCCCGAGGGCACGGCGCCGGAGTGGCTGCTGCGGGAAGCCGAACGCGCCCGGGACCACCTGCTGCGCGCCTCGTCCTGACGCACTCCCGCGCTGCCCCTCTTCGTCAGGCGGGGCAGCGCGGGCGGCAGCGCCGAGGACCTCCCCCGCGGGTCCGGTCAGCCCAGCTGGGCGAGCCCCTCGGTGGCGATCCGCTCGAAGACCCCCTGGTCGGCGGCGAAGTCGGACTCCGGGATCGGCCAGTGGATCACCAGCTCCGTGAAGCCGAGCTCCTGGTGGCGGCCGGCGAAGTCGACGAAGGCGTCCACGGACTCCAGCGGGCGCCCCCGGTCCGGGGTGAAGCCCGTGAGCAGGACCTTGTCCAGCTCGGCCATGTCCCGGCCGGTGTCCGCGCAGGCCTTGCCGAGCTTGGTGATCTGACCTCGCAGGGCCTCCACCGAGTCCTCCGGGGTGCCTTCTTCGAAGATCTTCGGGTCACCCGTGGTCACCCACGCCTGCCCGTACCGCGCGGCGAGCTTCAGACCGCGCGGGCCGGTCGCGGCGACGGCGAAGGGCAGCCTGGGCCGCTGGGCGCAGCCGGGGATGTTGCGGGCCTCCACGGCCGAGTAGTAGGTGCCCTCCTGCGAGACGTCCGCCTCGGTGAGCAGCCGGTCGAGCAGCGGCAGGAACTCACCGAAACGGTCGGCCCGCTCCTTCGGAGTCCACGCGTCCTGGCCCAGCGCGGTGGCGTCGAAGCCGTTGCCTCCGGCGCCGATGCCGAGGGTGATCCGGCCGCCCGAGATGTCATCGAGGGACATGAGGTCCTTGGCCAGCGTCACCGGATGACGGAAGTTCGGAGACGTGACGAGGGTGCCCAAGCGCATACGCTGCGTCACCGTCGCCGCGGCCGTGAGCGTGGGGATCGCGCCGAACCAAGGCCCGTCCCGGAACGACCGCCACGACAGGTGGTCGTACGTGTATGCGGCGTGGAACCCGAGTTCTTCGGCCCGCCGCCAGATCTTCTGTCCTTCGCCCCACCGGTGGATGGGGAGGATCACCGTGCTCAGACGCATGCCCTAGAAGATACGCGGGCTTTCCGCTGCCACGGATGTGCCAGCGGAACAGATTCAGGAAGCCACGCCGGCATCGCGATGGAGGCCGCTACCGTGGCCCCATGGGCACGCTGGGTAAGGCCGAACTCGAAGCCCTGATCGACGAGGCGATTGTTGATGCCTACAACGAGGACGAGCAGCTGACCGGTCTGTTCACCATGCTTGAGGAGCACCTCGGCCTGCCCTTCACCACTGCGGTTCTCGGCGTCGAGGTAACCGTGCGCGGCATCGACCTCACGCCAGACGGCCGGATCATCGCCCTGTGCTCTCGCGGCGGCATGCGGCAGTCGATCGGAATCCTGGAGCTGCCGTTGCCCACCCCGGCGCCCGAGGGCGCGGAGTGGATCGAGGCATACCGCCACTGGGCCGGTTGAGGCAGGGCACCGCACAGTTCACACGGAACCGGCTTGTATGGAAAGGCTGAACGTGGCCAACGCCGCACAGGGCACGCATCAGGGCGCCGTAGGACCGTCGCTGACCGACCTCATCGAGCGCAGTGCCGAGTTGAAAGGGCAGCTGGTCGCCTTCGCGCAGAGCGCCCGCTTCGACCGGTGGTTGACGCCCCTCCTGCTGGAGGCCGCGGGGCCAGAGCGGCAGTTGGATGAGGGCGCGGCGATCCGTATCACCGACCACTTCATCCTGCGGTACCGCCTGCCGGACGGTTCGACCGTGGTGGACCGGTTCGTCGCCGGACGGAGGGACTTGACCGCGGTCGACCGGGAGATGCTGCTCGGCTGGCGAGACCCGGTCGAGGGCATCTTCGAGATACAGCGCAAGAAGGGGGATGCCGTCGTCCTGTTGAACCTGGTCGACGACCTGGAGTACCGCACGTACTCGAATGTCGGGCGGGCGGCGTTCCGTGGAGTGTCCAAGGGAGCATTCCTCCACACTTGCCTGGTACCCGTCCACTCGGCCGACGGGGCGTGGCTGGTATCCGGGGCGATGTCGAGCTACCCCAAGTCCAGCGCCACCGAGATCGCCCAGGCGGCGCTCGAACTGGCCACCAGCCAACCCGAGCTGGTCTTCCGTAACCCCGAGAAGATCGAGCAGGGATGGCAGCGGATGCGGGAGGACCGGGCCGCCTTCGTCACGTTCTGCGGCAGCGACGAACTGGTCCTTCGGCCTGCCGAAGCCGAGGACCGCCTCAACGCCTACTACCGCCACCGCCAGGAGGCCGCCGTCGCCGGACAGCCCGGCCGTGCCCGGGGCCGGCGGCTCCCCGGCCTGGACCTGCCCTTCTTCGAACTGCCGCGAGAACTGGCGGACTCGGACACCATCGGTGTCATCTATGACCAGGTCGACGGGCTCAACTTCTACTCGGACTACGGGATGCTGCGGGACCTCTTCACTGACCCGGCCCTCGCGGGTCGCGGGCAGCACCAGGACCTGCTGCGCACGTACCTGCGCGAGGAGTCGATCGCGCCGCTGCCGATCCGCCGACTGGCCGCCGCCCACCCGGCGACCGCTGACCTGGTGTTCCGAAAGCTCCTGCGGAAGCCCGGATTCACCTGGAGCGAGCACGGTGAGACGCTGCTGCGCCGACGCAAGCCCTGGTACTACGAGAACGAGCCGCGCCCTGGTGTCTCCGTGATCGGCGACCGTCTGGGTGAGCTGCTCCGTGGCGCGCGGCGCTGAGAGCCTGTGCGCGGAAGCCCCGACGGCCGACACGCATACCGCAGTATGCTGCATCTATGGCTGATACGACCCGCATCACGGTCACCCTGCCCACTGAGCAGGTGGCGGAGCTGAAGAAGCTCACGGACAACGTCTCCGGGTACGTGGCAGAGGCGGTGGCCCGCCAGATCCGGCACCAGTTGCTCGGCGAGGAACTGCGCCGCTACGAGGAGGAGCACGGCGCGTTCACTGAGGAGGAGCTTGCTGCCGCACAGGCAAGGATCTTCGGCTCGGCCGAACCTGAGAGCACGGCGAACGCCGCGTGAGCGGGCGCGTTGAGACCGTCGTACTGGACTCCCAGGGAGTATCCGCCTGGATCTCGCAGGACCGCAGCGTGCTCGCGATGATCCGGTCCTTCCACTCCATGGCAGCCGATCTGGTGGTCTGCGCCAACACCATCGTGGAGGTCGTGCACGCACGGGTGAACACCCCACGGCTGAACTGGGTGCTCTCGCAGGTCAAGATCGAGGCGGTCACCGAGCAGGCCGCACGAGCGTCGGCCGAGTTGCTGAAGCAGGCCAGCCTGCACGGCCACAAGTATGCGATCGATGCGACCGTCGCCGAGATGGCGCTCCGCCGGCCGGGACCCGTGGCGATGCTCACCTCGGACGTCGACGACATGGCCAAACTCTGTGGCAGCCGAGTCCGGCTCATCGCGATCTGAGCCAGGACGAGGCCCAGCCGATCTCAACAAGCGCTTTCGCAGGTCAACATGCGATAGGCGAACGAGGGTTGACTGACGTGACGAGGGTGCCCAGACGCAGGCGCTCCGTTGCCGTCGCGGCGGCCGTGAGCGTCGGCAGCGCGCCGAACCACGGCCCGTCCCGGAAGGTCCGCCAGGACAGGTGGTCGTAGGTGTAAGCGGCGTGGAACCCCAGTTCCTCGGCCCGCTGCCAGCGGTCGCGTCCGCCTTCGTGCCAGCGGTGGACGGGAAGGATCACGGTGCTCAGGCGCAGAGTCATGCCCCGAGCCCACGACCGCCGCCCGGGCTCTCGTCACGCCGCGCACCGGGTGCGCCCTCGCCACGGCACGAGCGGAACCGGGCGTACGCATCGCCGGCCAGGATCTCGCCCACCCGGACCGGTTCGCGCTCCGGACGGGCGGCGCCCACCCGTTCACAGACCGCGCAGAGCGCCATCCAGAGGCTCGCGACCCACTTCGCGTGCGGGCCGCCGCAGGCGTCACAGTCCGACTTCCGGGCTGAAGGGATGAGCACGGCGCCCCCCGTGTGACGTCGTCGGAACCGGCGAGGAAATCCTTCCACCCACCACTGACAACCATGTGGCGATGTTTCACGTGAAACATCGCCCCCCGGCCCCCTGAGGCATGAGCCGTGTTTCACGTGAAACATCGCCCCGGCGGCATGCGCGAAGATGGACGCGTGACCTCGGCTCCCCAGCGCCCGGACGGGCCCACCCCCACCTCCCGGCCCACCCCCATCCCCCGGCTCATCGCCACCGATCTCGACGGCACCCTGCTGCGCGACGACAAAACCGTCTCGAGCCGCACGGTCGCCGCACTCGCCGCCGCCGAGGAGGCGGGCATCGCGGTGTTCTTCGTGACCGGACGGCCGGCCCGCTGGATGGGCGTGGTCAGCGACCACGTACAGGGCCACGGCCTCGCGATCTGCGCGAACGGCGCCGCCGTCGTCGATCTGCACGCCATCGGTCCGGTCCCCACCGGCCGGGAGTTCGTACAGGTCAGGCCGCTGCCCCGGATCACGGCGCTCAAGGTGGTGGAGGCCCTGCGGGCCGCCGCCCCCGGCACCTCCTTCGCCGTGGAACTGACCACCGGCATCAATTACGAGCCGGCCTACCCGCCCTTCTTCCAGGACCCGGGTGCCAACGTCGCCACCGCCGAGCAGCTGCTCGACGAGGCCAGGGACGACGACTCGGCGCCCGTCCTCAAGGTGCTCGCCCACCACGCCGAGCTGGCTCCGGACGAGTTCCTGGCGCTGGCCCGCTCCACCGCCGGCGCGTACGCCTCGATCACCCGCTCCAGCCCGACCTCCCTGCTGGAGATCAGCGGTCCGGATGTCTCCAAGGCCAGCACCCTGGCGCTGTGCTGCGAGGAGCGCGGTATCTCGCCGGCCGAGGTGGTCGCCTTCGGAGACATGCCGAACGACGTGGAGATGCTCACCTGGGCGGGCACCTCGTACGCGATGGGCAACGCCCATCCGGATGTGATCGCGGCCGCGTCGGGCCGTACGGTCGCCAACAACGAGGACGGCGTCGCCCTCGTCATCGAGCGCATCCTGGCCGAACGGGCCGCCCGCGCCCGGCCGTAGCGCGACACCAGGGCCCGGGCCCTGAGCGGTGTCTAGAGCGGGGCCTCCCACACCAGGGTGGTCCCGCCGCCCTCCTCGCCGAGGCCGGGGCCGTACGAGCTGGCGCCGCCGAGCGACTCCGCCCGCCGGCGCAGGTTCCGCAGCCCGCTGCGCCGCCCGCCCTCCGCGATGCCCACGCCGTCGTCGGCGACCTCCAGCCGGACCCCGGGCCGGCCGTCGGCCAGGGTGACGGTGGAGTCGAGCACCACCTCGATCCGGGACGCCTCCGAGTGCCGGAAGGCGTTGGACAGGGCCTCGCGCAGGGCGGCGATCAGGTTCTTCCCGACCAGCTCGCCGACAACCGCGTCGATCGGCCCGAGGAAGCGGTGCGCGGGCTTGAAGCCCAGCGGCACGGCAGCCATGTTGATCTCCCGCAACACCCGGGTGCGCAGACCCGACGGGGCCTCCGCCGGTCCCTGCTGGAGCGCGAAGATCGCGGTGCGGATCTCCTGGATCGTCACGTCGAGCTCGTCCACGGCCTTGCCGACTCCGTCGCGCACCTCGGGCACGATGGACCGGCGCTGTGCGCCTTCCAGCATCATCCCGGTGGCGAAGAGCCGCTGGATGACGAGGTCGTGCAGATCGCGGGCGATCCGGTCGCGGTCCTCGAAGACCGCGAGGCGCTCCCGGTCGCGCTGCGCCTCCGCCATCATCAGCGCCAGCGCCGCCTGGGAGGCGAACTGCGTGGCCAGGGTCCGCTCGGCCTCGCTGAACGGCCGCTTGCCGCGTGCCCGGGGCGTGACGAGCGCGCCCAGCACCCGGCCGCCGCTGTGCAGGGGCAGCATCATGCAGGCCCCGTACTGGCTGGTGAGCCGGCTGATCATGCGCGGGTCCGAGGAGACGTCGTCCACGAAGACCGGCTCGCCCTCCAGCAGCCGCGCCACCACGGGGCTCTCGGCCGGGATGACGACGCCGAGCGAGGTGGCCGGGTTCTCCGCGGAGACCGCGACGATCTCCATCCCGCCGTCCTCGGCCGGCAGCATCACGATCCCGGCGGCCGAGTCGGCGAGCCGGCGGGCCTGTTCGGCGACGACCGCGAGCGCGTCGTCCGCGTCCCCGCCCGACAGCAGGGCGGTGGTGACGGCGACCGAGCCGTCGATCCAGCGCTCGCGCTGGGTGGCGGCCTCGTAGAGGCGGGCGTTGCCGATGGCGATGCCCGCCTCGGTGGCCAGCACCCGGACCATGTGGACGTCGTAGTCGTTGAACTCGCCGCCGCCGTTCTTCTCGGCGAGGTAGAGATTGCCGAAGATCTCGCCCTGCACCCGGATCGGAACGCCGAGGAAGGTCTTCATGGGCGGGTGGTTCTCGGGGAAGCCCGCCGCGCGCGGATCCTTGCTCAGATCGCCGAGGCGCACCGTGTCGGGGTGCGAGATCAGCGCGCCGAGCAGTCCGCGCTTCCCGTCCGGGCGGTGTCCGATCTTCTTCGCCAGCGCGTCGCTGATGCCGAAGGTGACGAAGTCCGAGAGTCCCCGGCCCTCGGTGTCGACGACGCCGATGGCCGCGTAGCGGGCGCCCGCGAGCTCGGCGGCCGTCTCGCAGATCCGGTCCAGCGTGGAGTGCAGTTCGAGGCCGGTACCGACCGACCGCATGGCCTCAAGCAGCTGCGGCACCCGGGCCGTGAGCTCGGTGGACAGCCCCTGGAGACTCCAGGTGGCGGCAGTCGCGGCCTCCAGCGCGTCGGGCTGTTGCGGCGAGGGCTCCGGAGACGACTCGGGCGATTCCTGGGACTGCTGCGCTGACATGGTCTTGAGAGTAGTTAGTCCGGTTTGGTGAGGAAAGTCGAGAGTGAGGAAAGCCGAGGCCGGGGGAATCCGGCCATGGTCCCCTCCGCTTCCCGCTCCCGCTCCAGAAGCCTCCGCAGCGGCCCCGGGTCGGCGGCCAGCTCCGCGTACGCACCGCGCTGGACGACCGCTCCGCGGTCCAGCACGAGCACCTCGTCGACCTCCTCCAGACCGGCCAGCCGGTGCGTGATCAGCACGGTGGTGCGGCCCTCGGTCGCGGCCAGCAGATCCGCCGTCAGCGCGTCGGCCGTCGCCAGGTCCAAGTGCTCGGCCGGCTCGTCCAGCACGAGGACCGGGAAGTCCGCGAGCAGCGCCCGCGCCAGCGCGAGGCGCTGTCGCTGGCCGCCGGAGATCCGCTCGCCGTACTCGCCGACCAGCGTGTCCAGCCCCTCCGGGAGCCCGTCGGCCCACTCCAGCAGCCGGGCCGCCGCGAGCGCCTCCCGCAGCTGCGCCTCGCTCGCCCCGGGCCGGGCCAGGCGCAGATTCTCCCGTACCGAACTGTCGAAGATGTGCGCGTCCTGGGCGCACAGGCCCACGACCCGGCGCACGTCGTCGCCGTCGAGGGCGCGCGCGTCGGTCCCGCCCAGGGTGTACGAGCCCTCGTGCTGGTCCAGGAAGCGCAGCAGGACCTGCGCCAGCGTGGTCTTGCCGGATCCCGAGGGGCCGACGACCGCGATCCGACGGCCCGCCTCCAGGGTCAGGTCGAGCCCGCACAGCGCGTCACGCTCCTGCCCGGGGTGGCGGGCGGCGAGGCCGGCCAGCCGCAGCGGGAAGGGCGAGGCGGGCAGCGGCAGCGGCCGCTCCGGCTCGGCGACGGGGACGGGAGCGTCGATGACCTCGTAGACCCGCTCGGCGCTGCGGCGGACCCGCTGGCGGTACTGGACCGCCTGCGGAAGCCCGGCGACGGCCTCGAACGCGGCGAGCGGGGTCAGGACGACCACGGCCATGGCGACCCCGGACAGCCGGCCTCCGGCGACGGCGTTCGCGCCGACGGCGGCGGCGCACACCACGGTCAGTCCGCACACCAGCGCGGACAGCCCGCTCCCGAGTCCGGTGACGGCGGCCGCGCGGGCGGCGATCCCGGTCAGCGTGCGGTCGCTGTCCTTCGCGGCCGCCTTCCGGCCGCCCAGCGCGCCGGCGACGGTCAGTTCGGCGGTTCCGGTGAGCAGATCGGCCACGCGGGTGGCGAGCTCGCCCCGGGCGGGCGCGAGACGGCGCTCGGTGCGGTGCGCGCAGACCGCGCTGAGGAGCGGCACCCCGACCCCGGCGACGAGCAGCCCCACGGCGAGGACGGCCCCGGCCCCGGGCAGCAGCCAGGCCGTGAAGGCCACCGAGCCGGTCGCGACAAGCACGGCGGTGCCGACGGGCAGCAGCCAGCGCAGCCAGTAGTCCTGCAGGGCGTCGGCGTCGGCCACCAGCCGGGTCAGCAGGTCGCCGCGCCGCTGCGCGCGCAGCCCGGCGGGCGCGATGCGCTCCAGCCGGCGGTACACCGCGACGCGCAGGTCGGCGAGCATCCGCAGCACCGCGTCGTGGGAGACGAGCCGCTCCGCGTACCGGAAGACGGCACGCCCCATGCCGAAGGCGCGCGTGGCGGTGACGGCCACCATCAGGTAGAGCACGGGGGGCTGTTCGGAGGCCCGCGAGATCAGCCATCCGGAGACGGCCATCAGCCCGACGCTGCACCCGACGGCCAGCGCCCCGAGCAACAGCCCGAGCCTGAACCGCCCCTGCCAGGCCTTGGCCACCCCGCGCACCCGCCCGAGCGGATCCTGCCCGCCGGCCTCGGCCGCGTCCGTGCCGTCGGGCCGCTCCGCGGCCGTCCCGAGGATCCACTCCCCGGGATCGCGCGGTCCGGCTCCCGGCCCGGCCCCGGGCGGCCCGGCCGCGCCTTCGCCCGCGGGGGCGGGAAGGGGCACGGTGGGGGAGAGCCCCGCGGGGCCCGCCTCTACCCGTACGACGCGGTCGGCCACCGCCAGCAGCGCCGGCCGGTGCACCACCAGCAGCACGGTCCGGCCGACCGCGAGCCTGCGTACGGCGTCCACGACGGCCGCCTCGGTCTCGCCGTCCAGCGCCGCCGTCGGCTCGTCCAGCAACAGCACCGGCCGGTCCGCCAGGAAAGCCCGCGCCAGCGCGAGGCGCTGCCGCTGCCCGGCGGAGAGGCCGGCCCCGCCCTCGCCGAGCGACGTCTGCGCGCCGCGCGGCAGGGCCCGTACGAACTCCCATGCCCCGGCATCCTCCAGCGCGGCGCTCACTTCGGCGTCGGCCGCCCCCGGCCTGGCCAGCCGGACGTTCTCCGCGATCGTCCCGGCGAACAGGTGCGGCCGCTGCGGCACCCACGCGATCCGCTCCCGCCACTGCTCGGCCGACAGCCCGGCCAGGTCCGTGCCGTCGATCCGCACCCGGCCCGCACTCGGCGTCACGAACCCCAGCAGCACCTGCAGCAGCGTGGACTTGCCCGCCCCGCTCGGCCCGGTGAGGGCCACGCATTCGCCCGGTCCGACGGACAGCGAGACCGGCGCGGGGGAGTCCTCGCCCCGGCCCTCGTACCGGACCGCCACCCCGTCGAGCTCGATCCGCAGCCCCGAAGCGGGCACGGCGGCCGTCCCGCCCGACGCGGCGAGCGGGGTCTCCAGCACCTCGAAGATCTCTTCCGCGGCGGCCAGACCCTCCGCCGCCGCGTGGTACTGCGCACCCACCTGGCGCAGCGGCAGGTACGCCTCGGGCGCCAGGACCAGGATGACCAGCCCGGTGTACAGGTCCAGCTCCCCGTGGACCAGCCGCATGCCGATGGTCACGGCGACCAGCGCCACCGACAGGGTCGCCAGCAGTTCGAGCGCGAACGACGACAGGAACGCGATGCGCAGCGTGCGCATCGTCGCCTGCCGGTAGTCATCGGTGATCTTGCGGATCGATTCCGCCTGCGCCTTCGCCCTGCCGAAGACCTTCAGGGTCGGCAGGCCGGCCACCACGTCGAGGAAGTGCCCCGACAGCCGCGACAGCAGCCGCCACTGGCGGTCCATCCGGGACTGGGTGGCCATCCCGATCAGGATCATGAAGAGCGGGATCAGCGGCAGTGTGACCACGATGATGGCCGCCGACACCCAGTCCTCGGTGACGATCCGGGCGAGCACCGCCACGGGGACCACGATCGCGAGCCCCAGTTGGGGCAGATAGCGGGAGAAGTAGTCGTCGAGCGCATCCACGCCCCGGGTGGCCAGGGCCACGAGGGACCCCGTCCCCCGGCCGCTCAGCCAGCCGGGGCCGAGGTCCGCGGCCCGCTCCAGCAGCCGGCCCCGCAGCTCCGACTTGACCGCCGCGCTCGCCCGGTGCGCGGCCAGCTCCGTCAGCCAGGCGACCAGGCCCCGGCCGAGCGCCACCGCCGCGAGCAGCAGCAGCGGGGTCCGCAGGGCCTCGCCGTCCAGGCCGTCCTCGAAGGCGCCGACCACGATCTCGGCGATCAGCATCGCCTGGCCGACGACCAGCCCCGCCCCGGCGAGCCCGAGGGCCACCACCGCCCCCAGGAAGAGGCGGGTGGAACGGGCGTACCGAAGCAGGCGCGGGTCGATCGGTTTCACGTGAAACATCCCCCAGGCGGAGTCAGTCGGGGCCGGGCAAGCCGATCGGACTCGGTGCGCGTCGGACTCAGTGCGCGTCGGCGATGTGCTGGGTGCCGATGCGCTTGCGGAACACCCAGTAGGTCCAGGTCTGGTAGAGCAGGACGAGCGGGGTCGCCACCGCCGCGAGCCAGGTCATGATCTTCAGGGTGTACGGGCTGGACGAGGCGTTGGTGACCGTGAGGCTCCAGGCGTCGTTCAGCGAGGACGGCATGACGTTCGGGAAGAGCGTCAGGAACAGCATCGCGACGGCGGCCGCGATGGTGACGCCCGACAGGGCGAACGCCCAGCCTTCCCGCCCCTTGAAGTTGAAGCCGAGGGCCCCGAGCAGTGCCAGGACCGCGACGGTCATCACGACGAGGCTCCAGCCGTCGCCCCGCGAGACCTGGGTCCAGATCAGGAAGACGAGCGCCAGGACGGCGGTCACCACCCCGAGCCGGGCGGCCAGCTTGCGCGAGCGGTCCCGTATGTCACCGACCGTCTTGAGCGAGGTGAACACCGCGCCGTGGAAGGTGAACAGGGTGAGGGTGACCAGGCCGCCGAGGATCGAGTAGACGTTGAGCAGGTCGAAGAAGCTTCCGACGTACTCCTTGTGCTCGTCGATCTTCACGCCGCGCGCGATGTTGGCGAAGGCCACGCCCCACAGGAACGCGGGGATCAGCGAGGTCCAGAAGATCGCTTGTTCCCAGTTGGTCTGCCACTTGTCCTCGGGCCGCTTGTGCCGGTACTCGAAGGCGACGCCGCGGATGATGAGGCAGACCAGGATGATCAGGAGCGGTAGGTAGAAGCCGGAGAAGAGGGTGGCGTACCACTCGGGGAAGGCGGCGAAGGTCGCGCCGCCGGCCGTGAGCAGCCAGACCTCGTTGCCGTCCCACACGGGCCCGATCGTGTTGATCAGGACCCGCTTCTCCTTGCGGTCGCGGGCGAGCAGCTTGGTCAGTACGCCGACTCCGAAGTCGAAGCCCTCCAGGAAGAAGTAGCCGATCCACAGGACGGCGATGAGCACGAACCAGACGTCGTGAAGTTGCATGGTGTGGTCTCCTCAGCCTCAGTAAGAGAAGGCCATCGGCCGGTCGGAGTTCTTGTCGTCCCCGCCGATCTTGGTGGGCGGGTTGAGGTCGGCCTCGGTGAGCTCCGGCGGGCCGGCCTTGACGTACTTCAGGAGGAGCCTGACCTCGATCACGGCGAGCACGGCGTAGAGCAGCGTGAAGCCGATCATCGAGGTGAGCACCTCGCCCTGGGAGACGCTCGGCGAGACCGCGTCCCTCGTGCGCAGGACCCCGTAGACCACCCAGGGCTGGCGGCCCATCTCCGTGAAGATCCAGCCCCAGGAGTTGGCGATCAGCGGGAAGCCCATGGTCCAGAGGGCGACGAGCCAGTACAGCCGGGAGAACTTCGGGTTCAGCGCCTTCTTGAAGAGGACCAGGTGCGGGACCTCGTCCTCGCCGGTGCGCAGCCCCGGCGGCAGCAAGAACTTCTTGCGGGTCAGCCACAGCCCCAGCGCACCCACGCTGAGCGAGGCCATGCCGAAGCCGATCATCCAGCGGAAGCCCCAGTAGGCGACGGGGATGTTCGGCCGGTAGTCGCCCGGCCCGAACTTCTCCTGCTCGGCCTTGTTGATGTCGTTGATGCCGGGGACGAAGGAGGTGAAGTCGTCGTTGGCCAGGAAGGACAGCAGTCCCGGGATCTCTATGGCGACCTTGTTGTGGCCCTTCTCGACATCGCCGTAGGCGAAGAGGGAGAAGGGCGCCGGCGCCTCGCCGTCCCAGAGCGCCTCGGCGGCGGCCATCTTCATCGGCTGCTGCTTGAACATCACCTTGCCGAGCAGGTCTCCGCTGATGGCGGTTCCCAGACCCGCGATGACCATGACGACCAGGCCGAGCCTGAGCGAGGTCCGCATGACGGTTACGTGCTTCTTGCGGGCGAGGTGGAAGGCCGCGACGCCGACCATGAACGCGCCGCCGACCAGGAAGGCCGCCGTCATGGTGTGGAAGAACTGGTTCAGCGCGGTGTTCTGGGTGAGCACCAGCCAGAAGTCGGTGAGCTCGGCCCGGCCGCGCTCCTCGTTCATCCGGTAGCCGACCGGGTGCTGCATCCAGGAGTTGGCCGCGAGGATGAAGTACGCGGAGAGGATGGTGCCCATCGAGACCATCCAGATGCAGGCCAGGTGGACCTTCTTCGGCAGCTTGTCCCATCCGAAGATCCACAGGCCGATGAAGGTGGACTCGAAGAAGAAGGCGATGAGCGCCTCGAAGGCCAGTGGGGCTCCGAAGATGTCACCGACGAACCGCGAGTAGTCGGACCAGTTCATACCGAACTGGAACTCCTGGACGATGCCGGTGACGACACCCATCGCGATGTTGATCAGGAAGAGCTTGCCCCAGAACTTGGTGGCCTTGAGGTACTTCTCCTTTTCCGAACGCACCCAGGCCGTCTGCAAGATCGCGACGAGCGCGGCCAGCGAGATCGTCAAGGGGACGAAGAGGAAGTGGTAGACGGTGGTTATACCGAACTGCCATCGCGCCAGGGTCTCTGGTGCCAGAGCTAGTTCCACGTCGTCGTCTCCTTCGTTTCGTCGTGGTCACAGCTGCACTTTGCCTCTTGTGTCCCACTCAATCCGGGAGGAAGCAGGACACGCTTGTGAACGCGTTCACATTCACAAGCATTATGTCGCACTGCTCCCGGCGTCTTTCAGGGGGGGTCCCCCTAGCGAATAAATTCAACAGATTGTTGAATGCGATCCATGAAGATTCGAATCTCCTGGCCCTCCGGCCACCTGACCGCGACCCTCGACGACACCCCGACCGCCAAGGCGCTCTCCGAGGCACTGCCGATCTCCGCGTCCGCCAACACCTGGGGCGAGGAGGTCTATTTCGACACCGGCGTCTCCGTGTCGCTGGAGGACGACGCCCGGCAGGTCGTCGAGCCGGGCACCGTCGCGTTCTGGACCGAGGGGGACGCGCTCGCGCTGCCCTACGGTCCGACGCCCATCTCCCGCGGTGGCGAGAGCCGCCTGGCGAGCCCGTGCAACGTGCTCGGCTCGTTCGACGGCGACCCCCGCCTGCTGTCCACCGTCCGCGACGGCGATCCGATCCGCGTGGAACTGGCATAGGTGGAAGCGGCCTGGGTGGAAGCGGCCTGGGTGGAACCGGCCTGGGCACTGGCCGCAAGACCCGGCCGGCGACCCCGGCCCGAATCCCGGCGAATCCCGGCGAACCCCGACCGGGAGACCCGGCCGGGGAGCCCGGCTAGAACTCCTTGAAGAAGGCCGCCGCGGCGTGCAGGAAGAGATCGTTCGCCTCGGACTCGCCGATCGTGACCCGCAGGCCCTCGCCCGCGAAGGGCCGGACCACCACTCCGGCCTTCTCGCAGGCCGCCGCGAAGTCGGCGGTCCGCTCCCCGAGCCGCATCCACACGAAGTTGGCCTGCGTCTCGGGCACGACCGTCCAGCCCTGGGCGAGCAGCGTCCCGTAGACCCGGGTGCGCTCGCTGACCAGCGAGCCGACCCGGCCCATCAGCTCGTCCTCGGCGCGCAGCGAGGCGACCGCCGCGTCCTGGGCGAGCTGGCTGACGCCGAAGGGCACCGCCGTCTTGCGCAGCGCCGCGGCCACCGGCTCGTGTGCGACGGCGAAGCCCACGCGCAGGCCGGCGAGCCCGTACGCCTTGGAGAACGTGCGCAGCACCGCGACGTTCGGGCGGTTGCGGTAGAGCTCGATGCCGTCCGGCACCTCGACGTCGCGGACGAACTCCTTGTACGCCTCGTCGAGGACGATCAGGATGTCGGAGGGCACCCGGTCCAGGAACCGCTCCAGCTCGGCGCGGCGCACGGCGGTGCCGGTCGGGTTGTTCGGGTTGCAGACGAAGATCAGCCGGGTGCGTTCGGTGATCGCCTCGAACATCGCGTCCAGGTCGTGCACGTCGCCGTCGGTCAACGGGACCTGGACGGACGTCGCACCGGAGATCTGCGTGATGATCGGATAAGCCTCGAAAGACCGCCAGGCGTAGATGACCTCGTCGCCGGGACCCGCGGTCGACTGGATCAGCGACTGGGCGACCCCGACCGATCCGGTGCCGGTGGCGATGTGCTCGACCGGGACCCCGAACCGATCCGCGAGCTCGTTCGACAGGCCCGTGCACGCCATGTCCGGGTAGCGGTTGAACTGGCCGGCCGCCGCGACCACGCTCTCCAGCACCCCAGGCAGGGGCGGGTACGGGTTCTCGTTCGAGGACAGCTTGAACGCCACGGGACCGCCCGCCGCGGCGGGCCTCCCGGGCTTGTAGGTGGGGATGCCGTCCAGCTCGGCGCGCAGCCTCGGGCTCTTCTCGCTCACCGCAGGTCCTCCTCGACCGTCCCGTACGACGTCACCGTCGACTCAATACTCCTCACCTTATGAGGATTCCGTCCATCCGAGAACGGCAGGCGCCAGGAATGCGGGAGAGCGCACGCATATATGCGTGCGCCGGTGGCCTGCGCCGTGGCGCGCGTCCCTCGTACAGGTGAGTTGAGACCGGCCCGAGAGCCCTCCGTTTTGGCATGCTCGGGCCCGACGACAAGTGCACCCGACACTCTCTGCAACCAAAAACCTTTGTTTCCAAGGTCATTGGGGGTGGCGAACCATGCAGAATCGTGCCTGTCAACGCCTGCATATGCACCCGGACCACCCGGCCCACCGCGCCCTACTATCGGCTCGCCATGACAGCAGCAGGGAAGCATCAGGTGAGCCGGACCGAGACCACCCGGCGGGCCGCCGGCCGACAAGGCCGGGCCGGCATCAGGGACGTGGCCGCCGCGGCGGGCGTCTCGATCACGACCGTCTCCGACGCGCTCAATGGCAAGGGGCGCCTTCCGGACGCCACCCGCCGCCACGTTCGCGAAGTCGCAGACCGGCTGGGCTACCGCCCCTCCGCGGCGGCCCGCACCCTCCGTACCGGCAAGTCGGGCCTCATCGGCCTGACCGTGACGACGTACGGGGATGAACCTTTCACCTTCACCGAATTCGCGTACTTCGCCGAGATGGCCAGAGCCGCCACCTCCGCCGCGCTCGCCCGCGGCTACGCCCTCGTCATCCTCCCCGCCACCTCCCGACACGACGTCTGGTCCAACGTGGCCCTCGACGGCACCGTCGTCATCGACCCCTCCGACCACGATCCCGTCGTCACCGAACTGGTCCGCCAGGGCCTGCCCGTGGTCTCCGACGGCCGCCCGGCCGGCTCGCTCCCCGTCACCGCCTGGGTCGACAACGATCACGAGGCCGCCGTACTGGGCCTCCTCGACCACCTCGCAGCCGCCGGCGCCCGCCGCATCGGGCTGCTGACCGGCACCACCACCGACACCTACACCCGGCTCTCCACCACCGCGTACCTGCGCTGGTGCGAGCGCGTGGGCCAGGATCCCGTCTACGAGTCCTACCCCGCCCACGACCCGTGCGCCGGCGCCGTCGCCGCCGACCGGCTGCTCGCCCGGCCCGACCGGCCCGATGCCGTGTACGGGCTCTTCGACCCCAACGGCACCGACCTGCTGGCCGCCGCCCGGCGCTACGGCCTGCGTGTTCCCGAGGATCTGCTGCTCGTGTGCTGCAGTGAATCCACCGTGTACGCCAACACCGAACCGCCCATCACCACCCTGTCCCTCAAACCGCGCCGCATCGGCACCGCCGTCGTACAGCTCCTCATCGACGCCATCGAGGGCGTCGACACGGGTGGCCCCGTCGAACAGGTCATCCCGACCGAGTTGATCATCCGCACCTCCTCCCAGCGCAGGCAGCCCCGTACGACCGTCAGCCCGCCCCGTTCCCCGGCCCAGGACTGACCACCACGCCGGCTCCTCGGCAGGGCCGCCGGCCCCGCCGAGGATTTCTGCAACACCGATATCGGAAGAAATCGGTAGGAACGATCGGCTCCGCACAGGATTCACCACCCCTGGTGCGTCACAGAGCGCGAGCCGCATTCCTATGATGGGCGCACGACATCACGGACCCTCCGCCCCGGAGGCAGGAAGGTCCGCAGGTGTACGGCAGCGCGACGGTGGTGGAGGGGTCGATGACTCAGGGGGCCGGTCAGGGACCCGCGGTGCGGACGGACACCGAGCGGGACTTCCGGTTGCCAGTCGCCGAACCAGCCCCATATGCCGTGACCGTGGCGGCCATCGGGCTTCCCGGTGACGCGCCCGTCTACGGCGAGTACCCCGCGTACTACGACGGGAGCCCGTCCCCCGTCCCCGCGCAGCACGCGTACGGCTACCGGTACGAGAGTCCCGCGCGGCCGGCCGCGCAGCACGGCTCCGGTCACGAAGACCCGTACGGCTCCGGTCACGAAGCCGCGTACGGCACGGGCAGCGGTGAACCCGTGCGCGCCATGGGCCACGCCGCCGAGGAGGGCGAGCCCGACGAGGGCTACACCCCGACGCGGCGGGACCTGCCCGTCATCGGGCGCGGCTCCGTCGGCGGCCCCGGCGACACCGTCCAGGTCCAGTACGTGCCCCAGGACGCCACGGCGGACGGCCCGGGTCCGCTCTACGTCGTCGGCGACGTCCACGGCTACCTCGGCGAGCTCGTCACCGAGCTCCAGGCCCAGGGCCTCATCGACGCCGACCTCAACTGGTCCGCCGGCAACGCCCGGCTCTGGTTCCTCGGCGACTTCACCGACCGCGGACCCGACGGCATCGGCGTCATCGACCTCGTCATGCGGCTCTCCGCCGAGGCCGCGGCCGCCGGCGGCTACTGCAAGGCCCTCATGGGCAACCACGAGCTGCTCCTCATCGGCGCCAAGCGGTTCGGCGACACCCCCGTCGTCTCCGGCGCCGGCACCGCGACCTTCCAGGCCGCCTGGCTCCTCAACGGCGGCCAGCGCACCGACATGGAGCGCCTCCAGGACGTCCACCTGCAGTGGATGTCCCGGCTGGACGCGGCCGTCCTGGTGGAGGACCACCTGCTCCTGCATTCCGACACCACCGCCTACCGCGACTACGGCGACTCGGTCGAGGACGTCAACGACACCATCCACGAGCTGCTCAACCGCAACGACGCCGACATCACCTGGGACCTGTTCCGCAAGTTCACCAAGCGCTTCGCCTTCCGGGACGAGGAGAGCGGCCCGGCGGCCGTACGCGAGCTCCTCGGCGCCTACGGCGGCAGCCGCGTCGTGCACGGCCACAGCCCCATCCCGTACCTGCTGGGCGAGGTGGGCACCGAGGACGGCGACGAATCGCGCGGCCCGGAGGCCGTGGTGGGCCCGCACGTCTACGCGGAAGGCCTGGCCATCGCGATGGACGGCGGCGTGACGATGGCGGGCAAGCTGCTCGTCGTACAACTCCCGCTGAACGACTAGTGCTGCTCCGCGGAAG
>NZ_JAGGOT010000056.1 GCF_018614195.1 Streptomyces sp. ISL-43
GACCAGCAGGCCAGGGCGGACCTGGTGGACGCCCTCGTTGGTGACGCGCTGCGGCTGCTGGGCCACCTGCCCGAACAGGAACTCGGTGAGAAGGCCGCGAACGCGGCCGGCCTGCTGGCCCTGGTCGCGGGCCAGGACGTCGAGCCGGCCGAGGAGTCCGACGGCCGTGACGGACGCTGGCGCATCACCCAGGGGACCGCACCCGACCGCGTGGTTTCCACGGTCGATTCCGAGGCCCGGCACATCCACAAGAACCGAACCCGCCACCAGGAGGGCTTTCGCGCGCATGCCGCGTTCGAGCCCGAGGCGGGACTGTTCACCGAGGTCGCGCTCACCACCGGCAGCGGAGCCGACAACCACGAGGCCGCCGTCGCCCGGGACCTCCTCGCCGACGAGGACCCGGACCAGGGCCTGACCGTCCTCGGCGACACCGCCTACGGAACCGGCGAACTCCGCGAAGCCCTCGAAGCCGACGGCCACACCCTCGTGCTCAAGCCGCCACCCCTGCGGCAGGCCATCCCCGGCGGCTTCACGACCGACGACTTCCACGTCGACACCCAGGCCGGCCACGTCACCTGCCCGGCCGGCCACACCAAAGCCCTCGGCCGCCCCCTCTCGGGCGGCAACCGCCAGGCCCAGTTCAAGAAACTCTGCCTCGATTGCCCTTTGCGCGAGCGCTGCACCAGGTCCAAGACCGGACGCGTCTTCAGCGTCCATCCCCAGTACGACCTCCTCAAAGCCGCCCGGGACCAGGCCGCCACCAGCCAGGAATGGCAGGACGAATACGGCCGCTGGCGACCACCCGTCGAACGCGCCATCGCCTGGCTCGTCGCCAAAGGCAACCGCCGCGTCCCCTACCGAGGCGTCCTCAAGAACAACACCTGGCTCCACAACCGGGCAGCCGCCCTCAACCTCCGCCGCCTCATCAACCTCGGCCTCACCCACACAGGCGGCACCTGGACACTCACCCCCACCACCACATAGACGCAGGGGCCGCCCGGCCTGCGGCCGGACAGCCCCCAACAAGATCTTCATCAGTCTTCTAGTGTCCTGCGCCGGGAATTCGATCAAGATATGAAGCGAGGCGTTGAAGGATCTCGTCGGCGTCCTTCGTCCAGACGAAGGGCTTCGGGTTGTCGTTCCACTGGGCGGTCCAGGCTCGGATGTCCCGTTCCAGGGCCTGGAGGTTCTTGTGGACTCCGCGCCGTATCTTCTTGTCCGTCAGCAGGCCGAACCATCGCTCGACCTGGTTGAGCCAGGACGAGTAGGTGGGCGTGAAGTGCATGTGGAAGCGGGGGTGGGCTTCCAGCCACTTGCGGACTGCCGGCGCCTTGTGGGTGCTGTAGTTGTCGCAGATCAGGTGGACGTCGAGGTGGGCGGGGACCTCCTTGTCCAGCTTGGCGAGGAACTTCTTGAACTCCGCTGCCCGGTGGCGTCGGTGAATGGAGCTGATCACCTCGCCGGTGGCGACGTCCATGGCGGCGAACAGGGTCGTGATGCCGTGGCGGACGTAGTCGTGGGTACGGCGCTCAGGCATGCCCGGCATCATCGGCAGCACGGGTGCCGAACGGTCCAGCGCCTGGATCTGGGACTTCTCGTCCACGCACAGGACCAGGGCCTTCTCCGGCGGGTCGAGGTAGAGGCCCACGATGTCGCGGACCTTGTCTATGAACTGCGGGTCGTTGGACAGCTTGAAGGTGTCCACCTGGTGCGGCTTGAGCCCGAACGTCCTCCAGATCCGCCCCACGGTGGACCTCGACAGCCCGCTCTCGGATGCCATCGACGCCCGAGACCAGTGCGTGGCGTCCTTCGGGGTGCGCTCCAAGGTGGCGACGACGACTGTCTCAACCTGCTCGTCAGAGATCTTCCGCGGAGCACCGGGGCGTGGATCGTCGGCCAGGCCGTCCAGGCGGGACTCCAGGAAACGGCGGCGCCACTTGCCCACTGTCTGCGGCCAGATGCCGAGTTCAGCGGCCACCTGCTGATTCGTCTTCCCCTCCGCACAGCCCAGCACGATCCGGCACCGCTGAGCCAGAGCCTGTGCCGAGGTCGCCCGCCGCGACCAGCGCACCAGCGTCTCGCGCTCGTCATCGGTCAACGCCAGCTCGGCCATCGGCCGCCCCATCTTCGCCATGAAGACATTCTACTTATTCAACGAATCTACGACGCAGGACACTAGAGCGATGCCTTCGGCTGAGGCGAGCCTGCGCCATAGGAAGCTGGAGTGGCCGCGAAAGTCACACGGCCCTCTGCTCCGTGTGCGCCCCTCGCCAAGGATGAAGACATATGCGCAGGTCAAGCTCGTCCTGCCGCAGGTAACAGGGGTGAGCGATGTCCGGTCTTGGCGCCTCGGTCCCACGTATGTCCCACGCGGAGCGATCTGTGGGATCGGGCAATTGGGATTTTGCCTGGATCGCGCTGCCAAACTCCAGGTCGGAGCAGTGCCGGACCGAATGCTCACGGCCAAGTAGGCCGTGTGCGTTTTGACATGAACAAGACAGGCTCTGACCTGCGTTTCCGCTGGTCAGAGCCTTGTTCCGGAGTGCCCCCGGCAGGATTCGAACCTGCGCACACGGCTCCGGAGGCCGTTGCTCTATCCCCTGAGCTACGGGGGCGCGTCGTTCGCGTTGCGGCGACGGGTTGAACACTACCAGCTCCCGGCCGGTGATCAGGAACTCGTTTGCGGGGGAGAGGGGGGCGGGTCCCTCGGAGGGGGTGGAAGTGGCAAAAACCCGGACGCGGGGGCCGGGGCCGACCTACTCTCGAGTTGTGTCGGGCGCCTCGGGCCGGGTGCTTGTTGTCGATGACAACAAGGTCATCCGGCAGCTGATCAAGGTCAATCTCGAGCTGGAGGGCTTCGAGGTCGTGACCGCGAACGATGGTGCCGAGTGTCTGGATGTCGTGCACCACGTACTTCCCGACGTCATCACCCTTGATGTGGTCATGCCCCGGCTGGACGGGTTCGGAGCGGCCGCGCAGTTGAGGGCCGATCCCCGGACGCGGCACCTGCCCGTTGCGATCGTGAGCGCTTGTACGCACGCCGAGGTCGAGGCCGGGATCGCCGCCGGCGTGGACGCCTTCCTCGCCAAGCCCTTCGAGCCCGCCGAGCTGGTGCGGGTCGTGCACCGGCTCATCGAGCGCCGCGATCGGAGGGAGCGGAAAGGCACCCCCGCCGGGAGGGGGCGAGGGTGAGGGAATCCTTGCTCGGCCCGCGGGTGGGTTAGGCCGTTCTTTTGGGTGTCCCCTTCTTTGGGGCGTGGCCCCTCTGTTCACATGGCGAAACCCTTCGCCTGACGCGGGGGCTTCTCGCCTAGGCTGGGCACGTGACCCCCGCTGACCTCTCCCGTGTCGTCGTGCGCGCCGTGCGCTGCGCCGTCGAGGACGGGGAGCTGCCCGCCACGGTGGTCGTTCCCGAGCGGGTCGTCGTCGAGCGGACCCGGCCCGGGGGAGTAGGCGACTACGCCTCCCCCGTCGCGTTCGGGGTGGGGAAGGGTGCCGGAGTCGCGCCCCGTGGAGTGGCCGAGGTGCTGGCCCCGCGGCTGGCGGCGCTTCCCGGGATCGAGCGGGTGGAGATCACCGGCGCCGGGTTCCTGAACTTCGTGCTCGCCGCGCGTCCCGTCGGCGAGCTGGTACGGGGCATCCGCGCGCGCGGGGCGCGGTACGGGTTCGCCCCCGACGGGGAAGCGCGCGAGCGCGTCGTACGCGACGCCGTGCAGCGGATCGCCCGCAGTCAGGGCCGCCGGGCGGACAGCGGGCCCGCGAGCATCGCCCCCGTCGCCAGGCGGGACGGCGACGTGCTCTGCGCCTACGGACCCGACGCCGCCGCCTGGGCGATGCTCGGCGCTCCCGGACACGAGACCCCTGTCTTTCCCGCGTGGCTGCTCGTGCAGGACGAGTCCAACGAGTTCTTCCGCGTGCGGTACGCCCACGCCCGGGCCCGGGCGCTGACCCGCAACGCCGAGCAGCTCGGGTTCCGCGGTGAGCCGGGTGAGGTCGACGGCGACGGCGACGGTGCCGGCGCGCTGGTCGGTGCGCTCGTCGACTACCCCCTCGTGCTCGAGGCCGCCGCGCACCACCGTGCGCCCGAGCGGCTCGTCAGGCATCTCGTCGTGCTGGCCGACGCCTTGCTCGACTTCCAGTACCGCGTCCTGCCCAAGGGGGACGAGAAACCCTCGGCCGCCCATCGCGCCCGGCTGGCTCTTGCCGAAGCCGCCGGGACGGTGCTGGCCGGCGGCCTGGCCCTCCTCGGCATAGACGCACCCGACTGCCTGTGACGCGGCGTATGTGATCCGATGTGATTCGCCCGCGATCCGGATGATTTGCGAAGAGAGAGACCGATGAGCCGTTCCGCACACCCCGCCGGGCCCCGCCATGCCGATGTCCTGCCCGAGGGGCACTACTCCCCGCCGCCCGCCGATCTCAACGCGCTCGACGAGAAGGTCTGGGCGCGGACGGTGGGCCGGAACGCGGACGGTGTCGTGACCGTGGGCGGGATCGAAGTCACCAAGCTCGCCGAGGAGTTCGGGACGCCCGCCTACTTCCTCGACGAAGAGGACTTCCGCGCCCGCTGCCGCGCCTGGGCGCACGCCTTCGGGCCCGGCGCCGACGTCTTCTACGCCGGGAAGGCGTTCCTCTCCAAGGCCGTCGTGAAGTGGCTGCGGGAGGAGGGGCTCAACCTGGACGTGTGCTCCGGCGGCGAGCTCGCCACCGCGCTCGCCGCCGGGATGCCCGCCCGCCAGATCGCCTTCCACGGCAACAACAAGTCCACCGGCGAGATCACCCGCGCCGTCGAGGCCGGCGTCGGGCGGATCGTGCTCGACTCCTTCCAGGAGATCGCCCGCGTCGCGCACATCGCCCGCGAGGCCGGCGTACGCCAGCCCGTGCAGATCCGGGTGACGGTCGGCGTCGAGGCGCACACCCACGAGTTCATCGCCACCGCGCACGAGGACCAGAAGTTCGGGATCGCCGTCGCCGACGGGTCCGCCGCCGAGGCCGTACGGCGCGTCCTCGGGCACGACAGCCTGGAGCTGCTCGGCGTCCACTCCCACATCGGTTCGCAGATCTTCGACATGGCGGGCTTCGAGGTGTCGGCCAAGCGGGTCGTGCGGCTGCTCGCCGCCGTGCGCGACGAGCACGGGGTGGAGCTCCCCGAGATCGACCTCGGCGGCGGGCTCGGCATCGCCTACACCTCCGGCGACGACCCCCGCGAGCCGCACGAGATCGCCAAGGCCCTGCACGAGATCGTCGCCCGCGAGTGCGAGGCGGCCGGCCTGCGCGCCCCGCGGATCTCCGTCGAGCCCGGACGGGCCATCGTCGGACCGACCGCCTTCACCCTCTACGAGGTCGGCACGATCAAGCCCCTCGAAGGGCTGAGGACGTACGTCTCCGTCGACGGCGGCATGTCCGACAACATCCGCACCGCCCTCTACGACGCCGAGTACGCCGTCACCCTCGTCTCCCGCACCTCCGACGCCGAGCCCATGCTCGTCCGCGTCGTCGGCAAGCACTGCGAGAGCGGCGACATCGTGGTCAAGGACGCCTTCCTGCCCGCGGACCTCGCCCCCGGGGACCTCCTGGCGGTCCCGGCCACCGGCGCCTACTGCCGCTCGATGGCCAGCAACTACAACCACGCGCTGCGCCCGCCCGTCGTCGCCGTGCGCGGCGGCGAGGCCCGTGTCATCGTCCGCAGGGAGACGGAGGAGGATCTCCTGCGTCTCGACCTCGGATGATCCGCATTCTTCTGGGGGAAGCCCCCCAGACCCCCGAATAGGTGTCTCACTCAATGGACCGAGGGTGGAAACTGTTGTCCATTGAGTGAGACTGGTTCACACCTGGGATGCAAACCGCTCACCAGGTACTGATGTGAAGATCGAAAGGCGTAGGTCGATGATGCGTACGCGTCCGCTGAAGGTGGCGCTGCTGGGCTGTGGAGTGGTCGGCTCAGAGGTGGCGCGCATCATGACGACGCACGCCGACGACCTGACGGCCAGGATCGGCGCGCCCGTCGAGCTCGCCGGCGTGGCCGTGCGCCGCCCCTCCAAGGTGCGCGAGGGCATCGACCCGGCCCTCATCACCACCGATGCGACGGCGCTGCTCAAACGCGGCGACATCGACATCGCCATCGAGGTCATCGGCGGCATCGAACCGGCCCGCACCCTGATCACCACCGCCTTCGAGCACGGCATCTCCGTCGTCTCGGCGAACAAGGCGCTGCTCGCGCAGGACGGCGCCGCGCTGCACGCCGCCGCCGAGCAGCACGGGCTGGACCTGTACTACGAGGCCGCCGTGGCCGGCGCCATCCCGCTGGTCCGCCCGATGCGCGAGTCCCTCGCGGGCGACAAGATCAACCGGGTGATGGGCATCGTCAACGGCACGACGAACTTCATCCTCGACAAGATGGACTCGACCGGCGCCGGGTACCAGGAGGCGCTCGACGAGGCCACCGCCCTCGGGTACGCCGAGGCCGACCCCACCGCCGACGTCGAGGGCTACGACGCCGCCGCCAAGGCCGCGATCCTGGCCGGTATCGCCTTCCACACCCGGGTCCGCCTCGACGACGTCTACCGCGAGGGCATGACCGAGGTCAGCGCCACCGACTTCGCGTCCGCCAAGCGCATGGGCTGCACCATCAAGCTCCTCGCCATCCTGGAGCGCGCCGCCGACGGCGAGTCCGTCACCGCGCGCGTCCACCCGGCGATGATCCCGCTGACCCACCCGCTCGCTTCCGTCCGCGAGGCGTACAACGCCGTCTTCGTCGAGGCGGAGGCCGCCGGTCGGCTCATGTTCTACGGGCCCGGCGCGGGCGGTTCTCCGACCGCGTCGGCGGTGCTCGGCGACCTCGTCGCCGTCTGCCGCAACAAGCTCGCCGCGGCAACGGGGCCGGGCGAGTCCGCGTACACCCAGCTGCCGGTCAGCCCCATGGGGGACGTCGTCACCCGCTACCACATCAGCCTCGATGTGGCGGACAAGCCGGGCGTACTCGCCCAGGTGGCGACCACCTTCGCGGAACACGGTGTTTCCATCGATACCGTACGACAGCAAGGACGTCCGGACGGGGTCGGCAATGAGGCCTCCCTCGTCGTCGTCACCCACCGCGCACCCGACGCCGCCCTCTCCGGGACCGTCGAGGCGCTGCGGAAGCTGGACACCGTGCGCGGTGTCGCCAGCATCATGCGTGTTGAAGGGGAGTAAGGGCCCATGAGCAGCAATCGCACCCACCAGTGGCGCGGCATCATCGAGGAGTACCGGGACCGCCTGCCGGTGACGGACAAAACTCCCGTGGTCACCCTCCGTGAAGGCGGAACTCCCCTCGTTCCCGCGCAGGTGCTCTCCGAGCGCACCGGCTGCGAGGTGCACCTCAAGGTCGAGGGGGCCAACCCCACCGGGTCCTTCAAGGACCGCGGCATGACCATGGCGATCACCAAGGCCAAGGAGGACGGCGCCAAGGCCGTCATCTGCGCCTCCACGGGCAACACCTCGGCCTCCGCCGCCGCTTACGCGGTGCGCGCCGGGATGGTCTGCGCCGTCCTCGTGCCCCGCGGCAAGATCGCGCTCGGCAAGATGGGCCAGGCGCTCGTGCACGGCGCCAAGATCCTTCAGGTCGACGGCAACTTCGACGACTGTCTGGACCTGGCCCGCGCGCTGTCCGACAACTACCCGGTGGCGCTGGTCAATTCCGTCAACCCGGCTCGCATCGAGGGTCAGAAGACGGCCGCGTTCGAGATCGTGGACGCGCTCGGCGACGCCCCCGACATCCACGTGCTGCCCGTCGGCAACGCCGGCAACATCACCGCGTACTGGAAGGGCTTCAAGGAGTACAAGGCCGATGGCCTGGCCTCCCGTACGCCCCGCGTGTGGGGTTTCCAGGCTTCCGGGTCCGCGCCCATCGTGCGCGGCGAGGTCGTCAAGGAGCCGCACACCATCGCCACCGCGATCCGCATCGGCAATCCGGCCTCGTGGGAGTACGCCCTGCAGGCCCGGGACGAGTCGGGCGGCTTCATCGACGAGGTGACGGACCGCCAGATCCTGGCCGCCTACCGCCTGTTGGCGGCCCAGGAGGGTGTCTTCGTCGAGCCCGCCTCGGCCGCGTCCGTGGCCGGTCTGCTCAAGGCCGCCGAGCTCGGTCTGGTCGACCCCGGCCAGAAGATCGTGTGCACCGTCACCGGCAACGGCCTGAAGGACCCCGACTGGGCGGTCGCCGGCGCTCCGCAGCCGATCACCATCCCGGTGGACGCCGAGGCCGCCGCGGTGCGCCTCGGTCTCGTCTGACCGGGAATTCCCGGCCGACGGCCCGAGCGGCCCGAGCGGCCCGAGCGACCGAGCGGTCCACGGGCCCGAGGGCCGCGCGGCACCCGCGGTACAGCTGTAGCCGAGTTGCCGGATTCCGGAAGTCTTTCGAAGGCTGAGGATCCGGCAACTCGGGCCGTACGACACCAAAAACCCCGTAGGAACCCGGTGTGATCGACGGGAGCCCGCGACACGCATCGTGCGCCTGCTGTGCGCCCTATGTCGCGACAGAACCTTCCTTCGATAGGCTGTACTTACATCCGCCGCCGCGCATATGTCCGCGGTGCTGCCCACAGGGCCTTCGGGTGTCGTACGTTCTCCAGTACATTCGCAGCGAGCCAGCGAAGATCTCGTCTCGCACAGTCACAAGGAGTGTCATCGGACGATGGCCGGTCCAGCGTTCCGCGCCGCCGCCGTACGGGTGCGCGTCCCCGCCAGCAGTGCCAACCTCGGCCCGGGCTTCGACGCCTTCGGTCTGGCCCTGGGGCTCTACGACGACGTCGTCGTCCGCGTGGCCGATTCCGGCCTGAACATCGACATCGCGGGCGAAGGTGCCGACACCCTCCCGCGGGACGAGAGCCACCTCCTCGTACGTTCCATGCGTACCGCCTTCGACCTGCTGGGCGGCCAGCCGCGCGGCCTCGAGGTCGTCTGCGCCAACCGCATCCCGCACGGCCGCGGCCTCGGCTCCTCCTCGGCCGCCATCTGCGCGGGCATCGTCGCCGCCCGCGCCGTGACCATAGGCGGAGAGGCCAGGCTCGACGACGTGGCGCTGCTGGAACTCGCCACCGAGATCGAGGGCCACCCCGACAACGTCGCCGCCTGTCTGCTCGGCGGCTTCACCCTCGCGTGGATGGACGGCGGCAGCGCCAAGGCGATCCGCATGGAGCCCGCCGATTCCATCGTTCCGGTGGTCTTCGTCCCCTCCAAGCCGGTCCTGACGGAGACCGCGCGCGGCCTGCTGCCGCGCACCGTCCCGCATGTGGACGCGGCCGTCAACGCGGGGCGCGCGGCTCTGCTCGTAGAGGCCCTGACCAGGCGTCCCGAGTTCCTGCTGCCGGCCACCGAGGACCGCCTCCACCAGGAGTACCGGTCCCCGGCGATGCCCGAGAGCGTGGCGCTCGTGGCCCGGCTGCGGGCGGACGGCATCCCCGCTGTGATCTCCGGCGCGGGCCCCACGGTCCTCGCGCTGGTCGACAACGGCGCGGCCGACAAGGTCGCGCGGCTCGCGGGCGAGGGGTGGGCGGCCAACCGCCTCGCACTCGACGCCGCGGGCGCGAGCGTACTTCCGCTGGGTACCCAGGGCGGCTGAAGAGTGCTGTAGGAAAAGCCGGCCAGGGGCGGGCGGCCGGGGCAGGCCGCCCGCACGGAAGGGCTCGATCGCCGGTGATTGAGAGGGGGAATGTCTGTTGGATCCGGTAGTGTTAATCTCAAGTGCGCATCCGAAGTCGCCATGGCTTGGTGCTCAGTGTCCCTATCAGGGACCACCTTTCTTCCGGGAGCCTCCCCGACTGCTTTGACCACTGCCAGCAGTTTCGAGCAACGCTCCGGAATCGGCGTGACATTCCCACGCTTCCAGCTCGGGAGCTTCTCGCCGGAACCACCCACGTACATGCACGTTTCTCCCCGCCGTATCTCTACCGGCGGACCACCGCCCCGGCGCAGTCCATACATCTCGGACTGTCGTCGGACAGCACAACCGGTCGCCGAGCCAGACAGGCCGACGTCCGCTCCAGGGAAGGACCCTTCGTGAGCGACACCACCGATCTGATGGGCGCTGCCGACACTAATGTCGACACCAGTGCCCCCGCCGCGGGCGCCGCGACCAAGCGTCGCCGCTCCGGCACCGGCCTTGATGGCATGGTCCTGGCCGAGCTGCAGCAGGTCGCGTCGGGCCTCGGCATCAGGGGCACCGCGCGGATGCGCAAGGGCCAGCTGATCGAGGTCATCAAGGAGGCGCAGGCGGGCAGCAGTGCCCCCAAGGCCGCGGCCTCCGCGCCGGCCGACGCTGCCGAGGCCAAGCCGAAGCGCCGCGCCACCAGCAAGGCCCGTACGGGCGAGGCCGCCGCAGAGGCCCCCGCCGAGAAGACCGCCCCCAAGGCGCAGATCGACATCCCGGGCCAGCCTGCCAGCGAGGACGCCCCGGTCGGCGAGCGCCGCCGACGTCGGGCCACCGCCCCCTCCGGCAGCCCCGAGGGTTCGGCCCCCGCCGCCGTGCAGGTCGAGCAGAAGACCGAGGCTGCTCCGGCCGCGCAGACCGAGGCCAAGGCCGAAGCGGCCACCGCCGTCTCCGGCCAGGCGCAGGGCCAGGCCGGTCAGGCGCAGGACGGCGAAGGCCGCGGCCGGCGCGACCGCCGTGAGCGCGGCAGCGACCGTGCCGAGCGCGGTGACCGTCAGCGCGACCGCCGTGACCGCGGTGCCAAGGCCGACGACCAGGGCCAGGGCGCCCAGGGTCAGAGCCAGGCCGGCCAGGGTCAGGGCGGCCAGGGTCAGGGCCAGGGCCAGCAGGGCGGCGGCCGGCAGGACCGGACCGACCGTCAGGACCGCCAGCAGGGCGGCCGCGGCCAGGGCCAGGGCCAGCAGGGCGGGCGCCAGGACCGGGACCGTCAGGACAACGGCCCGCAGGACGACTTCGACGAGGACGGCCGTCGTGGCCGCCGCGGCCGCTACCGCGACCGCCGTGGCCGTCGTGGCCGCGACGAGTTCGCGCCGGCCGAGCCTCAGGTCGCCGACGACGACGTCCTGATCCCCGTCGCGGGCATCCTCGACATCCTCGACAACTACGCGTTCATCCGGACCTCGGGCTACCTGCCCGGCCCGAACGACGTGTACGTCTCCCTCGCCCAGGTCCGCAAGGCCGGTCTGCGCAAGGGCGACCACACCACCGGTGCGGTCCGCCAGCCCAAGGACGGCGAGCGCCGCGAGAAGTTCAACGCGCTCGTGCGCCTGGACTCCGTCAACGGCATGGCGCCCGAATCCGGCCGCGGCCGCCCGGAGTTCCAGAAGCTGACCCCGCTGTACCCGCAGGACCGGCTCCGTCTGGAGACCGACCCGGGCGTGCTGACCGGCCGGATCATCGACCTGGTCGCACCGATCGGAAAGGGTCAGCGTGGTCTGATCGTCTCGCCGCCGAAGGCCGGCAAGACGATGATCATGCAGGCGATCGCCAACGCGATCACCGTCAACAACCCCGAGTGCCACCTGATGGTCGTCCTGGTCGACGAGCGTCCGGAAGAGGTCACCGACATGCAGCGGTCGGTCAAGGGCGAGGTCATCTCCTCGACCTTCGACCGCCCGGCCGAGGACCACACCACGGTCGCCGAGCTGGCCATCGAGCGTGCCAAGCGTCTCGTCGAGCTGGGTCACGACGTGGTCGTCCTGCTGGACTCCATCACCCGTCTGGGCCGCGCGTACAACCTCGCGGCGCCCGCCTCCGGCCGCATCCTGTCCGGTGGTGTCGACTCGACCGCGCTGTACCCGCCGAAGCGCTTCTTCGGTGCCGCGCGCAACATCGAGGACGGCGGCTCGCTGACCATCCTGGCCACCGCGCTCGTCGACACCGGCTCGCGCATGGACGAGGTGATCTTCGAGGAGTTCAAGGGCACCGGCAACATGGAGCTCAAGCTCGACCGGAAGCTCGCCGACAAGCGCATCTTCCCGGCGGTGGACGTCGACGCGTCGGGCACCCGCAAGGAGGAGATCCTCCTCAACAGCGAGGAGCTCTCCATCACGTGGAAGCTGCGCCGGGTGCTGCACGCGCTCGACTCGCAGCAGGCGATCGAGCTGCTCCTCGACAAGATGAAGCAGACTAAGTCGAACGCCGAGTTCCTGATGCAGATCGCGAAGACGACCCCGTCGGGCAAGAACGACGACTGACGTCTCCTCGTGGCACCTGCCACCACGACCGCCCCCGCCGCATCCGCGACGGGGGCGGTCGCGTTTCGTCGTGTTCTCGCCACCGGCCGTGTCCTTCGCCACACCGCGTGCCCGGCCGTACCCCCCTGCGTCACCGGCGCTCCCGCCGAAACCGCAGGTAAGGGCGGCATTACGCGGTGTTCATGCCGGTCGGTCCGATTCTTCGCAATGGCTCCGGTCCGTTCCGGACCGTGGAACCCTTGAGGGCTTACGTCCGTCTTTGTCAGAGGGCGCGGGTCACCGAACCGAGGACAGGCGGGCAGAGGAAAGCATGAGCCAGGACAGCAGGAGCGGGGACCGAAGGGCCGCCGCAGGCCGACGCCGACGCAAACCGGCCGCGCGCCGCAGGGCCGTCGTCATCGCCGCGTGGACCGCCGCGGGCGTCGTACTCCTGGGCGGGGCGGGGCTCGGCTACTTCTACTTCAAGCTCAACGGCAACCTTCAGACGGTCGACATCGACGCGGCCCTCGGGAAGGACCGCCCGCAGAACGTGGACAACGGCTCCATGGACATCCTCGTCCTCGGCTCGGACTCCAGGGGCGGGGCGAACAGCGAGTACGGCGCGGACGACGGCGGCTCCGCCCGCTCCGACACGGCGATGATCGTCCACCTGAACGAGGGCCACACCAAGGCCGGCGTCGTATCGATACCCCGGGACACCCTGGTGACCCGGCCCGTCTGCAAGACGGCGAACGGCAAGACGGACCCGGGCGGCACGCGCCGGATGTTCAACGAGTCGTACACCGTCGGCGGGGCGGCCTGCGCCGTCTCGACCGTGGAGAAGATGTCGGGGATCCGCATGGACCACTACCTCGAGGTCGACTTCACGGGCTTCAAGAAGATCATCGACAACCTCGGCGGCGTCGAGGTGACCACCACCAAGCCGATCAAGGACGCGTACAGCCACCTCGATCTGCCGGCCGGCACCAACCGGCTGGGCGGTGAGCAGGCCCTCGGGCTGGTCCGCACCCGCCACGCGGTGGGCGTCGGGGACGACCTCGGCCGAATACAGCTCCAGCAGGCCTTCATCAAGGCCCTGATCAAGCAGGTCAAGGGCATCGGCCTGTTCGACAACCCGAAGCGGCTCCTCGACCTCGCCGACACCGCGACCAAGGCGATCACCACGGACAAGGCGCTCGGTGACGTGAAGTCGCTCATGGGCTTCGCCCAGGGACTCCAGGCCATCGACGCCCAGAACATGCACATGATCACGCTCCCGGTCACCACCGACGTCCGCGATCCCAACCGCGTCGCCCCGCTGACCAAGGAGTCCAAGATGGTCTGGGACGCCCTGCTGGCCGACCAGCCGATCCCCGCCGAGGCCACCGCGAACTCGACCGGCGACAAGGGCGACGCCGGCGCGGTCGTCCGGTAGGAGGGCCGGACACGGCTCCCGCCCCGGCCCCGCACGGCTCCGGGAGCGGCGTGAGACATGTCCGGAATAGATGCAGGCCCCTTCCCGTTGAGGGAGGCGTCCTCAGAATTTTGACAGGCAGCCCGGTCCTGGCAGACTGGTCTGTCGGCCCCGGTTCACGCAGCGCGCAATTCGGCTCCTGCGACCCGGCGCCCTCCCGAATCTAGGAGACACCTTGAAGCGCGATGTTCACCCCGAGTACGTCGAGACCCAGGTCAGCTGCACCTGTGGCGCGTCGTTCACCACCCGTAGCACCCTGACCGAAGGCACCATCCGTGCCGAGGTCTGCTCCGAGTGCCACCCGTTCTACACGGGCAAGCAGAAGATCCTCGACACCGGTGGCCGTGTGGCCCGCTTCGAGGCCCGCTTCGGCAAGGCTGCGCAGAAGTAGCGAGCCTCCGGCGCCGGATCCCGGCTGCACCCTGTTGCTACGGGGGCAGCCGGACCGGCGCCTTTCTCGTCCCGCAGCCCTTTTCTTCACTTTCACCATCAGGAGCCCCCGATGTTCGAGGCGGTCGAGGAACTGATCGGCGAGCACGCCGATCTTGAGAAGAAGCTCGCCGACCCTTCGGTCCACTCGGATCAGGCCAACGCGCGCAAGCTGAACAAGCGCTACGCGGAGCTGACCCCGATCGTCGCGACCTTCCGTGCCTGGAAGCAGTCCGCCGAGGACATCGAGACGGCGAAGGAGTTCGCGGCCGTCGACCCGGACTTCGCCGCCGAGGCCAAGGAACTGGCCGCGCAGCGCGAAGGGCTCACCGAGAAGCTCCGCCTGCTGCTCGTTCCGCGCGACCCCAGCGACGACAAGGACGTGCTCCTCGAGGTCAAGGCGGGCGCGGGCGGCGACGAGTCGGCCCTGTTCGCCGGCGACCTGCTGCGCATGTACCTGCGCTACGCCGAGCGCGTGGGCTGGAAGACCGAGATCATCGACGCCACCGAGTCCGAGCTCGGCGGCTACAAGGACGTCCAGGTCTCCGTCCGCACCAAGGGCGGCAACGGCGCGACCGAGCCCGGCCAGGGCGTCTGGGCCCGCCTGAAGTACGAGGGCGGCGTGCACCGCGTGCAGCGCGTTCCGGCCACCGAGTCCCAGGGCCGCATCCACACTTCCGCCGCCGGCGTGCTCGTCACCCCGGAAGCCGAGGAGGTGGAGGTCGAGGTCAACATGAACGACCTCCGCATCGACGTGTACCGCTCGTCGGGCCCCGGCGGCCAGTCCGTCAACACCACCGACTCCGCCGTGCGCATCACGCACCTGCCGACCGGTGTGGTCGCCTCCTGCCAGAACGAGAAGAGCCAGCTCCAGAACAAGGAGCAGGCGATGCGCATCCTGCGCTCGCGCCTGCTGGCCGCCGCCCAGGAAGCCGCCGAGCAGGAGGCCTCCGACGTGCGCCGCAGCCAGGTGCGCTCCGTGGACCGCTCCGAGAAGATCCGTACGTACAACTATCCGGAAAACCGGATCTCGGACCACCGGACCGGCTTCAAGGCGTACAACTTGGACCAGGTGCTCGACGGCGACCTCGACCCGGTCATCCAGGCCTGTGTCGACACGGACTCCGCGGCCAAGCTCGCGGCCGCGCACTGAGTCCCCGCGCACTCCCCGTAGGCACCACCCCGTAGTACCCGGCAGGACCCCCGCACCACCCCCCCGTACGACAGCAGCCCGGAGGACCAGCGTGAACTTGCTGCTTGCCGAGGTGGCCCAGGCCACCCAGCGGCTGGCCGCCGCCGGCGTGCCCTCACCGCGCTTCGACGCGGAGGAGCTCGCGGCCTACGTGCACGGCGTCAAGCGGGGGGAACTGCACCACGTCAAGGACGCGGACTTCGACGCCCGCTACTGGGAGGCCGTCGCCCGCCGCGAGGCGCGCGAGCCGCTCCAGCACATCACCGGCCGCGCCTTCTTCCGCTACCTGGAGCTCCAGGTCGGACCCGGGGTCTTCGTGCCCCGGCCCGAGACCGAGTCGGTCGTGGACTGGGCCATACAGGCCGTCCGGGCGATGGACGTGGTCGAGCCGCTGATCGTGGACCTGTGCACCGGGTCGGGCGCCATCGCGCTCGCCATGGCGCAGGAGGTCCCGCGTTCGCGCGTGCACGCCGTGGAGCTGTCCGAGGACGCCCTGCGGTGGACCCGCAAGAACGCCGAGGGCTCCCGGGTCGAAGTCCACCAGGGCAACGCGCTCAGCGCCCTGCCCGAGCTGGACGGACAGGTCGACCTGGTGATCTCCAACCCGCCGTACATCCCGCTCACCGAGTGGGAGTACGTCGCCCCCGAGGCCCGCGACCACGACCCCGAGATGGCGCTGTTCTCCGGCGAGGACGGCCTCGACACCATCCGCGGCATCGAGCGCACCGCCCACCGCCTGCTGCGGCCCGGCGGCATCGTCGTCATCGAGCACGCGGACACCCAGGGCGGCCAGGTCCCGTGGATCTTCGCCGAGGAGCGGGGCTGGGCCGACGCCGCAGACCACCCCGACCTCAACAACCGCCCGCGCTTCGCGACCGCCCGCAAGGCCATGCCGTGACCGGCGTGAGCCGCGCGAGGGTTCCCGCCACACCCCAGCTGCACGAGGAGGCCCGCTGATGGCCCGGCGATACGACTGCAACGACGCGACGGACCGCAAGACGGGCCTGCGTGAAGCCGCATCCGCCGTGCGCCGCGGCGAGCTCGTCGTGCTGCCCACCGACACCCTGTACGGGATCGGTGCGGACGCCTTCAGCGCCGAGGCCGTCGGTGACCTGCTCGCCGCCAAGGGGCGCGGCCGCAACATGCCCACCCCTGTGCTCATCGGCTCCCCGAACACCCTGCACGGCCTGGTCACGGACTTCTCCGAGCAGGCGTGGGAGCTCGTCGACGCCTTCTGGCCGGGCGCCCTGACGCTTGTCGCCAAGCACCAGCCGTCGCTGGCGTGGGACCTGGGGGAGACCCGGGGGACCGTGGCCGTACGCATGCCCCTGCACCCCGTCGCGATCGAGCTGCTGACCGAGGTCGGCCCGATGGCGGTGTCCTCGGCGAACCTGACCGGGCAGCCGGCGCCGGAGGACTGCGACGCGGCGCGCGAGATGCTCGGCGACTCCGTGTCCGTGTACCTGGACGGCGGGCCGACTCCGGGCATCCAGCCGTCGTCGATCGTCGATGTCACCGGGAAGGTTCCCGTCCTGCTGCGCGAGGGCGCGCTGACCGCCGAGCAGCTGCGCGAGGTCGTACCCGACCTTGAGGTGGCCCCGTGAGCCCTGAGGGGCGTGGCATAGCCGGAGGAAGCGAAACCTTCCGCATACTCCACGTCAGCACCGGCAACGTGTGCCGCTCGCCCATCACCGAGCGGCTGACGCGCCATGCGCTGTCGCACCGGCTCGGCGGGCTCGTCACGGGTGACCTGATCGTGGAGAGCGCGGGCACCTGGGGCCACGAGGGCGCGCCCATGGAGGCCAACGCGGCGGCCGTACTGGCGGACTTCGGGGCGGACGCGTCGGGGTTCACCGGGCGGGAGCTGCTGGACGAGCACGTCATACGGGCGGACCTGGTGCTGACCGCCACGCGCGACCACCGGGCGCAGGTCATCTCGATGGGGCACTCGGCGGGACTGCGGACCTTCACGCTGAAGGAGTTCACGCGGCTGGTACGGGCGATAGACCCGGCGACGCTGCCGCCGCTGGACGACGGCATGGTGGCGCGGGCGCGGGCGCTGGTACGGGCCGCCGCGGCTCTGCGCGGGTGGCTGCTCGCGCCGTCGCCGGACGCGGACGAGGTGTACGACCCGTACGGGGCGCCGATCACGTTCTTCCGCTCGATCGGCGACGAGATCAACCAGGCGCTGGACCCGGTGGTCACGGCCCTGACGGGCGTGACCACTCCGCGCTGACCTTGGGCCTGCCGCGAGGCGCGATACGCGGCCTCGGCCTACAGTGGCTGGTACCCGGTACCCCCTGGAGTCGCGCCATGAGCGTCATCATCGAGCCCACGAACCTGCTGCGGCAGCAGGACCCGCAGATGGCGGACGTGCTCGCCGGGGAGGCGCAGCGGCAGGCGGGCTCGCTGCAGCTCATCGCCGCCGAGAACTTCACCTCTCCCGCCGTCCTCGCCGCGCTCGGGTCCGCGCTCGCCAACAAGTACGCCGAGGGGTACCCCGGCGCCCGCCACCACGGCGGCTGCGAGTACGCCGACCTCGCCGAGCGGATCGCCGTGGAGCGGGCCAGCGCCCTCTTCGGGGCCGAGCACGCCAACGTGCAGCCGCACTCCGGATCGGCCGCGGTGCTGGCCGCGTACGCCGCCCTGCTGCGGCCCGGGGACACCGTTCTGGCCATGGGGCTTCCCTTTGGGGGACACCTCACCCACGGGTCGCCCGCGAACTTCTCCGGCCGCTGGTTCGACTTCGTCGGCTACGGCGTGGACGCCGAGACCGGGCTCATCGACTACCTCCAGGTGCAGGCGCTCGCGCACGCGCACCGGCCCAAGGCCATCGTGTGCGGGTCGATCTCCTACCCGAGGCATCCGGAGTACTCCGTCTTCCGGGAGATCGCCGACGAGGTCGGGGCCTTCCTGATCGCCGACGCCGCCCATCCCATCGGCCTGGTGGCCGGCGGGGCCGCGCCCAGTCCCGTGCCCTACGCCGACATCGTCTGCGCCACCACCCACAAGGTGCTCCGCGGCCCGCGCGGCGGAATGATCCTGTGCGGGGCCGAGTTCGCGGAGCGGATCGACCGGGCGGTGTTCCCCTTCACCCAGGGCGGCGCCCAGATGCACACCATCGCCGCCAAGGCCGTGGCCTTCGGCGAGGCCGCCGGGCCCGCCTTCACCTCCTACGCGCACCGCGTGGTCGCCAACGCCCGGGCCCTGGCCGACGCGCTCGCCGCCCGCGGCTTCGCGATCACGACCGGCGGGACCGACACGCACCTGATCACCGCCGATCCCGCGCCGCTCGGCCTCGACGGCCCGAGTGCCCGCGGCCGGCTCGCCGCCGCCGGGATCGTGCTGGACACCTGCGCCCTTCCGTACGGGGACCAGCGCGGGATCCGCCTCGGCACCGCGGCCGTGACCACGCAGGGCATGGGCGAGGCCCAGATGGGGCGGATCGCGGAGCTGTTCACGGCCGCGCTGGCCGGCGGGGAGCCCGCGAAGATCCGTAGGGACGTCAACGAGCTGGTGGTCGGTTTTCCACCGTATGGGGCTTAATAGGGACAAGGGGGATGTACCGCAACCGCAATACCGCCACCGCGCGTCCCCGACAGCGAGTACATCGCAGCTAGTGTGTGGGGCTGAGATGGCCGGCGATACATCTGGGGCAGCCCGTGCGTGAATATCTGCTGACGCTTTGCGTCACGGTCGCGGTGACCTACCTGCTCACCGGGCCCGTGCGGAAGTTCGCGATCGCGGTCGGTGCCATGCCGGAGATCCGCGCCCGCGACGTGCACCGCGAGCCCACGCCGCGGCTGGGCGGCATCGCGATGTTCGGCGGACTGTGCGCGGGCCTGCTGGTCGCCGATCACCTGCAGAACCTCAACGGCGTCTTCGAGCTGTCGAACGAGCCGCGCGCCCTGCTCTCCGGGGCCGCCCTGATCTGGCTGGTCGGGGTGCTCGACGACAAGTTCGAGCTCGACGCCCTGATCAAGCTCGGCGCGCAGATGATCTCCGCCGGCGTGATGTGCATGCAGGGCCTGACCATCCTGTGGATCCCCGTCCCGTGGATCGGGACGGTCGCGCTCACCCCGTGGCAGGGCAACCTGCTCACCGTGGCACTCGTCGTCATCACCATCAACGCGGTGAACTTCGTGGACGGCCTCGACGGCCTGGCCGCCGGCATGGTCTGCATCGCGGCCTGCGCCTTCTTCCTCTACGCGTACCGGATCTGGTTCGGCTACGGGATCGAGGCGGCCGCGCCCGCGACGCTCTTCGCCGCGATCCTGATGGGCATGTGCCTGGGCTTCCTGCCGCACAACATGCATCCCGCCCGGATCTTCATGGGCGACTCCGGCTCGATGCTCATCGGCCTGGTGCTGGCCGCCGCCGCCATCTCCATCAGCGGACAGGTGGACCCGGACGCGATGGCGCTCTTCGCGGGCGGCGAGCGCAACGCGACGCACGCGATGCTGCCGGTCTTCATCCCGCTGATCCTGCCCCTGACGATCATCGCGATCCCGATGGCGGACCTCGTGCTCGCCGTCGTACGGCGCACCTGGAAGGGCCAGTCGCCCTTCGCGGCGGACCGCGGGCACCTGCACCACCGGCTGCTGGAGCTCGGGCATTCGCACAGCCGCGCGGTGCTGATCATGTACTTCTGGTCAGGACTGATCGCCTTCGGCGCCGTGGCGTACTCGGTGCACTCCACCTCGATGTGGATCGTGCTCGCGATCGCCGGACTGAGCGCCGTGGGCCTCCTGCTGCTCCTGCTGCCGCGCTTCGCCCCGCGGACCCCGCAGTGGGCGGAGCGGCTCGTCCCGCCGCGCTACCGGCACGCGGAGCGGGCGGCCGAGGCGGCCCTGCAGGACGCCTCCGCGGTGGAGCCGGAGCCGGTGCGGCCGATCGCGGCGGGTGTGTCCGGCGTCAACGGGGCGACCGCGGTAGGCCCCCGTTCGCGCTTCCCCGACCGGCGTAAGGCGGAGTCCTCGCGCTGACGCTCCGAGGGCATGTCCGACATGAACCCCCTTTACCAGACAAGCCACCGGCCTGTCGCGCACACACGGGCGGGTTAGCCCTCATGTGTGACAGTCAGCACACGCCCCGGGTAAAGCTCTCATCAAATACTTTGTGATACCGTTCACTAAACCCGGCGACAGAGCCGAAGGACCGTAGTGCGACGGTCCATTGGCCCGAGGTTCTCACTCGGACCGGGCTTACGCTCGTCCCGTACGAGTCCCGTGCCCCCACCACCACGCGGAGCAAACCGCCATGCGGTCAGATGACGTCCGATCCCTCCTGCAAACCGCCGTACCCACGGCTGCCGCCGGCGCTCTCGCCGCCGTCATCAGTGGGCTGTTGGTCGGTGGCAAGGGGGCTGTGGGCGCCGTCGTCGCGACGTTGGTGGTGATGCTGTTCATGGGCATCGGGTTCCTCGTACTGCAGCGCACGGCGAAATCACTGCCGCACCTGTTCCAGGCCATGGGGCTCATGCTCTACACGGCCCAGATCCTGGCGCTCTTCGTCTTTCTCGCCGTGTTCAAGAACACGACCCTGTTCCACCCCAAGGCCTTCGCGATCACGCTCGTCGCCACCACCCTCGTGTGGATCGGCGCACAGGCGCGTGCTCATATGAAGGCCAAGATCCTCTACGTCGAACCGGACTCGATGAAGGGCGACAAGCCCGAAAATCCGGGGCCGAAGTCGTGAGGGGTAGGGCCGGAATAAGTGTGCGTTCGAGATGCTGCTATCGTCCGGTTCCAACTGCGGCATTGCGGGCGCGGGCATCTGAGCTGACGCCTGTTCCATCGCGAGGCTCGATGCCTGATAGCCGCCCCACCATCCGTTACACCAGTCCAGTGCCGAACCGCGGCTGCACGCCGCGCCGACACAACGAGGTTGCCGTACCTATGCGCCACGCTGAAGGAGCCCTGCGGTGAGTGCTGCTGACATGACGCTCGCCTTCGATATCAACTGTCATTTCGAAGACGGCACTGGCTGCGGCTTCCCGGGCCCGACCCTGTACTCGTTCCTGTTCAAGCCGATCTTCGGTGACGGCGACAGCAGCCTGTACTTCAACAAGACGATGCTGCTGGCCCTGCTGGGCTCCGTCATCATCGTCGCCTTCTTCTGGGCCGCGTTCCGGAAGCCGAAGGTCGTCCCGGGCAAGCTGCAGATGGTCGCCGAGGCGGGCTACGACTTCGTACGCCGCGGCATCGTCTACGAGACGCTCGGTAAGAAGGAAGGCGAGAAGTACGTCCCCTTCATGGTCGCGACGTTCTTCTTCGTCTGGATCATGAACCTGTGGTCGATCGTGCCGCTCGCCCAGTTCCCGGTGACCGCCGTCATCGCGTACCCGGCCGGCCTCGCCGCGATCATCTACGTCATGTGGATGTCGGTGACCTTCAAGCGCCACGGCTTCGTGGGCGGCTTCAAGAACCTCACGGGTTACGACAAGTCCCTCGGCGGCATCCTGCCGATGGTCATGGTGATCGAGTTCTTCTCGAACGTCATCGTCCGCCCCTTCACCCACGCGGTCCGACTGTTCGCGAACATGTTCGCCGGTCACACCCTGCTGCTGCTGTTCACCGTCGCCAGCTGGTACCTGCTGAACGGGATCGGCATCGCCTACGCGGGTGTCTCGTTCGTCATGGTGATCGTCATGACCGCGTTCGAGCTCTTCATCCAGGCTGTCCAGGCTTACGTCTTCGTGCTCCTGGCCTGCAGCTTCCTGCAGGGCGCGCTCGCCGAGCACCACTGAGCGAGTTCGCTCCGCAAACCCCCCGAATCGTCCGGTGGCCAACCCCCACCGGTCCATGAAAGAGAAGGAAGAACTGGCATGTCCCAGATCCTCGCTGCCACCGAAGGCGTCACCGGCTCCCTCAGCTCCGTTGGTTACGGCCTCGCGGCGATCGGCCCCGGCGTCGGCGTCGGCATCATCTTCGGTAACGGTACGCAGGCTCTTGCCCGTCAGCCCGAGGCTGCCGGTCTGATCCGCGCCAACCAGATCCTCGGCTTCGCCTTCTGTGAGGCGCTCGCCCTCATCGGTCTGGTCATGCCGTTCGTCTACAGCTGACGAACGCCCACGACTAGTCCGAATCGACGAAAGGCACTGATGTGAACCTCCTGGTTCTCGCGGCCGAGGAGCCGGGTAACCCCCTCGTCCCGCCGATCCCCGAGCTTGTCATCGGTCTGATCGCCTTCGTCATCGTCTTCGGTTTCCTCGCGAAGAAGCTCCTCCCGAACATCAACAAGGTTCTGGACGAGCGCCGCGAGGCCATCGAAGGCGGTATCGAAAAGGCTGAGGCCGCTCAGACCGAGGCTCAGAGCGTGCTGGAGCAGTACAAGGCCCAGCTCGCCGAAGCCCGGCACGAGGCCGCTCGCCTGCGCCAGGATGCGCTGGAGCAGGGCACTGCGCTGAAGGAAGAACTGCGCGCAGAGGGCCAGCGGCAGCGTGAGGAGATCATCGCTGCCGGTCACGCCCAGATCGCGGCCGACCGCAAGGCTGCCTCTCAGGCGCTCCGCCAGGACGTGGGCAAGCTCGCCACCGACCTGGCCGGAAAGCTCGTCGGCGAGTCCCTTGAGGACCACGCCCGGCAGAGCCGCACGATCGACCGTTTCCTCAGCGAGCTCGAGGAGAAGGCCGAGGCCGCCCGATGAACGGAGCGAGCCGCGACGCGCTGGCCACCGCCCGCGAGCGTCTCGACGCGCTGACGGACAACACGTCCGTCGACGCGGCGAAGCTCGCCGGCGAGCTGGCGGCCGTCACCGCGCTGCTCGACCGTGAGGTCTCGCTGCGTCGGGTCATCACGGACCCGGCGCAGTCCGGCGAGGCCAAGGCCGAGCTGGCCGGTCGGCTGCTGGGCGGCCAGGTGGGCGGGGAGACCCTCGACCTGGTGTCCGGCATGGTCCGGTCCCGCTGGTCGCAGTCCCGTGACCTGGTGGACTCGCTCGAGGAGCTGGCGGCCACCGCCGACCTCACGGCGGCCCAGAGCGGCGACTCCCTCGACGACGTCGAGGACGAGCTGTTCCGGTTCGGCCGGATCGTCTCCTCGAACACCGAGCTGCGCGCCGCCCTGACCGACCGGTCGGCGAGCGCCGCCGCCAAGAGCCAGCTGCTGCGCAGCCTGCTCGGCGGCAAGGCGAACGTCGTCACCGAGCGTCTCGTCGCGCGTCTCGTCACGCTCCCGCGTGGACGTAGCCTGGAAGCGGGACTCGAGTCCCTCTCCACGCTCGCCGCCGAGCGTCGTGGCCGCATGGTCGCCACCGTGACCACCGCGGTTCCGCTCAGCGACGTGCAGAAGCAGCGTCTCGGCGCGGTGCTGGCCAAGCTGTACGGCCGCCCGATGCACCTGAACCTCGACGTGGACCCGACGGTCCTCGGCGGGATCGTGGTGCGGGTCGGCGACGAGGTCATCGACGGCACCATCGCGGACCGCATCGAAGAGGCGTCGCGCCGCATGGCCGGCTGACCAGCCACCAATAGAACAAAGCATTCCTAGCGGCCCGGTTGGGCCGTGCAGAACTTGCAGAAGATTCCTGGGGGTCACCCCCAGACCCCTAAGAAGCTTCAGGCCCAACAAGGAGAGCAGGGAACCCAGATGGCGGAGCTCACGATCCGGCCGGAGGAGATCCGGGACGCACTGGAGAACTTTGTCCAGTCGTACCAGCCGGACGCGGCCTCGCGCGAGGAGGTCGGAACGGTCAGCGTTGCCGGCGACGGCATCGCGAAGGTGGAGGGCCTGCCCTCCGCCATGGCGAACGAGCTGCTGAGGTTCGAGGACGGCACCCTCGGTCTCGCCCTCAACCTCGAGGAGCGCGAGATCGGTGCGGTCGTCCTCGGCGAGTTCAGCGGTATCGAGGAGGGCCAGCCGGTGCAGCGCACCGGTGAGGTGCTCTCCGTCGGCGTCGGCGAGGGCTACCTCGGCCGCGTTGTCGACCCGCTCGGCAACCCGATCGACGGCCTCGGCGAGATCGCGACCGAGGGCCGCCGCGCCCTCGAGCTGCAGGCCCCCGGCGTCATGGTCCGCAAGTCGGTCCACGAGCCGATGCAGACCGGCTACAAGGCCATCGACGCGATGGTGCCGGTCGGCCGTGGTCAGCGTCAGCTGATCATCGGTGACCGTCAGACCGGCAAGACCGCTCTGGCCGTCGACACGATCATCAACCAGCGCGACAACTGGCGCTCCGGCGACGTGAACAAGCAGGTTCGCTGCATCTACGTCGCCATCGGCCAGAAGGGCTCGACCATCGCGTCCGTTCGCGGCGCCCTGGAAGACGCCGGCGCGCTCGAGTACACGACGATCGTCGCCGCCCCGGCGTCCGACCCGGCCGGCTTCAAGTACCTGGCGCCGTACACCGGTTCGGCCATCGGCCAGCACTGGATGTACGCCGGCAAGCACGTCCTGATCATCTTCGACGACCTGTCGAAGCAGGCCGACGCCTACCGCGCCGTGTCGCTGCTGCTGCGCCGTCCGCCGGGCCGCGAGGCCTACCCGGGCGACGTCTTCTACTTGCACTCCCGTCTGCTGGAGCGCTGCGCGAAGCTCTCCGACGACATGGGTGCCGGTTCGATGACCGGTCTGCCGATCGTCGAGACCAAGGCGAACGACGTGTCGGCGTTCATCCCGACCAACGTCATCTCCATCACCGACGGTCAGTGCTTCCTTGAGTCCGACCTGTTCAACGCGGGCCAGCGCCCGGCGCTGAACGTCGGTATCTCGGTCTCCCGCGTCGGTGGCTCGGCCCAGCACAAGGCCATGAAGCAGGTTTCCGGCCGTCTGCGCCTGGACCTCGCCCAGTACCGCGAGCTGGAGGCGTTCGCCGCCTTCGGTTCCGACCTGGACGCCGCTTCGAAGTCCTCGCTGGAGCGCGGCAAGCGCCTGGTCGAGCTGCTGAAGCAGGGCCAGTACCAGCCGATGCCGGTCGAAGAGCAGGTCATCTCCGTCTGGGCCGGTACCACCGGCAAGATGGACGACGTCCCGGTCAACGACATCCGTCGCTTCGAGTCGGAGCTGCTGGAGCACCTGCGCGTTTCGCGCAAGGACCTCCTCACCTCCATCGCGGACGGCGGCAAGATGTCGGACGACACGCTCACCTCCATCGGTGACGCCATCGCTGACTTCAAGCGTGGGTTCGAGACCTCGGACGGCAAGCTCCTGGGCGAGGACGCGCCGGCCGTCAACGTCTCCAAGTGACGACGGAAGGGACCTGACTCATGGGAGCGCAGCTCCGGGTCTACAAGCGTCGCATCCGTGCCGTCACGGCGACCAAGAAGATCACCAAGGCGATGGAAATGATCGCCGCCTCGCGCATCGTCAAGGCGCAGCGCAAGGTGGCGGCATCGATGCCGTACGCGACCGAGCTCACCCGTGCGGTGACCGCGGTGGCGACCGGTTCGAACACCAAGCACGCCCTGACGACCGAGGTCGAGGCACCGGCGCGTGCCGCGGTCCTGCTCATCACGAGCGACCGCGGTCTGGCCGGCGGCTACTCCTCGAACGCCATCAAGCAGGCGGAGCGGCTCTCCGAGCGGCTGCGCGGCGAGGGCAAGGAGGTCGACACGTACATCGTCGGCCGTAAGGGTGTCGCCTACTACGGGTTCCGCGAGCGCAAGGTCGCGGACTCGTGGACCGGCTTCACCGACAGCCCGGCTTACGCCGACGCCAAGCGCGTCGCGGCGCCGCTGATCGAGGCCATCCAGACGGTTACGGCCGAGGGTGGCGTCGACGAGCTGCACATCGTCTACACGGAATTCGTGTCGATGATGACGCAGAACGCGGTGGACGGCCGGATGCTGCCGCTCAGCCTCGACCAGGCTGTGGAGGAGAGCGGTACGAAGGGCGAGATCCTTCCGCTGTTCGACTTCGAGCCGTCGGCGGAGGACGTCCTCGACGCCCTGCTGCCGCGCTACGTCGAGAGCCGCATCTACAACGCACTGCTGCAGTCGGCCGCTTCCGAGCACGCCGCCCGCCGCCGCGCGATGAAGTCGGCTACCGACAACGCCGGGGATCTCATCAAGAGCCTCTCCCGGCTTGCCAACGCGGCCCGCCAGGCCGAAATCACCCAGGAAATCAGCGAGATCGTCGGTGGCGCCAGCGCCATGGCAGACGCGACCGCGGGGAGTGACAAGTAATGACGACCACTGTTGAGACGGCCGCCGCCACGGGCCGCGTCGCCCGGGTCATCGGCCCGGTCGTCGACGTGGAGTTCCCCGTCGACGCGATGCCCGAGATCTACAACGCGCTGAAGGTCCAGGTGGCCGACCCGGCCCAGGACGGCGCGCTGAAGACGCTGACCCTGGAAGTCGCCCAGCACCTGGGTGACGGCCTGGTCCGCACCATCTCCATGCAGCCCACCGACGGCCTGGTCCGCCAGGCCACGGTGGTCAACACGGGCGAGGGCATCACTGTCCCCGTCGGTGACTTCACCAAGGGCAAGGTGTTCAACACCCTCGGTGAGGTGCTGAACTACCCGGAGGAGAACGCCAACGTCACCGAGCGCTGGCCCATCCACCGCAAGGCGCCCCGCTTCGACGAGCTCGAGTCGAAGACCGAGATGTTCGAGACCGGCGTCAAGGTCATCGACCTTCTCACCCCGTACGTCAAGGGTGGAAAGATCGGTCTGTTCGGTGGTGCCGGTGTCGGCAAGACCGTTCTGATCCAGGAAATGATCTACCGCGTCGCCAACAACCACGACGGTGTGTCGGTCTTCGCGGGCGTCGGTGAGCGTACCCGTGAGGGCAACGACCTCATCGAGGAAATGGCCGAGTCGGGCGTCATCGACAAGACGGCGCTTGTCTTCGGTCAGATGGACGAGCCCCCGGGCACCCGTCTGCGCGTCGCCCTCGCCGGTCTGACCATGGCGGAGTACTTCCGCGATGTGCAGAAGCAGGACGTGCTCTTCTTCATCGACAACATCTTCCGTTACACCCAGGCCGGTTCGGAGGTGTCGACCCTTCTGGGCCGCATGCCGTCCGCCGTGGGTTACCAGCCGAACCTGGCTGACGAGATGGGTCTGCTGCAGGAGCGCATCACGTCGACCCGCGGTCACTCGATCACCTCGATGCAGGCGATCTACGTCCCCGCGGACGACCTGACCGACCCGGCGCCGGCCACCACCTTCGCCCACCTCGACGCGACGACGGTTCTTTCCCGTCCGATCTCCGAGAAGGGCATCTACCCGGCCGTGGACCCGCTGGACTCGACGTCCCGCATCCTCGACCCGCGGTACATCGCGGCGGACCACTACGCCACCGCGATGCGCGTCAAGGGGATCCTGCAGAAGTACAAGGACCTCCAGGACATCATCGCGATCCTCGGTATCGACGAGCTGGGCGAGGAGGACAAGCTCGTTGTCCACCGTGCCCGTCGTGTCGAGCGCTTCCTGTCGCAGAACACCCACGTCGCCAAGCAGTTCACCGGTGTGGACGGTTCGGACGTTCCGCTCGACGAGTCGATCGTCGCCTTCAACGCGATCTGCGACGGCGACTACGACCACTTCCCCGAGCAGGCGTTCTTCCTGTGCGGTGGCATCGAGGACCTCAAGGCCAACGCCAAGGAGCTGGGCGTCTCCTGAAGCCGCGCTCGTCTCTGAGCACTGCTGATTGACGGAGAGGGGCGGGTGTGTCCCGTCCCTCTCCCCACGCCCATTAGAATTTGACCCAACACCCGGCTTTCCCGCCGGGTGGTGACCCGAGGAGCCACCTTGGCTGCTGAGCTGCACGTCGAGCTGGTCGCGGCGGACCGTAATGTCTGGTCCGGCGAGGCCACCCTGGTTGTCGCCCGCACCACGTCCGGCGACATCGGCGTCATGCCCGGTCACCAGCCGCTTCTCGGTGTGCTGGAATCGGGCCCGGTGACCATCCGTACCAGCGGGGGCAACACTGTTGTCGCCGCGGTGCACGGCGGATTCATCTCGTTCGCGGACAACAAGCTGTCCCTGCTGGCCGAGATCGCCGAGCTTGCCGACGAGATCGATGTCGAGCGGGCGGAGCGGGCACTGGAGCGCGCGAAGTCGGAGACCGATGGGGCCGCCGAACGTCGCGCCGATGTCCGGCTGCGCGCGGTTTCGGGGCGCTGAGCCCCGGTACCGGTAAGAGTTTCAAACCTCAGCCGCGGCCTGTTCCGGAATTTTCCGGACCGGGTCGCGGCTGAGGCGATGCAGGTCGCCCCCAGACTCCGTCTGGTAGGAGCTCCGTCGGTTGAGGTTTTCGATGAGCGAGGAGGTCGGTGAAAGATGCTCCTCGCTCTGCTTGTGAGCGGCCTGTCCCTAGTGGCCCTGGTGGTGATCGGGCTGTTCGTCTTCGGGCTGCGCCGCAGGCTGATCCAGCGCTCCGGCGGCACCTTCGACTGCAGCCTGCGCTGGGGTGTGGCCGAGGAGCCCGACGTCTCCGGCAAGGGCTGGGTGTACGGGGTCGCGCGCTACAGCGGTGACCGCATCGAGTGGTTCCGCGTCTTCAGCTACTCCCCGCGGCCGCGCCGGCTGCTGGAGCGGTCCTCCATCGAGGTCATCGCCCGCCGTGCGCCCGAGGGTGAGGAGGAGCTGGCCCTGCTCTCCGACGCCGTCGTACTCGGCTGCGTCCACCGGGGTACCCGGCTGGAGCTGGCGATGAGCGAGGACGCGCTGACCGGATTCCTGGCCTGGCTCGAGGCGGCTCCGCCCGGGCAACGGGTCAATGTGGCTTGAATTCTAGGGCGCGTACGCCCTGCACGGCATGAAGAAGCCGGGGAGACGGGGGCGGACCCGTCTCCCCGGCTTCGTCTTTCACCGGTTCAGCGCGTGGGGGCTACTGAAGGCCGGTGTGGATCGCGGTGGCCAGTTCGCCGTTCGTGGTGTCGCCGCTGAACTCCCAGAAGAAGGCGCCCTTGAGGCCCTGCTGCTTCACCCAGGTCATCTTCCCGGCGATGGTGGCGGGGGTGTCGTAGCTCCACCAGTTGCTGCCGCACTTGGCGTAGGCCGTGCCGGCGACGGTGCCGGTCGCGGGGCAGCTGCCCTTGAGGACCTTGTAGTCCTCGATGCCCTGCTCGTAGGTGCCGGGGGCCGGTCCGGTGGCGGCGCCGCCGGGCGTGGCCTGGGTGACGCCGGTCCAGCCGCGGCCGTAGAAGCCGATGCCGAGGTTGAGCTTGGAGCCGGCGATGCCCTTGCCCTTGAGCTTGGTGATGGCGGCCTCGGAGTTGAAGCCGGCGATCGGGATGCCGGTGTACGAGGTGAGCGGGGAGTGCGGGGCGGTCGGGCCCTTGGCGTCCCACGCGCCGAAGAAGTCGTAGGTCATGACGTTGTAGAAGTCGACGTACTGGGCCGCGCCGGCGTAGTCGGCGAGGTCGAGCTTTCCTCCGTTGGAGCCGTCGGCGGAGATGGCGGCGGTGACCAGGTTGCTGCTGCCGAACTTCGCGCGCAGCGCGGAGAGCACGTTCTTCAGGGAGGCGGCCCCGCTGGTGTCGCAGGACAGGCCGCAGGCGTTCGGGTACTCCCAGTCGATGTCGATGCCGTCGAAGACGTCCGCCCAGCGCGGGTCCTCGACCAGGTCGTAGCAGGACTGGGCGAAGGCGGCCGGGTTGGCCGCGGCCTGGCCGAAGCCGCCGGACCAGGTCCAGCCGCCGAAGGAGTACAGGACCTTGATGTTCGGGTACTTCTTCTTCAGCTGGCGCAGCTGGTTGAAGTTGCCCGCGACGGGCTGGTCCCAGGTGTCGGCGACACCGGAGACGCTGGAGGAGGCGTCGTAGGTCTTCTGGTAGTCGGCGTAGGCGTCACCGATCGTGCACTTGCCGCCCTGGACGTTGCCGAAGGCGTAGTTGATGTGCGTGATCTTCGCGGCGCTGCCGGAGGTGACCAGGTTCTTCACGTGGTAGTTGCGCTGGTAGACGCCCCAGTCGGTGAAGTAGCCGAGCTTGACCGCGGCGCCCGGGTTGCCCGGGTCGCCCGGGTCGGTGGTGCCGCCGGTGGTGGTCACCGAGACGGAGCCGGAGGAGGGCCCGGTCTGGTCGATCGTGTCGCGGGCGGTGACCGCGTAGGTGTACGTCGTGCCCTTGGTCAGGCCCGAGGCGGTGTAGGAGGGGCTCGTGACGGTGGCGACCTTCACGCCGCCGCGGTAGACGTCGTAGTTCTTGACGCCCTTGTCGTCGGTGGCCGCGGCCCAGCCGAGGGTCAGGCCGGTGTCGGTGACGCCGCTGGCCGTGGGGGTGCCGGGGGCGCTGGGCGGGTTGTCGGTGGGGGTGGTGCCGCCGTCGCAGCTGCCGCCGTTGACCTTGCAGCCGCCGGGTGCGCCGGAGCCGGTGCCGTTGAAGCCGAAGCTGATGGTGGCGCCCGGTGCGAGGGTGCCGTTCCAGCCGACGTTCTTGCCGGTCCAGTGGGTGCCGGAGCTGGTGACGGTGGCGTCCCAGGCGGAAGTGACGGCGGTGCCGGCCGGGTAGTCCCACTCCACGGTCCAGCTGCTGAGGGTGGTCGTGCCGGTGTTCTTCACCGTCCACTTGCCCTCGAAGCCGGAGCCCCAGTCGGAGACCTTGGTGTACGTCGCCGTCGCCGCGGCGGCGGCCTCGGCGGGTCCCGCGAGGGCGACGAGTCCGGCGACGGGCAGGGTGAGGACGGCCAGGAAGGCCGCGACTCTTCGAAGCAGTGGTGCGCGTCGTGGGGGTGCTGTGCTCAAGGGTGCTCCTCCGAGGTCCGCCGCGGCCGTGGGGACGGCCGCGGCATGGGGGTGGGACCTGCGCCGCCCGTGAGCGTGCCCCGCATGACTTCTTGTCATGGCACGCTCACCACAGTTGTGCGTGAGAGTAGAAAGGTCTGGACCAACCGTCAAGAGGTCCAGACCTTACGGAAAGCCCCCGGACTCATTTCCGGCCGGATTCCCGCTACAGCCCCAACTCCTGTGCCAGAACCGCCGCTTGGAGCCTGCTGCGCAGCTCCAGCTTCGCCAGCAGCCTGCTGACGTGCGTCTTCGCCGTGGCCTCCGCCATCTCCAGGCACGCCGCGATCTCCGCGTTCGACAAGCCCTCGCCCAGGCACCCCAGCACCTCCCGCTCGCGCCGCGTCAGCGAGTCCACCGCCGCCGGCACGGGCACCCGTACGGGCCGCGGCGCCGCGAACTCCGCGATCAGCCGCCGGGTGACCGCCGGCGCGATCAGGCCCTCCCCGCGCGCGACCGTGCGTACCGCCCCGATCAGCTCCGCCGCGTCCGCGTCCTTCAGCAGGAAGCCCGCAGCCCCCGCGCGCAGCGCCCCGAAGACGTACTCGTCCAGGTCGAAGGTGGTCAGGACGAGGACGTCCGCCAAGCCCTCCGCGACCACCTGGCGGGTCGCCGAGACCCCGTCCAGGCGCGGCATCTGCACGTCCATGAGCACCAGGTCCGGCCGCAGCTCCCGGGCCAGGCGCACCGCCTCCTCCCCGTCGGCCGCCTCGCCCACCACCTCGATGTCGCCCGCGCTGCGCAGGATCAGCACCAGCCCGGACCGGACCGCGCTCTGGTCCTCCGCCACCACGACCCTGATCGTCACGCCCGTACCGCCTTCTCCCGGGCGGGCAGCGCCGCCCGCACCCGCCACACCGTCTCCTCGCGCCCCGCCCGGAACTCCCCGCCGAGCAGCTCCGTCCGCTCCCGCATGCCGATCAGCCCGGCCCCGGAGCCGGGGGCGCGGGGGCCGGGGCGTTCCCCGTAGGGGGAGTCGACCGCCACGGTCAGCATCCCCCCGTCGATCCCCCCTTCGGCGTGGTCGCGGGTCAGGCGGACGGTGACCGTGCCCGGGGCAGCGTGCTTGAGGGCGTTGGTCAGCGACTCCTGGACGATCCGGTACGCCGCCAGCTCCACCGGGGCCGGCAGTGGCTCCCCGTCGGGAGGCCGGGGCCGCTCGTCGAGGAGTACGAATTCCAGCCCGCTCGCGGCTCCGGAGGCGCGGGCCTGCTCCAGCAGGGTGGCCAGGCCGTCGAGGGAGGGCACGGAGACCGCCTCCTGCCCGGCGCCCGCGTCCCGCAGCAGCCCGATCAGCCGGCGCATTTCGGCCAGTCCCTGAACGCTGTTCTCCCGGATCACCCCGAGCGCCTCACGACTGGTCGCGGGGGAGTCGATGGAGAGCGCCGCGGTGGAGTGGATGGCGATGGCGGAGAGGTGGTTGGCCACCATGTCGTGCAGTTCGCGGGCCATCCGGGCGCGCTCGGCGACGACCGCCTGCGCCCGGTCCATCTCGGCCAGCAGCGCGGTCTGCTCGGCGCGCAGCCGGGCGGCCACGGCGGCCTCGCGGTGGTTGCGCAGGGTGGCGCCCGTCAGGGCCGGGCCGAAACTCACGATGCCGGTGATCACGCCGATCATCAGGGCCTGCGGGGTGCGCAGCCAGGCCACGGAGGCGATGGCGACGGCGACGGTGATCAGACCGGTGGTGACCGGGAGGCGGCGGGCCATGGCGGGCTTGCCGTAGACGACGGCCGCGTACATCAGGTCAGTGAAGATCACGACGCTGGCCAGATTTCCCACCGTGAACTGGTCGGCGATCACCCCGGCGGTGCCGACGGCCAGGGTCACCCGGGGCGCGCTGCGCCGCAGCGGCTCCATCGCGCCGAGGACGCCGAGAGGGACCAGGGCGGCCCAGTCGGGGAGCAGGTCCCGGCCGGGGGAGCTGTACACCCCGAGCGACCACAGGAGCAGGCCGGCGGCCACGCTGATCACGGCGAGCAGCACGTCGTCGCGGTGCGGGGGCGGGATCTTGGGGGTCACGGTCCCCATCCAACAGGGTGCGGTGGGGGCGGACATCGCCATCGTGGCCGAGAGGCGGTACATCGAAGGATGCAGTGCGGCCCCGCGCCTTTCGTCACCGGCGACGAGGAATCGGCGCGGACCGGGCGGGAAGCTGGAGGCATCCCCCGCCGCAGGAACGGAGACTCCCGTGCTCGTCACCCTGATCATCGCCTGTGAGGTCGGCTTCTGGGTCCTGCTGACCGGCGGCCTGGCCCTGCGCTACCTCGCGAAGATGCCGAAGACCGGCGCTGCCGTCCTGCTGTGCGAGCCGCTGCTGGAGCTGGTGCTGCTGGCGGCCACCGCCGTGGACCTGCGCGGCGGCGCCGAGCCGGACTGGAAGCACGGGATCGCCGCGCTGTACATCGGCTACACCGTCGCCTACGGGCACTACACGGTCCGCTGGCTCGACGGCCACGCGGCGTACCGCCTGGCCGGGGGCCCGAAGCCGGCCGGCGCCGGATACGGCAGCGCGCGGGCCGTCCACGAGTGGAAGCTGGTCGCCCGGACCGTCCTCGCGGCCGCCGTCGCGGCCTGCCTGCTGCAGGCCGCGATCTGGTACGTCGGCGGTTCGGGCGACACCGGCTCGCTGCGCGGGTGGCAGCTCTCGGCGCTGCGGGCGGCCGGCATCCACGCGCTGATCGCCGCCGCGTACACGGTGTGGCCGAAGCGGGCGCCGGCGAAGGCAGGCCTCCGGGACTACGGGGCCTAGCGGTCGCCGCCGGGGACCCACAGGACGTCCCCGACCTCCTTGTTGGCCGTGCGGGCCAGGATGAAGAGGAGGTCGGAGAGGCGGTTGAGGTAGGTGGCGGTCAGTGGGTTCATGACCTCGCCGTGCGCCTCCAGCGCCGCCCACGTGGAGCGCTCGGCGCGCCGGACCACCGTGCAGGCCTGGTGGAGGAGGGCCGCGCCGGGGGTGCCGCCGGGGAGGATGAAGCTGCGGAGCTTCTCCAGCTCCTCGTTGAAGAGGTCGCAGTCCGCCTCCAGCTTGTCGACGTAGAACTGCTCGACGCGCAGCGGCGGGTACTGCGGATTCTCCGCGACCGGGGTGCACAGGTCGGCACCGACGTCGAAGAGGTCGTTCTGCACCCGGACCAGGACCTTCACGACATCGGCGGGCAGCGAGCCGAGGGCGATCGCCGTCCCGATGGCCGCGTTGGCCTCGTTGGCGTCGGCGTAGGCGGAGATCCGCAGGTCGGTCTTGGCGGTCCGGCTCATGTCGCCGAGCGCGGTCGTGCCCTTGTCGCCGGTTCGGGTGTAGATGCGCGTGAGGTTCACCATGCCGCCAGCCTAGTTCGAGGTGGTGGGGTGTTCGAGGCAGTGGAGCTTTCGAGGCGGCGGAGTGTTCGAGGCAACGCGGGACAACGCGGGGCAACGTGGTGCGCGGGCCAACTGGAGCCCCCCGCCGCACTGCTGGGCCGTACCGGTGTGATGTCCGTCATCTGAGACGTGACGCGTGTTACTTCGCGGTCACACCACCCCTCGCGGGCGCTAGTCTCCGCCGGAGTGGGTACGAGACTTGCCGTATTTGAGAACGTGGGGTGTGCAGTGGCTGGGAAGCTCGCCGTCATCGGTGCCGGACTGATGGGTTCCGGAATCGCGCAGGTCTCCGCTCAGGCGGGATGGGACGTCGTGCTGCGCGATGTCACCGACGCCGCGCTGACCCGCGGGACCGACGGGATCAAGGCCTCGTACGACAGGTTCGTCTCCAAGGGCAAGCTGAGTGCCGAGGACGCCGAGGCCGCGCTCGCCCGGATCACGACGACCACCGACCTCGACGCGGTCTCCGACGCCGACATCGTCGTCGAGGCCGTCTTCGAGAAGCTCGAGGTCAAGCACGAGATCTTCCGCGCGCTCGACAAGCTCGTGCGCGACGACGCGATCCTCGCCTCCAACACCTCCGCCATCCCGATCACCAAGATCGCGGCCGTGACGGAGCGTCCGGAGCGGGTCGTCGGCGCGCACTTCTTCTCGCCCGTCCCGATGATGCAGCTGTGCGAGCTCGTGCGCGGCTACAAGACCAGCGACGAATCCCTCGCCACCACCCGGGCGTTCGCCGAGTCCGTCGGCAAGACCTGCATCGTGGTCAACCGCGACGTCGCCGGTTTCGTGACGACCCGTCTCATCTCCGCGCTCGTCGTGGAAGCCGCGAAGCTGTACGAATCGGGCGTGGCGTCCGCCGAGGACATCGACATCGCCTGCAAGCTCGGCTTCGGGCACGCGATGGGCCCGCTGGCCACCGCGGACCTCACCGGCGTCGACATCCTGCTGCACGCCACCAGCAACATCTACACCGAGTCGCAGGACGAGAAGTTCGCGCCGCCGGAGCTGATGCGCCGCATGGTGGACGCGGGCGACATCGGCCGCAAGAGCGGTCAGGGCTTCTACAAGCACTGACCACCAGTTCGAACGCCCGCACCCTACCGGGTGAATTTGGTATCGGTTCGCTCACGGTCGGCAACCTCCCTGCCCCTGAGGCAGTCAGTTGAAGTGAGAGTTGCCGACCGCGGACCAGTCGGACCATACGTACGCAGTACCGCACTGCCGGGAGCACACATGCACATCAGGGGCGACCACGCCGAACTCGCTGTCGGGGGTCGTCTCGACGTGCGCAGCGCGGCGGACGCCCGTACGGCCCTGCACGCCGCCCTCGACGACGGGCACGGCGATCTCGTGCTGGACCTCACCGGGCTCGACTCCTGGGACGCGACCGGCCTGGGCGTGATCATGGGCGCACACCGCCGCGCCGGCCGGACCGGCCGGCGGCTCGTCCTGCGCGGAGTGCCGCCGCAGATGCAGCGGCTGCTCGTCGCCACCCGGCTGCACCGGATCCTCGCGATCGAGGGCGGCCTGGAAGCGGAGTCCCTGCCGCGCGCGTGACCCGGCCGGGCGGCGTGCATGGCCGGTGGACATTTCCTGCGGAAACGTAACGGTCCGGTGGTGAAGGCACCCCGGCGGTTCCCGCGCCGCCGGGCACGGTCTAGGGTTCGGGCGGAAACCGGACCAGTAGCGACAGCGGCGTGTGCGAAGGCCGGGCGATACGACGGCGCACGGCGCGATCGGGGGACTTGGTCATGGACCGCATACAAGGACAGGCCGATCCGGCGGAACAGCCCGCACGAGTGGTGACGCTCACCGCCGGGGACTTCACCCTCACGGTGAACCCCGTCGACGGCAGCGAGATCGAGCCGACCCACCGCCCCGGCGGTGAGAGCGCTCCCGTCCCCGCCAAGCGGAACCCCGCCGCCCGCGCCTCCAAGGCCGCCGCGGCGCGGCCCCCCGTCCCGCCGGGGGCACCGGCCGGACGGCTGCTGCTGGGCCGCGAGGAGGAGCGCGAGCGCCTCGTACGCCTCCTCGCGCGCGGCCGCTCCGTACGGCTGACCGGACCGCACGGATCCGGGCGCACGGCGCTGCTCGACGCCATCGCCGACGACTGCGCGGACATCGCCCCCGACGGGGTCGTCCGGCTCAGCGGGTACGGGCACCATCAGCCCGGCGAACTGCTCCACGCGCTGTACGCCACCGTCTACGAGGCCACGGCCGAGCGCCCCGACCGGAGCCAACTCCTCGACCGGGTAAGGGAGATCGGCGCCGTCGTCCTCCTCGACGACCTGGACATGGGCGCCGGCGCCCTCGACGAACTGCTGCGGGCAACGCCGGAGTGCGCGTACCTGCTGGCCGCCACCCCCGACACCCGGGCCCCCTCCGAGGACTCGCACCTGGAAGAGGTCTTCCTCGGCGGCCTGAGCCGCACCGACTGCGTGGCCCTGCTCGAAGCGGGCACCGGCCGGGTCCTCGACGAAGAGGAGACGGCCTGGGCGGAGGACCTGCGCTTCGCCTCCGAAGGCCTGCCGCTGCGCTTCGTACAGGCCGCGGCCCTGCTGCGCCGGCGCGACGAGCTGAACCGGCCCGACGCCGAGGACGAGGACGAGGAGCCCGGCGTCTTCGAGGAGCGCCCGCGCGACACCGTCTTCGTGCCGCTGCCGACCCTGGCCGAGGGCGCCGCCCCGGCGGAGCTGCTGGCCTCGCGGGTCAGCGAGTCGGCGCGGGCCGCGCTGCGGATCGCCTGCGCGCTGGGCGGCGAGCTGCCGCACCACGCGCACCTGCCGGCACTGGTCGGGGACACGCACGCCGACACGGCGGTCGGGGAACTGCTCGACTGCGGGCTGCTGAGCCCGGTCGGGACGCGCTACCGGCTGGCCGCCGGGATCGCGCGGCAGCTGGAGGAGGTCGGGTACGGGGACAGCGCGGCCGAGGAGGCCCGTACGGCCGCCCGGCACTACGCCTGGTGGACCGGGCACACCTCGGTGACCCCGGAGCGGGTCGCGGCGGAGGCGGACGCGGTGCTCGCGGCGCTGGCCGGGGCCGACGTGGTGGCCGCGGTCCTGCTGGCGCGGACGGCGGCCCCTGCGTTCGCGGCCTCGCTGCACTGGGAGGCGTGGGAGCGGGTGCTGCGCTCGGGCGCGGAGGCCGCGCGCAAGGCGGGAGAGGTCGCGGAGCAGGCCTACTTCCACCATGAACTGGGCGTACTGGCCCTGTGCGAGGGCCGGATCGACCGGGCGCGGGCGGAGCTGGAGGCCTCGATCGGGCTGCGCGGCGCGCTGGCCGACAAGCGGGGCACCGTGGCGGGACGGCGGGCGCTGGCCCTGGTCACCGACCGGGAGGCGGCCGGTGTGCCCGTCTCGCCGCCGCTGCGGCTGGCCCCGCCGGCCGCGGGCGGAGCTTTGGCGATCGCCCAGAGCGGTACGGCGAAGGGCCTCGGCGCGGTGACCGGCCAGGGCGCGGCGGGCGGGGCGAGCACGGTGACCCCCGCGGCCAAGGGCGCTCCCGCGCTGCCGCAGGGCCCCGCGGCGCCGACGGCTCGCATGGCCCCCGTACTCGGTGTGGCTCCCGCCGGGCCTCGGACCTCGGAAGCGGTCACCACGGTGGTACCGGCCGTGCTGCCCGCGGGTACCACCTCGCCCACGACCCTCGCGGAGGTGTTCGAGGACGCCTTCCCGCTCACGCCGGAGCCGGTGGAGCCGCCGGCGGAACCCCGGCCGAAGCCGCGGTCCAGCCGCAAGCCGCTGCTCCTGGTCGCGGTCGGGGCGCTGACGGTGGTGGTGCTGGGCACCGTGGTCGCGCTCGCCATGACGTCCGAGGAGACGCCGCCGCCGACGCAGGGACCGGGCGTCTCCACGGCCCCGACGACGGGGGAGGCGCAGACGCCGCCGAGCGAGCCGGGCACGAGCGGGAACGATCCGTCGCCGGAGCCGGGCACCTCGTCCCCGGGCGCGGACGCGCCCAGTGCCACGCCGTCGCCGAAGAAGTCCACCACGCGCAAGCCGACGCCGACGCCGCAGTCATCGAGCCCCACGGGCCCGGTCCAGCCGCCCGCGAGCCCGCCCACGAGCGCGAGCGCCACGCCGACCCCGACGCCCACGCCGACTCCGACCCCCACCCCGACGACCACCACGACGGTGCCGCCCGAGACGGTCACGGGCGGCACGGCCTGACCGGCCCGGGCGGGACGGCCTAGAACAGGCGGAGCTTGTCGTCCTCGATGCCGCGCATGGCGTTGTAGTCGAGGACGACGCAGTTCATGCCGCGGTCCGTCGCCAGGACGCGGGCCTGGGGCTTGATCTCCTGGGCCGCGAAGATGCCCTTGACGGGCGCCAGGTGCGGGTCGCGGTTCAGGAGCTCCAGGTAGCGCGTGAGCTGCTCGACGCCGTCGATCTCGCCGCGCCGCTTGATCTCCACCGCGACCGTCGCACCGGAGGCGTCCCGGCACAGGATGTCCACCGGGCCGATCGCGGTCATGTACTCGCGGCGGATCAGCGTGTAGCCCTCGCCGAGGGTGTCGATCCGGTCGGCGAGGAGCTCCTGCAGGTGGGCCTCGACGCCGTCCTTGATCAGGCCCGGGTCGATGCCCAGCTCGTGCGAGGAGTCGTGGAGGACTTCCTCCATGGTGATGATGAGCTTCTCGCCCGCCTTGTTGACGACGGTCCAGACGCCGGCCTCCTCTCCGCTCCCCTCCTTGAGGGTGCAGGGCGGCGACATCCAGTTGAGCGGTTTGTACGCCCGGTCGTCCGCGTGGATCGAGACACTGCCGTCGGCCTTCACGAGGATCAGACGGGGTGCCGAGGGCAGATGGGCGGTGAGCCGGCCCGCGTAATCGACGGAGCAGCGGGCAATGACGAGACGCATGGTCGGCAACGCTACTCGACCGACGGGCCTGCACGCGATTCGCCCCCGAAAGCCCCGTTCGCGGATGGCGCGTTGTATGCGCATTCTCCTGGTGCGGTCCCCACCGGGCGCCTACCGTGGTGAGCGGGAGGTTGCCGAACGTGCACGCTGCGTCGCGGCCTCCCTCCCTGCCCGTAAGACTCCGGTCACCCAATCGGCCGGGGTCGCGAGAGGAGAACCCATGTCGCTCGACGTCTCACCGGCCCTACTCGAACAGGCCGAGCGAGGCGAGGTCGACGAAGCCGCCTTCGTCGACTGCGTCCGGACCTCCCTGCCCTACGCATGGGAGATGATCAGCTCGCTGGTGGCCCAGCTGAAGGTCGATGGCGGACAGTTCGCCGACAACCAGACGCCGCCGCCCGACGAGCAGGCGCGTGGCCAGCTGCTGCGCGCTCTCGCGAGCGACGCGATACGGGGTGCGCTGCAGCGCCACTTCGGAGTGCGCCTGGCATTCCAGAACTGTCACCGGCTAGCGGTGTTCCCGCTGGATTCCTCGGTGGACGACCGGCTGGCCAAGTTCACTTCGATCCGTGGTCAGCTGCTCAACCAGTCACCGGAACTGCGCGACTGCTAGCACGACCGGCACGCGCACGACCCGTACGCGCACGACCCGTACGCGCACGACCTGTACGTCCGCACCATCCGTACGTCCGCACCATCCGCATATATGACCGTGTACGACCGGTATTCCGCTGCCGCTCCGGTGCCAACGGAGCGGCAGCCCTGGTCTCAGCCGAGCCGGGGCACGACTTCGGTGCCGAGCCGCCGGAGGTTCTCCTCCGTCGCGGCGAGGTCTCCCGAGCCTTCCGTCAGCAGGGCGAACCGCGTGATGCCCGTACGTTCCGAGGTGGCCGCCAGCCGGTCCGCCGCCAGCTCCGGGGTGCCCACGGGGTGCAGCTCGCACAGCAACTCCGTGTACGCGGCCGGGTCCCGCATCGCGCGCGGGCGGCCGTCCACCGTGACGTGCGCGTCCAGGCCCTGCTTGAGCCAGCCCGGCATCGACTTCATCAGCGTCTCCCGGGCGTCCGCCGTCCGGTCCGCCAGCTGGCACACCCCGGCCGACACGTGGTCCGCCTCCGGCGAGCGGCCCGCGGCCCGCGCCGTACGCCGCCACAGGTCGACCATCGCCGCCTTGTCCTCGTCCCCGCAGTGCATGCCGAGCAGCATCGGCAGTCCGCGCTCCGCGGCCAGCCGGACCGACGCGGGGGAGGTGCAGGCGACGATCACTTCCGGCCCCATCCCGTCCCCGTCGAGAGCCTCCGACGGGCGCGGTACGACGGCCACCTCGCGGAAGCCGTACCGCGCGCCGGCGCCCTCCGCGGCCGCCCCCTCCGCGGCCACTCCCGACGCGGCCGCTCCCGACCCCACCCGCGGCTCGGTCAGCCAGCGGCGCAGCAGGTCCAAGTCCTCCCGGAAGCCGTTCTCGTACGCGTCGAGTCCGCCCCCGAAGACCTCCAGGTCCACCCAGGGACCGCCCCGGCCAACCCCCAGCGTGAACCGCCCCTCCGACGTCAGGTGCAGCAGGGCGGCCTGCTCGCCCAGGGCCACCGGGTGGGTGTTCGGCAGCACGCTCACCGCCGTGCCCACGCGCAACCGCCGGGTGCGGCCCAGCATCAGGGCCGCCAGGGTCACCGCCGACGGGCAGACCCCGTACGGGACGAAGTGGTGCTCGGCGAGCCAGACCGAGTCGAGCCCGGTCTCCTCGGCCACCTCGGCGGTCCGCACCGCCCGGTGCAGTGCCTCTCCCTGTCCCTGTCCCGGGAACTGGGCCGCCAGTACAAACGCTCCTACGCGCATCGCCTTTAGCCTCCTCGCGGCTGACGCGGCCTCCCCCAGGCGGACCGGTTTCCTTACTGGCAACAACGTCTGACACGTGCCAAAGGCACGGCCTGACAGGAAAGTTATTGGGATTGTCGGGCCAGTCACGCTCTTACGGGATGGTCGGCCTTCGGATGGTCGGTCTTCCGGTGGTCGTCCTTCGGCCACCCTGCGGGTACCCCGCCTCGCTGCGCGTAGTCTGGGAGAAAGTCACTGCCGTCCGCCCATCCGTGAGGTATACGTGTCACCGCGCCACAACCGCCCCAGGGGCGGCGAGAATCCAGCCGATCGTTCGGACCAGGGCTCGGGCCCGGCAGGCCTGGAGCGTTACGGGCTGGAGCGCACGGAGGAGTACCAGGGCGAGGAGTGGAAGGTCCGGCACGTCGCGGGCGCGAGCGCGGCGGGCAAGCGGTACCGCTGCCCCGGGTGCGATCAGGAGATCCCCTCCGGCACCCCGCACCTGGTGGCCTGGCCGGAGTACGGCGGCGTCGACGACCGCAGGCACTGGCACAAGGCCTGCTGGAACGCGAAGGACCGCCGCACCTCCAAGGTGCAGCGGTCCCGCAACGCTCCCAAGTACTGAGACCCGACGCCGGGCCCGGGGCCCTACACGTCCCGGCGGCCGACCACCGCGTACGAGCCGGCGATCGCGGCGCCCGTCACGAGCAGGATCAGCACCATGTGGCCGAGGTCGCCTGGGGCCCCGACCTCGCCGCCCGTCGGGTCGGTGGCGCTGGTGGGCAGACCGAACAGCTGCATCAGCGCCACCGGCGCGTTGTACTGGAGCAGGGCCCGGCCGACCGGGGCGAGGGCCTCCCAGATGCTGAGCACGGCCCCTATCACCGGCGGCAGCGTGACGAGGCCGAGCATCACGGCGATCGCCCCCGCGGAGTGCCGCACCAGCGCCCCGACCGCCAGGGCCAGTACGCCGAGCAGGGTGACGTAGAAGCTGCCCATGAGCCCGGAGGCCCACTCGGTGCCCGAGTGCGACCCGGCGCCCGGACCGTTGCGCAGGATCGACGCGGCCAGTCCGACCAGGCAGACCGAGCCGGCGGTGGTGAGGAACGCGGTGACGCCGAAGACGAGGTACTTCGCGCTGAGCACCCGGTACCGGTCGGGGGCCGCCGTGAAGGTGGTGCGGATCAGACCGGTGCCGTACTCGGAGGTCATCGTGAGCACCCCGAGCACCATCACCGAAATCTGCCCGGCCAGCAGGCCGAAGAGGGCGGGAGTGGTGAACGGCATCAGCTCGTAGTCGCGGGACGAGGTCTGCACGACGACCAGGCCGCCGACACCGACGACCAGCAGCACCAGCGAGCCGAGCGTCCACATCGTGGAGCGCACCGAGGTCAGCTTCGTCCATTCCGAGGCCACCGCGTGCCCCAGGTGCGGCCGGGTGGCCGGCAGCGGCGAGCTGTAGCCCTGCGGGCTCGGTTCCCCGGCGGTCGCGGTGGTCGGGGCGGTCATCGGGTGTCCTCGGGCTTCTGGGCGGGGGTGTGCACAGGCGTGGGGGAGTGGGCGGGGCCGGGGGAGTGCGCGGGCGGGGAGGCGGCGAGCTCGCCCGGGCTCGTGGGCATCAGGAAGGGCCGCCCGCCCGTTCCGGGTGGCGGAGGCGCGAAGAAGCCCGCCTGCGGGACCTGGAGGGCGGCGTCCGCCTCCTCCTCCCACTTCGGCACGCTCAGCGGTTCGGGCTCCCACAGCTCGGCGCGCGGGTCCTCGGTGGAGGTGTACTCGACGGAGGACTGCGTCATCCGCATGTAGGCCTCCTCCAGCGAGGCCCGGTGCGGCGACAGCTCCCACAGCCGTACGCCGGCCGCGTGCGCGAGATCGGAGATCCGGGGCAGATCCAGCCCGGTCACCCGCAGGGCTCCGTCGGGCTCCTTGAGCACCCGGCCGCCCGCCCTGCTGAGGACCGAGCCCAGGGTGTCCCAGCCGTCGGGGTCGGTGTCGGCCGTGCGGACCCGTGCGAATCCGGCCGAATTGTGCGTGATGAAGTCCTGGGTGCTCATGTCGGCCAGCAGCCGGCCCCGGCCGATCACGATCAGGTGGTCGGCGGTCAGCGCCATCTCGCTCATGAGGTGCGAGGAGACGAAGACGGTGCGGCCCTCGGAGGCGAGCCGGCGCATCAGGTTCCGGACCCAGAGGATGCCCTCGGGGTCGAGGCCGTTGACCGGCTCGTCGAAGAGCAGCACCTGCGGATCCCCGAGCAGGGCCGTCGCGATGCCGAGGCGCTGGCCCATGCCGAGCGAGAAGCCCTTGGTGCGCTGCCGGGCGACGTCCTGGAGGCCCACGACGCCCAGGACCTCGTCGACCCGCTTCTCGGGGATCCCGGAGAGCTGGGCGGTCGCCAGGAGGTGGGTGCGCGCCCGGCGGCCGCCGTGCATGGCCTTGGCGTCGAGCAGGGCTCCGACGTGCCGCTGGGCGTTCGCCAGTTCGCGGAAGGGCAGGCCGTTGATGGTGACCCGGCCGGAGGTGGGGCGGTCCAGGCCCAGGACCAGGCGCATGGTGGTGGACTTCCCGGAGCCGTTGGGCCCCAGGAATCCCGTCACGTGACCGGGCCTGACCTGGAACGACAGGTCGTCGACGGCGGTCTTCGCGCCGAAGCGCTTGGTCAGCCCGACTGCCTCGATCATGTGCTCTGCCCCTTGCCAGGCCCGGACGGCTTTCGCCCGCGTAAGGGTTAAGAGGATATCGAGGATCCTACGGTTCCGTCCCGGGCCGGATCCCTGAGCTGCCCCTGAGATCGACCCGGGGATCCCCCGTAGTACCTCAGGCGTCCCTCTTCTTGAGGACGAGGTAGCCGCCGATCACCGAGGCGGCCACCCACAGGAGCATGATCCCGAGACCACCCCAGGGTCCGTAGGGGGTCTCGGCGCTGCCCATGGCGTCCGGGACGATCTGCATGATCTTGGATCCTGCCTTGTCGGGCAGGTACTGGCCGTACTTACGGGTCGCCTCGAAACCGCTGAGGAGGTTCGAGACGATCAGGAAGAACGGGATCAGAACGCTGATCGAGGCGACCGAGCTGCGCAGCATTGCGGCCACGCCCATGGAGAACAGGGCGAGGAGCGCCATGTACAGGCCGGCGCCGGCCACCGCGCGCAGGACGTTCTCCTCGCTGATGCCGATGCTGCGGTCGCCCAGGATCGCCTGGCCGAGGAAGAACGACAGGAAGCTGGTCAGCAGTCCGACCAGCAGGGCCAGCGCCGTGGCCACGGCGAGCTTGCCCAGGAGGAAGCCCGCTCGTCCGGGTACGGCGGCCAGCGAGGTGCGGATCATGCCCGAGCTGTACTCGGTACTGACGACCAGCACCCCGAAGACGATCATCGCCAGCTGGCCGAACTGCATCCCGCTGAAGCTCAGCAGGGTGGGGTCGAACGTGGCCTGTTCGACCTCGCTCATGTCGTCGAAGCTCGCGTTGACCAGGGCGCAGAAAGCGGCGCTGAACCCGACGGTGGCGATGAGGGCGACGGCGAGGGTCCAGCTCGTGGAGGCGACCGTACGGATCTTGGTCCACTCGGAGCGGAGGACGGCGGAGAAGGCCATGCTCACTCACCGGCCTTGCGCGTCGCCTCGAAGCCGGCGCCCCAGGCGGGTACGTCGGCCGGCCGGGCCGGGTTGTCCGCGGCCGTGCCGGGACCGGGCGGCAGCCCCGGGGCCCCCGGTGCGTGGGCGTGGTACTCGACGGAGTCCGCCGTCATTCGCATGAACGCTTCCTCCAGTGAAGCCCGTTGCGGGCTGAGTTCGTGCAGCACGATCTGGTGCTGGGCGGCCAGCTCGCCGAGCTTCTCCGCCTCCACGCCGTTGATCTCCAGCGTGCCGGTCGCCGGGACGCTGATGGCGTCGATCCCGGCACCGTGCAGGACGTCCTTCAGTCGTTCCTGCTGCGGCGAGCGCATGCGGACGTAACTGTGGGAGTTCCGCTGGATGAAATCGGCCATGGACAGGTCGGCCAGCAGCTTTCCCTGTCCGATGACGACCAAATGCTCTGCGGTCAGCGCCATTTCGCTCATCAGGTGAGAAGAAACGAAGATCGTCCTTCCCTCTGCCGCGAGCCCCTTCATGAGATTGCGGATCCAGAGAATTCCCTCCGGGTCCAGACCATTGACGGGCTCGTCGAACATCAGGATCTCCGGGTCGCCGAGCAGCGCGGAGGCGATACCGAGCCGCTGGCCCATGCCCAGCGAAAATCCTTTCGATTTCTTCTTCGCCACGGCGGTCAGGCCGACCAGGTCGAGCACCTCGGAGACCCGACTGCGCGGAATCCGGTTCGACTGGGCGAGGCAGAGCAGGTTGTTGTACGCGCTGCGGCCGCCGTTCATCGCCTTCGCGTCCAGCAGTGCCCCGATGTACTTCAGTGGCTCCGGCAGGTCCCGGTAGTGCTTCCCGTCGATCCGGACCGTACCGCTGGTCGGATTGTCGAGGTCGAGCATCATGCGCATGGTCGTCGACTTGCCCGCCCCGTTGGGGCCGAGGAAGCCGGTCACCACCCCCGGTTTGACCTGGAAGCTGAGGTTGTCCACGGCGGTTTTCGCGCCGAATCGTTTCGTAAGGCCCTCAAGCTCGATCATTCCGCCACGCTAGAACGCCCGAGGGCCCTACGCCACCTCTCATAGGTGACGCAGGGCCCGGGGTGTTGAAGCGGAGTGTTGCCTTCCGGCGACTAGCGGCTCTGCTGGGCCGGAACGCCGCGGGTGACCGGCTCGTCGTCGATCGGGGAGGCGGCGGCCGCCACGGCCGCGCCCGTCAGCGTCGCCAGCATCTCGCGGACGTTGGTGAGCTGCGCGTTGATCGAGTCGCGGCGGTTGGTGAGCGCCGCCAGCTCACGCTCGGACTCGCTGCGGATCCGGTCGGCCTTGGCGTTGGCGTCGGCCACGATGTCCTCGGCCTGGCGCTGCGCGGTCTCCACGGTCTGGCGGGCACGGCGCTCGGCGTCCGTACGGAGCTTCTCGGCCTCCAGGCGCAGCTGCTCCGCGCGGTGCTCGATCTCCGCGAGGCGCTTCTCGGCCTTGGCCTGACGGCCGGCCAGGTCGCGCTCCGACTGCTCGCGGCGCTTGGCCAGGTTGGTCTCGAAGTCGGCGGCGGCCTGAGCGGCCTTGGCGCGGGTCTCCTCGAAGAGCGCGTCGGCCTCCTCGCGCTTGGAGGCCGCGTCCTTCTGGGCCTCGTTGCGCAGGGTCGAAGCGTCGCCCTTGGCCTTCTCGACGATCCGGACGCCCTCGTCCTCGGCGGTCGACTTCCGGTCGGCGGCGAACGACTCGGCGTCGTTGCGCACCTGCTGGGCGGCCGACTCGGCGAGCTCGCGGTGCTGCTCGGCGGCGCGACGGGCCTCCTCGCGCAGGTCCTTCGCCTCCTCCTCGGCCAGGCGCAGGATCTTCTCGACCCGGGCACCGAGGCCGGCGTACGACGGCTCGGCGTCATTCACCTGGGCCTGGGCGTTCTGCGTCTCGAGGTGCAGCTCCTCGATCCGCTTTTCCAGAGAGTTGATACGTCCGAGGGCGCCGTCACGGTCGGAGACCAGCTTGGTGATGCGGTCGTCCACCTGACCGCGGTCGTAACCACGCCGCACGAGCTCGAAGCCGAAGGGGGAGGAAGTGTCGCTCATGGGGTTCCTGTCGAATGAGACCGATGAGGTACTACGCGAGGTGTTAGGTGTTAAGGGGAATCCTAGGCGCCAAGACGGCGTGTCATCGAGTCAATCCGCGTTTGATCTGGACAATGACACCCCTTTTGAGTGGCAAGGCGACAGAATGCTTGTCACTCGTTCGCCTGAACCTCCATCAGGAGCACACGGTCGTGCGCACTGACTAGCCCTCTGACGTCTTGCCACCCGAACGAGTGGAACCCGCTGTCGCACCGGCCTTCACGCCCCCCGCGCCCTGGCCGCCGACTCCGGGCTTTCCGCCACCCGAAGGCGCCTCGAATGATTCCAACGCCTCAAGAACGTCCTGGACACGGGAGATCTCCGCCTGAATGTCCTCGCGCCGACGCACCAGGACCTCCAGCTCGCGCCGGCCCTCCTCGACGAGCCGCGCGGCCTCCGCCGTCGCCTCCGCGAGGCGGCCTTCGGCCACCCGTACCAGCTCGGCCTTCTTCTGCTCGGCCTCCTTGAGCAGCGCTTCCGCCTTGCGCACCGCGGCGATGCGGACCTTGCTCGCCTCGCTGCTCGCGTCCGACACCAGCTCCTTGGCCTTCGCCTCGGCCTCGACGCTCTGCTCAGTCGCCGCCCGCACCAGCTTGTCCACGCGCTCGCCGGCCGACTTCATCTGCTCGGCCGACTCCCGGCGGGCCCGCTCGTGCAGCTCCTCGACCTCCGCCTCGACACGGCCGCGCAGCTCCTCCGCCCGCTCCCTTATGGCCGACGCGTCGCTGCGCGCCCCCACCAGCAGCTCGTCGGCGTCCGTACGGGCCTTCTCCACCAGGGAATTGCCCTCGACGGTCGCCTCGGAGGTGATCCGCGCGGCCTCCTTGCGCGCCGCGTCGACCATCGCGTCCGCCTGCTCCTCGGCCGCCGTCGTGGCGGCCAGGGCCTGCTTCTGCGCGTCCCCGGTGAGCTTCTCGGCCTCCGAGGACGCCTCCGTGATGAGCCGGTCGACCTGCGTCGCGGCCTCGCTGCGGCGCTTGTTGGCCTCCTCGCGGGCCTCGTCGAGCAGTCGCTCCGACTCCGCACGGGCCTCGGCCCGTACCCGCTCCGCCTCGGTGGCCGCCTCCGCCTTGACCCGCTCGGCCTCGGACCGGGTGCGGGTGGCGTGCTCCTGCGCCGAGGACAGTGCCTCGGACGCCTCCGCGCGCAGCCGCTCGGCCTCGTTCGCGGCCTCGCCGACCGTGCGCTCGTTGTCCTTGCGGGTCTGCTCGGTGAGCCGGTCCGTCTCCGCCACGGCCTCGCCGACCAGGTGGTCGGCCTGCTCGGCGGCCTCGGTACGGATCCTGCCCGCCTCGGCGCGCGCCTCGTCGAGCGTCTGCTCGGACTCCCGCTCGGCGCTCGCCAGCGTCTCGTTGGCCGCGACCGTGACGCGGTCCGCCTCGGCGGTGGCCTCGCCGATGATCCGGCCGCCCTCCGCGCGGGCGTCGTCCAGTACGCGCGCCGCCTCGCCGCGCAGCCGCCCGGCCTCCGCCGCCGCCTCGCCGACGGTCGCCTCGTTGGCCGCGCGCGTCTCGTCGACCAGCCGGTCGCCCTCGGTCCGCGCGTCGACCAGGATCCCCGTCGCGTCCCGCTCGGCCCCGGCCAGCGTCTGCGCCGCCTGGGCCGTGAGCCGCTGCGCCTCGGCGCGGGCCCCGTCCAGGACGGCGGCGGCCTCGGTCCGCAGCCCCTCGGCCGCGGTCTCGGCCTCGCCGACGGTCAGCGCATTGGCCGCGCGGGTCTCCTCGGTGTGCCGCTCGGCTTCCGAGGTGGCCTCGGAGACGAGCCGGTCGGCCTGCTCCGCCGCCTCCGTGCGCAGCCGGTTCGCCTCCGACCGGGCCTCGTCCAGGGTGCCGGCGGCCTCGGTCCGGGTCGCCTCGGCGGCGGCCTCGGCCTCCGCGGTGAGCCGCGCGGCCTCCTTCTCGGCCTCGCCGACGGTCAGCGCGTTCGCCGCGCGGGTCTCCTCGGTGTGCCGCTCGGCCTCCGCCGTCGCCTCCGCGACGATCCGGCCGCCTTCGGCGCGCGAGGCCTCCAGGGACTCCGCCGCCTCGCCGCGGATCCGGTTCGCGTCCTCGCGCGCGTCCGCCCTCGTTCGGGCGGCGTCGCGCTCGGACGAGGCCAGCGCGTCCGTGGCCTCCGTACGCACCCGCTGCGCGTACTCCGCGGTGTCGGTGCGCAGCTGCTCGGCCTCGGCGATCGCCTCGCCGACCGTCCGCTCGGCCAGCGCCTTCGCCGCGTCCGTCTCGGTCCGCGCCTCGCTGCGGATCCGGTTCGCGTCCTCGGTGGCCCGCTCCCGCTCCGCGTAGGCGTCGCCGCGGACCCGGTCGGCCTCTTCCTCGGCCTCCGTCTTGGTACGCGCGGCCGCGTGCTCGGCCGCGCTGCGCAGCCCCGCGACCTCTTCCTCGGCCTGCTCGTGCAGTCCTGCCACGGACTCGCGCACCTGCTGGGCGGTGGCCTCGGCGGCCGCGACCACCTCGGACGCGCGCCGCTCGGCCTCCTCGGTGAGCCAGACCGCCTCGGCCTGGGCCTCCTCGGAGCGCTTGCGGGCCTGGGCGAGGAGCTCCTCGCTCTCCTCCCGGGCCTGCGCCCGCTCGCTCTCCGCGTCCGTGCGCGCCGAAGCCAGGGTCTCCTCGGACTCCCGGCGCCGCCGCGCTGCCTCCTCCTGCGCGGCGGCCAGCGCCTCCGCGGCCTCCTGCGCGACCCGCTCGGCGGCGGCCTTGGCCTCCGCGCGCAGCCGGTCGGCGGTCTCCTGCGCCTCGGAACGCAGCCGCTCCGACTCGGACTCGGCCTCCGTGCGCAGCCGCTCCGCGAGCTGTTCGGCCTCGGTGCGCACGCGCCCGGCGTCCTGCGCCGCGTCCGTGCGCAGCTGCTCGGCCTCCGCCTCCGACTGCGTCTGCAGGGCGCGGATGCGCTCCGCCGACTCCGCGCGCAGCCGGTCGTTCTCCTCGGTGGTCTCCTTGCGGATGCTCTCCGCGGCCGCCCGGGCGTCGCGCAGGGTCTGCTCGGCCGTCGTCAGGCGGCTCTCGGCGTCCGTGTGCAGGCGGACGAGCTCCTCGTCGGCCTCGGCCCGCTTCGCGGCGAGCGCCTGTTCGGTCTCCTCGCGCCGCACGGCCGCCGCGGCGTCCGCCTCGGCCCGTACCGACTCCGCCTGCTCCTCGGCCTCCGCGCGCAGCCGCTCGGCCTCGGCGCGGGTCCGCTCCAAGGTCTCCTCGGCCTGCTTGCGCAGGGTGGTGGCCCGCTCGACGGCCTCGCCGCGGACCCGCTCGCTCTCGGTGTTGGCGCTGGCGCGCACCTCGTCGGCGTCTGCCCGGGCCTTGCCCAGCAGCTCCTCGGCGGTGCGGGCCGCCTCCTCGATCTGGTGGACCGCCTCGCGGCGGGCCTCGCCGCGGATCCGCTCGCCCTCGGCGACGGCCTCCGCGCGCAGCTGCTCGGCCTCGCCGCGCAGCCGGCGGGCCTCCTCCTGGAGCTCGACCGTACGGGCCCGGTACTCCTCGGTGTCGTCCTTCGCCGCGCCCTTGAGCTCATCGGCCGTGGCCGCGGCCTGGGCGCGCAGCCGTTCGGCCTCCGCCTCGGCCTCGCCACGGATCCGCTCGGCCTCCTCGGACGCCGCCCGGGTGGTGGCACGGGCGTCTTCCGAGGCCTTGTTCAGGACCTCCTCGGCGGTGCGGGCGGCCTTCGCCAGCTGGGCCGCGGCGTCCTCGGACGCGGCCGTACGGGCCTGCTCGCCCGCCTCGGTGCGCAGCCGCTCGGCGGCCGCGCGGGCGTCGGCCAGCTGCTGCTCGGCCTCGGCCTTGAGGACCTCGGTCTCCTTGGTGGCCTCGCCGACCAGCCGGGCCACCTGCTCCTTGGCCGTACGGGTGCGCTGCTCGTTGACGGATTCCGCCGAGGCCAGCTGCCGTGCGGCGCTCTCCTTGGCGTCGGCCAGCAGCTTCTCCGCGGCCGCGCGCGCCTCGCGCAGGGCCCCGTCGGCCTCCTGGGCGCGCTGCTCGGCGACCCGCCCGAGGTCCATCGTCTGCTGCCGGGTCTGCTCGGCCTCGGCGGAGGTGGTGGAGCGCAGCCGCTCCGCGTGCTCGGTGGCCTCCTGGGCCTGCGCGGAGGCGGCGGTCAGCAGCCGCTCGGCCTCCTTGCGGGCTCGCAGCAGCGTGGATTCGGTCTCGGCACGCGCGGCCTCGTTCTCGGAGGCGAGCCGGCGGTGGGCCTCGGCGGCGACCCGGGTGGCCTCCGCGCGGGCGGCGTTGAGGGTCTGCTCGGCCTCGGCGCGGGACTCGTCCATGAGCCGGCGGGCCTGCGACTCGGTGCGGGCGCGCAGTTGCTCGGCCCAGGCCACGTTCTCGTTGACGTGGGCTTCCACCGTCTGGCGGCGCTCGCCCAGTTCCTGGTCCAGGCGCTGGCGGCGGTTGACGGCCTCGGCGTGCAGTTCGGCCTGGAGCCGCGCCTGGTGCTCGGCGTGCTCCTGGAGGATGCGCTGCGTCTGCGCCCGTACGTCGCGCAGCTCGCGCTCGGCGTCGGAACGCATCTGGTCGGCCTGGATCTGGGCATTGCGAAGCAGCTGCTCCGCCTGGTAGCCCATGTCCGCGCCGTCGTAGGCGGGGCGGGACGCCAGGTTACGGCGTACCTCGTGGAGCTTGGCGCGCAGCACCTCGACCTGGTACCCCAGGTCCTCGGCGTGCTGGACGGCCTTCCCGCGCTCCTTCTTCAGCCGCTCCATCTCGGCTTCGAAGCGCGAGAGATGGTCGGCCTCGGCCTGATGGCTCTCCTGGCTTTCGTAGCCCCGCACAGCGCGGTCCCATCCGTCCCCTGGTCGCAAGCTCACTCCCGATCGAGCATCGTCCGCCCGCTGAACGACGCCCCCGGGGAATGGTGTCAGATACCGGGGCAGGGGTTACAGGCCCCGCCCCCGTCTCCGCACCGAACCCCGGCCGAGCCAGCATCACTCTACCGGCCGGGGAAACGGGACATCAGTGCTCGGGGTTGCTCGTGACCAGTTCGGTGAGGACGCCGTGGCAGTCCTTGGGGTGCAGGAAGGTGATCGAGGAGCCCATCGAGCCGGTGCGGGGCTGGTCGTAGAGGACGCGGACGCCCTTGCCGCGGATGGCCTCCGAGTCGCCCTGGACGTCCTCGGTGCCGAAGGCGATGTGGTGGACCCCCTCGCCGTTCTTGGCAAGCCACTTGCCGACCGCGGAGTCCTCGCGGGTGGGCTCCAGGAGCTGGAGGTAGGAGGCGCCGCCGTCGGAGGTCTCGTTGATCTTCAGCATGGCCTCGCGGACACCCTGCTCCTCGTTGACCTCGGAGTGGAACACCTCGAAGCCGTACGTGGCACGGTAGAACTCGACGGTCTTGTCCAGGTCGAAGCAGGCGATCCCGATGTGGTCGATTCTTGTCAGCATGGACACAGTGCAGCGTTACCGGGGGTGGTTACGCAACGTGCGCGCGATCACACTGACGGGCCGATGACGGCACGGGTACCGCTCAGTACATTCGGGTAAACCCTCGTTCACTCCTCATCTTCAAGGGGCTGTGCTCCATGTCCGGAACGAACAACACCACGTCAGTGATCGTCGCCGGGGCCCGCACGCCCATGGGGCGGCTGCTCGGCTCGCTGAAGTCCTTCTCGGGTGCCGACCTCGGCGGCTTCGCCATCAAGTCCGCGCTGGAACGGGCCGGGATCTCCGGCGACCAGGTCCAGTACGTGATCATGGGCCAGGTGCTCCAGGCCGGCGCGGGCCAGATCCCCGCCCGCCAGGCCGCCGTCAAGGGCGGAATCCCGATGAACGTCCCCGCGCTCACCATCAACAAGGTGTGCCTGTCGGGCCTCGACGCCATCGCCCTGGCCGACCAGCTCATCCGCGCCGGAGAGTTCGACATCGTGGTCGCGGGCGGCCAGGAGTCCATGACCAACGCCCCGCACCTGCTGCCGAAGTCCCGCGAGGGCTTCAAGTACGGCGCCATCGAGATGCTCGACGCGATGGCCTACGACGGCCTCACCGACGCCTTCGAGAACATCGCGATGGGCGAGTCCACCGAGAAGCACAACACCCGCCTGGGCATCGAGCGGGCCCCGCAGGACGCCTTCGCGGCCACCTCTCACCAGCGCGCCGCCGCCGCGCAGAAGAACGGCGTCTTCGACGCCGAGATCACCCCGGTCGAGATCCCGCAGCGCAAGGGCGACCCGGTGGTCTTCTCGCAGGACGAGGGCATCCGTCCCGAGACCACCGCCGAGTCCCTCGGCAAGCTGCGCCCGGCCTTCACCAAGGACGGCACCATCACCGCCGGCACCTCTTCGCAGATCAGCGACGGCGCGGCCGCCGTGGTCGTGATGAGCAAGGCCAAGGCCGAGGAGCTGGGCCTGGAGTGGCTCGCCGAGATCGGTGCCCACGGCAACGTGGCCGGTCCGGACAACTCGCTCCAGTCGCAGCCGTCCAACGCGATCCTGCACGCCCTGAAGAAGGAGGGCCTGGAGGTCGCCGACCTGGACCTGATCGAGATCAACGAGGCCTTCGCGGCGGTCGCCGTGCAGTCAATGAAGGACCTCGGAGTGACCCCGGAAAAGGTGAACGTCAACGGCGGCGCCATCGCCCTGGGGCACCCGATCGGCATGTCCGGCGCCCGCGTGGTGCTGCACCTGGCGATGGAGCTCAAGCGCCGCGGCGGCGGGGTCGGCGCGGCCGCGCTGTGCGGCGGCGGCGGGCAGGGCGACGCCCTGATCGTCCGCGTCCCGTAGCAGCCGGCCGACCGCACCCGTAACCGTACGAGAACCGAGGAGCGCAGCACCTATGACGGCGGTGGACGTCCCCCAGCTGGTGGCCCAGGCCCGCGAAGGCAGGCCGAGGGCGGTGGCCCGGCTGATCTCGCTGGTCGAGGGGGCGTCCCCGCAGCTGCGCGAGGTGATGGCGGCGCTGGCGCCGCTCACGGGCAACGCGTACGTGGTGGGCCTGACGGGCTCCCCGGGCGTGGGCAAGTCCACGACCACCTCGGCGCTGGTCTCCGCCTACCGGCAGGCCGGCAAGCGGGTCGGCGTGCTCGCCGTCGACCCGTCCTCGCCGTTCAGCGGGGGCGCGCTGCTCGGCGACCGGGTGCGGATGTCGGACCACGCCTCCGACCCGGGGGTGTACATCCGCTCCATGGCCACCCGCGGCCACCTGGGCGGTCTCGCCTGGGCCGCCCCGCAGGCGATCCGGGTGCTGGACGCGGCCGGCTGCGAGGTGATCCTCGTCGAGACGGTCGGGGTCGGGCAGTCGGAGGTGGAGATCGCCGCGCAGGCCGACACCTCGGTGGTGCTGCTGGCCCCGGGGATGGGCGACGGGATCCAGGCCGCGAAGGCGGGCATCCTGGAGATCGGCGACGTCTACGTGGTCAACAAGGCCGACCGGGACGGCGCGGACGCCACCGCCCGGGAGCTGAACCACATGCTGAGCCTCGGGGAGTCCCGGGGCAAGGGCGACTGGCGGCCGCCGATCGTGAAGACGGTCGCGGCGCGGGGCACGGGCATCGACGAGCTGGTCGAGGCGCTGGAGAAGCACCGGGCGTGGATGGACGAGCGCGGGGTGCTGGCGCAGCGCCGCACGGCCCGGGCGGCGCGCGAGGTCGAGACGATCGCGATCACCGCGCTGCGGGCCCGGCTGGCCGACCTGCGCGGCGACGCCCACCTCGACGCCCTGGCCGCGCGGGTCGCGGGCGGCGAGCTGGACCCGTACGCGGCTTCGGACGCGCTGCTGGCGACTCTCACGGAACCGGATGCGGAGCCCGCGGGCCGGTCATAGACTGGCGAACGCCCGGAATGCCCACTGCAGGGAGGTTTCATGGCGAAGCGCGGCAACAAGAAGCGAGCCCGCAAGAAGAAGAAGGCGAACCACGGAAAGCGTCCCAACGCCTGACCGTCCCGCTCTGAACGTACGAGAGGAGCCGCGCCCCCGTCACGGGGGCGCGGCTCCTCTCGTGCGTCGTCAGTTGCCGTCGTCGTTGTCGTTCCCGTTGCCGTCCGAGTCGGACGAGACCACCTTGGCCGTGGCGGTGTCCACGTGGACGTTCTGGGTCCTTCCGTCGGTCGTCTTGACCTCGACGTTCCAGTAGGCGGCGCGGCCGTTGTTGTCGTCGTCGTCCCACTGCACCGACCAGACCTTGCCGGGGTGGGCGGCGAGGGCCGTCTTCATGGCCTGCTCGGCGGTCACCTTCGCGGCGAGCAGCGCGGCGTACTCGTCGGCCCGCTGCTCGTCGTCCTGGTTTTCCCTGGTGACGCTGCCGCTCGCGGCGTCCACCTCCAGCTCCGAGTGGGTGCCGTCCTTGCTGATCACGTCCACGTGCCAGACGGCGCCGTCGCGGTCGAGGGACTGGATCACGCCGGGGTGGGCCTTCAGGGCCGCCGCGGCCGCCGCCTCGGCGGTCACGTCGGCGCGCGCGGCCGTGGCCGTCGGCAGGGCCGTCGCGGTGTCCGCGGATGCCGTCGCCGCAGCCGCGACCGGGCCTCCCAGTGCGAGGACCATCGCCGCGGCCGCCGAAACGTACGTGTTGCGCTGCATGGCTGGACCTCCTCAGGCCGGCCACGTGCGCCTACGGTTGCTCGGCGGGGCCGGCAGCGAGTGCGTTACGCACCATTGTCCGGTGATCCGCCGGGACGGGCGCGCCGAGCGCCCCGGACTCAGGCCTTGCCGCGGCCCGCGCGCAGGTGGTCCGCGACCGGGCCGAGCGAGGCGCGCAGGGCCGCGAGGGCGTCCGGCGGGAGCAGGTCGATGAAGTGCCGGCGGACGGACGCCACGTGGTGCGGGGCGACCCTGCGCATCATTTCCATGCCCTCGGGGGTGAGTACGGCGTAGAGCCCCCGGCGGTCGGACTCGCAGTTCACGCGGCGGACCAGGCCTGCGGATTCCATGCGGGTGATCTGGTGGGAGAGCCGGCTCTTGGACTGCAGGGTCGACGTCGCGAGATCGCTCATCCGCATCCGGTGGTCCTCGGATTCCGAGAGGTTCACGAGGATCTCGTAGTCGTTGTTGGTGAGCCCGAAGGGCTGGAGATCCTTTTCCAGCTGGTGCATCAGCAGTCTGCTGACGTCCAGGTGGGTGCGCCAGGCGCACTGCTCGGCGTCGCTCAGCCAGCTCGTGGCCGTCTCGGTCTCGATGGTCTCCATGAAAGAACTCTACCTAAGAAGTTGAATTGCGTACAAAAGTGCGAGGGGTCGAGCGGTGGGGCCTACAGTCCGAAGCGGCGCTGGAGATCACCCAGCTGCCCGGGCATCCGCGGAACGCCCAGCTGGCCGAGCGGACCCTGCCCGGCCCCGGGGACGCCCTGCGCGTTTCCCGTGGCCGCGCCGGCGCCCACGGCCCCGACCGCCTGCTCCGCCATCAGCATCTCCGAGGATTGCAGAAGCACCGTCCCCGCCCCGACGAACTCGAACTGGTGCTCCTCGCCGGAGGAGCCCCCGATGCCCGTCAGCGAGCGCAGGCCGCCGATCACGCCCGACATGTACCCGTGGTCGTAGTGGTGGCAGGGGGAGGGGCAGTCCGCCCACCCCACCAGCGCCTGCGGGTCCACGCGCAGCGGCGGCTCCATGAACACCACCGGACCGTTGGACGCCGCCACGAACTTCCCGGTTCCGATCAGGGTGAGGAAGCCCGGCACGATCGACTGCTTGAGCGCGAGCGTGGGCTGGTAGGCGAGCAGGTTGCCCGACCGGATGGTCAGGTTGCCGTTGTCCAGGTCGTACGAGTTCACGTCGAAGGCCCGGTCGGCCAGCAGCATCTTGCCCTGCCCCTCGGCGACCACCCAGTCGCTCGCGTGCAGCGGCGAATGGAAGCTGGTGCGCAGCAGCCGGTCGAAGCGGCCGTGGCCGATGCCGTTGAACTCGACGCGCCCGTAGTAGGCGATCATCTTGCCCTTCTGCAGGAACCACTGGCTCCCTTTGAGCTCCACGCAGAAGGTGTAGGCGTTGACGTTGTCGTCGGACGGCAGGGTGTACGGGTCGAAGACCGACGGGCCTCCCGGTCCGCCGGTCACGGGACCACTCGGTCCGGACTGGTAGGTCACAGCTTCTCCTCCGAGGCCTGTACGTACACCGCGCCCTGTCCGGACAGCTCCAGCTGGAACGCCTCGCCCGAGCCCCGCCCGACCATGTCGCGCCAGCCCAGCGCCGTGGACAGCTTGTTGCGGACCTCGCCGTGGTGGGCGACGTAGGCCTGCGGGTCCACGTGGACGGGCCGCTGTGGGGTGATCGGCAGCTCGATGACTCCGCCGTGGGCCATCACGGCCACCGCGCCGTGCCCCTTGAGGGTGGTGGTGAACAGGCCCTGGCCGCTCACCTGGCCGCGCACCATGCCCATGACCCCTCCCTGCGAGCCCATGAACATCGTGCCCTGCTGCAGGGTGCCGTCGAAGGCGAGCAGCCGGTCGGCCTCCACGTAGAGGGTCTCGCCGGTCAGGTTGATCACCTGGATGTGGTGGCCGCCGTGGCCGAACATCACGGTGCCGCTGCCCTCGACCTCCATCAGCGGGGTCTGCTCGTTCGCCACGCGGCGCCCGATCATGCCCATCACGCCGCCCTGGCCGCCGGTCAGGCTCGGGGTGAAGGAGACCTCGCCGCGGTACGCGAGCATCGCGCCGCGCTGGCTGTACATCTTCTGCCCCGGTACGACCTGGGCCTCGACCATCTTCGAGTTGATCTCGCGGAACGGCATCAGATGTCGCCCCCGATGGTGTTGCGCTCGCTGGGCTGCACGTACACCAGGCCCTCGCCCTCGAAGCGGATCTGGAACGCCTCGCCGGAGCCCTCGCCGATCAGCGTGCGGAAGGTCACGCCGGACTGGAAGGACTGCTGGAGGTTGCCGGTGTGCGCGATGTACGCCCCCGGGTCGACGGAGAGCGGGTACTGGGCGCTGACGCGCAGCACCACCGCCGGACCGTCGGACATGATCGCCGCCTGCCCGTTGCCCTCGACGGTCGTGGTGAACAGGCCGTTGCCCGTAGCCCCGCCGCGCAGGCCGGTGAAGGTGGTGCCGGTGCGCAGGCCGGCATCGGTGCACAGCAGGTTGCTGGACTCGACGTACAGCTTGTCGCCGTGCAGATTGACCAGATTGATCTCACTCGCCCGGTCGGCGAAGAAGCAGGTGCCGTGACCCTGCACTTCCATCACGGTCATCTGCTCGCCGGTGAGCCGCCGGGTCACCATCCCGCGGATGCCTTCGCCGCCGCCGGTCATCTTTTTGAAGGCCATCTGGCCGTCGTACGCGACCATGGAGCCGTTTTTCGCTTTCACGGCATCCCCGGTCAGGTCGACGGCGAGCACCTTGCTGCCTTGAAGTCGGAACTGAGCCACGGGAAGACGTTATCCGCAGTGGGCGGGACCGAACAGGGCCCGTTGGCCGATATGCGCCCCGATCTGCCGGGAACGGGCCCCGCCACAAGATCGACCGGGGCCCCTGAGACACTGGGACGGACCCCCGGCATCCACCCCGAAGGTTCCACGTGGACATCAAGACCGCTTCCGCCCTGCACCGGCTGCGCCTCATCTCCGTACCGGAGGCGCTGTCGTTCCCGGCCCTGCTGATCTTCGGTTCGGTGCTGAGCCGGATCTCGGACATCGACTACCTGATGATGCCGCTCGGCATCGTCCACGGGATCCTGTTCGTCATCTACGCGGTGTTCCTGCTGGATGTCTGGAACAAGGCGAAGTGGCCGCTGAAGAAGGTCGCGCTGTTCTTCCTGCTGGCACTGGTGCCCTTCGGCGGGCTCTACGGGGACCGGGTGCTCAAGCGTGACGAGGCGGCGGGCGTGCTCGCGGCCCGTGCCCGCGAGGCGGCCCGCGCATGATGGTCGCCTTCTCGGTGACCCCGCTGGGCGTGGGCGAGGAGGTCGGCGAGTACGTCGCCGACGCGGTCCGCGTCGTACGGGAGTCGGGGCTCGCGAACCGCACGGACGCCATGTTCACCACCATCGAAGGTGAGTGGGACGAGGTGATGGACGTGGTGAAGCGCGCGGTGGAGGCCGTGGAGGCGCGCGCGCCCCGGGTCTCCTTCATCCTCAAGGCGGACATCCGGCCCGGTGTCACCGACGGCATGACCTCCAAGGTGGAGACGGTGGAACGGCACCTCGCCCGGGGCTGATCCGCCCGCCTCGCCCCGGGACGTCCCCACCGCACCTCACCGAACCGCCCCCGGCCGCACCGGCCGGGGGCGGTTCGCGTTCTCCGGCTCCCCGCCGCCGGGTCTTCCCGGCTCTGCCCGCCCTCCGTTCGCCGCCGCCGGGGCCGGCCGCGGCCGTGGCGATCGTGGACCTCAAACAGGCCGCCCCCGCCTTCCGCTCGACCGCCCGGCTGCCGCAGGGCGTGCGTTACCTCAGCAGCGTGCTGCTGCCCGACGACTCCGTCTTCATCACCGGCGGCTCCGCCGACTACCGCGGCCGCGGCGCCGGCGACATCCACAAGGCGCAGTTCTACTACCCGTGCACCGACTCCTTTCTCACCGTGCCGGCGGGACCCGACACTGGTCCCGCCCGGCTGGTACATGCTCTTCGTGACGGACGCGGACGGCACGCCGTCGGTGGCGAAGTGGGTACGGGTCCGGGCCGGCTCCGCCGACCAGGCCCGCTAGTCCGTGGAGCGGCGGGCCAGGCCCAGGGCGTAGTCGGGCCACCACTTGCCGGCCGGCGGGCCGCCGCGGCACGGGCCGTCGGACTCGCCGGGGCGCTTGATCCAGAGGTACGCGTCCACGAGCGGGTCCCCCGTCCTGTCGCTCGGCGGCGCGCCCAGGGCCCGGCCCGGCGGGTTGCACCAGGCCTGCTGCCGGCTGCCGCCGAGCGGGCCTTCGCCGTTGCGGCTGGTGTCGATGACGAAGTGCTTGCCCCGGGTGGCCTTGGAGAGCTCGGCGCCGTACTCCCGGCCGGCGGCGCTGGGCTGGAAGTTGGAGACGTTGAGGGAGAAGCCGTCGGCGTGCTCGAGCCCGGCCTTGTAGAGGGGGTCGACCAGTTTCGCCGGGTCCGGGATCCAGCCCGGGTTGCCGGCGTCCAGGTAGACCTTGGTGTTCTTGTTGCGCTTGAGCCGGTCGACGGCCTCGGAGAGCAGCCGCAGGCGCTCGTCGCCGTGCCCGGCCCGGGTACAGCCGTCGACGAGGTGCGGGATCGCGTCCGGCTCCAGGATGACCAGGGCCTTGTTGTCGGCGATGTTGTCGGCGAAGGCGCCGATCCAGCTGCGGTAGGCGGAGGCGTCCCGGGCGCCGCCGGCCGAGTGCCGGCCGCAGTCGCGGTACGGGATGTTGTACGCGGTGAGCACCAGCGTGCGGCCGGCGGCGCGGGCGCTCGCGCGGGCCCTTCGGATCTCGGGGCCGGGATCCGCCCCGGGCGCCCACAGGGCCATCGGCCGGTCCGAGATCCGGCGCAGCACCTGGGCGTCGCTGTTGCGGCCCTGGGCCTCCCAGGCGGCGACCTGCCGGGCGGCGTCGCTCTGCGGGTCCACCCAGAACGGGGACTCCTCGGCGATGCCGGCGGCCGCGGGGCGGTCGGGGGGTGCGGATTCCGGCTGTGCGGCGGGGGATCCGGTGCAGGCCGCTGCGATGAGCGCGAGGGTGAGGGTGGTGGCGACGGCGGTGACGGCGGTGAGGGCGGTGAGGGGGGTGCGGGCTCTGCGGGGGCCTGGCATCCGGCTTCCTCGGGACGAAGGGTCGGGCAGCGGACCGGGATATCGTGACATAACGGGCAGTTGGGGCGGGCTGCGACACCGCCGCGTGCGGGTGGGTGGGGTGCGGGTATGCGGGGGTGCGGGTGTGCCGCTGCGCGGCGCTCGTCCCTCCTGGGCTCAGCCCCGGACGCCGTGCCTCAAACGCCGGACGGGCTGATCAGGGCGATGGCCAGCGGGGTGCGTTCGTAGAGGATCTGGTGGCCGTGGCGGGAGGAGATGAGCAGGCCCGCCGCGCGGAGGGCCTTCAGGTGGGCCGACACCGTGGAGGGGGCCAGCGACAGGCGGTGGGCCAGGGCCGTGGTCGAGGCCGGGTCGCTCAGCGCGCACAGGATGTCCGCGCGGGCCCGGCCCAGCAGTCGGGACAGCGACTGCGGGGTCGGGCCCGCAGAGGCCGTCCACAGTCCGCCGATGCCCCGGGCCGGGTACACCAGCGTCGGCTGCCACGGCGGGTCGTAGCCGCCGACCACCTCCGGCCAGACGAACGCGCTCGGCATGAGGAGGAGCCCCTGGCCGTCCAGCGAGCGGTCGTGGTGGTTGCGGCGGTCGATCGTCAGGGTGTTCCCGGACCACCGCAGGTCCGGGTGGAGGCCGTCGAACAGCTCCTCCAGCCCGCCGGCCGCGAGCCGCCGGGAGTGGAACAGGATGTCCGCCTCCAGGAGCGCGCGCAGCCTGGGCCAGTGCGGGGCGACCAGCGCCAGCCAGGCCCGTTCGTACAGATCGGCCAGCTCCTGGACGGCCCGCGCCGGATCCGCCAGCATCCGCTGCCCGGCCTCGCTCTCCAGCGCGCCCGGAGTGCAGGCCAGGGAGCGCCGCAGGTCCTCCCGCGCCGCCCCGGGATCGGCGGCCCGGACCCGCGCGAGCTCCTCCTCGAAGGTGACCGACGGGCCCGTCGGCGGCGGGCTGAGGAAGTCCGGATTGTGCCCGGCGTCCGGCATCAGCAGCCACAGCGGCCGCAGGTCCAGGCCGGCCGCGGCCGCGCGGATCTGCCGGAGCCAGGGCAGGTGGTAGGCGTGGCGTCGAGGCTGGAGGAGGACCCGTACCGCCTCCTGGGTCTCCCAGCGCGGTGAGAGGGAGAACCGGCAGCGCAGCAGATCCGCCGGACCGAAACGGAAGTGGAAGGGCACGGGCGCGGGCTCCGATGGAGTCTCGGACGGTTCGCACGACTCGGATCGTTCGCACGACTCGGACGGTTCGCACCGCTCGGATGATTCGGGTGAGGGCGAATCTCTGTCCCCCCAGCCTACGGCCCGCCACGGTGACCCGTATGTCAACCGTCAACCGGACCGGAGCCGGAGCCGCCGATACCGAAGCCGCCGCCGATGCCGGAGCCGGTACCGAAGCAGCCGCCGCGACCGGCTACCGCCCCGTCTTCCGCGTCCGCGAGTTCCGGCCCGTCTTCGCCGCGCACCTGCTGTCCGTACTCGGCGTGGTCATCGCCGAGATCTCCCTCACCGTCCTCGTCTACCGCGCCACCGGCTCGCCCCTGATGAGCGCGCTCACCTTCGCCCTCGGCTTCCTCCCCTACGCCCTCGGCGGCACCCTCCTCGCCCCGGTCGCCGACCGACTCCCCGCCCGTCGTGTACTCGTCGGCTGCGACCTGCTCTGCGCGGCCTGCGCGGCGGCCATGGCCGCGCCCGGCACCCCGGTCGCGCTGCTCCTCGTACTGCGCTGCGCCATGGCCTTCGTCGCGCCGCTCTTCCAGGGCACCCGCAGCGCCTCGCTGGCCGACATCCTCGGCGACGGTGAGGCGTACGTACTGGGCCGCTCGCTGCTGCGCATGGTGGCCCAGAGCGCCCAGCTCATCGGCTTCGGACTCGGCGGGCTGCTGCTCACCGTCCTCGCCCCGCGCGGGGCGATCGTCCTGACGGCCGCCGGCTTCCTCGGCTCCGCCCTGCTGCTGCGCCTCGGCACCCGGGACCGGCCCGCCCGCGCCGCCGCCGACGGCCCGCGCACCTCGCCGCTCGCCGGACTGCGCTCGGTCCTGGGCGAGCCCCGGCTGCGGGCGCTGACCCTGCTGTGCTGGCTGCCGCCGCTCTTCTTCGTCGTCCCCGAGGCACTGCTCACCCCGTACGCCGCCGGGGCCGGCGCCTCCACGGCCGTGCTCGGGCTGCTGATGTGCGCGATGCCGGTCGGCGCGATCGCCGGGGAGTTGTGGGCGGGCTCCGCGCTCACCGCCCGAACGCGTTCGCGGATCACGGCTCCGCTCGCGGCCGCGGGACTGCTGCCCCTGCTCGTGTACGCGGTCCGGCCCGGCGTGGCGCTGCTGGCGGCCGCGCTCGTGCTGGCCGGGCTGTCCCACGCGTACACCCTCGGACTCGACCAGTGGTACGTCGACGCCGTCCCCGCCGAACTGCGGGGCCGGGCGATGACGCTGCTCAGCACCGGTCTGATGACCCTGCAGGGCGTCGGCATGGCGCTGGCCGGCGTCGCCGCCGAGTTCCTGCCCGTCCACGTGGTCGTCACGGGCGCCGCCGTCCTCGGCACGGGGGTCGTCCTGCTGCTGCTCGCGGGGGTGCGCCGGACGGGAGGATCGAAGCGTGAGACGGGTCCCGCCGCCAAATGACCGCCCGGTAGGGTCTGGTGCGTGCCGAAACCGCTCAGCCTTCCCTTCGACCCGATCGCCCGCGCCGACGAACTGTGGCAGCAGCGCTGGGGTCCGGTGCCCTCGATGGCCGCGATCACCTCGATCATGCGGGCGCACCAGATCCTGCTCGGGGAGGTCGACGCGGTCGTCAAGCCGTACGGGCTGACCTTCGCGCGGTACGAGGCGCTGGTGCTGCTGACCTTCTCCAAGGCCGGGGAACTGCCGATGTCGAAGATCGGCGAGCGGCTGATGGTCCACCCGACGTCGGTGACGAACACGGTGGACCGGCTGGTGAAGTCCGGCCTCGTCGCCAGGCGCCCGAATCCGAACGACGGCCGCGGCACGCTCGCGTCGATCACGGACAAGGGCCGCGAGGTCGTCGAGGCGGCGACCAAGGCGCTGATGGAGGTCGACTTCGGACTGGGCGCCTACGACGCCGAGGAGTGCGGGGAGATCTTCGCGCTCCTGCGTCCCCTGAGGGTGGCCGCGGCCGACTTCGAGGAAAACTAGCCGCAGCTCCGGCCGGGGCGGCCCGCTGCAAGATCGTGCAAAACGGACGGCTAGGCTCGACGGCATGAAACGAAGCGTGCTGACCCGCTACCGCGTCATGGCCTACGTGACCGCGGTCATGCTCCTGATCCTCTGCTCCTGCATGGTGGCGAAGTACGGCTTCGACACCGGCGCCGACCTGACCTTCGCGGTCTCGCAGGCGCACGGTGTGCTGTTCATGATCTACCTGGTGTTCGCCTTCGACCTGGGCTCCAAGGCCAAGTGGCCGTTCGGCAAGCTCCTGTGGGTGCTGGTCTCGGGCACGATCCCGCTGGCCGCGTTCTTCGTCGAGCGCAAGATCCGTGCCGAGGTCGAGCCCCTCGTCGAGGGCGGCCTGGCCGGCGCCCGCGCCTGACCGTGTGACCGATGGCCTACCCCCGGAGAGGACTCTCCGGGGGTAGGCCATCGACATTTACTAGGACGTCCTAGTAAATTCATGGGTATGGACGCTGACGCCATCGAGGAGGGCCGCCGTCGCTGGCAGGCCCGTTACGACAAGGCCCGCAAGCGCGAGGCCGATTTCACCACGCTCTCCGGGGATGACGTCGATCCCGTCTACGGGCCGCGGCCCGGCGACAAGTACGAGGGGTTCGAGCGCATCGGCTGGCCTGGCGAGTACCCGTACACCCGGGGACTGCACGCCACCGGCTACCGGGGGCGGACCTGGACCATCCGGCAGTTCGCCGGATTCGGGAACGCCGAGCAGACCAACGAGCGCTACAAGATGATCCTGGCCGCCGGCGGCGGCGGGCTCTCCGTCGCCTTCGACATGCCGACCCTCATGGGCCGGGACTCCGACGACCCGCGCGCGCTGGGCGAGGTCGGCCACTGCGGGGTCGCCATCGACTCCGCCGCCGACATGGAGGTCCTCTTCAAGGACATCCCGCTCGGCGACGTCACCACCTCGATGACCATCTCCGGGCCCGCGGTGCCCGCCTTCTGCATGTACCTCGTCGCCGCCGAGCGGCAGGGCGTCGACCCGGCCCTGCTCAACGGGACGCTCCAGACCGACATCTTCAAGGAGTACATCGCCCAGAAGGAGTGGCTCTTCGAACCCGAGCCGCACCTGCGCCTCATCGGCGACCTCATGGAGTACTGCGCGAACGGCATCCCCGCCTACAAGCCGCTCTCCGTCTCCGGCTACCACATCCGCGAGGCCGGGGCCACGGCCGCGCAGGAGCTCGCGTACACGCTCGCCGACGGCTTCGGGTACGTGGAGCTGGGCCTCTCGCGCGGGCTGGACGTGGACCACTTCGCGTCCGGGCTCTCCTTCTTCTTCGACGCGCACCTCGACTTCTTCGAGGAGATCGCCAAGTTCCGCGCCGCCCGCAGGATCTGGGCCCGCTGGATGAAGGAGGTGTACGGGGCGAAGTCCGAGAAGACGATGTGGCTGCGCTTCCACACCCAGACGGCCGGGGTCTCGCTCACCGCCCAGCAGCCCTACAACAACGTCGTCCGGACCGCCGTGGAGGCCCTCGCGGCCGTCCTCGGCGGCACCAACTCGCTGCACACCAACGCGCTCGACGAGACCCTCGCGCTGCCGAGCGAGCAGGCCGCCGAGATCGCCCTGCGCACGCAGCAGGTGCTGATGGAGGAGACCGGCGTCGCCAACGTGGCCGACCCGCTGGGCGGTTCCTGGTACGTCGAGCAGCTCACCGACCGCATCGAGGCCGACGCCGAGAAGATCTTCGAGCAGATCAAGGAGCGCGGACTGCGCGCGCACCCGAACGGGCAGCACCCGATCGGCCCGATCACCTCGGGCATCCTGCGGGGCATCGAGGACGGCTGGTTCACCGGGGAGATCGCCGAGTCGGCCTTCCAGTACCAGCGTTCGGTGGAGAAGGGCGACAAGCGGGTCGTCGGCGTCAACGTCCACCACGGATCGGTCACCGGCGACCTGGAGATCCTCCGGGTCAGCCACGAGGTGGAGCGCGTACAGGTACGGGAGCTCGCGGAGCGCAAGGCGGGCCGGGACGACGCGAAGGTGACGGCCGCGCTGGACGCCATGCTGGCCGCCGCCCGGGACGGGTCGAACATGATCCCGGCCATGCTCGACGCGGCGCGCGCCGAGGCCACGATGGGCGAGATCTGCAACCTGCTGCGGGACGAGTGGGGAACGTATACGGAGCCGCCCGGCTTCTGACGGCCCCTTAGGGGGTGTCTTGCCGACGAGACGGTCCCCGGCCCTAAGGTGGCGGCCATGACCGGCCGCCACCTTCCCGCCCCCGTCTACGGGGTGAGCGCCCGCGTGGTCATGCAGACCGGCTGCGGGCCGTACGCGTACATCGCCGCCGATTTCGAGCCGCCGGGCCCCGGCGGGCTGACGGAGGTCCTCGACGCCGTGCCCGCCGGGCGGCTGCCCGAGGTCTACGTGCCCTGCGTGCGGGCGGGCATCCTGCGCGGGCTGGAGGGGGTGGCGGCCTCGGTGCTGCTCACCGACGCCGGCTTCCACGACGTCGACTCCTCGGAGTACGGCTACCGGCTCGCCGGGCTGGAAGTGGGCCGCGCGGCCCTGGTGGCCTGCGGGCTGCTGCCGCCCGAGGAGGCCGACAGTCTGCGCTGGGCGCGGTGGCCGGGCCGCCCGAGGCCCTGGCCGGGCCACAATCCGCGCTCGGAGGCGCTGATCATGGCCGCCCCGGCCTGGTGCCCGGACTTCCTGCCCCTGTCGGACGGCCGGCCCGCGGTGATCACACCGCCGGTGCGGGGCCGGAAGGGCCGGCGGCGGAGCCCTGGAGGCCGTGCATGAGCAGGGTGGTGAAGGTGGCCACCCACAGCTCGTCCACCGGTTCGGAGCTGACCAGCGCGCGGTGCACGACCGTGCCCGCGATCACGTCGAAGATGAGGTCCGTGGTGCGGGCGGCGACGGACTCGTCCTCCTCGTAGGGGAGTTCGCCCCGGGCCTGCGCCCGTTCGCGGCCCAGTACGACGAGACGTTTCTGCCGGTCCACGATCGCCGACCGGATCCGGTCCCGCAGGGCCTCGTCCCGAGTGGACTCGGCGACGACCGCCATCAGGGCCGTACGGGCCTCCGGGCGGCGCAGCAGCTCCGCGAACCGGAGCACCACGTACTCGATGTCGGCTTCGAGCGAGCCCCGGTCGGGCAGTTCGAGGGAGTCGAAGAGCTCCGCGACCGCGTCCACGACCAGTTCGTTCTTGCCGGACCAGCGGCGGTAGAGGGTGGTCTTCGCGACCCCGGCCCGGGCGGAGACGTCCCCCATCGTCAGCTTGGACCAGCCCAGCTCCACCAGCGCGTCCCGTGTCGCGGCCAGGATCGCGGCGTCCGCCGCGGCGCTGCGCGGGCGGCCGGTGCGGCCGGGCGGGGAAGAAGTGGCTGAACTGGGGTTGCGCATGGCCGAGACCATACCCGCCGGTAGGGGAACGGCCGGGGGCCCCGTCTGGTGTGCTTCAGATCACGGGGCACCGTCGGGCGAAGGGAGTTACGCTACGACTCGTAGCGTAAGAGCGGCAACCACGCGAAGAGCTACCGGCGCCAGGTGGGGACCCGGCGCCACCGCACGAAGAGCACGAGAGCACGAACAGCACGAACAGCACGAGAAGAGCACGAACGGTACGAAGGGCGCGGCGGCGCCGCACGGCAGGTACCGCGATCGGTTCGTTTCGGCCGATCTTTTTCGTCGGCACGCGCGCACGGGGGAGGATGTACGCATGCAGCCCAGAAACATGTCCATGAGCGGCGTCGTCGACCTCGCCGCGGTGAAGGCGGCCGGCGAGGCCAAGGCGAAGGCCGAGCAGGCCCGGGCCGAGGCGGCCCGCAAGGCCACTCAGGGCGGTGCGCCCGCGTCCGCCGGGGCCGTCCCGCCGTCCGCGCTCGTCTTCGACACCGACGAGACCCAGTTCGAGAGCCATGTCGTCCCGCTCTCGGGCGAGGTTCCGGTCATTCTCGACTTCCGCGCCGAGGGCTTCGACCAGGGCCGGGAGCTGAGCCTGCTGCTGGAGCGGCTCACGGTCGAGGCGAACGGACGCCTGGCCCTGGCCGCCCTCGACGTCGCGGCCAGCCAGAACCTGATCCGCGAGTTCCGCATCCAGGCCCTGCCCGCCGTCTTCGCGCTCGTCGCGGGCCAGGCGATGCCGCTGTTCCAGGACTTCGCGCCCGAGGACGAGGTCCGAGCGGTCCTGGCCCAGCTGGTCCAGATCGCCGAGGAGCGCTTCGGGGTTCTCGGTGTCGCGGTGGACCCCGCCGCCGAGGGCGCCGCCCCGGGCGCAGGGCCGGAAGCCGACGAGGAGCCGGCCGGTCCGCACGACTCCCTGCTGGACGCGGCGGTCGCCGCGTTGGACGCCGACGACCTGGACGGAGCGGTGCGCGCCTACAAGGACGTACTGGCGGCCGACCCGGGCAACAGCGAGGCCAAGCTGGGCCTGGCGCAGGCCGAGCTCTTCGTCCGGGTCAAGGGCATGGACCCGCAGGCGGTGCGCGCGGCGGCGGCCGAGAACCCGCGCGATCCGGCGGCGCAGATCGCCGCCGCCGACCTGGACCTGGTCGGCGGTCACGTGGCGGACGCCTTCGGGCGCCTGGTCGACACCGTGCGGGTGACGTCCGGTGAGGACCGCGACGCCGTACGGGTGCGCCTGCTGGAGATGTTCGATGCGGTCGGGCCGGACAGCCCGCTCGTCACCTCGGCGCGCACGGCGCTCGCGCGGGTGCTGTTCTAGGTCCTGTCTGGAGTTCA
>NZ_JAGGOT010000057.1 GCF_018614195.1 Streptomyces sp. ISL-43
GCGACTACGCCGAAGCCCTGCACTCCGAAGGCCCAGCGATATTCCTCCATGTAGCCGCGTGCGGCCACCGCTTTGGCTCCGGCAAGCACCGAGGTGCCCGAGTACGCCTCTCCAGGCCAATCGTCCAACCCTTGGGCTTCGTGATAGATGGTACGGGCGAAGGAAGCGTCCACCTTCTTGACCTTAACCGGGGTCGCGATCAACTCGTGGGACCACGCAAATCCGACGCAGGCGCCTTCGTTGCCTTGGTCCAGCCACGATGAGCAAGCCCAACCTGCAGAACGCAAGGAAGCCTGCTCTGTGACCAACTCGCGAATCGGGTAGTTGTTGTTCCGTTCATCTGGCTGGGGAATTCGGTCCAACCGAGGGTCGATGGTGGTGTGGCCATTCTTCAAGCGGTACGTTGCCATCTCTGCTCCTTGGCTCAGTTCCTACCACCAGTGGACGTCTCACCCCAACTAAAATGCAGGCGGACGGTTCATCCTTGCTTTGATTCGATTACTGCTTCTTCGCGACAGGAACGGGTGGGGGAAGGAGTACCGTCGCGCATCCGAGCTTGTGCGAAGTCTGGCTCGCCTCGCAGGTCTCACCGCCCTTGCTTCCATGATCCTCAAACGCTCGGATGGTGAGACGCGTTGCGTCGCCTTGCTCCATCACGAACTCGACTTTTTGCTCGATGTCACCCTTGTCGTCCGCGTGGAGGGCCGTGCGGTATAGCGGATTACTGCTCATCGCGACCTTGTCTTTGAACGCCTCGACCTCAACGATGACCATCTTATCGTTGTTCACACCATCAGCATGAACCGTGAAATTAACTTTCAGCGGTGAGCCGTAGGTGACGGACAAATTGGAGACATTGGGTCGCCCATGACCCGTCGCATAATTTGCCACTGCAGCAATCACCAGCACCAACGCTGCAAGGTATGCAGCTACTCCTACAGCCAGAAGGCCGACTTGCCAAACGTTCCCACTTTTGTCGTTCCTGAAGAACAGCGATACAACGCTGAGGCCGACCGCGAGGAGCGCCAGGATGCCTACACCGATGAACAGCCCTAGGTCGTTGTTGACCGCCACCAACAGAGAGTCTTGCGAGAGCCCGAAGGCTGTGCCAACACCTGCGATTGCAAGGAAAACACCCGCCAGGATTTTTGCAATCCCAGCCAAGTCTCGGTCTACTTTTTCCTGCTGCTTGGCATCCTCAGGTTCTGGCGCAGTACTCACAGCACACTTCCCTTTCCTCGAAGACAGCCATAGCAAGACCAGCCAGAGAACTGTCTGCCGCAGCATTGACGCGAGCCAAGGTGGATGCTCGGCCGGCGATCGCCTCTTTCTATGTCCAACCCGCCTCATAGCGCAGCGCCCACTTCCGTCACAACTCCAGAAGTCACCTTCAGGCAACGCCGGGTTGCCGCCTCTGTCAAAAGCAGAGGATCCATTCGGGCGCCAGGTATGCCCCCTGAGGAGTACGCCCCGGTCGTACTGCGTCCCGCGAAGCGGGGAACCAGGATCCCGCCCACGCTCAGTGTGGCTGGCGTCAGCACTCGCGGTTTTGTAGGAGAGGAACCTGATTTCATCTCAGCCTACTAGCCGGCCGGTCTCTCAGATGCGGCAGCCACTTCAGATCACCAGCCTCGCTCTATACGTCTGTGACGGAGATCGCTAATAGCCGGTTTTCACATCTGGAGCTCACCGAAAGAGATTCTTTCGCACACATAGAGGACCACTGTCAAAAGCCAAAGGATGCCGAGCATGATAGCTGCCCCTACATGGACCTTCTTATTGATGACCGCACCCAGCGTTGTGGTTTGCCGGACAAGCAATAGTGCTGCTGCAACAGCGGAAGGAACGAGGAGCACAGCGACATCATTACCTGAAAGCTTCTTGTCTCCTCCCACACTGAAGGCATGGAACACCAGAACAAGGAGGCCAGCGATGGCAGTAGCCATTAGCACTGAGATTACAGTGTTCGCTGCGATAACGATGCCGGCTGGTCGGACCGCAAATTCGACCCAAAGCCTATTCCTCCTTTCAGGCTTAGCATCGTAGAAGACGATCACTTCTTCGGTAGCTTCTCCGCTGTCCGTTACCCCTTTGAGGTTGGATGCGTATGACTCATCGAACGTCTCCCACTTGCGAGGGATCAGCCTGAGATTGGTGTCTGTGACACGGATATTCACGTGATTGGATTGCGCATCCGCAAAATCAACGAGCTGATGAACCCTTGCCCGTCGCCAACTTAGGCTCCGAGCAGAATCGTCGTGGATGCCATTCTCTGGCTTCCTGAAACGCAGCGCAGTCTTGTGTGCGACCTTGACCATGAAAGGACCATCAAGGGGTACCACACATTCCGCAAGCCCCTCCCAGTGGCGCCCAGAATCGGAATAGGTAGTCACGTACTTCTCCGCATAATTGGGCTGCTCAACCGGGATACGATTAGCGACAACCTCGGCTTCAGTCAGCGAGTTTCGAAGTTTTTCCAGTAGGACGAGGGCGGCGTTTACACTTGGAACCTGACTTTCCTCAAGATACGGCAAGGCCAGCAACGGATACTCTGCGGGGCTATCAATATCCGAAGGGGCATTCCTCCTCACCAGGGCTTGCAATGGCGCGATAGCGCACTCCAGCGCCTGAATATCGACAGTTAGAGTCTGCTTTTCAAACCTCTCAGCTAGCCCTTTACTTGCAAGATACTCGCACATCAATTCACTGAGTCCCGTTGAGGTTCGCCGCTTCCGCGGCTCATCCCTATGGATCGAGCGCCAGGATCCGAGTGTTAGTTGACAAATTTCGCGCATCATGTCCACAAGACCGTCGTCGAGTTCAGTCCCAAATGCAGCTGCTAGATACTTAAGGTATTGACTCTGGAAATAGCCATGCGCTCCACGAGGAAGCAGATATGCGGGTTTACCCGCCACTGTGAGGTCAAAGTCGAGCAGGAGACCTCTTCGGAAACTCCCGATGGGGAGGTACAGCTCAGCATGCGTGTCATCGTCACCGACATACCCTTGTAGAAATTCCCTCAAGGGAGCGACCTGAGTGGACCTTCTCCTTTCCGCCCACAACGCGCTTGGGAGGTCAATTCGTTCGACTGCGCGCGTTCGCCATTCTTGGCGGTGGAGCAATAGGTCACAGACAACTTTGTCCCGCATCTCATGGATGCGCAGGTCAACGGTGGTCTCTTCGGGGTTGCCCCCTTCAGCTTGTGCCATCGCCTGGTCCCCTTAGAGCGATCTCAACCGGCTTCCTCCGGGAGCCACATCCCCCTAAAGGGAGAAAGCGGCAACATTTTCGCCACAGTTTCACCATTTCAGCCCAATCGCTTCATCCTTCCAGCCCACCACAAGGACACGGGGTCTTGTTTTCCGTCGGGGCAACTGGTATCATGTATGCATATATGAATAAAGAAAAAGGGCTTACTCGGCGAATCTGGAGGAATATTATGAGCAAGCCTGCGGATGAGAATGCTGGCGTTGCCGCCAGAGAACCGATAACGAAGCCGGTGGTCGACCCCCAGGTCAAATCGCCATCTACGGTTTGGAAGATGACTCCGACCCAGACCCCTAGGGAGCCTGTCGGGTCGTTCTTTTCTGGCGTTAAGATTTTCCGATAACGCAATAGCTTGAAGTTTGGTCGCAAAGTTGGGTTTTTGCGGCCTTTTTTGCTGTATGGGCGCTTCTATGGCTTGTAATCCAGCTTACATCTTTGCCGGATCTCACCGTTTATAATCCGTCCTCATATGGCAGAACGAGAACCAGAACAAGCGAAGAACTTTGATGCGCCGGCCGTTGCGAAAGCACTAGGCACCCAGGCCCAAGAGGTAACCGATCCCGCCTACGGCGATGGACAGCACTTTCAGGTGCGGAGTAACGGCAGCTTCTTAAGTCTTGACACCTTCCCCCAGAGCGGCGTTTCTCGTATCACCACCAAGAGCGCTCGGATCGAGCTGTTCGGGGGCATGCTCCCCAGAGTTGAGGACGAGGGGATCGTCTTCCTCCAGAAGGACTCAGACCACGAGCACTCCACGGTGTCTCTGAGCCCTGACGGCGGCATGACCATGGGATATCAGGTCGATACAGGGCCTGTGTCGGTTCCCGGCTTGCCCGACGAGGTCAAGGACACCGAGCAGATCATTACGCGTAGCGAGGCAGTTCAGACCCCAGCCGAAGAGGCCGAGTCCCAGCCGGACGGTGTTGTCTCTGCGTCCAAGCCTCCTGAAAAGCCCGAACGTTCACTGGGTGCCTTCCCTGACGTTCGCCCGATGATCCAGCAAGTCAGCGTCAGCGCGGAGCCCGCACCGACGCCTCAGGAACCAGGCACCACCGACAAACCGGAGGACGAGCACCCGCTCGATCATGCCGCGCGTCTGCGAGACCAGGACCAGCAGGCCAAGCAAGAGACCGCGGAGGCCGGTGCCGAGCGGGTCAAGCTCATCGGAAGGATCGGACGAACGCCCACCGTCCGGGAGACCGCGGGCGGCAAGCTCATAGCCAAGTTCCCCCTGGCGATTCACCTTGAGGACGGCACGACCAAGTGGCAGGACGTGTTGGCCTTCGGTGACCGTGCTCAAGCACTCCAGAAGCGAGCCGAAGCCGGCGAGCTGGTCAAGGGCAACGAGGTCGAGGTGGTCGGCTATGCACACACAAGGGAGTACAAGGGACGGGACGGCACACCCAAGACGGCGCAGGAGATCTACTCAGTTGCGGTCAAACGCCGCTGAGGATGACCCTTTTCGGGCCTGGTGCGAAGAATTCTCAGTGACCCTGATTTTTCTCCCATAACAACACCAGGTCTCCTCGCGCTTTTTTTGCATCTTGACACTCAGGTGTCGGATATGAGAAAAACATCTATATATGGCAGAAGGAGGAGAAGGGCAGCAACCAGACAGAAAAGAACTTGTTGAGCATGAAGCGCAGAGCTCTGAGCGCCTGCCGATACAATCCGTGTTGAGCCCGGAAGGCGCGGAGGCCAATCTGATTCCGTTTGTCTCTAAGGAGTTGGATCACGCGGCGGAGTTACGGGCGCAGATACTTGACGGGGAACCTTCGGACCGCTCTCCCGAGTATGACCTTTACAGAGATTTGCGCCTTATCACAAAAGACATCCAGCATGTGCATGCGACGTATGGAGGCAACTCAGAGCTTCCCACTGCTTATCACGACCTGCGTGCAGCTCAAACCGCCTATGCGCTTCTTGCTTTTCCTCACTTTAACGAGCATGATCGAGCTACTTCGCTTCGCGATCTGTGGCCCGATCTTCAAGCAATCGCGAAGCCAGCTACCTTTGGGGATCACCCAGGAAGCGGAGTTGGCTGGCCAGGCATCCATCTCACCGAGCAGCAGGCAAATCTCGTTACCGTGCTCACCGAGCGGGCCGGCATGAGTAACTACGAGAAGCCCAAGTTTCCTGAATACTTCCCCGACTTCATCTCGGCTAAGAACGCCTTCGCAGCCTGGGGAACCATCAACGACGATCGTGACTACCACGAGCGCTAGTCTCTTCCTCACGAACTGCCGACGAGTCAAGCACACACGGGCCCGCTTGTGCGCGTCGCAGAGTCCGCTGATCGGGCCTACGCTTTCTGTTAGGACCCCCTTCTCAGCGAAGCGAGACACGTCAGTGCTGTCGGACTTCCTCCTCGGCCACGATGGCGACGAGCCGGTGTACCTGCCAGATGCCATCCGTGCGGAGCATGTGACCATCATTGGCGCGACTGGCACGGGCAAGACCACGCTGCTTGAACGGCTCATCCTTGCTGACATCCAGGCCGGCATCTCGTGCGTTGTCATCGATGCCCATGGCGACATCACCAGAAGCGTTCTAGAGAAGTCTTCGCCTGACACCTCGGAGCGGATTCACCTGCTTGAGATCTGGGAGGACCGGCCCTTTGGGCTCAACTTGCTTGAGCTACCTGATCGTTCACAACGCACGCTTGATCTGATTGCCCCGGAGGTTGTGCTCGTACTCAAGCGAATGTTTGAGGGCGAGACTTCCTTCTATCCGCAGCTTGACCACGACCTTGACCTCCTCGTTCGAACGCTACTCACGAACGATGGATGCACGCTTGCCGAGGTGCTGCCCCTGTTGGGCGAGGACCGAGCAGTTCGCGCGCGCCTCGCCCGCAACCTCACCAATGACGCGCTTCTTGCCTCGTGGAGGGATTACGACGCCCTAAGTACTCGCGAACGCCTCGCCCGCAATGGTCCGCTCCGTAACAGGTTCAACTCGTTCCTTGGATCCGAGACGATGCGTAGAATCATTGGCCAGTCCAAGACCACTGTTCCGCTCAAGGAATTCTTGGATACCCCGGGCCAAACCCTTCTGATCAGCCTCCCCATCGGTGGAAGCGGGTCGGAGCGGGAAAGTAGATTCCTCGGCAGCCTCTTCGTGTGCCTCATCAGTCGCCTTATTTTCAACCGAGCCGGGCTTCCGCTGCAGGGCCTCAACCGGGTGCATCTCTATCTTGACGAGTATGGCCGGTATGCAACCCCGACGACTGCCCGGCTCTTTGGTGAGACGCGTAAGTACAACTTTGGTTTGACGGTTGCGCATCAGTCTCGATCGGATGTCAGAAACACTGGAAACGAGGATGCGGAGCTTCAAGCCGCTGCGCTGATTTGTTTTCATCCAACCAGCGGTTCTGATGCACGCGAACTTGCGGATTCGATGAAGGTTGTAGTCAGGCCGGCGGAAGAGTCTCCACGCGCCATATCTTTGCAACCCGTGAAGCAGCTCCTCGAAGGCAAGCACGAGTCCTCAGGGGTGCAGGCGTTGGCGAGGAAGATTCTCTCGCCCATTCTTGATGTGGCTAAGCGGGACTACATTCCGGGTGCACGAGAACGAGAGATCCTCCTTCCTCTTGTCGACGCATTCCTTGCTGATGTCATGAAGCATGATCTCCAGCTTTCGTCCCTCGAATTTTACCGTCGAACAGCTGACATCATGCTTCGCCTTTCGGCTTATCTTGGTTGGCCAACCTACTATTACTTGCCTCATGGACTTTCGGAGGAGTGGCTAGCAGGGGCATTGCATGAACGCGAATAGTCCGGTTCGCGAGTGACGTTCCGTCATATCCCGCCATGGGTGCGGGAAGCAGTGCAGGCACGGTGCCGGTGATCATGTGGTTGTCGAGACCCATGAGAACCGAGCGAGACCGTGCCTGCCCGTTCATCATCCCGCATACCCTCCGCCCTCGGTCAACTGGGTGCCGCCCCCGCGCCTATGACGGCGGATACCGTCGCTGACCTGCACCTTCACCTTGAGCATGTACCTGATCCGCGTGGGCGGCGTGGGGCGCGTTACCCGGCCGCCGCCCTGCTGGCCACCGCGGCAGCCGCGGTCCTGGCCGGGGCGAAGTCGCTGCTCGCGATCGGGGAGTGGGCGGCGGACGCTCCTCAGCATGTCCTGGCCCGCCTCGGGTACCGGCCCGACCCGCTCACCGGCATCATCCGCCCGCCGCACGGTGCCACACTCCGACGTCTGCTTGTACGGGCCGACGGCGATGCCCTGGACACTGCTATAGGTCGATACCTCCTCACACGTCAGCCGCCCGGGCCGGCACCGCAGCCGCGGCCCACGGCACGACGGGCGATCGCGGTGGACGGCAAAACCCTGCGCGGTTCACGCACACCGGACCGGCCCGCGATCGCGCTGCTGGCCGCGATGGACCACACCGGCAGCGTCCTCGCGCAGCGGCAGGTCGCCGACAAGAGCAACGAGATCCCCGCCTTCCGGCCCCTGCTGGACACGCTCGATCTGGAGCAGGCCGTGATCACCGCCGACGCCCTTCACACCCAGCACGGCCACGGCGCCTACCTTCGGGAACGGGGCGCCCACTACCTCGCCGTCGTGAAGAAGAACCACCCCGGCCTCCACCAGCGGATCAGCCGGCTGCCCTGGCAGGACATCGCCCTCGATCACTACGACCGCACCCGCGCCCACCATCGCGACGAGATACGTCGGCTGAAAACCGCCAGGTTCGACCACATCGACTACCCCGGAGCCCGCCAGGCCCTCCAAGTCGTGCGCTGGCGACGGGAGAAGACGAAGAGCAAGCTCACCATCGAACGCGTCTACCTGATCACCAGCCTGGAACCGGGCCAGGCCGACGGCGCCCAGCTCGCGGCCTGGATCCGAGGGCACTGGGCATCGAGAACCTCCTGCACCACGTCCGCGACCGCACCTACCGCGAGGACGACTCCAAGATCCGCACCGGGCAACTGCCCCGGACCATGGCCAGCCTCCGCAACCTCGCCATCGGCATACACCGCCAGGACGGCCACACCAACATCGCCGCCGCCCTCCGCCACACCGGCCGCGACTACCACAGGCCCCTATCCGCCCTCGGACTCACCTGACGAACCCGGACAGAACGCGATCACGCAATGCCCCTGGAGTGGCTAGAGGGCTTCATTCAACGTGCCGTTGAGCAAGCGCCGAGCCCACTTCACGAGGCTGGCCCGGAGATCTATGACTTCTTTGCTGGCTTTCATGAGCTTTGCCAGCTTCTCTCGGTGAGTCCGGTTTATACCGACGTTCCTGGCCACCGAGGTCGTCCCGTTCAAGCCGTGTCGGACGCGCAGGGGGAGTTGGCCAATAATATCAAGGGTTTGCCGAAGTACCACGCGTACGTGAGGCTGCGCACTCAGGACGGGGTGCAAGTCTCCCATGTGAAGCTCGCGCCTCCGCCCTTGACATTCGAAGAGGAACAGCAGCGCAAATCTAAAGAGAGGCAGCCTGAGAGGGCAGCCAGAATCAACAGGAAGATCAAAGGTGTCGAGGATTTCGACCTGGAAAATCTCGGCGGTTGGGCGCCAGACACTGGTTTCTACTTCACGACGAAAGAGTTTCAGGAGTCCATGGCAGGGCTTATGGCCGATCTTCAAAAGTCGCAAACGCCTGAAGCTCGTATGCAGAAGGCTCGTGTCCGCAGTCGCGAGCGCTTTGGTACGCCTCGGGAGCAGGTAGAGGCTGACATCAAGCTGCGGCAGCAACGCTTGGTTCATGGTCAACCCGTGAAACCAGAGCCTGAGACGCCGGCCTCGCCCCCGATTGATTTGGCCCGGGCGACCGCACAGGCTAAGCGGCAACGTGAACACGGACAAGGAAAGGATGAGCCCAAGCGCCCCGGGGAGGAGTACCACCAGCCGCCGCTCGGGAGGAGGTCGCCGAAGAAGAAGCGTGGAGACTAGGTGTTCTTACGCGAGTCTTACGGCCTTGGGAGGCAAGCCTTCACACGGATTTGGCAAAGTGACTCAATGAACGAATCACCTCATACCCCCAGCGTCACGCCAACTGGTCCGCTTCGCCTTGGTGCGGTGGACGAGGAGATTCTTCGGGCTGTCAACCGCTTCCAGTACATGACGGCCGCCCAAGTCGCTCGGCTGTTCTATCCCAACCAGCACGACGACAACCGCTATGTGCAGCGTCGTCTTCGCCGGTTGGCCGAAGCTGATTATTTGCTCAGACTGCGCGAGCTTCCCACACCACGGATCGGCTCAGCGCCTCTCGTCTTCACTCTGGCCGACAGAGGCCGGCGCTTCGTTTCCGGTCGTGGCGAGGTGCTCCCCAGCGCCTACTACCGGCCGTCTGAAGAGCGGGCCAAAGCCCGGGACAACCCCTTCATGGAGCACACCCTTGCCGCGGTAGACGTTCTCGTCGCCGCCGAGCTGTTGTGTCAGTGCTTCCAGGTCTCTATGCCGCGTCTCATCACTGAGCGACAGCTCAAGCGGATGAACATCCGCGTCCAGCCGCACGGCCAGGATGGCCGCAGTGTCACCGTCATCCCCGATGCGTGGTTCGAGCTGGAGGCCGCAGAAGAGCCCGCAGTGGCCATCGCTTTGGAGCTTGATCGTGGGACCGAGTACCAGCGCTCGTGGCGCCGCAAGGTCGCCTCGCTCACTGCTTGGGCAGACGGTCCGTACCGCTCATCGTTTGAGGCCGACAACCTCACCGTGGCCGTTGCAACCTCCAACCAGGCCAGACGCGACCAGCTCAGGACGTGGACCCGAATGGAGCTTGAGGCCATCTCCGGATTGCACCTCGCGGAGATCTTCCTTTTCACCGATGCTTCGCCCGTTGCGACCGAGCCCGTTGAGTTCTTCTTCTCGCCGCTCTGGTACCTCGCCGGACAGAGCACGCCCGTTGCCCTGATCGATCTGCCGGAGGAAGCCCAGGCCGACCACGGCCTGTCGTGATCTTCCTCCGCAACCGCCAAGGGCCGAGCATTCCCCTTGGCACGTACCGGAGTTGGCTCATCCCCCGGACACTGTATTTACCCCTGAACCAATCCCGGGTCCACATGCACGTGCTGGGCAAGACAGGCTCGGGCAAGAGCTACTTCCTTGCCTCGCTTTTCCTGTCCCTCTACCTGGCAGGCCAGCCGGTTACGTTGATCGACCCCCACGGAGATCTGGCCCAGTTGGTTCTGGCCCATCTTGTCCAGGCCGGACAGCTTGAGACCCCGCAGCAGCGCTCACGTCTCATGTATCTGGACGTACCGGCGGCGGCCGTTGAGAACCACTACTTGCCGTTTAACTACCTCGCCCAGCCCTACGACGACCACGCCATGGCCGAGCACGTCGCCGAGGCAGCCCGGAGGGCATGGCCCGAGTTGGCCCACGGCGCACCCACCTTCGAGAACATCCTCAAGCACTCGGTCGTGGCGCTTTGCCAGGCAGGGCTTCCCTTGACTCGTCTCTCCGATCTCCTCACGGACAAGTCCTTCCGCGACGGGGTGCTGACCCACGTTCGAGACCCGCAGGTGATCCGCTTTTTCAAGCTGCGCATGGACCAGTGGGGACGAGACGCGCCCTTGATGAAGGAGTCAACCCTCAACCGGGCAGACCTCCTGACCCTCTCGCCCATCCTTCGCTATGCCCTGGGACATGAGCGAAACGTCCTGGACTTCCGATCGCTGATCGACTCGGGCACCTCGCTGATCGTCAACCTCGCGGTTGCCTCACCCGATGCCCGCCGGCTCTTCGGCTGTCTTCTTACCGTTGGCATGGAAACCGCGGCGCTGAGTCGTGCCAACGTCCGGGCCGCAGGATCCGGCCGGGTACCCCACTTTCTGATCTTGGACGAGTTCTCCCAGTTCATGGCCCAAAGCGAGGAGAGCCTGACCCGCATGCTCTCGGAGACCCGCAAGTACAACCTGTTCTGCGTCATGGCCCACCAGAACTGGAGCCAGGCGTCAGACCGGCTCAAGGGAGCACTCCAGAACGTCGGCCTGGAGGTCGTTCTCAAGGCAGGCCGGCCGGACGCCGAGCACTCCGCCCGGCTCTTCGGCACTGTCGATCCCGACGCCGTCAAGCACATCGTCACCGACGATGCCGCCGAAGACCGCACCCACCCTGCCTACTACCCCCTGGCCGAACAGTGGGAGCGACAGGTGCAGTCCATCCAGCAGCTACGCGTCGGCGAGGCATTCGTCAGGCTCCCGGACGACCGCGTGCAGAAGGTCAGCACCCCTCGCCTCCCCGCTCTCACCGAGCTGCCCCGCGCCCTTGACGAAGTCGAGCGGTACTACCTTGACCGCTACTTCGAGCCGCCCGGTGTCGAGCCCGTTCTCGCACCCGCCATACGGGCCGAGGCACCCACAACCGTTATCAGGCGGCGTAAGCCTCCGAGACGCACTGTAGGGACGACGCTTTACCGCTTCCCATCGAAGCCAGGGAAGGCAAAATGAGCGGAATTTTCCCCATTGATTCAATCAGGGTGATTTGTTATAAATAGGACAACCTATGTTTACAGAAGAACAACTAAATCAACTGCGCGGGCTCTTGGCCCCTATGTTTGAGGCTCATGCGCAAGCGTCTAAGAAAGAACATGAGGAACTAGGAGTGCTCATCTCCGGGCTGGCCGAGCACACCGACAAGGCCATAGAGGCAGCGCACCAGAAGACCGTTGAGGTACTGACGAACCGGATGAAGGTCACTTTCGAGCACCAGGATCAGCGCATCACCCGCGTTGAGAAGCACCTCAACCTCCCACCCCTGGATTAACCCACTGACTAACTTTCCCTTTTCCTTCCTTAATTGGCGGCTCTTACGGCCTGGCCGGCGGGTCAAGGCTCCGCAGGACCGACGAAGTCGGCTTGGCCTTGACGCGGTGGACGGGCCGGAACATCCTGAGCCAGAAGGAAGAAAAGGTCTCATAGCTGTGAGCATTGGTCAACGGCCATGTCGCAGAAGAATTGTTCCCAGACAGCATGTTGAGGCTGATGACATCCCAACGCAGCAGGTTTGATCCTGTAGTTGAGTATCGCGCCCCCACTCCACCCTTGACCGTCCATGAAGGCCCCTTACTCTGGACAGGTTGTCATTTACCTTACAGAACCAGCTTATAGACCGGTGGTATTAGCAAACCCATGGCGAAACGTCAGGCTACGCCTGTTCCTTTACAACTCGGGATCGGGGTTTGCGATGACACCGGCAAAAGTTCTGCGAGCAGCAGCAAACATCATTGAATGTCACGGCCTCAATAAGGGATCAGCGTTCGCGTATCCCCGCATGCGCCGCACAGGCGGTGCGACATGGGAACAGCTCATTGAAGATGCAGTTACGCGAGCGCCTGTCTCAGTTGAGGGCGCGATGGAACGCGCTATCTGGGGCCAGGTGCAACGCTTCGATTCGTTCCGATTCGACACCGGCGAGTTTTCGGAGCTCATTGAGGCTAGGAACTACTTCTGTGACTGGCTGACCTGGACTCGCGGCATTACGAATCTCAGCGCGTCGAACGATGATCCAGACACGACGCCTGAGATGCTGGCATTTTTGCTTCGCACAGCAGCCGATGATTGGACCGAGCCGCCATTTTGATCGTGTGAAGGAATTCAGCAAGGCAGGCACGTCTGGTGAGCGCAGGCTGCGCTCATGAGCTATCAACCAGACCTGCTTAGTCGTATCTTTTGGCACCCATTGATGTGATCTAGCGATGCGCTAGACCGAGGTCATTACCTCACACATACCACTGGGTGCCCTTTTTGCGCAGAGGGCTGACGACGCGGCAAGCGCAAGGGCTTCTCTCTTGATTCATAACTCTCAATACGTTGCGCTCGCCATCAAAGCCGTGTTGGGCTTAGTTATTCTTAGCTTTCGCGATCCCCGCGATCACCAATACTCCCAGCGCAAGGCCAATACCGATAATCCCGCCAGCGGCCTTGACGTCATAGATTGGCCCCAAGACGGGGACCTTCAGTAGCGCTCCGCAGTTAGAGTGCTCTTGCAGCGCAGCTGTGATATTCCCGTATTCGTGCGAGACCCACGGTTGCTTCATCCGCTCTATCGAGCACCGAGTTACAGCCAGTTCATTTAGACCCATGGCGATCAGGTATCCAACTACACCAAAGACGCTGGTACCGATTGCTAGCAGCGCACCGCCTGCTGAGTTTATCCAGCTCGAAGCTGCGTCATTCTCGGCCATTGGACCTCCGGTCCCAGTATCCCGCCCTTTCGGTACATCTAGGACAACAGGTGCACGCCTGGTGCGTCTAGGGCTATCTTTTACTAGCTCACCATGGGACACTACCGGCGGTGCTTTTTGGTTGAGTCTGCAACCGTTTATCAAGTGGCGTTGGGACTAGCGGGGTCACTTCCCTGGTGGCCCTGAGGCTTTACCCACCTGCCCCGCGTCGGGGCTCTCAAGCAGGGAGACCTGATCGGGCTCTTGAGGCAGCTGCGGTGCTGCCCGATTTCACAAGTGTGAGGCCTCCCTGCTCCCAACACGATGCAGGCCACCGGCCAAAACCTCAGGGCAGTGAGCTGGCGTTGCCCGAGGGCTCGCAGTCCCCCGGAGTTTGGGTTTCAGTTTGTGAGCGTCATGCGCCAGAAGCGGGTCACCGTCTCCCGATATCCCTGGTGGGAAGGGTTCTTCCCTACGTGGTGGAACGCCCAGTCACGAGCGGTCTCGAAGTCCTCATTGGCGCTTGAGGCCGCAAGGCACGTTGTGCACTGGAGCTCATGCACCATCGCCGGGGCTTCCGGGGCGGTTTCGGGACGCATCGTCCAGTCAGCGAATCGCATGACGCTGCGTGGAGTCATCGTGGTCTCCTTCCCTGAGCGTTGACCACGGTTATCTTCGCGCGCAGCTCATCGAGAACTTCAGCCGGCCGCAGATCGTGAGGCGATGCGTCCCACACTCGGCCCCCGGCTGGCGGGCGCGGCTGGACGTACGGCCCCTTGTTTCCCACGACAACGCCTACTCGGTCAGTCCGTGTGTCTACCAGGAGCAAGCCGACCTCAGCCCCTGGGGCTTCGGACGTTTCCTGCTCGCTGGCCATCATGCGGTTCCGCGGCGCACGACCTCGGCGAGCTTCACTGCGACGTCCGCACGGACACGTCCGAGTTCCACCAGATTGAGGTATGGGCTCGCAAAGTCGCTGTCCAGCGAGGGCAGCACGATCCCCGCGCCGGTCAACGCGTCTCGCAGTTCCATTGCCGCTTCGTCAGCAGCACTGGGCTTCAGCTTTGCCTGCTTAGTCGTCATGCCCCGAGACGGTAGAAGCGTTAGCGCCCCACGGTTAACGATGCTTCTTCTTGCTTCTTGATCCACTTCCCGTGGTTCGGGATGCTTCTTGTTTGTGGGTGCTGTGCACCCTTCTGCTTCCGGTGTTGTGGCGGCTACGGTTCGGAGCGGCTCGACTACAACGATCACTGGGAGGGGTTGTCATGAAGCTCAAGTTCATCGGCACGACGTCAGACGACGGCAAGTGCCCGACGCTCTACGAGACCGAGGACGGTCAGATCGTCGTCCAGGGATACGAACTCACCGACGAGGAGGCACTTGAGCAACTGCGAGACGTGTTGCCCGGTGAGACGTTCGTCGTCGTGCCGCGTGAGCTCTTGACTCGCTTCGCGCCCAAGGAGTAGCCCGTGCCGGAGCTGATCGACAGCGACGAGATCGACCGCCTCTTTCGCGAGGGATTCGAGCACACCGCTTGGCGTCTGGAGAGTCGGCGGGCCTACCAGGTCGACTACGAGGGTGAGACGTACCAGCGTTTCCTCCGGGGAGAAGAACCGGCTCGTGACCCCGATCGCCCGTGGCTGGTGAACATGCGTAAGCAGACCGGCGCGGGCAAGCGAGTTGAGCGGGTTCGCCTCATCGATGATCCGCCAACGACCTACCAGCGATACGGACTTACCGGTGTCCCGGCCGCCCTGGAGGCCGGCGAGGATGTCCGCTACTTGCACCGCTCACAGGCGGAGGAAGTGGCCCTGCCCGCTGAGGACTTCTGGCTGTTTGACAGCCGGTACGTTGCTCTCTTCCACTACGAGGGCGACGAGCCCGTCGGCCTGGAGCTGATCGACGATCCGGCTCTTGTGCTGCGTTACTGCCAAGTACGTGATGCCGCCTGGCATTACGCCATCCCCTACCGAGAGTTCGCCACTCAAGTACCTTCCGCTGTGTGAGCACGGATTTTCAGCGAGCCAGAGAGGCCCTCGGTGCGCGCTTGCGCGAACTGCGCACCGAGGCACACCTCACCCACCGGGAGCTGGCAGCCCGCCTCGGCTGGGCCCATTCCAAGATCTCCAAGCTTGAGACCGGTAAGCAGACCGCGTCGATCGCCGACCTCGCCGCCTGGGCTGAGTCGACAGGCTTCTCCGACACCCTTCCTGAGCTGAAGAACCACCTCCGCCGGCTTGAGACGCACTACCGCTCATGGCGACGCCAGCTGGCTGGCGGCCACAAGGCCGTCCAGGACGCCGCTCTCGCTGAGGAGCAGCGCGCTCAGGTCATCCGGGTGTACGAGACCTCAGTCGTCCCTGGCATCTTCCAGACCGCGGACTACGCCCGCCACCTCTTCACACACTCAGCGAGGCTGCGTCGTTCCCCCAGGGACGTCGAGGACGCCGTACGGGCTCGCATGCGTCGTCAAGAGGTCTTGTACCAACGAGGGCAGAAGTACCGCGTCATCATCTGGGAAGCCACCCTCTATGCCGTGATCGGCAGCCCGGAGGTCATGCTCGGCCAGCTCGACCGCCTTGCGGGGATCATCGGCCTGGACACCGTCACCCTCGGGGTTCTCCCCTTCTCAGCCTCCCTGGATCTCACGCCCAAGCACGGGTTCTGGATCCACGACGACCGCAACGTCATCGTTGAGACCCTCAGCGCCGAGATGGAGCTCAAGGAGCCCGACGACGTCGCGCTGTACTTGCGCCTCTGGGACTACTACGACAGTGCTGCCGTTTACGGCCACACTGCACATCGAGCAATTGCCCGTGCTCGCCACGCGCTGGGAAGTTAGTCCCGTTTATTCCTTATTGACACGAGATGTCACATTTCGCTATTCTGAATAAAAGAAATACTGCCGGAATGAACCCTTTGGGTTTTCGGCGGGTTTAACTGCTTATGGTTATTGCAGTTGCCTCACAGAAAGGAGGCGTCGGAAAGACATCATCCACAATCTCACTTGCCGCCGGCCTCGCCCGTAAGGGCAAGCATGTCCTGCTTATCGACATCGATTCCCAGGCCAACAGTAGCAAAGTCCTCTTACCGAACTATCCCCAGATACAGAAGCACCAGACCGTTTTTGCGACGATCCTGGAGCGCAGTCCCCTCCCAACACACCAGACGAGCGTTCCGAACCTTGAGATCGTCCCCTCACACATCCTTCTTTCCAATACGGACGTCGAACTAACAACTGCCATCGATCACCGGGAGGAACGGCTCAAGAAAGAGCTTGACGCCGCCAAGGGCAGGTACGACTACGTGTTTATCGATTGCCCTCCCACCCTCTCGTGGCTCACCATCAACGCATTCACGGCCGCGGACCGCGTCATCGTCGTTGTCTCGCCCGGCTATTTCGAGCTTGACTCGATCGTTCAGATCAGCAAGACCATCAAGGACGTTCGTGGGTACTTTAACCCCTCCTTGGAGCTCGCCGGCCTGCTCTTCACCATGAGCGACCCAACCGTGAACAGTAAGACCTCACTGCAAATTTTGCGTCAGACCTATACAAGCTCGGTAGTCAATACGGTTATCCCCCGGAACACCGACCTGCGCGATGCCCACTTTCAGAAGCAAGACATTTTTGCCTTCAACCCGAAGTCGCCCGCGGCACTCGCCTACACCAAACTAATCAATGAGTTGTTTCACGTATGAACAAGAAACTTGATACCAACATAATCACAAACGAGCTTGAGGGATCATCGTTCTTCCCTAAGAATTCGCAGTTTGCATCACCCCCGTCCTCTCCGTCTGTTGTGACTATCAAAGCGACCGCCCGACCGGGCGACGAGCCGGCCGCCCGATTACCCGACCGCCCGACCGGTAAGCGCGTGCTCATACGCCGAGGCTTTGAATACGGTCAAGACCAGTTGGCTACTTTGAAAAAGCTGTCCCTGGAGGAGCAACTCGAAGGGGGAGAGGGAAGCATGAGCGCTATGGTCCGCCAGGCCCTTGATGACTACTTCAAAAAACGGGGGCTCTAGCTTACTTTCGCCTGCGCATCTTATTTACCTATCTACCCGACCGCCCGACCGGGCGACGAGTCGGCCGAGCGGTTATCCGACCGACTGACCGTACGGGACTATACAAGCCTCTTAGTAATTTGCTTATATCAAAGAGCAGACACAGCAGCCGCCGTCTCCCCCGCCCAGCGGGGTTTGCGAATAAAGACGGACTAGCTGGCCGTGACTGACGTGACCGAGTGACCGAAGCAAACACGATCGATCTATAAAGTAGAGGATCGGTCTAGGGCGCTGGTTAACTACCAGCCAACCCGAGTTACCTCATCGACAAACCGCTGGCGTTCAAAAGAAAACCGACGCGCCAGCGTCGATAGGCAAGCGAAGGGAAACGAGGGATCTGAGGGAACGGGGAATAGGGGAGCCTCCAAGGGGGACCTTAGGGGGAAGATTTGTCATGCCCAAAAACGGCCTCGTGCCTGGCTTAGTGAACACAAACCTTGATCGTAAATAGTGATCGAGTAGGTTTCGTACCCGGTTTGGCAGGCCGGGTGTCGTACCGTCTCAGGCCGGTAATACGGCCGGTACACCTGGAGCCGGTCAGAGGAAGCGTCCTACGGACGGTTGTAGCTGGAAGGAAAGGCCCGCTGACCAGCGGGTTCGGGGGTGGTCAGCAGACGGGGGGAGTCAGCCTCGCCACGGGGTGTTCCCGAGCTCCCTGCGGTCGGTGGCGAGGCTGACTCCCCCCGTCCTCTCCACCTGCGCGCAAGGAAACAACACAACCCTTCGGGGCGCACAGGTTCCGAGTCCACCCCCCAAGGGGGGCCAGAGTGGCTGCGGCGGCGGCATTCCTTCCAGACCTTCCTTCCGCCGCGCAGCAATAAGCCGCTAACGCGGTCGAACGGACCCGTACGGGTCAACAGGATGGGCGGCATCGCCGCAAAAGAGCCTTGGGCTCGTCACCGAGCGCGGATCTGGTGGCGTACGGGCCTGCCGGGCCTGCTTGCGGTCGCGTTCCCGCCCCTCGGTAACCTCCTCTCACCCCGCCGGCGAGTGAGGCGAGAGAAGGGGGCCTAAACCTTGGGAGTTGATGGCCGATTTGTCCCGGATTTCCTTGGGATTTACCCTCCGGGGAGATAAACTGGTAGTACCGCAGGCGAGCTTTCTGCCGCCAAGCGTCCTTGGCCTCCGGCAAGTTCGCTGAGAAGGGGATCGCGATGCATCCCACTCTTGATGAGATCCACTCTTGGGCAGCAACGGTTGACGTTCACAAGGCTGCCCAGGCTGTTGGTATCTCCAAGTCGCATCTGTATGAGTTGATCAAGCGGGGAGAGGCGCCGTTTCGAGTTGTCTCGTTTGGCAGCCGCTATCGCGTCATTACCGCGTCTCTCATTCGCTATTTGGAGGCGACTTGACGAGGAGGGGAAGAGTCAAGGGTGTGGGGGGTTTCGTTCTAGGCAAGGTGCACGATGAGCGATCCGATCACCAAGGTGCTACTCAAGAATGGTTCGACGCGATACCGCTTTATCACTGACGGCCCTCGCCGGCCTAACGGCACGCGCCGCCAGATCAGAAAAACCTTCGACACCAAGAAGGAAGCACGGGCCGAGCTGGTTCGTATTCGGCATCAGTCCACGACAGGGACGTTTGTTGTGCCCAGCAAAATCACGGTTGATGAGCTTCTCGACCTGTGGCTGAAGAGTGCCATTCGAGGTGTTGAAGAAGCGACCGCCTCCAACTATGACAACGCTATCCGTCCCGCTCGGCTGTTTCTCGGAGAGAAACGACTCCAGCTGTTGACCGAGGAAGACGTCGAGGCATTTGTCGATTGGATGCTCACCCGCGGTCGTCAGCGTGGCGGAAAGCCGGGCACCGGTCTGAGCCTTCGCTCAGTCCGACTTGCCCTTGGCCGGCTGCGCTCTGCCCTTAACCTTGCGGTTCGTCGCAATTGGGTGGCTCGAAATGTTGCCGACCACGTTCGCGTCTCACGCGACGCGGTGCGCATAGCGGCCCAGCAAGACGCCAAGCGCCGACCCTGGGACGAGAGCGAGGTCAAGGCATTCATCGAGGCGATCAAGGACGACCGACTCTTTGGCGTAATGCTTCTGACGCTTATTGCCGAGCGTCCTGCCGAGGTGTGCGGCACGCGTTGGGACGAGGACGTTGACCTAACTGGGGCTGGCACCATCGCGGTCGGCAATACCCGAACCATCGTCTACGACCGCAGCCTGCCGAAAGGGTCGCGCAACAAAGTCGTTGAGAAGGACCCCAAGACCCAAAATGGTGAGCGAGTCTTGCCACTGCCTAAGCCGCTGCAAGTAGCACTCGTGACCTTCCGCGCTCGTCAGGCGAAGGAAAAACTCGCCGCCGGGGCAGCGTACGAAGAAAGCGGCTACGTGGTCGTTGACGAACTGGGCCGACCGTTTAAGACCGACAAGCTGCGCCGTGAGGCCCACCGGCTGATGGTCCAGGCTGGCGTCCGCAAGGTTCGTCTCTACGACGCCCGACACGCGTGTCTCTCGTGGATGGCCAACAACGGGGTACCCGACACCGTTGTCTCAGCGTGGGCCGGGCACGCTGACCTGTCCTTCACCAAGCGGTTCTATGTTCACCCTGACCCGCAGAGCCTAAGGGCCGGTTCAGACAAGCTTGGGGAGCTGCTCGCCAGCTAAGGCGGGATCCATCAGGTCTGTGACCAAATGTGACACAACAGAGCGGAAAACGATCAAGAGCCCTGCCTCACCGAAGTGAAGCAGGGCTCTGATCTGCGACTATGAGTAGAACTCTAGTCGGGACGACAGGATTTGAACCTGCGACCCCTTGACCCCCAGTCAAGTGCGCTACCAAGCTGCGCCACGTCCCGATGCCCGCTGACCTGGGGTTTCCCCTGGTTTGAACGCGCAGGAGAACAATACCGCACTTCAGGACGTGCTCGCGCGCACCTTTCTTTCCGGTCCTCCGGCCCTTCCGGCGGCCGCACGGGGTGGCGCGCGGACGCTTGACCTCAAGCGCGCTTGAGGTTGAAAGATCGAGCCATGACACAGGCAGCCGCGGACACCCGGTTCCGCTACGAAGACCTCGGACCGCTCATGGCGCTCATGACCGGGGCCGAGAAGCACGGTCCCGCCGCCACCTCCACGCTCGACGCGCTGTGGGTGCTCTACGACCGGGTGCTGCGGGTCGGGCCCGGCACCGCCGGGGATCCCGGGCGGGACCGGTTCCTGCTGTCCAAGGGGCACGGGCCGATGGCCTACTACGCCGTACTCGCCGCCCAGGGGTTCTTCCCCGTCGGCTGGCTCAGCGGGTTCGGCGCGTACGACTCCCCCCTCGGGCACCACCCGGACCGCACCCTGATCCCCGGCGTGGAGATCGGCAGCGGCTCCCTCGGCCACGGGCTGCCGCTCGCCGTCGGCAGCGCGCTCGGGCTGCGGGCGCAGGGGCTGACCGAGCCGGCGGTGTGGGTGCTGATCGGCGACGCCGAACTGGACGAGGGCAGCAATCACGAGGCGATCGCGTACGCGGGCCCGGCCGGTCTGGAGCGGCTGCACACGATCGTGATCGACAACGACTCCGCCACCCACGGCTGGCGGGGCGGCATCGCCTCCCGCTTCGAGGCGGCCGGTTGGTCGGCGCTCACCGTGGACGGCCGGGACCACGCGGCCCTGCACGCCGCTTTCACCGCACCGCACCCGGGCCGCCCGCACGCCGTCGTCGCCCGTGTCGAGAAGAAGCGGTGAAGAAGCGGGAGCGAACCAAGCGGGCAAGTGAGCAAGTGAGCAAGTGAGCAAGTGAGCAAGTGAGCAAGCAGCGAGATCAGGGGGAGACATGGACACCATGCGCGAACGGTTCATCTCGGTCACATCGGACGCACTCGACGAGGACCCCCGGCTGGCCCTCGTGCTCGCCGAGATCACCATGGACGGCTTCCGCCCCGCCCAGGAGCGCCACCCGGACCGGGTGGTCAATGTCGGCATCCGCGAGCAGCTGCTGATCGGTGTGGGCGGCGGGCTGGCTCTCACCGGGCTGCGGCCCGTCGTGCACACCTTCGCCAGCTTCCTCGTGGAGCGGCCCTTCGAGCAGGTCAAGCTCGACTTCGGGCACCAGGGCACGGGCGGGGTCCTCGTCAGCGCGAGCGCCAGCTACGACTGGCCTGCCGGCGGCTTCACCCACATGGCTCCAGGTGACGTGGCCCTGCTGGACACCCTGGACGGCTGGACCGTCCACGTCCCGGGCCACCCGGACGAGGCCGAGGCACTGCTGCGCCACGCCTACGCCGCCGGGGACGACAAGGTCTACGTCCGGCTCTCCGCGCAGTCGAACGCGCGGGCCCGGCCCGTCACCGGCCTCGGCTTCCAGACCGTACGGGAGGGACGCGCGGGCGTCGTCGTCGCCGTCGGCCCGCTGCTCGACAACGTCCTCTCCGCGACGCGGGGCATGGACGTGACCGTCCTGTACGCCCCGACCGTGCGACCCCTTGACGACGAGGCGCTCCGCGCCGCCGTCGGGCGCGCCGCTGCCGACGTGGTCCTGGTCGAGCCCTACCTCGCCGGGACCTCCGCGGCAGCCGCCGGCGAAGCGCTCATCGAGGTGCCCCACCGGGTGCTCGGGCTCGGCGTCGGCCGCGCCGAGCTTCGCCGCTACGGCACGATCGAGGAGCACACGGCCGCCCACGGTCTGGACCCGGCGTCGCTGCGCACACGGATCGCCGCCTTCCTCCGCGCCTGACCCCGGAGCCCGGGCCGCCCCGGCACCCCGGCCGACCCGCCTCGTACGGCCGCCCCCGCCCCTCAGCCGCCCAGTTCGGGGTGGGCCGCGGCCAGGCGCTTGGGGGCCGCCTGGAGCCAGGAGTCGGTCAGGATCGAGCGCAGCTCCGCCGCGTCCTGCACCGCCGCCAGCCGCACCCGCAGCCAGGCGTAGTTGTCGTCGTGGCCCGGCCGTATGAAGAACTTCTCCGGCTCCGCCGCGATCAGCTCGGCCCGCTCCTCCATGGGGCACTTCACCCCGATCGAGGTGTCGTCGTCGGCGAGCGCGACGAAGATCTTCCCGTTCTTCCCGTCCTTGCCGCCCACCCGGAAGGTCGGCATGCCCCAGGCGAGCTTCTCGCTGCTCCCGGGAAGCGACAGTGCGATCGCCCTGACGTCCTGTGCTGTCGTGGCCATCCCCGCGACTCCTCTCCAGCCACCGGTGATCCCTCGTCTCCGACCGTAGACCCGGCCACTGACAGTCGCCCCGAGCCGATCGCCTCCGAGCCGATCGCCTCCGAGTGGCGAGGCCCCTCACCCGCAGCGGTCCTCCCGCTCGTGCACCAGCTCGACCAGCTCGGCCGCCAGCGCCTTCACCGCCGCCAGCCCGTCCAGCCCCCACCGCCTCGGCACCACGTCCACCGCGCACACCGTCCCCAGGACGATCCCGCGCCGGTCGGTCACCGGCGCGCCGGCGTAGGAGCGCACTCCGCTCTCGTCCACGACGGCATTGCCCGCGAAGCGCGCGAAGTCCCGTACGTCCTCCAGGACCAGCGCCCGCCGCCGCACCACCACGTGCGGGCAGTAGCCGCGATCGCGGGCGAGCACCCGCGCCGGGTAGCCGCTCGCCGGGGCGTCGGGCGCGTGGTGCAGGCCGGCGAAGAACTGGCGTTCCTCGCTGATGAAGTTGACCCCGGCGTACGGCGCGTCCAGCGCGTCCGCGACCCGTCGCGCGAAGGCGTCGAGCTCGCCGTCCGCCCGCTCCCCCAGGCCCAGTTCACGCAGCCGCACCACGCGCGCGGGCGCCTCCCGGTCCACTGGTGTGAGCAGCAGGTGCCCGGTCGATTCGTAGTAGGTCATGGTGTCTCCCCCGAATCCCGTTACTCCGAATACTTCACAGATTTCCCGCGTGCCGAAGGCTCCGCCGCCGACAGCAGGTGGTGGACGAGGGCGGCCAGCGCCCCCGTGCCGGAGCTCGGCAGCCGCGCGTCGCACCGTACGACGGGCACGTCCGGCCCGAGCCCCACCGCTTCCCGCACCTCGTCGGCGGCGTAGCGGTGTCCGCCGTCGAACTCGTTGACGGCGAGGACGAAGCCGATCCCGCGCCGCTCGAAGAAGTCCACGGCGGGGAAGCAGTCGGCGAGGCGGCGCGTGTCGGCGAGCACCACCGCCCCCAGCGCGCCCGCGCACAGCTCCTCCCACAGGAACCAGAAGCGCTCCTGGCCGGGCGTGCCGAAGAGGTAGAGCACGTGCCGCTCGTCCAGCGTGATGCGGCCGAAGTCCAGCGCCACGGTCGTGGACGTCTTCGCCTCGACCCCGTCCAGCGGGTCGGCGGCCTCGCTCAGCCCGCTCAGCAGCTCCTCCGTGCTCAACGGTTCGATCTCGCTCACCGCGCCCACGAAGGTGGTCTTGCCCGCCCCGAAACCGCCCGCGACCAGGATCTTCAAGGTCGCGGGGGCCACGTGGGCGGGGGTCTCAGAGCCTCTTGCGCAAGCCATCGAGCACCGCCCGGAGCAGGGATTGGTCATCGTCGGCGAACGCGCCGGCGGCCGGGCTCGGGAAGCGCGGCGCCCGCACCGTCACGGCCGCGTGTTCCATCAGGTCGGACAGGAGCACCTTGACCACCACCGCGGGCAGTCGCAGCTGTCCCGCCACCTCGGCGACGGTGACCGCCGCCGCGCCGGCGCACAGGCGCAGCGCGAGAGCGTGCTCGGCGCCCAGCGGTCCGCGCGGGCGTACGCCGGTGGCCGTCACCAGCGACAGCAGGTCGAGCGCGACGGCCGGGCGTGTCCGCCCGCCGCTCGCCGTGTAGGGGCGCATCACGCGGCCCGCCGAATCGTCCAGCCACGGTGTGTCACGCGGCGCCCCCGGTGCCGTTGCCCCCCTCGCCCGGGCCCTCATCGCTCCGCGTCGGCGGCGGGCCGCCTCGGCGGGGCCGCCAGGTACGGGCGCACGCTCTTGACCAGCATCGCCATCTCGTAGCCGAGTACGCCCGCGTCGGCCTCCCGGTCCGCCAAGACGGCGAGGCAGGTGCCCGATCCGGCCGCCGACACGAAGACGAGGGCCGTGTCGAGCTCGACCACCACCTGGCGGACCTCGGCGCCGTCCGCGAACCGGGACCCGGCGCTGCGCCCCAGCGAGTACAGCCCGGAGGCGAGCGCGGCCAGGTGGTCGGCGCTGTCGGCGTCGAGCCCGTGCACGCACGTGACGAGCCCGTCGGCGGTCAGCAGCACCGCGCTGCGCGTGTACGGCACCCGCTGGACCAGGCCGCTGAGCAGCCAGTCGAGATCCGAGAGCCGACTGGTCGTGGTCGCCACTTCGCCGCCCATGGGGGTGCGCTCCTTAGCTTTCGGGTGAGAGGCCGGGGTCACGTCTGGTGCTCCGACTGGGCGAGGCCGAAGCCCCGTTGGAAGGCGGCCATCAGGCCGGGGTCGTGCACGGGCTGCTCCGCGCGCACGTCCTCGGCCGGCCGGGGTACGGGTGCTTCGCGCAGCTGGTGCGCGAGGTGCTGCTGGGCGCGGCGCCGGGGCAGCGGCGGCCGCTCCTCGCCGACCCGGGCGGCCGGCACGGACACGGTCACCGGCGCGACCCTGGTCACCGGCGCCCGCACCGTCACCGGCTCGGCCACCGTCACCGACGCCCGCACCGTCACCGGCTCGGCCACCGTCACCGGCCCGCGCACCGTCACTGGCTCGGGCGCGGCCATGGGCGCCGGCACGGGTACGGCCGCGGGCGCCGGCGCGGTCACCGGCACGGCCACGGCCATCGGGGCCGTCACGGCTTCCGCGGCTTCCGCGGCAACCGATGTCGTACGGGGCACGGCGCCCGGGACGCCAACGGCCCATCCCGGCACGGCCGGTGGAGCGCAGGAAGACTCCGCTCCGGGCAGGCTCACGCGCACGGGCTCCAGAGGCGGCGCGCCCGCCCCCTCACCGGTCCCCCACGCGGTGGCCCTGGACCCGCCCAGGGCGTCGGCCGCGCTCGGCGCCTCCGCCCCCAACAGCTCCTGCGGCAGGACGAGTACGGCGAGCACGCCCCCGTAGATGTTGGACTTGAGCTCGACGGCGATCCCGTGCCGGCGGGCCAGCGCCGAGACGACGAACAGGCCGATCCGCCCGTCCGCCAGCAGGTGCCGGACGCTGATCTGGTCGGGGTCGCCGAGCAGGGCGTTCATCCGGTGGGCCTCCTCGGACGGCATGCCGAGGCCCCGGTCCTCCACCTCGACCGCGATCCCGGCCGTGACCCGCTCCGCGCGCACCACGACGTCGGTGTCGGGGGCGGAGAACACCGTGGCGTTCTCGACGAGTTCGGCCAGCAGGTGCACGACGTCGGCGACGGCGTGGCCCCGTACCGTGCCGCCCGCCGGGGGCACCACCTTGACCCGGGTGTACTGCTCGACCTCCGCGACCGAGGAGCGCAGCACCTCGCTCAGGTCGATGGGCCGGGTCCACTGGCGGCGCGAGGCGGCGCCGCCGAGGACCGCGAGGTTCTCGGCGTGCCGGCGGATCCGGGTGGCGAGGTGGTCGACGTGGAAGAGCTCCTTGAGCAGGTCCGGGTCCTCGACCGTGTCCTCCAGGTCGTCCAGCAGCGAGATCTCGCGGTGCACGAGGGACTGGAGGCGGCGCGCCAGGTTGACGAAGACCTCGACCTTGCGGTCGCTGTCGGAGGGTGCGACCGGGCCGCCGAGGCGGACCAGGGTCGCGTGGGCCTGTTCGCGGGCTCCGCGCAACTCCTGGGAGAGCAGCCAGAACTCGTCCACTCCCGCCTCCGAGCCGAAGGACGGCCCGGTCGGTCCGCCGCGCACCGGGAGGGCGGGCAGCTCGCCGCGCTCCAGCCGGTCGGCGGCGGTGCGCAGCTCCTGGCGGCCGCGCACGCTGGAGCGGCGCAGTGACTCGCAGCGGTCCCGGACGGTCTTGCCGGCGCGCTGGGCCCCGAGCAGGGCGGCCGCGAGCGCTCCGATGACGAGCAGGGCGCAGCCGGTGAGCACCGGCCACAGCCGGGCGTCCCGGGCACCCGCGCCGCCGCCGAGCTGAAGCGTGAAGATCACCGCGGCGGCGCCGCTGAGCCCGGCGGCGAGGGTGGGCAGTACGGCGGCACGGACCAGCTGGGGACGTATCTGCCGGCTTGGACCGGTCACGGCGTGTCTCGACGGGGAGTGGCGGGCGGCGCGGAGTCCGGACATCGGCGTCCTCGGTCAGTGGGGCCCGGCCCCCGGGCGTCCCGGGATCCGGTGTTGATCACCGGATACCCACGCTAGACCGCGCGCTCCCGCCGAGGGCGGGCAGTTGGGGAACTTCGCCCGGGTGCTTCCCGCTCCCGATGGAGCGCTCGCACGAAAGCCCGAATGCGCCGGGAGCGCATACGCCCGCCCACCCGGGTCGCACACCACCCGCCCCCGACGCCCCACGCTCCCCGCCGGCCCCGCCGGGTGCCCTGGGAGGGACGGCACCCCGCGGCGGCCACTACGAACCGACGGCCTCCGGCTCCTCACGCGTCTCGCCGCGCGCGCGCCCGGCCACGACGGGCAGTCCGGCCGCGCCGACCGGCGCAACCGCCGCGGGCGGCAGGTGCGCGCCACCGGCCACGAACGGCCGCCACCAGGGCGAGCTCGGCGCGTCGGCCGCGCCCGGCTCGAACGGCTGCCCCGGAACCGGCAGCGCGATCGCCGCCCCGGCCCCCTCGGCCGCGGCCACCGTGCCCTCGCCGGGCTCGTCCCACGGGTGGGGGGCCAGGTTGAAGGTGCCCCAGTGGATCGGCAGCATCGTGCCGTGCGGGGTGCCGCCCTGGAGGTCGAGGTGGGCGCGCATGCCCTCCTCCGGCGTCATGTGGATGTCGGGCCAGTACTCGCTGTACGCGCCGATCTGGATCATCGTCGCGTCGAAGGGCCCGTGCGCGGCGCCGATCTCCCCGAACCCGGGGAAGTACCCCGTGTCCCCGCTGTGGAACACCCGGTGCTCGTCCCCCGCGACGACCCACGACGCCCAGAGGGTGAACTGCTGGTTGCGCAGGCCGCGGCCGCAGAAGTGACGGGCCGGGGTGGCCGTGAGCGAGAGCCCGGCGACCTTGGTGGTCTCGTTCCAGTCGAGCTCGCGCAGCCGGTCCGCCGCGACGCCCCAGCGCTCCAGGTGCGCGCCGACGCCGAGCGGCACGGCGAAGATCGTGTCCGTACCGGCCAGCTCCTTGATGGTCGGCAGGTCGAGGTGGTCGTAGTGGTCGTGCGAGATCACCACGACGTCGACCTCGCCCAGCGAGGCCAGAGGGACCGGCACCGGATGCAGCCGCTTGGGCCCGGCGAAGGGGAAGGGGGAGCACCGCTCGCCCCAGACCGGATCGAAGAGCACCCGGCGCCCGTCGATCTCGACGAGCACGCTGGAGTGCCCCATCCAGGTCAGCCGCAACCCGCCGGCCGGCGGCTTCGCCAGCTCGGCGAGCGTCGTCGGGTAGACGGGGATGGGGGCGCCGGGGTTGCGCCGGAGCCGCTGCTCCTTGTGGAAGTAGATCTTGGCGAACTCCGCCATCGACCCGGAGGGCCTGGTCCGGGCCCCGACCGGATTCTGGAACACGCCGTCGGCGAAGTTCGGCGAACGCCGGATCCGCTCCAGCCGGGCACCGGACGGGTCCGCGCCGAAGGCTTCGGGCCGCAGGGCGCGCAGCCGTGGACGCAAGGGACGGGAGCCGGTCAAGGCGCCTCCTGGGTGGGGTGCGGGCAGGGCGTTCTCATCGGTTACCACCTTCCCAACGCGTGGCGCTCCCGAAGGATTCCGCTCCGCGCTCCCCAAGGGTTCCGTTTCGCGCCCCCGAGGCCGCCCCGCCCCTCGCGCCCGACCGCTCCCGTCCACTCCTACGGCACTCCTACAGCGGCAGCAGGTCCGGCCGCTTCGCCTCGACGTGGTCGCCCGAGGACTCGCCGCGCAGCCGACGTCCGATCCACGGCACCAGGTACTCGCGCGCCCACTGGATGTTGTCCCGGGTCACGTCCACGGACCCGCGCGGCCGCAGCGGCGGCCACGGCTGGTCGGGGTCGGCGGGTACCTCCAGGCCGAGCACCTGCGCGGCGCGCAGCGCGACCCGTGTGTGCCCCTCGGGCGAGAGGTGCAGCCGGTCGGCGTCCCAGGCCCGCCGGTCCTGTACGGACTTCAGCGACCAGAGGTCGAGCACCGGGCAGCCGTACCGGTCCGCGATGGAGTGGACGTGCGCGCTGAACGTCGCGATCTTGCCCCGGATGTGCTTGAGGACCGGCACGTCCCGCGTGTCGAAGCCGGTGGTGATCACGACCAGGCCGACCGATCCGGTGAGGTCGCGCACGGCCGCCTCGTACCGTTCGGCCACGGCGTCCGGGTCGCTGCCGGGCCGGATGATGTCGTTGCCGCCCGCGCAGAAGGTCACCAGGTCCGGTGCGAGCTCCTTGGCCCGGGGGACCTGCTCGGCCACGATCTGGTCCAGGAGGCGGCCGCGCACGGCCAGGTTCGCGTACCGGAAGTCGTGCTCGTCGCGCTGATCGGCCAGGAGTACGGCCAGCCGGTCCGCCCATCCAAGAAACGTTTCCCCGGGTCCCGGGTCCCCAACGCCCTCGGTAAAGCTGTCCCCGATCGCCGCGTACGAGCCGATGGTCTTGAGTGTCGTCGTCGTCGCTGCCACGGGACCACATCTTTCACCCCGGCCCACCACCTACGCGACCGTAGCCACGGACTTACGGACCGTGATCTTCACCACCCGTCAGATCAGGAATAAAGGAGCGACGTCGGCGGGGCCGCGACCCCCCTTCGGTCCCGGCCCCGCCGACGTCAGACGAGCAGCCGGGTCTCGGCGCTCGGCAGCTTGCCCCACCAGTGGCCGTACCGCCGGTAGACCTCCGGGTCGCGGTCGGCGAGGAAGGCCGTCAGCGACCGGGCCTCGGCTGCGATCCGCTCCCAGACCTCCTCCGGCAGCGGGTGGAAGGCCGTCGCCTCCACACCCCCTTCCGCCGGGCGCCACACGCCGGCGACGTACCCGTCGACCAGCAGGGTCGCCAGCGTGTCGCCGTTCACCCGGGTGACCAGCCCCCGGTACCGCGGCGGGATGACCCGACCGCGGTCGGAGTAGGCCAGCAGGATGCTGTCCCACATGGCCATCAGCCGGGGCGGCGCCGGCGTGTCCCCGTCCGGCAGGGGCCCGCCGGGGACGTCGAACAGCTCCTCGCCGGCCGGGCCTTCCAGCCGCTGGAGGGCCCCGGAGAGCTCGGCGTCGCGGAGCGCCTTCCTGACCCTGGCCCGCTGGACCAGCGAGAACTGCGCCACGTCCGCCGCCGACGCCGGCCCGAAACCCTCCAGGTAGCGCACGACGAGCGTCCGCAGGGACTCTTCCGAGGCCTCCGGATTCGCCGGCACCGCCCGCGTCGTCCCGTACCGGGACGCGATGTACGAGGGACGCTCACCGAAGGACCACGGCGGCGCGGTGGGCGCGTGCAGCAGTGGCGCGTACTGCCTCAGCCCCCACCACGCTCCGGGCTTCGGCGGCGCGCCCAGCCGCCGCTCCAGCCACTCCTGGCACTCCGCGGCCGTACGGGGCCGGTCGGCGAAGGCCAGCAGTTCCGGCACCAGCGCGTCGGCGTCCTCGGCGGTCAGCCCCGACACCGTGAACCGCTCGCCCAGCCGGGCCGCCCGCACGCCCGGCTGTACCGCCTCCCGGAAGGCCGGGAAGTCGTCGGCGTGTACGGCGTGCAGCGTGATCCGCATCAAGGTCGACTTGACGACTTCATGGCCGGTGAAAGCGGCGTCGAGGGTGGCCGGGTCGAAGTCCGCGAGCCGGTTCCACAGGGCGAGGTACGGCGAGGCGGCCTGCTGCGCCTGCAGCGCGACCACCCGCCGGACCCCGTCGGTGACACCGAGCGCCTCACGCCCGAGCAGCAACTGCCGTGCGAGCGTGGAGCGGTTGAGCTCCCTTGCCGTGACCCTCATGCCGTGAACCCCGTCCCGTGGCCGCCTCGTCCCCCGCCTCGTGAACCGGCGGCGACGGCGTCCACGATTGACCGGACGGGCAGCCTAACCCGCAGGCCGGCAGGGTCAGATGCTGACGCCCTTCGACCGCAGGTAGGCCAGCGGGTCGATGTCCGAGCCGTACGACGGCCCCGTGCGGATCTCGAAGTGGAGGTGCGGGCCGGTCACGTTGCCGGTGGAGCCGGAGAGGCCGACGCGCTGTCCGGCGGTGACGCTCTGGCCGGTCGAGACGGAGAGCTGGGAGAGGTGCGCGTACTGGCTGTACTTGCCGTCGGCGTGCTGGATGACGACCTCGTTGCCGTACGCGCCGCCCCAGCCGGCGGAGACGACGGTGCCCGCGCCGACCGCCTTGACGGTGGAGCCGGTGCTCGCGAAGAAGTCGACACCGGTGTGGTAGCCGCTGGACCACATGGAGCCGGCGATCTTGTACGCGGTGGAGGGGCCACCGCTGACCGGGGCGACGAATCCGGCGGAGGCGGGCGCGGCCTGCTGCTGCTTGGCGGGGGCCTTGGGGGCGGGCGCCGCCGGGGCCTCGGCCTCGCCGGACGCGCCCTCGTCGGAGCCGCCCTCGTCCGAGCCGCCGTCGAAGACGGCCTCGTCGGCAGCGGACTCGTCGGCGGCCACGTCCTCGGAGCCGTCGGCGGAGGAGTCCGCGGAGCCGGCGGAGTCGGCGGACTGCTCGACCGGCGCGGACGCGCGGCTCGGAGCGGTCCGGGCAGCGCCCTTCGCGCCGAGCGTGAGCTTGAGGCCCGGGTGGATCAGCGACGGGTTCGAGCCGACGGCCTCGCGGTTGTCCGCGTAGAGCCGCTCCCAGCCACCGCTGAGGTGCTGGCGCTCGGCGATCTTGGAGAGGTAGTCCCCGGGCACCACCGTGTAGACGGTGGGGGCGGCCTGCGGGGCGCTGGGCGCGGCCTGGAGCGAGGCCGGAACCTGCGGAGCCTGGACCGGCACGGCGGCGGGCGCGGCGGCCGGGGCACCGGCCGCGTGGGCGCCGGTGGCTCCGAGCAGCGGAAGCGCGAGGGCCGCGCCACCGGTGCCGGCGGCGGCGAAACCGCGGGATATCGAGCGGGACTTCGGACGGCGGTGCTTACCCGTTGCAGGCATGTCGAATTCCTCTCCGGCGCCTGCGAGGTGAGCTGTCGGGTTCGGACTGGAGATGTCCGGCCTCCCATGTGCCGGTGAACAGCACATGTACGGCTTCACCCCGAGCTGTCCCGTTGTAAAGATCTCGACGGAGATCCGGAACAGCGGCTTACCTGGTTCCCCCGCTCCTGCCACGCGCGTGAATAGTCGGGTGCGGTTTCCGGTCGGCGGCAGGATTAGGCGGTCCGTCCGGATCGATCGCGAACGTAATCCAGTCCGGCCGCACGGAACAAGTCATGAATTTCCCAACAGAATCTTGAAGATGACGGGCCGCCGGAATTCCGGTCACCCTCCGTCCATTCCGCACCTTCAACAACCGCCCCGACAGGGCAATTCGCCATTCGTGATCAGGCACTCACGGTCACCGTATGATCTGGCTCACGGGGACGTGTCCGATCTCGCCTCTCGCTATGGCAAGTTGCCCAGAACTGGCGTAATTCGGACACCGACGACGAAGACACGGAGGAGCCCTGTGACCCAGCGGATACCCGAAACCCCCCACGCGGAGCCGGCGCTGACCGGCGTGCGCAACTTTCGTGACGTGGGTGGGTTGCCGACCACGGACGGCCGACGGGTCAAGACGGGACGACTGTTCCGAAGCGGACATCTGGCACATGCCACTGAAACCGACACGGAGTTCCTCGAATCGCTCGGGCTGCACACCGTCTTCGACTTCCGCAACGGCGCCGACCAGGCGCTGGAAGGCCCGGACGTGGAGCTTCCCGGCGTGCGGAACGTCAACATCCCGCTGTCGGACCCGGCCGACGGCCGGGAGTTCTGGAAGATGGTCCGCGACGGTGAGCTCGCCCAGCTCCGCGAGATCCTGGGGGACGGCAAGGGCGTCGCGCGGATGTCCCGTTCGTACCGCACGATCATCACGACGCGCACCGCCGAACACAGCCGGGTCGTGCACGCCCTCGCCGACGACAGCGTCCCCGCCCTCATGCACTGCGCCGCGGGCAAGGACCGGGCCGGTCTGTCGATCGCCGTCATCCTGCTCGCGCTGGGCGTCGAGCGGGAGGCGATCGTCGCGGACTACCTGGAGTCGAACGCCCCCCACAACCGCTACCGGGTCCGCCGGAGCAGCGACGCGGCCCAGCCCCGCACCGCCGAGGTGACGGAGCTGCTCGCCCCGCTCTTCGATGCCCGCGCTCCCTATCTGACCTCGGCCTTCGAGACCATCGACGAGGAGTGGGGCGGGGTGGAGCGCTACCTCGCCGAGGGCCTCGCCCTCGCGCCCGAGACCTTGGACCGGCTCCGCGACCGGCTCCTGGACTGACACCCCGCGGGGCGGGCGGGCCGCCGGATCATCGACCCGGCGGCCCGCCCGCAGAACCGCCCGCAGAACCGCCCGCAGAACCGCCCGCAGAACCGCCCGCAGATCCGCCCGCCGGCCCGCCCCGCCCTCGACCCGCCGCCCGGCTCAGCGGTTGGCGACGGCCTGCTTCACCAGCGTCCTGCCGAAGTCCCACATCAGTGCGCCGCCGCCGTGCGCCTCGTCCATGACCTCGCGGAAGGCGCCGACGAACCGGTCGACGTCCGCCTCGTCCACGATCAGCGGCGGGATCAGCTTGATGACTTCGAGGTGGTCGCCGGAGACCTGCGTGAGGATCCGGTGCTTCTGCAGCAGCGGCACCACCACCATCTGCGCGAACAGCCCCTTGCGGGCCGCCTGCAGCATGGCCCACCGGCTCCGCAGTCCCAGCGAGGAGGGCCGGCCGAACTCGATGCCGATCATCAGCCCGCGTCCCCGCACCTCGTACAGCAGCTCGTACTCGTCCACGAGCCCGGCGAGCCGCCCGCGCAGCAGATCGCCCATGGCGCGGGAGTTGGCCACCACCTGCTCGTCCTCCATGACGCTGAGCACCGCGAGTCCGGCCGCCATCGCCTGGGCGTTGGAGCCGAAGCTCGCGGAGTGGACGAGCACCCGGTCCATGGACGAGTAGACCTTCTTGAAGATCCAGTCCTTGCCCAGGGTCGCTCCGACCGGCACGTAGCCGCCCGAGAGGGCCTTGGCCACGCACACCAGGTCCGGTTCCACCCCGGCCTCGTGCTGGTAGGCGTAGAAGTCACCGGTCCGTCCGAGACCGGTCTGCACCTCGTCCGCGATCAGCAGCGCCTTGTGCCGGCGCAGCAGCTCCTGCGCGGCGAGCAGGAAGCCGGGCGGGGCGGCGATCACCCCCTTGCCCTGGATCGGCTCGACGACGAAGGCGGCCACGTCGCCCTTCTTGAGCTCCCGCTCCAGGGCGGCCAGGTCGCCCAGCGCGATCTTGGTGTCGGGCAGCAGCGGCGCGAAGCCCTCCCGGAAGCCGCCTTCGCCGTTGACCGAGAGCGAGCCCGTGGTGAGCCCGTGGAAGGCGTGGTCGCAGTAGAGGACCCTGGGCCGCCCGGTGGCGTACCGGGCGAACTTCAGGGCGGTCTCCACCGCCTCGGTGCCGCTGTTGCCGAAGAAGACCCGGTCCAGGTGCGGGCTGTGGGAGAGCAGCTTCTCGGCCAGCAGCCCGGGCAGCGGCTGGCAGTCGAAGCGGGTGAGGTCGGCCAGCTGGGCGTCGAGGACGTCGTGCAGGGCCTGCCTGACCACCGGGTGGTGGCGGCCCAGGCCCATCACCCCGAACCCGGCCAGCATGTCGAGGTAGTCGTTGCCCTCGGCGTCCCAGAAGTGGGCTCCCTCGGCCCGCTCGTAGACCTTGTCGAAGCCGATGGTGTGCAGCATCCGGGGCAGCTGGTGGTTGAGGTGGCGGGCGTGCAGCTCGTACCGTTCGCCGCCGCGCTCGGCCAGCAGGGCGCCGAGGTCGAAGCCCTTGCCCCGGCCGCCCTCCCCCGCGTGGCCCGTGCTCATGCCGACTTGTCCCGGTTCCCGCCCACGGTCTCGCGGGCCGCCCGCAGCGACTCCTTCAGCGACCCCATGGTGGCGAGGACGGCGGTGGGCTCGTACCCGCAGTGCGCCATGCAGTTCGCGCAGCGCGGGTCCTTTCCGCGGCCGTACTTGCTCCAGTCGGTGTCCTCGATCAGTTCCCGGTACGAGGGCACGTATCCGTCGCTCATCAGATAGCAGGGGCGCTGCCAGCCGAAGAGCGAGTAATTCGGAATGGCCCAGGCGGTGCAGGGGAAATCGACCTTGCCTTCGAGGAAGTCCAGGAAGAGCGGGGAGTGGTTGAGCCGCCAGCGCCGCCGGTTTCCGCCCGCGAAGGCCTTCTTGAAGAGTTCGCGGGTCTGCTCGACACCCAGGAAGTGTTCCTGGTCGGGCGCCTTTTCGTAGGCGTAGGCCGGCGAGATCATCATCTCGTCCACCTGCAGATCGTCATTGAGGTAGTTGAGCACCTCGATGATGGTCTGCGGGGTGTCGGTGTTGAAGAAGGTGGAGTTGGTGGTCACGCGGAACCCGCGCTTCTTCGCCTCCTTGATGGCCGCGACCGCCTCGTCGAAGACGCCTTCCTTCGCCACCGACTCGTCGTGGCGCTCGCGCAGTCCGTCGATGTGCACGGCGAAGGCGAAGTACGGGGACGGCGTGAACTTCTCGATCTTCTTGCGGAGCAGCATCGCGTTGGTGCAGAGGAAGACATACTTCCGCCTCGCCACCAACTGGCGCACGATCTCGTCGATCTGCGGGTGCATCAAGGGCTCGCCGCCCGCGATGGACACCATCGGCGCGCCGGACTCCAGCACGGCCCCGACGGCCTGGGCCACGGGCATGCGCTGCTTGAGCACCCCGGCCGGGTGCTGGATCTTCCCGCACCCTTCACAGGCGAGGTTGCAGGCGTAGAGGGGTTCCAGCTCGACGATCAGCGGGAACTTCTCACGCTTGCGGAGCTTCTGTTCGAGAAGATACGTCCCGACCCTGATGGTCTGTCGCAGTGGCATTGCCATCTGGCTCACCTCCTGGGGAGCAGCAAAGAACGGTGCCAGTCATAAAACGCGGGCAGTACGGCACGCAATACGCGAAAGGCTGATATTCCCCCCCGAACGGTGCCGATACGGACGAGCTCATGCTCCGGAGCGTCCACGATCACCCGGACGGCCGCAACCGGACGGTCCGCGCCGTCGGCAACGGTCCCGCCCCGGGCCGCGGTCCACAAGGTGGCCGCGGATTCCATGTCGACCCCGATGGCCCCGGTGGCACGCAGCTGCGCGCGCTCCTGGCCCCGGACGACGTGGTCGGATCCGGTCAGTGCGCCGAGGTGTACGGTCCGGCCGGGCAGGGCCCGGGCCAGCGCCTCGGCGAGCAGGGCGGTACCGGCGCAGGCGACGGTTCCGCGCGGGTCCCGGGTCTCCTCGGCCACGATCAGGTCGCCTGGACTCATGCCGGGCAGCAGCCCGGCGCAGAATCCGGTCGCCAGTACGGCGGCCCCGCCCAGCCCCGGCTCGCCGAGGGCCCGGCCGACGGCGCGGTCGGCCGCGCGCGGGCCCATGCCGGTGCGCAGGATCTCGTACCGCTCGGGCGCGCCCGTCCCGCTGCCGCTGCGCAGGGCCGCCCGCTCGATGCGCAGCGCGCAGGCGACCAGCAGCGGGGGCGGTGCGCCGGCGGGGACGAGCCTCATCGGGCCTCCCCGGCGGCCGGGGCCGCGTGCGCGGCGGCGGCCGGGTCCGGGTACCGGCCCTCCGGGCCGAACGGTTCTCCGTACAGGTAGCGGCCGAGCGCGGTGAGCGGGAAGACCTGCCGGTACAGGTGGTAGTTGATGGAGAAGTCCCAGGGGAAGCCGGTCCCGGTGAAGTACGGCTCGTCCCAGCCGCCGTCCTCGCGCTGGGTGGAGACGAGGTACGCGATGCCCCGCTCGACGCTGTCGCCGTCCCGCTCCCCCGCCGACAGCAGCGCCATCAGCGCCCAAGCCGTCTGGGAGGCGGTCGAGGCACCCTTCCCGGCCCAGGACGGGTCCTTGTAGGAGCGCTGGTCCTCGCCCCACCCGCCGTCCTCGTTCTGTACGGATTCCAGCCAGCCCACGGCCCGCCGGATCGCGGGGTGCGAGAGGGCGAAGCCGGCGGCCGTCAGGGCCGGGACCACCGAGCCGGTCCCGTAGACGTAGTTGGTGCCCCAGCGGCCGAACCAGCCGCCCTCCGGCTCCTGTTCGGCGAGCAGCCAGGCGATGCCGCGCCGGGTGCGCGCGTCGCCCGCCCTGCCCTCGACGGCGAGCATCTCCACGACGTGGGCGGTGACGTCGGCCGAGGGCGGGTCGATGACCTCGCCGAAGTCGCAGAAGGGCAGTTTGTTGGGCAGGGGGCTGGTGTTGTCGGCGTCGAAGGCGCCCCAGGCACCGTTCTTCGACTGCATGCCGAGGTTCCAGGACACCCCGCGGGCGATGGCCGCCTCGACGCGCGCCGGATCGGGGTGCTTGACCCGGCGCAGCGCGAGGACGACCTCGGCGGTGTCGTCGATGTCGGGGTAGGTGTCGTTGTGGAACTCGAACGCCCAGCCGCCCGGGGCCAGTCCGGGCCGGCGCACGGCCCAGTCGCCGCTGCGCGTGACCTCCTCGCCCAGCATCCAGTCGGCGGCCTTCACCAGGGCCGGGTCGTCGGGGGGCACTCCCGCGTCGGCCAGCGCGATGGCGGCCAGGCAGGTGTCCCACACCGGGGACTGGCAGGCCTCGATCATCCGGGCGCCGTCCGGGCGCCACACCGCGAACCGGTCCAGGGACTCCAGTCCGGCCCGCATCACCGGGTGCCCGAGGTCGTAGCCGAGCAGGTGCAGGGCGATGACGGAGTACACGGCGGGCGGCTGGATCCCGCCCCAGCAGCCGTCGCTCTCCTGCCGCTCCACGATCCAGCGGCCGGCGCTCGCCATGGCCGCCCTGCGCAGCCGGCGCGGGGCGAGCCGGCGGTAGACGTGCAGGGCCTTGTCCATCCGCTGGAAGGCCCCGCCCCAACTGGTCACCGGGGCAAGCCGCTTGACGGGGTACGGGTTGCGCGCGTCGGCGTGCAGCTCGTCCAGCGCGAAGGGGGCCGGGCGGACCGGGCGCAGCGCGGAGACGATGGTGAGCGGGACGATGGTCTGCCGGGCCCAGCAGCCGAAGTCGTAGATGTTCAGCGGCACCCAGTGCGGCAGGAAGACCAGCTCGGGCGGGAGTTCGGGCAGGTGGTCCCACTTCCACCAGCCGAAGAGCGCGAGCCAGATGCGGGTGAAGACGCGGGCGGCGGCGATCCCCCCGTGGCCGCGGATCCACGCCGAGGCGCGGGCCATGTGCGGGGCGTCGGGAGCGTCACCGGCGAGGCGCAGGGCCACGTAGGCCTCGATGGTGGCGGACAGGTCGCTGGGGCCTCCGTGGAAGGTGGCCCAGGTGCCGTCGGGCCCTTGCTCGCCGCGGATGAACAGGGCGGCGGCCCGCGTGGTGGCCTCGTCCCGGATCCCGAGGAACTGGCGCAGCAGCAGGTCCTCGGCGTCCATGGTGACGTTGGTCTCCAGGTCGCCCTTCCACCAGCCGGCCTCGTCCTGCCGGTCGAGCAGGTTGCGCACGGCCCTGGCCGTGGCTTCGCGGACGCCCGGCGGCCCGGCGGCCGCGCTGTCGTCCGGGTCGGCGGCGCGTGCATCGGCTCCGCCGTCGGTCGTCGCTGTCATGGCTTCCCCTTTGCGTGCAGTGTCCTCTGCTGTCCTGGGGTCTGCCGTCGGCCGGTACCGCCCTCAGGCGGTACCGGCCGGCGACTCGCGATTCATATGCGAGATCGGGTGGTGATCACCTCTTGCGCACGACGACGAAGTCGGCGAGCGCCACGAGCTGGTCACGCACCCGCTGGTCCATGTCCACGTCGTCGAGGGCCTTGATCGCCACCGCGTGCTGGCGCCGTGCCTCGTCGGCGGTCCACTGCCGGCCGCCGGCCGCCTCGATGAGGGCCGCGCGGGCCGCGAACTCCTCCTCGGAGAAGTTCTCGAAGTCGTTGCTCTTGGCGTCGGCGGCGAGCAGTTCCGCGAGCTGCTCGCAGGCGGGTCCGCCGGCCGCGAGGGCGGCGACGACGGGCAGTGACTTCTTGCGCTGGCGCAGGTCGCTCCAGGTCTGCTTGCCGGTGGACTCCGGGTCGCCCCAGATGCCGAGGAGGTCGTCGACGGCCTGGAAGGCGAGGCCGAGGTGGTAGCCGTACTCCTCCAGCTTGTCGGCCGTACGGTCGTCCGCGCCGCCGAGCACGGCGCCGATGGAGACCGCGCAGGCGAGCAGGGCGCCGGTCTTGTTGCCCTCCATCTCCAGGCACTCCTCGACGCTGACGCTCTCGCGGTGCTCGTAGGAGATGTCCTGCGCCTGGCCGTCGATGAGCTTGCGGCTGGCGGTGGTCAGCCGGCGCGCGGCGCGCCCCGCCTCGACCGTGCCGAGCTCCAGCAGCACCTCGTTGGCCAGGGCGAACAGCGCGTCGCCGACCAGGATGGCCAGGGCCGGTCCGTGGACCTTCCACACCGTGTCGCGGTGGCGGCGCTGCTCGTCCCCGTCCATCAGGTCGTCGTGCAGCAGCGAGAAGTTGTGGACGAGCTCGACGGCCACGGCTCCCGGGATGCCGACCTCGGCCGCGGCCCCCGCGGCCTCGGCGGAGAGCAGGGCGAGGGCGGGGCGGACGGCTTTGCCGCCGTCGCCGTCCGCCGGGTTGCCCTGGGCGTCGATCCAGCCGAAGTGATAGGCGGCGACGGTGTCCATGGGCGCGGCGAGCCGGTCCACGGCGGCGCGGAGCGCGGGCGTCGAGAGCGTGCGGCCGCGCTCCAGGAGGGCGAGCGTGTCCGCCTTCTCCCCGCCGGCCGGGCCCGTACTGGCGCCCGAGTTCTCGACGGCCGGATTCCCCGGGTTCACTGGCTCTCCTCTGGTTCCTTTACGTACTGCGGTGCGTGCTGCTGCGGTACCCGTATTGCCGGTGGTGCTGGTACCGATGGTGCCGGTGGTCGTCATGCCGCCTCCTGCAAGGGGTGTACGCGGTGGCGGCCCAGCATGCCGAGCGCGGCATGAGCCGCGCTCAGTCCACTGCGGACGGCGCTCTCCATGGTCGCGGGCCAACCCGTCGCGGTCCACGCACCGGCGAGGTAGAGCCCCGGCGTGTCGGTCCGCGCGCCGGGCCGCAGGCGCCCGACACCGGGGGTGGGGGCGAAGGTCGCGGTCCGCTCCCGGGTGACGAAGAAGTCCCGTACCTTGGCGCCGCGCGCGGCGGGCAGCAGCCGCTCCAGCTCGGGCAGGTACTTGGCGCGCAGGACCGACACGGGCTCGTCGATGTCCTCGTGGGCGACCGACTGGGACAGGGCCAGGTACTGGCCGCCGTCGGGGAGCCCGGAGGAGTCGGTGCGGTCGAAGACCCACTGGACCGGGGAGCCGAGCGCCGCGAAGAACGGCTGCTTGAGCACCTTGCGGTCGTAGACGACGTGCACGTTGAGGATCGGCGCGGTGCCGATGTCGAGGAGCTTGTCCGGGTCGGCGAGCGCGCCGGCCGGGAGCAGCCCGTGCGCCTCGCGCTGCGGGACGGCGAGGACGACGGTGCCGGCCTCCAGCGACTCCTGCTCCGTGTCGACCCGCCAGCCGCCTTCCGCCGTACGGGAGATCCCGGTGACCCGGGTGCGCAGTTCGGTGCGGACGCCGGCCGCGTCGAGGGCCTTGCGGGCGAGGGTGTCGTGCAGGTCACCGAGCGGTACGCGGGCCCAGCCGATGTCGGCCGCGCCGTTCTCGGAGAGCAGGCCGGTCTTGAAGACCATGGCGGCCAGGCCCAGCGAGGACTGCTCGGCGGTCGCGTTGAGGGTGGCGATGCCGACGAGGTCCCACAGCGCCTCGATGGTGCGCGGGCTCTGGCCGTAGCGGGCGAGCCAGGTCGCGAAGTCCAGGCCGTCGAGCGCCGGGTCGGCGGGGTCGAGGCGGCGCAGCGCCAGGGCGGCGCGCCCGACGCTCGCCCGCTCGGCGAGCGAGAGGTGGGGGTAGCGGGCGAGGGAGCCCGCCAGGTGCAGCGGTACGGGCAGGGCGCTGCGGCGCAGCCGGCCGAGCCGGGGGCCGCCGGGGTGGGCGACGTCGAGGACGGGTACGTCGAGCCGGTCCTGGAGGGGCGCCAGGTCGGCGCCCCCGACGCGGTCGAGGAACCACCGGTAGGCGGTGCAGCAGCGCAGGTAGACGTGCTGGCCGTTGTCCACGGTCAGGTCGCCGCGCTTGAAGGAGAAGGCGAGGCCGCCGAGCCTGGGCCGGCCCTCCAGCAGGGTCACCCGCAGGCCCGCGCCGGCGAGTTCCAGCGCGGTGGTCACACCGGCGAGACCGCCGCCGACGACCACGGCGTGGTGCGCGGTCATACGTCCTCCTCCGTCTCTGCGACAGACGCCGCCGCTCGCAGCGGGGTTGCTCCCGTTCGGTTCGCGGGCACGGGCGGGCCGCCCGCCGCCGCCATCAGAACCGCCTCCTGGCGCTCTGGCGCGCGATGGTCCGCGCGTCGAGGCCGGAGAGTCCGCGGACGGCCACGTACGCCTTCTCGTGCGGCGGCAGCGAGACCCGGCCGCGGAGCACTGCCTCGGGCTCGCGCTCGATGCGGTCCAGGAGGCGCCGGTAGATGCCGGCCATGGCGGCGACGCAGGCGCCGCTGCGCCGGTCGAGCATGGGCAGCAGCCGGTAGCCCTCGACGAACAGCGCGCGGGCGCGGCGGACTTCGTGGTGGACGAGCCCGGCGAAGTCTGAGCCGGCGGGCATCCGGTCGCTGTGGAAGCCCTCGGAGCAGCCGAACTTGGCCAGGTCCTCGGCGGGCAGGTAGGTGCGGCCGTTGGCCGCGTCCTCCCGGACGTCCCGCAGGATGTTCGTGAGCTGCAGCGCCAGGCCGAGGGTGTCGGCGTACTCCCCGGCCCGTGCCGCGTCGGGGCCGCCGGCGTTCGCCGTGCCGAACACCCCCAGCGAGAGCCGGCCGATGGCGCCGGCCACGCAGCGGCAGTAGACCTTGAGGTCGTCCCAGGTCTCGTACGTCTCGCCGCGCACGTCCATCAGGACGCCGTCGATGAGCTCGTCGAGCCCTTCGAGCGGGATCGGGAAGCGGCGGGCGGCGTGCGCGAGGGCGACGGCGACGGGGTCGGTGTCGTCCTCGTCGATCCTCTCGGCGCGGATCCGGCCGAGGAGGGAACGCGTCTCCTCCAGCCGGGCCAGTTTGACCTCGGGCGGCAGCGTGCCGTCGCCGATGTCGTCGACCCGCCGGGAGAAGGCGTACAGCGCGGACATCGCCTGCCGCTTGTCGGCGGGAAGCAGCCGGATGCCGTAGGCGAAGTTGCGCGCCTGCGCGCCGGTGACGGCCTCGCAGTAGCTGTATGCCGCCAGTACGGGTGCGGACGGGGCGCCCGGTGCGGACGCGTGTGTGGGGCCCTCCACGGTCGGGCTCACCCCTTTCTCGGCGCTGTGCGCAGGACGGCGGCCACCTCGCGGAGCAGGCCGCTCTTGGTGGGCTTGGGCGGGCCGGGCAGGACGTCGAAGCCGGCGGCGGTGACGGCTCGAAGGGCGGCGCGCCCTCCCCCGACGAAGCCCGCGAGCAGCAGCCGGAGCCTTCCGTGGACGCTGCCCACGAGCGGTGTGCCCTCGTCCAGGAGATCCCGCGCGCGCTCGGTTTCGAAGGCGATCAGGGAGCGTACGGACGCTCCGGCGGACGGGGCCCTCAGGTCGGCCTCGGCCACGTGGAAGCGGCGCATGTCCTCGCCCGGGAGGTAGATCCGGTCGCGGCCGAGGTCCTCGGCGACGTCCTGGAGGTGTTCGGCGATCTGCAGGGCGGTGCAGACGGCGTCGGAGCGGCGGATCCGCTCGGGGGTGGCGGTGCCGGTGAGCTGGAGCACGAGGCGGCCCACCGGGTTGGCGGAGAGCTCGCAGTAGCCGAGGAGGTCGCGGTACGTCGCGTAGCGCGCGACCCGCTGGTCCTGGCGGTTGGCCTCGATGAGTCCGAGGAACGGCTCGGGGGTGAGCCCGTGGGCGCGTACGACGGGCTGCAGGGCCAGCATCAGGGGGTGGCGCGGGGGGCCGCCGGGGCCGCCGAAGACGCGCTTCAGGTCTGCCTCGAAGGCGTCGAGCACGGCGAGCCGGTCGTCCGCGGCGGCGGGGTCGAGGCCGAGGAGGGCCGCGTCGCGGCCGCCCGGGGCGAGGTCTCCGTCGCCGATGTCGTCGACCAGGCGGGCGTACCCGTAGACCGCCATCAGACCCTCGCGCCAGGCGCGGGGCAGGAAGGCGGGGGCGACGGGGAAGTTCTCGCTGCGGGCCTTGCCGAGGGTCGCGCCCGTGACGGCGGAAAAATCGTCGGAGGTGCCGGGAGCGCCGGAGTTTTCGGGGACCGCGTGCGGCCGGGAGCTGATGCCGTGCCCCGGGGTCACCGCCCGCCGCCCGTGGCGGGGACGGCCGTCGTGCCTGGGGGCCGGAGAATTCCCGTAGCCATTGCCGTCACATCTCCCGTTCTACACTGCCAACCCAATACATCCCATTTCGGACACGCCGCCGGGCTTTCACCGGGGTGTCCCAGGCTATTCACCTGTATGGAATCGTCCCCTCTTGCCCGCGATTGAGGCCTGGCCCAGCTTACGCTGTACAACGGCGCGACGGCTCGACGGGTATTCGGTCCACTACCGAATGTCGCCCGCGGAAATAGCGCTCCACGGCATGCCACGGCCCCCGCCGCGCGAAGCAGCGGGGGCCGGCGGCGTTCCGTCAGCTGGTCGCCTTCTCGTATGCCGAGACGACTTCCTCGGTGGGGCCGTCCATCAGGAGTTCGCCCCGCTCCAGCCACAGCACCCGGTCGCAGGTGTCGCGGATGGAGTTGTTGTTGTGGCTCACCAGGAATACCGTGCCGGCGCTCTTGCGGAGTTCCCGGATGCGCGCCTCGGAACGCACCTGGAACTTCCGGTCACCGGTGGCCAGAGCCTCGTCGATCATCAGGACGTCGTGGTCCTTGGCCGCGGCGATGGAGAAACGCAGTCGCGCGGCCATGCCGGAGGAGTACGTGCGCATCGGCAGGGAGATGAAGTCCCCCTTCTCGTTGATGCCCGAGAAGTCGACGATGCCCTGGTAGCGCTCCTTGACCTGCTCGCGGCTCATGCCCATGGCGAGACCGCCGAGGACCACGTTGCGCTCACCGGTGAGGTCGTTCATCAGCGCCGCGTTGACACCCAGCAGCGAGGGCTGGCCGTCGGTGTAGACCTTGCCGGCCTCGCAGGGCAGCAGACCCGCGATGGCGCGCAGCAGCGTCGACTTGCCGGAGCCGTTGGAGCCGATGAGGCCGATGGCCTCGCCGCGGTACGCCGTGAAGGAGACGCCGCGCACGGCGTGGACCCGGCGGACGCCCGGGGAGTCGCCCTTGCCCCGGCGGACTATCTTGCTCAGCGCGGCAGTGGCGCTGCCCCTGCCGGAGCTGCCGGTGTTGACCCGGTAGACGATGTGCACGTCGTCGGCGATGACGGTGGGGACGTGCCCCCGGTTGTTCTCAGCCACGGCCGTAACGCTCCTCAGCCTTCCAGAAATACACGAAACCGCCGAGGCCGATCAGGACCGCCCAGCCGACGGCGAAAGCCCAGACGTGCGGCGGGAGGTTCTCCCGGCCGTAGCCGTCGATGAGCGCGAAGCGGACCAGGTCCATGTAGATCGCGGCCGGGTTCCACTGGAGCGCGTCCGCGATCCACGCGGGCTTGCCCTTGAGCATCTCGCTGATCGAGAACATGACGCCCGAGGCGTACATCCACGTACGCGTGACGAACGGCATGAGCTGCGCGAGGTCGGGGGTCTTGGAACCCATCCGGCCGAAGATCAGCGCGAGGCCGGTGTTGAAGGCGAACTGGAGGACCAGCGCCGGGATGACCAGCAGCCAGGACAGCTTCGGATAGTTGCCGAAGCCGACCGCGACGAAGAACACGACGATCATCGAGAACATCAGCTGCTGGAGCTGCTGCAGCGAGAAGGAGATCGGCAGCGAGGCCCGCGGGAAGTGCAGGGCGCGGACCAGGCCGATGTTGGCCGGGATCGCCCTGACACCCGCCATCAGCGAGCTCTGCGTGAAGGTGAAGACGAAGACGCCGATCACCAGGAAGGGGATGTAGTCGTCCTTGTCGATGCCGCGGCCGGCGTCCAGGATCAGGCCGAAGATCAGGTAATAGACCAGTGCGTTCAGAAGTGGGGTCGCCACCTGCCAGATCTGGCCGAGCTTCGCCTGGCTGTACTGGGCCATCAGCTTGGCGCGGGAGAACGCCACGATGAAGTGGCGCCGGTCCCACAGCTGCCGCACGTATTCGGCCAGACCCGGCCGGGCGCCGCTGACGGACAGGCCGTACTTCCTGGCGAGCTCCGCGGGGGTCAGCCCCGCGTCTTCGGACGGCGGCTTGCTCGTGGCGAGGGCGCCGTCCTGGGTTGTGTCACTCACAAGATGAAACTTTCCGTCTTCATGATGCGGCAGAAGTGGCATCGGGCCTGAGGCACTCGGATCGTGATCGCGTCATGTTCTCAGACGCGAGCGTGCTAGATGACAGGCGGTCGGCCCAGCCGGGTCAGCCGCCAGACCGTACGCCACTTCATGGGGCGCCGGGGACCGCAGGAGGTGGTCCATCCCTCCTTGAACCCGCCGAACCACGCCTTGAGCGCCGGCGCCGAGGGCCTGCGCAGGAGCGTCAGAACGAGCCAGACGCCCACGTAGACCGGGACCAGCGGGGCGGGCAGGTTGCGGCGGGCGAGCCACACCCGGTTGCGGGCCACCATACGGTGGTAGACCGCGTGCCGGGAGGGGGCCGTCGTGGGGTGCAGGAGCACCATGTCCGCGCGGTAGTCGATCAGCCACCCCGCGTCGAGCGCCCGCCAGGCCAGATCGGTTTCCTCGTGGGCGTAGAAGAACTCCCCCGGCAGTGTTCCGACCTGCTCGAACACCTTCGTGCGGACGGCGTTGGCGCCCCCCAGGAAGGTGGTCACGCGGGAGGAGCGCATCGGGTCGGAGGCGCGCAGCCGGGGCACGTGGCGGCGCTGGGTCTCGCCCGTCTGCGGATCGGCGATCCGGAAGCTGACGATCCCGAGCGCGGGGTCCTCGGCGAAGGCCTGCCGGCACAGCTCGGCGGTGTCGGTGCGCTCCAGCAGCCCGTCGTCGTCGAGGAAGAGCAGGGCGTCCACATCGCTGCCGCCGGGGCCGAAGGCCTCGATGCCGACGTTGCGGCCGCCCGGGATGCCCAGGTTCTCGGGGAGGTCGACCGTACGGACTCCTTCGGGGACCCCGCTGACCTTCACTCCCTGGCCGACGACGACCACCTGTACGGGGTCGCCGTCCTGGCGGGCCACCGAGTCGAGGAGGGCCTTGAGGTCGTCGGGGCGGTTGCCCATGGTGATGACGACGGCGCCCAGGCGCATCGGGGCGCTCACTTCAGCCTGCTCGAAGCGAGGACCGACACCAGGTGCAGGACGGTCTGCAGGAGCGCGATGCCCGCGAGTACGGCGACACCCAGCCGGGAGAAGAACAGGTCGCCGCGGACCTGGTCCAGGACGGCCAGCACCAGGATGAGCAGCGAGGCCTCGATGCCGAGGACCAGGCGGTGGAACTTGAGCGCGGCGGCGGCCCGGCGGGCGAACGCCATGCCGGACGAGCGCGGCACGGCCGCCGCGTCCTTGACCACGGGCTTGCCGGCCTGGTGGCGGGCGACGCCGACCAGGTCGGTCTCGGCCTTGATCAGGATCGCGCCGAGCGCGGCCAGGGTGCCCAGGAAGGCCCACAGCCAGTCGATGCGCCCGCTGCCCCACAGGTCCGCGGCGCGCAGGCCGAAGCCGACCAGCACCGCCGCGTCGCACAGGTAGGCACCGACGCGGTCCAGGTAGACCCCGGACAGCGAGAACTGCTTCTTCCAGCGGGCGACCTCGCCGTCGACGCAGTCGAGCAGCAGGTACAGCTGGACCGCGACCACGCCGAGGACGGCGCCCCAGACGCCCGGCACCAGCAGGGCCGGGGCCGCGAGGACGCCGGCGAGGGTCATCACGTAGGTCAGCTGGTTCGGCGTGACCTTGGTGGTGACCAGGAGGCGGGTGATGCGCAGGGAGATCTCGCGCATGTAGAGGCGCCCGCCCCAGTGCTCGCCGCTGACCCGGTCCTTGACGCCCGCCGGGTGAACGACGGGCCGGAGTTCAGCTACGGATGGTCTTGGCATAATCGGCGTAAGCGTCCCTGATCTCGGCTGCGGACAAGTTGAGGTGCTCCAGGATCGTGAAGCGTCCCGGACGGGTCTGGGGGGCGTACTCGACGGCCGCGACGAACTCGTCCACGCTGAACCCGATCTCCTCGGGGAGGACGGGCAGGCCGTGCCGGCGCAGCACCTCGACGAAGAGCCCGGACTGCGCGGCGGCGCCGCGCAGGTGCATGGCGAAGGCGGCGCCGAGGCCGACCTGCTCGCCGTGGAGCGCGGAGCGCCCGGGGTAGAGAAGGTCGAAGGCGTGGCTGATCTCGTGGCAGGCGCCGGACGACGGGCGGGTGTCCCCGCTGATCGACATGGCGATGCCGGAGAGGACGAGCGCCTCGGACAGCACGGTGAGGAACTCGTCGTCGCCGACGCAGCCGGGGTGGCGCAGCACGGACTCGCCGGCGGTACGGGCCATGGCGGCGGCCAGGCCGTCGACGGACTCGCCGTTGAGGCGGTGCGAGAGCTCCCAGTCGGCGATGGCCGAGATGTTGGAGATCGCGTCGCCGATGCCGGCCCGGACGAACCGCGCCGGGGCCTCCTTGATGACGTCGAGGTCGACGACCATCGCGATCGGCATGGGGACTCCGTAGGAGCCCCGGCCGTTGTCGTTGTCCAGGATGGACACCGGCGAGCAGATGCCGTCGTGGGAGAGGTTGGTGGCGACGGCCACCATCGGCAGCCCGACCCGCGCCGCGGCGTACTTCGCCACGTCGATGATCTTGCCGCCGCCCAGGCCCACGACGGCGTCGTAGCGGCGGCCCTTTATGTCGTCGGCGAGCTTGACCGCGGAGTCGATGGTCCCGTCGACGACGGGGTACCAGTCGGCGTGCGGCAGTACGGGCTCCAGCTTGGCGCGCAGCACCGCGCCGGAGCCGCCGCTGATCGCGATCGCGAGCTTGCCGGACGTGGAGACGCGCTGGTCGGCCAGGAGGCCGGCCAGATCGTCCATCGCCCCGCGGCTGATGTCGACGACGACGGGCGAGGGGATGAGCCGCGTCAGTACAGGCATGCGATCGTCCGGCCCTTGGCGAGGTCGTCGTGGTTGTCGATCTCGACCCACTTGACGTCCCCTATGGGGGCCACGTCGATGGTGAAACCGTCATCGACGAGCTGCTGGTAGCCGTCCTCGTAGTAGAGGTCGGGGTCGCGCTCGAAGGTGGTCTTCAGGGCCTCGGCCAGGGCCTCGGCCGCCTCGGGCTCGATGAGGGTGACGCCGATGTACTCGCCGGTCGCGGTGGCCGGGTCCATCAGCTTGGTGATCCGCCGGACGCCCTTCTCGCCGTCGGTGATGACCTTCATCTCCTCGTCGGCCAGGTGCTTGACCGTGTCGAGGGCGAGGATGATCTTCTGGCCCTGACCGCGGGCGGCGAGCAGGGTCTTCTCGACGGAGACCGGGTGGACGGTGTCGCCGTTGGCGAGGATCACGCCCTGTCCCAGGACGTCCCGCGCGCACCACAGGGAGTAGGCGTTGTTCCACTCCTCGGCCTTGTCGTTGTCGATCAGCGTGATCTTGACGCCGTACTTGGCCTCCAGGGCCTCCCGGCGCTCGTAGACGGCTTCCTTGCGGTAGCCGACGACGATGGCGACCTCGGTGAGGCCGACCTCGGCGAAGTTGCCGAGCGTCAGGTCGAGGACCGTGATGCTCTCCTCGTCACCTTCGGGGCCGACGGGCACGAGGGCCTTGGGCAGGGTGTCGGTGTAGGGACGCAGGCGGCGTCCGGCACCGGCAGCGAGGACGAGGCCGATCATGCTGGTTCTCCTTCGTCATGTACGGCGGGTGCCCCGGAGGAAACCCAGAAGCGGATGCTCTCCACGAGCACCACCAGTGCCACGAACACAGCCATGGCCGTGAGCGCGACGGGGAAGTCTGCGGCGCGCGAGGCCAGGACCGAGGCCAGGACCGCGGTCAGCAGCACCCGGCCTTCGTGCCCGCCGGTCGTCCGCACCAGCCAGTGCGGGGGCGCGCCGGTGCCACCGCGGATGCGGTACACCGTGTCGTAGTGATGGTAGGCGACCGCCGCGACCAGTCCGAATGCCGCCGGAAGGGCCCCGGGGACGTCCGCCTTGGCGGCGAGGATCAGGACGGTGGTGTACTCGGCGGCCCGGAAGACGGGCGGCACGAGCCAGTCGAGGGCGCCCTTGAGGGGGACCATGACGGCGCCGCCCGCGAAGAAGGCGTAGAGGCCGGCCGAGACGACCATGGTCCAACTGCCGAACGGCAGCTGCCAGGCACCGTAGAGAAGCTGCGCCGAGGCCAGCACCGCGACCCCGAGGGCCCCCGGCGACTTGGCTCGGACGCGGATCAGCGCCCGGCTGACCAGCTCGGCGACGGGACCCGAGTCGGTGAGGTCCGCGAGCGCCTGGGCGGCCCGGTCGGTGCGCGTGGCCTTGCGGGTCAGCGAGCGCAGGACCCGGCCGGCGGTGGTGTAGAGCGCGCCGAAGGCGCAGCCGACCAGCAGGGCGTAGAAGACGATCCGGGGGCTGGTCGCGGCGGTCAGCACCGCGATCATGGCCCAGCGCTCGCCGATCGGGAGGATGATCATCCGCCGCACCCAGACCGTCCAGCCGACGCTGTCGAGCTTGGCCGAGAGGGCGGCCGTGGGGCTCCCGGAAGGAGATGCCGCGGTGGCCGTGGCGTCGTGGTTGGCCTCGTTGAAGGCGAAGTCCACGACGTGCCGGCAGGTCATCAGGATCATCGCGCCGAGCGCGAGCGCCCAGACGTCGTCGCCGTTCCTCGCCGCGCCGAGCGCGAGGCCCGCGTAGAAGGAGTACTCCTTGGCGCGGTCGAAGGTCGCGTCGAGCCAGGCGCCCATCGTCGAGTACTGGAGCGAGTAGCGGGCGAGCTGCCCGTCGGTGCAGTCCAGGACGAAGGAGAAGAGGAGCAGCACGCCGGCCGCGACGTAGCCCCAGCGGTCGCCGGTGGCCGCGCAGCCGGCCGCGATCAGCGCGGTGACCAGGGAGGCGGTGGTGACCTGGTTCGGGGTCAGGCCTCGGCGCGCGCACCAGCGGGCGATGTAGCGCGAGTACGGGCTGATGAAGAAGGTGGTGAAGAACCCGTCCCGGGACTTCACGGCCGTACGCAGCCGGACGGCCTCGTCGTCGACGGCGGCCACGGCCGCGGCCGCGGCGTCGCGCTCGGCGGTGGTCAGGGGGACGGCGGCGACCAGGGTGCCCAGCTCGGGGCGCTGGACGGTGGTGCCGGCGGCTTCGACGGCGGCGGCCAGCCGGTCGGGGTACGGGCCGGTCCCCACGGGATCGGAGGTGTCCAGTGCGGCGGCCCGGTCCAGGGCCGCGCGGGCGCCCGGCTGGACGGCGAAGGCTCCGGTGACCGCGCAGGCGTCGAACCGAGGGTCGGTCAGCGCGAGCCGCAGCGCGTGGGCGTGGCCCACGAACTCGCTGTCCACGACGGCCACCCGCTGGTCGGCGGGTACGAGGGCCAGCGCGGCGGCGGTGTCGCGCGGGGTGGCGGCGGGGCGGACGTCGAAGCCGAGGGAGCGCAGCTCGTCGGCGAGCGGCGATCCGGGCACCGGCAGGCCGGTAAGGATGACGGTCGGCAGACGAACTCACTCCTTGCACGAACACGGGACGTGCGCCAGGGGGCGGCGGCACGTCGGCAGAGGCTATCGGATGAACGGAAGGAGGGGTTCACCACCCGTTTGCGCCCCGACAAGCCGAATATTCCGGGGCTGTGCGCCCGGTGGCGATCATCATTGACGAGAACGCCGGGGGACTCAAACCGCCTCGATGTTAGGCTGACCGCAGACGTGTACCAGTCTCGTCAATACGTCCCATACGGAACCGAGAGAGAAAGAGGTGGGTTGATGACCGTCGCAGAGGTCGCGGCCACGGGCAGCGACGCGCTCCGGTACATCCCCCCTTCTTCCTTCCGGGCATCCGGCCAGGCCTGATCCTCGCGATCTTCGCGGCCTCGTCGGCCGGAGCCCCCGTTCAAGGGTTCGCGTTGACCGACATCACCGGTAACACCGCTTTCTTCGAGTCCTTCATGGAGCTGCACCGGGGCCTGCCCCGGCAGTCACCCGGATCCGAGGCCACCACCCGTCACCTGCTGTCCCTGTGCGGACCGCTGCCCGAGCGGCCGCGCGTCCTCGACCTGGGGTGCGGTCCGGGCCCCAGCGCGCTGCTGCTCGCCGCCGAAGCCGGCACCCATGGCGCCGACGTCACCGCCGTCGACCTGTACGAGGGCTTCCTCGACGAGGTGCGCGCCGCCGCCGCGGCCCGCGGGCTCGCCGACCGGGTCCGGGCCGTCAAGGCCGACATGGGCGACCTCCCCTGTCCGGATGGTTCCTTCGACCTCCTGTGGGCCGAGGGCTCCGCCTACAACATCGGCTTCGCCACCGCGCTCCGGCGGTGGAAGCGGCTCCTCGCACCCGGCGGCACCCTCGTGCTCAGCGAGTGCGAATGGACCGTCGAGGAGCCCTCCGCCGGGGTCCGCGCCTTCTGGGACCCGCACTACGCGCTGCGCACCACCGCCCGCAACCTGGCCGCCGTCCAGGCCGCCGGGTACCGGGTGCTCGCCGTCCACCGCCATCCCGACTCCGACTGGGCCGCCTACTACGGCCCCCTCGGCGAGCGGGCCGCCGCGGCTCCGGAGCCGGCCGGGCCGCAGGCCGCGGCCGCGCTGGGCTTCGTACGCGAGGAGCTCGACACCCGGGAGCGGTACGGGCACGAGTACGGGTACACGGCCTACGTCCTGCGCCCGGTCACGGCCGGCGACGGCGGCGCCTGGACCACCCGCCCCGAGACCGGGGCCGACACGGCAGCCGTCCACGCGCTGAACTCGGCGGCCTTCGAGACCCGCGCCGAGGCGGACCTCGTGGACGCGCTGCGGACGGACGGCTCCTGGCTGCCCGGCCTCTCCTACGTGGCCGAGGGCCCGGACGGGTCGGTCGCGGCCCACGCCCTCTTGACCAGGTGCGAGGTGGACGGGGTCCCGGCGCTCGCGCTCGCGCCGGTGGCGGCCGATCCCGCGCTCCAACGCTCGGGCGCCGGCAGCGCGGTCGTACGGGCGGTGCTCGCGGCGGCACGTGAGCGGGGGGAGGCACTGGTCCTGGTCCTCGGGCATCCCGCGTACTACGCGCGCTTCGGGTTCGTAGCTGCTTCGCGGTTCGGGATCCGGGCGCCTTTCGAGGTACCCGACGAGGCGATGATGGCGCTGGTGCTCGACGACCGCCTCCCGGTGCCGGCGGGCACGATCGGATATCCGGCCCCGTTCGGAATCTGACGGACATCCCCATGGGCTGAATTTCCTCCGCCCCTCGCCGCATATCACGTGGCGGGGGGCGGACATGCGCGGATCACCGAAGTCAGGGGTATCTGCTTTTGTACGGCAGACTGAAGGCCGAAGTCCGAAGCGAAGGATGGGTATGCCGACCACACCAGCCACCGCCGCGAACAGCGCGTCCACCGGCACCGGCACTCAAGAACCGATCATGCTCGAACTGGTCGACGAGTCCGGCAGCACCATCGGCACGGCGGAGAAGCTCTCCGCCCACCAGGCCCCCGGTCTGCTGCACCGCGCGTTCTCCGTGTTCCTCTTCGACGAGCAGGGCAGCATGCTGCTCCAGCAGCGCGCCCTCGGGAAGTACCACTCCCCCGGCGTCTGGTCGAACACGTGCTGCGGTCACCCCTACCCCGGGGAGTCGCCCTTCGCGGCCGCGGCCCGGCGGACCCACGAGGAGCTCGGGCTGTCGCCCACGCTGCTGGCCGAGGCGGGGACGGTGCGCTACAACCACCCGGACCCCGCGTCGGGTCTGGTGGAGCAGGAGTACAACCACCTGTTCGTGGGACTCGCGCAGTCGACGGTGCGGCCCGACCCGGAGGAGATCGCGGACACCGCCTTCGTCACGGCCGAGGAGCTGGCCAAGCGGCATGCCGAGGTTCCCTTCTCGGCCTGGTTCATGACGGTGCTGGACGCGGCCCGGCCCGCGATCCGTGAACTGACGGGTGACGCGGCGGGCTGGTAGGCCTCCTCGGCCGAGCCCGTGTCGCCGTACGCCGCCTCAGACCGCCGAGGTCGGGGTGGCGGCCGGCGACGCGGCAGGCGTGGTGAGCGGCAGGGCCGCCCAGATCACCTTCCCGCCCGTCGAGGTGTGTTCCACGTCGCAGACTCCGCCGGCCTCCAGGGTGATCTCCCTGACGAGGAGCAGCCCGCGGCCGCCGGTCTGGCCGAAGTCGGCCTCCAGCGCCTTGGGCCGGTACGGGTGGTTGTCCTCGACCGCCACCCGTACCCACTCCCGGCCGATGGCGACTTCGACCGCGACCTCCGGCGAGAGCAGGGCCGCGTGCCGGACCGAATTCGTCACGAGTTCGGAGACGATCAGCAGCAGGGAGTACACCAGGTCCCGGTCGGCCGGCACCTCCTGGCGGCCGAGCAGGTCGCGGACCGCCCGGCGGGCCTGCGGAACGGATCCTTCTACGGCGGGAGCCGTGAAACGCCACACTCCCTCATATGCGAGGGGGGCAGCCGCGACCTCCGGCTCACCCCCCTTGACTGGCGGGACGCTCCCGCTGACATCCATCTCCCGGCCCCCGTCTTCACGCTCGATCGTCTCCACGCGTCAAGAGTGGGGACCCGAGCGGTCCGGGCCGGACCACTGACCAGAAGTCAGCGTCAATCGGACACTTTCTGACCACTGGCGTATGACAGAGTCAGTTGTTCGACTGTTCCTGATCTTCTGAGGGTCGCTTCCCAGTGGTCTCGCCCGCCTCGGCCGCCGTGTCCGGCACCCCCGCCGACGCCGCCGGCCCGCCGTCGTCGCTGACCAAACCCAGGATGCGGCGCGCGCCCATGCCCAGGGCGATCAGACTCAGACCGTCGAACAGCAGCGCGAGCGAGAAGAACGTTCCGATCACGTACAGACTGTTGCCGGGCCAGTTGGAGAGGATCAGCAGGCCCAGCAGGATGCCGAAGGCCCCCTGGACGAGGGTCAGCCCGAAGTGCGCGCCGCGCACCACGACACCGCCGGCCAGCCGGAACACCCCGCCGATGAGGAACAGCAGCGCGGCGAACATGGTCAGCGCCTCCGCGCTCGCCTCGGGGCGGCGCAGGATCACGAAACCGGCCGCGATGTTGATCGCGGCGACGATGACGGCGAGCCAGAAGTAATTGCTCTTGCGGGACTGGAACGCCTGCAGCAGGCCCACCGCGCCACCGGCCAGCAGCAGCCAGCCGAAGAGGAACATCGTGGTCAGGGTGGCGACACCGGTGTAGACGAGGCCCACCAGCCCGGCCAGCACCAGGAGCACCCCGAGCAGGGCCATCACTCCGAAGCTGCGGCTGACCTTCTTCGTGTCGCCCTTGCCGTCCCCGTCGTCCTTGCCGGCCTTGCCGCCCTGGAAGCCGTTGCGGTCTGCATGCTCGGTACGGTCTGCGCCCATGGACGCGCCACCTTTCAGCACCCCCCGGACGGACTCCCTGACCGCCGGTCCACCGACCTGCGGGGTCCCGGTCTTTTGATCATAGGTTTGACCGCCCGGGATAGCATCCGGCGCATGGACGCAGCCCTCCTCCCCTCCGTCGCCGACGGGGTCGCCACCGTCGTGATCTCCCACCCCGCCAAGCGCAACGCCATGACGGCGGCGATGTGGCGCGGCCTGCCCGGGCTGCTGGCCGGGCTGGCGGCCGACCCCGCCGTACGGGTGCTGGTCCTGACGGGCGCCGGCGAGACCTTCTGCGCGGGAGCGGACATCTCCTCCCTGACCGGGGACGACGACCCGCAAGCCCTGGCCGTGGCGGCGGAGGAGGCCCTGGCCGCCTTCCCCAAGCCCACGCTCGCCGCGATCCGCGGCTTCTGCGTGGGCGGCGGCAGCCAGCTGGCGGCCGCCTGTGACCTGCGCTTCGCACAGGAGGGCGCCTCGTTCGGCGTGACGCCGGCGAAGCTGGGCATCGTCTACCCGGCCTCCTCGACGCGGCGGCTGGCGGCCCTGGTCGGCCCGGCCGCCGCCAAGTACCTCCTCTTCTCCGCGGAGTTGATCGACGCGGGCCGGGCGCTGCGGACCGGCTTCCTGGACGAGCTGCACCCGGCCGGCCAACTGGACAAGCGGGTGGCGGAGTTCACCCGGATCCTGGCCTCGCGCTCACAGCTCACCCAGGCCGCGGCGAAGGAGTTCGCGGACGGCCGCACCGACCGGGACGCGTACTGGGCGGCGCAGGCCGCCGGAAGCGGCGACATCACGGAAGGTGTCGCCGCGTTCCTGGAGCGCCGGGCTCCTGCCTTTACCTGGACCCCGCCCGCGGGTTGAGCGCACGCAGCCGCGCGACGATTTCGGCGGGCGCCTTCTCCGGGGAACCCGCGTCGTAGGGCGGCTGCGGGTCGTACTCGGTCATCAGCTGCACGGTCTGCGCGTACTCGTCCCCCGCGATGCGGCCGAGGAGCGTGAGCCCCATGTCGATCCCCGAGGAGACTCCGGCGGCGGTCACGTACTTCCCGTCGAAGACGACCCGCTCCCCGGTGGGTTCGGCGCCGAACCCGGGCAGCTGGTCCAGGTACAGCCAGTGGCCGGCGGCCCGCCGCCCCTCGAGCAGGCCGGCGGCGGCGAGCAGCAGCGAACCGGTACAGACGGACGTGGTCCAGGTGGTCGTGGCGTCGACGGCCCGCAGCCAGTCGAGGACGACCGGGTTCGCCATCTGCAGGTCGGGGTGCGGCCCGCCGGGCACGATCACGATGTCGGGCCTCGTCACCTCGCCGAGCCCCTTGTCGGCGACGAGCGCGAGCGATCCGTTGTCGGTCCGTACGGGCCCGGGCCGCTCGGAGACGAAGACGGTCTCGGCGCCCTGGAGCCGGCCGAGGGTGTCGAAGGGCCCGATGGCGTCGAGGGCGGTGAACCGGTCGTAGAGCAGTACGGCGATCTGCATGGCTCCTCCGGAGCGGTTGACGTGACCGACGGGGTCTACCGGTCGGTCCTGGCGATGGGGTCTGGCGATGGGGTCTGGCGATGGGGTCTAGCGGGGCACGCCGAACCGGCGGCGGTACTCGGCCGGGGACTGGCCCAGGGTCTTCACGAAAGCGCGGCGGAGGGCTTCAGGGGTGCCGTAGCCGCAGGCCCGGGAGATCTGGGCGACGCCCTCGCCGCCCTCCTCCAGCATCCGCCGCGCGTGCTCCACCCGTACCCGTTCGACGTACCGCCCCGGCGTCACCCCCGTCTCCGCCTGGAAGGCCCGCGCGAAGTGCCGCGGCGACAGCGCGGCCCGCGCCGCGAGCGCCTCCACGCTCAGGTCCTCCCCCGGGTGCTCCGTGATCCAGTGCTGTACGTCACGCAGCGGCTCCCGCATCGCCGTCTGCGCCGCCAGCTGCGCGCTGAACTGCGCCTGGTTCCCGGGCCTCCGCAGGAAGACCACCAGGTGCCGGGCGATCGACAGGGCGAGCTCCCGCCCGTGGTCCTCCTCCACCAGCGCCAGCGCGAGGTCGATGCCGGCCGTCACCCCGGCCGACGTGGCCACCGGCCCGTCCCGGACGTAGATCGGATCCGGTTCGACGACGACGGCCGGGTAGTCCCGGGCCATCTGCTCGCACACGTACCAGTGGGTCGTCGCGCGGCGGCCGTCCAGCAGACCGGCCTCGGCCAGCAGCAGCCCCCCGGTGCACACCGACACCAGGCGCTCCGCACGCCTCCCGTACGCGCGCAGCCAGTCGGTGAGCCGCGGCTCGAAGTCGCCCGTGTACTGCCCGCCGGGCACCAGCAGCGTGGTCCCGGCGCGCGGGCGCTCGCTCTCCAGGTCCCCGTCCGGGACGAGCGTCAGCCCGCTGTTCGTCCGGACCGGGGCGCCGCCCGGGGAGACGGTCCGGATGGCGTACCGGGCCGGCCCGGGGTGGCGGTCGGCGCCGGAGAACACCTCCACCGGCCCCGTGACGTCCAGGCTCTGCACGCCGTCGTAGAGGACGACGAGCACGTTTCGCAACGACATGACCTCATCGTGTGACACCGCCCCCCATGGCCGCAATGACATGTATCCCACCTATCCGGCCATGGTCCGGTGTCCGGCCGGGCCCGGGACCAGGCCCGGAGACCGGAGGGCGGGGCCACGGATAGGATCGGCAGATCATGACTGCAACCCTCGTCGCCAAGAAACTCACCGCCGCGCACGGTGAGCGCACGCTCTTCGCCGATCTCGACCTCGTCGTCGCGCCCGGCGACGTCATCGGCCTCGTCGGCGTCAACGGCGCCGGGAAGTCGACCCTGCTGCGGATGCTCGCCGGGCTGGACGCCCCCGAGACCGGCGAGCTGCGGCTCTCCCCGCCCGGCGCGGCCGTCGGGCACCTCCCGCAGGAGCCCGAGCGGCGCCCCGGCGAGTCGATCCGGGAGTTCCTGGCCCGCAGGACCGGTGTCGCCGCCGCGCAGGCCGAGCTGGACGCCGCGACCCAGGGGCTCGTCGACGGCACGCCCGGCGCCGACGACGCGTACGCCGACACCCTCGACCGGTGGCTGAACCTCGGCGGCGCCGACCTCGACGAGCGGGCCCAGGAGGTCGCGGACGACCTCGGGCTGGCGGTGGAGCTCGATCTGCCGATGGCCGCGCTGTCCGGCGGCCAGGCCGCCCGCGCCGGACTCGCCTCGCTGCTCCTGTCCCGGTACGACGTCTTCCTGCTCGACGAGCCGACCAACGACCTCGACCTCGACGGTCTGGAGCGCCTCGAACAGTTCGTGAAGGGGCTGCGCGCCGGCACGGTCGTCATCAGCCACGACCGCGAGTTCCTCACGCGCACCGTGACCAAGGTCCTCGAACTCGACTTGGCCCAGCAGCAGATCAACCTCTACGGCGGCGGCTACGACGCGTACCTGGAGGAGCGCGAGCGGGCCCGCAGCCACGCCCGCGAGGAGTTCGACGAGTACGCCGACAAGCGCTCCGCGCTGGAGGGCCGGGCCGCGATGCAGCGCGGCTGGATGGACAAGGGCGTCAAGAACGCCCGGCGCAAGGCCACCGACAACGACAAGATCGGCAAGAAGTTCCGCAGCGAGGCGAGCGAGAAGCAGGCCTCCAAGGCCCGCCAGACGCAGCGCGCGATCGAGCGTCTGGAGGTCGTCGACGAGCCGCGCAAGGAGTGGGAGCTGCGCATGGAGATCGCGGCGGCCCCGCGCTCCGGCTCGGTGGTCGCCACCCTGCGCGAAGCGGCCGTCCGTCGCGGGGACTTCGCCTTCGGACCGGCGAGCGTGCAGATCGACTGGGCGGACCGGGTCGCGATCACCGGCGCCAACGGTGCTGGAAAGTCCACCCTGTTGGCCGTGCTCCTGGGCCGCCTCGCCCCGGACTCCGGCTCCGCCACCCTCGGCTCGGGCGTCCTGGTAGGCGAAGTCGACCAGGCCCGTGGACTGTTCCTCGGTGACGAGCCGCTGCTGGAGGCCTTCTGCGCCGCGGTTCCCGACACCGAACCGGCCGAAGTCCGCACCCTGCTCGCCAAGTTCGGCCTGAAGGCGGCGCACGTGACCCGCCCGGCTGCCACCCTCTCCCCCGGCGAGCGCACCCGGGCGGCCCTGGCGCTGCTCCAGGGCCGCGGGGTGAACCTGCTGGTGCTGGACGAGCCGACGAACCACCTGGACCTGCCGGCGATCGAGCAGCTGGAATCCGCCCTGGAGGCCTACGAGGGCACCCTGCTGCTGGTCACGCACGACCGCCGGATGCTGGACGCGGTCCACGTGACCCGCCGCCTGGAGGTCGCGGACGGCAAGGTCACCGAGCTCTGAGCTCCGGGCGGGAACGGCTCCGGCCGCTCCCGCCGGCCGCGGTCGACCGCGGTCGACCTAAGCTCCCGGGCATGGACGAACGGGGGCCGTAGTGCCTTGGCATGTGCTCGAAGGGGTGCCGGCGGGTCGGGAGAAGGTTCCCGGCCTGTTGCGCGGACTGGTCGTTCCGGGGCTACGGCGCTCCTCCTGGGCGAAGTTGGAGGAGCTGCTCGGCTGGCGGAGTGACGAGCCGCTCTTCGCGGAGGTGGCGAAGCGCCTGTTGGGCGCCGGAGCTGCTCCCGGACTTCCGCAAGCGGCTCGCCGAAGGCCCCGAGGCCCGGGGCGTTGCCAAAGTCCTGCAGGTCCTCGCCCTGTGGGGCCCGGTCGCGGCTCCGGCCGCGCCCGAGCTGGCGGGGCTGCTGGACACCGGGCACGCCCGGCCCGCGGCCGAGGCCCTGGGGCGGATCGGACCGGCGGCCGCGGCGGCCGCCGATGTGCTCGCCGGACTCGCTCGGGGCGATCAGAGCCCGTGGCGCTTCGGCCCCGGCACCGAACGCTCGCCGAAGCCGTGGCAGGGGGCGCAGACCGCGGCCTGGGCGCACTGGCGCGTCACGGGCGACCCGGAACTGGCGCTGCGGGTCACCGGAGCGGCGGTCCGGGCGGGACCCGGCCGCCCGGTGCTGCGCTACCTCGCCGACCTGGGCCCGCTCGCCGCGCCGTACGCAGACGCCGTCCGGCCCCTGCTCGACTGCCCGGGCGAGTGGAGCAGGGTCGGCGCGGCCGGGGCGTGGTGGCGGATCACCGGCGACGCGGCCCCTGCCGTCGCGACCCTGCTGCCGGAACTGCGCCCCCTGGGCGACCACCTCGTCCCCCGCTGGTCTTGCAGACCGTGCGGGCCCTGGGAGCGATCGGCCGTCCCGCGACGCCCGCCCTGCCCGTACTCCGCGCGGTGATCGCCTCGGAGCGCCGCTACGGGGGCATCCTCCGCGACGTGGAACTGTGCCGGGCCACCCGAGAGGCACTGGACCGGATCGGCGGCCCCTGACGCCCGGCCCGCACGCGGTCCGCGCCGGGCGCCTCGGGCCCAGCGCGACCCGGTGCGACCCGTGCGACCCGGTGCGACCCGGTGCAACCCGGTGCAACCCGGTGCAACCCGGAATGACCTAGCCCCAATGCTGGTGAC
>NZ_JAGGOT010000058.1 GCF_018614195.1 Streptomyces sp. ISL-43
CGGTCGGCCGTCATGACCACCAGGGGGCCCTCCCCGCACGAAAATGAGTACTGGCACTCAGGCGCCGCCTGAGCAGCGGGGGAAGGATGGGCTGCGCCCACCCCCGCCCCACCCCGAGCGGCCCGCCGGCCGGAGGATCCCGATGAGTGCTCCGTCACAGCCCCCGCCGTACGGGCCCCTCTTGGGCCCCGCGTATGGTCCCGCCCCGACCCCGCAGCCGCCCCGCGTCCGGCCGCACGCGGCCTGGTACATCGCCCCGGGCGTGCTGCTGCTGGCCGGACTCTGGTTCACCGCAGCCGGATTCCTCCTCCACCTCGTCCTCATCGGCGGCAAGCGTTACGTTTGCGATCTCGGTCCGGCTTGCGATCGGTACCCCCACGAGGCGGGCTATCAGGATCCGGCCATGCCGCACATGCCGTTCGTCATCGCGGGCCTGTGCGCGGCCGTCGCACTTGCGACATTCGCCGGAATCTTCCTCGCCCGAAGGCGAGCAGCGACTGAACTCACGGCGACGCAGACTGATTCGCCCTGGCGAAACCATTCGCCGCGCAGGTAGCGTCTGACAGCTTCAAACGACCTTCGCCCCACCAGGAGCCGCCCAGCGAACCGCCGCACTTTGCCCGTTGCAGTCGCCGCTACGGCAGCTGCCACCCTGCTCTTGACCGCGTGCGGGGGTGGCGATTCCAAGGCCGACGACAAGATCCCCGGCACGGAATCCAGCGCTCCGGCGCCTGCCTCCCCGAGCCCGAGCCCGAGCCCGTCGGAAGCGGCGGGTCGGCCGAAGATCACGCTGCCGCCGGACGTCAAGAACGTCTTCGAGGGATGGACGACCGGCGACCCTGTGAAGGACGCGATCCTGACCGACGTCAGCGCCCAGATGAACGCCACCGACGAGGCCATCACGAGCGACGCGGCCGAACCGGCCGGCGTGATCTTCTACAACAAGGGCGACGCCCTCATCGGCGCCGGCAAGTGGATTGCGGACTTCAAGACCAAGGGTCTGACCATCACGGGGACGACGCACTACTACAACCCCAAGATCCAGCTGTTCGACGACAAGTCCGCCGGCGTCGGCTTCTGCACGGACGAAAGCAAGGCATTCACCAAGGACCGCAAGACCGGCAAGGTCAACGAAGACACGGCGAGCGGCAACTCGTACGTCACCTACAGCCTCAGGGTGGACAAGAACGCCCAGGGTGTCTGGCAGACCACGAAGCTGGCGTCGCAGAGGGGAGACAAGACGTGCACTCCGTGAGACGTTCAGGACGCTGGCTGACGGCGGGGGCCACCGCCACCGCGTTGGCTCTCATACCGGGCACCGCCTTCGCGGAAAAGGATCCCGGCGGCGGTGGCACCCGAGGCGGCAACACCAGTGGCAGCATCAACGGAAACACCATCACGTCGAAGGTCCGCTTCGACCCGCAGCTCCCGGCCGGCAAGACCCAGTCCGGCGACTTCCACGCGACCAGCAACTGGACGCCGCCCGCGTGCTGGTACGAGCCCATGTCAGCCGCCGAGTTCAAGGCTGTCTCCGAGGCTTCCTACACCTCGGTGGTCAACGATCCGGCGCAGCCGTCCTACGCCAAGTCGTCCATGGCAGAACTCAAAAAGATCTACACCGAGACCAAGTACAAGGACTACAACCTCGACCAGGCGGACAAGGGTGCCTTCTGGGTCGGTGTCCAGAACCCGAACCGCAAGGACGACCTCGCCTCGTTCTCGTGCAGCGACCTGCCCGAGTGGGTCCCCAACGGGACCCCGCCCCCGGTCCGGAACGCCATTACTCCCGAGGTCCTCGCCCAGGCCGCCTACAACCAGCTCGACATCCCCACGACCACGGTGACCCTGGCCCCCAAGCCGGAGAACATCAAGGTCAACCTCGCGACCTGGGTCTATCACGACAGGGCGGAGTTCAAGCCGGTCAAGGTCACGGCCAGCCTCAGCGCCGGCGGTACGAACATCTCCGCCACCACCACCGCCAGGCCGGTCTCGCTCCACATCAAGGCCGGCACCTCTGACGCCCAGCTCCACCCCGGCTCCGGCGACTGCGCCATCAACACGGACGGCACCATCGGCGCCGCGTACAGCGCCGACTCGGACGGCAAGGCCCCGCCCTGCGGGCTCACGTACCTGCGGTCCTCGGGCAACGGCAGCTACACACTGGAAGCCAGCATCACCTGGGAAGTCAGCTGGACCGGCAGCAACGGCCAAGACGGAAATCTCCCCAGCGGCACCTTCAGCACCACCCAGAACGTGATCGTCCAGGAGATCCAGGCCGTCAACCGCTAGACCGCCCGACCCACCGCACAACCGCAAGGGGAACAGCAGATGCGTACCGGCAGCCTCCGGAGATTCACCTGGGCCGTCCTCGCCGCCTCCGCGGCACTCGCGGCCACCGGCTGCTCGGTCATCGGCGGAGACTCCGGCGACAAGCCGGGGCCCACGTACAACGACGCCATGGCAGTCATCTACAAGGACGCCCTCAGCAGCATGAAAACGACGACCGGGCGAGACGAGCTGGAGGAGTACGGAGGGAGCCGCGATGCCTGTGGCGGCCCAGACTTCCTGGACAGCAAGGACGACAGCAAGCGTCGGGCATCCCTCTACATCAAGTATCCCGGCGACCCTGCCGACAAGCGGTCGTCCGCCGACCTGGTGAAGGCCATGGTGGACCAACTCACCAAGCTGGGCTGGATCGTGGAAAGAACGGTTCCGGCCGCAGACGGGCCCGACCCCGAAGTGAAGGCGTACATGAAGAAGCCCGGCAGCGGTAACGCGGGCATCTACTCCGAAGCCGCTCATCTCCCCACTGGAGAGACCGTGCACGACCTGGTCATCGACATTGGCACCGATTGCCTGCGCAACCCGGACTGGCGCAAGCCCTGATGCCAGGGCAGATGGTGGTGACCCGTGCCGTGGTCAGTTGGGCTTCGGGCCCGTCGCGTTCTCCTTGCGCTTAGCGGCTTCCTTGTCCAGCTGACCCGCCATCGGCCCCAGCCTCGTCTTGCACACGCCGAGTTCACCCCGTACGCGATCCGCCGTCGGCCCCTTCCAGCCCTCGTCCGACTTTGCAGCCCGGTCCGCGGCGATTTCGACCGGCTCGTCCAGCAGCTTCCTCAGGTCGTCGGCCAGGCTGCGCAGCTGGGCGTCGTCCGTCGATCCCACACCAATTCCCCTATATCGCTTCGATGTTTGCGGAATCCAAGACCACTTTTAGCCTGCGAGGATACGGTACTCAGTCATGGGGATGGTTTTTGCGGATCCTGTCATGCTCGACCGATTGGCCCAGTCGCTCGATAGGAAGGCTGAAGCGATCCCACAGCTGCGCAGCAGGGGATCGGCACTCGGCATTGCCGGGGAATTGGGCGGGTTGCCAGCCATTGCAACCTTTCTGGGCGATACCGCACGAGATCTACGTCGGCGCGCGAACATCCTCAGGTCGCCCTCGGAATCACCTTTCGAGTCCCTGGCCGCGTACGGGCTCCCGAACTCCATGGTCGGCAACCCTGAGGCCGCGAACCCGTTCAAGAAGGGCCTGACCGACCTACTCGACACCCAGAAGAACGCGACTCCGAAGGAGCGCGCCCAGGCAGTCAAGGACTACTTCGCGAAGCTCACTCCCGAGCAGCAGGCGGCTCTCGCGGCACTGGATCCACAACTGGTCGGCAACCTGGACGGCGTTCCAGTCAATGTGCGCTTCGCGGCGAACCGGATCTCCATCCAGAAGGAGTACGACGCCGAGTCGGCCTTCTTTCAGGGCCTGGCCTGCGATGACCCCGCATACAAACGGACCAAGGACCGTGTGGAGACGCTGAAAAGCTTCCTGAACCCCAGGGTCAAGACATACCTCGATCCGAAGACCCACCAAGAGGTCACGGTCGAGGTCCCACGTCAGTTCCTCATCTTCGACGCGCACTTCGGATCCAATGCCGACCCGAAGGCGTCCCCATTCCCTGACGGCAGGGTTGCCGAAGTCGTCGGCGATCTGGAAACCGCCAAGAACGTCGCCTTCCGGATTCCGGGCATCACAAACCAACTGGATAATTTCAACTCCTTCAGCAGTGGAGGCTACGACCTCGTTGCCGATGAGAGGGGACGTGAGCAGACCGATACAGCGGCGGTCAGCTGGCTCGGCTACGACGCCCCGTCGATCGGCGACTCCGTGGATCCAGCCAAAGCCGTCGTCGGCGGGAACCAGCTCAACGCCTTCCGCCAGGGCATCTCAGTGAATCTCGCACCGGACTCCAAGCTCAACATCTTCGCTCACAGCTACGGCAGCCTGGTCACCAGCAAGGCCCTGCAGAGCGGCCTGACCAATGTGGACACCGTCACTTTCATGGGCAGCCCCGGCCTCGGCTGGAACATCAACTCCGTCGCCGACTTCCACATGCCCAATACCAAGTTCTTCGCGCTGCGCGCACCGGGCGACCCGGTGTCGTATACCCAGGGACACGGTCACGACCCCGCTGACTTCAAGGACATCACCCGGCTCGCAACCGACGGCGCAACGGCGCATTCGGCGTACTACACGCGCAGGACGGAGTCTCTGAACAACCTGCGCCGCGTCCTGTTCGGCGGTGACCACCAGCCGCTCACCTTCACCCACACCTCCCTCGACGACGAGATGGTGGGCGCCGCCGAGGTACGCAAGCTCGTGATGTTCCTCCACGAGCGGGTACCGGACGACGCGACGATCAAGATGGGCGCCGACCTCGATCCGATCATCCAGGGGTACCTCAATGGCCGGAAGGGGATCACGGACATCCTTCTGCCGATCCACGACGTACTCAACAAACACAACATGCTGGACAGAGTGCCGCCCGGGGAGCTGTTCAACGAGATCACTGACCTCGCGAGCGATATAGCGGCCAAGCAGGCGTTCAAGGCCGCCAAGGACCAGGGCGCGCCGGACTTCGTCGCGGCGATGGCAGCCGGGGCAGCCAAGGTCTCGGCCAAGAAGTTCGCCAGTGTGCCCGCTGGGCTGGCGACCAAGCTGCTGGAATTCGACCGGCTACAGAACGACACCCGGCAGCTGTTCGGCATCCTGGACAAGGGCCAGGCCGAGATCTTCGGGCACGCGGGCGAAATGGCCCACGATCTCGGGGCGGACGGCGTGAAGACCTTCAACAACGTCGACGACATGGCGGACGGGATATTCACCAACGGCGGGAAGGTGACGCTCAAGCTCGGCGACATCTTCATCAACCCGACCCACGCCGGTTCCGACGTCCGCGACATTCTCAAGTACACGGACGACACCAAACAGCTGGTGCTCGAGAAGTCCGGCGCCATCTTCAACAACGTGAACGACGCGAAGAACACGTTCTTCGAGAAGTCCGGCGACATCGTCTCTTCCGGATTCGACACAGGCACGAAGGCGCTCGACAAGGGCAAGAAGCTTTGGGGTGCAATCGTCGACCCCCTCTTCTCGTAGTTATAGGCTCCCGGAACGGGCAGCGCCGACCACACCGCAGGACCAGGAGGAGGAGCAACCATGACCAAGGGCACGGACAAAAAAGACAAGGACCGCGCACGGCTGACCGAAGAGGTCCACGCCGTCATCAACGCGGTCCTCTCCGACGCGACCGTGATGGACCTGCCCTCCGGCATCGCGCCCGAGGTCGTCTCCGTCACCGCCTTCGACGCCGCCGACACCCGCTCCGACGAGGTCCTGACCGACGCCCTGGTGGGCGCCCTGCGGACGGCCGGCTGGGCGGTCGACGACTCGCCCCTCAGCACCCCCGAGCCCTCCCTCTACGCCGCCAAAGCCGGACTCGGCGGCGGTTCCTTCGCCGTACGGCCCACCGCTGTCTCCTTCGACGGGCTGCCCGCCCGCGACTGACCCCGGACGCGAGCGCAGGAAGCAGGCAGAGCCATGACACCCGCCACCGCCCCGGAACAGGCCCGCCGGACCCTCTCGAACGAGATCCGGGCCGCCGTCAAGGCGGCCACCCGCCACGCCGTCCACCCCGCCGACGAGTTCGAAGGCGACCACGCCCGGATCGCCGGCTGGGACCCCGAGGAGACCCGGTCCAACGCCGCGCTGCTCAGGCTCGGTACGGCCCACCTCGCCGGCCTGGGCTGGCAGATCTTCCCCGAGGCCACCGACAGCGAGGACGCGTCCGCCCTCGTCATCAAGCGCGGCCTGGCCACCGGCCGCCTTTACGCGGCGAACCGTTCCCTGACCTTCACCGGGACGCTCGACACCCCCAACACCTGAAAGCACTCGCATGCACATCGAAAAGCAGCCCAAGACCTGGTCGTACATATGCATCGGCCTCTACGTGGCCGGTATCGCCTACATGGGTGTCGAAACCATCCCCGAGGACACCGGCATCTGGCTCATCCTCTCGTCGGCCTTCCTCGTGCTGGGCCTCCTCCCGTTCCTGGGCGTGCCGATCTCCAAGTTCATCTACCACCGCATCCGCATCAACCCCGAGCTCGGCACCCTGCGCGTGGGCCGCGAGCTCATCCCGCTCGCCGACCTCGACCCGGCGTCCGTCCAGGCCGCGCGCGCGGAGGTCCCCCTCACCGCGGCCGAGCGCTACGCGGCCTCGCTGTCCGCCGTCGACGCCCCCGTCCCCGGCCTGCGCGCGAAGGACCAGGGCCGCGCCCGCCTCGTCGGCGGCGCCTGGGGCGTCCCGGCCGGCATGGACACCGTCACCCTCGCCAACCGCCGCGGCGAACCCCTCCTCATCGCCACCCGCGACCGCAATGCCTTCCTCACCGCCCTCGCCACGGCCACTCCCGCCTAGGGCGGGGCCGGACACCAGGGAGCTGTGGTGGCGATATTCGGTAGGAACAAAGCGGTCGAGCCTCCCGTGGAGGCAGTGGAATGGGAGCAGGTCGGCGCCTTCGTCGTCAGCGACGTCGAGCGCCCGCTGACCCGCAAGCGCAGGCGCAGGCGCACGCGGGCCGTGACCGGCCCACGGGCCGTACGGGTCCCTGTAGGCGCCGATGAGCAGCGCGCCTTCGCCCCCTGCGCGTACGTCGGCCCCGGCCCCGCCCTCACCCTCGCCCTCTACGAGGACCCGGAAGCCGGCCGCCTTCTCTGCTCGGTCGACGCGGTCACCAGCCTGGGGGCGGAGGGCGGCGACACCCGGAACAAGCCGCGCACCCTGGAGTGGCGGGCCGACGACAAGGTCGAACCGCCACCCGGGCATTGGCTGCCGAGCAGCACACGTCGAGCGGACTTGCGCCTGGCCGGCCGGGTCGGGGTCGAGCAGGGCGATCTGGGTCTCGTCGATGCCCGTGTCGGTGATCCGCTGGATCATCTCGATCAATTGGCCGTAGTTGTAGGCCTCGAAGGTCGAGAAGAAGCCCTCCCAGCTGTCCAGCAGCAGCATCCACGGCAGCCGGTCCTCCGGGGCGGCGTCCGCTGCTCGGCCGCGCTCGACGCGCCTTCCATGGCCAGCATCTGCTGCCGCCGGCTGATCTCGATCAGCAGCCGGTCGATGAGGAACGTGACGGTCCAGGAGATCCAGGCCGTCAACCGCTGAGCACCGACGACGCACACCGCCCGCCGGGGGTCTCCCCCGGCGGGCGGTGGCGTACGTACGGCAGGTGCCATCCGGGTCAGCCGAGCTCCGAGCCGTCCGGCAGGAGGTCGGCGATCGCCTGCCACAGCTCCTTGGCGTTGGTGCGGCGGACCCGCAGCGGGCTCTCCAGGGTGACGTCACCCTCGCGCACGGGCTCCGCGGGCAGCTCCCGGACCCAATAGCCCTCCAGCCCGCAGTCCCAGACCGCCAGACCCGTGAAGGTCGGCTCGGGGTTCTCGACGTGGGCGTTCTTCCACACCACGGTCATCCGCCACATGCAGTTGAGCTGCGCGAGCACCTCGACGAGCCGCTCCGGGGCGCCGGTCTCGCGTGCGACCGTCTCGGCGTCCGCGTCGTCCTGGCCGGACTCCATGCGCACCATCAGCGCGTCGAGCTCACCGGTGGTCGAGGTGATCACCTCGGTGAGGTCGGCGCCCTCCAAGATGTCGTCGTGCAGGTCGACGCTCCGGGCGAGCGCCGGTACGAGCAGGGGCGCCTCCACGGGGAGGTACTCGGACTCGGTCTCGCCCGGCCAGCCCTCGTGCACGAAGACGAAGTCGTTGCCGATCACCGCGCCACTCTCCAGGACGCCCTGGGGGCCGGTTATCTCCGTACGGACGATGACGCGCGGCTCCATCAGTGTGGAGACGAGCGGGTAGAGGTCACCGGTGATGGATCCGCCGTCTCCGACGATTCCGGCCACCCGGAGCTCGGCCAGCGCCCCGTCGAGTTCGTCGGGCACCGCGTCCTCTTCCACGAGGAGGCCGAGCACGCTGATGTGGGAATCGGCGAGGCGCAGTCGACGTCGGGCTGCGTCAATCGAAGGCATGTCACGTTCCTTTGGAAATAAGTTGGTTCAGCGAACTCAGAAGTCCGGCATGTCCGCTCGGCTCAGCATGCGGCCGGGAAGGGAATACAAGGCGCCGGCGGAAGTGAGATTGCGGGTGTACATGCTCTGCAATGCGACCGCCAGGGCGATGTCGACGTTGTCGATGTTCCCCCGCGCCACCCCGGAGATCTTCCGGGGGTGTCTCCACTCCGAACGGGTCGTGGTGACGGTGGCGCCGTCACGCGTGAGCGCGTGCTGACGCTTGCCCGCGAGCACCTGATAGCGGTAGTCACGCCCGCAGATATTGATGCGCAGGGCGCGTCCCCTCCGCGTCACGGCCAGGCGCCGCCGCTTGAACACCGCTTCCCACTCGTTGACGGTCAACTTCATCATGGCCATCCGCAGGTAGTAGCGGAAGCCGACTCCGGCGAAGGTGACGGAGGGGAACTGCTCTCCCCAGGCTGCGGAGAGCAGGACGCTGTGGTTGCTGTCGATAATCTTGATCGGAAACTTCAGATCGATCCGCCCGAATCCGGGCACGTCTCCGGACCATGCGTGAGTCGTGATGCGCTCGATGTATCCCTCGGCCGGACCTAGGTAGGTGAGTTCGAATGGAATGTCGTGCATTCGGCGCCCCTCAGTCGAATGGGTCGAGTTTACCGGCCGGGCTCTGGGGGTGCCGGGGGTGTCCGCCCGGCACCCCTCAGTCGAAGGGGTTGTACTTGCTCACCAGCTTTTTGGCGCCGTCGGCCAGCTTGCCCGCACCCTTGGAGATGACCTCGCCCGCCTTGCCCGCCGCGTCCGCCACCTTGCCCGGCCACTTCTTGACCGTGTCCCAGTTGTCCCAGATCGACAGCCCTCCGTAGACGAGGCCGGTGACCGCGACCGCACCGATCGTCCACGGGTTGGGTGCGACCATCGCGGCCGTCATCGAGGCGTTGAAGAGCACTCCCGAGACGTCCTTCGCGTATCCGACCTTGTCCTTCTTGAAGGCCTCGACCGGGTTGCCCTTCTGGCACAGCTCGTAGAAGCTCACACCCGTGGCGATGGCACTGCCCACGGCGCCGGCGCCTCGAATCCATCCGGCGGTCTTCAGAGTGGCTCCGGCCCCTGCGGCGAATCGCGAAAAGCCTCCGCCGCCCAACGCGCCTTGCAGCCTCGCGGCCGGGCCCGCGACCTTGAGGAGGTTCGCTTCCCAGGCCCACGTCTTGCCGACGAGCGCGGCGTACGAGTTGTTGCCGGCCAGGAAGTTGAGCAAGGGGGGCGGCAGCATCCGCCCGATCCGGCCGCCGTACCGGGCCAGTCTCATGGTGCCCGTAGAACCCTGCCCGCGCAGCATCTGCGCGAGGAAGGTGCCCGGCGCCTTCAGCGCCTTGTGATCCGGCCCCCAGTACTTCTTGAGGTCCCACAGCCCCTTGCCGGCCTTGAACAGGGCGTTGGGCGCCGTCCCGATGAACTCGACCAGGTCGAGGTAGTCGGCGACGACCTCGCCCATGTTCTTGTCACCGGTGATCTTGGCGACGGCATCGCTCTTCATGCGGTTCTGCCAGTCGCTGTACGTCTCGCCCTTCTGGCGCTTCACCCAGTCGAAACTGCCGTCGTCGGCCAGGGAGGCCGCGCCCGCCAGGATCGCCAGCTGCGGGTTCAGCGCCAGGAGCACCGCGTCTTCGGCCGAGAAGCCGGCCCACAGGAATCCTCCCGTCGGATCCCCGTTCTCGGCCTTCAGGATGCCGGCTCGCTTGCGCAGGTCCGGTGCGGTTTCCGCGGTCCAGGTCTGGACCGGCCTCAGAGCGCCGAGCTTCGCCGTGACGCCGAGCGACGAGGCGCGTGTGAACGCCTCGGCGATCTGGTCCTTCGATCCGCCCCTGCCGTCCAGCAGCTTCGCGAGCTGCTCGAGGTCCTCAGGATTGGCCTTCCTCATTCGCTAACTCCCCCGTGCGAACATGCGTACAGTCCTACAAACTGCGCAGCATATACGGGAGATTGAGCGAAGACGACCGTGGGTCAGTCCGTCGCGTCAGCGAAGCGGAGTCACGCTTCCGGTGAACGTCAGCCCGCGACTGGAGGCGTACAGACGGCCCTTCCCGACGCCCTCCTTGGAGATCCGGGCGGACCGGTCGTCGCTGTCCGTCGCCTCGGGGGACACGCGCCAGCCGCGGTCCGCGAGGTACTCCGTACTCGCGCGCAGCAGCGCGGCATTGGACTGCGTCTCCTGCGGGTCCCAGCCCGCGATGCGGGCGGAGTCGGCCTCGAACTCGTCGTCCGGGTACACGGCACGCGGCGCAGCCGCCTTGATCGCGGCGCGGATCTCGGCGGACAGGACTGCCGCCGGGCCGGCCTCCCGGCCGCCCTCGTCCTGCGTGCCCGACAACGCGTCGACCTCCAGCAGGCCTGCGAAGGAGATCGCGGGGGGCTGCACGGCGAAGGATCCGCTGCCCAGGCCGGGGAGGACGGCGTACAGCGCGGGGCCGCCGGGGGCCGCGGGAGCAGTGCTCTCGGTGTCCTGAATCGTCCAGCCCGCCGTGCCCAGCACCTCGACCAGAGCGGCCGTCAGCTCCGCCGCCGACCGGGTCTCGGACTCGTCGAAGGCGGTGACGGAGACGGCCTCCGGCCCCACGGGCGAGGGCAGTCGCATCAGCGTGGCGTGCCCGAGGACCGCCCCGAGGACCGCCCCGGCCTCCTTCACCAGCCGGTTCCGGTCCCTCTCGGCCTGCCTGGAGGCCACCTGCCCGCCGTCCTGTCCCATCCCTGCTCCCTCCGGTCCGTGTGGATCTCCTGCGCGTACCTCCGCCGAGCCGTGAGCCTATCCACCGAAGAACTTGACGACGCCCTTCCCGATGTCGATGCCCTTGTCGATCGCCTTGCCACCGGTCTCGGCCGCGGACCGGGCGATGTCGCCGCCCTTGTCCACGATCGTGTTCTTGGCGTCGTTCAGGCCCCCGGCGATGTCGGGGACCTTGTCGAAGATCTTGTCCTTCGCACCGTCCGCGATCTTCCAGATGTCCCCGGCGTTCTCGCCCGCGTTCCAGGGCCGCACGAAGGTGTCGCCGAGCTCCAGGACCACGTTCCCGCCGTCCTTGAAGAGCCCTCCGGTCAGGTCCTTGGTGTCGTTGTAGATCTGGGCGCCGTCCTTGCCGAGCTCCGTGCCCAGCTCCTTGACGTGCCCGCCGATCTCGTCGGCGCCCTTGTCGATGATGTCGCCGAACTGGTTCACGTCGTTCGCGATCCGGTCGACCTCCAAAAGCTTGACCACCGGCCAGGTGGCCCAGGTGAGCAGGCCCTCCGAGGCGTGCTCCGCCGCCCTGCCCGCCGCGATGGCAACGAAGTCCGGTGCTCCCTTGCCCTTCGCCGCCTTGTACGTCTCCTTGTACGCGACGTTTCCGGCGAGGTCGTTGATCTTCCCGAACAGCTCGTCCGGGGGGACCCGGTCCAGCATGTTGTGCTTGCCCAGTACGGAGTGGACCTCCAGCAGGAGCTCCTTGACCCCGATCCGCCCCGCGAAGTGGGCCTGCACGGCCGCGTCGAGGTCGCCGCCCATCTTCACCACGACGTCCGGCGGGATCTTCCCGTGGAGGAAGCCGACCATCTCGCGCGCCTCGGCCGCGCCGATCTGCTCGTCGTCGAGGGAGGTGTGCGTGAACGTCATGGGCTTGGCATCGCCGCCGAAGAAGATCCTGCGCATGTTGGCCAGGGACCCGGTCTTCGGGTCGTAGTACTGCGAGTGGCCACTCGCGCCGTCCGTGCCGAGACGGGTGATGTCCTTGAAGTCCGCCGGGTCGTTGCCGTGCCCCTGCGTGTACGAGACCCAGTCCCCGGGTGCCCTCATGGCGAAGAACTTGGTGTTCGGCATCTTGAAGTCGGCGACGGAGTTGATGTTGGGGCCGAGGCCCGGACTGCCCATGAAGGTGACGTTGTCGACGTTGGTCAGGCCCGCCTGCAGCGCCTTGCTCGTGACCAGCGTCCCGTAGCTGTGGGCGAAGATGTCCAGCCCGGCGTTCGGCTTCAGGTTGACGGATATGCCCTGGCGGAACGCGTTCAGGGAGGCCCCGCCCTCGAAGGCCTTGGCGGGGTCCACGGAGTCGCCGAGCTCCGGGGTGTCGTAGCCGAGCCAGCTCACCACCGCCGAATCCGGCCGCTCGTTTCCATTGGCATCGGCTACCAGTTGGTATCCGCCGTTGGTGAAACCGTTGAAGTTGTCGAGCCGGTTGGTGATGCCGGGCACCCGGAACGCGACATTGTCCGCGTTCTCCAGGTCACCCACGACCTCGGCGATCCGACCGTCCGGGAAGGGCGAGGATTTGGCGTCGGCGGTGGAGCCGAAATGTGGGTCAAATACCAGGAACTGCCTGGAAACCTCTGTCTTCATGTCCTCACCCGTATTTGGGTCTTCGTAGGACTTGACCCGGGGATTCAGGAAGCTCCGCAGCGTATCGACCCGCTCCTTCGTCCGCTGGTACGCGGCATCGGTGGGCTTGAGCGTCGCCAGGTACGCGGCTTCCTTCGTGTACTCCGACTGGATCGTGATCCGGTTCGCCGCGAACCGGACGTTGACCGGGACACCGTCCAGATTGCCCACCATGAGCGGGTCCGTGGCGGCGAGTGCCGCCTGCTGCGCGGGGGAGAGCGTGGCGAAGTAGTCCTTGACCGCTTGGGCGCGCTGCTGCGGTGTGCCGTTCTTCTGAGCTTCGAGAATGGCCTTCAGGTCAGCCTGGAGCTTTTTACCCGCATCCGGGTCACCGGCCACACCAGGGGGCAGCCCGAACGCGGCGAGCGAGTCGAAGGGCGATTCGGAAGGGGACCGCAGGATGTTCGCGCGGCGTCGCAGATCCTTCGCTGTGTCCCCCAGCCAGCTTGCGATCGCGGGCAGCCCTGAGACGTGGCCACCAACGTCGAGTGCGGACGCTCTGCTCTTCAACTGAGGAATCGCTCCGGCTTTGCTGTCCAGCGATTTCGCCAGTCGGTCGAGCATCTCGGGATCCGCAAAGACCATGGCCATAGCGGCGTATCGTAGTACTGCGAACCGTTCGATGACCAGCGAGTCGATCAACAGAGCACGGATACGGGGGATTTGACATGGCCGCGACCGATGCAGCCGATTTGCGGAAGCTGGCCGACGACCTCAGGGCCCTGCTCAACGAGCCCATCGAGATCGCGGCGGACCGGCACGTCAAGCGGGACGAACAGTGGCAGGGGCCTACGGCGGAGCACGTCCGCGGGGAACTCGCCATACGGAAGACGCGGCTGGGAACGATGGCGGGAGAGCTCGACAAAGAGGCCGCCAACCGGAAGGACCAGCCCACCGGGAATCAGCCCACCTGAGCTGCGGCTGCCACCTTCGCCTCCCCGTCACTCCTTCTGCCACTCCGGGTTCCGGAGGCAGTCCGTCACGATGTTGGCGTAGAGCTTCGGAATGGCGTCGCCCGACGTCGTCTTGAATTGGTACGCCGAGATCATGACGGTTCCGACCCCGGGCTTCTTCACGTACTTGAGCACTCCGCCGGGGTGGCCGACCAGGCTGGAGTCGCTCCGCTGTTCGAGCTGCCACCCTTCCTGGCTTGTGAGCCGGCTCACCACGCCGCTCGTCAGCTCCTCCGGTGACCGCTGGTCCGACGCCAGTCCGATCAGCGAGACTACGTGCGACGAGACGACCTTGCTGCCGTCCTTGCCGTCAAGGAGGTCCGGGCCTCCGCACTCCGAGTTGCCGTTCGAGCTCTCCTGCGGCTCGACACCCGGCATCGCCGGCTTCATCGCGTCCAGCACTCCCGGGTACATGGCGTCCATCGCGTCCTGATACGTACGCCCGCCCTCGTCGCCCTTCTCCTTCGATTCCGACCCGGAACCGGGCAGCATCGAGCAACTGGAGACCGCCGCCGCCACGAGTACGGCGCACGAGATCTTCCGAATGGTTCCGGTACGCAACTGTTCGTCACCGCCCTGGTTCCGTCGGTCACCGACACCCGGTCAAGGCGGTGCGGGGCCGCCACTGTGGTCCCTACGGGCTCAGCATAGTCACGGACGCGCGTTCGGAAGGGGGCTCCATTTCGCATAAGGTTGCGATAGCGTCCGTTGATGCGAACGGAGCGTCCGTCGTTCACAGTTACACGGGGAGGGCCGCCATGGATCGTGGCGCAGATATCAAGCAGCTCAGGGAACTGGCCAAGCTGTTCAGCAACAAGGCCGGTGATCTGCAGACGCTGATCAACAACCTGAACTCTTCGACCTCCGGTAGCACCGGCTACTGGAAGGGTCCGAAGTCGGACCAGTTCCGCCAGGAGTGGGAGACCGCTCGTGGAACGTTCACGAAGTGGGTCGACACCCTCAACGACGCCAGCAAGTCGGCGTCCACCAGCGCCGACAACATCGAGCGCGCCACCTGATCCGTCCCACGGATCGGAAGTCTCACACGACAGCGGGGCGTCCACCTGAACCAGGTGGACGCCCCGTCGTCGTGATCCGGCCCGGGTGTCAGGTCTTGGGCTTCTGAAGGTCCTTGGCCGCATCCGCGCTCTGCTGGGCCTCTTCGCGCAGCGACTTTGCAACGGTGCCGCACGTGGTCTTCCAGGTACTGAGCTTGCCGCGCACGTCCGTGGCGTTCGGCCCCTCCCAGGTCTTCATCTGACCCATGCTGAACTTTTGCGGCTCGTCCATCATCTTCTCGATGTGGTCGGCGAGCGACCTCAGTGCGCCAGCGCGCTGGTTGAGCTCTTGAATGTCCGGGTTACCCATGGCAGCCTCCCCCGCTGTCTCGACAACCGTCTCAGCATATCGAGAGGGTGGGGGCGCGCCCCACCTGCGTCGCGGCCTCCGCGCCATCGCTGATGAGCCGAGGGCCTAGCGGCAGCACACGTCACGGGTCCGAGAGTTGCGCTTCGCGAACATCCTCCCGGTCGCCACGACTGTCACCGCACATGGCTACGATGCCATCATCTGATCAGCGAATGACCGAGTCGCAACAGACGTGAGGGAAGTTGACTATGCACGCGCGAACCCGGGTCGGCCTCGCCCTACTTGCCGCCACACTCTCCTTGGCGGTGACGGCCTGTGGCTCAGACGCCAAGCCGGCGGCGAACCCGTCGATTCCCGGTGTGGACGGCGGCACGGCCGCGCCTTCCGCCTCGCCCAGCTCCTCGGCACCGGCCGACGCCGACCGTCCGAAGATCACCTTGCCCGCGGACGACGTTCTCGTCTTCGAGGGCGAGAACACCGGCGACCCGAAGATGGACGCGGTGCTCCGCGACAACGCGGAGCACATACGGGCGGTCGACGACGCGATCGCACGCAAGGACCCCAAGTCCGCGGCCGTGGCCTTCTACACGAAGGACACCGCCCTGGTGGACACCAGCACGTGGATCAACGACTTCATCAAGGACGGCAAGACCGTAACGGGCACGGTCCGGCATTTCGCCCGCAAGGTCACGTTCCTCAAGGACGGCGCCGCCGCGGTCACCTACTGCGCCGACGAGAGCAAGGGGTTCACGAAGGACGTGAAGACGGGCAAGGTCGACGTCACACCCGCCACCAAGAACTCCTACGTCTTCTACAACGAGCGTCTCGAGCAGAACGACAAGGGTGTCTGGCAGACAGCCAAGACCATTTCGGAGCGAGGATTCCAAGCATGCCAGCCGTGATGCGCGGTCGAGCCGCGACAATAGTTTTTCTGGCCGCGCTCGCCACGGCCCAAGCGGTCCCCGCGGCCCACGCGGACCGGGGCGGCGGCAGCAAAGGCGGGGTCAAGGGCCAGAACGGCCAGAACATCACCGCCGAGACGAAGATCCAGGTCAGCGTCCCCGGCAACCCCGGCTCCGCGAAGACCGGCACGCTGAGCTCCGAGGACGGCAACTGGACGCCCCCGGCGTGCTGGTACGAGCCCGCTTTCTCCCCCAAGGAGATCGAGTCCACAGTCAAGGCCATCGACGGCTTGCCCTTCTTCGGTGACGTATTCGCGAAGATGCTCAACGGGTACTACAAGGACGGCACGCCCTACAAGGACTACAACCTGGACAAGCAGGGCAAGGGCATGTTCTGGGCGTCCGTGGTGAACCCCAAGCGCAAGGACGACCCCGCGGCCACCTCCTGCGACAAGCTGCCGTTCTGGGTCGACAACGGCGCCACCCCGAGCGAGCCGCTCGCCGTCAGCCCCCAGGTCCTCGCCGAGTACGCCTACGACGAGCTGCGGCTGCCCGACACGACGATCACCATGAAGCCGGCCGACAAGTCCACGGTGAACCTGCCCACATGGGCCTGGCTCGACAAGTCGACGTTCAGGCCCGTCTCCGTGACGGCGAGCATCCCGAACTCCGGCCTGTCGGCGACCACCACCGCCACTCCGGTGTCGCTCAAGATCGACCCCGGCACGGCCGACGCGCAGCTCCACCCGGCGGGCGGCGCCTGCACCTTCGCCCCCGACGGCAGCATCGGAGCCCCCTTCAGCCCCGACAAGGCGAACCAGACCCCGCCCTGCGGTGTCACCTACCTGCGCGCCACCACCGGCTCCGGCCCGCACAAGCTGCGGGCGACGGTGACCTGGAAGGTCGAGTGGACCAGCAGCACCGGTGGGGGCGGCACCCTGCCCAGCGGCACATTCGGCACGACCCAGGACGTCACGGTCCAGGAGATCCAGGCCATCAACCGGTAGTCGCCCACCAACCGCCCCGAGACGAACCGAAAGAGACCACGTGTACGTCGAAAAGCTTCCGAAGACCTGGTCCGCGATATGCGTCGGCCTCTACCTGGCCGGCGTCGCCGCCATGGGCGTCGACTCGATCCCCGAGGACACCGGGCCGTGGCTCGCCGTTTCGGCCATCTTCCTGTTGATCCTGCTGCCGTGTCTCGCCGTGCCGATCTCGAAGCGGATCTACAACCGCATCCGCATCGACCCGGCGCAGGGAACCCTGCGCGTCGGCCGCGAGCGGTTCCCCCTCGCCGCCATCCACCCCGGGTCGGTCCAGGCTGCCCTCCAGCAGGCGGTGCCCGGGATGGCCACCCGCTACGCCGCGTCGGCGTCGAACATCGACGGCATTCCCGGCCTGCGGGAAGCGGAGTGGAACACACCGCGGCTCGTCGGGGGCGGCTGGGCCGTCCCGATGGGCATGGACACCGTGGTACTCACCACCCGCGAGGGCAAGGCCCTCACCATCGCCACCCACGACCGGACGTCCTTCCTGACGGCCCTGGCGAGGGCCACCGGCGTCGCCTACTGAGACCGCGCCACCGTGCGGTGGACGGACAGCAACCCGTTCACCGCACGGTGCTACGCGGCGGAGCCGGAACCCCCGGGAACCGTCCCCTCCGCAGGCTTGCGGTTGCCGTCGCGCAGCACCGCCAGGGCGAAGCCAAGCCGCCGGTCCAGCCACGGCGCCTCGATGGCGTACCAGCGCGCGCCGAACTGGCTCTCGGCGGTGATCACGGTGGTGTCTCCGGAGCGCCAGGTGGCCGGCTTGAGGGGCGGAGTTTCACCGCCTTCGCTGGCACCTCCCAGCGTGACCACCGACTCCAGCACGAGGTACGGGACCTTGAGCACCTGGAAGGCGGCCCGTTCACCCACGTCCGAAGCGGTGCCTTCAGCCCAGTGGTAGCGAGCCGCGATCTCGGGGTGCTCGGGCGCCTGGAGCCACCAGCCGTGCTGGATCGACCGCTTGGCGACCGGCGTCCGGACCACCGCCCCCAACTCCCCGCCCTCCGCGTCGGTCACCCGTACCGCCCCGAGGCCTTCCCGTCCGGCAGGACCGAGCACACAGGCGAGCCGGCCGCGTCGGGGGTCGTGTACGGCCGGAACCCCTTCGCCCGCGGCAAGGCCTCGGGCTCCATCGGGACCACGTACAGGAACGGGGTCCGCTCCACGTCACCCGCCACCCAGCTGAAAGCACGCACGGCCAGCGGGCCCTCTCCCCGCTTCGACGTACGCAGGGCGTTCCGCGTGATCGTCCCGACCGTGAACTTGGAAATCCGCTCCCACGGCCCCGGATCAACAGGCGCCCGGGCCTGCTTCTTCTTCCCGAACACCGTACGATTCCCTCCCGTTAAGCCCCTCGGCCCATCTTGCCGCATACGATCAACTGATTGGCAGATGCTCTCGGGGGAGGCTCCATGCGACAGGCGAATCCTGATGACCTGGATCAGCTGGCCAAGCTGATCGACGGCCGTGGCGGGATCCGGGACAAGATGGACGAGGCGTTCACCCGAGCTTCCTCGCTGGGCGTGCGCGGCAAACTGGGGGCGCTCAATCCGCTCCGCGCCTGGGCGAACGACACCGCGCCGGACCTCCGCAAGCGGGCCACCTACGCGCGGCTGGAGGACGGCGATCCCGAGGCCGGCCTGCGCTGGGCCGGCTTCTCACCGGAGGAGTTGAAGAACTACCAGGGCGACGGGATCACCCCCGATGTCCTGCTGCTCGCCAACTCGGTGGCCGCGAGCGAGGATCCGAAGGCCTACCAGTTCAAGCGCGAGGCCGACGAATCCCTCTACGACTGGCTGGAGCGCCTCACCGCGCACGCCATCAACGAGATCCCGGGCCTGCCCTTCCACGAGAAGAGCATCGAGACCCTGGTCGGGCTCTTCGGGGACTGGCACTCCCTCGTCCTGGCCGCCGGTGTCGTCACCGTCTCGGGTACGTCCCTGACCCGGGTGCTCGTCGGCAACACCTTCCAGCAGGGCGCGGCGGCGGCCTGGAAGCTCCGGGTCGGGACGATGCTCCAGTCGAGCAGCGTCCCGGGAATGCGCTGGAGCGGCTCGAAGATCGCCGGATGGGCCCCGAAGATCCGGTCCCTGGGCGCACCCGGTGCCTGGCTGCCCGGGCAGCTGGGCGGGATGTTCTCCAACAGCGCCGGCTATCAGAACGCGTCGCGCGTACCCTTCACGACGAATCTCCGTGGAGATGTCTTCGGCGCCGCCTGGGACGGCTTCCGCTCCCTTCCCCTGATCAGGAGCGAAGGCGGCCAGAAGGCCATCAACTTCCTCGTCGGGTCGGACAAGGTCGCCCAGCAGTACGGCGGCCTGACCCACTCGGGGCAGCCCGTGGCACGCGCGGGACAGGCGAACCTGCGGACCGTGTTCAAGGGCGCGGCAGCCGCCGCCCCGGAAGGAACCTCCTCCTTCCGCGCGGGCATGGGCGCCGCGACCAAGACAGCGGGGTTCTTCCGCGGTCTCGGCGTCGTGGGCGGCGTCGCGTCGACAGGTCTCAGCGCCGCCAACGTCGCCTCTCAGGGCTGGCCCTGGGATGCCTTCGAGAAGAAGGGAGTGGGCTACATCGCGGACATCGCCGAGGTCGGCTTCAACGCCTCCCTCACGGCTGCGATGGTCGCCCCCACCCCGTTCACCGTCGGAGCCGCGGTCGTCACCGGCGTCATCTACGGCGGTTTGAAGGTGGCGGAGAACTGGCCTGCCGTCAAGGAGGGCCTCGGCAAGGCCAAGGACTGGACCAAGGACAAGGCGAAGAGCCTGGCCAAGAAGGCGAATCCCATGAACTGGTTCTGACCCGGCGCACGGCTACGGCTATGGTCGGAGGCCGGTTCGGGTCCGGACGGCAGACGGAAGAAGGCAGCGATGGTGTTCGGGAGGAAGAAACGGGCCGAGGAACCGCCGGTCGAGCCGGTCGACTGGAGGCAGGTCCACAAGTTCGTCGTGGGAACGGTGGAGCGGCCGCTCACCGTCAAACGCAAGACGGCGGTGTCCGGCCCGCGCGCGATAAGGGTTCCCCAGGGCAGCGAGGAACTGCGCGCCTTCGCCCCCTGCGCCTACGTGGGCACCGGCCCCACCCTCTCCCTGTACGAGGACCCGGAGGGGCAGCGTCTGCTGTGCTCCGTCGACGCCCCTCAGGAGATCGGCGGCGAGCGCCACCACACCGTGCGCGACACGGACGGAAACACCATCGGCACGATCCGCCGTATCCCCCCTCGGCGCCCGTTCAAACACACCTGGCGCATCGACCAGCCGGGTCGCCCGGAGATCGTCGGCCGCAACGAACTGGTCAGTGGGGACTCCAAAGCGGAAGTCCTGGGCCGGACCGCTCTCAAGATGGCCATGGTGCTGGCCGACTCCGCCATGAGCATGGGTGCCGAGGGCGGAGACACACCGACCAGGCCCCGCACGCTGGAATGGCGGTCCGCGGAGGAGACCGTGATGGTCTCCCTGGGCAGCACGGAAATGACCCTCCGGGCCTCCTGGCTCGACCGTCGCCTGGCCTTCGCCTTCGCCCTCGTCGAAGACCGCTGAGCCGCACCCGCCCGGTCTCGTCTCGGGCGGTGCCGCCCGGCGGCGCCCGCGTACGCGTCAGAGACCTGCGGCCCCGTCCGCAATGTCCTCCCTGTCGGGCAGCAGGTCCGTGAGCCGGTCCCAGATGTCGCCCGGGGCGGTCCATGCCACGGCCAAGGGGCTTTCCGGGGTCACCTGGCCCGGCATGACCGGCTCCTCGGGCCGCTCCCTGACCCAGTACCCCAGCGGGCCGCAGTCCCAGGCCGCCAGCGCGCGGACCATCGCCGTACGCTCGCCCTCGTGCGTGCCGTCCCAAGCGGTGGTGACGCGCCAGGTGGCGTTCAGGGCCAGGACGAGGTCCAGGAACTGGTCCAGTGCCTCCCCCGCCAGGGCCCTGTCCGCCCGCACCGCTGCCTCGCGGGTCAGCTCGCGGGCCGCGGCCTCGTCGCCCGCCGCCTCCTCCAGCGCTACGAACACGGCGTCCAACGAGGCCATGGTCGTCTCGATCCGGGACACCTTCGGGGCCTTGCGATCCGGTTCGCCCCGGTGCAGGTTCACCTTGCGCGCCAAGTCCCAGACCAGGGTGGTGGGCTCGATCGAGACGTACTCGGACTCCTCCTCGCCCGGCCAGCCGTCATGGGAGATGACCGCGTCGCGACCCACGATGACGCCGTGGTTGACGGGGCCGTGTTCACCGATGATCTCGACCTGGATCATGACCCCCGGCTCCGCGAGGGTGACGAGCAGATCCCGCAGCAGCGGGGCCAGTTCGCCCTCCTCCCCGACGAGGCCGATCCGCTGGAGTTCCACGAGTGAGTCCCACAGGCCCTCCGGCGGGGTCTCGCCGTCCACCAGGTGGGCGAGGACCGCGATGTGCCGGTCGGCGAGCCGGAAGCGGGCGCGGGAACTGTCGTAGGAAGGCATCTCTCAGCTCACTTCTCGGAGTTCTGGACATGGTTCGCACCCTCGTGGGCCCGTCGGGCGTGCTCCTGTGCGTCCGGTCTCTCCATCGCGGCCTCCCCCGCTGTCGATCAATGCCGGGATCAGCATACGAACCGACCGGGGCGCCCGCTCGTGGTTCTGCGGCACGCGCCCCGGCCACACCCCGCTCAGCCCCGCATCACGCTCTGGACCGGTACGAACGAGCCGCCGGACGCGAGCAGGCCGCTGCCCGCCGGGCCGCCGCCGGTGTTCGACGGGAGGCGGATGCCGAACAGCTCTCCGTCCTGCGAGCTCTGCGGGGTCAGCAGCAGCCCGTTGCGCGACTTGCGCGCCGCCGTCACGAAACCCCTGTACTGCGAGGACAGGGCGTCCGTCGTACCGGCCGTCAGCAGGCCGAGGCCGCCG
>NZ_JAGGOT010000005.1 GCF_018614195.1 Streptomyces sp. ISL-43
ACGGAATGTGTGCCAGAACCCGGAAGTCGCCGGAAGCCGCGGCGAAATACGCGGCCGTCATCCACGCCCTGCATGCCGCGAGGCTCAAGGAGTGACCCTCGCGCCCGACGGCAGCTGGGCTACGGATTCATCGCTGCCAGCCGGGTGCGGGGTCCGTGGGGAGGAGCGGGCGGAGGGCTCCCAGCAGGGCGCCGATGCAGGTGTCGCGCAATGCGGTGCGTGTGCAGGTCTCCTTGGTGAGCCAGTCCACGCAGAGGACCTGGACGAACACCAGCCAGCTCTTCAGGACGGCCGACACAGCTGCCCGGACGTCTTCGTCGGCGAGCGGGAGGATGTCGAGGAGCCGGATCCGCAGGACGTCCAGCTCGTCGGTCATGACGGTCTGGATCACCGGGTCGCCGGCGAGCACGCGGTTCGCCGCGAGGACGGCGTTGCGGTTGGCGACGAAGTAGTCGATGTGCACGTCGAGACCGGCGGCGAGTTGTTCCAGCAGGTCGCCGGCCGGGTCGAACTGGACCTGTTCCAGCAGCCGGTCGGCCGCCTGCTGGTAGACGGAGGCGAAGAGGTCGTGCTTGCTGGGGAAGTGGCGGTACAGCAGGGCGCGGGAGACGCCGGCGCGCTCGGCGATGTCTTCCATCAGCACGTTGTCGTACGGGTGCGCGGCGAAGAACTGCGCGCCGACGGCGAGGAGCTTGGCGCGGCGCTCGGTGGGAGTGAGTCGTTGGCGGGGAGGCACGACTGAAGGCTACTTGACACGCGTCTACTAGCGGCGTCTAGTAGACGTGTGTCTACTAGTAGAGGCGGGGGTCGGATCATGGCCAGAGTTCTCAGGTACCTCGTACTGGCGATGGGGTTCGCGTGTGTGGCGATCGGGCTTCTCCATGTGGCGCTCGGGAACGACTCGGTGCCGGGCGCGAGCTCGGCCGGTGCGACGGTCGACAGTCTGCAGCGGTTCTTCGGTGCGATCTTCGCGGGGTACGGGCTCGCCTGGCTGTGGGCGGCCCGGCGGTCGCCGATCCCGGCGACCGCAGTGCGCTTGCTGGCCGCGGTGTTCCTGCTTGGCGCGGTCGGGCGGCTGCTGTCGATCGCCGCGCACGGGTGGCCGCACCGCTTCCAGGTGATCCTGACGGTCATCGAGCTCGTGATGCCGCCGCTGTACTTCTGGCTGGCGGATGCCGACGAGAAGGCGGCCCGGGCCCGGATCACGGCAGCCACCTGAGTCACACCGGGGTACTCCCCTGGACCGACCACCGGTCTGAGGAGCACCGCCGGGACATGGCACGAGGGGCCCACCGCGAGCGATCTCCGTCGCGGTGGGCCCCTCGGTACGGATCAGCGGCTGCCGACTCCGTCAGTTGTTCTCCATCAGGAGCAGCGTGAGCTCCTCCCGGTGCTTGGCCGACATGTTCGCCGAGATCGCCTCGTACACGGCGCTCGGATCCTGCCACAGGACCGAGTCCGTATCCGCTCCCCTGGCCTGGGGCGGGATGACGCCCTCCGGCTCGCGCGGCCGAACCGGCTCTGCCGCTACGGGCGCAGGCCGTTGCGGAGCCGTCGCCGGCAGGCTCTCGGGCACCCGACTTTTGTCCGCGGACAAAAGTCGGTCGGGCCTCGGGGTCTGCTCCGGGGCCTCGGCCGACGGCTCCCGACTTTTGTCCGCGGACAAAAGTTGGTCGGGCCTCGGGGTCTGCTCCGGGGCCTCGGCCGACGCCTCCGGACTTTTGTCCGCGGACAAAAGTCGGGCCGGCTCCGGATCCCGTTCCGCGAGGTCCGCGACTCCCCCGGCCGGGCTCGTCTCGGTTCGCACAGACTCCGGAACCGGCACTGCGACGGCCTCCTGCGCCTCACGCAGAATCCCCCGCTGCACCGCCTTGACCTGGGCTTCCTGCTCCTTGCTCTCCTTCAAGAAGGCGAGCAGCTCGGCCGCCCCGGCGCCCGGCCGGTCCTTCGCCGTACGGGCGAGGAGGCGGCCGTCCCGCTCCGGCAGGTCCCCCGAGCTGAGCATGTTCTGCAGCTCGTCGGGGAGTTCGAGCAGCACCAGCTGGTTGGTCACCCACGACGGCGAGCGGCCCAGCCGCTCCGCGGCGCGGGACTTGGCGCCGTGCTCCCGGCCCTCGTCCGCGCAGGTGTCGACGAGCTGCTGCACACCTCGGGCGCGCTCGATCACGTCGAAGTCCTCGCGTTCGAGGTTCTCGGCGAGGAGGTGGTCGATGAAGTCGGTGCGGGAGGCGGCCAGGTCGTCGCGTACGACGAAGTCCAGTGCCTCCAGCCCCACGTGCAGTGCGCTGCGGAAGCGGCGCTCGCCGTTGATGAGGACGTACGCGGCCGCCCCGATCCCCGACGCGTGGTCCGGCCACAGCCCCAGGTACGCGTCACGGCCGACCACGACGCACGCGGAGAGCTGGGCCTCGCGGAGCTCCTCGCCGAAGCGGGTCTTCTCCTCGTCCGTGCCGAAGTTCCGGCGGGGGTTGAGGGGGGTCGCGGAGACCTGGTCGAGGGGGACGCGGATGAGCTCGTAGGCCGGTACGTCGCCCTGGGCGATGGCCTTGGCCCGCCCGCGCTCGCTCCGGCCGCTGCTGCGGCGGGCGTTGCTGAAGGCCGCGCCGGTGCCGAGGAGGTCGCTCTTGCTCATGCCGCGATCCTCCGGGCGATCTCCCGCATGGCTTCGGCTTGCTCGCACTCGGGTGCGTAGTGCAGCAGGGGCAGCTTGACGCGCACGGCTTCGCGCTGCTCCTTCAGGTCGCCGATGACCGTGATGACCGGCGGGTCACCGAACTCCTTCCAGCTGTTGAGGGAGGAGGTGACGACGAAGCCCTTGCGGCTGTCGTAGAGGTTGACGACGAAGCCGAGCTGGGCGATCTCGATGTCGAGGTCGTCGATCAGGTCCTCGAGCTGCTCGCTGAGCATGTCGTACGCGTCGGCGGAGGTGTCCTCGGCCTGGACCGGGACGATGATGCCGGAGGTCTTCTCCGCTTCGCCTTCACGGGTCCGCGCGTAGTAGAGCGCGGTGTCCATGGTGTAGCCGAGGCTCGGCGGGCAGTCGACGACGATGTAGTCGAACTCTTCCTCCAGGTCCTCCAGGGCCTTCTCCAGAGCGGTTTCCTTCGTCCGGACGTGGCGCGTCGTGGCCAGCCGGGCATCGAGGAGGAAAGCGTCCTTGCAGGACGGCAGCAGGAAGAGGCGGCCGGCGAACACACCGTGCTCGATGGGCACGAGCAGCTCGCGGACGCGGCCCTCGATCTCCCCGAGCATGTGCTTGGCGAGGCTCGGTTCCTTGATGCCGAGCATCTCCGCGCCCAGGTGCCGGGTCAGGTGGCCCTGCGGGTCGAAGTCGATGACGCAGACGCGCGCGCCGGTCTCGGCCAGCGCCTGGGAGAGCCCGTTGCTGATGGCGCTCTTGCCCACACCGCCCTTCTGGTTGCACACCACGATCCGGCGGGCGCCCTCGCTGGACGGCCGCCGCCGGCCGGTGGGGGAGGGGTGGGTGTCGAGCCACAGCCGGATCGACTGGGCGACGCCCTGGTTGTACGGGACTTCGCGCACTCGGCAGTCCTCCTTGAACTCCCCGTAGAGGCCGGTGGGGAGGTAGGTGGAGAACGAGGCGGCACCGGAGGTGTCCACCGGAGTCGCCGCGGAGGAGTCGGCACGCCAGGCGTGGACGCCCTCGGTGACGGCGTCCTGGATGTCCACGCCCAACTGGGCTGCGCGGATCTTGAGTTCCTGCCGCAGGGACGCCGGCAGCTTGACGACTACCTTTTCCCTGACTTCCGGATCGTATGGAGCGGTCATGGGGGTACCTTACTAACCTCTTGGCCGGAAGGTGAAGCACCACACCGCAACATGTTGCCCGTGTATGGCAGACGTTGTACCGAAAAGAGGCTCGTCGGTCGGCTCATGGGGACGGATGGCTCGGCGTCTCACGCGGTGGGCGAGGGAACCCGCACGGCGCCGATCACGCGCCCGGATTGAGCCGATCAGGGGACTCCAGGGGGCTGCGCGGGCCGTTCTGGACAACAGGAACGCCCTGAGAGCCCCGCTGACGGGCTTCGAGCTGAGGGAAGGTCACATCACCCAGGCTCGATTGAGATCGGGTCTCTGAGGTGCCGTTCTGTGGGTCGGTTTTGGACCGTTGCACCGGAAATCTGAGCTTGTCCAGTCTTGGGGTCTTGGGGTCTTTGGTGAAGTCATCAGTCATCAGCTCTCGGCCTCTCGGCCTCTCGGCCCCGCCCGGAACTCGTCCGCGTTCTCCACAACGATGCGGACCGGATCCGGGTTCTTGTCCATCCTCCTCCGCGGACCGTGAATCCCAGGGGCCAGCCCCTGGACCCCGCCAGCGCCTGGCCGCGCTGGACCGGCCATGGCATGGGGGGCTACTCGCCCCCCAGACCCCCTCGCCAGGCGCTGGGGCGCCCTGGACCCGCTCCCCCTCACGCCCTGCACCACCTCCCTGACGGTCGGCGGTGCACCCCTCGGGCGCGGGGCGCCCTCACTGGGCATGAGGGCCGCAGCAAAAAGACGACCTATCCCGGATCGGGCTGAGGAGGGGGAGTTCAGCACCGTCGCAAGGGAACGGCCCGGTGGAAGTGACGGTGTGTCGGCTGGGGTCGAGGAGGGGTGGTTCGCGGGGCAGATGTCGGTTGTCGGTGTGTCAGGCGGAGCACATCGGGGGCACATCGGGGGCTCAGCTGACTGAAGGCGAGCGTTCGTTGAGGCCGTCGGGCACGTTGCTCTTTAATAAGAGGGCGCGGCCGCCGCATGGCCTCTGACCTGCAGGTTTCTCCGAGGGTATGTGTCCCCCAGGACACATTTGGTGCTTCGAAATGTGTACCTGGCGAGCACATTTCGCGGAAAACTCAAGCACCCGTGTACTTTCTGCGGACGCCCATCGGCCTTCGATCGCCGCAGGTCAGAGAGTCGGACAAAACGGCGCCGAGGCCCTTCACTCGAACGCCGGGACTCCCGAATGTGTCGCTATCACGACACACATAAATCAAGGAGCCGTGGACTTTCGGCGCTTGAGGGCAAAATAACTTCACGTGTCGTGTAGTTTCGGCGCCTGGGTCGAACAGGCCCCGCCCGGAAGCAACTGAGGGGCGACTTTCGACTCGCCGACGCGCCAAAAGACAAGCACCAGTTGATTTTTTGGATACTCTCGGACCGCCTGAGTAACAAGGAGGTCCTGTGACATCTGATCCGCCCGCCCGTCGTCGACAGCGCGGGCCCCGGCCTGTCCCCGTCCCCACGGCCGCTGGGAACGAAGCCGAGTACGGCGACATCCTGGCCGTACTCGGCCAGCAGCTCGGGGAGCAGGTGGCCCATGCCACCGACCCGAGCGGCCGACGTCGGCTCAAGGGAGTCCACTTCGAGTACGCGGCGGACCCGAAGGCCGTCCACGACATGGCCGGGGGCGCCGGATACAGCCTGGCCAGCAACTGGTTCACGCAGCTGCTGGCGCAACTGGCCGTCGCGAACAGCATCACCAAGTCCCAGCTCTGCGTCTTCCTCTTCGTGGCCGGCGGGCAGATGCCGGGCACCGGCATCACCCAGTACACGCAGCAGGAGATCACGGACGGACTGAACAAGATCGCCGCCCAGAAGGACGGCAAGATGATCACGCGCTCCACGGTGAACCGCGCGGTGCAGGCACTGTGCGGCTACAACTGGGTGGAGAAGGCCGGCAACGGCCGGATCCAGATCAACGTGCGCCTGTGGTTCCACGGCAACAGCACGGCCCAGCACGAGGTGCTCGCCGAGATCGCCGAGAAGCACGAGCACGACCCCGAAGCGTTCCCGTACGCGATGGGGCCGGAAGGGGCCCATCAGGAGGAGCTGGACCTCGACTTCGGGGCAGAGGACAGCTTTCGTGGAAGGAAACGAACCGGGTGATAGCGCTGCCAGGCCAGTACGGCCAGCACACAGGCGACCGTTCACGAGGAAGGCTGTCCCATGGCTAACGTCATGTCTCCGATCGTCGCGGAGCGCATCTGGGCCCTGCCGCTGTCAGGGTCCGCCGTCAAGTTCCTCCAGTACCTCGTCTCCCGCAGCGACTTCGGCGGAACGCTGCCGGTCCGGCAGAAGGACATGGCGGCCGAGTACGGAGTCACGCCCCAGGCCGTCAGCGGGCTCATGGCGCCGCTGTGCGACCTGAACATCGTGCTGCGGCCGCGCAGCGAGGAGCGCACGGGCAACTCGTACCGGCTCCACCCGCTCGCGGCGAAGTACGAGAGCCCGGAGGCCATGGAGGCGGCGTTCCGCGCCGCCCTCGCCCGCATCCAGGCGGGGGACCTGCCGAACCTGAAGCTGCCGACGTACCACCAGGCCCCGCCGAACCCGACGGGCCGCCCCAAGCTCCAGGTGGCCTGACCCCCTGGGCCCTCGGCCCTCGACCGGCGCCGGAAAAGACTTGAGGCCCTCCACCATGGTGGAGGGCCTCAAGTGCCTGAGTAACAGTTGGTGCCCCCACTATATCCGCCGTGCACCGGGTCCGGACAGCTGGATCGAGCCGTGGACGGCGGCCGTGTCTCGCGCCGGCGGTCGGCGGGCGCGGGGCCGGGCACGATGACGGACGGGCCAGGGGCGAGGTGAAGTCCGTCCGCAGCAAGGAGCGCGACTCCGTCACGGTGACGCCGCACGAGTGGGAGCGCGCCAGGACGGAGAAGGACTTCTTGTGAGCACGGGGCCCCTCAGCCCACGGCGCCCAGGATCGGCGCCCAAGTGGCACCGGTGAGTGCGGCCACCGCCTGCTGCTCGGAGAGCGGGGGAGCGGCACGGGTCGGCTTCGGTGTGTCGGAGCCGCTGCCGCCGCCGGTGCTGTTCCACTGCACCAGCTGAAGCTGCGCGCCGGTCGACTTCAGGGTCACCGTCACCGTCCAGCGGCGGGCGGTGTCCGCCCGGGCCGGGTGCTCGGCCGCGTTCTGCTCCGACATCACCACGGCCCCGCCGGGAATCGCGGCACTGCTCGGCAGCTCGCTCAACGTGCAGGTGTCACCTGCGGCACGCGCGGGCGTCCGCTCGCAGCTCAGCCCGTCGCCGTCCCTGAGCGGCAGCTTGAGCCGCACGGCCGAGGCGCCGACGAAGGCGGCGCCGTGCCCGTCGTCGACGACCAGTCCGCCGTTGGCGACGTACCCGCCGGACGGATCCGCGGGGTTGTTGCTCTGTCCGGTCTCCTGGCTGAACCGGCCCCCGGGGAGCGTCTGCTCCAGGGCCTGGACCATCTGGGTGTCGGTGATCGCGGAACGGGGCATCGCCAGCGCCACCGTTTCGATGTCGGATCCCGCGAAGTGGGTTCCGGCGAGCGCGCCGGGGATCACCAGCCCGGCTGCCGCGATCACGGCGCAGGCGCCGACCCCGGCCAGAACGGCGGCGCAGCGCCGACGCCTGCGGCTGCGCCCGCGCTCGACGGCTCCGCTCAGGAGCGCGGTGAGGTCGGGTTCGAGGGGGGCCGTCGTGCGGTCCAGAGCATGTGCGAGGTCTGCTTCGAACGGCATGGTGGCATCACTTCTCTTTCGCTGATGGGGGCGTTGCGGCGGCATGGACCTGCGTGCACCGGTGCTCACTGCGGAACCAGATCGGACAGGCTGTCGCCGAGCAGCGCACGCAGCCGGCCGAGTGCCCGGGTGCCCTGCGAGCGGACCGCGCTGCTGCTCAGCCTGAGCATCCGGGCGGTCTCCTCGATGCTGCGGCCCTCCCAGTAGCGCAGCAGCAGTACCGCCCGGTCGCGGGGCGGCAGTTGGCCGAGCGCGTCCAGCAGGGTGATCCGCAGTGCGGCGTCGGGGCCGGACTCCGGGCTGTCGGGCATGTTCCCGATGGGGCGCTCGCCGGTGCTTCGCCGACGCCGCAGGCTGAGGAAGGTGCGGACCAGAACCGTCTGGGCGTAGGCCGCCGGGCTGTCGGCACCGGCCACCCGCTTCCAGTGCACGTACACCCGGCTGAGGGTTTCCTGGACCAGGTCCTCGGCAAGATGCGTGTCGCCGGCCGCGAGTGCGTACGCCGAGCGGTACAGCGCCTGTGCCCTCGCGGCCACGAACTCCAGGTACTCGTCCTCCTGTGCTGATTTCACTCGGTCCCCGCCTGTTCGCTTGCTTCGTGATCCCCGTGCATACCCCTCTGACTACGTGAGACGTCAGGATGTCGCGCGGGCGGAAGCTCCTTCTCCTCGACCACTGGCGATCAGGATGTCCGGGTCACCTGTGAGTGCGCCGGTCAGCGACCGAAGCGACCGGAGGTCGCGGTCTATGACGGGTTCATGGCGTACGTGAGCACCCAAGGGGTCCTCATAGATGACTTGTCGGGTCGCTACGGTCGCTGAGCCGGGTAGTGGCCGGGTTGACCCGCGGTTTTGTGGAGAAGGGGGGAGGAGCTACCGAGCGGCCCGAGCCGCCGGCCGCTCGTTCACTCCGGCGGGTCCGGCCGGTGGCGGCGGCGGTACGGGTGGCAGAGGGCGTCGGTTGGGTCGCTCCTGGCGTGCCGTCGGGTCAGGGCGTCCGTCAGTGCTCGGGCAGGCTGATGCCCAGTTCGCGCATGGCCTCCGACGCGGGACCACCTTCGGAGCGCTGGGTCTTGTAGCCCTTGACGCACGGAGCGATCGTCCGGGGGTCGACGGCTTCCGAAGGGGCGCCACACACGTAGAGGCCGTTCGGCTTGCCGTCGCGGTCGTGGGGGAGCAGCCAGAACACGCGGCGCAGGAAGGTCCCGGAGGCGCGGGAGGAGCGGGCATCGGGAGTCAGTACCGCGTAGCCGACCATGCGGCCGCCGCGGTGGTACGGGGGCCTGCCGGTGCGGGTGGGAAGCCGGTCCAGGGTCTGGCGGACGTAGTCGAGGGCGCTGGTGTCTTCGAGCCAGACCAGTCGGCTCTCGTGCGCGATCTGCTCGGGTTGGATCAGGGCGCTCATGCGGTGGCTCCCGCTACAGGGTTGAGTCCGATGCCGGGGTAGAACTTCCGCTGGTTCGAAAGGATCATTCCCTTGGGGCTGGCGATGCCGACGGTCTCGCGGACCCGTGCGGCGAAGGCACGGGAGGACATGGGCGTTGCGCCTTCGAGTTGGCACCAGGCCTTGTAGCCGGTGTACAGCTGTGCCTGTTCGGCGCGCAGCTGGGGGTGGACGGTGCAGGCCTCGCTCAGGAAGCGGCCCGTGTGGTCCTCGGTCTCGGCGTAGGCGCTGGTGGCGATCCGGACCTGCCGTGGGCCGGTCAGGTCGCGGGGGCCGTTGAGGTAGCGGCCCGCGCCGGCGATCAGCCACTGCAGGATGCCCGGCCCCTCCTCGGTGACCAGGAGGTCGGCGAGGTTGTCGACCTTGCGGTGGTCGGCGACGACCTGCTCGAAGGGGATCAGCCTCATCCGGCGCCAGAACGCGTAGCCGCCCGTGCCGACCTCGGGCCGGTGGTTGCCCAGGAGCCACAGCTTGTGGGTGGGCTCGAAGCTGAAGAAGTCCTGCCGCATGCGCCGTGCCTTGAGGCGGTCGCCGCCGGTGAGGAGTTTGACGCGGGCTTCGTCGAAGCGGTCTCCGGGCTTGAGTTCGGAGCAGACGATGATGCGGCGGCCGTGCAGTTCGGCCAGGTCGGTGGGGTGGCCCTCGAAGGGGCGGGCCATCAGGAAGCCGGGCGGGGCGGCGTCCGCGTAGTCGCCCAGGAGCTTGACCATGACGTCGAGCAGGACGCTCTTGCCGTTCTTGCCCTGTCCGTAGAGGAACGGCATGACCTGGGCGCCGACGTCCCCCGTGATGGAGTAGCCCAGCAGCAGTTGGAGGAAGTCGACCATGTCGGCGCCCTCGGGGTCGTCGCCGAAGGTGTCGGTGAGGAAGCACTGCCACCGCGGGGTGGCCATGGGTCTGGCACTGACGCTGGTGGCACGCGAGTGGTAGTGCTTGTCGGGGTCGGGCTGTGCGACGGCCCCGGTGGCCAGGTCGACGATGCCGGCGGGCGTGCACAGGGCGTATGGATCGGCGTCCAGCAGCGCGGCGTTGAGGACCATGCCGGGTGCGGCCTTGGCCTGGGCCAGCATGGCCTTCATGCCGGAGGTGGACAGGCCGCGTCGACGGTGCCGACGCAGCGCGGTGCTGCTGTACCGGCCGTGCGGGTCGCTCTCGGCGAGGGACTCCGCCATCTCGCCGGCGGCCCAGATGACGGCGTCGTCCTCGTCGGGCTCCCACCGGTGCCCCGACCACCGGTACCAGCCGAGGCCGGGTACGTGCCTGAAATCCCTCCCGTAGAGCTGTACGAAGAGCTTGGCGTTGCCCCGGTCGCTCAGGGAGTCGGGCAGCAGGCCGCTCGCCGAGGCTGCCGGTGGCACGGGGACGGGTGCCGCACCGGGATCCGCGACGGGTTCGGCTGCGGGTTCGGCTCCGGCCGCGGTCTGCAGGATGATCTGTCGGGCGATCTCGACGGCGTCGAAGGCCGAGGAGGACGAAGCTGATTGGCTCACCGCAGGGCTCCCGCGTAGAGGGGCCGGCGAGTGCCTGCGCTCATGCCGTTGCGGACGATGCGGAGGCTGTGGTGCTCCCGTCCCGGGCGGGCGTGCTCGGCGGCCGCCATGAGTGCGGCCTCCGCTTCCGCCGGGCTCATCCTGCCGGCGCCGACGAGTCCGCCGACGGTGAAGGCGGCCCGGTTGAGCTTCTCCGTGAATCCGGTGCCCTGCGGCGCTTGCGCGCAGTCGGTGACGGAGGCCAGCACCGCGGCGAGTGCCGTGGCGGCGCCGCCACGGTATCCGCCCGCCGCGGCGACGGCCGCGCGGCCCCGCGCGGGTACCGCGGGGGCCGTTCGGGGCGAAGGCGGGGCGGGGCGGTGGCCGGTGCGCTCCAGTTCGGCGGCGAGCCAGCCGGGCAGTGGGGCGGGCGAGGAGGCGGGGTCGTACGGGGTGTAGGTGCCCGCGGCCGTCCTCGTACCGGGGGCGATGATGTAGCCGCCGTGCGCCCGTACGTCGACCTGCCATGCCAGGGCCCGGCCGGAACCGGAGCCGGTGGAGCAGCGCCAGGGGCGGGCGGAGGGTGCCGGGTCGGCCCGGTACCACAGGTGCGTGCCCCCGGAGGGGGTGCGCACCCGCAGGGTCGTCGCGTCGTGGACGGGATCGTCCTGACCGCGCAGCGCGGCCAGGAGGGCGAGGCTGTGGAAGCCGCTCCGCAGGCCGTCGAGCCGTACGGTGTCGGGGATGTGGATCCCTGGCAGCAGCCGGCCGTGTCCGGGCAGCGGCGCCGGATGGGCGTCGACATCGATGACGACGAGGCCGGCCGGGCCGCAGGCGACGCCGACGCCGAAGTGCGGTTGGCGGCGCCACCACGCCGTGATGAGGTCCGGGTCGCTGGTGGCGGCGTGGAAGCCGTGGCACCAGCGACCTTCGCGGAGGCACGCGCAGTGGTCGGGGCCGTGGGGACGGGACCGGCAGCGTTGGCAGTTGGCCGCGGGGGTCTTGCGTCCGGGAGCGAGCGGGTGGACGGGCCAGCCTTGGCGGGCACACCACAGGGCCGTATCCAGCGAACCCCGGCCGGGCCCGAACTGATCGGTCGCCGGCCGGCGGGTGGAGCGGCGGCTGGGTAATGACCCCAGGTCGGGGTGCATAAGTTGGTTCCTTTCAGCGACCGAAGCGACGCAAGGGCCGGGTACGGCAAGCCCGTCGCGCCGGCCGCTCAGGGCGGGCGCTCGGGGCGGGGCCGCGTTCCGGCTCGCGGCACTCCGGCCGTGCGGGGGGCATCGCTTTCGGCGATCCGCGTGACGAGGCAGCCGCTGCCGGCCCGGGCGCGTCGAGGGAACCTGACGAGTCGCGGCAGACAGCTGCCCGAGGCAACGATGTGCCTTAGAGAGGGGTGATGTCGCCGTTCGCGGTGAAGACGGGCACGCCGTTCTGATGGGCGGTGAGGTGGGTGCGGGATTGGGCGCCGGCGGAGATGACGGGCACGGCTTCGGCATCGATCCAGCAGGGAGAGGAGAACTCCACGTAGCGGTGGAAGTCGATGTCCAGCGCGGTGAGGACGCCGGGCGTGGAACCCTGGTCCAGGGCGGCGGCGGTCTGTCGTACGGCTTCGAGCAGAACCATGCCGGGCGCGTGGTCGACGGGGTGGTCGAAGAGGACCGGATGGTCGGTGTCGAGTCGGAGCTGCCAGCGGCCGGGTGTGTCGGTGGGGGAGAGGACGACGTCCTGGCTCCGGGTGCGTCCCACCGCGGCGCAGGAGGCGGGGGGCGGGGGCTCGGGGGCGGCGGCGAAGACGTCGGCCAGTCTCGCGAGGCCCGCGCGCATGCGCCGGTACACCTGGGGGGAGTGGCAGCCGAAGCGGGTCCTGGCCATGGCGATCGTCGTGCCGTCCCGCAGCACGTCGATGCGCATGCTCATGGCGGCCGGGATGCCCCGCTGGAGGCGGATGTCGCGACATCGGACGCGTAATTCGAGTTCGGCGGGAGTGCGCTCGACGCGCATCGCCCGGGGGTTGAGGGTGAACTGGAACTGGGACCAGCTGAGCTGGTGGCCGAAGGGCATCCCGTAGGCGGCGTGCATCAGCAGGGGGAAGGTCTGACGGATCGTTTCCGCTACGAACATGGGGTCGTACACCCCGTGCTCGACGGTGTAGAAGCCGTGGCTGCGCGGCCACTGTGCCGTCACGCTGAAGGCGTCCTTGCCCGTATTGCGCCATCCCGTCAGGAACACGTCCGCGAGCGCCGCCCGGTGTACGAACTCTCTTGCCACGGTGCTCGTCAAGATCGGTTGCTGCGATGCTGCCGGACGTTCCGCTGAAACAAGCACTCCGTGGCCCCCCTTGGCAACGTACATCGGCCCGGCGCGGGGGAATGACCCCTGGTCGAGACCTCTGACGCTCTGTAACATAAGGGGTGTTCGTTTTGTTTGTCGAGGGCATATTGGGGATCTTTGGTGAAGCAGGAACGCGCGTTGAGGACCCGCGAGACGATCCTCCGCGCAGCCGCAGAAGTCTTCGACGAGTTCGGATACACGGGCACCACCATCAGCAAGATCATGAGTCGGTCGGGGGTGACTCAGGGTGGTATGTACTTCCACTTCAAGTCCAAGGAAGCGCTTGCCCATGCGGTCATGGCGAGTCAGCAGGACTTCGTGGAACTCCCGTCCGGTCCGGACGGCCTGCAGCGCCTTATCGACATCACTTTCCACATTGCCCACGAGCTGACGAACAACGTGCTTTTCCGGGCGAGTGTCCGGCTGGCGGTGGAGCAGGGCGAACTCGGCATCGAGGACGACACCGCCTACCAGGAGTGGGTCGAGCAGTTCCATCTGCAGCTCGTGGCCGCCCGGCACAACGGAGAGCTGCGGGCCGACGTCGACGTCCGGGAGTTCGCCACCGTCCTCGTCGGCGCCTACACCGGCACGCAGATCTTCTCCAACGCCGCCACGCACCGTCGTGACCTGCCCGAACGCATCGTCGCCCTCTGGCGGTACTTCCTGCCGGCGCTCACCAGCGCGAAGAACCGCGCGGGTCTTCGCATCGGGCCGGGCGTCGCGGCCGGGGCCGCGGGCCCCGCCGCTACCCCGTGAGGGGGTTGCGCCGCAGCGGATCGCCTGTCCGCAGTGCAGGCTGAATTCGGCTGGTATGCCACAGGATTTCCAGGTCTTCGCCCCTCTCGTACATGTTCTTCCACAGCAACTCGGCATTCGATCCCGGATCGGCGCCGTCGGCTCCGACCGAAAGTCCGCCGCAGACCGCTCGCCACAGCCGGGCCAGGTTTTGCGCACCCGAGCGGTTCGTGCCATTGCGCGAAGCCGCGCCCCGTACGAGGTACTCCGCGAGCGATCGGACGGTCTCCCTGCTCACCCCGGCGGAGATGTGGCCTTGGTCGAACGCGACGTCGATCAATTCTCCAATAAGGGGAACCCATACCTCCGAAAGCAGGTCCGGGTGCTTTCGGTCGCGGGCCAGGGTGAGCGCGGCCCGCACCGTGCAATCCGTGTCCAGTAGTTCCGCGCACGCGACGGACAGCCGGGCGACCCCCGCGAGAGGGGGCAGGGAGCCGACTCGCTCCCCGGCCGCCATGAGCGCGGCGGCCAGACGCGTCCGCCCTGCCTCTTCCACGGCGTCGGCGAGTTCGCTCTTGGTGTGGAAGTGGAACGTGAGGGCGCCCATGGAGTGGTCCACGGTCAGGCAGACCTGGGCCAGGGACGTGTTGTGATAGCCGTTCTCGGCGAACAGCTCGGCGGCGGCCCGCACGAACTGGAAGCGCGTCCGTACGGCCCGTTCCTGCATGGTCATCTCGACTCCGATCTCACTCCGTTCACAGTGTGTGAAGGGAGGCGGCGGTTCCGCAACGGAGAGTTGGCAAACATGGTGTCCGATATCCGGTACACAGGCACCGAATATCGTGCACACGCCTCCGACATGGCGAAATCGAGCGAGGATCGGGCAAGACCCCTCCAATAAAAAGGGGTGTTCGTTATTCTTTCTCTCGTCTTCGCCAGCTGCCTGCTGGCCGGAGGGGGAGGAGACGCCTCATGACGACGTACGCGTACGCCCCGGCATCCACCACATCGGTCGGGCTGGTCGAGTCGGTCGAGTCGGTCGACGCGTTCGCGGAGGAGCTGTTCGCCGCTCTTCCCCGTGCCGACCAGCGCCGTTGGGCCCGTATCTACCTGCGCGGACTGCTGGTCACACCCGGCAAGAAGTCCCTGCGCCGCATAGCCTCGGCCGTCGCGGCCTCACCGACCGCGTCGCAGTGCATGCACCAGTTCATCAACGTGAGCCCGTGGGAATGGGAACCGGTGCGGGAGCAGCTCGCCCGCTGGATCACCGCCCGCCTGGCGCCGGAGGCGTACGTCCTCGACGTCGCGTACATCCCCAAGCGGGGCGACCACACCTGCGGCGTCCACACCCGCTTCGTCCCGCAGTTGGGCCGGGCCGCGAGCTGCCAGGTCGGGCTCGGCGTCTTCCTCGCATCGGGGCAGGAGGCCCTGCCCACGGACTGGCGACTGCACCTGCCCGAGCGGTGGCTGACCGAGGCGGAGCGGCAGCGCGCGCGGATCCAGGGGGAGGACTGGGACCGGACACTGGAGCAGCAGGCGACGGACCTCGTCACGGCCTGGGACGACCGGGCGGGCGCCTATCCGCTGCCGGTCGTCGCCGACCTCGCGTCGACCCACGCCGACAACCTGCACCTGGTGCGCGCGCTGTCCCGGCGCGGCCGGCACTTCGCGGTGCGGGTGGCGCCCCACGCCCGGGTCGTGACCGCGAGCGGAGCGGAGCGCGAGGTGCGCTTCCTGACGGACCACGCGGACGGCTCGGCGACCTTCACCACCCGCACCGCGCACGCCACCTCCACCGCCCCCGTGTGGGTGCCCGGCGCCGCCCCGGTCCGCTGCCGGTTACTGGCGACGGGGCGCGGCGGCGAGCGGACCCGCCGCTGGTGGTTGACCAGCCTGGTCGACGAGCGCATGGACAATCTGCTGGCCCTGACCGGCTTGGTGGACCGTTCCGGCCGGTCCGTCGCCGAGATGCACGCGGGGCTGGGGCTGGCCGACTTCGAGGGGCGCTCCTTCCCGGGCTGGCACCACCACATGACCATCATCTCCGCCGCCTACGCCTGGCGGCGGCTCCAGGCCGGCCCGCCGGTCGACACGCCCCGGCTGTGACCCGGACCAGCCCGTTTCCTCGCCACCGCCCGCACGCAGCACGCCTCAAGGAGAGCCACATGCCCCGTCCGCCCGCCCTCCCGCCCGAGGAAAAGGTAGCCATCGTCCTGGCCGTGCTGGCCGGGGAGACGACCGCGGCCGACGCCGCCCGGGCCGCCGGAGTGACGGACCAGGCCATATACAACTGGAAGAGACGCTTCGTCACCGCGGGCCGCACCGGCCTGGAGACCGGGCTCGACCAGGCCACCCAGCGCGAGCAGCAGTTGATCGGCCAGGTCGCCGAGCTCAAGCAGGCACTGGGCGACTCCTACCTCCAGCTCCAGACCATCCGCGCCTCGCTGCGCACCCGTTCCTCGCTGGTCGGCACCCCCCGCCAGCCGGCCCTGGCCCGACCCCGAGGCGCCTGACCCGGACCGTGTCCTCTGCCCCGCCCTGTAGGCCCTCGGCCCGGCCGGCCTTCGACCGGGTCGCAGGCGCGTCGCTCCCGCGGACCTGCGGGCAGTAGGGCGTCGAGGGCGGTTGGAACACGTCCGAGATCAGGCCGTCAGGGAGGGTCACCGGCCGGCCTTCCGAGGCCGCCAGTAGCGTCCGGGGCGAGCCATACCGCCTGCCAGAGCGAGCAGTCGTCGATCCTGGTCGCCACGGGCAGTCCGCACACCTCGCAGGCCATGTCGGGGCCGTCGGCCCCGCTGGAGGACGCGCTTGCGGAGGAGCAGGAGTGTCCGGGCGGTGGGCGTTGCCCGCGGGGGTCGGGCCCTACCCACCGCCCGGGGCTCCCGCCGCGCCTAGGAAAGGACCCCGGGCGTCAGCGGGAGCGGTTTGGGGGCGGGTTCCGCGCGGTCCAGCCGGTGCAGGAGGGGGCCGGTCATCGCGGTCGTCGCCAGGGCCATGCAGACCAGGACCAGGGCCAGCGGTGCGGTGAAGACACCGGTCGCCAGGGCCGCCTGGAGGACGATCAGTTCGGTGAGGCCGCGGGTGTTCATCAGTACGGCCACCTGCCGGGACTCGTGGGGCGTGATGCCGCCGGCCCGGGCTCCCAGGTAGCCGCCCGCGGTCTTGCCCGCGACCCCGAGGAACAGGGCCAGGGCGAAGAGCTGCCAGGAGGCCGAGGTGAGGCCCTCGCCGAAGACGGTGACGCCCGTGACGACGAAGAACACGGGAACCACTGCCTTCCCGACCCGGGTGACGGAGGCCACGGCGCCCGCCCAGGGGGAGCGTTCGTCCGTCGGTATCGCCAAGCCGACGACGGCGGCGCCCACGATCGCCGTCATCCCGAGGTGTTCCACACCGAGTGCGACGGCGATGGCCGTGACGCCCAGGGCAGCCGCCGCCGGGCGCGGAGCGCGCGCGCACCAGTCGCGGGCAGGAGCCGAGGACAGGACGCGTCGGATCGCCAGTGCGCACACGGCGGCGAAGGCGAGCGCGGTCAGGGACCGTACGAACCCGTCCATGCTGCCCGTGGAGAGGCACAGGGCCAGGGTCAGCAGCAGCCAGCCCAGCGTGTCGATGACGACGGCGGAGGTCATGGTGAGGGCCCCGGCCGGAGAGTCGTGCATGTTCCGCGCGCTGATGATCCGTGCCATCACCGGCACGGCGCTGATGCTCAGGGAGACCGCGGTCATGAGGACGAACGCGGCCGTGGGAGCCTGCCCGCGCACCTCGGCGCCTTCCTGCGTGATCACCCAGACGGCCAGCAGCGTGCCGCACAGCAGGGGCAGGAGCAGGGAGCCGGCCGTCACCCAGGCGACCGCCCGGCGCCCGGGGTTGACGGCTCCGCCGCGCAGGTGGTGGGCGAGGCCGACGAGGAAGAGGATCAGGCCGGCCTGGCCGACGGTCTTCAGGTCGGCGAGCACGGCGTGCGGCAGGGCCGCGTCGAAACCCGGGCGGCCCAGCAGGGCGAGGACGGCCGGGCCCGCGAGGAGGCCCGCGGTCATCTCCCCGATGACCTCGGGCTGGCGTAACCACCGGGCTGCGGCCCTCCCGGCCCGGGCGGCGACGAGCACGGCGGCGAGGACGCCCAGCAGGTGGACCGTGTGCGGCATGTCGGGAACCTTTCTCGGGGAAGGGTGGGGCGCGGGTCGGGGTCAGGCGGCCAGGGCCTGGCGCCAGCGCACGGTCGCGCCGATCTTGAGGACGGAGGCCTGGTAGATCCGCGAGGCGAGCCACATGCAGGCGGCCGCGGCCAGGAGCATCACCGTGGCGGCGAGGAGCTGTTCGAGGGGCGAGACGGCGCCGACGCTCGCCTTCAGGGGCATCAGGACCCCGGAGAAGGGGGGCAGGTACTGGACGACTTCGACCCACGGCGCACTCAGGTCGTTGGCGGCGACGGCGGCGACGCCCACGGGGAGCAGGGCCAGGATCATGACCGGCATCAGGACGGACTGGAGGTCCTCCGGTCGGGAGACCAGGGATCCGGCGGCGGCGAACAGGCCGGCGAAGAGCGCGAAGGAGAGCAGGAACCACACCAGCAGGGAGAGCACGGCGCCGGCCCCCGGCACCACCCCGCTGCCGCCGCCCGCGGCGGCCCTCGCGCCGACCAGCGCGCCGACCAGGACGAGGATCTGGAGCACGGCCGCCGTACCGATGCCGGCGACCTTGCCGGCCATCAGACGCAGGGGGGTCAGGGTGGCGAGGAGGACCTCGACGATGCGGGTGGACTTCTCCTCCACCACGCCTTGGGCGATGAGCGAGCCCTGGCCGACGATCTGCATGAACAGGATGATCACCAGGCTGACGGCGGCGCCGAGTTGTTTCCCGTCCACGCCGTCCCCGATGGTCTCGACCCGCGGCGCGGCCGTGGAGAGCTGCCGGGTGAGGCGGTCCCGGTCGACGCCCTGGTCCTGGTAGGCCTGGTTCAGCGCCCAGGTCCGGCCGAGGGCCGCGGCCGCGTCACGGGCCTGCTGGTCGCCGTCGCCGCGGACCAGGAGCGTGACGCGCCCGTCCTCGATGACGACGGCCGCGTCGGTGTCCTCGTCGGCCGTGGCGGTGCGGGCCTGCGCGATGCCGGAGCAGGCGCGCATGCGGACCCCCTCGGGCGGCGTGCCGAACTCGGCGGTGTCCGCGCCGCACACGGCGACCTGGAGGGTCTTGGGAGATCCCATGGAGGAGAGGCCCATGATGATGGCGACCACGGCCACCGTCATGATCAGCATCCCGGCGAAGTAGCCCTTGGAGGAGAGGCGGGCGGTGACCTCGCGCTGGTAGACGAGGCCGATGTCGCGCAGCGCGGAGGAGCGGGGGCGGGGGGCGGGCGTGGTCGTCATCGGACGGCACCTTCGGCAGGCTCGGCGGGCTCGATCAGATCGCGGAACATCTCGGTGAGGGTGGGGCGCTGCCAGGCCATGCGGCGTACGCGGCCCTGGTCGACGGCGGCCCTCAGCAGGTCGTTCTCGTCGTGTCCGGCGGCGAGTTCGACGAGGATCCCGTCCTCGTGCGCTTCGTACGCGGCCACGGCGGCGCAGCGGTCCGGCCAGTCGGCGCGGGCTCCGTCGACCTGGAGGAAGAGGCGGGCGGGGCCGGCCGAGTGCAGGACGTCGAGGCTGCCGCAGGCGGCGAGCCTGCCCTCCCGGACGACGCCGACGCGGTCGCACAACCGCTCGACCAGGTCGAGCTGGTGGCTGGAGAAGAGGACGGGCGCGCCGTCGGCGGCCTTTTCCTTGATGACCTGGGCCATGTCCTGGACGGCGAGGGGGTCGAGCCCGGAGAAGGGCTCGTCGAGGATGAGGACGTCGGGGTCGTGCACGAGGGCCGCGGCCAGTTGGACGCGCTGGCGGTTGCCGAGGCTGAGCGCGTCGATCGCCGAGTCGCGGCGCTCGGAGAGGTGCAGGCGCTCGGTCCAGCGCAGCATCGCCGCGCGGGCGTCCTTCGTGCTCAGGCCGTGCAGTCGGCCCAGGTAGACCAGGTGCTTGGCGACGGTCATCTTCGGGTAGAGGCCGCGTTCTTCCGGCATGTAGCCGAAGCGGGCGCTGGTGTGGACGTCCACGGGCGCGCCTCCGTAGCGGACGTCTCCCTCGTCGGCCCGCAGGACGCCGACGGCGATGCGCATGGTGGTGGTCTTGCCGGCTCCGTTGCTGCCGACGAAGCCGAAGATCTCGCCGGGCGGCACGGTGAAGGAGAGCGAGTCGAGGGCCAAGCGCTCGCCGTAGCGCTTGGAGAGCGCGTTGATCTCCAGGGTTTTCACGTCCGGATCTCTCTTCCTGGCTGGGGTGTTGCCCAGGAAGCTACTACTTGAAAATCAGGAAAGTACATGCCAACATGGCAAACATGGATGCAGAACATGCCCGCAACGCCCTCGAAGAGGCCCGCCAGTCCTACGACGCCTCCGTGCAGCTGAGGTTGCCCGGCTGGGCCCCGCCCGTCTGCGCCGTCCTCGTGGGCGGCGCCATCGCTCTCGCCGGCTCCAGCCCCGAGCCCGGCTGGTTAAAGCTCCTCAGCGTCGCGGGGGGAGTCCTCTGCGCGCTGGCGGCGGCCGGACTGGTCCTGCGGATCCGGGCCCGTCAAGGCGTCGTCGGCCTGCGTGGACCGGCCCGCGAGCGGTGGCGGACCGTGGGTCTCAGCTGCGTGACCATCGTCGTCTGCGCGCTGGCCTCTTCCCCGAACACCCGCTGGATCTACGCCGGGCTGGGCGTCGTCGTCGGCGCCTACACCTGGGTGGCACTACAGAGAAAGGTCCGCGCATGACGGACGAGGACGAATTGGACGACGCCTTCCGCACGGCCAACCGCCTGCGGATGTCGGCCTTCCTGTCCGGCTGTGACGAGGCGGAGTTCCGCGCGGTACAGGAGTACTGCGCCCTCTCCCCGTCGAACCTGTCGAAGAACGTCGCAGCCCTGGAGGAACTCGGCTACCTCGCGGTGCGCAAGGGCCACGTGGGCAAGACCCCCCGCACCTGGCTCTCCCTCACCGACCGCGGCCGCAGCGCCCTGGCGGGGCACCTGACCGCCCTGCGCAACATCGCGGAGACAGCCGCGCGCCACGCCTGAGGCAGAGCCGCGCGACCGGGGCGCCCGGCCCACCGCGAGCGGTGGGTGACGGCGCCCCGTGCGCATCGGACACCGTTCAGCAGGCGATGTCGTACGTCTTCGCCGAGGCGACGAACGACGCGACCGTCAAGGAGACGATCTCGATCGTGGCCGGCGCGCCGTCCAGCGCGTCGGCGGCGAACTCCTCCGCGTCGGTGTACGCGGCGTAACCGGCGATCAGCTTCTCGTTCATGAGGTTCCTTCCTTGGGCGGGGAAGAGCCGCGACCTCCGAGGTGGCTGCCGGCTCTTCCGTACGGTCGTCTCAGGCGAGCGGCCCCGCGGCCGCCGCACTCAGCACTTGATGTCGTAGGTCTCCGCGGAGGCGACGAACGACGCGACGGTGAGGGAGATGATCTCGATCGTGGCCGGCGCGCTGTCGAGCACGTTGGCGGCGAACTCGTCGGCGTTGGTGTAGGCGGCGTAACCGGCGATCAGCTTCTCGTTCATGGGAACTGCCTCTCTCGAAACGTGGACCGAAGGGCCGGGATTTCGTCGGCCGCTCCGTCTGACGAGGTGAAATCTGGCACGCGCCGCGCGGGCTGTCGACGACCCTTCGGCAGCGACGTTTAGCCGGGAACCGGCCCTATCTGCGGGAACCGGCGGACATCGGCAAGCTGGGGCATTGCTTGGAAAGGACCTCAAAACGCCGCGGTGCGGTTCCCCTGGACCGGGGAACCGCACCGTGTGGTGACACCAGCGGACACGGGAGGGAGGTCTCCCGCCGGGCCGCCGCGTCGAAGAAGCCGGACGAGTGCCGGATTCAGCAGCCGACGTCGAAGGTGGCCGCGACGCTGGCACCCACGGAAGCGGCGGAGACGACCCAGCTCACGGTCTCGATGGTGGCCGGCGCGTCGCCCAGGGTGGTCGAGCCGAACTCGTCGGCGTCGGTGTAGGCGGCGTAACCGGCGATGAGCTTCTCGTTCATGAGAATGACCTCTCTAGCGATCTGAAACCGTGGCCCGAAGGCTTTCCGGCTTTCTTCTGACAAAGAGAAATCTGCCACATCCTCGGAGGGCTGTCGACGCTTTGAAATTTGACCCGTTTAACCAGAATCACGGCTGACCTGCGAGAATGCGGCAGGAACTCAATATTGCGGATCCGCAGGCCTGTCCGGACCTCCATGACTTCCCTGACTTCCCTGAACGCAAAATGGTGCGGCTCTCCGGCAATTACCGGAAAACCGCACCATCGGCAGCGAAATACAGTGCCGGCCTCAGACCGTGGCGGCAGCCGCCTCCGCCTCCATACGGGCCTTCGCCTGCTCCGTCCGCTCCGTCATGACCTCCACGAGGCCCTCCATGCCCATGGGGTCGAAGTCCACCAGGTCGGCCACGGCCCCGATGCCGGAGATCAGCGCGATGAAGCCGACCCGCGAGGACGTGGTGTACATCTGCGTGACCTCCTGGGCCCGCTCCATGTACTCCTCCCTCAACCGGTTGGGGTCCATGAAGAAGCGCACGTACGTGAGGATGTCCTTGAACAACTGCCGGTAGACGCCGTCGAAGCGCTGGAGGGCGTGCGCGGCGTGCGCGGGGTCGGCCAGCGCCACGTTCAGCGCGCGCGCCGCGAGCCACGCACCCGAACTGCCGAGCCAGACCCCGGAGGAGAACAGCGGGTCGACGAAGGCGGCCGCGTCACCGACCGCGACCCAGCCCGGCCCGTGGAAGGTGTCGCTGAGGTGCGACCAGTCGCGCGCGGTGCTCAGCTCCGCCTGCGTGTCGGCGGCGTTCACCATGGTCTTGGCGATGTTGCTGGCGGCCAGGCCCCGCAGGTAGATGTCCCGCTGGCTCAGCCCCTCGCGGAGCAGCTCCGTCAGCTGCTCCGCCGGCAGCACGAGCCCCATGCTCAGCTTGTCCTTGGACAGCGGGATGGCCCACATCCACCCCCCGCCCTCGATCGCCTCGCACAGGATGTCGTCGCCGTGCTCGATGGGTGTGAACGTGTCGTAGTAGCCCCAGATCGCCACGTTGCGCAGGTCGTCCTGCCACTGGGTCTCCGTGGTCCGGCGGGCGACGACGCGCGACTGCCCCGAGGCGTCGACCACGTAGCGGCTGTCGACCTGGTACCGCTCCCCGGCGTGCGTGTACACCAGGCCGGTCACCGCACCCGAGTCGGCGACGAGCACCTCGGTGACGTGCGCCTCCTCCAGGACGGTCGCGCCCAGCGTGCGGGCGTTGTCCAGCATCAGCTCGTCGAGCTCGCTGCGGGTGACGTGCCAGGCGTGGCTGTAGACGCTGCCGGTGGAGGAGAAGTCGCTGCGCCACGGCTGCGGGTCCTTGCCCCAGCGCAGGGAGATCCCGGACTTGTGCTGGAAGCGCCGGTCCAGCTCCTCCACCAGGCCGAGTTCCTCCATCAGCGGGGTCATGCCGGTGACCAGCGACTCCCCGATGTGGTAGCGGGGGAACTTCTCCCGCTCCAGGATGAGCACCCGGTGTCCGGACCGGGCGAGGAGCCCGCCGACCGTCGAACCGGCCGGTCCGCCGCCCACCACGACCACGTCGTAGCTCTGGATGTCAGTCATGTGCGAAGTCCCTTCCAGGGATCTGTCTCGGTGGTCGATCCGGTCCGGTTCAGGACGGCCGGAGGACATCGGTGATGGGGGAGGAGAGGTTGCGGGCCGGCTCGGCGGGGTCGATCCCCGCGTCGAGGAAGGCCGTGGCGACGGTGTCGGCCAAGGGCTCGCTGCCGTCGCCCGCGTCCGTCGCGTGCCGTACGAGCGCTTCGGCGAACACCTGGGCGCGGTGCTGGCCGAAGCTCAGCTCCTGCCGTGCCCGCCGCGGGTCGTCCGGCTCGAAGGCGCATCCGACCGACGGGGTGAGGGCCCGGGTGAAGGGCGAGGTTCCCTCGGCGAGCAGTCCGGTGGCCTGGAGCGCGGACGCGCAGTCGCGGGCGACCCTCCAGGAAGGGCGCGGGAGGTAGACGACGAGGGCGTCGTTGCGGGGGTACACGACGGGGGAGGAGGCGATCTTCGCCTGCCAGGGCACGCCCGAGTCCTCCAGGAAGTCCACCAGGCGCCGCCAGACCTCCGGCGCGGCGCTCGGCGTGTCCAGGTGCCCGTACAGGCGCAGCAGCGGTCCCCTGCGCTCGGGCGCGGGGAGGCTGGAGTTGGCGAGGAAGAAGCCCGACGACAGACCCGGCCGGGCACAGGGCATGACGACGGTGACCCGGTCGCTGCCGCTGCCGTCGTCGACGCGCGCGATCACCCGGTCGTGCGGGACGCGGACCCGCAGCCCTTCCAACTGCACGACGAGGTGGTCCTCGGCCTCGGCGGCCAGCCGCCCCACGGAGGTGGTGGTCCGTTCCCCGGTGGCCTCGTCGAGAGCCGCGTCCAGGGCGGCGTTGCGCAGGGACCGCGGTTTGGCGTCCAGCGGCTTGGCGCGGCCGGAGTGCAGGGTGTCGTAGAGGACGGAGCCCAGGCGGCGGGCGAGCGCCTGCGGATTGTCCGCCTCGTAGAGCTCGCCGGCGGTCTCCGCCTTGAGCCCGCCGGCGGTCACGGTGACCCGCTCGGCCAGTACGGCGATGCGGTCGGCCAGGCCGAGGTTTCCGTACGGCATGTCAGGCCTCCAGACCCAGGGACGAGGTGAATTCGGCCGGGGACAGGAGCACCGTGCGCCCGATGCCCGCCGCGGCCTTGGAGACGGGGGACAGGCGGGTCGAGGAGCTCGCGGTGGCGAGCATGCGGTCCATCATGTGCCAGCCGGCGTAGGCGGCGGCCCGGGCCGAAAGCTCCCCGTCGTCCCGGACGGAGCGGGGGGCGTGCTCCAGGTAGGCGGCGTAGAAACGGCGGACGATCGGGCTGCGCTGCTCGATCTCGCCGACACCGGTGGCGATGATCTCCTCGTGCGTCGGGGTGTGCCCGATCGGCGAGGACTCGGCCAAGGTCACCGGGATCCGCAGGGCGGCCTGGAAGAGCCACTCGCCGGCGAACGCGCCGAGGTCCCTGGCGGGATCACCGATCCGGGCCTCCTCGAAGTCCGTCAGGTACAGCCGCCCGCCGGCGAGCAGGAACTGGTCCAGCCGCATGTCGCCGTGGATCGGGCACCGGGACGGGACGGACTCGTCGTCCGCGCGGCGCAGTCGGCGCAGGGCCTCGGCCAACTGCGGGTCGCCGTGCATCAGCCGCCACGTGGCCAGTTCGGCGGCGGTCGCCCCGGTGAAGAAGGCGTACGGCACCGCGTCGAGGTTCCCGGTCGGCGGCAGCGGGTGCGGCGCGGTGTCGAAGCCCGCCGGGTCCAGCCCGTGCACGGCGGCGACGGCGACGGCCGCCTGCTCGGCGAGCACCTCGTCGAAGGCGTCGTCCGCGGCCAGTTCGGCACCGCTGCGGCTCTCGAGCAGCCGGGCGAAGACCAGCAGCCCGTTCTCCGGGTCCGAGCCGAGGAGGCGCGGCGTCGCCACGCGGTCTCCGGCCGCGGCGCAGAACGCCGTGGTGCGCTCCAGCCGGGCTTCCCTGTCGGGCCCGTTGATGCGTTTGACGAAAACATCCGTTCCGTCGGCGGTTTTTCCGCTCCAATTGTCATTGCGTCCGGGATTCGCCTGCACAGTGGCCCGGTCGAGAATTCCCACCCCGAGCCGTGCGAGCAGTGAATCGACCTCCGGAACACCGTCAAGATCGACCGGCGTGAGCTGGACGGCCCCGCCTCGTACACGGCTTCCTGTCTCCATACGGCGGACAGTAAGGACGGATCAGCGCAGGCGGCAACCTCCAATTTTCCCGGTAAGTTGAAGTTCGGGGAGACCCCGTGCCCGCCCTGCTGGGCCGTTTCTCCCACGGCATTCAAGTAATGGTTGGTGGCCCCGCGCCGACGCGGCTGTAATCCTCCGTATGCCGGACGCAGCGGACGCCATCCATCACACGACACTCGACAACGGCCTGCGCCTCGTGGCCCAGCGCGTCGAAGGAGCCAGCGGGGTCGGAGTATCGGTGAACTACCGGGTCGGCTTCCGGACCGAGACACCCGGACGGTCGGGCTTCGCCCACCTCTTCGAGCACATGATGTTCCAGGGGTCCCGCAACACCGTTCCGGGTGAGCACTTCGCCGCCGTGCAGGCGTGCGGTGGGATCGTCAACGGCAACACGTTCCCCGACTCGACCGACTACTTCCAGGTCGTTCCCGCCGGCGCGCTGCGCAAGGTGCTGGACCTGGAGGCCGACCGCATGGGCTTCCTGACGATCTCCCCGGAACAGTTCGCCACGCAGCGCAGCGTGGTGAAGGAGGAGATACGCCTCCAGGTCACCGGAAAGCCCTACGGCGGATTCCCGTGGACCGCGCTGCCCGGCGTGATGTTCGAGCGGTGGGCGAACACCCACAACGGCTTCGGTGAACTGGCCGACCTCGACGCCGCGACCACCGAGGACTGCGGCGCCTTCTTCCGTACCTACTACGCCCCGGGCAATGCCGTCCTGGCCATGTGCGGCGACCTCGACCCCGAGCAAGCCCTCGCCGAGGCCCGCACGGCCTTCCGCGCCGTACCCGGCCGGACCGTCCCCGGACCTCCGCCCGACCTGGCCGAGCCGCTGCCCGAACAGGAGCGGCGCGGCGTCCGCTTCGACCCGCTGGCCCCCCAGCCGGCGCTGGCGCTGGGCGCCCGCCTCCCCGACGCCGGCCACGACCTGCGCGCGTACGCCGCCCACGTCGCGCTCACCCACCTGCTGACCACCGGCGGCCACGCCCGGCTGCGCGCCGCCCTGACCCCGCTCGGCGCGAAGGTGGACTCGGCCGCGGGCTACTTCGGGCCGCTCGCCGTCACCCACCCCGACACCTTCGTCATCGTCGCCCACCACGCCCCCGGGCTGGCCGGAGAGGTCGAGGAGACCGTCAAGGGCCACCTCGCGGAGGTCGCGAGCGGAGCGGCCCACGGAGCGGAGACGGCGCGTGCGGTGGCCTGTGCCCGAACCGCCCTCTACCGGGACTTCGACTCGATCGCCTACCGCGTACGGTTCCTCGCCCGCGGAGCGCTCCTCTTCGACCGGGCCGCGATCGGCGAGGACCTCGCCCGGAACATCGACGACCTCACCGACGGCGACCTCGCCGCCGCGGCGGCCAACGTGTCCTCGCCCGCGGGACGCGCGCTGCTCACCCTGCTGCCCGAGGAGCCCGCCCGATGAGCGCACACACCGTGCCTGCCGTGTCCGCCGTGTCGGCGATCCCCGCCGCCGCCGCCGTGCCCGCCCCGGAAGTCCTCACGAGCCGGACCCCGGGCGGGCTGCGCCTGGCCGCCACCCCCCTGCGCACCGTCCCGCTCCTCCAAGCCCGCCTCGCGCTGCGGCTGCCCCTGCACACCCCGGCCGACCTGGCGGCCTCGGACGTCGTGGCCGCCTGCTGGTCCCTCCACCCGGCCACGGCCCGGCTCGAACAGGCCGGCGGCATCGCCGCCGCGAGCCGCCGCCGCGACTGGCTCCTGCTCGGCCTGCACGCCACCGCCGACCTCCAGTCCCTCATGGCGGACACCCTGGCCGACCTCGTCCACGCCACCTTCGACGCCCGTACCGTCGAACGCGCCGTCGCCCTGGTCACCCAACAGGCCGCCGCGGCCGCCTCCCAGCCCTCCGTGCACGCCACCCGCCTCATGTGGTCGCAGTACTACGGGCATCTGCCGCCGGCCGTGGACCCGGCGCCGGATCCCGCTCTGACGGCCGCCATCACCCCGGGCGACGTCACCGAGGCGTTCGCCCGGTTCGTCTCCCCCCACCGCGGCCACCTCGCCCTCGTCGGCGCCGCCGAGCCGGAGCAGGCCATGGCCCGGTTCGCGGCCGCCGTGTCCGGCTGGACGGTCCGCGGCCAGGATCCCGCCCCGGGCACCGCTCCGGGCCCCACCGGCCCGCCGACGCCCAGGATCACGACCGGCCACCGCCCCGGCCAAGCGCAGGCACGCATCCGCCTGGTCGCGCCCGCCCCGCCCCGGCGCGGCATCGAGGACTACGCCGCCCACCAGATCGCCGCCACCGTCCTCGGCGGCAGCTTCTCCTCCCGCATCAACACGGTGCTGCGGGAACGGGACGGCCTGGCCTACCGGTGCCGGGCCGCCACCGACTACGTAGACCGGGACGTCGTGGTCATCGAGGCCGACGTGCACGCCCGCCACGCCCCGCGGGCCATGCTGCTGCTGCGGGACCTGACCGAGGAGTTCGCCGCCACCGGCCCCACCGAGGAGGAGTTCCTCGCGGCCCGCGGCTACGTCACCGGCGCCTACGCGATCAACGCGGGCTCCCAGAGCGGCCGCGCCTCCCTGCTCACCGCGGCCGTCACCCAGGACCTCCCGCCGGCACTCACCGAGGTACCGCGGGCCGTCGCCCGCCTGACCCCCGCCGATGTCCGCGCCGCCGCCGCGCACTTCGCCCCGGACCGCTTCAGCGGCGCGGTCTGCGCCGACGCGGCCGGCCTGCCCGGCTCGTGGCCCTGGGAGTCCGCCGGATCCGGCCGCACCACCCCGCCCGCCTCCAGCAGCGAAGGATGACCACGTTGCCCACGATCAGCGTCATGTACCCGGCCATGCCCGCGGACATAGGGGACGTGCTGCCCTACGCCCGGGTCGCCGAGAACACGTCCGGCCGCCGCCTGTGGCTCGGACAGTCGTTCACCATCGAGACCCACACCGTCTTCGCCGCCCTGACCGGCATGGGCCTCGACATCGGCTTCGGCACCGCCGTCACCCTCATGCCCCTGCGCCACCCCATGACCGCGGCCGTCAACGCCCGGTCGATCGCGGCCCTGTCCGGGCACTCGTACATCAGCGGCATCGGCCCCGGTGGCCAGGAACTCCAGCGCCGCGTCAACGGGGCCCCGTACGAGAAGCCCGTGACGGCGGCCCGCCACTACGTCCGCATGATGCGCACCCTGCTCGACGGCAAACTCGCCACCGGCGATGACGGGCCCTGGGAGACCGAGGGGGTCGAACTCTCCGCGATGGACACGCCGCCGGTCGAAATCGGCCTCGGGGTGCTGCGCCCGGCCATGGCACGGCTGGCCGGGCAAGCCGCCGACTGGGCCATCACCTGGCTGACCCCCTTGTCCTACCTCGGCGAACGCCTCCTGCCCGTCATGGCGCAGGCCGCCCGGGACGCCGGCCGGCCCGGCCCCCCGCGCGTCGCCAGCGTCGTCCACTGCGCCCTCACCCGGCCCGGCCGTGACCTGCGACAGATCGCCCTCAAGGCCGTCGGACCGCACCTGTCCTCCCCCCACTACACCGACATGCTGCGCCAGGCCGGCATCCCCGTCGACCGCACCGACCCCGCCACCGGAGCGCGACTGGTCATCGAGCACGGCCTGTTCGCGACCGGCGACGCCGACCAGATCGCCGCCACCCTGGCCGCGTACCACGACGCCGGCGTCGACGACGTGATCGTCAACGTCTGCGGCCTGCACATGCACGAGGGGCCCGGCGCCGCGATCCGCGACCTCGCCGCCATCACCACGGCCTTCGCCCGGCGAGGTGAGCGGCGATGACCGTCCTGCCGACCCCTTCCCCGGCGGCCGCACCCGAGTTCCGCGCCCGCCGACTCCTCTACATCACCACCGGCGGGATGCAGGCGATGCTCCTGCCGGCCTGGATGAGCTGGCTGCGCACCCACTACCCGCACACCGAAGTCCACAGCGTGATCACCCGGTCCGCCCGGCGCTTCGTGGGGACCACCGCCGTCGCCGCCACGGGCGGCCGGGGGCTCCCGACCGTCGACACCTGGCCGGACGAACCGGACGGCGCCCTGCACACGCACCTCGCGGCATGGCCCGATGCCGTACTGGTCCACCCGGCGACCATGCACTTCATCGCCCGTCTCTCGACGGGCCTCGCGGACACGCCGGTGCTCCTCGCGCTCCAGTGCACCCGGGCCCCCATCGTGATCTGCCCGTCGCTCCCGCCGGGCGGCCACCTCAACCCGGCCTACCAGCGGCACGTGGTCGAACTGTCCACGAGGGAGAACATCACCGTCCTGCCGCCCGTGAACGGGGTCAGCGCGTCCACCGGCGAGGAGGGCATCGGCAGCGCCGCCTACCTCCCCGACGCCCTCACCGCCCTGGAGGACATGCGCGCATGGGCCGCGCCGAGCAGCGGTGATGCCGCGTGAGCGCGTACGGCGCCGGGCAGCAGACGTCCGCGTACGGCGCCGGGCAGACCTCCGCGTACGGCGCCGGGCAGACGTCCGCGTACGACGCCGGGCAGCAGACCTCCACGTACGGCACCGGGCTCCAGACCACCCGCGTCACCCGGCTCCCCGACGGAACCGTCCGCTGGAGCCACAGCCGCGGCAGCAACCACCCGGCCCCCTACCCGCCCGTCCCGCACGACTTCACGACGCGGGCGCACGCCGCCTCCGACGACGCGCTGCGCTTCGCGACGCCCGTGGAGGCCGACGCGCAGCACGGCACCTGGGACACCGCCGGGAGCCGCAGCGCCGCACGGCTCCTGCTCACGGGGGACGGCGCGTCCGAGCAGGACGGCAGGGACGGCCCGGACGAACCGGACGGCCCGGTCGGCTCCATGCTCGGCCGTCTCGGCGCCCGCCTGCGCGTCCTGCACACCGCGCGGCCCGTGACCGCGTACCTCGGCGAGTACCCGCCGCCGCCCGGCCTGACCCGGTTCCAGCCCTGGCTCGACGGCGGCCGCGGCACCCGGGCGGGCGCCGGCTTCCACTACCGGCTGCGCAGCAGCCTCGGTCCCGACCGGCTCGCCAAGCTGCGCGAGTTCACCGAGACCCTGCTGCGGGCGACGGACGCGGACACCGTGCTGCACGGCTGGCTGACGCTCGGCAACATCGTGATGCCCGACGACCCCGGCCCCGGCCGGCCGGCCGTCGTGCTGTCCGGCCTGGAAGCCGCCCGGGGCCGTCCCGAGACGGACATCGGCTGGATCGTGGGGGAGATCGAGGAGTTCCGCCGTACCGCCGAACTGGCCTCCACACCCCGGCCCCTCCTCCCCGGCCTGACAACGGCCTTCCTGGAGGGGTACGGCCCGGGCGGCTGGGACCGGGACGTCGTCGCCGCCGGGGCGGTGGTCCGCATCGCCACGCACGCCCACGACTTCGCCAACTACGTCGGCTGGCACGCCAGCCTCCACACGTACGTCCCGATGCTCGCGGACCTCCTGGACAGCGACGGGAACACCGCCCTGCCCGACCCGTGAGGCCCGGCACCGTTGCCGGGCTCCTGCCCGACCGAAGACGCAGCACACAGGGGGAATGCCGTGTCGCCGCAACCCGTCCTACCGCCCCAAGAGAAGGCGCGCCTCGTGTTGGACCTGCTGGGCAAGCGCATCACCCTCTCCCAGGCCGCGCAGCGTGCGGGCGTCTCGCCGCAGGCCGTCGCCAACTGGCGCCGACAGTTCATCAGCGCCGGCCACGAAGGCCTGCGCCCTCCCGTCCGCCGCTCCGAGGAGGCCGAGCGCGAACGCCGGCTCCTGGACCAGATCACGCTGTTGAAGGCGGCGCTCGGCGAGGCCCACCTCGCACTGCGCCAGCACCGCCGCGAACCCGGCCGCAGACCCGGCGGGACCCGCATCTGACCCCGGACGACCGGAACAACCGGCACGACCGGCACGACCGGAAGCACCCGAACGCCGTCCCGTCTCCTGCGAAAGGCACCCCGCCATGAGGCAACCCACACCGCACCAAACGCAGCCGCAGTCGCCGAATCCGAAGCCGAAGCCGATACCGAAACCGGTCGAGGACGGAGGCGTAGGCGGAAGCAGAGGCGGGGGCGGAGGCGGGGGCGGAGGCAACCCCATCCGGCTCCTGCGGGAACTCGCCACCACGCCCTGGCCACTCGCCGCCGCCCTCGTACTGGCCCTGACCGCGACCGCCGCCTCCCTCGCCCTGCCCCTCCTCGCCCGGGACGTCATCACCAGCTTCTCCCGGCACGAGTCGCTGCTCACCCCCGCCCTGTGGATGTGTGCCGCGGCCGTGGGCGGGGCGGCGGCCATGGCCGGCGGGGCCTTCCTCATCGCCCGTGCCGGCGAGCAGATGGTGTACCGGGTCCGCAACCGCCTCATGGGCCACACCCTGCGGCTGCCGCTCCAGACCGTCCGCGCACAGGGCACCGGCAACCTCACCGCACGGATCACCTCGGACGCCCTGCAACTGCGTCAGGTCGTCGACGTCGGCGCCCAGTTCCCGCTCGCCGTCCTCACGGTGCTCGCCACGCTCGGCGTCATGGCCTGGATCGACTGGGTCCTGACGCTGGTGACCCTGGCCTCCCTGCTCCTGGTCACCGGTGTCCTCTCCGCGACCTTCCGGCGCCTCAGGGCGAGCATCACCGGCCAGCAGATCGCCAACGGCCGGATCGCCCAGCGCTTCACCTCCCACCTCGAGGCGCTCACCGCCATCAAGGCGAACCGGGCCGAACCGCTCGCCGCCCGGGTCCTGGCCGACGACGCCGACGTACTGCGGCGCGAATCCCTGACCAGCGCCCGGCTCCAGTCGATCGTTCCGGCGGCCACCCAGCTCGGCAACCAGTTCGCGATGATCGCCGTCATCCTGACCGGCGGCACGCGCGTCGCCTCCGGGGACCTCGCGACCGCCGACTTCGCCGCGTTCCTCCTCTACCTCCTCCAGACGATCCCCTCGGCGACCACCCTCACCAACGCCCTGGGCCGCCTCCAGGCCGGGCTCGCCGCCCGGGACCGCTGCAACGAACTCCTCGCCCTCCCCGACGAGTCCACCGGATCGACCGCCGGCCCCGCCCCCGTCGCGGACCCGGCCGCCCCGGCCGTCGCCTTCCGCGAAGTCTCCTTCACCCACCCCGGCGCGGGCACGGCCTCCCTGCGGAAGATCTCCTTCGAGGCGCCGGCCAGGGGCCTCACCGCCTTCGTCGGCCCCTCGGGCGCGGGCAAGACCACCGCGCTCACCCTCATGGACCGCTTCGTACGGCCCGCCGGCGGCACCATCAGCGTCCTCGGCCACGATCAGGACACCTGGCCCCTGGCCGACCTGCGCGGACAGATCGCCTACGTCGACCAGAAGTTCACCCTGATCGAGGCCAGCGCGCGCGACAACCTCCAGCTGGGCAGGCGCACCCCCGCCACGGACGCCGAACTCGCCCGCGTCCTCGACGCCCTGGACCTCACCGACGCCATCAGCGCGCTCCCCGACGGCCTGGACACCGTGCTCGGCCGGGAGACCGACCTCTCCGGCGGCCAGCGCCAACGCATGGCCCTCGCCCGGGCCCTGCTCTCCGACGCCAAGATCGTGCTCCTCGACGAACCGACCAGCCAGCTCGACGGCATCAACGAGCAGCGCTTCCGCAACGACCTGGACACGCTCGCCGAGGACCGCGCGGTCATCGTCGTGGCCCACAGGCTCTCCACGATCCACCACGCACGGCACGTCGTCCTGATGGACTCCGGCACCGTCGTCGACTCCGGGGACCACCGCTCCCTGATGCGCCGCTGCCCCCAGTACCGCGACCTGGTCGCGACCCAGACCCTCCGCGAGACGGCCGCCACCCCGGTGGCCGCCGGCTGACCCTCGCCTCGTGCGAGACGAGGGACGCGAAGGCCGTGGCCCGGGACGAGTGGACGGCGTACGTCTCCACCCACCAGGCCCCGACACCCCGAACGACCGACGGACCCCGAGAGGAAAACATGCACCCCCGAACCAAGCGGACGCTCCACGCCACGCTCCTGGCCGCAGCCCTCGCCCTGAGCTTCGCCCCCTACGCCGGCGCCGCCCCCGCACCGCAGCCCCCCGCCTCCTCGGCGGACTTCGGCACACCCCCTGCGGGCTACGTCCACGAGACCTCCTTCTACGGAACGGCCGCCGCCTGCCAGACAGCGGGCAAGGCGGGCATCGCGGAAGGCAGGTGGACCGCGTACTTCTGCTACCAGGCGCTCCCCTTCACGCCCTTCCAGGAGCTCTACGTCAAGCTGTGACCCCTCACGGGCCGGGCGCGCACCGAGCTGCGCGCGCCCGGCCCGAGCGCGCGCGGGGACTCCGGGGCCTACGCGATGGAGGAGTTGGCGAGACACCTGACTACTGGACCATTCGGGCGGTCGTCGCACCGGCCGTCACCCCGAGCGGGTGACGGGGTCCGCGCCCGTCTCCCATGTCCCATAACAGGCCCTCGCGCCCTCTTTTTGGCATGGCGCCTCGCTGCGCTACTCGCTCTTCCGCGGCTTGAACGTGGTCACGGCTCAGGCCTGGCTTCTTCCAGCCCGAGGCGTACGACCCGCACCTGGACGTCGACTTCAGTCCGCTGCGCGGCGATGGCCCCGGCGCGGGCGGCTACGGCCAGGCGGCCTGACCACCCATGCCATGTCACTACTCCAGCGGCAGCGCGATGCACACGCGCGCACTTTTCCACGCAAGGCGGAAGACTCCTGACACCTACTCCCTGGTCATCCCGTCACTTCCGCAGCAATGCCCGGCTGCGGCCGGGTCCGCATGCCCCAGCGGGCAAGAGATGGGCCGGCAGCACCCAGCGCCGCGAAGAACACCGCCAGCAGCAGCCAGCCCGCCGTGCCGAGGCCGAGCACCACCGTGGTGAGGATCGCGGGGGCAAGAGCCTGGCCCGCGCTGAAGCCGAGGCCGAGGAGACCTTGGTACTGGCCCTGGGCATGGTCGGGGGCAAGACCGAAGCCCAGGGCGAAGCCCGCCGAGGACTCCCAGACCTCTGCCAGGCTATGGACGAAGATCGCTGCCAGGACCAATCCCGCTGCCGCCCAGACCGGGGTGTACGCCGCCAGCGCCATCATCGGGCAGCTGACGAGGAAGAGCAGCCCCGCGGTGCGAAAGGCCCTGCCACCGTCGTGCGGGGTTTCGATACGGGAGCCGATCCTGGTCTGCATCAGTACGCAGAAGGCGGCATTGACGGCGAACAATGCGGCCACCGTCCAGCGCGGCGCTTCGGTGTGTTCGGAGATCCAGATCGGCAGGAGCAGGGAGACCACCGGGTATTGCAGTCCCATGGCCCCGTAGAGGGCGGTGAACGTCAGGAACGGGCGGTCCGTGAAAGCGAGCCAGCGACGCTGCTGCGGCGGTGCTGCCAGCACCGGATAGCGGGGCAGCAGGAGCAGAAGCACAGCGCACAGGGCGAAGCTCGCCGCGTTGCCGAGGATCAGCGTGACATAGGCGCCACGGGTGTCCGCGGCCAGCGCCAGCCCGGCACCCACCGTTCCGAGAATGACGCCCAGGTTGACGAAGGTGCGCAACTTCGCCCGGAACAGGGCCGGGCGATCACCCCCGACCCGGACCACCAGAGCGCCCCAGGCCGCACCACCGGCCGCCGCGGCGATCTGGTCGACCGTCGCGATGATCGTGAGCGCGGCCCAGCTCTCGACGAGGACGAGGGCCGCCATCGACATCGCCTGGACCGCGAGGGCCAGCATCATGATCGTGCGCGCCCCGCGCCGGTCGGCGAGATTCCCCCCCCGGGTATCCCGGCGCACAAGCCGATCACTCCGGCGATGGTGAGCGCGGCGCCGACCTGCACCGCGGGCAGGCCCACGACCAAGGTGAAATAGAGCGCCGACGCCGCGTTGAACAGACCGTTGCCGACCCGGTTGGCGAAACTGGCGGCAATCAGCACGCGCTCCGGCCTGCTGTCCCCCGCCATGCGGCCTATTCGGCCTGCCAGGCTGCTCTTGATCACGGACGGCAGGCTAGCAGCGGGCGCAGAACCCGCCACAGTTGCACCAAGATCGCGTGCCCCGATTGCGACGAGTGCTCCATCCCCGAAGGCCGTGTCGGCAAACGAACGAATGACGACAGGCGCGGCAGGCGTCCAATGAACCCCGACTTCCTGGGGGCAGACGGCGGCGCAGATCCAATCAGATCCGATGAAAGCTGATGACAGGGTTTGCGGACAGCTAGGGTCGGATGCGACCACCACAACGGGGAGCGGCACGGTCACGGCCTTGGGGACCAACGGAACAGCCATTAGCGCTAAGCACTTGATCTTGCTGGCTACTCCGTCTCCGTGCTCTGGAGGACCTGGGCCTGGAGCCGTCGACGAAGGTCGGCTTCTTCGGCCGTGACCCGGTCGTCCGGGCGTCGGATACGGGCTCGGCGGGGGCGGGGGATGTCGTTGGCGTCCTGGAGGTTGGCGAAGTCGGCATGCGCCGCCTCGACGGCTTCGGGGTACGCCTCCTTCTTCTCGTGTTCGGCGAGCGCGCGGTAGATGCTCGCGACGCTGGGGGCCTGGCCCTTGCGTTTGCCGGTGGGGATGATCAGGTCGGGCTGGATCTCCTCGACCGATTCGCCGTTCGCGCGGCGCCGCAGCACGGTGTGCAGCATGTCGTCGGTGATGACGGGTGGCCGGCCGCCGTGCTTGCCCTTGCGGGCCGCGGCGTCGAGCCCTTCGAGGGTCGATTCCCGGATGTTCTCCCGCTCGGTCTCCGCCATCGCCGCGAAGAACGCGAACAGAAGCCGTCCGGGACCGCTGGGGTCATACATCCCGGGCAGGGGTCCGGCGAGCATCTCTAGGACCAGGCCGTGGGCGGTGAGGTGGTCGGCGAGTGCGGTGAGTTCGGCGGCGTCGCGTCCGAGGCGTTTCATCTCGTACACGGTGAAGATGACCCGGCAGTGCGGGGCGTGGGCCTTGATCTGCCGGGCGAGCGCGAGCGCCGCCTCGAACTGCGGGCGGACTCGGACCCGGGTGCTGATCTTCTCGGAGAACACCTTGTCGCGTGGGATTCCGTGCTTCGCCAAGGCATCGAGTTGCGACTGGAGTTCCTGGGTGAGCGTCGAGCACCGGGCGTACCCGATGCGGATGTCGGCGCTCGGGGTGTCGGGGGCGAGGGCGGGCGGGACGGGGGTGCCGGGGCGCCAGGGCTGGCCGGGGCCGCGGTCGGCGGGGGTGGGCACGCGCAGGAGCTTGGCGAGCCGGGGCACCTTGGTGAAGCGGCCGGTGTGGTAGGTACCGGCTACCGCACCGGAGCGCGAGCGGCACGGCGAGCCGGGCTCGGCCGTGCAGCGCGGGCAGGGGTGGCGCTCGACGTTGTCCGCGTCGCTCGGGGAGGCTTCTTGAGGGGCTGTCACGCCTCCGAGGCTGTCACAAACGATTCTCAGAAGTACCCCGAACCCACCTTTGGGTGAGAACGGGTTCTGCGAACCGAACCGGCGCTTCGCGATCTCCGTGCGGCCCTAATTGATCTTGCTCGGGCAAAGGACCATTTATGAGAATGATCGTGCGTGACACCCGTGGCCGGAGGTAGCCCCCGGCGGCTGGCCGTAGCGCCGGTTTTCGTTCCGATGTCCCCGCCCACCGCGAGGAGGGTGACGTCCTCTGTGGCGGGGCCGGGCCCGGTGGGACACTGCGGCGGTGTCGGGATTCGCAACGAACTTGGCTCCGGGCACCCGTTTGGCGGCAGCTCCCGCAGCCACCGGTTGACGGCCATCAGCAACCCCGGCGCCCCAGGACCATCCTCGAACCGCAGATCGTCGTCGACCAGGATCGGCATCCTCTCGGGGATCACCGGCTCATGTTTGGAGCCCCCGACTCCCAGCCTCCCGAATTGAAGAACACCAACTCTACGAGCGTAGGAACCAGCACGCTGCCCTATCGCCTGTTCGCACCCGGAGGAGACACGTGCCGGGCAGTCGGAAAAGCGGATCCTACTTGTCAGGACGAGGTGATTACCTGCCGGGACTGACTGATCCTGTGGTGTGTCCCTGCGACGTTCCATGACAGTGCGTGAGCATGATGAGACCGTTCTGGTGGTTTGGTGGGCCTCTGGCGATGGTTCTCGGCCTACAACCCCAGGCGAGCTCCAAGACTGCGAGTTGAGAAGGGAACCCTGGTGACAGACGACGAGTTCGATGCCTTTCTGCGGTATCTCGCCGACACATACGTTGAACCACGCCTCCCACTCACACGGCGCATACTCCGACATCACTTTGAGGATGAGGTCGGCCGGACGCTCGACCAGTTGCGTGAGGCTCACCAGGCATTGAACTATATCCACGACGCCATGCGACGGGACGAGGACATCTACGAGACGTTCACGTTGGACGCGCTGGCAAACATCATCGGAAACGCGAGTCGCGGCGTCCACTTCCAGAACAGATTGGCGGAAGACGCTGGACTCATGGAGGTCATGGACGAATACTTCGCCGACCTGGCCTCTGGACTACGTGCCGACCACCTCCCGAGTGTCGAAGCGGAGATACTGTCCGCACTCGGCTTTCCGCGCGTTGCCGCCCATCTGCCCGCCTTGATCTGTGCCGTCAAGATCTTCAGTCAGAAACGAACCGGTTACCTCACCGAAGTCCCTGTCAGCCAACAGCTCCGAGATCTAGCCGAACGTCTCGATGGGGCGCGCCAAGAACACCAGGCGGCGGCTCGATCTGAACAGGAGGAGCCGCCGATCCAACAGCGGAAACGCAAATGGTGGACAGGACTCGGCAAGGTAGTCGCTGGCAGTGCTATCTCGATTGCCGACATTGCGCTGGGCGCGGGGTTGATTCCCTTTGAGGTCTCGGCGGAGACGCGATCATGGGGCGCACTCTCATCGACGACTCTCGGTATCGGGCAAGTCATGGAGGGTGTGGGAGCCATCCGTGGAGAGTAAGCAGAGAAAGTCGGTAGCCAGCGGACGTCGCACAACGCCGCAGCCTTTTTGCTAACTGCTTATACGCAGCCCTGCAAGACCAAGGATCTGAGACATGTTGCCAGCAACATCCTGGGAGGAAAATTCTCGGGCCTGGACAGTGATGGGTCAGCTCCGTGCACGTCAGCGAACACTGCGCGACGAGGCCGAGGCTACTCGGCGGCGCCTAGCCAAGAAACATCGGCGGCGTATGGCAAGCAGCCAAGAAATCTTGTCCGCGACCCGTGCCAAAATGCAGCAGGAGTACGAGGAGTCCGTAGGAGCTACATGGCGTGGCGGCCCGTTCGTTCTCGCCTTCCTTTTCGCGCACCCGGACTGCGACGCGATGCGCATGCTCGACGGACGCGGAGAGTACTTCGACCATCGGACCGGAGATACGTGGGATCTTTTCTTCCCCGGCTACTACAGGTCGACAGAAGGGGGTCGGTTCGAGGCTGAGGCCGGCGCTCGACCTGCTGGGTGGGCCTTCGCACGCGACTGGTACTTCCACCCCAGGGAATTCAACGAACTACGTCATCATATTGAACGATCATCAATGGGGCATTGGGAATATTCTGGCGGTACTGACCTCGTGCTGGTCAACGGCTACCTCCCCGAGCGCGGCGAGCCCGCGATCGACTGGGAATCGACGATCTCAGGGCAGGTCACCGACCAGGCCACAGGTACAAGAACCCTGACGCTGGCTGAGGTAGTCGAGCGTATGACCCGCGATCTAGAGGCGGCCCTGGAAGATCCGACATATGGAGTCGGCGCCGTGACGCAGGTGCCGCCACCGTTACAGGACCACGCCACGGTACGTGACTTTATGGTCAACGCTCTTGGGGGGATTGCCGCAGCGCTCGGGGCGAGGGTCATCGGAATCTGAAACGGTCAACCGTAGCTAAGCGCTGTCGGATGGATGTGCTGATGCGGTCTCGCCCCGGCGCAGTAGAGCGGCCGCCCCGGACTGCAGATTCCTCATCCCACAACGAGACTCTGCAAGAGAGCAGGAGAAACTGCCTGCCGCCAGGCCGCCTACCGGGCCCGCCGCGCAGAGCGGTACGCGAAGGCGTCACCACCTCTTCCGCTGTTACGGCCCCGATACCGGCTCCGTGGCCATGGCCAGCGGCGACGCTCTGTTGATCACGTCCCCAGCCACGACGACTCGGGGACGTCCCTGACCGCGGTCAGTCCTCCGCTCCGTCCTCGTCGTCGAGGTCGGGGACGTCCGGGTCTCGCAGCGGCCGCAGCCCGTTGCCCGGCTGGGAGGCGGTGAAGCTGTAGCGGCCCAGGACGTTCAAATTCTTGTGCTTGAGCGGGGACAGCCGCGCCACGTCCTCGTCCCGGATCTCATGCCCCTCCGCACGGAGCTGGGCGACGGCCGCGTCGATGTACCTGGTCGTCCACAGCACCACGGCGTTCAAAACGAGACCCAACGAGCCCAACTGATCTTCCATCCCGTCCCGGTACGCCTGATGGATGGTGCCCTTCTTCCCGTGGCAGATGTTCCGGGCGAGGTTGTGGCGGGACTCCTGGACGGTGAGCTGCTTGTGCATCTGGCGCCGGTAGGTGTCGTCCATGGGGTCGACGACAGCGAGCAGGTGCAGGGTCTTGGCGATCCGCCCGTACTCGGCGAACGCCTGCCCGAGCGGGGTCGGATGGCCCTCGCGGCCGAACATCCGCAGCAGGTCGTAGGCGCGCACCTGGTTGGTGACCAGGGAGCCGGCCACCCGCAGCATGTCCGGCCAGTGCGTGATCACCTTCTTCACGTTCACCTTGTTCCGGGCGATGGCCTCCAGTGGCCCGTACCCGCCCGCCGCCTCGGCGCCGGGCATCGCCGCCTTCCAGAACCGCTGGTCTTCCAGGTCCTTGAAACGCGGGGAGAAGCGGTAGCCGAGCATCTTGAAGATGCCGAACACCATGTCGCTGTACGAGGCGTTGTCGGTGGCGACCATCTCCGGTTTCACCCCGCCGTCCAGGTTCAGCAGCGCATCCAGGATGAACAGGGAGTCGCGCGGGGTGCCGGGCACCACCATCTGCCCGATGCCGATCACCTGGTCATTGATCGCGTTCAGCCAGGTGATGCCCTTCTTCTTCGCGAAGTACTTGGGGCTGGGGGCGGCGTTAATGGTGCGGACGGGGACGACGAAGCGCAGGCCGTCGACGGAGGCGAGCAGGCCCTTGCCCCAGTACTGCACGATCGGCACCTGGGCCTGGGCTTCGATCAGCGCGGCGTTCGCCGCAGCGATGGTGTCGGCGCGCAGGTAGTACTGGTCGACGTGTACGAGGCGGGAGCGGGTGAGTGCCTCGTAGCCCGGGTTGATGACCGGGGTCATGCCGATGTTGCACGCCTCGCTCACCAAAAGTGCGACCATCGAGGTGGTGAGGTCCTTCATGCGGGTCTTGCCGTCGCCCAGGTGCACGAAGGCGTCCAGGAACCCGGTCCAGGCGTGCACCTCGAAGAGCAGGTCCGGCAGGTCGATCTTCGGGAGCATCTTCTCGACCCGCTTGCGCAGCCAGTTCAGGGACTTCGGCTCGCCGAGCGCGTGGAGTTTCTCCACGTTCAGCTTCGCGCGCCCGTTGGGCTGTACCTCGATGCTGATCTTCGCGTCGTCGCCGGCCTCCGCCAACCGCTCGGCCATCTGCTTCCACGTAGCATCCAGCACCTCGATGAGTTCCCCCAGGTGCTCCTCGGCGTCCTCGGTCAGGCTCAGGCCCACCAGGACGTCCTCACGCACGGCCTCCCACGCCTTGCCCTTCAGCAGGCGGGCACGCGGGTCGGACCAGCGGTGCGAGGGCGAGGCGAAGATGTCCCGGCGCCTCAGCGCGCGGAACAGCTGCTCCAGCACCCACACCACGTACGTCGTCCCGGTCGACCGCGCCCTCCGGCAGCTCGCTGTTCGCGTACACCGCCTTGCGCCAGTGCGGCGGCACCAGCTTGTCGTCGATCTCCCGGGGCAGCAACGGCTTCTCGCTCACCTTCCGCCGCGACAGTGCCGGGAGCCGCTTTACCCCGATCAGGACGCGCATCCCGCCCGTCGCGGCATCCAGCGCCTTCGACTCGCCCAGCAGCGACAGGAACGGCTTGACCGTGTTGTAGCGCAGCGCCAGCGCACTGCGCAGCGCGGTCTCGGCCGTGTCGTCGTCCTCCGGCACCAGGCTCACCACCGTGGCCGCGGCGCTGGACAGTGCCGCCCTCGGCGCGACCTCCTCCAACGCCTTCCACAGCGCCTTCACGTCCACATCGCAGCCGGTCTCCTCAATGAGCTCCAGCTCCTCGATGATCACCTTCGCCGCTTTCGCCACCAGTCGCGAGGACTTCTCCAGCTGTGGCAGTGTCGACAGCCGCTGCTTGTCCGTGGACCGCTTCGCCGTACTGATCAGCCGCGTGGCCATCAGGATCTCGAACAGGTCCAGCGCGTCATCGATTGCCTTCGCCTCCAGATGCCGCATCACCGCGGTGAGCATCGCGGTGCGCTTGGGCTCCGGGGTCCGCTCCAGCTTCGGCGCCTTGGTGCCCAGCCCGTACCGGGCCAGCGCGGACAGCCGGTTCGGCGGGATCTTGTCCAGCTTCACCCGCCCGAGCTGGAACGCGCTGATGTCCTCGACCCGCTGCAACGCGCCCTTCAGCGCGGTGCCCGTGGTCCGTGTCGGAGGCCGGCGCATCCGCTCCAGCTCCGAGAACCGCTTGCCCTCCGGGGTCTTGAGCGTGGCCACCAGGTCCACGGGCAGCGCCGCGTCCGCCCGCCGGACCTCCTTGGCGACCGTGGTGTGCAGCCGGTGCTCCGCGATCTGGCGGACCTCGGCGACCTGCCGGGCCAGCACGCTCACCCCAGGCAGCAGCACCCGGTTCCGGCGCAGCCAGCCCACCGAGTGGTCAAACAGCGCCTTCGGCCCCTCCGAGTGCGCCGTCCACGCCCGCCCGTGCAGGAACGCCCGGAACTTCCGGCCCCACTCGTGGTCCTCATACAGGTGATAGCCGTAGGTCTCACGTATCTCCCACGCGTGCTCGTACGGTGTCATCTGCCGCTCCGTATACCGCTTGATGCTGGAGACATCCCCGATCCCCAGCTGCTCGGCCAGGTGCTCAACGACCGGCCACGGCACGGCTAACGGATCCTCCAGGAACAGCCCGACGTAGCGAACTGTGCACATCTGGAGAGCAAACCCGAGGCGGTTGTGGTCACCGCGCCGCTTCGCGATCAGCTTCCGGTCCTCGTCATCGAGGAAGAAGAAGCGTTCCAGCTCGGGTCTCGTCGGCTCCTCAGCGAACTTCCCGTACGCCTCAGCTTTTATCTGTACCCAGTCCGACAGCGTCAGGGACGTACGCCACATGGTGCCCAACCTGGTGTCCGCCCTTGTCGCTGACACTCGCCTGTGACCGTTGTCCGCGACGGTCGTTGCTCCATCCAGGGATCCACTGGGCGCGGAGGGGCTGATATGCACGTGCGACGGGTCGTGGGGACGGGGATGCGCCACGAGACGTACACCGTCGTGGACGGCGAGGGACGGGTGGTCGAGATGGTGGACGACTACCTCGCCCTGTGCACCGACCGGGAGCATTCACCGAACACCCTGCGGGCCCGTGCCTTCGACCTGAAGGCGTGGCTGGTCTTCCTTCAGCTCCTGGACGTCGACCTGCTGGCGGCGTCCCCCGAGCAGGTGGACCAGTTCGCCGGGTGGTTGCGGCGTCCGGTCCATCCGGGGCAGCTACGATCGGCGGACGCCGATGGTCCGGCCCGGGAGCCGTCAACGGTGAACCGCGCGCTGGACAGCGTCTACATGTTCTACGGGTTTCTTGGTCGCCGCGGCATCGGTATGGGAGCCCAGCTGACGCATCGCCGGGCGACTTCGATCGGCGACCACGGCGGATTCCTCGCCGGCATCGCCGAGCGACAGGTCACCGCACGGCCGACGCGGCTGAAGCAGGCCAAGCGGCCGCCAACGACGCTTACGGACGCTGAGGTGCAGCGGATCCTCGATGCGTGCGAGCGGTTGAGGGATCGGCTACTGATGGCGTTGATGTTCGAGACAGGCTGCCGGGTCGGGCAGGCCTTGGGGCTTCGGCATGAGGACATCAACACGGACCGGCGGACGCTCACGCTGCGGCCCCGTGAGGACAACGCCAACCGCGCACGCGGCAAGAGCCGCGACCCGAAGGAGATCCCCGTCCGTCAGACGCTGCTCGACCTCTACACGGACTACCTGTTCGCCGAGTACGGCGAGTTGGACTGCGACTACGTGTTCGTGAACCTGTGGAACGGCACCATCGGCACGCCGATGGGGTACTGGGCGGCGATGAGCCTGGTCAAGCGGCTGCGACGACGCACAGGAGTCGACTTTCACCCCCATCTGTTCCGGCACACTCACGCGACCGCGCTTCTGCGGGCGGGCGTGCGGCTGGAAGTGGCGAGTGAGTTGCTCACGCACCGCTCGGTCCACACCACGGCGGACACCTACGGCCACCTGGACGCGGACGACCTGGCCGACGAGCTGGACCGGGTCGGCTTCAGGGGCTCGTGGTGAGCGCCGACGGCCGCCTGGCCGCCGTCGTCCCGTTCCCCGGAGATCCGCGGACCGCGGCCCTCCTCCGCGTGGTGCGGCCGGAGTTCCGAGTCGAGCGCTTCGTGCCGCCCGCCGGGCACTGCCTGGCCCCGACGCCGTGCGTGATCACTACGTGCGTGAGGAAGAACGCCTCGCACGGGTTGTGCGCCGCACACGACGCAGCCTGGAGGAAGGCCGGCCGGCCCGAGCGCGAGGCTTGGATCGCGGACCCGGCGAACTGGCCGGCCGGGCTCAGCCTGGACGTGGCCTCGTGCCTGGTCAGCGGATGCCGGTACTCCGGCGGACTCTCAGGCCTGTGTGACCTGCACCTGGCCGACCTCAACGGACTGCACTCGCGGGGCCGGCGCATCAGCGTCCGCGAGTACGCCGCCGCGGCTCCGGAACTCTCTCGTCCGGTGTCTGGCAGGTGCGGCTTCCCTGACTGTGGTTACGAGATCAGCCGCAACGGCTTATGCGACGGGCACCACCACCGCTGGACGAAGGTCGGGCGGCCTCCGCTGGACGCGCTGCCCGCCGAGCTGACGCTCCGCAACGTCCCTAGCTTCTCCGTCGCGGGCCTACCGCCGTTGGCAGCGCTGGAGTTCCAGTACCTGCTCCAGCTCCGCACCGACCAGCGACGCTCCAAGGTGGTCCCCAGCTCCTGGATCCGCGCCGTCAACACCGTCATTGCCGAGGACGTCTCCTCGGTGCGGGACCGTCCGGCCCACCACTGGCGCCACCTGTCGCTGAACTACACCACCGTCCCGCAGCTCTTCACCGACCTGCTAGAGGCCCTCGGCGACCTCGAAAGACCCGCCGAGGAGTGGGACAGGGACGTGTGGCGCCCGGACCGGCTCGGCTACAGCATCGAGGAGCGGCAGCGCGTCGCCCCGCTGGACTTCACCGGCATCACCCAGCCCTGGCTAAGGCAGACGGTCAAGCGCTACCTGCGGCTGCGGCTCGCGCGCACGGAACTGCGGACGGCCGCGCGCAACCTCCACGACTTCGTCCTCTTCTCCCAGCTTATCGCGGAAGCCCGCCCCGACCGGCAGAACGATCCGGCGGTGCTGGACCGGCCGCTGCTGGAGTCCTACATCGGCTGGGTCGGCCGCAGGACGGTGGAGAAGAAGGGGCCGTACTTCGGCCAGCCCTTGGCTCCGGGCAGCCGCAGCCGCTTGCTGTCGGCGGTCTCCACGATGCTCGAAACATGGCGCCGCTACGACTGGCAGCCCACGCTGCCGGCCGACGCCCGGATCCACCCGGACGAATACCCGCGGCCGCGCGGGCTGAAGGCCAACTTCATCGACGAGCACCTGATGGAGCAGATCGAGTCTGAGGAGAACCTGGCCCTGCTCGACCCCGAGACCCGCACACTGGTGATGATCTGCCGCGACGAGGGCCTGCGCATCAGCGAAGCACTCACGTTGAAGACCGACTGTTTGAAGAAGACCCCGTCCGGTCGCTGGGCGCTGGTCCATTACAAGAGCAAGGACAAGAGCTTCCGGGCCATCCCCGCCTCCCGCGTGGTGGTGGACGCGATCCGGGAACAGCACGGCCGGGTCCGGGAACGGTTCGGCGGTGCCTGCCAGTGGCTGTTCCCCAAGGTCAGCGGGAACCCGGACGGAAAGTACCCGATGCCCTACGGCACCGTCGACACCCGATTCGACGCCTGGCTGAAGCGCATTCGCCTCATCGACTCCAACGGCGACGCCGCTGCCGTCAGCTGGCATCAGTTCCGGCACACGCTCGGCACCAGAATGGCGAACGCGGGCGTGTCCGGACGCACCATCCGCGAGGTCCTCGGGCACACCTCCTGGGCGATGCAGGAGCACTACTCACGCATCGCGGACGACACGCTTCGCCGCGAGTACGAGGAGAAGTACGAAGTCCGCTTCAACCTCAAGGGCGAGGCCGTCAAGATCCACCGCGACAGCGACCTGTCCGGCGTCGAGTGGCTCGCCGAGAAGATCGGGCGTCGCCTCCACGCGGTCGCTGGCGGCTGGTGCGGACGGCACATCTCCCGCCCCTGCCCCAAGACCGCAGCCGACGGCTGCTACTTCTGCGACGACTTCCAAAGCGACCGGCAGTTCCTGCCCATCCACCATGACACCCTCGCCCGCACCCGCGAGCTGCAAGCCGGGGCCGCTGCCGCCGGCCGTTCCCGCACTGCCGACGTCAACGCCGGCCTGGCCACCGCGGTCGAACACGTCATCGCACGCATCACCGACCAGGAGAACAACGGACTCGCTCCGGCGCCGAACGACCTCTCCGGCGGCCGGGGCAAGACGAAGGAGGCAGCAGATGCGGGCTGACAACTCATCCCACCTGGCTAAGGCCGCACAACGCCGCCGCTTGGATTGCATCGAACGCGTCCAAGCTGTCCTGGAGGCCCTGGACCGCGACGGCGGAGCCGTGACCATCACCGGGGTCGCCGCGCGGGCCGGGGTCTCCAGGACCTTTCTCTATGACGACGCCCAAGCCCCGCTGCTGGCCAGGTTGCGAGACCTCGTGAACGAGCAGCCCGCCACGGGGCGGCCGGCCCTGCCCGACCAGCAGCGGATCACGACCAAGTCACACGAGACGGTGGTGCGAGCCCTGAGGGACGCCAACCGCAAACTGAACGAGGAGAACGAACGACTCCGCAACGAACTCGCCGTCGCCCTCGGACAGCTCCGCGACCTTCGCCGAGGCATCCCCACCCCACGCCGCTAGGACCTGTCCGGGCGATCACGAGTAAGAAGACCTAGTCATGCCCTCGCGAAATCCCGGGAGAGCCACCCTGGATCCCGGATGATCGGCGCGTGAAGCGACGTGTGCTGATGGGGCTGGGGACGGCGTGGGCAGTACTCGTGATGGCGGGACTGGTGTGGCACTACCGCCACGGGGTAAAGACCGACGAAGATCTGCTGACGGGCCTTAGTCTGCTCGTCGCCTTGGTGACCCTGCCGGCGGTGCTGTGGGCCAGTCTTCGTCCAGGAAAGGTCACCCAGAGTTCTACACCGCTGGTGCAGTTGGCCGACAGGCTTACGGAGGCCGTAAGGAGGCAATGGGAGCAGGAGGCACGGGTGCGCGGCCTGAACGATCCTCAGCCGTTGTCGCTCTCCTGGACCTCTGCAGGTGCGGAGCTGGTTCAGCCGTGGTCGAGCCTGCTTGATCTTGCCGAGAACTGGCCCGGAGGACCTCCTGGCGACCCCGCCCGCTGGGCAGCAGGCCCCGAGGGATTGGCCGGTCGCGGCGGTGAGATCTACCAGGTGTTCCGCGAACGCATTCCCACCCGCCGTATGGTCGTCCTCGGCGAGCCCGGTGCGGGCAAGACCGTGCTCCTGGTCCTTCTCTTGCTCGCCTTGATCGAAGATCGCCAACCCGGCGCCCCAGTGCCAGTCCTGTTCTCCTTGGCTTCCTGGGACCCGGGCCAGCAGGACCTTTATGCCTGGATGGCTGACCAGCTCACTCGGGACCACCGTGCACTCCGTGCCCCTGCTCACGACGACCTGGAACGGCCCAGCAATAGCAACCTGGCTGACGCCCTGCTAAGGGACCGGCTCATCCTGCCGGTCCTCGATGGCCTGGACGAGCTTCCTGAGGCACTTCGCCCTCAAGCGCTGGCAGCGATCAACAGCGCCCTACCGCTCAGGCAGTCTCTGGTGCTCTCCAGCCGCACCACCGAGTACTGCGACGCGCTCCATCGCTCCGATGGGTTCGGTGTGACTCTGAACGGGGCCGCCGGTATTCGTCTTCTTCCTCTCGATGATGCGCAGGTCACCGCCTGCTTGCAGGAAGATGCCGGCATGCCTGGCGCCGCAGCCACGGCGCGCTGGCACCAGGTCGTCGCCCTCCTGGGAACCGAGGCCCCCGCCGCACTGGCGCTGAGCACCCCACTCGGGCTTTTCCTGGCCCGCACCATCTACAACCCCCGCCCCGGCGAGCGCCTCGCCGACGTTGCTCACCCCGATGAACTCCTCGACCCACAGCGTTTCCCCACGAGGGTGGCCATCGAATCCCACCTGTTCGCCGCATTCATCCCTGCTGCCTACCGCCCTCCAACCCGCTGGAAGGCTGAGCAAGCTGAACGCACTCTCAAGTTCCTTGCCAGCCATCTGGAGTACACCCGAGGTGGTACCCCGGACCTGGCCTGGTGGCAGCTGCACAATGCCCTCCCGAGCAAGCTGCTGGCGAGGGTGTGGGGGTGTACGGCGGCGCTCATGACGGGGCTCGCGGCCGGATTTACAGGTGCCGTGGCCATCGGGCTCGAGACCGGAATCGCGGCGGCCGTCCTGGTCGGGCCAGCGTTCGGAGTAGGGGTCGGGATCGGCATCCGCTCTCGCGCGTATACAGAAGATCGACCCCCTACCGCGGGAGTCTTCTTCCTGCCAGACCGAACAGCGGCCGCCATGGCCGTGACAGCCGCGTTGGTCGTCGGGCTCTTGGTAACCATCAGAGTCGGGCTTCGGCTCGGATTCGCAGCAGCACTCGTGGGAGGCCTCGGCGCCTGGCTCTGGGAAAGCATCATTACGGTGCCGCCCGACCCGACCACCGCTGTCGGGCCGCGGCAAGTACTGGCCCAGGACCGCCGGGCCTTCTGGATCACCGCCCTGCTGAGCGGATCCCTTGGCGCAGTTGCCCTCGCATTGCTGATCGTTCTCAAGGCCTTTCACGACGTAGGCCTCAGGGACGGACTCTGGTGGGGGCTGATGGTTACGCCTGTGATCGGCCTCTGGGTCGGGTGTGTCTACGCGGTGTGGTGGAGATTCCTGGTGGTACGCCTCCCACTGGCGGTGCTGGGGCAAGCGCCCTGGCGCCTGATGGGATTTCTTGCCGATGCACACGAGCACCGCAGGGTCCTGCGACAGGCGGGAGCCGTGTACCAGTTCCGCCACCTCAATCTCCAACGCCACCTGGCGGCACCGCCACCGCAGCAGCCTTGGTCCTCTGGCCCCGTACGTGATCGCCCAGACAGGTCCTAATCGCTCGTCTCGGGGTACGGCCCGACATCCGTGAACCGGCGGATCCGGTCCTGTTCGGCGGTCTCGTCGGGGGCGTCGAAGTGCCGCACCTGGTTCCACCAGCGGTGATGGTCATAGCCCTCGCAGTAGTTGAACTCGTGAGCCGTACTGCGTAACCGCTGCCACTCGCGCACGATCGTGGCCCGCTGCCACGTCTCGGGCCGCTCCACCACAAGCAGCGTGTACAGGAGCCCGGCCGACGGTGGGTTGGTCATGCGGGTGGATCCTCCCTTTCGTGCCGTGCCAGCTGCATCAGCGTCGGTGACATCTGAGCAACTCTAGGGAGACGTGGCTGACACTGTCATCCACACAAAAGACCAGTTCAACATGGATATCGAGCGCAAAGCGTCCAGATAACAGCCTGCTCATCAGTCAAAAATTCCACCGGCATGCGGCGGACGGTAGCCACGCCCCACAAGTGATCGAGGATCTTCCGCCGAACCCCCGCACAGGACCGATCACCCGTGCTAAACAATCAAGATCAAGTGCTTAGCGCTAATGGCTGTTCCGTTGGTCCCCAAGGCCGGGTCAGCCTGGTCTACAAGCGGGTGTCGACCGACCAGCAGTCGACCGACCGTCAGGACCTGGTCCTCGCCGAGGCCGGGATCGAGGACCCGGTCGTCTTCGAGGAGCAAGCCGGCACCTCCAGCCGCCTCCACCCGCTGCAACGCCCGAAGTTCAGCGAGCTGCTCACCTACGCACGGCCGGGCGACATGGTGCACATTTCCGAGATGTTCCGCCTCGTCCGCGGCACCGGACACATCCTCGACGTGCTCGATGTCCTCCACCGCGACCGCCTCGCCCTGCGCATCCACGACGGCGCGTTCTCCGCGATGGACCTCACCGCCCGCCACCCACGCACCGGCGAGCTGCTGTCCACGGTGAAGTTCATGGTGTGCGATCTGGGTCATGCCCCAGGAACGCCGAGCTGGGCTTGGCACTGCCTCAACGACCTCGCGGAGCCTAAATGGCACCCTCCTGAACGGGATCCCGGGATTCCGGGTGATCTGGATCATCGGCCGGGGCGGCGGCACGCAGCGCCGCCTCGACCCGGCGGTTGCTGGTCATGGTCGACGTGACGGCGGTCATGGTGAGGAGGAGGCCGGCGGCAGTGTAGAGCGGGGTGCGTACGTCGTAGGTGGTGGCCAGCCAGCCGCCGAGGAAGGCGCCGAACGGGGCGGCGCACATGGCGAGCATGCGGGAGGTGGAGGCGACCCGGCCCATCAGGTGGGCGGGGACGATCGCCTGTCGGAGGGAGGGGCCGAGCACCATCGTGGCGCCCATGCCCGCTCCGCAGACGGCGAGCGCGAGGCCGGCGACGTACGGGTTCGGGGCGGCGGCAAGGCCCAGGATGGCGAGTCCCTCGACTGCGGCCGTGCAGGTCAGTGCGGTGCCGGTGCCGAGTCGTCGGCCGAGGAAGGAGGCGATGCCCGCGCCGAGCAGACCGCCGGTGGCCTCCGCCGTGAGGAGCAGGCCGAAGCCGAAGGTGTCGATGCCGAGACGGTCGTGCGCGAAGAGGGCGAGTACGGTCTCCACGGCGAGGAAGGCGATGTTCCCGACCGCCGGGCGGAGCGCGAGCCCGAGCAGCAACCGATTCCGGAAGACGTACGAGGCCCCGGCCCGCGCCTGCCGAAGCAGCGACTCGCGGGCGCCTCCGGTAGGCCGGGGCGCGGCGGGCAGCGACCGTACGAGCAGTGCGGAGAGCGCGAACGACACCGCGTCGGCGAGCAGCGGAACCGCCCGCCCGAGCGCGAGCAGCGCACTGCCCGCGGGCGGCCCCGCGAAGCCGGACGCGGCGGTCTGGGTGCCGCGCAGGCGGGAGTTGGCGCGCTCCAGGAGTGCGGGGTCACGGCCGAGCAGATCCGGCAGATAGGCCGTGGCGGCCGTGTCGAAGAAGAGTCCGCCGAGGCCGAGCAGGAAGGCGACGGCCGCGAGCAGTGGAATGCTCAGCACGTCGAGCGCGGCCGCTGCCGCCGGTATCGCGAGCAGTACCGCACGCGCCGCGTCCGTGACCCACATCGTGCGCCGACGGTCCCAGCGGTCCACCAGCGCACCGCCGAGCACCCCGAAGAGCAGCCACGGCAGCGTTCCGGCGGCCGTGACGACGGCGAGCGCCATCGGATCCCGCGTCAACGTCAACGCGAGCAGCGGCAGCGCGGCATGCGACACCCCGTCACCGAGCGAGGACACCGTCTGCGCAGTCCACAGCCGTCCGAACCCGGTCGGCAACTTCCGGACGTCTGAGGTCATTCGGCATCCCCTTCGGCCTGCTCGCGCGATGCCGGGTGGAACAGTGCGAAGACGAGTGACGCGTCCGGCAGCGACGGATCGGACAGCTCCCGGTACTCGTCCGCCAGTGCCTGCAGCCGCGCCCCCAGCTCCGCGAACTGCTCCTCGGTGAGCCGCAGATGCGCCATCCGTACGTGCCGCTCGCCATCCACCGGCGCTGCCTCCAGGTCCGCCACCGCATGCCGCATCAGCACATCCGGCCCTCCCTCGCCCGGATCCGGCAGCACGATCGCCCGCGCGGCCATTGCGTAGTACCGCTCGGTGACCCCCCGGACCTTCCGCGTTCGTACCACCTTCACCAGGCCGGCCCGTTCGAGCAGCCGTACGTGGTAGCTGGAACTCCCCTTCGCAAGGCCCACTCGTTCGGCGATCTGCGTGATCGTCGCGGGCTCGAAGCGGAGGACGGCCATGATCCGGTGACGCGTGAGATTGGAAACGGCGCGTAGCTGGTCGTCAGTGGTGACGTGGAACGTCTCGGGAAGATCATCGGTAGGCATGCACCCAATGGTCAACACTTCTTGACCATTGGGCAAGGGGTTTTCGGCTGTCCGGTACGTGAGGCCTTCGTTCCTGCACTCTCCTTCTCGACCTCGCTCAACCCGCACCCGGGCGCCTTCGCTCCGCCTGTCGCGGAAGCTCATCCGCACCGCCCGAGTCCTTGAGTCGTCAAGAAACCTTCGTTTTCTGAAGATCCGTTCCTACGGGCCACCCGGCCCCCTCAGGACCGACGCGGGCGACACCCTCGTGGTCCCCTCGCTCGACCGCTTACAACCACATCCCGGACCTGTGCGAGCTGCGCGTCGGCGCCGTACCGCGTCACCTCGAAGCGCCGGCGAAGTAGGTCCAGTCCACTCCAGCAAGATCAATCTCAGCGGCACTTTCTGTACCGCGACTACTCACACCCGGAGTGGCAGCGGATCCAGACCGTCCGCGGCGCCCTGAGGCACGTCTGGGACGTGATGAAGGAGAAGGCCGGGCCGTATCGGGAGAAGCTGCAGGCCGACGTACGGTTCCAGGGGTTCTGGAGGACCGCGTCTAGTCGGGCCTGCGAGGCGATCTCATCCTCCGCGTCGGCACTGGCCCGCCGCCTCCAGGGCGACCTCCCCGCCGCCGACGCCCTGCTCAAACTCTCCGAGATGGCTTTGTTCACGAGAACCGGGCTCTGGCACACATTCCGTTTGC
>NZ_JAGGOT010000059.1 GCF_018614195.1 Streptomyces sp. ISL-43
GGGACATGGACCGGGCGTTCGAGGCGACCATCCGCGACCTGAAGTGAATGTGCGACGCAGACAGCGGCCCCTCGCCCGGGTTCAGGCGAGGGGCCGCTGTGGAGTACGAGGTCCAATACAGGGCTTCGCCGGATTCCTGCGCCAGGACTGGGACGCCGTCCTCGCTGGCATGACGCTCACCTACTGACAGCGGCCATCGGGATTTCCCCACGGACGGCCAGATGTGCCTGTGACGCTCGGTAGCCGCCTGCGGGTTGGGGTCTTGGTCGACGGACGGTCCGACACAGCCTTTGCCGTGGGAGAACCGCAAGTCTGCTCATTCGCCGTCGCTCATGTGGGTGAGTCTGCGGTGGTTCGCATCGGTGCCGGTTGGGGCGGCGGTGAGGATGGCCGGAGAGGCCCTGTGCCGGCTGGGCCCGTGAAGAATGGTGATACCTGATGTCCGGAATGCCGCCCATCGGCTCTGAGATCCCCCGCTCCGTGCTCGCCATCGGTGCCGAGCTGGAGTACAACGGCTCCACCATGACCCTGGACTTCCGCGGCGGCATCAAGGATCGCGTCGACGTCAACGCGAATGACCCCCTCAACAGCGTGCGCCTGCGGCTCGTCGGCCACCGCATCACCGCCGAGATGCCGGACGGCGGGACTGTGACGCTGGAGCAGAACGACGTCGACGGCAACGCCGCCAGCACGCTGAAGATGACCCAGAAGGTCCCGCCGAAGTACGAGCTGCGCGAGGCCCTCGACCTCAGCCTGACCATTGAATCGAAGAACGGCACGCCCGTCGTCCTGTCCACGAAGCAGTCGATGATCCTGATCGCCAAGGACATCACCCAGTTCCCCACGCGCGGCGACATCAGCACCCTGGAGAGCCCCGTCGACTTCATCGACCCCGAAAAGCCCCACACCGTTGTCGCCCGCCTGGTCACCTTCAACGCCAAGACCGGCGGAATCTGACACTCCCCGCACGGCGCGGAAGCGGTGGCTCACCCGAGTGTGGGTCACCGCTTCCTCCATGCCCGGGCGCCGTCGATCGGCAGCCTGGGTGAGCTATGAAGTCTGGTACAGCGCAGCCCGCCCGGGGACCGTCTCCCCAGCTGGCGTACGGGTCAGCACAGGGCCGGCGAGACTACTCGCCGTGACATTCGCGGCCGGATGACTCCCCGTCAGCTGGCCGCGAGCGGGGAATCCAAACTGGCCACTATCACCTACAGCTCCGGCGTCGTCGAAGGCCACGTCAACCGTTTAGGACGATCAAGCGGCAGATGTACGGCCGAGGCTCCTTCAGACTCCTCCGCACCCGCGTCCTGCTGCGATCGTGACCGTCACGAAATGCCGACCAGACCCGTTTTCAAGAACCCCCATCAGGTCGGAGTGGGATGACGCGGCCACCGCTGGCAGCGAGTTCCTGGCGGAGTTGGGTGTTGTCGTGGTGAAGGGCTGCGATGGCGATGGCTGCGGCTTCCAGGCGCCGATTCGTGACGGTGCACTCGCGGGTCTTCTCGGCGAGTTTCCGGCGGAGCCGGGTGATCTCGTCGTCGCGTCGGGCTTCGCCCGGCGTGGTGGTGCCGTGCTCGGCGACGTGGTCGTCCCACTCGGCGAGGATGATGACGGCGCGGTTCATGGTGGCACGGCTGACCTGGGCCTCTCGCCAAAGGTTCTCCTTGGTGAGGCGTCCGTCGGTGTGCTGGGGCTTGCCGTCGAAGAGCCGCCGCATGGCGGCCCGTAGGGCCGCGGCGGTCTTCGCGGAGACACCGTCTTCTGTGAGAGAGCGGCTGTGTGATGTGGTCACGGTGTTTCCTCGTGGACCTTGGCGAGGACGGCTTCGGTCCTTTCCAGCTCGCGGGTGATCAGCGTCCTTCGGGCGGCGGGCAGGGCGGGGTTGTCCAGGAGCTTGAGCTGGGTGCGTCGGTGTGAGTCATAGATAGGGACGTGCTCGGGTCCGATCATGCTGTTGGGGCAGCGGTCGGGCCGACAGCGGCTATCCAGGGGCCCGGTGTGGCCCTCGGGGAGGACCGCCTTCTCCAGACAGATGGTCCCGGCGGGGTTGGCCTCATCGAACAGGCAGTGGTTCAGCGTTCCGAAGCGGATCGTGATGCGGGCCTTGCGCAGGAGGCTGTCCTCGACGCGGGCGTCACCGCTGCGGGCTGAGACCGTGGCTTCGATGTGGTCGAAGGTCTCCTTGATGCGGCCGGCGCCAGGACCGAAACCGATGTTCTTTCCGCTTTTGTGGTCGCCGTAGAGGTCCTTGATCCGGCGGAACTTCGCGGCGTCGACAGCGGACTGGAGGTGGTCCGCCCAGGCCGGGTCGGAGGCGGCATAGCCACGTGTCGAGCGGTTGGCCAGGGCCCGAGTAGCGACGTGTTTCAGCTGGATGCCCAGCGCGATCTCTGAGCCGGGGAACTGGTCGGTCAGCATCGCCATGGTGCGGCGGAACATATGAGGTCGGGCCTTGCCTGGTGGGATCTCGTCCAGCCCGGACCAGTTCCGACCGGCGTTGGCGAAGTTGATGAACTGCTCCACCATCTGCGGGCCGTGGGGAGAGAAGTGGTGGAGGCGGATGGGCGCGAAGACCCGATCAGCATGGACGGAGACGGCCTCGGCGACCGCGATGGCTTCGGCGACCGGCTTGGTGATCCACCAGTGCTTGCGGGGCAGGCCCGGATGGTCCTTCTGCAGCGTGGAGGCGATGGCGGGCGAGTTGTAGTGCTCGACCACACTGCCGCGGGTGATCGCCTGGATCTCGGAGTCCCTCATCGTCGAAAGCCCTGCGACCAGGACGAAGGCCGCGTTGCGGAGTGCGCCGTGGAGTCGGAAGAGGTTGTTGGGGGTGATGCCCCGGTGCCAGGGGCCGGTGGTGCCGTCCGGCCGCGGCACCCGGGCCAGCCCGGAGGCCAGCCCCTCGCAGGTGATACGGCCGTCGGCGACGGCCCGCATGACCTTGTCGCGCCGTGCCGGCGAAGCGGTGAGGGTGTAGTGGGGCCGGCCGGACAGGCCGACGAGGAGGTCGAGCAGATGCCAGTGGACGCGAGGGCTTCCGTCCTCAAGTGTCCTGTTGGAGTAGACCGGGATCTTGTTCCGTGGGTCCTCGATCCAGGCATCGACCTCGGCTTGCCGCCCAGCGATGGAAGGTGCGGCCTTGCTCCGAAGTTCCTCATAGCGGCGGGTGGCCCGCAGAATGTCCGGGGCAAAGGTGTGAACGTAGGCCCAGGCCGCGCGGATGAGTGGGAACCAGACCTCCGGTTTGACCGCTTCGGTCGACAACTCCGTCCGCCCGGGGCAGCCGGCGACCTGCCGCGCGCTTCGGCCCTTCCAGGGGTCACCAGCCGGCCAGCCACCGGTGAGAGCCGGGCCGAGGACCGCCAGCTTCTTCAGGAAGGCGACGGCCGCGGTCACTGTGCCCGGCTTCCGCACCGCCCGTAGATCGTTGACGCGTTGGTGCAAGTCATGGTGGTTCCACTCACCGGGCCGCGCGGGCAGGCCCGCCTTGTCGGCCCAGTCGATGAGCTGCCGCATCCTTGAGACGGCCTGGACCAACGTCGCGATGTCAGCGCGGTCGTCGCCGAGATGTACCCCGATGTCGTGGAGGGCCTCGTGGTGCGGATTGGCCATGGCCATGAGGACCTCGCGGGCCAGGAGATTCCAGGCTGGATCGGTCAGGTGCCCGCTGAACTGAACCCTCCACTGGCAGCGCATGAGATTGGGCGGACGGCGGACGACGTCGTTGAAATCCCAGACGGCCGTGTCGCCGAATCGTGGCAGCACCATACTTCTTTCGCGTACTTGGTCCAGGAGCGGGTGGCTCTGCAGGACCGGCTCGTCGTCGCCGAACAGCGAACCGGTGCGGGCCGCCTGCTGGTTGAGGATCACTGGTCGAACTCCGTGTGTGCGGCGAGGGGAAGATGGGCGGCTTCGCTTCCCTCCTCGATGTGGCGGCGAGCCATGGCCAGCTCTTCGGGACTCCGGTCAGTGAGGACGCCCAGCAGGTTCGTCCAGCTCTGGCCCCACTGCGCGGTGAAGGCTGCGGGCGGAAGACGTCGTCTGGCCCGCTCCAGATGCTCGTGGAAGAGGAGGAGCTGGGGCAGGTTGCTGGGGAGGATCCAGGCATTGCGGCATTCCAGGCAGCGCAATGGGGCGACCGCGCAGAGCTCGCCGGGCGGGCTGAACGGGGACTGCCGCGGGTCACGGCAATGGGACAGGCCCATGTCCAGCTGTCCGCTGATGATCCCTTCGGCTTCGCCGGCCTGAAGGCCCAGCGACTGCAGGTCGCGGCTGTCCCGCCCGGCATCCGCCCCGGCGGCGATAACGGTGGGGCCGTCGACGGCCTGGCGGAACCAGTGGTCCTGCGAGGCGGTGATGACCTCGCCGGAGATGATCCGCAAGGTGGTGCCCTGGGCATAGTGGCCCGCGAACGTCTCCTCCAGGTGGTCATCGGCGGCGACACTGAGCCGGCCCCGGGCCAGGATCGCCTTCTCGACCTTGGTCGCCTTCCGCAAGCGAGCAATGTGCGGCTTGCCGGAGACCGTGATGTCCCTGTCTTTGATCCAGGCGGCGAACGTCGAGGAGGGGACCGCATAGTTCCAGCGGTCGAAGACGAGCGACTCGTCGGCCCGCACCACGGCCCGCACGAACAGTGTGTCGTCGACCTCGGGCAACTGTTCGCGGACCTTCGCAGTGACCTCCAGCAGGCGGCGAACGATCACACTTGCCTCGCGTCGGGGCCGGTCCCTGTACTCAAAGGCAGCGGCCTCCGGCTCGGGCTGACGCGCGACACTGCCGTCGCGGAAGGCCCGGTGCCGCACCCGGCCAGCCCGCTTCTTCTCCAAGGTCAACCGCACCCCCGCCGGGAGGAACTCCACGTCCTTGGCCCCGAGACCGGTCACCTCCTCGGAAGTGTGGCCGGTCGCATCGACCAACAGGACGCGGAAAGCGTGCAGCTCGATGCTGGCCGGATAGAGACGAGCGACAAGCCGGCATACGAGTTGATGCCGTGCGACGTTGGCGGCGACCCGTCCGTCGGGCCGCATCACCAACTCCCGCAAATCCCGCGGCCAGCGGGAGACCGACGGCAGTCGGGACGTGATGTCCTTCGGACTGATCTCCTGCCGGGACAGACCCCAGAGCAGATCGGGCAGATGCAGCCAGCTGCCCGTCTCGGGGTGCTGCCCCTGCTCCGCCAGCCGCCACCCTGCAACCAGCCGCTTCTCCAGCTCGTTCACAGCCGCCCAGGCAGCACGGACGAGGGTCTGCTTGTCCTTGCGGGAGAATTCGTCGTGGCCGTCCGTTTCACCCCAGGCGACCAGCAACGGCCCCTGGACCACGCGGACCAGGGCAGTGTCCGTCGGCCGTTCAGGGTGATCATCCCGCCTGATGACCAGGGTTCGAAGCGCCGACGCCAGGTAGCCAGGCCACATGGACCCGGCCGCATACGTTGCCGGCAGCCCTCGCTCCCACTTCACCAGCAGCCGGGCCGACCGTGGGCTGGTCAAGTCCACCGTCCCGTCATCACCAGCGGCCTCCAGCTCGGCATCGACCATCGTGCAGAACCGGTCGATGGCCCGCCGGTATGCGTCGCCGGGACCAGCGGTGACCGCTGTGGCCTCCACGTACTCGACCCACGCGTCAGCAAGCTGGGCTGCGAGCCCAGAACACCGGTAGGCCCCCGGATCGAGCGTCAGGACCTGGACCCGGCCTCTCTTCACGCAGGAAACCGAACGGACACCGATCCGGCCCGCCAGCTGAGCTTGCTCCTGTGCACGTTCGCCGTACTCGGATCCGCCAGCACCCTGGTAGTCGTGGCGTCGGACCATCACTGCCCACCTCGCAAAGCCCCCGGCTCCAGCCCGAAGGCATGCGCGGCGATCTGGGCGTAGGTGGCCTCCTCGTCCGTGTCACCGACCCAGCCGCTGAACGCCTCCTCGAATTCGTTGATCAGGTCGTCGGTGTATTCAAGGTAGGCGTAGGTGGTTTCTGGGCTCGCGTGGCCGAGTCTGCGGCTCACGATCAGCAGCGGGTTGTGCCGGATGTGCCCCGACAGGTAGCGGTCGTGGCGTCGGCGGCGGGCCGCGTGATCCGGCTCCTCGCCGTCCATCAGCCGCTCCAGGTACGACAAGAGCTGCAGAGCGTAGGTGTGCCGAAGATCGTGCCAGCGCCACCTCTTTGCCGGCAGCCGCGGCGTCGTCCTATCCGCCTGGTCCTGCATCCGCCGCCAGGCCGCGTGCCGGTAACGCTTCCACGAGTCGGCGCCGGGCATCAGCCCGCTGCGGCCAACGAACACCGTGAGCGCCTCCAGCCCGAACTCGCCCTCATAGACGGTGATCCGCCGCAAGTCGGCGGGCATCGCCTGCATGTCGAACTCCCGCAGAACACCGTCCAAGGTCCCGCGGACGCGGCCGGACTCGTGGTCGATGCGCGAGACAACGAACAGATCGCGGTGCCGACGGCCCAGATTCCGGGCGGCGGCCGCCGTCAGCTCCGGACGTTCCAGCAGCACGTAGGTGTCGACCGATCCGACCGCATCCTCAGGGACGTAGACGGTGCGGGCCTTCCCGTACTTCGCGCAGGCTTGAACCGTGAACTCTGCCACCTGGCCGTGAGGTGTGACTCCGATGCCGAGCTCGGGCAACAGCACCGTCGCCCACTCCTGCCAGCGCGCCCCTGAGCCCAGGGCCAGATCGGAACCCGCGCGGTTGCGGTGCGGCGCCCAACCCCGAAAGGTCCGGTCGACCTGGGAGTCCGGCCGCTGACCGCCCAGGCCGACGTCGCGGAAGTAGCGGTACTGATTGAGCGTGAGGTGCCGGATGTCCATGCCCCGCCGGACCCGGGGAGCGAGCGGATTACGTCCTCGGGCCGCCACCCGCACCGGCCGGTGCGGCAGATAGCCCTCGTCCACAGCGAACCCGAAGAACTGATCCAGCAGCCCAGACTCCTTGCCCCAGGCTGACGTGCCGATGGGCCGTTCCTGTAACTGGGTCCGAACCTTCTTGAACGCCACCACATCAGACTCGGTGGCCGAGAGGACGTCATGGCCGCGGCCCTCCTGGTGCCCGGCGAACCGGGCCATGATCCGCCCGTAGTCCTTCAGCGTGGACCGGGCCAGATCGGCGTACGACATGTTCCGGCCCCACGAGCACAACGGCTCGACCGGCATCATCGTCTCGTCGTCCAGGTAGATCGGCGTCCCGTCCGAGATCGATCGGTGTACCAACAACCCGGCCGCTTCTTCGCCGGACAGCACCGGACTTTCCAGATGGTTCGTCACCACCTTCGAGTCCACCGAGAACAACAGCATCTTCATCCCCCTGTGAGACAACGCGGGAGGCCAGAGATAGCAGCGGGCCGAAGGGCTCCAAGAACACGTTCATCAGCCGGAGCGACACCTCATGAGACAGATCTGGACTGCCCCAAGAAAAGCGGTTGAAGAGGTTCCGTTGTGCGGCGACGTGACGTTCGCCGGCTGCTCGACGGCGGTCGTAGTGGGCTCTGGCACCTGGAGACCGGGTGAGAGAGACAAAGGCCCAGACGTAGCCGACGGCAGCCAGTCTCTGGTTCTTGACCTTCCGGCTCATGACCATGCAGCTCTTGCCACTGGCCCTGGTGACCGGGGCGCTTCCCGCGTAGGCCTTCAACGATCCGGCGTTGGCAAACCGGGCCCGGTCATCGCCGATCTCCGCCAGGACCCGGGCGCCCGTCAGGGAGGCGAGACCCGGAAAGCTACGGATGATCGCGGCGTCGGGATGCTCTTCGAAGGCGTGGGTGACGGCTTCTTCGAGCTGTTCAGCGTTGTCGCAGGCGGTGTTCAGCTGCCTGACCAGGGCGGATGCCTGATGGCCGAGAGCCGCCTCGACCTGCGGGAGCTGGTGGAAGTACTCGCGCTTGAAGACCTCGTGGAGCCTTACGGCCTCGGCCTGGATGCCGCGGACCCGGCCGGCCTGCTTGAGCAGCGACTGCAGGCGCCGCCGTGTCAGCTTCGCAGCCAGGGCCGGGGTCGGAGCTGCGGTCAGGATGCTGCGGGCTTCCCTCGAGCACAGGCCGTGCTTGTGCCGGGCGAAGGCCTCGAGGATCGCCGGGTAGAACTCTCTGAGCTGCGAGCGGAGTTTGTTCTGGGCTTGGCCGCGGGCCCAGACGGCGTCCTGCTGGGCCCGCGCGAGGACGGCAATGGCCTGCACGAGCTCGGAGTCCGCGGGCAGCGGCCGGTAGGCGGCCATGTCGGTTCGCAGGATGTTGGCCAGGGCTGCGGCGTCGATGGCGTCTGACTTCTTGCGGGCGACAGAGTGGCGGTCCCGGTAGCGGGCGACTGCCAGCGGGTTGATCGCGAAGACCGGCCGACCGGTTGCCCGCAGGCAGGCGACGAGGAGTCCCCGCGATGTCTCGATCGCCACGGGAATCGGGGCATCCTCACTATCGCCGTGTTCGGCCAGCAGAGCCGTGAGCTGGGCGAATCCCCCCGCGTCGTCGCTGATCCGCACCTTGGCGAGTTGCTTTCCCCCGGCATCGACCAGGGCTATGTCGTGGTGGTCTTCGGCCCAGTCCACCCCACAGAACACTGGCGTCGGTAATCCGGCGATCTCCATCCGGCCCTCCTTCATCGCGGCTCTCTTCCCAGGCCAGAGCCTGTGCAGGGTGCGCGTGCTCCCTAATGGAAGTGCTCAAGGCACGTCATCCCACCAGCCGTTCGCAACCCCAGCGAGTCATGCGGCCCCCGGTCCGTGTCAGAGCTGAAAGCTCAAGGCAGAGGTGAGAGGTGACCCGCACAAACGGCTCGGACTACGAACAGCAAACCGAAAGGCCGAGTTGCCTGCACCAACGGGACCGTTGGGATGTCTTCATGGACGGATCCGTGTCTCATCCTGAACGCCTGGTGCCTATTGCTGGGCGCGAGCTGGCCTCGTCTTGTCAACAGGGCTCTCAGGCCCGGGCATACTCAAAGGCTCGGCTCGCGCCCTGAAGGCCAGCTGCTGCCGGCCTTCGCTTCCCATTAGGCGTACTCGTCCCGCGGCAACCGCGCCCACCTGCGCAGGCGCGGCATCAAAGCCGTCATCCCGGAGAAACGGGACCAGGGCCGCCAACCGGAAGACGAAGGGCCGCAAAGGGGGACGCCCCGTCGACCACGACGCCGAGCTCTACAAGGAGAGGAACACCGTCGAGCGCCTGATCAACAAGCTCAAGGCGTGGCGGGGCATCGCGACCCGCTACGACAAGACCCCGGAAAGCTACCTCGCCGGGCTTGACCTGCGTGCCTCGGTGATCTGGATCAAAGACCTCACCCGAACCAGAGCCGAGAGCCGCGCAGGTCATCGAGGGGCGTAGCGTGTCGGGATCGCAGTTGCGGGCTCTCAGCGGCAGTTGCATTCCCGGATGTCGGGATTTCGGTGGCCCGCTGCCGCCCGGGGAGTGGGGATCGTGCGCCACCAGCGCGGTGTCGGCCCGCGGGCTCAGGCGAGGGCGGTGACCAGCAGGGCGAAGGCGGCGATGATGACGGCGACGCGGACGTAGTGGAAGCGGTCCCAGCGGTTCATCTGCTCCTTCCAGTCGGCGGGCCGGTTCTCGGGGGTCCACGTCTTGCCCCGGTTGTTGATCGGGACGAGCAGCAGAAGCGACATGATCACGCTGAGGATCAGCAGCGCGCCGGCGGTGACGACGAGGCCGGTGCCGTGGTGGTGCCATCCGGCGACGGCCCAGACCGCGACGAGGACGAGCGAGGTGATGTACCAGACCGGCATCACGGCGCCGAGCATCCGGCCCCCGTGGGCGCGGCCGAGTTGGCCGCTGTCCTCCGGGAGGGCGTTGAGGATCGGGTTGATGACGAAGGCGACGGAGAACTCCACCCCCACCATCACGCCGACGACCACCGTGGTGAAGACCTCGAGTGCGTTGAGCATGATGACCCCTCCTGGTATCTAGCGTTGCTAGCTGATGAGGCAACGCTAGCACTGCCGTCGCTCGCTCGTCTAGCGGTGCTAGGATCGAATCATGTCGGTACAGGAACGCAAGCAGCGCGAACGGGCCGAGCGCGAACGCCTCATCGTGGCGACAGCCCGCGAACTCGCTGAGCAGCAGGGCTGGGACGCGGTCACCACCCGCCGGCTCGCCGAGCGCATCGAATACAGCCAGCCCGTCCTCTACAGCCACTTCCGCGGCAAACGCGAGATCATCGGCGCCGTCGCCCTCGAAGGCGCCACCGAGATGGCCGCGGCGCTGCGGGCCGCGACCTCCGCCGCAGACGGCCCCCGCACCCGGGTCACCTCCCTCGCCCGCACCTACCTCGACTTCGCCGCACGCAACCCGGCGGTCTACGACGCCCTGTTCCAGCTCGACGGCGGCCTGGCGTTCGCGAACGAGGACACCCCCGAGCCGCTGAAGGACGCCTTCGCCGCCCTGCTGGAGAGCCTGGGCGAGGTCGCCGGGGACGGCGTCCACCCGGGGCTGTTCACCGAGACGTTCTGGGCGGCACTGCACGGACTGGCCACCCTGACCCGGGCGCGACGGCTCCCGCCGGCGGACAGCGAGCGCAGGGTAGAGCTGCTGGTGGAGCGGCTCGCCATGGTCTGACACACCGCCCAGCGGGCACGCAGCCGGGGTCCCCGGACCCCGCTGCCTGCCTCCGGCATTGCTTCCGGTCACTAGCGCCCACACGGCGCAGCCGCAGACCGCCGGGCCTGCCGGTTCCTTCCGCAACGGCGGCTTGACGCTCTCGGCGAGGCGTGCGGGGTGAGCTCTGACCAGGTGGAAGGCGTGCTCTACACGTCCGGGCTCATCAGACGGTGGGACCTCGGGCACGACTCGTTTACGGAGATCCATCGCACGGTGATGGACAGGCTGGGGTACCCGGGGAGCCTTGCTGAGCTCCAAGAAGTCTGGTGTCGCGCGTTCGAGCCGGATCCGCAGGTGCTGCAACTGATGGACGGGCTGCGCCCGCTGCACACGGCCCTCCTCACCGACAACGAGCATCTGCTTCTGGACGCGCTCCCGCAGGTGCTCCCCGAAGTCGGGTCCCGCTTCGACGCCTTGCTCTTCTCCTGCCGACTCGGGGCTGCCAAGCCCGATCCGGTGGTGTTCACCCGGGCGCTCGACCTGATGGGTTGCGCTCCGGCTGAGGCCGTGTTCATCGACGACAAGGCCGCGAACGTTGCGGCCGCCCAAGAGCTGGGGATCACCGCGATCCAGTTCGGCGGCGCCGCCGAACTCGGTGCTGAATTGGACGGGCTCTTCGCGCAGTGAGTGCGACGTACCGCAAGGCCTCCAGGGTCTCCTCGAACGGGAAGACGCGATCGACGACGGGACGGATCCTCCCGGCGTCGATGAGGGCGTGAGCTCGCGCAGCTGGTCCCCGCCGGCTTTCATGAACAGGGACGCCGACACGACCGTCTTCATCTTCTCGGCCGCTCGGGACCTTTCCGGACGGCGGCGACGCGGAGTTGAGCCTTCTGTCTCGGGATATTCGGTCGTGGGAGTGGGCGTCATCCTGATAGGACACGGCCATGGATGCTGAAGCGCTGACATGCGATGGATCTGCTCTTGGCAGGGCGAGCTTGTCCGGGAGGTCCTGACGTGGCCAGTAAGTTCACCGAGATGGCGATCGACTGTGCCGATCCCGACGCTCTCGCACGGTTTTGGTGTGCGGTCCTCGGCTATGAGGTGCAAGACGAAGACGACGGAATTGTCGTCATTGGCTCTCCTGTGGTGCCTGAAGGCAAGAATCAGCATGGCCCCGTGCCGCCGACGTTGACATTCGCGCACGTACCCGAGGGCAAGACCGTCAAGAACAGGCTCCACATCGACGTCAACCCGACCGATAGAGAGCAAGACGAAGAGGTCCGGCGCCTGCTCGACCTAGGTGCTCGACGCGCCGACGTCGGCCAAACCGGCGATGAGAGCTGGGTCACGCTCGCCGACCCGGAGGGGAATGAGTTCTGCGTCCTTGCTGACCGCCGTCCCTGATCGGAGGCGTAGCCGGCGATCCAGGCGGCGAGGCCGTCGACGTACCGGCGGGCGGCCACACGTCCGGCCGGGGCGAGGCCGAGGAGGTCGCAGATTTCGGGGAGTCGGCCGGTCGGTCGGCGGCCTCCGTGGGGTGGCAGGCGAAGTACCAGTCCCGGTTGTAGGCGGACCGGGCCTGCCGCCGGGCGGACCTGCCGCGCGGGCTGCGCTCCCAGAGGTCGGCGAAGGCTCGCTCGGCAGGGGTGCGGGCGCCGGGCGCGGGACCGTTCCATGCAGCAGGTCCGTCAGGCGGGTGCAGACCTCCGCACCGATCGGTTGCCTGATGGCCTGCGTCGCATCACGAGGCGCGAGCGGCGGGGACCGCCCTGCGCAGCGACAGGGCGAAAGCGCAGCTGGTGATGGTGAGGACGACGATCGGCGGAGGGGGCAGCAGGAGGACGGATATCGCCAAGGCGGCAAGGGAGGTCGTGAGGGCGATCCATCCGAAGGCGGTGCGGCGCTGGACGAGGCTGGGGGAGTGGCGGACGGCGGCGAGGATCAGAAGGCCGCAGGCGATGCTGAAGAGGGCCATGGCGATGCTGAAGCCGTTGAAGGCATCGAGGAGCGTGCGTTCCAGACCCAGCAGGGTGAAGGTCGACTCCCGCATGGCGGTGTCGACTTCACGCTGCTGCGCAGTCCGGGTGGCCGTCGCCGAGGCGGCCGAAAGGGCGAGGTGGCCGATGCCCAGGAAGGCGAGGCCGTAGGCGCCGACCGCGAAGGGCCGGACGGAGTCCGCCCGGCGGAGGGGGCGGGATGCGACCGTGGTGTTCACCGTTACTCCTTGACGTTCAGGTTGGCATTGGCATTGGCATTGGCGTTGGCGGGGGCGGACGGCGGTTGCCAGCCCAGGACCGTGTCCAGGGCTCTCAGCGACAGCGCCTGCGGCGTGGCTCGTACGGCCAGGTTCCGGATGGACGCGGCAAGTGGGTGTGAGATCCGGGCGAGTTCGCCGATGCGCCGGGAGCGTCGGCTGATCCGGGTGGTCCGCCGGAGTCTGGCCTTCGTGTAGGCGGCGAGCGCGGCGGGTACGTCGTCGGCGGACGCCAGGAGATGCGCCGCGACGACGGCGTCCTCGATGGCCTGGCAGCCGCCTTGGCCCATGTTGGGGGTCATCGCGTGGGCGGCGTCGCCGAGCAGGGCCACCCGCCCGGCGTGGAACCGGGGCAGGGGCGCGGCCAGTTCCAGGAAATCGTGGTGGAGTATGCCGACCGGGTCCGGGCCCCGCTGGTTCAGCCGGTCCAGCAGTTCGGGTATCGGATCGTGCCACGCGCCGAAGCGTCGGGTCAGCTCGGCGTGGTGGTCGGCGGGCCGCGCTCCGGGGCCGCGAACGGTGGTGGCGTAGACGTAGACGCGGCCATCGGCGAGTGGAACGACGCCGAACCGCTCGCCGCGCCCCCAGGTTTCGGCAGCCTGCTGGGCAGGCAGGCCCGCACCGGACAGCACCGCTCGCCATCCGGCTTCACCGGCGTGGCGCAGCCCGCGGTGACCGGGGAAGAGCTGTCCGCGGAGCGCGCTGTGGATGCCGTCCGCCGCCAGCACGACGTCGGCACGCAGGTCGCCCGCCGACGTACGCACGGCCACGGCGTCCCCCGCGTCGTCCACGCCGGTCACCGACACGCCGAGGTGTACGACGCCGGCGGGCAGGGCGGCCGCGAGGGTGTCGATCAGGAAGCCGCGGTGCACGGCGCGCGCGGAGAGCCCGTAGCGGGCGGACACCGCGCCGCTGTCGGATCGGCTCAGCCAAGTGCCGTCGGGCGTGCGCAGCCCGACCTGGCAGGGCAGCGCGTCACCGGCCCACGGATCGGGGCCCAGGCCGATCGACTCCAGGGCGCGCAGTGCGTTCGGGGCGAGCACGATGCCGGCGCCGATGCCCGTGAGTGCGGAGCCCCGTTCGCAGACGGTGACGCGCCATCCGCGGCGGCTCAGGCCCACCGCCGCGGTCAAGCCCCCGATTCCGCCTCCTGCCACAACAGCATGACGAACACGCATGTCGACTGCCCCTCCCCATAGCCTCTACACCTGTAGAGGCGGATGCCCCGCACTCTACATCTGTAGAGTGCGGGTATGTCCATCCCCGACCGCCGAGACCTGATCGCCGACGCCGCCATCAGCACCGTGGCCTCCGCCGGGCTGCGCGGCCTGACCCATCGAGCGGTCGACGCCGCCGCGGGCCTGCCGGCCGGCAGCACGTCGTACTACTTCCGCACCCGCAGCGCTCTGATCAGCGCCTGCTACCTCCGCCTGGCCGAACTCTCGGTCGCCGACGTCGATCGCTGGGAAGCGGACCACGGACGCCCGGACATGGACTCCGCCGCGGACGCGCTGGCCGCACTGCTGCACCACTGGCTGACGGCGGCGCGCGACCGCCAGCTCGCCCGCTTCGAACTCAGCCTGGAGGCAACCCGTCGGCCGGAGCTTCGTGCCGACCTGCAGACCGCCGGCCTCGCCGCCCGGTCCAGGGCCGTCACCCTGCTGGCAGCGCTCGGGGCTCCGCGTCCGGAGCCGGCAGCGGACCTGCTCGTCGCCTGGACGGACGGCCTGCTGTACGACCGGCTCGCCGGCTCACTGGCCGCGACCCGCCCGCTGCCGGATGTGGCCGAGCTGACCACGGTGGTCCGGCGGATGCTCGACGCCGCGCTGTCCGCCTGACCGGAGCCCACGACCTCATCGGCGGGTTCGAGGCGACGAGGCAGCCGAGGTGGGTGCAGACGGCGGACACGGCGTGCAGCACGCCCTCTCGGAATCCCGCCGTGATGCGCTGTCGGCCCGCCTGATCACCGGTTCCCCGGGGCCGGGTCCGGGCTCGCGTCGTCGGTGGGCGGGTGGGGACGCACGTGGGCGATGACGAGGGCGACGTCATCGGCGGCGTCGGGGTGCCGTAGGGCGGCCAACAGCCGGTCGCAGGTGGCCTCCGGCGAGAGGCCTGGATCGGTGAGGAGGCTGAGGAGGAGGTCGAGACGGTCGTCCAGGGCCTCGTCGCGGGTTTCGACGAGGCCGTCGGTGTACAGGACGAGCCGGTCGCCGGGGGTCAGGTCGAGGACGGTGGTCTGGAAATCCGGGCCGCCGAGACCGCATGTGCCGAGCGGTACGCCGGCGGGGAGGTCGAGCAGTACGGGGGCCTGCCCCGACCGGATGACGACGGGCGGCGGGTGGCCGGCGAGGGCGACGCGGCAGCGGGAGCGGTGCGGGTCCCAGGTGGCGTAGACGCAGGTCGCGATGGTCTGATCCAGTCCGGCGGTGATGTGGTCGAGGTGGCGCAGGACTCGGGCAGGGTCGAGGCCGAGGTCTGCCAGCGTGCGGGTGGCCGTGCGCAGCTGCCCCATGGTGGCGGCGGCATGGACGCCGTGTCCCATGACGTCGCCGACCACGAGGGCGGTCTTGTCCTTGGACTGGGGGATCGCGTCGAACCAGTCACCGCCGATCCCGCTGGCCGCTGCCGCGGGCTGGTAGCGGTAGGCGATCTGGAGGCCGGCGGCCTGGGGCGGGGGGTGTGGCAGAAGGTGCCGCTGAAGGGTGAGGGCGGTGTCGGCGGCGTGCTGGTACCAGCGGGCGTTGTCGATCGCGATGGCGGCGCGGGTGGCCAGTTCGACGGCCAGAGTGACGTCGTCGTGGTTGAAGGGGAGCGGGTTGCGGGTGCGCACGAGGCCGAGGACGCCGAGGACCTGGCCGCGCGCGGTCAGCGGCACGGCCATGTAGGAGTGTGCGCCCTCCCGGGCCAGGAGGTCCGCGGCGGCCTCGTCGCGCGCGATGCGCCGCAGGTCCGGGCGGGCGATGTGCGACACCAGGACGGGACGCCCGCCGGTCACGCAACGAGTGACCAGGCGCTCGGCCGGGTAGGTCGTGCGCTCGCCCACCGGGTCGGCCGCGCGGACGGCGTCCGTCTCGTAGGACGCCGCTATCGCCAGGGCCATGAAGAGGGCCTGGCCCGTCCCCGGGCCGGGCGCCGAGGTCACGCTGCCTTCCAGGACGGAGTCGAGGACGTCGACGGAGGCGAGGTCGGCCAGGTCGGCCACGACGAGTCCGGCGAGTTCGCGGGCCGTGCGCTTCAGGTTCAGGGTGGTTCCGATGGTCACCGAGGCCCGGGCGATGAGGTCCAGGCGCCTACGGGCCTCGGCTGCCGCCGTGGTCGCCTGGTAATTGTCGGTGACGTCCACCATCGACAGGGCGACACCGATCACTCGCCCGCCGGGGTCCTCCAGCCGGTAGTACGACCCGGACCAGGCGTGCTCCCGGTCCGGGTCGGCGGGGGTGCGCCCGATGGCGAACTGGTCCAGGAGGGGTACGCCCGTGTCGAGGACCTGACGCATGGAGGCTTCGATCACCTCGGTGTCCAGGAACGGCAGGGCCTCACCGACCGTCCGGCCCAGATGCTGATCTGCGGGCAGGCCGTTGATCCGCTCCAGCGTCGGGTTGACCAGGACGTAGCGCAGGTCGGTGTCCAGCACCGCCAGCCCGAGCGGGGACTGCGCCACCAGCCGCACCGAGAGCGCCAGGTCCCGCTCCACGCCGCGCAGAACGGCCTCGTCGCAGGCGATGCCCAGCGCGTACACGCCGCCGCGCTCGTCCAGGAGCCGCATGTTGCGGAACTCCACCAGCTTCGTGGAACCGTCCTTGTGCCGTATGGGGAAGACCCCGGCCCAGGCGCCGCCGCCGGCCATGACCTTGGCGAACAGTTCCCGGACCAAGTCGACGTACTCCTCGGCGACGAGCAGCTTGGCGGCGTACCTGCCGAGCGCGTCCTTGGCGGACCAGCCGAACAGATCCTGGGCCTGAGGACTCCACAACGTGATCCGCCCCTCGGTGTCCAGGACCACCGCGGCCACGCTCAGGACGTCCAGCAGGCCGCCGGGCTCGGAGGGAACCACTCCCATGGGGCCGGGCTCGGCATGGAACGCCTCGGACGCGCTCATGACCGGACCTCCTTCACCCACTGCGGCGGGACGGCACGGGAGCCGCGGCCCTCGGCCCGACGATCCAGTCCCTTCGCTTCGCCCTGGCGGCCCTCTTCTCATCCTCCTCCGGCCGCGCCCAGGCGCCAGCCTTGCCCGACAGCCATTGCCGTCGGCCGTCGTCGCCCGCCTCCGTCGACGGCCGGCCGCGGCTCGCGGACGAGCGTACGGAAAGGCGCCTGGCCTCGCGCTTGTGCCTGCCCCGTAGGCGTCGCCCCAGTCCTCCCACCGTGCCCCGGACCGCCCCGTGGAGCATCTTGAACCCCTTGGGGTCCGGGCCCGGACAGGCGGAGCTCCGGGCTCGCACCCGCCGGGCCTCGATCAGCCTGTTCGCACCGTCACGGAGGAGCGGCCGCGGTCACTTACTGTCACCAGGCCCCCGGCGGTCAAGTGGCGCTGCGGCGCCGTGCGCGGTCCCCGGGAGCCGGGAGATCCCCGCCTGGGGTCCGACGGCGTGGTGAGCCAAGGCCCCGCTACCGGCGCCCACTGGTCGCCGGTGCGGAGATCGAGGCGTCCTGCAGTGCCTCTCGTGCGTCGGTCACGAAGGCGAGGACCGACTGCCAGAAAGGGGCGTAGCACTCGTTGAAGCGTCGTCCCGCGTCGAGATCGCCACTGATCATGGCTTCCAGCGCCCGGTAGTTGTCGGACGTGGCACGGCGCAGCCGATCAGCGGTGGCCGCGACGCTCGAGGGCCCTTCCAGCTCCACCACCCACACGCGGTGGCGCAGTACGGCATAGGCGTCGCGCAGCCGGATCCGGAGGTCCCTGAGCGTGCTCGTGCGATTGTCGCTGTCCGGATCGGCGTGGGCATCGGAGACCTTCCAGTAGAGGTCGCCCATCTTTTGCGCCTGCTCGATGACGTCCACGTACGCACCGCGCCGCGCGCTCCGTATCCGGTCCGTCTGCTGGCTGGTCGCGGCAGTCTCGGCCTGTATCCGGGCCGCCCTGGCCGTCCCGCGGCTGGTCACCCAACTCGCGACGACGGCAGTGCATCCCGTGAGCACTCCCACCCAAAGTGTGTTGTCAGCCATGCCGTTCATTATGGGTAGGGACGTTGTGGCAGCCCAGTGTTACTGGCCCACCCTTCCGTCGACGCACTCGCGCAGCAGGTCGGCGTGCCCGCAGTGACGGGCGTACTCGTCGATCCGGTGCACCATCAGCTCCCGCACCGCGATCCCGTCCTTCCGCAGACGCTCGCTCAGATCCGGGTGCTTTGCCAGCGCGGCGTCGGTCGCGTCCTGCTCGCGCGCCAGATCGGCGTACGCGGCGTCGACCACGGCCTGCTCGGCGACGGCTCCGCCGAAGTCCGCGTCACGCTCGCCGTACAGCTTCGGCAGCGGATCACCGTCGCTGATCCAGTTGTGCCAGTCCCGTTCCACCTCGGCGAGGTGCCGAAGCAGGCCGAGCAGCGACATCGTCGACGGCGGAACCGACCGGCGGGCCAGTTGCTCCGCATCGAGCCCCTCGCACTTCATCCGCAGGGTCATGCGGTAGCCCGTCAGGAAGTCCTGCAGCGTCGCGAGCTCACCGTCCGGACCGGCTCCTTCGCTGTGGCGGGGGTCGTCGTCCGGGTCGGTCCACATGTCGGGGTAAACGGTCGACCGGGTCCATCGTGCGGGTTGATCACTCATCGTTCCATGCTCGCTCGCAAGGGCCCGAGATCGCCAGTGAGTTGCTCAACGTCGGTCACATCCGGCGGTGCCCGCCCGGCGACAACCCCCGTCACGCTTGCGCGGCGAGGAAGCGATCGCGCAGTTCGCCGCGGAGGTGTCCTGAGGGGAGCCGTCGTCCGTATGCGAGCAGGAGGAGGTCCTGCGCGGCGCCGGACAGGGGTGTTCCGGTACCGAAGGACCAGTCGAGGTCGTCGGCGCGGAGTTCGATGCCGCCCAGGTCGGCTCCGAAGAACTTGAGGGTCCTGGCGTCGAGGCGTTCCAGAAGGATGCGCACGCGCTCCTCGGGAACCCGGCGCCCGAGGCCCAGCGCGACCGTGATGTCCAGGCCGTGGATCACATCGTGGCCCAAGGCCGCCTCGATGCCGCCGACCGGCGGCCTCCAGGGGTGATCCGCGTTGTCGCCGAGCAAGGCGGCGAGTTCACGCGTCGAATGGGCCGCCGCGTCCTTGCGGGCGCATCGGTCGGTCATCCGGTGGAGGCTGCCTCGCGCCCTGATGAGTTCCCGCGCCGTCTTGGCGAGCGGGTACCGAAACCCCATCGTCATGTGGGCCGCGACTTCCCGGACCCGCCACCCCCCGCACAGGGTCGGCGCGTCCCACTCCTCGGCCGACAAGCCGTCCAGTACGGCCGCCAGCTCCCGGCGTTCGGCTGCGATCGCGGCTCGGATGTCCGCCGCCGGCCTGCGGTGCGTCGTTTTCCCCATGCCTTCAAGGCTCTCGGCAGGCCGGCCATAAGTCCAAGAGTTTCCATGTCTCGCAACTAGAATGACCAGTTATGGAGATCCGGCAGCTGAGGTACTTCGTCACGGTCGCGGAGGAAGCCAACTTCACCCGCGCCGCCGCCCGGCTACACCTGGCGCAGCCCGGTGTGAGCGCCCAAGTCCGGCAGCTCGAGAAGGAACTCGGTCATCCGCTGCTCGACCGCTCGGGCCGGTCGATGACCCTGACGGAGGTGGGCGAGGCCGTACTGCCGTACGCGCGGGCCGCGCTCAGCGCCGTCGAAGCGGTACGGCAGACAGCGGACGAGTTCACCGGGCTGCTCCGTGGCAAGGTCACCCTCGGCCTCGTCTCGGGCGCGGCCGCGGCAGCCCATGAGTTCGACCTGGCCGCCGTCCTGGCCGGCTTCCACGAGGACCACCCCCAAGTGGAGATCGCGCTGACCGAGAACACCTCTGACCAGATGCTCACCGCGTTGCACCGAGGGGAACTCGACCTCGCCGTGATCGGACTCGCGGACGAGGAGCCCCGGCCGGGCCTCTCCGTCCAGGTCCTGGTCGACGAACCCCTGGTCGCGGCCGTCGCCCCGGGCGACCCGGCCCTCACGCCCCCGAACCGCACGAGCATTCCGTTGGCCGAGCTCCGCGACCGACCGCTGATCAGCTTGCCGCGTGGCACGGGCATCCGTGGAGTACTGGACCGTGCCTGCGCGCAGGCGGGGTTCCAGCCCCGCATCGCCTTCGAGGCAGCCGCTCCGCTGTTCCTCGCACAGCTCGCCGCCCGCGGCCTCGGCGTGGCGGTGGTTCCGGCTCTCCCCGCCGGCGCGGCGTCGGCCTTCGGGCTGCGGACGCTGGAGATCACCGAGCCGGGGCTGCGCGGCCGGCTCGCACTGACCTGGCGGACAGACGGCCCCTCCAGCCCCGCGGCCACCGCTCTCCTGGACCTGCTGCGGCAACGGCTGCTGCGCCCGCACGCCGCCCAGACCAGCTGAACCCCGAGCCGGGCTGGTCGGGCAGGATGCCCAGTACCCGTAGCTGCCCCGAACGCCACCGCCGACGTGCGGGCCTGGATCCAAGGCCTTTCCGCTCACTTCCCAGAGCCGTTGACGGGTCATCTGTGCGGCATCGGTCGGGCGGCTCGGCTCAGGATGTCCGGGTGTGGTGGTCCAGCAAGCGGGTGAGCAGCTGCACGAGCTGGTCGCGTTCGACCGGACTCAGCGGCGCGAGCAGTTCGTCGTGGAGGTCGTCCAGGACCGTGTCGAGGAGGCGCAGGTGGCGGCGGCCCTGGGCGGAGATCGTGATGATGTTGCGGCGCCGGTCGTCGGGATCCGGTGCCCGCCCGACGAGGTCACGCTCGGCCAGTTCGTTGAGCACGCCGACCATGTCGCTGCGGTAGATGCCGGAGCGCCTGCTCAGCTCCGCCTGGCTGCCCGGCCCGTACTCCTGCAGTGAGGCGAGCACGGCGTAGTGCCAGTTGCGGGCGTCGGCCCGGGCCAGCCCCTCGGTGATCAGCCGGTCCGACCGCATGGTCAGCTGCGACAACAGCCGGCTCGCGCGCCGGCGCAGCCTGTCGGGCGTCTTGGGTGCGCCGTCGTCGGGTCTGTGCGCGGCTTCGTCTCTGGTCATGGCGCCCACCCTACCTGTTGCGTTAGTTCGACTAACGATATACGTTCACTCGTGCCGAAAACGTTAGTGCAATAAACGTTTATTGAGCGAACTCCAGCGAACTCCAAGGAAGGAAGATCTTGCCCACCAAGACAGTGCGGATTCCCACCACGGACGGCCGGGCCGACGCTTTCGCCGCATTCCCCGACCACGGCGAGCGGCACCCGGGGGTGCTGCTGTACAGCGACGCCTTCGGCGTGCGGCCCGAGCTGGAGGAGAGGGCCCGCGAACTGGCCGAGCACGGGTACTACGTACTCGTCCCCAACCTCTACTACCGGCACGGCCCGGCACCGGTGACCGAACTTCCCGAGCACATCGCGGCAGAGATCCGGCCCGCGGTCATCGCGCAGCTGATGCCCTTGATCGAGGCGCACACCACCGAACGTGTCCTGCGCGACGCCGACGCCTACCTCCGCTTCCTCACCACCCGGCCCGAGGTCGGCGCGGGACCCGTCGCCGTGATCGGCTACTGCCTGGGCGCCGCCTTGGCGATGCGCACCGCATCGGCCCACCCCGGCCGAGTGGCCGCCGTCGCCGGATTCCACCCCGGCCTTCTGGTCACCGACGCGCCCGACAGCCCGCACCGCCTGCTCTCCGAGCTCACCGCCCAGGTCCACCTCGGACTCGCCGAAGGAGACCTGACGCCCGAGGCCATCAGCGAGCTCAACCAGGCCCTCGACGCCGCGGGTGTCGGCTACACCACCGAGATCTACCCCGGCACCGTCCACGGCTTCACCATGTCCGACACCGATGCCTTCAACCCTTCCGCGCTGCAGCGCCACTGGGACCGCCTGCTCTCCCTCCTCGACCGCACCCTGGCCGACGGCTGAGGCTCCGGCGCAACGCGGTCGTGGATGCCGATAAGCTCCCCGGCCCGGAGCCTCGGAGCAGGTCCGGTGCCGGAGGCCGCAGGGTGCCCGGCAGCGGACCGTGGGGGCGGGTCAGCCCCAGGTCATCTCGCCCGTGGCGACCTTGGCGCCGATCTGGGCGGCGATGAGCATCCCGGAGTCGGGGTAGCGGGCGACCATCGCCTTCGTCAACGCCTCGGCGCTGCCGGCCTTGCCCAGCTCTTCCTCGAAGGCCCGGAGGTAGTCGCGGGTGTACGCGATCGGGCTCGCGTCGAGGGCCGCGTCGGTGGGCAGCCGGTGGCCAGGGACGGCGAAGGCCGGCTCCAGCGCGGTCATCTCGTCGAGCAGCTCGATCCACACGGCGCGGTCCTGGGGCTTGCCGGTGTCGGCGACCCAGACGTGCTCGTCGTCGAAGAGCAGCACACCGGCGACGATCGCCCGGTGCTCGGCCTGCCACAGGTAGTGCCGGTCGGGCAGGCCCCGGTGACCGCCCTTGAGCTGGAAGGCGTGCCCCTCGAAGGTGATGTCACCGGTCAGCGGGGTCAGCTCGACCAGGCGGGTGGGGCGGTTGGCGCCGACCGGCTCCCAGGCCTTGAGCTTGCCCTCGTACGCGTCTTTGATGTGCTCGATCACCAGCGGGGTGGCGAGGACCTCGGCGCCGGGGAAGGCGTCGTCGATCACTTCGGCGCCCCAGTAGTAGTCGGGGTCGGCGTGGCTGACGAAGACCTTCGTCAGCGTCTTGCCGGAGTCGAGGATCTCGGCGGCCAGGCGGTGGCCGTCGGCGCGGGTGAACCCGGTGTCGATCAGGAGAGCCTGCTCCTCGCCGGTGATCAGGGTGGCGGTCTTGTTCTTCGAGCCGACGGGGAAGTCCAGGTCGATGACACGGAAGTCGAGGGTGCTCATGGTGACGTCCTTCGTGTGGGGGCGAGAGGAGCGGTCGGGGCGCCGGTGGTGAAGCTGTCCGGGCGCAGGTCTATCTCGGCCCGCGCGACGTCCACCGCGAGGCTTCGGCGGACGCCGGTGCGGTGAACGCCGCGACGACGGCGTGAGTGTCCCGTCCGGCGGCCTCGGCGCGTGGGGGACGGGTGGGCCGGGTCCGACGGGCTCAGGCCGTCCACGGAGAGCGCGTGCCGGAGGAGCGCGGCGGCAAGGTCAACGATGCGGCCGGGAGAGACCCCCCGCAACGCGGCCGCGGTACGGCCGGCGTAGATCGGTAGCATGTACCCAACGATTGAACTCGTTCAAATGGGGGGCGCATGGGCAGGCTTTCGCGACGACGGCTCGGTATCGTGCTGTGGTCGGTGTTCGTCACCGAGGCGGTGGGGCTGGCGGCAGGTTTCGCACTTGCGGACCCCACCAGGCTGAGACCCGACTATTCGGGTGTCTTTCTCGCGCTGGGCGTGCTGCTCATGGCCGAGTTGCAGGCGGCCGTGGCCTTCGTGATCGCGCTGGTACGGCGGACGCCCGAGGCGGCGTGGTGGGCGGCCGCTTCGGCGGTGGCCATCCCGGCGGTAGTGGTGATGCTGCTGGAGTCGGGGACGGGTTTCTGGTTCACCTGGTGCGTCGTCGCTGTGTTCGCGTCTTTCGTCGCCACCCTGTTGAGCTTCCGACGTGCGTCCCGGCCCGGACCGGGCGGTGGGGGCGGAGGGGCACCCGCGTGTCGTGCCGGGATGGGCGCGGCCGCCCTCTCCGTCGTCGCGCTGGTGGCGGCGGTCTCGATGTCCACGGAGGCGGGGATGGACGACGTGGACTTCTCCGGAACCTGGACCGCCCCCGAGCACGACCTCACCCTCACGCTGACCGGCGCACCCTACGGACAGGGAGGGCGGTACACCTTGCGGTGGGGAGCATGTTCGGAGGAGGCCGCTTGGAGCCTCGACTCCCCGCAGATGACGACCTCGGTCCAGGTCTGGCTGGACCGGGACGAGGTCACGCACTGCCTGCCCGCCTCCGACGTCGAGATCCGTGTTGCCGGCGGCACCGTGGCCGACCCCGTCCTCGGTCTCACCGGCCCGGACAGGACCGATTGGCTCCTCACCCGGCCGTGACACGGCGTGCGGAACGGGCCGCACGGGCCGTCGAACCCCTCCGCCGGGTGGGTCAGTTCTTGCCGAGGAGGCTGCTCATCCTGGCGATCTCCGCGGTCTGCGACGTGGTGATCGCATCGGCCATCGTCCTGGCCACGGGGAAGGCGCCGCCGGCCTTCTCCGTCTTCGCCATCGCCACGGCGCCCTCGTGGTGCCTGATCATCAGCTCCATGAAGGCGGTGTCGAACGCCTTGCCCGAGGACTTCTCCAGCTTGTCCATCTCCTCGGCCGTCATCACCCCGGCGCCGTGCCCGGAGTGGTCCGTCGCGCCCTCGGCGGGTACCTCTTCACCCCAGGAGGTCAGCCATCCGGACATCGTCCGGATCTCCGGGTCCTGGGCCTTCGCGATCTCGTCGGCGAGCTTCTTCACCTCGGCCGACTCCGCGCGGGCGGGGGCGAGGCCGGCCATCTCGACGGCCTGGCGGTGGTGGGGAATCATCCCCTTCGCGAAGGCGACGTCGGCGGCGTTGTGCTGTCCTTGCGCGGGCGTAGCGGGCGTAGCGGGCGTAGCGGGCGCCGCGGACGAAGCGGCGGGCGGCGTCGAGCTGTGGCCGGCGTGCCCGGCGGAGGTGTCGTCGCCCGACCCGCAGGCGACGAGGACGAGCGCGGCCGCGCCCGCGGCGGCGACGACGGCGGTACGGCGGACGAAGTGCTTGTGCATGGTGGTGCGCTCCTTGACGCGCAGCCCTGAAGCGGGCATGTGCCGGTGCGGAAGTGAGGGCATGGCCTTCAGCGCGGCATACGCCACACGTCACACGGCGGAGCCGGGACATGGGGGTGCCGTGCGGGCCGCTCTATATCCGCAGGAGTCGCGGCTGGGCCACGCCGGGCGGCGCCCCCTCGGGTCCCAGGCCGCGCATCGCCGGCCCGCCCGCCGGCACCGCGAGCACCCGCAGCACGGGGCCGTGCCCGGCAGGCCGGCGCCACACGGGCCGCGAAGTGCTGGTCATGCGGTCATCGTACGATCAGCCGCCTCGGGCGGCCGCGTGAGCGCCGCCACCCGACGTAAGGGCGCCCGTCGCTTCCCCGCTGCCGGGGGAAGGGACGGGCGGCGTCCGGCGTCGGCGTGGAAGCCGTTCAGCCTGGAGGCGGTCGGCGCCGATGCCGGGTCTTCACGCTGTCGGCTACGGGGTGAGGAAGTGGAACCCGGGCCGCGGGTGCATCAGGAAGTCGTGGTGCGAGATGTTCCAGGCATAGGCGCCCGCGAGCCCGAAGGCCACACGGTCTCCGGCCCGCAGACCGGGGGCCGGCACGTTCCGGGACAGCAGGTCCTTCGGGGTGCAGAGCTGGCCGGTGAGGGTGACCCGTCCGGTGGCGGCGGCAGCGGACGGCCTGGGCCAGGGGTGGGGCCACTCGCTCACGGGAATCACGGTGCAGGGCTGGTCGTGTCCCTTGGTCGCCGGGGTCCGCATGTGGTGGGTGCCGCCGCGGACCACGGCGAACTCCTCGCCGTGGCTGTGCTTCACGTCCAGCACCTCGGTGGCGTACCAGCCGCAGTACGCGCTCACGGCGCGCCCCGGCTCGATCCGCAGGGTGAGGTCCGGGTGCGCGTCCGCGAGGCGGCCGAGGCCCGCGCCGTACGCCGTCCAGTCGAAGCGGCGCTCCGGGGCCGCGTAGTCGACGCTCATGCCGCCGCCCACGTTGACCTCGGTGAGCCGGATCCGGTGCCGGGCGGCGAGGTCGGCGGCCCAGGCGACGACCGATTCGGCGACCGCGAGCTGCTCCGGGGCGTCGAGGCCGCTGGCCAGGTGGGCGTGCACGCCCAGCAGCCGGAGCTGCGGGTAGGTGCCGTCGGTGAGCAGGCGGACGGCCGTGTCGGCGTCGGCCGGGTCGAGTCCGAAGGGCGTCGGACGGCCTCCCATGGCCAGCGAGCTGCCTTCGAGGGAGGCGGCGGCCAGGGGGAGGTTGAAGCGGAGCAGGATCCCGGGGAGGGGCCCGCGGCCGGGGGTGGTGCGGGCGGCGAGGGCGGCCAGTACGTGCAGTTCATGCAGGCTCTCCACGTGGAAGCGCTCCACGCCCAGTTCGAGGGCGGTGGTGAGTTCCGCGGGCGTCTTGCCGGGCCCGCTGAAGGCCAGCGGGCGGCCCGGCGCGGCCTTGGCCACGTGGGCGAGTTCTCCGCCGGAGGAGACCTCGTAGCCGTCGACGTAAGGGCCGAGGGCGGCCAGGATCTCGGCCTCCGGGTTGGCCTTGGCCGCGTAGTACAGCTCGACCCGTTCCGGGAGGGCGGCCCGCACGGTGGCGGCGTGCTCGCGCAGGGCGCTCAAGTCGTACAGGTAGGAGGGCAGTTCGGCGCTGTCGAGGGCGAGCAGGCGGTCGCGCACCGCGGGGGTCGGGGTGGTCATCGGGCGCTCCGTGTGTCTCGTGCGTGTTCGAGGTCGTGGTCGTGGCGGTCGTCGGTCTGGTTCCGCAGTGCCTGGGACAGCACGTCCTCGGCGAACGGGGAGGCGAGCCGGACGTAGCCGGCGTCCCGGTCGGCCTTGCGCTCCCAGCGGGTGAGCAGGTTGGCCTTGGCGGGCAGCGGCACCCCGGCGAGGAGGGCGGCCAGCCGCGGCGGGCAGCCGCCCAGGTCGGCGTACGCCTGCAGGGTGGCGCGGACCTGGGCCCACAGGGCTGCTTCCGAGTGCGGGTGCAGGTCCGCGAGGGCGGCGAGCATCTCGGCGATGTGGTTGACCAGCAGGCAGTACACGACCCGGTCCCAGCCGCGCTCGGCGTCGTACGTCATCGGGGCCGCGACCTCCTGCGGCAGGGCGGCGAGAAGGTCCGCGTGCTGCTCGGGGACCAGCTTGGTGCCCTCCAGGTCGCGGAAGAGGACCTGGGCCGGCATGCCCTCCTCGTCGACGCAGACGACGACGTTCTGCAGGTGCGGCTCGAGTACGAGTCCGTGGTCGAAGTACGCGGCCATGACCGGCGGGACGAGCAGCTTGAGGTACGCCGTCCACCAGTCGAGTGCCCTCTGCGCGGAGGCGTCTGCCAGCAGGTGGGAGATGTGTCCCGGGCCGGTGGGGTACTCGTCGGCGACGGCGGCGGCGAGCAGGGGAGTGGTGCCGGGCATGAGCCGGGCGAGCAGGCCCTCCCGGAGGATCACGCCGAAGCCCTCGAGGAGGGAGCGGTCCGGGGTGCCGTCGGGGCCGGGCAGGGCGATGCTGCGGTAGGCGGGCTCGCGGAGCATGGCGGTGCCCGGGAAGCGGCTCTCCAGGTCCGCGAGGACCGGGGCCAGCAGGCGGGTCAGGGCGACCGCGCCGGAGAGTTCGTAACTCGCGTTCTTTCGCAGGCAGTTGGTGATGCGGATGTTGAGGCTGAACTTCAGGAAGGTGTTGCCGTCGTACAGCGTGCGCACCGAGGCGGTGGCGGCGAACGGCTTGCCGCCGACGCCCAGGTCCAGGATGTCGCCGCGGTCCAATGCCGCGCGCAGCTGCGGGTGGTGGCTCAGCATCTCGTACTGCCACGGGTGCACGGGCAGCAGCCGGTAGCCCTCGGGCACATCGGCGCGGAGCCGGTCGAGGGCCTGCGCCGAACCCTCGGCGGAGGTCTCCTGCGCGATCAGGTGCTCGCGGACGGCGAGGTGGCGCAGTGGGAAGGAGGCGCCGGTCTCGGGCGCGTACGCGAGCCAGGAAGCGGTGTCGCCGGTACGGGCCTTGGGGGTGGGGTGGAAGCGGTGGCCGAAGACGAGGGACTGCTCGGATTCCACGTAGGCGGCGAGCCCGTCGCCGTCCCCGACGACGGTGTCCGTGGCCGGCCGGTCGGCGCGAAGGGCGAGCGCGGCCGACACCGCCTGATGGCTGGAGGCGATCTGCTCCAGGAACTCCCCGTTGCGCACGTCGGTCCGCAGGGTCAGCTCGTCGTGGACGTACTCGGCGAGGCGGCGCCAGTCGATCTCGGCCCATCCGCCGTCCTGCCGCTCCCGCACCGGTCCGGTGAACCGGTGCGCACCCAGCAGCGACGTACGCCGCAGGGCGGCGCGCAGCAGTACCCCGCGGCGGGGCAGCCACAGCAGCAGGTGGCCGTCCGCCACGGCGGTCTGGTGTTCCGGTCCGGACAGCTCGCGCAGCAGGCAGTTCAGGAGGGTGTGGGCGACCGCTTCGTCGGCCGTGGGCAGCCCGGCCGGTGCGGTGGAGGGGGCGACGGCGGCGCGGGTGGCGGCGGAAGCGGTACCGATTGCATCGGTCAGAGACATCAACGGCTCCAGCGTGTGCGGAGAGAGCGGGGGGAACGAAGGTTCAGGGCCGGAAGGGCGGTCACGCAGACGGTGACCACTGCCACGGCGGTGCCGGTGAGCACGGGCGCGGTCGGCCCGTACAGGCTGTTGCCCGCGGCCGCGGCCAGGCCGGCGACGACGGCGCCGGCTTTGGAGAAGAACTCGATCGAGCCGAACAGCCCGCCCGGGGCCCGGCCCTTGGCGCAGTCGGAGGCCATCACGGCGAGGCAGACGAGGCCGAGGGTGAGGCCCGCGCCGAGCAGCAGGCGTACGGCGACCAAAGTGGCGAGCGAATGGGCCAGTCCGTGCCCGGCCAGGCCGATGGCTATGCAGGCGAAGCCGAGCGCGACACCGAGGCGGGGACACCGGTGGAAGGCCGAGTGCACCCACATCGCCGCTGCGAGATAGCACAGGTGGGGCAGGGCGAAGAGGACGCCGGAGACCGCCGCGGAGGTGCCGGGGATCCGCTCCTCGATGAGGGAGATCAAGTACGGGAAGGAGATGACCGTGGAGAAGACGAACGCGAACTCCAGTGCGTACAGGCCGTGCAGGGAGGTCATGCGCTCGGTGCGGGGGCCTTCGTCCTGCTTCCCGGCTACCGGGGTGTCGTCGGCCGCCGGCCGCTCCTCGGGTTTCGTCCGGACGCCACGGGATTCCGGCAGCGCTGCGATCAGCAGCGCGGCCGTCAGCGGCAGGACGGCCAGCAGGGCGTACTGGCGGTGCGGTGACAGCCAGGGCGAGAGGCTGCCCACCGCGATCGGAGCGAAGACCAGGGCAGCGCGGGCAGCGCCCTGCATCAGGGTGAGGGCCTTGGACAGCTGCGGGCCCTCCAGAGCGGCGCCCAGGTAGCCGTTGGAGGCGGCGAAGGTACCGCCGAGGATGCCCTGGAGCGCCAGGGCCACGGTGAAGGCGGCGATCGAGTCGGCCCAGCCGGCCAGCAGGAAGGACACCGCCAGACCCAACTGGGCGCGCAGCAGCAGTCGTTTGCGGCCGAACCGGTCGGCGATCCGCCCCCACAGGGGGGCGCCGACGGCCGCGAAGACGGTCGGGACGATGTAGAGCACGCCGGCCCAGCTCGCGTCGCGGTCGCCGAGTTCCGGGAGGATCTCGGTGAGGAAGGGCGGCAGGCCGAGCGCGGCGAAGGAGGCCACGAAGTAGCAGCCGGCGACGGCGTGCACCTGTCTGCGGCCGAGGGCCGGGCGCGGCCCGGGGCCGGCCGCGGAGTACGCCCCGCGCCGGTCGGTTGGTGCGCTCGCGCTCACTGCGGACCCTCCGCGCGCAGCAGGTAGTTGGGGCCGGTGGTGTAGTGCTTGTTGATGTCGGCGGCGCCCGAGCGTTCCTTGCTGAGCAGGGTTCCGGCGCTGACCATCGCCTTGATCGGCAGCTGCGGGGCGTCCAGGACGTGGGCGCGCAGCGTGGCGCCCGGCTCTCCCGGTCCGGTGCCGAGCCGTCCGACCGCCTCGGCGAGCCGGTCGCGTACGAGGTCCAGCAGGGTCCCGGCCTCGGCGCGGCCGTGCCGGGCCAGCCCGAAGGCGTACGAACCGGCGCACAGGTGCAGGGTGATCGTGGTGAACATGTCGGTGAGCGGTCGGTCGTCGTCGCACAGGACGCGGGCGTCGTCGAAGCCGAGCGGGGCGTCGGCGCCGAGCGTCGCGCGTACGCGGGCCGCGTTGACGCGCGGGCTGTCGTCGTCCTTGAGTAGCAGTCGCATGCGGGTGGCACCGGCCGGACCGTGGTCGAGGACGAGGGAGATGTTCTGCTGGTGCGACTCGAGGGCGATGCCGTAGCCGAACAGGGTCGTCTGCCAGTCGAGGAGCAGCCGCAGGTAGGCGTCCAGCAGGGCGATCGGGTCGCCGCCGTAGAACCGGTCGGCGAGGTGGTCGATCAGCAGCCGCCCGCCGGGGGCTTCGGCGAGCAGTGCGGCGAGCGGGGTGACGACGGCGTCTTCGAGGCCGGCCGGGTAGCGGCGGCAGAGCGCGGCGAGGAGCTCGTGTCCGGCGTGGGCGTGGACGGTCTCGTCGGCGTGCAGGATCACGCCCTGGAAGCGCGGTTCGCGTGCGATGACGGTTTCCAGCAGGCGCTGGCCCGCGACCCCGTCGGCGAGGAAGCCGGGCCTGATGATGCGGCGGTTGCGCAGTCCCAGGGTGGCGGTGGCCATCGGGACCTTGATGTGCAGGGTGGGGTCGCCCGTGACGGCGACCGTACGCATGGACAGCGTGGGGACGACGTCCAGGTACGGGCGCTCGGCGAGGACGGCCCGGTCGGCCAGGCCCGCGGCGCGCAGGGCCTCGCGCAGCGGTGCGCCGACCGTGAGCGGGTGTACGGGAAGGGCGAGGTGGCTGTGGTCGAGCTCGGGCAGGCCGAGCGCGGCCGGGGTGGGCCAGGCGGCGGGCAGCGCGGCCGGGCCGCCGGCCACGGTGAGGTCCCGGTGCGGCACGGCGATCCAGCGCAGCGCGAAGCGCGGGTGGAACTCGGGCGCGTAGGACCGCAGTTGGTCCTCGTCGAGGCCGGATCGACCGCGCGCGGTGGGGTACACGGGGTGATCGAGGCGCGCGGCGAGCGTGTCGTGGGCGAGCCCGCCCGCGATACCGGTCCAGTGGGCGGGGTCGGCGCCGTGCTCGGCGGCCAGGGTGGCGGCGACCTCGTCGCGGGTGCGGCCGTGCAGGCGCATGGTCGCGAGGGTCTGGCGGCACTCCTCGGAGAAGGCGTCGAAGCCGCCCCGGTCGGCGGGGTCGGCGAGCGCGCTCAGGGCGTCGAGGACCTCGTCGTGCGTGGTCAGCTCGCGGCCGTCGGACTCCCGGGTGAGCTGCGGCAGCCGGGCGGCGTACTCGCTCTGGTAGCCGTCCTCGACGACCGGGAGGAGCAGGGCGTCGCCGTCGCCGGCCGGCAGCCGCAGCCAGCGCCCGTCCGCACGGTCGACGGGCGTGGTGCGGGTGCGCAGACCGGCCACGTCCTCGCGCAGGAGCGCGCCGAGAACGCGGAGCAGGAGTTCCGCTTCGGTGGTGCCGCAGTCGGTGGCGATGGCCGTGGCGGCCGAGACGGTCGTGCTCACGGGGTGATCTCCCAGCGCTGGGCCGCGAGGTAGTCGGCGGCGACGCGTTCGACGGTCTCGTGGTCCGTGTCGCGGCCGAGCGCGCGCAGCACTCCGATGAAGTCGCGGTTGGTGTGGTACAGCTCGTGCCGCTCCGCCACGGCGCGCAGCGGCCGGTACGTCAGCTCGACTCCCTCGACGACGAGATCGGCGGGCCCGGGCGCCGCCGTGAGCGCGCCGGCGCTCTGGGCGCACGGGTAGTCGACGAGGGCGACGCCGTCCGTGCGGGCACCGAGGTCGGCGGGCAGCGGCTCGCCCAGGTGGGTGCGCAGGACGTGCTCGAACAGCGGGATGTCCAGCAGCCGCGCGAGCATCAGGTCGATCTGGTCCCCGATGGCCCGGTAGTTGACCTCGATGATGCGGGCCCGGCCGTCCTTCACGACGAACTCCGTGTGGCAGATGCCGAATCCGACGCCGAGGGCGTCGAGCTGGGCGAGGATCTGCTCGACGACGTGTTCGGGGTGGGCGCTGACGAAGGTGGAGCGCTCCTCGATGAAGTGCGGGGGTGCGGACAGTCGGGTGCGGAAGCCGCCCAGCACGTGGCGGACCCGGCCGTCGCCGAGGGTCTCCAGGCTGCACAGTTCGCCGGCCAGGTACTCCTCGACGACCAGGGCCACCCGCGGCCGGCGGGACTGTATCTCCTTGCAGCGCAGTACGAGTTCCTCGGGACCGTCGACCAGCACCACGTCCTCGCTGGCCACGCCCTCCCGGGGCTTGACCACGCACGGGTAGGGCACGTCGAGGGCGGTGAGGCCGGCCGGGTCCTGACCGGCGGCCAGCTCCGTCGACCACACCGCGTCGAGTCCGCTCGCGGTCAGGTGGCGGCGCATCTGGGCTTTGTCCTTGACGCGCAGCGCCGTCCGCCAGTCCTTGGCGGGGAGGCCGAAGTAGTCCGCGGCCAGGGCCGTTTGGGTCTGGAGGTGATCGCTGTTGGTGAACACGGCGTCGGGCGTGTGGTGGGTGGATATCCGGCTGATGACCGCGCGGAAGTCGCGTACGTCGCACTCCAGGACCTCGGCGTCCGGCGCCGTGCGGAGGTGGGCCGCGGGCTGGTCGGTGAGGACGGTGACGTCGAGGCCGAGTCGGGCCGCGGCCGGGAGGAACCCCTCGGTGACCGAGTCTGTGGGGTTGAGTGCGAGCAGGTACAACCGCATGGGTTGAGCCCCTTCCGAATCCTGAGCTGTGGGGGAGCGGGCTGACTGTTTTCCGGCACGCCTCGGTGCCGACGGATTCCCTCATCCGCCAGCACGAGTCAGCTTAGGTTAGCCAACCCTTAGTCTCAACTCGGGTTCGAGGCGCGGGGTGTGGCGTGCTGGCATGATCATAAAGCATTGGGTTAAGGTAAGGCTTACCTACTCTTCCGTAACCGGAGTTTTCGTGCCGCACATGATCGAGAACCGATGACCACGGTCCCGCGCATCGCGTCGCCCGTACGGCCGGCCCCGTCCGCCGCCGCCACGCTCGCGCGGACCTACGGTCGCCTCGCGGCCGTCTGCGAGGCGCTGGACGTTCGGGTGGCCACCGGCATCGCGCAGCCCGGGCACTGGGTCAACGGCGCGGAACTCGCCCGACCGGCCGGGGACCAGGACGCCCTGGACGCCTTCGTCGCCGCCGAGGCCGCACGCATCCGGGCGGGGCACGGGCACGATCCGCGTCCCGACGTCGCCGCGTCGCGCGCGCTCCACGACTACCTCTGGTCCGTCAGCCTGCTGATGAGCGGCGCCTGGTACCTGGAGCGGCGCGTACCGCGCATCCGACCGCGCGAAGTGCGTGTAGACCTCTCGACGGGCGCGTTCGAGATCGTTGCGGGGGCCGGATTCGCATGCCTGCCCGGCGACTCGGCGGCGCACTTGCCGGGGGCCCGGACGGTGTCCGACGAGGAGGCCCTGCGCGCCGAGTTGCGTGCGGCCGTCGCCGATCACGTACGGCCACTGCTGGCCGCGATCGGTCCGCGGGTCCGACGCCGGGACCGGGCCCTGTGGGGCATGGTCGCCGACGACCTCGTCTCCGGCATCTGGCACCTCGGGCGCGTACTCGGCCAGGAGGACCGTGCGGTGCGGGAGGCGACCGAGCTGCTCCCGACCGCCATCGCGCCCTTCCCCGGCGGTGCCGACTTCAGGCGGCTCGCGGACCGCTCCGGGCAGCTGCACCCGACCCGCACCCGGCTCGGCTGCTGCATGTACTACACCCTGGACGCGGCCCGGTCCTGCGCGACCTGCCCCCGGACCTGCGACGCGGAACGGCTGCGCCGGATCGAGGGCGAAGGCTGAGCGGGCCTCGCACCCTCGCCCGTACACACCAAAGGGTCGGCCCCGGCCCGCGTACCGAGGTACGCGGGCCGGGGCCGACCCTTTGGGCTGGTGGGGCGCGCCGCCTACTTGGCGGGGTCCACCTGGAAGGCCTTCGCCAGGTCGTCGAGGACCACGTCCGCGCCCTGGAGGGAGACCGAGGTCATCCAGATGGCGTCGTCGACCTCGTGGACCTGGTTCTTCTGGACCGCGTTCAGGCGCTGCCACAGCGGGTTGGCGAGGAACTTCTTCTTGCGCTCCTCACCGCCCGAGAAGGAGGTCATGAAGATGTGGTCCGCATCGGCCTGCTGGATCTGCTCCTCGCTGATCTCGATGTTGAACTTCACCTCGTCACGCTGGTTCTCCGGCCGCGTCAGGCCCATGTCGTTCAGGATGATGCCGCTGAAGGTCTTGGGCAGGTAGATGCGCGTCGGACCGTCGACGAAGCGGACGACCGAGAAGGTGGGCTTGCCGTTGGCGCCACCGCCCTTGGCGTTGATCGCGTCACCGATCTTCTTGGCACGGGTCTGGTACGCCGTCAGCTTGGCGGAGGCCTTGTCCTCCTGACCCAGCGCCTGGCCGAGGAAGGTGACGTTCTCCTTCCAGATCGGGCCGGTGGTCTTGACGAACACGGTCGGCGCGATCTGGCTCAGCCGGTCGTAGAAGTCGGCGTGACGGACCGTCGCGGAGACGATGAGGTCGGGCTTGAGGGCCGCGATCGCCTCCAGGTTGGGGTTGTCGAGCGGGCCGACATCCTTCGTCTCCTTCACCGCGTCACCGAGGTAGGGAGGGAAGCCCTTCTGGTCACGGTACGACCCGATACCGCCGACCAGCGGCGCGTCGAGGGCGACGACCGCCTCCACCAGGCTGTTGTCCAGCGCCACGACGCGCTTGGGCTTGGCCTTGATCTCGGTGGTGCCCTTGTCGTGGGTGATGGTGCGCGGGAAGCCGGGCGACTCGGCGGCACCTGCCTTCGATGACTCGGCGGCCGGCTTCTTGTCGTCGCCGGCGCCACCGCAGGCGGCCAGAGAGAGGGCCAGGGCTGCCGTGAGAACGGCAGCGGCGATCCGGCCCGGCCGGCGACGCTGAGTGAAGGTGTTCATCGGTCTCGGTTCTCCAGAGGGAACATGTGTTCTTAGGTAAGCCTTGCCTGAGTAAGCGCGTGGTGAAGAGTAGCCGCTCTCCGTGGCCAAATCCAGACGGGGGGTGGCGGTCGGATTCGGTTAGGCATCCCTTACCTTATGTGAGTGTCTCTTAAGCCCGTCACCGCCGACGCCATCGCGGTCCCCGCCCCAACCGTCCCGCCACCCCGACGAGTTCTCTCCCGGACCTTGGTGCTCACGGCGCTGCTCGCCTGTGTGGTCGCCATGGTCTGCGCCTCCCTGGCGATCGGAACCAAGGCCGTGCCCCTCTCCGACGTCCTGGCCGCGATAGCGGGCAGTGACGCCGGCGACGCCGTGGTGGTCCGCGAACTGCGCATGCCCCGGACCTTCCTGGGGCTGCTTGTCGGCCTGGCGCTCGGCGCCGCGGGAGCGGTGGCCCAGGACATCACCCGCAACCCGCTCGGCGACCCCGGTCTGATCGGCATCAGCGCGGGCGGCTCGTTCGCGGTCGCCGCGAGCATTGGCATGCTGGGGCTGACCAGTTCCTACCAGTACATCTGGTTCGCCTTCCTCGGCGGCGCGCTGGCCGGGCTCATCGCCTACGCCGTCGGCGGCACCGGCTACGGCGGCGCCACCCCCGCCAAACTCGCCCTGGCCGGCGCTGCCGTGACCGTACTGCTCGACGCCGGCACCAACACCCTGGTCCTCCTCGACGTACGCACCCTGGACCAGTACCGGTTCTGGGCGGTGGGCTCACTGGCCGGCCGGGACGCGCAACTGGGCATGGAACTGCTCCCGTTCGTCGTGGTCGGACTCGCCCTCGCCCTCGGGCTGAGCGGCCGGCTCAACGCCCTCGCCCTCGGCGACGACGTGGCCAGCTCACTCGGCACCCCGGTCAAGTCCACCCGCGCCCTGGGCGCGCTGGCGGTGGTCCTGCTGACCGGCGCGGCCGTCGCCGCGGCCGGCCCCGTGACCTTCATCGGCCTGGTCGTCCCGCACGTCGTACGGGCCTTCACCGGACCCGACGCCCGCTGGCTGGTGCCGTGCTCCGCGCTGGGCGGGGCCTCCCTGATGCTCGCCGCCGACGTGGTCGGCCGCATGGTCGCCCGGCCCGGCGAACTGGAGGCAGGCGTGGTGACCGCACTGCTCGGCGCGCCGTTCCTCGCCTTCCTGGTCAAGCGCGGCAAGCTCAAGGAGCACACCCGATGAGCACGATGAGCCGTCAGAAGACCGTGCGCCTGCTGAGGATCGAGGCCGGACCCGTCGGTGTGGCCGTACGACCCCGCGTCGCACTCATCGTGCTCGCCCTCGTCCTGGCCGGCTTCGCGGGCCTGATCGCCTCCGTCTCCCTGGGCACGTTCGCGATCCCGGTCGGCGAGGTACTGGGCGCGGTGCTGGGCACCGGCTCCGGCGCCGCCGACCTGATCGTCCACCAGCTCCGCCTGCCGCGCGCACTGACCGCCCTCCTGGTCGGAGCCGCGTTCGGCCTGGCCGGCGCCGTGTTCCAGGCCGTCACCCGCAACCCGCTCGCCAGCCCGGACCTGATCGGCATCGCGGCCGGCTCCGGGGCCGGCGCGGTGAGCGCCATCCTCATCGGCGGCGTCACCGCCGCCGGCGCCGGCACCTTCGCGGCCGTTCCGTTCGGGGCCCTCGCGGGGGCCCTGCTCACCTCGGTGGCCATCTACCTCCTGGCGTACCGGGACGGCACCATCACCGGCTACCGCTTCGTCCTCGTCGGGCTCGCCGCGAACGGCGCCCTGGTCGCGCTGACCCGCTGGATGCTGGCCCGCGCCGACATCGACCAGGCGTCCCGCGCCATGGTGTGGCTGACCGGCAGCCTCAACGGGCGCGGCTACGAGCACGTCCAGTGGGCCGGGCTCGCGCTCGCGGTGCTCCTGCCGCTGACCCTGACGCTCGCCCGCCCGTACCAGCTGCTCCAGTACGACGACGACACGGCGCGCAGCCTCGGCATCCCGCTGAAGCACGCGCGGATCGCGCTGCTGGTCCTCGCCACCTGCCTCACCGCGCTGGCGACGTCGGCGGCCGGGCCGATCGCCTTCATCGCCCTGGGCGCCCCGCAGATCGCGCGGCGACTCACCGGCACCGCCGGCATCCCGCTGGTCACCAGCGCCCTGACCGGAGCGGTGCTGCTCATCCTCGCCGACCTGGGCGCGCGGCTCGTCCTCGCCCCGACCGAACTGCCCGTCGGCGTGCTCACCGGCGCCGTCGGCGCCCCGTACCTGCTGCTACTCCTCGCCCGTACCAACCGGGCCGGAAAGGGAGGCTGACATGACCGCCCCGCTGACCGAGACCCGGACCACCGGCCTCTCGCCCACCGCCATCCACGCGACCGGCCTGAAGCTGGGTTACGGCGACCGGATCGTCTCCGAGGACCTCGACCTCACCATTCCGGCCGGGAAGGTGACCGCGCTCGTCGGCCCCAACGCCTGCGGAAAGTCCACCGCCCTGCGGGCCCTGGCCCGACTGCTCAAGCCGGCCGGCGGCGCCGTCCACCTGGACGGCGAGGACATCGCGAGCCTGTCCGCACGGGAGTTCGCCCTGCGGCTCGCCCTGCTCCCGCAGACCCCCAGCGCACCGGACGGGATCTCCGTACGCGACCTCGTGGCCCGCGGCCGCACCCCGCACCAGCGGTGGTGGCGCCAGTGGTCCTCCTCCGACGAGGCCGCGGTGGACGCCGCCCTCGCGGCGACGGGCTCGGCGGAACTGGCCACCCGGTCCATCGACGAACTGTCCGGCGGCCAGCGCCAGCGCGTGTGGATCGCGATGGCCCTGGCCCAGCACACGCCGGCCCTGCTCCTGGACGAGCCGACGACCTACCTCGACCTCGCCCACCAGGTCGACGTCCTCGAACTCGTCGCGGACCTCAACCGCACCGAGGGCCGCACCGTGGTCATGGTCCTGCACGAGCTCAACCTCGCCTGCCGCTACGCGGGCCACCTCATCGCCATGCGAGACGGCCGCGTGATCGCCGCCGGCCCACCGTCCGAGATCGTCACCCCGGACCTGGTCCACGAGGTCTTCGGACTCCAGGCGGCAGTCATCGAATGCCCGGTTGCCGGCACCCCCCTGGTCATCCCGATGGGCGGCCGCCGCACCGAAATCGCCTGACACCCCGAGGAGGTCCCGGTGAGGGGCGCCGAGGTCAGGCTGCCGGCCAAGAGCGGCGGCGAGCCTTCAGTACGCCGTGTCCGTCATGGCGCCTGACCGATGAAATCGCAGGTCAGGCGCCTTTCCCGAGTCCCGTCGAGGACGGCCGCGCCGGGGCTCCCGCCGCGCGACGCCCAAGGTGTCCGCATAATGGATGGACAGAACGGCGGGTGGAAGGGGACGTCTCGTGCCATCGGCTCGGCCGGGGGGCGAGAAGACTCACGGCCCGTTCTGGTCCGAGCCGGGTACGTTGCTGGAGCACGTGCCCGTGGCCGTCTTCGGCATCGGCGACCGCGACCACGTCTGTTACTGGGGGCCTGGCGCGAGGGACCTCTTCGGGTACGACTCCACAGCCGTCCTGTCGAAGCCCGGCGCCGTGCTCTTCGCCGACGGGCCCCAGGGCTACTCCGATGCGTGCGCCCGGCTGACTGAGCGAGGCCGGACCCTCGGGTACTGGAGGGGCCGCCTGCCGGCACGGCATCGTGACGGCACGGTCTTCGACTGCGGCTTCCGGGTCTTTTCCGTGACCGGAGCCGGAGGACCTTCGGTCGTGATGGTCCTGGCGAGCCGCAGCGACGAGCTTGATCGGGTCAAGACGAACCTCGCCTTCCTCGACGCCCTCTTCGAGACCTGCCCCATCGGTCTGGTCATGCTCGACCCCGACCTCCGGTACGTCCACCTCAACCAGGCGCTCGCCGACATGGACGGACTTCCGATCGAGTCGCACCTCGGGCGGCACATGGACGAAGTCATGATCATGTCCGACGGCGGTGAGTATCAGCGCATGCTCCGCGCGGTCGCCCTGGGCGGTGCGCCGGTCGTGGGGACGTTGGTGGGCATGCGCCCGCGCGGACATCCGGACCGTGACCAAGTGCGGTCCGTGAGCTTCTTCCCACTGAGCCGGGCGGTCGGCTCGCGCCCCGGGGTCGGAGGGCTGATGGTGGACGTGACGGACCGGGAACAGGCCATCCTGGAAGCCACCGCCAGCCGTCGAAGGCTGGCTCTGCTGGACGGGGCCTCCACTCGCATCGGGACCACCCTGGACGTGAACCTCACGGCCCAGGAGCTGGTCGACGCGTCGATGCCGGACTTCTGCGACGGTGCCGTCGTCGAAGTCGTGGAGTGGATGGACGAGACAGAGGTCTTCGACCCGGGGCGGCCGCTGATCACCCGCCGGATCGCCTCCGGGACGATCCTGCCCCCTCCGGCCATCGAACTCGTGAGCGGGGTGGAGACGGTGCGGTATCCGCCCGGCTCCGTCATCCACGACATGCTGCGATCCGGTCGTGCCATCTCCGCCGTGGTGAACGAGGAGTTCCTGGCCAGGACCGTCCTCATCGAGTCACGCGCACGGCTCCTGGCCGAGAGTGGGTTGGCCTGCCTCCTCGTCGCCCCGCTCATCGCCAGGGGCACGGTCCAGGGAATCGCCATGTTCGGCCGGTCCGCGGGCCGGCCGGCCTTCACGCGGGACGATGTCAGCCTTGCCGGTGAGCTCGCCTCACGTGCTGCGATCTGTCTGGACAACGCACGCCTGTACAGCCGTGTCCAGGACATCGCGCTCACACTGCAGCGGGCTTTGCTGCCCAGCGCGTTGGCGACCAGCCCGTACGTGGATGTGACCCACCGGTACGTGCCCGGCAGCCGGATCACCGAGGTCGGCGGCGACTGGTACGACGTGATCAACCTGCCCGGCGGCCGGGTCGCTCTCGTGGTGGGCGACGTGATGGGGCACGGGGTGTCGGCTGCCGCGGCCATGGGTCGCCTTCGCATCACCACCAAGGCCCTGGCCAGGCACGACAGCGAGCCTGCCGACCTGCTCACCGAGCTCGACGCGTGCGCCCAGGAGGCCGACATCGAGCTGGCGACGTGCCTGTACATCGTCTATGACCCGATGAGCGGACGCGCCCGCATCGCCAGCGCGGGCCACCCCCCGCCCTTGGTGCTCCGGCCGGACGGGACGGTGGAAACCATCGACGAGGTCCTGGGAGTCCCCCTCGGTGTAGGCGGCTGCCCTTTCCGGACGACTGAGATCGAACTGCCCGAGAACGCGACCCTCGCCCTTTACACCGACGGCCTCATCGAGGCACGCGACCGGGACATCGAGGCCGGGCTGGAAGCATTGCGCGCCGAACTGGTCAGAGATCCAGGTCCGTTGGAAGAAGCAGCGGACCGCATCCTCGCGAATCTGCTGTCCGCCCCGCCGGCCGACGACACGGTTCTCGTCCTCGCCCGCGTCCACCGAGCCCCTCGGAACTCCTGACGAAATGATCTTCGAGGTAGTCGGATCACTCCGGGACCGACGATCCGGGGGCTGGACGAGGACGAGCGTCAGGCGGGCCCTCCTGTCACCTTCGCCAGAACAGGTGGTGCGTCACCCCGCTCGGGCTGGGCACGACCTCGAGGTGGAACCGGTCGAGCAGTTCATCGGGTGACTCCCAGAGCCGTACCCCGGATCCGAGCTGCACCTGCGAGACCGCCACGTGCATGGTGTCGACGAGGCCGGCGTCGAGGAACTCCCGGATGGTGGTCGCCCCGCCACCGAGGCGGACGTCCTTGCCCCGCGCCGCGTCCCGCGCCCGTTCGAGGACCGTGGCCGGGTCGCCGTCGACGAAGTGGAACGTGGTGTCGGAAAGCGTGAACGAAGGACGCTCGTGGTGGGTCATGACGAACACCGGGGTGTGAAACGGGGGCTCGTCACCCCACCAGCCGCGCCAGTCGTGGTCGTGCCAGGGCCCGCGCTGGGGTCCGAATTTGTTGCGGCCCATGATCTCCGCGCCGATGTTGCGTGCGTAGTCCCGCGTGAAGTAGTCGTCGAGGCCTCGACTCCCGCCGGGGTCGGTGCGCATGGGCCAGCTCGCCGTGGCGCCGGCCCAGGCGAACATGTCCCCGGGGTCGGCATCACCGAACGGTCTCTCGAGGCTCTGGTGCTCACCGGCACCGAATCCGTCACGCGAGACGCCGAAGTTCTGGACTCTCAGCAGCTGATCCACGTGTTTCCTCCTACGTTTCTGCGTTGTCGATGACGGTGAGACTGCCCGGGCCGCGAAAACTCATCGGTGCGGTGCGGATCACTCCCCGCGCCAGATCTTCTGGTACGCCTCTCGGTAGCCGCGCGGGTCCCAGGACGTGGCCCCGCCGCTGTTCTCGGCCGTCACCACGTGCACGGGTGCGACGTAGCCGCTGGCAGGGCGGCCGGCGAAGGCGCGGTTGAACTCGTCGATGATCTGCCAGCCCTGCTGGGCCAGGGGTTCGGGGACGGTGGCGGCCTGGAACCGCCGGCTTTCGATCCGCTGGAAGGCGGAAGGATCGCCGTCGCCCGCGCCGATGTTGAAGGGCGGCCCCTCACCGGGGCGCCCGGCGGCACGCAGCGCCGGGGCGGCGTCGGCGAAGTAGAGGTCGTTGATCGCGATGGAGTGGGTCCACCGGTCCCGGAAGCGGGAGACCAGGGAGGAGACCTGCTGCGGGGTGCGCTGGCTCGCGTCCGGGATGGGGATGTTCTCGGTCGTCAGCAGCCTCACCCCGGGGCACGTGCCCAACTGCCTTTTGATCAGCTCGGACTTGTTGCGGGCGAAGGGGATGGAGTCGTCGGTGAAGACGACGACCCCGGCGTCCGCGCCGGACCGGGCGATGACCCAGTCCGCGCTGATCCCCGCCACCTCCTCCACCTTCGTGGTGATGTTGGTGAAGAGCCGGGGACTCGTACTCGGGCCGGGGGAGCCGACCGCGTGCCAGCCGATCAGCGCGATGCCCGCGGCTTCTGCCCGCGCCGTCTGCTGCGCCGTGAGCTGGGGATCGAAGCCGCCGATCACGATGCCCGAGGGCTTGAGTGTGACCGCCTGGCTGAGCGCGGCCTGGATACCCGCCGGGGTTCCCTCTCCGTCGATCACCCGGACCTGCCAGCCGATGGCCGCCGCGGCTTCCCGGACGCCCTTGGCGACCCCGGCGACCCCGGGGTTGGTCATGGTCTGGGCGACGTAGACGATGGTCTTGCCGGGGACCGCCGCGGAGCCGGTCGTGGGGCCGTTCCAGGAGAGGTCCGTGCGCTCGGCCCGTTCTACGGCCTCCTTCGCTCGCGCGAGTACGGCCGGGCAGCCGGCGGCCGAGGGCGTGACCGCGGCAGAGGTCTGCGACGGACCCCCTCCGCAGCCCGTGACGAGGGTGGAGGCGGCCGCCCAGAGGGCCGCGGCCGCGAGGACGCAGTTGCGGTTCGGGTACATGGTGCTCCTGACCGGGGGTGCGCTGGGGGGTCTACGGGGCTTCGGCCGCCCGCGACGCCGACGCCCCGGGCGGGTCCGGCGGGTCGGGCAGGTCGGGCAGGTGCCGGTCAGTCGTGGCCCGCGTGCGCAGCCGCCGCCTGGCCGCGTAGCCGGCCAGGCCGACCGCCATCAGCAGCGTGCCGCCGTTGAACAGCGGGGTGGCCCAGAACTGGGCGCCGAGCTGGCCGATTCCGGCGAGCCCGACGGCGATCACGCTGACGGCCACGAGGGTTCCGAGCGCGTTGGCGCGGCCGGGCTTGATCGTGGTGGAGCCGAGCAGCGCGCCGACGAAGGCGGGCAGCAGATAGTCCAGGCCGACACTCGGGTTGCCGATCTGCTGCTGCGCGGCGAGCAGGACCCCCGCGATGCCCACGACCAGGCCCGATCCGGCGAAGGCGTAGACGGAGTACCTGCGGGTGGGGATGCCGATGATGCCGGCGGCGAGGGGGTTGGAGCCGACGACGTACAGGTACCGGCCGAACGGCAGGCGTTCCAGCACCACCCAGAGGATGACGACGGCGGCGAGGACATAGAAGGCGGGCACCGGCAGACCGAGGAACCGGGCGTCGTAGAGGGCGGTGAAGGCTGCCGGCAGGCCGTCCGGGCCGGGCACGATCCTGCTGCCGTCGGTGAGCCATCCGGTGAGGGCGTACATGATGCTGCCGGTGCCGAGCGTGGCGATGAAGGAGTCGATCCGGGCGAACTCGACCACGACGCCGTTCAGGGCGCCGACCAGCGCCCCGCCGAGGACGACGGCGAGGCAGGCGAGCGGCCAGGGCATCCCCGCGTCGACGATGAGGTGCATCACCAGGACGTGCGCCAGGCCCAGCCCGTAGCCGATGGACAGGTCGAACTTGCCGGTGGCGATGGGGATCGTCGCACCGAGTGCGAGGAGGGCGGGGACCGACTGGTTGGACAGGATCGAGGACACGTTGTCCCGGGTGGGGAAGGTGTCCGGAAGGGCGATGGAGAAGACCAGGAAGAGCAGGGCGGTCAGGGCCAGCAGGCCGTAGTTCCCGATGATGTGCCCGCGCGGGGACCAGGGGGTCACGGCGCCGTCGTGCTTCCGGTGATCGCGGGCATGGCCGAGGCGGCGCGGGTGAGTTCGGCAGGCGTCAGCGCGGCACCCGCCGGCTCGGCCGCCACCGACCCTCGTACGAAGACCAGCGCGCGGTGGCAGAGGTCCGCGACCTCCTCGAAGTCGGTGGACACCAGCAGGACCGCCAGGCCCTCGGCGGCCGCGTCGTCGAGCAACCGGTGGATCGCCGCCTTGGCGCCGACGTCCACGCTCGCGGTCGGCTCTTCGAGGATCAGCAGCCGCAGCCGCCCGCGGAGCACCCGGCCGAGGACGACCTTCTGCTGATGGCCGCCGGACAGGGTGGCGAGGGGCACCTCGCTGTCGCGGGGGCGCACCGAGAACCGTTCGATCAGGGCGGCGGCCTCGCGCCGCTCACGCCGGGGACCGAGCCAGCGCCACGCCGGCACACCGGCCGCCCGGGGGTTCGCCAGGAAGTTCTCCCGGACCGTCAGATCGGGGGCGCAGCCCTCTTCCTGGCGGTTGGCGGCCACGAAACCGACTCCCCGGCCGAGGGCGGCGGCGACGGTGCGCGGGCGGTAGGCGCGGCCGTCGAGCAGTACTTGCCCGCCGAGCAGCGGCAGCGCGCCGGCGAGGGCGCGGCCCAGGTGCATGTGGCCGGCGCCGGTCAGCCCCACCATGCCGAGGATCTCCCCGGGCGCCAGGTCCAGGCTGACGGGCGCGGTACGCCGCGTCGTCACGGCGTCGAGCCTCAGTACGGGAGGACGGCCGGCGGGCAGGGCGGCGGCCGGCCCGCGCCCTGCCGGTACGCCGCCCGTGATGTCACGGACCAGACGGCCGGGGCCGTACCCTTCGAGCGGCCCCGCGCTGACCAGGCGGCCGTCGCGCAGGACGGCGAACGTGTCGGCGACCCGGTACACCTCGTCGAGCCGGTGGGTGACGTAGAGGATGCCGTGCCCCCGGTCGCGCAGGGTGTGCAGGACGTCGAAGAGCCGGGCGCAGTCCGCGGCGGGGAGCGTGGCGGTCGGCTCGTCGAGGACGAAGAGCTCCGCCCGGCGCGCGAGGGCCCGGGCGATGGCCACCAGGGAACGCTCGGCCGGCGCGAGATCCGCGACGCGGGCGTCGGCGTCCAGGTGTCCGGCGACGATCCGCAGGGCCTCGGTGCAGCGCTCCCGGGTCCGCCGCCAGGAGATCAGGCCGTGGCGGCGCGGGTAGCCCGTTCCCAGGGCGATGTTCTCGGCGACCGTCATCCACTCGACCAGGCCGAGGTCCTGGTGGATGAAGGACATCTTCCCGGAGGCGGATTCGGACCCGAGCGGGTGCCCGGCCACCGTCACCTCGCCCTCGTCGGCGTGGTGGACCCCGGCGAGCACTTTGATGAGCGTGGACTTCCCGGCGCCGTTGGGGCCGAGGAGGGCGAGCACGCTGCCGCGGTGGAGGTCGAGGCTGACCGCGTCCAGTGCGACGGTGCCGCCGAACCGCTTGCCGAGACCGCGGATCCGCACGAGCGGCTCCGCGCCGGGGCGCCGGGGCGGGCGGCTCGCCCGGGTGTCGGAAGTGTCATGGGCGTCATGCACGGACGTCTCCGGGGCCGACCTCGGATCCCCCTCTTCGGAGGGTGGGACAGGGGGATGCTACTGGGAGTCAAGGGGCAATCCTGTGCATGACGGGGTTACGCCGCGTCCAGGGCGCATTCGGCCCAGATGACCTTGCCCCGGGGGGTGTAGCGGGTGCCCCACGACTGGGCGAGCTGCGCGACGAGGAACAGGCCGCGCCCGCCCTCGTCCGTGTTGGTCGCACGTCGCATGTGCGGGGCGGTGCTGCTGCCGTCGGAGACCTCGCAGATCAGGGTGCGGTCGTGGACCAGGCGCACCTGGATCGGCTCGGTGCCGTAGCGGATGGCGTTGGTGACCAGCTCGCTGAGCAGCAGCTCGGCGGCGAACGCGTGCTCTTCCAGGCCCCAGTGGGCCAACTGGCGGGTGGCGGCGGCGCGGATGTCGGAGACCCGCGAGGGATCGGCCGGCAGGTCCCATGTGGCGATCCGGTCGGTGGGCACGGTGTGGGTGCGGGCGACGAGCAGGGCGATGTCGTCGGAGGGGTGCTCGGGCGCCATGGCGTCCATGACCGCCTGACAGGTGTCCTCGGGGCTCCGGTCGGCGTGGGCCAGGGCGTGCCGCAGCTGGTCGAGGGCGACGTCGATGTCGCGGTGGCGGTCCTCGACGAGCCCGTCGGTGTAGAGGATGAGCGTGCTGTCCCGGGGGAGCTCGATCTCGGCCGTCTCGAAGGGCAGACCGCCCAGGCCCAGCGGGGGCCCGGCGGGCAGGTCGGGGAAGCTCACGGTGCCGTCGGGATGGACCACGGCCGGCGGGAGATGGCCGGCCCTGGCCATGGTGCACTGGCGCGAGGTGGGGTCGTAGATGGCGTACAGACAGGTGGCGCCGACGATGCCGTTGCTGCCCGTGGCGTCGTCGTCCCCCTCCTCCCGGTCCAGGCGCACCAGGAGGTTGTCCAGGTGGGTGAGGAGCTCGTCGGGGGAGAGTTCCAGTTCGGCGAAGTTGCGTGCGGCGGTCCGCAGCCGCCCCATCGTGGCGGCGGCGTGCAGCCCGTGGCCGACGACATCGCCCACGAGGAGGGCGACCCGGGTACCGGACAAGGGGATGACGTCGAACCAGTCGCCGCCCACTCCGGATTCGGCGGGCAGATAGCGGTGGGCGACCTCGACGGCGCCCTGCTCGGGCATGCCGCGCGGGAGCAGGCTGCGCTGCAGTGCCAGGGCCAGGGTGTGCTCCCGCGTGTAGCGACGGGCGTTGTCGATGCAGAGGGCGGCGCGGGCCGCGAGTTCCTGGGCCAGCCGGCTGTCGTCGTCCCCGAAGGGGGCGGGATCCTGCGAGCGGTAGAAGCTCGCGATGCCCAGCAGGACCCCGCGGGCGAGCAGCGGGACGGCGATGAGGGAGTGCACCCCGTACGCGAAGACCCGCCGGGCGCGCTCGGGGCTCTGGGCGATCCAGCCGGGCGCGGACTTCAGATCCGGTTCCAGGACCGCGTGCCCACTGGTCAGACAGCGCAACAGAGGGGTCCCGGGGTGGAACTGCACCGGCTGTCCGGACGGGTAGAAGGGGCAGTCGTCGCGGATGCCGTGGACCACCGTACGCTGCAGGTCGTTCCCGGGATCGATGGGCTCGTCGCCGCGCAGGACGGCCGCGGGCAGATCGACGGTGACGTAGTCGGCCAGCCTCGGCACCGCCATCTCGGCGAGCTCCCAGGCGGTGCGGCTCACGTCCAGGGTGGTGCCGATCCGGGTGCTGGCCTCGGCGAGCAGCTCCAGGCGCCGCCGCGCCTCGATGGCGTACTTCCCGACTTCCGGCTCGCCCACCAGCACCAGCCCGCGGACCGTGCCGGGGCGGGGTTCGGCGGTGCCGGGCCGGGGCTCGGTGGGCGGCTGTCCTTCAGGGGACGGTCCGGCGCGGGGCGAGACGGAGACGTGATGGACCGGCGCCGTATCGCTGCTGAGCACTGCCTCGACGACCATGCCCGCCACCCCGGAGCGGCTGGTGACCGGACGGCTCAGCAAGGTGGCCTCCCTGCCGTGGGGGAGGGCCACTTCGACGGCGGCCCGCCGGAACGCCGAGATGAGCTCGGTCGCCTTGTCCTTGAGGATCGACTGATCATGCGGGTCCAGCTCGAGATCGGCCAGTTCGTCCAGCTCGGCCGATCCGGCCGGGACGGTCGGCCCGATGTGGTGCCCGTCCTGGGCCGTCCCGCCCGCCCCGCCCGTCCGGGCCCGCCGCTCGGCATCGAGGTACGTCCGCAGCAGCCCGCGCTCGCGCGCCGAGCTCTGCTCCGTCAGCCGCCGCTCGATCGTCTCCGCCGCCCGGCGGGCCAGGACGGCGAGGGCCGGGCGCTCGTAGGCGTGCGGGTACCCGAAGCAGAGAACGCCGACGATGCGGCCGCTGAGCTGGTCGTGGATGGGGACGGCGCAGCAGGCGCTCGCCTGGGCGCGTTCGGCGAAGTGTTCGGCGCCGTAGACCTGGATGGGGCGGCGTTCGGCCAGCGCGAGGCCGATGCCGTTGGTCCCCGCGAACCGCTCGGCGAAGACGAATCCGGGCACGGTCTGGATGGCGGGCAGCGCCCGGGCCAGGGCGGGCTCACCGAACCGGCGTTGCAGCACGGTGCCGTTCGCGTCGGCGACCGAGATGTTCATCTTGCTGCCGGAGAACCGGGACTGCAGCTGGTCGAGGACGGGTCCGGCCGCACGTACGAGCCGGCTGTCCGGATCGAAGTCGTCCCGGTAGGGCAGCTCGGTCTGGTCCGGTGACAGTTCCAGCAGCCGGCAGCGCAGCCACGAGTTCAAGATCGGACTCCGCACCCCGCTCTCGACCGACTCGCCCACCAGGAATCGCTCACGGGAGCGTGCGGGGCCGATCTGCTCTCCCGTGACCCCCATCTGCATCACTTCCCCTTGCCGGTGAATCCTCGGCCGTACCGGGACGATCGGTCTGGTCCGTGCGGTGCCGTGCGATGAAAGTGGAATCAGTGCGTTTTGAGTATATTCCTGGCTATTTGCCGCTTCACAGGAGAGCGACCGGATTGACCGGCGATCCCGTCCCGCCGGGGACGTTGAGGGGCGTCACGACGATCATGAACTCGTAACGTCCCGCTTCGGCGCACGCGGCGGAAAGCTCCTCCAGGTCCAGATTGTCCAGCAGGGGCACCCCCATCGCCGCGACGGCGAGGGCGTGGACGGGGGAGTGGAGGCCCTCGACCGGGGAGGGCCGGACGTCGCTGTCCCCGTCCGCGCCGAGCAGACTGATCCCACGCTCGGCCAGCAGCGGCACCGCGTCCACGTGGAAGCCCGCGCTCGCCGCGTCGACGTCCCACGGGCCCAGTTCGCGGCGGCGCCGGAACCGGCCGGAGCGCAGCAGCACCGCACATCCGTCGTCGATCCCGACGCCGAGCGCCCGCTCGGCGTCGATGACGTCACGGGCGCGGACCGCGTGCCGGGCTCCAGCCAGTCGGCCCCGAGGACGACGGGCAGGTCGAGGAGCACGCCCTTGGTGACGAGCGGGCCCAGCGCCGCCACCGAGCCGAAGCGGGCGCCGCCGGCACCGATGACCTCGCGCGCCGGGTGGCCCCCGTAGAGCAGCCCTCGGTAGGCGATGTGTGACAGCGCGTCGAGGTGGCTGACCGCCTTGCCGTGGTAGTCGACGGCGAGGAAGTCCTTGTGGGTGGCCGGTTCCGGGGGCTCCACATCGCCGAGGTCGGACATGTAGTGCAAGGCGGGTTTGGTGTTGTCGGGGCCGGGCCGGGTGTTCCAGGGCAGCCCCAGGGACACCGCCGTACCGTCCCGGACCAGGGTGGCGGCTCGTCGCACATGGTCCGGGGTGACCCGGTTCCAGGCACCCCGGTCGGCCGGGGTCCAGCGGCCCCACGTACGGACCGAGGCGAAGAGGGCGTCGAATTCCCGACGGGAGACCGGGGGAACCTTCGCGGGGTCGGTGCTCATGGGTATGCGGCGCTCCAGACTCGGAGGGCGGCGGGGGCGGACCGCCGTTTGCGCATCCATACCCGCTTCCGGCGGCGGCCGGACACCTGCGGGATCGGTGCACCGGAGTGGCGGCCCCGCGTCCGGGCGGGGCAGGCTGTACTCATGAGAGCGCCCTTGCGCTCGCCCCCGGGACCGGGAGCCGGCGGCCACCACCAGGTCCTTTTCGCCGTCGCGGAGTGCGTGCCCTTCGTGATCGCCCTGCTCGTGCTGCTTGTCGAGCTCACGCCCGCGCACGTCGTGTACACCGGCCCCCTGCTCGTGGCGACACCGGCTCTGGCGGCGGTGACGATGGGCCCCAAGGGCACCCTCGCGGCGGCCGGAGTGGCCGTAGGCGTCAGCGTGACCACGGCCACCCACAACCAGGCCTGGGGTGGCCAGCAGGTCTACACGAACTTCCTCGCCCTGTTCCTGGTCTCGCTCGCGAGCTTCATGACGAGCCGCGCCGCGCGCACGCGCCGGGAGAGCGAGCTCAACCAGGTCCGCCGAATCGCCACGGCCGCCCAGGAGGTCCTGTTGCGGCCCGTGCCGGCCCGGCTGGGCCCCGTACGGGCGGCCAGCATGTACCTGGCGGCAGAGACGGGCGCGCAGATCGGCGGCGATCTGTACGACGCGGTCCAGACCCGGTACGGCGTCCGGATCATCATCGGGGACGTCCGGGGCAAGGGACTGCCCGCCGTACGGGCCGCCGCGGTCGTTCTGGGCGCGTTCCGGGAGGCCGTGCACTACGAGGACGACCTCGTGGAGGTCGTCAACCACTGCGCGGAGGCCCTGCGGCGGGACGCCGTCGTCGCACGCGCGGGCCGGCCCGGCGTCGACGACGACCTCCTGGAGGGATTCGTCACCGCGGTCGTGGCCCAGATCCCGGACAGTCACGACGTCGAGGTGATCAACCGGGGCCATCCGCCGCCGCTGCTGCTGCACGAGGGCACGGTCCGGTCCTTGACGCCCACCGCCCCGCTGCCCCCGCTGGGTCTCGAGGAATTCATCAGCGGCCCTCCCGGGCGGACGGACAGGTATCCGTTCGCACCGGGGGACCGGCTGCTGTTTCACACCGACGGCGTCATCGAGGCCCGCGACCGGGACAGCACCTTCTTCGACCTGCCCGAGGCCATGGCGACCATGCGCGACCACACCCGGCGGGCGTTCCTGGAGGGCCTGCGCCAGGCATTGCTCCACCACACCGAGGGCCGCCTGGGGGACGACGTGGCGATCATCCTCGTCGACCGGAGCGAAGACGCCGGTCCGCCGGATTCGGACGTACCGATGACTTAGAGGTAGCGCGGACAGGCGGCGGGCGGGGCCGCCCGGCAGACGGGACGGGCACAGGTTCCGTGATCATGGAGTTGCGACACTCTGTGACCATCGGGGAGACCTGTGCCTGCGCTGCCGTCATGGCTGACCGAACCGCTACGACCAGAACTCGTCGTACGCCGCCGGGTCGGTCGTCACCACCCAGCCCTCGGTGATCCGGCCGTCGTCGATGTGGAGGACGAGGGCATGGTCCAGGTCGAGCCTCCTGCCCTCGCGTGACGCCGTGACGTGGAGCAGGGCGACCGTGTGGTCATCGTTGGCGAGGACGTCGTGGAGCTCCGGGCGGTAGGTGCCACCCGTTAGCTGGAACTCGCGGCCGAACAGGGCGAACGTGTCGTCACGCCCTCGGTAGTCGCCCGCCAGGCGATTCCTGCCCCCGACGTGCCACACCACGTCAGGATGGAAGACCTCGGCCAACGCGTCCATGTCGCCCGCCGAGAATGCGGTCATGGTGCGGTGGAACACGGCGATGTTCGGATGATCGGTCATCAGTGCCTCCATGGCCTCCTTACGAAGGTAAGTCGGGCGACGGCCTGAGACTCGCCGTCGTTACGCCGTCTGGCTTGGTGCTCGCGCGGATCGGTGGCGGTCAGGGCCGGCGTCGGGGCGCGCATCCCAGCGTTGAGTGGTCCACGCTCGGCGGATCCGGCTACGTATGGTGATGATCGTGTCGGCGAGGTCGAAGAAGGCTTCGATGACACGGGCGCGGCGTTCGTAGCAGCGGGCGAGCCGGTGGAAGGCGTTCTGCCAGGCGTGCGTGCGCTCGATGTGCCACCGGTGGGTGGCCTGGACCGGTGCCCGGGGCCCCTTGAGTGCGATCCGGCCGTGCATTCCTCGCTCGTCACGCGGTGATCTCGTCGGACATAGGAGCAAGTTCGTCCAGTAGATCGAGAGTCGGGGGCCAGGAGTGGCGAGTCGTGGCAGTTGGCACCGGCCAGGACGCGGCCGAGCGGGATGCCGTAGCCGTCGGTCATGCCCGAGCGCTCCATGCCCAGCTGCACGAGCAGGACTACATCCACGCGCTCGGTGCCCTGACCGGCGGCCAAGCCGTCCAGCAGGTGCGGGCGGGCCTCCAGGCGATCTACCTCTCCGGCTGGCAGGTGGCCGCCGACGCCAACCAGAGCGGGCACACCTACCCCGACCAGAGCCTCTACCCGGTCAACTCCGTTCCCCAGGTGGTCCGTCGGATCAACAACGCGCTGCTGCGCGCCGACCAGATCGCCACCGCCGAGGGCGGCACCGACACGACGGACTGGCTCGCCCCGATCGTCGCCGACGCCGAGGCAGGCTTCGGCGGCCCGCTCAACGCCTTCGAGCTCACCAAGGCCATGATCGCGGCGGGCGCGGCCGGCATCCACTACGAGGACCAGCTCGCCTCCGAGAAGAAGTGCGGCCACCTCGGAGGCAAGGTCCTCGTTCCCACGAACCAGCACGTGCGCACCCTCAACGCGGCCCGCCTGGCCGCCGACATCGCCGACACCCCGACCCTGATCATCGCCCGCACCGACGCCCTGGCCGCGAACCTGCTCACGAGCGACGTCGACGAGCGCGACGCGCGGTTCGTCACGGGCGAGCGCACCGCCGAGGGCTTCTACCGGGTGCGGAACGGCATGGCCCCGGTCATCGCCCGCGGCCTCGCCTACGCCCCGTACGCCGACCTCATCTGGGTCGAGACCGGCACCCCGGACCTCGCCCAGGCCCGCGAGTTCGCCGAGGCGATCCACGCGCGGTACCCGGACCAGATGCTCGCCTACAACTGCTCGCCCTCCTTCAACTGGAAGGCTGCCCTGGACGACGACCAGATCGCCAAGTTCCAGCGCGAACTGGGCGCGATGGGCTACCGCTTCCAGTTCATCACCCTGGCCGGCTTCCACTCCCTCAACCACGGCATGTTCGACCTCGCCCGCGGCTACGCCGAGCACGGCATGACCGCCTATGTCGACCTCCAGGAGCGTGAATTCGCCGCCCAGGCACAGGGCTTCACCGCGGTGAAGCACCAGCGCGAGGTCGGCACGGGGTACTTCGACCTGGTGTCCACCGCCGTCAACCCGGCTTCCTCCACCACCGCGCTCGCCGGTTCCACCGAGGAAGAGCAGTTCCACTAGATCTCCTCGCGAGAAGTCTCCTTCCGACCGTCCCCGCCGACCAGATTCCGGGTGGGTGCCCGACCGGCGTTCGTGTCGGGCACCCGCCGCCCCGCTGAGGAGAACCGCATGTCCCTGAAGCCCCCGACCAGCTGTGTTCAGGTTCTCGGCGCACCGGGTGAGCGCCACGAGGAGATCCTGACGCCCCAGGCCCTGGAGTTCATCGGCCGGCTCGACACCGCGTTCGCGGACCGCCGTCTGGGAATCCTCAAGGAGCGGCGCCGCCGCTCCGTTCACCTGGCGGGCGGCAAGCCGCTCGTCTTCCCGCTCGTCACGCGTGCCGTCCGCGACGACCCCGGCTGGCAGGCCGCCCCGCCCGGTCCCGGCCTCACGGACCGCAGGGTGGAGCGCCCACCCCATGGGCCCGCTCAAGCTCGCCGACCTCATCGGACTCGATACGGTCGCCGCCATCGCCGAATCCCTCTACGACGAGTCCAAGGAACCGCTGTACGCCCCGCCCCCGCTGCTCCGGCGGATGGTGCAGGCAGGACTGCTCGGCGGGAAGACCGGCCGCGGGTTCCACACGTACGGCCGGGGCTGAGGGCCCCGGCGTGCCGCCGGGCATGAGGGGCCCGTAGCGGCGGAACAAGCAGGGCGCGGAGTGGCCTGGTGAGCCACTCCGCGCCCTGCTGTCGGTCGGCCCGGTTGCAGGCGGATGCACGCGCTGGACGGCACACCGCCGGGGCGGCTGACGCGGGACCGGAAGTTGACATCCTCGGCGCTCGCGAATTACCTTCGCATTACTTAAAGATGTAAACTATCCATTTCCTTAAGTATCCTCGCCGCCTGGGGCAGCACAGAGGAAGGGCGCAGACATGAACCCCGACCAGCACGGAGCGGCCGTCGCAGCCGAGACCGCCGGATTCGTCGCCACGATCGCGGCAGTCGACCTCTCCCTCCCGGTGCCGACCTGCCCCGGCTGGACTCTCGGGGACCTCACGCAGCACGTCGGCAGCGTGCACCGCTGGTTCACCGAGCTGCTTCGCCGGCGCATCCAGCAACCGCCGACCAGCCGTGCGGTGGACCTGCGCCTGCCGGAGCACCCCGACGGCCTCCCGGACTGGCTGGCCGCGGGCGCGGGGGAGGCCGCCGAGGTGTTCGCCGCCACCGACCTGGACGAACCGATGTGGGCCTGGGGAGTCGACCAGCACGCCCGGTTCTGGGTTCGGCGCATGCTCTTCGAGACCCTCGTCCACCGGGTCGACGCCCAGCTCGCACTCGGGCTCTCACCGCACGTCGACCGCGTACTGGCGGTCGACGGCATCGACGAGTTCCTCACCAACCTGCCGTTCGCCTCCTCCTTCGCGCCGCTGACCGCCCAACTGCGCGCCCCTCACCAGACCATTCGCTTCAGCTGCACGGACGGCGACGGCGACGGCGACTGGCTGGTCGGTTTGCGCCCCGACGGCTTCGCCCTGGTGGCCGACCGCGCCGAGCCCCGCGCGGCGGACGCCACGGTCCGGGGAACGGCCGCCGACCTCCTGTTGCTCCTCTACGGCCGCCTGGACCGCCGGAGCGACACCTTCCACCTGCTCGGCGACCCGGACCTGCTCGACCACTGGTTCGCCCACTCGGCCTTCTAGGGCTGTCCCGCAATCCCCGGTGGATCAGCGCGCGGCGTCGGATGCGGTGCCTCGCAAGGCGGAGGGGCGTCCGCGTGGAAGGGCGCCTGACGGAGGGCGAAGGGATCCCTTTCGCCATCCGCCTTGTGCTGACGAGGTCAACTGCCGGCGGTGGAACGGTCCGTCACGTCATTGACTCCTGCCGTGCTGGAGTCCGTCTTCCCGTCCCTTGGCTGTCAACACAGCGGATCCTAGGATGGACAGGATCCCCTGGGCGAGCTGGTCGCCCCCGGCGAGGTCGCAGAGGTCGCCCACCGCGGACTGTGCCCGTCCTGCGCCTGGCTCGGCACCCATCCGACCCGGAATGCTCGGCAACACCCGGCCGCCGCCTGGCGGTGTTCGGCCCCATCCGATCGGGAGGCCCGCGTGGCGGCATGGCACGACCAGGCAAGGCGGGACGAGCTGTACCGCGATCCCCATCCGCTCTACGCCCGCGCCCGCCGGGCCGAGGGGCTGATGTACGTGCCCGAGGTCGACGCCTGGCTGGTGGCGCGCGACCGGGACGTACGGGAAGTGCTGGGGCGTGCCGAGGAGTTCTCCTCGGCGAATGCCCTGCTGCCGGACATGCCGCTGTCGGAGGAAGCACTCGGCGTTCTGCCTCGCGGGTTCGGGCCGCGGCCCACCGTCGTCTCCTCGGACGGCGCCGTCCACCGGCGGCTCCGGGCCCCGTTGAACCGGGGGCTGTCCACCGCGCGGGTGTCGGCGCTCCTGCCGTACGCGCAGCAGTGTGCCCGGGAGCTGGTGGACGCCTTCGCCGGGGACGGGTCGGCGGAGCTGGTGGTGGCGTACGCTCGGCAGCTGCCCGGGCAGGTCGTCGGGCGGCTGATCGGTCTGGACCCGGCGGACGTGCCCGCGGCCGTGCATGGCGGATACCGGGCCGAGGAGCTGTTGTTCCGCCCGCTTACGCCGTCCGGGCAGGCGGCCGCGGCCGAGGACGTGGTCGCGCTCCAGCATTTGCTGGACGGGTACGTCCGTGACCGCCGGGCCAACCCCCGCGACGATCTGTGCTCGGATCTGGTGTCCGCCCTGGCCCCAGGGGACGGCGAGCTGACCATCGAACAGCGCCACGAGCTGGTGTCGAACCTGCAGAACCTGCTGATCGCCGGCTTCCTGACGACCAGCGCGCTCATCGTCACCACCCTGCTGCACCTGCTCGCCGACCGGCGGCAGTGGCGGCTGCTCTGCGCCGACCCGGCGCTGATTCCGGCCGCAGTGGAGGAGGGCGCGCGCTTCGACACGGCCGTCCAGGCATTCCGGCGGACCACGACCCGGCCGGTGACGCTGGCCGGGACGAAGCTGCCCGCCGGTGCCACCGTGCTCGTGGCCTACGGTTCGGCCAACCGCGACGAGCGGCGGTACGCGCGGGCCGAGGAGTTCGACATCCGGCGGCCGGAAGACCGGAGCCACCTCGCCTTCGGGCACGGGCCCCACGGCTGTCCCGGGTCACGGTTGACCCGCGGGCAACTGCGTCTGACCCTGGAGCTGTTCACCCGCGTGCTGCCGGATCTGCGGCTGGACGAGGACCGGCCGCCGCCGGTGATGCGCCCCACCCTGATCCACCGGTCGCCGGAGGCGCTGCACGTGACCTGGTGAGCGCACGCCGGGTGCCGGCTCGCTCGCCGTCATCCCGCCGGGGGCGCCGCATGGCCGGCGGGTCTCCGCCGGGGGCCCGTCTCGGGGTCTCGGTGCCAGTGGACCGTGCCCGTGCCCGGGGCGATCGTGGCGCGCGGCTGCATGGGCCGTCGCCGCGGCGGCAGAGCAGCACGACCTGGTGGACCCGCGGCCGACATGCTGCGCACCAGGCGTGAGGGGGTCGTAACGCCGCGTGCCTTCGGAAAACCTGCACATCGTGTGCGCGAGCGGGGCGATCGACCTTCACAGGCCCTCAGGATGTCGGACTTGTCCGGTGCGATTTGCGCATGTTCATCCCTTTAAGTTCCATGCGCATGGCGGGCCGCTCATATCTGTTACTCGATCTTGCGGAGAAGTTGTCACCATTCTGTGAATGAAGCTGCACGCCGGTCGCCCGAGGTGGCCACCCGTTCATGAAGGGGCGTCAATCGGATTGGCTGGGTAGCCCGTTCGCGTGCTTTCATCTTGCCCGCTGCGGCTGTTGAAAAAATGGTGGCCGAGTTTCGGGCCACCGGGCTGCCGCAGAATCCCCCCAACAAATGAAAGGTGCGCGTAATGCGTAACGACATTGAGACCCGTGAGATCGCCGACGCCGAGCTGGACGCCGTTTCCGGCGGCCTCGTCAGCGTTCACGGTGGCCTGGTTGGTGCCGTGACCAGCGACGTCAACGACCTCGTGGGCGTCGTGGGCTCCCTCAACACCGTCCAGGCCGCGACCGGTCTCGTCTCCAACGTCCCCGGCCTGGTCTCGGGCATCACCGGCGTTTCGGTGAACACCGGTCGCGCCGGTCTCTGATCGGGATAACCCCATGAACCCCGGAGCATCCCCCACGGCTCCGGGGTCCATGGGTACCCGCGTGCCCGACCGATACGAATGCAGTTGAAGGAATAGTCCGTGCAGTTTCGCCAAAAGGCTCTTTCCAAGCTGCAATCGCCCGAGGAACTCGATCTGCCCGTACGCTTCGCGCGCCCGCAGGGGCGGCTCGTACTGGCCGTCACCGTCATCGTCATGGCCGCCGCGAGCTTCTGGGCCCTCACCGGCACCGTGTCCTCCAAGCTGAGCGCACCCGGCATCCTCACCCACGCCGAGGGCAGTTACGTACTGCAGAGTCCGGTCGCGGGACAGGTGACCGGCGTCCTCGCCGAGGAGGGCCGACTGCTGTCCCCGGGCGATCCCCTGCTCACCGTCCGTACCGACCAGGGCGACCGGCCCGTACGCGCGGTGACCGGCGGCCGGTTGACGACACTGGTCGCCAAAGTGGGTTCGGTCGTCACGACCGGCGCCGACGTGGCGACCGTCGAACGGGTGAAGAACCCGGACGACCCCCTGGTGGCCATGTTGTACGTGCCGAGCGGCACCGGCTCGACGATCCCGGTGGGCGCCCCCGTCGACCTGAGCGTCCAGTCCGTCCCCCAGCACCAGTTCGGCGTGCTGCGCGGCCGCGTCAAGGCGGTCGGCCGCGCGCCCCAGACACAGGCGCAGATCAGCGGCTTCCTCGGCGACAGCGGGCTCGCCGAGCAATTCGCCCGGCACGGCAGCCCGGTCGCGGTGCTCGTGCAGCTGGAGCGCTCCTCCGCCACCAAGTCCGGCTACAAGTGGTCCTCCGCGGACGGGCCCCCGTACGCCGTCGACTCGACGACGCTCGTCACCGGAGCCGTCCGCCTCGCCGCGCAGCGCCCCGTCGACTGGCTGCTGCCATGACCGCGCCGCGGACAGGGGCACCTCGGTCGGCACCCCAGCTGCCCCCCGCCGGACGCCGGCGCCACCGCCCCGGGCCCAAGGGCGGCACGCGTCGCAGGCCCGCCCCCGCCCCCAAGGGCAGGAGGCCCCGGACCGTACGCACCCCCACCGTGCTGCAGATGGAGGCGGTGGAGTGCGGCGCCGCCGCCCTGGCCATGGTGCTCGGCCACTACGGCCGCTTCGTTCCCCTGGAGGAGCTGCGCATCGCCTGCGGCGTCTCCCGCGACGGCTCTCGCGCCAGCAACCTGCTCAAGGCCGCCCGCGGTTACGGGCTGAGGGCCAAGGGCATGCAGATGGACCTGGCCGCGCTCGCCGAGGTGAGCGCCCCGGCCGTCCTCTTCTGGGAGTTCAACCACTACGTCGTCTACGACGGGATGGGCCGCCGCTTCGGCCGCAGGGGCGTGTACGTCAACGACCCCGGCAAGGGACGCCGGTTCGTTCCCATGGACGAGTTCGACAGCAGCTTCACCGGTGTCGTGCTCACCTTCGATCCCGGCGACGGCTTCCGCCGCGGCGGCCGCAAGCCGGGTGTCCTGGGTGCCATGCCGGCCCGCCTGCACGGCACTTCGGGCACCATGGCCGCCGTCGTGATCTCCAGCCTCCTGCTGGTGGCCGTCGGAGCGTCGGTGCCGGCCCTGAGCCGCACGTACATCGACATGTTCCTCATCGGCGAGCAGACGTCCCTGCTGGGCGTGCTGTTCGCGGCGATGGCCGTCACCCTGGTGCTCACCGCGACGCTCACCGCGCTTCAGCAGGCCAATCTGCTGCGCGGGCGCATCATCTCCTCCACCCTGGGCAGTGCCCGCTTCTTCCGGCACCTGCTCAGACTCCCGGTCGCCTTCTACTCCCAGCGCAACCCGGCCGACCTGGTCCAGCGCCTGCAGTCCAACGACGCCGTCGCCGAGACCCTCGCCCGGGACCTGGCCGCCGCGGGCGTGGACGCCGTGGTGGTCGTGCTCTACGCGGTGCTGCTGTGGACGTACGACCCGCAGCTCACCGTCCTCGGCGTGATGATCGCGCTGCTCAACGTGGCGGCCATGCGGATCGTGATCCACCTGAGGGCCACCGGCACGCAGAAGCTGCGCGCCGAGAGCGCCCGGCTGACGAACACGTCCTACAGCGGTCTCCAGCTCATCGAGACGATGAAGGCCACCGGCGGCGAGAACGGCTTCTTCCGCCGCTGGGCCGGACAGCACGCGGTCACCCTCGACGTGCAGCAGCGGCTCGGTGTGCCCAGTGCCTGGCTGGCGATCGTCGCGCCCACGCTGGCTGCGCTCAACAGCGCGCTGATCCTCATGATCGGTGGCCTGCGGGCGGTGGAGGGGCACCTCTCCGTCGGTCTGCTCGTCGCCTTCCAGGCCCTGGTGACCAGCTTCACCGCGCCGATCTCCCGTCTGGGCGGCGTCGCCGGACGGATCCAGGACTTCGCGGCGGACGTAGCCCGCCTCAAGGACGTCGAGAACTTTCCCGTCGCCCCGGTCTTCGCGCGGCGCGAGCCCGCCGCCGGCACCCGCCGCCTCAAAGGCCATGTGCGGCTGGACCACGTCACCTTCGGCTACAGCCCGCTGGACGCCCCGCTGCTCAAGGACTTCTCGCTCTCGGTCGGACCGGGACAGCAGGTCGCGCTCGTCGGCGGCTCCGGCAGCGGCAAGTCCACCGTCTCCCGTTTGATCTCCGGCCTCTACACCCCCTGGGAAGGGGCCATCCGCATCGACGGGATGCGGCTGGAGGACATCCCGCGCGGCACGCTGGCCGCCTCCGTTTCCTTCGTCGACCAGGACGTCTTCCTCTTCGAAGGAACCGTCCGCGACAACGTCACACTCTGGGACCCCTCCATCTCGGACGAGGCCGTCGTCGCCGCGCTGGAGGACGCCGCCGTCCACGACGTGGTCGCCCGTCGCCCCGGCGGCATCCACAGCCGCGTCGAGCAGGACGGCCGCAACTTCTCCGGCGGCCAGCGCCAGCGCCTGGAGATCGCCCGGGCGCTGGTCCGCCGCCCCAGCGTCATGGTCCTCGACGAAGTGACCAGCGCCCTGGACGCGGTGACCGAGCAGGTCATCATCGACAACCTCCGCCGCCGCGGCTGCGCCTGTGTGGTCATCGCCCACCGGCTGAGCACGGTGCGCGACAGCGACGAGATCGTCGTGCTCGACCGGGGCACGGTCGTGGAACGCGGGCGGCACGAGTACCTGGTCGCCGCGCGGGGCACGTACGCCGAACTGGTCAAGGAGCACTGAGGTGACGTACCCGCACCAGGCCACGGCTCCCTCCGCACACCCGGGCAGGGCCCCGGCCCAGGAGGCCGACGCGGTCGTCGCAGCCCTGGGCGGACTCGGCTCCCCGGTCGACTGCACGGGCCTGCGCAGCCTGTCGCTGGAGGGCCCGCTCGTGCTGTGGCTCGTCGTGCACGGCGAGCTGGACCTCTTCGCCGTCGACGCCGCGCAGGCCGGGCACTGGCACTTCCTGGGCCGGCTGGACGCGGGCACGCTCCTGCTGGGCCCGGCCGAGGGCCCCGAGCACACCCTGGTCGGCCGGCCCCTGCAGGGGTGCCGGCTGCGCCGCATCGAGCTGCGGGAGCTGCCCGGCCCGGAGTACGGCGCCCCCCTCCAGCAGTGGTGGGCCGACCAAGGGGCGTACGGCGCCCCCGCGGCACAACTGAGCCCTCTCGACGACGCCTTCGCGCGCGGCATCGGCCGCGGCCTGCGCGTGCTCTACCAGGCACCGCTGGACGGCCGCGCCACCGCCGGGCAGGGAGGAGCCGACGACGACATCCTGTGGATGCAGATCGCCCCTGGTGCCGTCCAGTACGGAGCCGCGTACGAGACGGAGGCGGTGGGCACCCTCCTCGTCGACGCGGCGATGTGGCAGGGCATGGTCGACCAGCAGTACCGGCTGCTGTACGCCCTGGACCGCTGGATCGAGCAGCTCGAACGCGACCACGAGGACCGTACGACGGCCGGTATCGAGGCCGGTCAGGCCGCCCGCACCCAGGCGGACCGGGCGCTGCTGGCCTCCATCGACCGCTCCGGCAGCCGATCCCACCGGGGCGCGAGCGTCGACGCGACCTTCGCCGTGTGCCGCCTCGTCGCCCGCCAGGCCCGCATCACCCTGTCCGAACCGGGCGAGCCGGGTACCCCTTCCGAGCGGATGGACCCCGTCGAACGCGTCGCGCTCGCCTCGCGGATCCGCACCCGTACGGTCAGACTCAGCGGAGCCTGGTGGCGGGAGAACAGCGGCCCCCTGGTGGGCCGGCGCGAGAAGGACGGGGCGCCGGTCGCCCTGCTGTGGCGGCGTGGCCGCTACGAGGCGGTCGACCCCGCCACCGGCACGCGGGAGCGCATCGGCAAGGTTGACGAAGCCGCCTACGAACCGCACGCCGTCATGTTCTACCGCCCGCTCCCCGACGGGCGCGTGGGTCTGCCGGGGCTGCTCCGCTTCAGCGTCCGCGGCACCCTCCCCGAGCTGCGCGGCCTCGTCCTGGGCGGGCTCGTCGCGGTGGTCCTGGGCGCTCTGGTGCCCATCGCCACCGGCCAGGTGCTCGGCCAGTACGTACCCAACGCCGAGAACAGCCTCATCGTGCAGACCGCCCTGGCACTCATCGCGACCGGCGTCGTCTCGGCAGCCTTCATGCTCCTGCAGAACATTTCCATCCTGCGCGTGGAGGGCCGCATCGAGGCCACCCTGCAGCCTGCCGTGTGGGACCGGCTGCTGCGGCTGCCGACGAAGTTCTTCGCCGGCCGCTCCACCGGCGAACTGGCCAGTGCGGCCATGGGCATCAGCGCCATCCGCCGCGTGCTGTCCGGCATCGGCTCGGTCTGCGTACAGGCGAGCGCGGTGGGCACGATGAACCTCGTGCTGCTGCTCGTCTACAGCGTCCCGCTGGCCATGGCCGCCGTCGCCATGCTGGTCGTCGTCGCGGCCGTCTTCCTGGGCCTGGGGCTGTGGCAGCTGCGCTACCAGCGACGGCTGATCAAGCTCGGCAACCAGATCAACAACCAGGCCTTCCAGACGCTGCGCGGTCTGCCCAAACTGCGCGTCGCCGCGGCCGAGAGCTTCGCCTACGCCGCCTGGGCACGGGAGTTCGCCCGCACCCGCGAGCTCCAGCAGCGCATCGGCCGGATACAGAACGTCATCACGGTGCTGGGCGCCGTCTACCTGCCGCTGTGCACGCTGGTGATGTTCGTGCTGCTGGCCGGACCGGCCCGTGGCGCCATGTCCGCCAGCGAGTTCCTCACCTTCAGCACCGCCCTGACGATGATGCTGTCCTCGGTCACGCAGCTGACCGGAGTGCTCACCTCGGCTGCCTCGGTGCTGCCGATGTTCGAGCAGGTCAAGCCACTCCTGCGGGAGGTCCCCGAGGTGGCCCGCTCCAGCACCCGACCGGGCGAGCTGACCGGCGCCATCAAGGCCGAGAACCTGTCCTACCGCTATGCCGACGACGGCCCGCTGGTGCTCGACGACATCAACTTCCACATCGGACAAGGAGAGTTCATCGCGATCGTCGGAGCCAGCGGCTGCGGCAAGTCGACCCTGCTGCGACTGCTCATCGGCTTCGACAAGCCCGCTTCCGGCAGTGTGCTCTACGACGGCCAGGACCTGGCGGCGCTCGACCAGGCTGCGGTGCGCCGCCAGTGCGGCGTCGTCCTGCAGAACGCCCAACCCTTCACCGGCTCGATCCTCGACTGGATCCGCGGTGCCGAGACGTTTTCGCTGGAGGAGGCATGGGAAGCCGCCGCGATGGCGGGCCTGGCCGAGGACATCAAGGCCATGCCGATGGGCATGCACACCATGCTCTCCGACGGCGGCGGCACCGTCTCGGGCGGCCAGCGCCAGCGGCTGATGATCGCCCAGGCCCTCATCCGCAAGCCGCGCATCCTGTTCCTCGACGAGGCCACCAGCGCGCTGGACAACGAAGCCCAGCGCGTGGTCATCCAATCCACCCACGCCCTGCACGCCACCCGCATCGTGATCGCCCACCGGCTGTCCACGATCATGGGCGCCGACCGGGTGATCGTGATGTCGGACGGCCGCATCGTCCAGCAGGGCCCACCCGCCGCCCTGCTCGCCGACACGACCGGTCTGTTCCACGACCTGGTCCGCCGCCAGCTGCAATGACCGGCAAACGGGTGCCATTTCCGCAGTGAGCGCATTCGACCGCGGTTCCGACCCCCACGAGAGCCCAGAGCCACCAGCTCATCACCCACCACCCCTCGCGGTCGCCCCCGACTTGGTGCCCCAGGACCCGGTCAAGGCGAACCGGACCGGCCTTGAAACCAAGTGCAGAGTAGGGGGCGGGCGGTTAGCCTGCCCAGTGCCCGGTGCGTCCGGCACAGGGCTTCGTCAGGGGCGTCAGTCGCGCCACACCATTCTTACGGAATAGGCGAGTGGTCACCCCGTGACGATCTACTTCTACGGAGCCGATGAGATCCCGCACGGTTGCTTCTCCAATTTCTCCGCGCACGCCTTCTCTGCCGACGGGCTCCGGTGGCCGACCTCAGAACACTACTTCCAGGCACAGAAGTTCGCAGGGACCGCCCACACCGAGCGGATACGCCGCGCGCCATCAGCCATGCAGGCCGCCGTACTAGGGCGCACCCGCTCGTATCCCCTGCGCCGTGACTGGGAAAGGGTCAAGGACGATGTCATGCGGCGAGCGGTCTACGAGAAGTTCATGCAGAACCAGGAAATCCGGGTGATCCTGTTGTCGACCGGGCAGCAGGAACTCGTAGAAGACACCACCACCGACCACTACTGGGGTCGAGGTTCCACGGGCACGGGCAAGAACATGCTGGGCCGCATCCTGATGCGAACGCGGACACGTCTGGCCGGCGACGACAAGGCCTGACGGTCCGGTCCGGCCGGAAGGCGCGGACGCAGGGTCGGCGTTCGGGCTCAGGAGGCGGCGCGTAGGCGGGTGGCTGCGGCTTCCGCTTCCCGTACGACGTGGTCGGGGTCGATGTCGACGAGGCGGCCGTCGAGTTTGAGGGGGCGGCCGTCCACGAAGACCGCGTGGACGTTTTCCGGGCGTCCGTTGAAGACGATCTGGTTGACCCAGTCGAATCGTGGCGCGAAGTTGAGCGTGGCGGGATTGATCACGATGACGTCGGCGCGCTTGCCGGGTGTCAGGGATCCAACCGTTTCGGCCATGCCGATCGCTTCGGCACCGCCGAGCGTGGCGAGGCGTAAGACGTCGTGGACCTGGGGGAACACCGAAGTCTCCAGCGAGCGCGCCCGCTGGAGGCCGATGGCGGTCTTCATGAGGGCGAAGAAGTCCGAGGTGTCGTTGGTGCCGCCGTCCTGGCCGAGCCCGGCTTTGACGCCGCGTCGGCCGAGCTCCGGCAGCCGCATGATCCCCGAGGCGAGGCGCATGTTGCTGAGGGGGCAGTGCGAGACTCGTACGTCGTGCGCGGCGACCGCGGCGATCTCGTCGTCGGTGAGGTGGATCGCGTGGTTCATCAACAGCCGGGGACCCATCGCGCCGATGTCCGTGAGGGTACCGATCGGGTCGTCCGCGTGCTGCTCGGCGCGTTCGAGGACGTGGCTGTTGAGCATGACCCCGAGGTCCTGGGCGATGTCCCAGTGCAGCCGGTTGAGGCCCCTGATGGCCCGTGCCGCGTGGGTGGCGACCTGTGCCGAGGCGAGTGGCAGCGGGTCGATGAGTTCCTTCTTCGTCCGGGTGATCAGTGCGGCTTCCCGCTCGGCTTGGAACATCGCGTAGGTGAAGCGCACCCCCGTATCGGCCAGGGCCCGCACGTACTGGACCGTCGTGTCGTACGGGATGGCGTCCACCCAGTCCACGAGCGTGGTCACGCCGGACTGTACGGAGTCGAGGGCGCCGAGGCGGACGAAGCGGTACATGTCCGCCGGCGTGATCCGGGAGAACGTTGCCCAGTTGCAGTCGGCCAGCCAGCCGAAGAGGTCTCTGTCCGCGCAGCCGCCCCGGATCGACGACTGCCACAGGTGGGTGTGGATGTCGACGAACCCCGGCATCACCAGCTTGCCGGCGGCATCGATCACCTTCGTGCCGGGCGGCGCCGGCAACCGTTCGCCCACGGCCGCGATGACGCCGTCCCGCATGAGGACGTCCGCGTGCTCGACCGTACCCAGGGGGCCGTCACCGAGGGCGGGGTCCATGGTGAGCACGAGCGCGGCGTTCCTGAGCACGATGGCCCACCCCGCCGGCGTTCCGCCTCGCGCCGGAGCCCTCCCGGCGCCCAGGACGAGCGGACCGGCTGCGGCCATTCCCAGGCCGAACAGAACGCCGCGACGGCTGGGCGCTCCTGTCTTCGGCGAAGGCGGGTGGGTTTCCGGCAGGACGGCAGCCGCGGGCGGGTCGGTGAGCCGTACCTCGGTCTCGGTCCGTAGCGGCTCGGATCGGCATCCGGCTGGGTCCGGTACGGGGGTTGAGGCGGCGCCGGGACACTCGCTGAGCGGGTTCATGTGGTGTGGCCTCCCAACGAACACGGGACGGATCGGCCTTCCCCGCACCGACGAGACGTCAGATGAAGGCGGGCAGGTTACCTGAATCGTCCATCGGGCGAATGTCTTTCCGATAGAGGCGCGTCAACATTCTGTAGAAGCTATGTCCGCCGGGCGCCTCACCCTGCCGAGTCCGTGGAGAACGTTTCCTCGAGTCGAAGCCGGGGGAGGGTCCGGTCGTCGAATCGCTCTCGCCGTCCGGGGGATCAACAGAGGAGGGCGGGTGCGTTCGGCTCCGTGGCGCGGACCGGACCGGACTGTTGCCGGTGAGGGTCCGGCGCCGTATCCGTCCGAGAAGACAGGGGAGATCTTCTTGATACCCGTAGTCCTTTCCGCGATGTTATCCGTGATGGTGGCACCATCCGCGTCCTCCGACGCCGGCGTCGCGATGTACGAACTGCCGCTCCTGGCAGGCCACACCAGCAGTTGGGCTCAGGCGATGAACGACGCCGGAGACGTCGTGGGGCTCTCGTTGGACGAGAACGAAAACGGCCATCTCGTGCGCTGGGGTGCCGACGGCTCACTCACCCCCCTGCAGGCCATCGACGGAGGGTCGGGGGGCCACGCGGTCAAGATCGTCGAGGACGGCACCGTAGCCGGCTTCACCGACACGCCGGAAGGTGTCCGGCATGCCGCCCGATGGGACGCGTCAGGTGTCCTCACCCGGCTTGAGGAACCGTCGGGCTACGTCGACGGCGAGGCCCAGGACATCAACAACTCCCACGTCGCCGTGGGACACCTCTCGACGGACAGCCATACGCGCCCCGTGCGCTGGGGCGCCGACGGCCGGGCGACCGAACTGCGGCTGCCCCCGCAGGCGGACGGGGGCAGTGCCGTCGGGATCAACGAGTGGGGAGAGATCGCCGGCTACGTGTTCGTGCCCGGCGAGAAGACCCGAGCCGTACGCTGGGACATCTGGGGCCGTGTCCACGATCTCGGCTCGCTCGGGGGTTCGCGCAGCAACCCGACGGCGATCAACGACCGCGGTACCGTGATCGGCGAGGCGACCGACGAGGCCGAGGCGTGGCAGGGCGTCCGTGCCTCATTCGGGAGGAAGTTCAAAGCCCTGCCGTCCCAGGGCATCGGCGCGCGTTCCGTGAGCATCAACAACGCCGACGTCGTGGTCGGGAACGTCAAGGACCACGCCGTGAGGTGGGACGGAGACGACACCACTGAACTTCAAGTGCTGCGTGGCACGGGCAGGGTCTTCGTCAAGGGCATCAACGACGCGGGAACCAGCGTCGGCACCTCCGACGAGTTCGCCGTGACATGGGACGCGCAAGGGCGGGTCACCGCCCTTCCCCTTCCCGCCGGCGTCGACAGGACCCAGCCGACCGCGATCAACGCGACCGGGAGCGTTGCGGGCAACGTGGGCAGCTCGAGGTCCTGGCCGGTTCGCTGGCGCGCCGCCATCTGGCGGTAACCGCCGCCTCCCTGCTCGCCTTCTCTGTCGCCGACCTCGCCTGCCGGGACCGCCCGCGTGCGGTCCGGGCAGGCGGGCGGTGACTCCTTGTGGATCTCGGTGACCCGCGCCCGCGGAATGCTTCGCGGCCCTCCGCGGGATCTCCCGCTCGAGCTCGAGTTCCTTCACCCCGATCGGCGTGATGCAGCCCGACGGCATCGGCCCCCGGAACCCCGGCGAGTGCTTCGACGTCCCCAACGGGAGCTTCTGCTCTTCGGATCCCGACGATCCAAGTGGCTGTCCTGTGGTTTGTCGCACAGTCGTCGGGCTGGCGTGGTGGTGTGTTGATCTGGGATGCTTCGGTCCGTCAAAGCGACGGCGGAACGAGGAAGCCGGTGAGATTCCGGCACGGTACCGCCACTGTGTAGGGGGAGCGACTCCGCCATAGCCACCGCCCGTTGGGGTGGGAAGGCCGGAGAAGCGTCGATCCCGAGTCAGGAGACTCACGCCGTCGCACCTCAATGTACCGGGGCGGATTTCCCCGAGGGAGGACGGTGGCACTCGTGTGCCCGCGTGCTTGTGTGAGTTCTGCCCTGTCGGACGGCCATGAGGGATCGCTGAGCCGGCGCGCTGTCCCGGTTCTTTCGTCCGGGCGCTGAAGACCCTTCTCTCGCCCCGGAGTTCCCCTCCCGTTCCAGCGCTGACCCCCGTCGGTCGGCTGCCTTTCCACGCGCCCCGGTGAGCCGGTGCGCGCTCGACGCACGCCTTCAGGAGCCGTTGTGCCCGTACGACCAGCCATGCCCGTCCGCCGTCCGGCCGCCGCTCTCGCGACGCTGCTCGCGCTCACCGCGTGCGGTGACGGCGACGTGGGCCGCCCCGCCGACTCCAAGGCCGCCGGGGCCGCGGGCGACGGCTGCATCACCGACTACGACCCGGGCAAGGACTACTTTCCGGTCAAGTCGACGCTGAAGCATGCCAAGAACTTCTCCCTCCGGTACGAGAAGAGCTACCAGGTATTGACTGTCAACGAGCCCTATCCGAAGGGCAGGCCCGAGTCGTACGTGCTGGTCAAGTGCGGAGCGCCCAAGCCGGAGCTCACCGGCGACCTGGCCGGCGCCCAGCAGGTCACCACCCCGGTGAAGAGCCTGTACTCCGCCTCGACCACCCACCTGCCGCTGCTGTCCGAGACCGGCACCCTGGACGTGCTGACCGGTGTGGCCGGGTCCAAGCACATCAGTTCGGCCGAGGTGCGTGAGCGCGTCGCGTCCGGCAAGGTCGTCGAGTACGCGAAGGACCGCACGCTGAACGCCGAGTTGGTGATCGGGGCCAAGCCGGACGTGCTGATGACGCAAGGTACCGACGATCCTCAGTACCCGAAGCTGCGGCAGGCGGGCATCGCCGTCGTCGCCAACGCCGAGTGGCTGGAGTCCAGTCCGCTCGGCCGGGCCGAGTGGGTCAAGGCGATGGCCGCGCTCACCGGGGCGGAGAAGCGCGCGGGCGAGGTGTTCGACACGATCGAGGGCGACTACGGCAAGGTGGCCGCCAGGGCGGCCGCGGCCGTGACCGCGGGCAAGCCGGTCCAGGTGCTGCCCGGAACCATGTACCAGGGAACCTGGAACATGGCGCCCGGCGGCAGCTACGCCGGAAAGCTGATCAAGGACGCCGGCGGTACGTATCCGTGGGCGGACGATCCGGGCACCGGTAACCTCCAGTTGAACTTCGAGGCCGTCTACGCCAAGGGCGGTGACGCACCGGTCTGGCTCGTCGGCGAGAAGTGGGCGTCCACCGCCGACCCGGTCAAGGCCGACCGTCGGTACGGAGAGTTGAAGGCAGTGTCGGCCGGCGAGGTCTGGACGAACACCAAGGCACTCGGTCCCGAAGGGGGCAACGACTACTTCGAACGCGGTGTGCTGCGCCCGGACCTGGTACTCGCGGATATCTTCGCCCTCCTCCACCCGGACCAGGCCAAGGACCACACCTTCACCTTCTACACCAAGGTCCCGAGAACGTGAGCACGTCGACCGCGACCCTTCCCGCACCGGCACCGCCCGTCCCGGACACGGCGGGTGCCAGGCCGGGTCGCAGGCGCCTGGCCGTGGTCGGTGTCCTCGCGGCCGGCACGGCCGCGCTGTTCGTCCTGACCATCGCGACCGGCTCCTACCAGGTGCCTCTCACCGAGGTGGTCCGGGTCCTGCTCGGCGCCGACGGCAGTGACCCGAGATGGGCCGTCATCGTCGAGGAGGTTCGGCTGCCTCGCGCGCTCACGGCCACCGCCGTCGGAGCCGCCCTGGCCGTGGCCGGCGTGCAGATGCAAACCCTGTTCCGCAACGCGCTGGCCGACCCGTTCTCCCTCGGGGTGAGTTCGGGCGCCGGCATGGGCGTGGCCGGTGTGGTCGTCAGCACCGGTGGGGTGGCCGGCGGCTTCACCGGGGATCTGGCCGGACTGGGCCGCGTGGGCGTGGTCCTGGCAGCCTCGCTCGGCGCGGGGTGTGTACTCGCCCTTGTCCTGTTGCTGTCGCGATGGGTGCGGTCCGCCGTCACCCTGCTGGTCATCGGCGTGATGATCGGTTCTGCCGCGACAGCGGTGGTCAGTGTGATGCTGGTGTACGCCCGGCCCGAACGCGCCCAGCAGTTCCTCATGTGGGGACTGGGCAGTTTCAGCGCCACGACCTGGCCCGACCTCGCCGTGATGCTGCCCGTGATCGGCGCGGGCCTGCTGGTCGCGCTGCTGAGTGCCAAGCGCCTGAACGCGCTGCTGCTCGGTGAGGACTACGCCCGGACGATGGGCCTGAACGTGCGTCGCAGCCGGGATCTCGCCCTGCTGGGTACGTCCCTGCTGGCCGGGTCCGCGACCGCGTTCTGCGGCCCGGTCGCGTTCCTCGGTCTGGCCGTGCCGCATCTGACGCGGGTAGCCCTGGGGACCTCCGATCACCGTGCTCTCATACCGGCGTCGATGCTCGCGGGGGCGTTCCTCGCCCTGGCCTGCGCGTTGCTGAGCCAGCCGCCCGGAATGGACTCCGTGCTGCCGTTGAACGCGATCACGTCTCTGTTCGGAGCCCCGGTGGTCATCACGTTCCTGATCCGCAGCCGCCGCGGAGTACAGGGGGTGACCTCATGACGGACGTCACTTCTCTGGCCGCCGGCGGACGGACCGCCACGGAGGCCGCCCCGCGAGGTCTGGCCACCCGAGGCCTCAGCGTCGGCTACCGCTCCCGGTCCCCGTGGGGGCGCGGCACGCGGCGTGCCGTGCTGTCGGGCCTCGACCTCGTAGCCCGGGCGGGCGAGCTCACCGTGCTGCTCGGCCCCAACGGCGCCGGTAAATCGACATTGCTGCGCACTCTGTGCGGGCTGCTCCCGCCGCTGTCCGGGCACATCCGCCTGAGCGGAGACAGTATCGAGCACCAGCCACCCGCGGCCCTCGCCCGGCGCCTGGCCGTCGTCCTCACCGACCGCATCGACGCGGGACTGCTCTCCGCTCGTGAGCTGGTCTCTCTCGGCCGCCACCCGCACACCGGTTTCACCGGGCGCCTCACACCGGCCGACCACGCGGCGGTCCAGTGGGCGCTGGAGGCGGTGGGTGCGGGTCATCTTGCCGACCGGCCCGCCGCGGAGCTGTCCGACGGCGAGCGCCAGCGCGTTCTGACCGCCCGGGCCCTGGCCCAGGAGCCCGAGGTCGTCCTGCTCGACGAGCCGACGGCATTCCTCGACGTGCCCTCGCGGGTGGCGCTGACGGTACTGCTGCGCGATCTCGCCCGGGACAAGGGCCTGACGGTGGTGGTCAGTACGCACGACCTGGAGCTCGCCCTTCGGGTCGCCGACGCGGTCTGGCTCGTCGACCGCGACTCCCGCGTGCACACAGGGGCGCCCGAGGACCTGATCCGTACAGGGGCGGTCGGCGCGGCCTTCGACGCCGACCATCTGGCCTTCGATCCGCTCTCGGGAAGCTTCGGGCTGCGCCGCCCCTCGCGGGCGTCCGTGGCGGTGGACGCCCCGCCGGAGCTGCTGCCGCTCCTGGAACGCGCCCTCGCCCGTGAAGGGCTGGCGGTCCGGGAGGCCGGGCCTGGCGGGGAGGCGCAGGTGAGCGCCGACGCGGAGGGCGGGCTGACACTGCGCGGGCCGCACACCGTCGTGCGCACCCGCAGCTTTCACGAGCTGGCCCGGGCGGTGCGCGCATGGTGACCTCCGGAGTCCTGGCGCAAGTCGCCGCCATCGGTCCGTACTTCGCCGTGACCGCCGGGCCGCGCGGCGACAGTGCCGGCTTCAGGCCGCTGGCCGACCTGTACACGGATCGCAGCGCGCTCGAAGGGTACGTACAGGCGGTGGCGCAGCGCCTCGGCACCGGCCAGCGACGCGTGGCCGCCTCCACCCTGCATCTGGGGACGGCGTCCCGGCTCTGGTCGGTCGCGCTCGCCTGCACGGCACTGACCGGCCGCGTCCCCGATCTGGGCCCGGACCGGCTGTGGTGGCGTCAGGCACGCACCGGACCCGTCGACCTCTGGCTCCCCGAAGTGCGCGACCTTCCCCGGAAACCGGCAGAGGCGCTGCACGAAACGGTCGCCGTGCAGAACCTGATGCCGCTCTCCGATGCCATGCACCGGGTGTGCGGCGTGTCTCCGCACACCCTGCGCGGCAACGCCGCATCCGCGCTGGTCGGAGCTCTCCGTGTCCTGCTCGCCCGCGCCCCGCACGCCCCGTACCAGGTCACACCCCTCGCCCGCGGCCTCCTCGAACAGGCACCGCTGGCCGGCGCCGGCGCGTTCGACACGGCTCCCGGCGGGGCGATCGGCTTCCGTCGCCGCAGCTGCTGCCTGTACTACCGGGTCCCCGGCGCCGGCACCTGCGGCGACTGCGTCCTCAACCAGAAGGAAACAACCGCATGACCACAACCGAACCGGCCATCCTCGACACCCCGGGCGGCGGCATCCAACACGTGTGGCCCCTGCCCACCGACGAGGACACCCTCCTCGACCTCATCACCACCGTCTTCACCGACCACTGGCAGCAGATCAACTTCGGACCCATCATCGAAGGCGCCGCCTGGGAAGTCGGAGCCCCCTGTGCGCCGACCGCCATCACCGTGAACGACGGATACGCCACCATCGACTTCGGCGCCTGGCACTTCCACCTCTGCATCGGAGAACACACCGCCTCCGGCCCCGAACTCGGCCGCATCCGCCGCTGCTCCCGCGCCGAGCTCTACCGCAGCATCGGCTCCGCCGGAACCCCCACCAGCTGGGGGTTGCGCCTGTTCAACGGGCGTGACGAACAGATGATGACGGTCCTGCTGCCCAACCCCTTCCTCACCGACCGCCAAGGCATCCGGGACACCCCGGACTTCGGCCGCCTCGCCGCGTGGGACACACTGCGCGCTCGTTTCCTCGGCCTGCCGGGCGACCCACTCGACCGTACGGGCAGAGGCTTCGGCCACAGCGGACGATGAGCGGGAGCGGGCAGTCCCGGGCATCGCTTCCACCCGGATCTGCTACCCCCAGGATTGCCAAGTGAGACGGCCTCGAAGACCGGGTGCGTGAGCACCGTCCGTGTGGGTCGTTGACGGGGTGGGTGAGGCCGATCTGTATAGGGTCTTGGCAACCGTCCTTCTCGGCGGGGCCGACCTGCCCGCCCCGCATCGGACGGACCTTCCCGGCAGGCTGTAAGCGCGGATTTGACCGATCATCAGGAGTGCTGCCGTGGGACCGGAAGAGCAATGGCCCGCGCCCCGCAGCCTCGGTTGGAACCGTGAGACAGCGACGCTGGCGCTCCTGTCCTTCGCCATGCTGATCGTTTCGCTCGACCAGTACATCGTGGTCGTGGCGCTCCCCGACATCGCCCGAGATCTCGGCTATTCCGCCCAGACGCTCCAGTCGGTCATCAGCGCCTATGCGGTAGCCTCGGCCGGCTTCCTCCTGTTCGGTGGGCGTGCCGCGGACCTGCTCGGACGACGCCGCATCCTGGCTACGGGCCTCGCACTCTATGCCGGGGCGGCGCTCGTGGGAGGACTCGCGACCGGCCCCGGAATGCTCCTCGCCGCCCGCGCGGTCCAAGGTCTCGGCGGAGCCCTCGTCTTCCCCACCACCCTGGCACTCGTCAACACCACCTTTGTCGAAGGCCGCGCCCGCAACCGCGCGCTGGGGATCTGGGGAGGGTCGGGCGCGGCAGGACTCGTCATCGGTGTGCTGCTCGGCGGCCTTCTGACGCAGGCGTTCGGCTGGGAAGCGGTCTTCTTCGTCAACGTCGCCCTGGCCGGCCCTGCGCTGCTGCTCGCCTTCGTAGTGATCCCCCGGGATGGTGAACGAGAGAAGGGCCGCAAGTTCGACCTGCCCGGTGCGCTCAGCATCTCTCTCGGCGTCACGCTCATTGTGTTCGCCCTCGTGCGGGGCCCTGGATCGGGCTGGCTTTCGCCGGGCATCCTGGTGAGCGCAGCGGCGGGTCTCCTGCTGATCGGAGCCTTCGCCGTCATCGAGCGGCGCAGCTCCGACCCGCTCATGCCGCCCCGGCTGCTCTCCAATCCCAACCTGATCACCGGCGTTGTCATCGCTTTCATGTTCATGGCGACTTTCGGCTCCGTGCTCTACTTCCTGTCCCTCTACTTCCAGGAGGTTTTGGGCTACGACGCTTTGCAGACCGGTGCCGGCTTCCTCATCCCCACGGCAGTGGTGGTGGCCGGTTCGGCAACCGCGGGCCAGTTCGTGACGCGCTTCGGGCTCAGGCGCACGCTGGCCGCGGCCCTCGCCGTCGGCGGGCTCGGTGCGGTCGCACTCGGCCTCGCGATCTCGCCGAACGGCACATACACCGAACTCATCCCCGGCCTTGTGGCGCTCAGCATCGGCGACGGGGTGGTCTTCACCGCCATGTTCATCGCCGCCGCCACCGGAATCTCCGACCGACAACAAGGAATCGCCTCCGGCATCGCCTCCACGGGCTCAGGCGTGGGCGCGGCCGTCGGCCTCGCTGTCCTCGTCCTGGTGGCGACTGCCGGCCTTGACGGCCTCTCCGGTGAACCGCTTCGCATCGCCACCGCCGACGGGATCAGCACGACGCTCTTCGTCGTGGCCGGCGGAATCGCGCTGACCTTCCTCGTCGCCTTGAGCCGGTGCCCGACGCCGCCCGAGCCGGTACCCGCCCCCGTGCCGTACCAGACCCGTCGCTGCTGACGGCGTTCAGGATCTGCCCGGACGCCTCCCGCATGTCGGCTTCGGTGTGGCGCGTGTCCTCGAGGAGGCCGTGGGAAGCGACGGGCCGGAGCCTGCTGCTGCGCGTCCACGTCAGCTTCGGGGCGCTCCGCGATCAGGGCTCAGGAACCGGTCCCCGGCTGGGCCTGATGCCCGTACCCACGCGACCAACGCGCATTGCTTCAGGCGTGTGTTCGCGACTGCATCGGGAAGTGACGTGTATGTGTGGGTGGTTCGAAGAGTGTGGTCATTCCGAGGGGCTGGCGAGGAGGTCTCTTTAAGAAACCTTGTTGAATAACGCTGACGCCTGAGGCGGCCTTGAATCAACTCCGGTAATCGGTCAGGGTTTCGAGCTGACCCCCCGGAGATCTTCCGGCTCCGGAGGGCTCACGCAGCATGCCTTGACGCCCCACACGTCAACACAAGGAGCACTCCTTCCATGTCAACTCACAAGCACGCACGCACTCGTTCACGCGGCTTCCGGGTCCTTGCAGTGGCCACGGGAGTCGCCACTGCAACCGGTGTCTGCGTGCTGTTGTCCCCTCTCGCCGGCGCGAACACTCCGGCCGAGGGAACGGTGTACGGGCTCGGCGCACCAGGTGCGCTCAGCGGCAGCTACATCGTCATACTCGACAAGGACGCGGACAAGCGGGCGCTCGCCAAGAAGTACGGCGGCGACCTGAAGCGCACCTACACGTCCGCGGTCAACGGTTTCTCCGCAACAGGGCTTTCGGAGACCGACGCCAAGCGCCTGGCCGCCGACCCGGCCGTAGGCAAGGTCGTCCAGAACAAGAAGTTCTCCATCAACAGCACCCAGGACAACCCTCCGTCGTGGGGCCTCGACCGCATCGACCAGACGGAGACGGCGGCGGACAAGAAGTACACGTACCCCGACGCGGGTGGGGAGGGTGTCACGGCCTACGTCATCGACACCGGCGTGCGGATCAGCCACAAGGACTTCGGCGGCCGGGCCGCGCACGGCTTCGACGCGGTGGACAACGACCAGAGCGCCGACGACGGCAACGGGCACGGCACGCACGTCGCCGGGACCATCGCGGGCACCTCGCATGGGGTGGCCAAGAAGGCCAAGGTCGTCGCCGTCCGTGTGCTCGACGACAACGGGTCCGGCACCACCGAGCAGGTCGTGGCGGGCATCGACTGGGTGACGCAGCACCACGCCGGGCCCTCGGTGGCCAACATGAGCCTCGGCGGCGGCGCGGATGAGGCGCTCGACGAGGCGGTACGCCGGTCGATAGCCGCTGGTGTCACCTTCGCCGTCGCGGCGGGCAACGAGTCCACCGACGCCGGGCAGGGCTCTCCCTCGCGGGTCCCGGAGGCCGTCACGGTGGCCTCCAGCACGGCCGACGACTCGCAGTCCTCATTCTCCAACTTCGGCTCGGTCGTGGATCTTTACGCACCCGGCTCGGACATCACCTCGGCCTGGAACGACAGTGACAGCGGCACGAAGACCATCTCCGGCACCTCGATGGCCACCCCGCACGTGGTCGGAGCGGCGGCTCTCTACCTTGCCGGACACAAGGACGCGTCGCCCGCGCAGGTCGCACAGGCCCTGACCGCGGGGGCGACCGCGGGGAAGATCACCAACCCGAGCAGCGGAACCCCGAACAAGCTGCTGAAGGTGTCCGCGCAGTAGGCGTGGCCACCCGTGAACGCGCCGGGGCCGTCGCACCTGAGGGGGGTGCGGCGGCCCCGGCGGCGATTTCCCAAGAGGTCAACTGGCGCGTCCGTAGCGGACGTTCCTGCTCCAGATCCGTTCCAGCCGTACCCTGGCACCCGGGTGGGGCGCGTGCCAGATCTTGTTGTGGCCGGCGTAGATGCCTACATGTTCCACAGTCGAGCCCCTGGGAAAGAACACCAGGTCACCCAATGCCCGTTCGTTCCGGGGAATGCGAGAGGTGTGCTCGTACTGCTGCTCGGCGGTACGGGGCAGCTGTCTGCCGGCTCTTTGGAATGAATAGAGCGTCAGGCCTGAGCAGTCGAACTGGTTTGGTCCTGTTGCGCCGGGGGCATACGGTGCGCCTTCCTTGGAGGCGGCCACGGCCACCGCTCTGACGCCGTACGACGTGGCCGCGTTGGCGGGTGACACGGGGCCGACCAGCGTACTGGTGGTCAAGAGGCAGAGCAGCAGAATGACGCTGGGAGGGTCGAATCCGGTAGGGCGGCGAACAAGTCGGTGAGCCTGTCGGGCCTTACGGGATTCGGATTGGGTCCTGACGACGGACATCGTGGTACCTCCGCGTTCGGATGCGGCAACGGTCGATCGGACACCTGTGGAGATCCTGCTTTCAATGTCGTGACTCCTGGGGCGTAATGGCCGACCAGTTTTCTCCTATACCGTCCGAAATTCACTTCTGGAGGCGGGGTTAGATGTATCGGTTCTGCAACAGATCCGCGAACATATGCAAATCACCTGGCATGACCCGTCCGCGGATCGCGTCGGCAACTGGCCCGGATCTTGGTCTGCTTGGGAGTGCGTTTCGCGGCAAGGCTTCGGCTGTGCCGCACGCGCCGCCTGTTCGGGCTCGACCTGGACGAAGTCCGCAAGGCGAGTGAACTCCGCTCTCGGCGAGTCGAGGAGGTCTTCGTCGGCGCCGCGAGCGCGTCGAGCAGAGCGTCAGGATCGTCGCTGAGGTGAGGCAGGACCATTAGGGACGTCACAGCCCCGTGCCCCTTTGGGGCACGGGAAATGCACAGGCTGCTTGTCGATACGACTGAGCGGCGCCGGGGCCCGGGTCAACTTCCTGAGATCCAGCCCCCGTTCGGCTAGTTTCAGGTCGGGCCGGCCCAGGATGTCCGGTCGTTCGTCAGGCTCGGCAGCGCAGCATCTGCAGCGGCGGGTTGTCGAGGAAGTCCGCCCAGAAGTCCGCACCGAACTTGCGTACGCCGGCGTCGGAGACCTCCAGCGGGACCCAGGTCACCTCGCTGAATCCGGCCGCCCGCAGAGACTCTTCGTAGACCTCGCGGCGCGGGCAGTTGGTTTCGAACTCGATCGGCTGGGGGTCGAGCAGCGCCGTGATCCGGACTCGCGGTCCGGTTTCGGCCTTCTCGCCGGTCAGCGCGGCGCGAAAGCCGTACTTGTCCAGGGGTGGCCCGTCGAAGCGGTAGTCCGGTGTCTGGTTGAGCAGGAAGAACTCGGCGCCGGGCGCCAGGCTCCGGTGCACGTTGCGGCACATCCGATCCATGGCGGCGACGTCCTCCGCGTAGTTGAGCAGCTGGACTGCCACGGCGACGTCGAACTGCAGCTCAAGGGCGTTGAGTTCGGCCACGTCGCCCACCTCGTAGCGCACACCCAGTGGATCGCGCTCCTCGAACGCCTGTGCCACGGCGATCATTTCACCGGAGATGTCGACTCCGAACACGTCCGCGGCGCCGCGCCGCTTGAACTCCCTGCTGTAGAAGCCGGTGCCGGAGGCCAGGTCGAGGACCGACTTGCCGCGCACGTCCCCGACCATGGCCAGGAAGCTGGGCACCTCCCCGTACTGCGCCAGCGGCAGGGCCTTGAAGCCCTCGAACGCCTCGCCGATCTCGTCGTACTGCTGCACGCTCATCGTGCTGTCCCCCTGTGCTTCGTCGTGTCCTTGGCCTCGGCCCCGCCACCGGGGCGCACCGCGGCCTCTGACGGGCAGTCTTCCCGCACCCCGGCCGACCGCCGTACTGGCAGAAGCCACAAAGATCCGGACGTCGTCCCGGCCTCCTGTACGGGCGGGCGTACGGGTCGAGCGTCGGCGGGGCCACCGACATCCAGATGCCCGTGCCGCCGCCCACGCTCGCGCGTCCGCGTCCGGGCGATTCCAGCCGCGATGCGGGAAGCGCTGGTCCGGGCGGGCGGTCTCCTGTGTGTCCAGTGCCGGAAGCGGGGGACTTCCCGGTCTGCGGAGCGATGGTGGTGTCCGTGCCCGGCTGGTACCGGTCGTCCGCACGCCACGGTGGAGGAGACGGACATGGACGCGATCGTGCTGCTGCGCGAGGACCACAAGAGGGTCGAGAAGCCGTTCGAACAGTTCGAGCGGGACTGCTTCTCCGACATCCGCAAGTCCATGGGACGCCGGCGGCTCACCGAGCTCGGCGAGCAGCTCGAAGCCGAGAAGAAGAAGGCCTCGCGTGTTCCGCTCGCCGTACCGAGCGCGGCCGGCCAGTGACAGACCCTTACAGGCTCCGGCTCCGGCGTGCCACGCAGCTCCGTAGTCCGGTGCTGACGGCGGTGGCGGCCTTTTCGGTGGCGGCGGCGCTGTGCGGGTGCGGGGCACCCGCACCCCGGCTGGAAGGTGCCAGACAGGCAGGCCGGGCCTTCGAGCAGGCGCTCGCGGGCGCGGACTACGTACGGGCATGTGCGCTGCTGGCACCGCAGACCCGGCAGCAGCTCGAAGAGGACCGGCACAAGCCGTGCGCTCCCGCCCTGCAGGGCCAGGAACTGCCGCAAGCCGGCCAGGTGCGCGGCACGGAGGTCTACGGGCGGCAGGCTCTGCTGCGCCTGCTGAACGACACCCTGTTCCTGTCGCAGTTCACCGGCGGCTGGAAAGTGGTCGCCGCGGGCTGCACACCGCAGGGCGATCAGCCCTACCGGTGCTCGCTGAAGGGCGGCTGACGTGCGCTTCCTCTTCATCGCCTGCTTGGCGACGGTCCTGTGCGGGCTGGGTTACTTCATCATGATCGGAGCGCTGGACCGGTGAGCGGCGGGCGGGAGAACCGCGAGGATGGCTTCTGGCGCGACAACAGCCTCACCCTCGCCTTCGGGGGCGCGTTCCTCCTCGTCCTGGCCGGTCAGGCACTCGCGGGGCACGCGGCCTTCAACGAAGACCTCGCCGTCGACGGGCTGCAGCAGCTGACGGTCGGGGAGTACCTGATGTCATCGGACTTCGCCGTCGACGTCACCGAGAACTGGCAGTCGGAGTTCTTGCAGTTCTTCCTCTACATCTTCGGCACCGTCTGGCTCCTCCAACGCGGATCACCCGAATCCAAGGAACTCCACAAGGCGGGAACCGAAAGCGACCAGGAGCAGCGCGTCGGCGACCACGCCCGTGCTGGCTCACCCCGCTGGGCCGGCACGAAGGACTGGCGGCAGAACCTGTACTCGCGCTCCCTGGGGACCGTGATGGCCCTGCTGTTCCTCCTGTCCTGGCTCGCCCAGTCCATCGCCGGGACCGCCGCCTACGACGAGCAGCAACTGCGCCGGCTCCAGCCCCCCATTTCCTGGGTCGCCTACCTGGGTTCGGCCGACTTCTGGGACCGCTCGCTGCAGAACTGGCAGTCCGAACTCCTGGCGGTGGCCGCCATGGCCATCCTCTCCGTCTACCTGCGCCAGCGAGGATCCCCCGAGTCCAAGCCCGTCGGTGCACCACACACTGCCACGGGCGTGGAAGGCTGAACCCCTGTGATGATCCCCAGGCTCCGGCCATGAGCGAACCGAGGTCTTTCGTGAGCAGACCGATCAGCCTTTCGGAAGGCTGTCTTGACGCCCTCCAGCACTGGAGGGAGGCGCGGGAGGTCAATACGGTGATCTTCCGCTTCGCGGATCCCCCCGGTGAGCTGGTGCCGGAGGTGGAGGGCAATCTGACCCATGACGAGTTGGTTCAGGCCCTGCCCGCGGACGAGGCGCGCCTGGTCGTCTACGAGGTGCCCTTCGCCACCCCGGAAGGCGCTCGCAGGCACCAACAGCTGCTGATCTTCTGGACGCCGCCGGGCGCCGGCGGACACGAAGAGGCCTACACGGCCGGCTACACCGCCCTCAAGGAGCACCTGGCGGACGTACACATCCACGTCACGGCCAGACAGACAGATCATCTGGAGTACCAAAGGCTCGTCGGCCTCGACGGCTGAGGTTCTGCGGCCCGGCCCCAGCGCACCGGCAGCCGCCGCGCAGTGTTCCGTGCGGCGGCCGCGCCGGAGTGGGGTGGCCGCAGCAGTCGCAGGGGCCGGCGCTACCGGTCGGGGAGTGTGTGGTGGTGGCCGGGTGTCGCATTCCCGGCAACCTCAGGCCAGGTCAGGCCGAGTCAGGCCACCGTCGGGCCAGGTCAGGCCGGGCCGGCTCAGGCCACGTCAGGCCGAGTCAGCCGGCGAACCCCGGCGTCACCAGACCTGACTCGTACGCGATCACTACCGCGTGGGTCCGGTTCTGCGCTCCGAGCTTGGTCAGCACGTTCCCGACATGCGTCTTCACCGTTTCCAGGCTCACCCTGAGCGACTCGGCGATCTCAGGGTTGGACAGGCCGGTGGCCATCGACCGCAGCACCTCCTCCTCCCGCCCCGTCAGTGCTGCCTTGGGCAACGCCTCGGCGGAACCGAGCGGGCGGGCGGCGACCATCCGGCGCAGCGCCGTCGGGAAGAGGATCGCCTCCCCAGCCGCCACCACCCGCACTGCCTCCGCGATCTGCCGGACCGGAAGCCGTTTGAGGACGAACCCACTGGCCCCCGCGCTGAGCGCGGCGGTGACGTAGCCGTCGTTCTCGAAGGTGGTGATCACCACGACCTTCGGTGGTTCGGCCGACTCGGCCAGCAGCTGCCGGGTGGCCTCGATCCCGTTGAGACGCGGCATCCGCACATCCATCAGGACCACGTCCGGCCGCAGCCGCCGAGCCTGCTCGACCGCTTCAACGCCGTCGGCGGCTTCCCCGATCACCGCGATCCCGGGCTGTGCCGCGAGCAACGTGCGTAGACCACTGCGGGTCACCTCGTCGTCGTCCGCGATCAGGAGTGTGACGGGGGTGTTGGCAGCTGAGCTCGCGTCAGGGCTGGTCGTGACGACTTCGCACACGTCAGGGCCGATCACGCGGACAATCGTATCGGCAGTCGGACCGTCAACCGCCAGTGCTGCGGCCCGTCCGGGCCGGCCTCGATCTCACCGTGCAGCAGCCGTACGCGCTCGGCCAGGCCGGGCAGACCGTGCCCGGAGGTCGGGAAGGCACCCGGGCTCGTGCCGGTACCGGTACCCGTTCCCGCCCCGGTCCGGTTGACCACGCTGAGCTCCAGCCCGTCCGGCGCGGCCGCCACCCGTACCTCGATCGGACCGCCCGCCCCGTGCCGCAACGCGTTCGTCAGACCCTCCTGGAGGATCCGGTACGCCGCCCGGGAGAGCGTCGCCTGGACCCGCGCCGGCTCGCCCGACATCTCCGGCTCCACCACCGCGCCCGCGTGCCGCAACCGGTCCAGCAGCTCGGGCAGGTCGGCCAAGGTCCGGGTCGGCGCTGTCTGTGCCTTCTCCTCGCGCAGCACGCCCAGCACGTAGTCCAGGTCCTCCAGCGCGGCCCGGGTCGACTCCTCGATGCTGCGCAGGGCGGCCCGGGCCGCCGCCGGGTCGGCGGAGAGCACTTCGCCCGCAACCGCCGCCTGGATCGTGGTCGCGGTCAGCGTGTGCCCGATCGAGTCGTGCAACTCGTGGGCCAGTCGGTTACGTTCGGCCAGCCGCAGCTCCCGCTCGGCCGCCAGCGCGAGCCGCTCGGCCGACGAAGGCCCCAACAACCTTGGCGCCAGCCACCGCAGTGCGTTCGTCACCACCGCGCACACAGCCGCCGCGAGCACCACGCAGCCGAGCGCCACCGCCCAGCTGCCCCAGCCGTCCGTCACCCGGACCGACCAGCCGAACAGACTCACCCCCGCCTCGGCGTCGATCCAGTTCCCCGGCAGGACCAGGCCCGCGACGATCAGCACGCCGCTCACCAGCGCCCCCGTCCACCCCAGTGCCACGTGCAGCAGCAGCCAGAGCGGAGTCCGCCAACGGTCGTCGCCGGAAGGCACGGTGGGGGCCTGTACGACGGGGGCCGTCCCAGTGCCGGGTGAGCTCGCGGGCCGACGTGCGGCCACCGGATCCGGCAACGGCACGCTCAGCAGTCGACGGGCGCACGCGATCAGCACCCGTCGTGTGGTGCGGGCCAGTCCGATCACGCCGATCAGTGCCGCCCAGACCAGCAGGGTCAGGACGACCTGCACTCCATAGGGAGCGGATCCCCACGCCAGCACCGGAAGCAGCGCGAAGGGCAGCAGCGGAAGGCTCGCCAACGCGCCGCAATAGGCGAACAGCACACCCGAATACGTGGAGCCGCGCAGCAGCGACCGGATTCCCGTGATCATAGTCGGCCAGTATGGCGGGGAGGTTCACCGGTGACCTCCCCCGATCGAGGGAGCACCTTCTCCCGTCTTCCGGCGATGCGCAGCCGACACCCCGCAGACCAGGATCGTGTCCTGCCCAGTTGACGGAAGGACGGATGATGAACACGCAAGGGACAGGGACGTCGCCGAATCACAAGGCGCCGGCCGAGGCGGTGTCGACTTGGACGACGTCAACGCCGAATAGGGCGGCGCTCAGTCAGTCGGCATCGACCTGGGCCGCTGAGGCAGGCCCGCCTTTCCCCAGCCCCCAGGACCCCGGCTACGACGACGGCATGCGGACTCCGGTCGGCAGGCACGGCCCGGCCGTGGCCGCCATGGTGCTGGGCGTCATCAGCTTGATGACCTCGATCGTCTTCGTCGGCGGCCTGCTCGGCGGCATCGGCCTGATCCTTGGCATCGTCGGACTGAGGACGGCCAAGCGGACCGGCATCGGCCGGGGGAAGGCCATCACCGGCGTGGTGACGTCGGCCATCGCGATCGTGGTGTCGATCTTGGTCGCCGTCTTCATGGTCTGGTACGCCAACCAGACGCAGGAGTGCTACCAGCCCGACAGCTTCCAGCAATACAAGCAGTGCGTCCACCAGCAGCTCGCCGGAAACTGACCGGCGGCCGGTAGCGCGGTCGGCGCCGCCCCGGCTCGGAGCACCGTCGCAAGCCCAAGCCGTGAGCCCATCCTGGCGATGGACTCGCCAACCTCCCACGCACAAAAGGGCGGAAGGACCGGTCACCTCTCCCCAGCAAGGACGAGCGTCATCGTGCGAAACAGACGAACATCATCTCTTCTGGCTGTCGGCATCGCAGCGACTTTCGTTTCAGCGCTGACACCCGCCACGACCTTCGCCGCATCCCAGTCCTCTGCGGCCAAGGACGCTCTGCGGCAGTTCACGCAGCAGAAGCCGCGCTGGCGGCAGTGCGACACGGGGAGTCCCGCCACCTATCAGTGCGCGACTCTCAAGGTGCCGCTCGACTACAGCGATCCCGGTGGCCGGAAGATCGATATAGCGGTATCCCGACTGAGGGCAAGCAATGCAGGGGAACGCCGCGGCGTTCTGCTGCTCAACCCCGGCGGCCCTGGGGGGCCGGGCCTGAATCTGCCCGTCGCCCCGGAATTGGAACTCCCCGAGGAAGTGAGGAGGCAGTACGACCTCATCGGGTTCGACCCGAGGGGCGTCGGGCAGAGCTCGCCCGTCAGCTGTGGTCTGACCGACGGCGAGCAGAACTTTGAACGCCCGTACAGGGCCGAGACGTTCGCGAAGGATGTGGAGTGGGCACGTACGGTGGCCGACAAGTGCCGGGCCAAGGGGGGTGACATGCTGCGGCACCTCACCACCCGCAACACCGCTCGCGATATGGACGTCATCCGTGCCGTGCTGGGAGAGAAGAAGATCTCCTATCTGGGGTTCTCCTACGGCACTTACCTCGGCGCCGTCTACACGCAGATGTTTTCCCGACGAACCGACCGGTTCGTGCTGGACAGTGCAACCGACCCCGCGCGGATCTGGCGGGGAGTGCTTGGGCTGTCCTGTGCGCCGACACCCGTACGTGGCCGCGCGACCCCGAGCAGTACCGCCGCGAAGCGATCCGCGACAGGGCCCGGTATCCGCTGTACGGCGATTTCGCGTCCGACATCAAGCCGTGTGCCTTCTGGAAGCAGGGCAGCGAGCCCGCGACAACGGTGAACAACGAGGTCGGTGCACTGATCCTGCAGAACGAGTGGGACCCCGGAACGCCCCTGGCCGGCGGCCAGGGCATGCACCGGGCTTTGCGCGGCTCGCGAATGGTCACGGTCGCCGGGGGAGAGGGGCACATCGTCTACGGCTCCAACTCCTGTGCGGACAAGAGCCTCACGGTGTATCTGACCACGGGCAGTCTCCCAACCAAGGACCTGACCTGCCACGCTCCTCATGGCGTGATCGTTCGTGGAACCGTGCCTGACGGATCTGGGTGAGCGGCTGATGCCGGACGAGTTATGGCGCGAGATCCGGCACCGCATCGCCCGCAAGGGCATCGACCCCTCATCGAAGCTCGGCCGCCGGCGATGGGTCGTTGCGAGGATCGCGTCCCGGCTCGCCGACTTGCCGCCGACTTCACCGTCGCTGCGAGCCGGAACACTTCCTCGCCTTCGTCGGCATCGCCAGGTCCAGTCGAGCACAGCTGGAGCTGACCGGCGATGGCCGACGAAACGAAGCCGTTGGAACAACGTCTTACCGGGTTCGGGCGCAGCTCCGTTACCGCGGCGTACCGGCCGTCACTTCTTGCACAGGGCGGTGTCGAGGACGGCGTCGGCGTCGGTGTAGCCCGTCGGGGTGGGCGCCATGTTGGCGGTGACGACGATCGTGGCGGCGCGGCCGTCATCCGTGACACCGGGGACCGTGTGGTAGCCGGGAGTGTCACCGCCGTGGCCCCACATCACGCCGCCACAGCTCAGCGGCGTACTGGCCAGCCCCAGTCCGTATTGCCCGCCGACCCCCGTGACGGGACCGTCGGGGATCTCGACGGTGGTACGCATCTGCGCGAGCTCCGAGGGCTGCAGGAGCTCGCCGCCGATCAGGGCGGAGAAGAAGCGGTTCAGGTCGCTGGGGGTGGAGATCAGCTGCCCGGCGGCCCAGCCCCAGGAGGGGTCCAGTTCCGTGACGTTCTCCAGCGGCGCTCCGGGCTTCGCCGCGTGGTAGCCCTGGGGGTGGGCCTCTCGGATGTGTTCGTCGCCCACGCCGGGGAAGTAGGTGTGGCGCAGCCCGATGCGGTCGATGACCCGCTGGGTGATCTGCTCGGCCAACGGCCGGCCGGTGACCTTCTCGATGAGCAGCCCGGCCACGATGTAGTTGGTGTTGCTGTACGACCACCTGGCCCCGGGGGCGAACTCCGACTTGTGGGCCAGTGCCGTGTCGAGCAGATCGCGGGGCTGGTAGTACCTGTGACGGTCCTTGCCGAGGACGGCCTCCAGCATGGAGTCGGTGTAGTTGGGGAGTCCGCTGGTGTGCTGGAGGATCTGACGCACCGTGATGTTGTTGCCGTCGATACCCTCGCCGCGCACCAGGTTGGGCAGGTATCGCTCGATGGGGGAGTCGAGGGCGACCTTGCCCTCGCCGACCAGTTGCAGGACGACCGTGGCGGTGAACGTCTTGGTGTTGCTGCCCGCCCGTACTTGCCCGTCCACCGGCACCTTCGCCCCGGTCCTCAAGTCTCCGACGCCGGCGGTGTAGTTGCGGGTGCGCCCGTCGCGGTCGACGGTGGCGACCAGAGCGGCGGGGAACCGGTCCTCGGTCACCAGCCGCTCCAGGCGCTTGCTCACGACATCGCGAGAGCCGTGGGACTCTGCTGCCGCGGGCAACGTGCCGACTACGGCCAGGGCGGCAGCCACCACCGCTACCGCCGCGACAGCCCGCCGAGGCCTGGACAGTGATGTCGCGTGAACACGCCGGAGCTTCTGAGAACGGTCGGACATGGGTGGACTCCCCTTGCGTAGCCTGCTGGTTGCACCGGAAAACCGGATGCGTCCAGCCTGCGTGTCCAAGATCCACCGATCCAACCAGCCAGCACGCCCATGCAACGTAGGGTCAACCCCCCGGCTCCTTGGGGGCTGTCGGCACCCTTGTCCGGCCGTATCTCCTCGTCCTTGGCGGCCGCGACCAACGAGTCCGTCCGTGCGCGATCGCCGGGAGTGCCGCGCCGAGGCCGAGGAGTCACGGCAGTCCTTCGCGCCTGACGAGGCCGGATGTGCCCGGCCCGCGCGCCGTCAGGTGGCGCCGCCGGGTGCGGAGATGGCGAGCAGTGCCGCGCGCGTGGCCTCGCACAGTTCGTCGTCCAGCGGGACGGAGCGCCGGCTTCCGTGCTTGACGGGCCGCTCGTCGGTGTCGAGGAACCTCCTCAGCGCGGGCTCCGCCGGGGCGGCGTCCGCGCCGATCCGGGCCAGCAGCTTCACCGACTCGACGACCGACCGGGAGGCGCGCCCCCGCTCCGCGGACGGTGTGATCGCCTCGACGAGGGCCGGGACGACCTCGTCGGCCCGCCCGGTGATCCGCCACAGCGCCTCGCCGACGCGCAGCGGCAGCCAGCCCTGCTCGTGCACGGCGAGGAGCTCGCGCAGCCGTCCGACGTACGGGGTGCCCGCCGGCCCCAGTTCACCCAGCAGCGTGACGGCGCTGTCCCGGCCGTACGGCTCGTCCAGGTGCGGAAGCAGCAAGGTGAGCGCGGGCTCCCGGTCGCCGGTCAATCGCCCGTACGCGAGTTTCAGGGAGCTCGACGCCAACGGCCGGCCTTCGGGCGGGGTGTCGAGCAGGGCGCGCAGCCGCTCGCCGGGCACGGCCTCGGCCGCGGCCGGACCGATCGCGGCGAGGGCGTCCAGCGCCCACACCGCGCAGTCGGAGTCCAGGAGGCCGAGCAGGTCCGGGATAGCGGGGGCCGCCGCGGCACCCCAGTGCTCCAGCAGCCGGCAGAGCCCGCGCCGGTCGTCGAGGGTGGAGGCGGCGGCGAGCCGGGCCCTCAACGGGGGCAGCAGCACGTCGGCGTGGGCACTCAGCTCTCCGGCGACCTCGATCAGGCTCAGCTTGTACGTCCACCAGCCGTCGCCGTAGGACTCGTGGTACGCGAACCCGAGCTGCTCCCCGGCCAGGCGCCGCGCCAACGGTGGTACGCACCGCACGTCGCCGAGTCGGGACAGTGCCCACATCTCGTGGGACCGGGCGGGCAGGTAGGGCTCGCCCTCGTCCGTCACCATGGCCGCCAGGGCGTCGGCCCAGGGGCGGGCGGCGTGCCCGCACATGCCGAGGACCCGGGCGGCGAAGAGCCGGTTGTCGGACTCGGGGTCGGACAGTGAACGGGCCACGGCCGGTAGCAGATCCGGTACGGCGGAGCGCCGACGGCTGAGGGCTTGGGCGGCCGCCTCCAGCGCGCCCGCGCGCACGGAGGGGTCCGGGTGTCCGAGCAGCTTGTGGGTCGCGTCGGCCAGGCCCGCCCGGTCTTCCCGCAGCAGGCCGACGGCCCAGACGACCGTCCGGGGGCCGGGGGCGCCGCCCGGCCGCCACGTCGCCGGTTCACTGCCGGACAGCACGTCGGACACCGTCCGCGCGTACGCGGCGTCGCCCTGCCCCGGCAGCGCGTGGCGCAGGGCCTGTACGGCGGCGAGGCGTACGGAGGGCTCGGCGTCGTCCATGAGTTCCCGCAGCCAGCCGAGGGAGTCGCCCCGCAGTTCATCGGCGTGGGCGGTCAACGAGCCGACAGAGTCGATGAGCCGGAGCCGCGTCTGCGGTCCGGGCTCCACGGCCCACCGTGCCCGCAACGCCGAGATCACCTCGTCGGCCCGGTGGCGGGCCTCGGCGAGGGCGCTCGCGACGGCGGTGCGGATCACGGCCACGGGGTCGTCGAGCAGCGGCAGCAGGTCCGCCACCGCCAGGTCCCACGCGGCGGGCCAAGCCGAAGTGACGAAGTGGGGTCTCGCGGTGTTCGCCGCGTCAGCCAGAGCGCCGACGAGGCAGAGGAGGTCCAGGCGGACGTCCGTGGCGATGGCCGGGTCCGCGGCGGCCGCGATGACGTAGGGAAGAGCGGCCGGAGCCGAGGAGTAGACGCCGCCGCCCTGATGGTGGACGTGCGTGAACAGAACCTCGGCAGCGTCGGCGGCCTTGTCCAGCCGGTAGAGATCCCGCAACAGGCCGGGCACGTCCTCGGCCGTACCGTAGGCATGCTTCAGCGCATGCCAATCGACGGCGTCGAGTCGCGCGAGAGCGTCGCTCATCGGTGGCCCTCTTCGACCTGGCGCGAGCCCACGAAACCGCCCTGGCGGGCCGGGCACGTCGCGAGGCCGAAGAAATGCGTCAGCTTCTCGGTCATGCCACGGATTCTTCCGGACAAGGATTCCGTACCGGAGGGCGGGCCGGCGAGCGGTCCGCTCATCACCACGGGCAGTGCCTCATCGCACAGGCGGCCACGCCGCAGGAGGCAGTGGCGGCAGCGGTACGCGAGCCGCCCTCCGGCCTCGGGCCTGTCACGTCTGGGGCATTCCCCACCCAGAACCGGCGTGCACTCGGTTCATGCGCTCCGTAGCTACGGTCACGGCCGTGGCAGTGGCGAGCGCGGCGCGCATCAGTCCACGGAACGAACGACAACCGGCACCTCACCTGCAGGATCTCCGCAATCCCGCCGAAGCCGCGTGCGTGGCATGATCACGTCGATGGTGATCGTTTCCGAGGGGGAGAACATGACCGCACAGCCGAAGACCGCCCGCAGGGCGCTGCTCACCGGCGCCGTGGCCGGACTGGCCGCCGGGGCCGCCGTGATGACCACCGGAGGGACGGCCGCCGCCGCGGCCACGGCCGCGGGCACTCCCGACTGGTTCGACGTGAAGACGTACGGGGGAGCGATCGGCGACGGCGCGACGGACGACGCCCCCGCGATCCAGCGGGCGCTGGACGCGGCGGCCGCCGCGGGAGGCGGCACCGTCTACTTCCCTGTCGGGAAGCACCTGGTCAAGCCCACCCCCGGACAGCCGGCCCTCGCCGTCAAGGGCGACGGCATCCGCCTCGCCGGCGCCGGCGCCAAGGCGGCCACCCTGATCAAGGGCGGCGACGGCATCCTGCTGCGGATGTCCGGCACCGGCACCTCCGCCTCCACGGGCTCCACCCACCGCCGCTACTGCTCGGTGGAGAACCTCGGCTTCAACGGCAACCGCAAGACCGGCCTGCTGCTGGAGCTCTACTACAACAACAACTCCTACTTCCGCGACGTCTTCATGTCGTCGAACAACGACATGTGCATCGACGCCGTCGAGTTCTGGGACTCCCGCTTCTACAACCTCGTCATAGAGGACAGCACCGGTACCACCGGCAGCACCACCCAGCCCAACATCTGGCTGCGTAACGCCTCCTCCGCCACGGCGGGCACCTGGGGCTACAGCCAGGACAACATCAACCAGATCCATTTCACCGGCTGCCGCATCGAGGCCTTCGGCACCGGCGCGCTGTGGATCGGCCAGGGAGCTGTCACCTCCAACAACCCCAACGGCGTCTACATCACGGACTGCAAGTTCGAGACCTCCCGGATGCAGGGTGGCCCGCACCTGAAGACCGACGCCGGCTGCAAGCACGTCTACGCGACGAACATCTACTGCTACGCGGGCGACTTCGCGGCCGGCACCCCCGCCACCGCACGCAACATCATCAGCTGGGCGGCGAGTTCCAGCGCCCTGGAGAACGTGGTCATCGCCAACAAGGCGGGCAAGGCCACCGTCAACGCGGGCGTGACCCTCTACTCCGGCCCCGGCTCGACGGCGGTGCTGCGCAACGTCGTGGGCCTCTACGGCACCCCGCCGACAGGCACCCACATCTACTACGAGCAGTCGTCCACCGGCGACTTCCGGGTGGAGAACAGCTACGGCAGCAGCGGCGCCCAGGCGACCGGCACGATCCCGGTCAAGAACGCCCCGAACCCGCCGCTGCGGCTGGTCCCGGGCCCCGTCAACGACGCCTCCTTCACCCGCCAGCCACTGGACGGCACGATGGCCGTGGACTCGGTCAACAAGCGCCTGTACGTACGGGTCGGCGGCCAGTGGCTCTGGTCGGCCCTCAACAGCTGATCAACCCGGCCGACCACCGGCCGGTGCCCCGGCTCAGCCGGCCGCGTTCGTCAAGGAGGGCTTCGTGACGGCCTCCCGGGCCGAGACGGTCAGCTCCGCGACGGTGATCGCACGGTCTGCCCTCACGCTCGATCTCGGCGATCCGGATGATCAGGTTGTCGCGGATCCCGACCAGCCGTGCCGGCTGGTGTCGGCGTTGAGCACCGACACCGAGTGCGCTCATCGGATGAATACGGCGACGTCAGGGGGCCCAAGGGGGCCTGCGCGCGGGAGGACGTGGTCGGCTGGTCCCGGCGCCCTCGTCGACGGTCTGCGGCAGGTCGGACGGGGGCCGCTGTGCGGAGCGCGTCCGAGGGGGCGCCTCCTGGTGCATGAGGAGGAACCCCTGATGTCCTGGCAGAGCTTCCGAGCGAAAGGTACGGTCCCCGGTCTCCGGCGACCGCACCCGGGCCGGCTCCTGGCCGTGGCCGGCCTGGCAGCCGGCTGCGTGGCGGCGCTCCCGGCCCCGCTCGCCCACGCCGCCGAAAAGCACGTCCCCTGCTCAGTCCCGGCGCTCGTCGAGGCGATCAAGAAGGCCAACGCTTCACCGAACGCCGACACACTGCGCCTGGCCCACAAGTGCACGTACACCCTCACGACACCGGACGGCACCGACGACGCCAACGGCCTGCCGTTGATCACCACCGAGATCACCGTCCACGGCAACGGAAGCACCATCAAACGAAGCTCGCGGGCCGCGACGCCGGACTTCCGCATCCTCGCCGTGTCAGGGGAGGGGAACCTCACCCTGGAAAGGATCACGATCGCCGGGGGAAGGACCTCCGATGCCGCCGATTGCCCGATCGCAACCGACCTGATCTGCGGCGGCGGCATCCTCAACGCAGGAACGCTCGCGCTGCGCGCCAGCCGGGTGACCGGCAACACCGCCACTGGCGACGTCAGCGACGCGGTGCTGGGCGGCGGCATCCACAACGAGGGCACGGCCACGCTCACCAACACGCGGATCGACCGCAATACCGCCACCAACACCGGCTCTGGGCAAGCCGTCGGCGCAGGGGTGAGCAACTTCGGCACCCTCACCGTGAAACACGGCACCATCACCCGCAACACCGCTGCCGCGGCTGGTCTGCAGGCGGTCGGCGGCGGCCTGAGCAACTTCGGCGACGCCTCCGTGACCAAGACGGAGATCAGCGCCAACACGGCGACCAACACGGGCGGAGGGTTCGCGCGGGGCGGCGGCATCGGCAATGCGGGCAGCCTCACCGTGACCGGCGGCTCCGTGCACAAGAACCGTGTCGATTCTCCAGCGGGCATCGTGGGAGGCGCCGGGATCACCAACCGGGCGGGGCTGGAATTGAAAGCCACTTCCGTCAGCGACAACAGGGCCAGCGCATCCAACGGCACCGTCGAAGGCGGTGGCCTGCGCAACGCCCTCGGTGGCACGGCAGAGCTGATCGGCACTCCGGTCAGCGGCAACACGGCCGACGCACCGGGCGGCACCGCGCTGGGCGGCGGTGTCTTCAACGGCGCCGACAGCACGACCGCCCTCGAACGGAGTCCCGTAAAAGCGAACACCGCAAAGGCCTCCGGCGGGAGCGCCGACGGCGGCGGCATCTACAACGAAGCCGTGCTCGGCGCCGTGACACGGACCAGCAGCCGCGTCACGGGCAACAGCCCGAACAACTGCGCCCCGCCCGGAAGAGTGGCCGGCTGCACAGGCTGAGCGAGCCTGCCGGCCAGGGCCTGCGCCCCGCGCGGTGCATGCCCTGGCCACGCGTGCGCGGGTGCCGATGGACTCCTTCCGCTTCTCGAGGTGGACGAGGAATGCGTCCCACTCTTCCTCGGCCGGGGTCCTCGTCCGCTCTGCACCGTCCCCGGCCTGGACCGGGGATCGCGAGAGGTATCGCTGAGGTCCAGTGCGATCCTGCGCACTTGTGCGCCGACACGAGCGCGGGGCTCTGTCACGGAAAGGGACCCGGTTCGGAGTCCGAAGCACGAACCGGCCGTGCTCAGCACGACCGGACCCCACTGGAGGGCGGGCCGACGTCCTCGACACGCTCCTCGACTTCGCCGACGAGGTCGCGGGCGGGACTGCGTACCTCCTGATCGGTCACTCGGCGGGCGCGTACTTCGCGCAGGCCATGGCCGGGAGGCGCCCGGCGCAGGTCGCCGGTCTGGCGCTCGTCTGTCCGTTGCTGCCAGGACTGCGCGACGTCCCCGAGCACCGCGTCGTCGCCGGATCGGGTGGGATCGGTGACCACGTCTTCCGGAGCTACTTCGTGATCCAAACGCCGGAGATGCTCGAGCGGTACGAACGCTACGTCGCCCCCGCCGCCGCGCTCGTCGATCAGGCGGCGCTGGAGCGAATCGGTGAACGGTGGGCGCTCACCCCCGATCACGCGCCGGCCTACCCGGGTCCGACCGTGGTCGTGGCGGGGCGGTCGGACTCGACGGTCGGATATGCCGCCGCTACCGACCTCCTCGACCACTACCCCCACGCCTCGCTAGCCGTCGTCGACGACGCGGGACACGCCCTACTCCACGAGCAACCGGAACTCCTGCGCGCTCTCCTCGCCGAGTGGCTCTCGCGCGTCGAGCGCTCGAGCTGACCCGCAACAGGCTCGGCGCAGATCAGCATGATTGCCGGGTCGAGCCCGGGTGGCATGGAGGGCCGGCACCGACGGCGGCTGGTCCAGGTCCGCGGCGAGTCACCCAGCGGCGGCGGTGCTCAAGCCGCGTGACAGGCGACCCACAAGGACATCCCCTACGGCCTGTACGAGCCGGTGGTCGTAGCGGAGCCTGCCGTCGAGCTCAGCCGCAAGCCGTCATCACCGCTTGACGATCAGATCGAGGACCGCGGCGAGGTGAGCCTTGACTGCCTCATGGTGGTGAAGGGCTTGCGGCGCCGACGCGGCGCTCGGCCGCACGCCTCGGTCCGCGAAGACATAGAGCATGCGCAGCGTGCGCAGGCAGTTGGTGAGGTGTGCGGTAACCGGGGTGCTGATGTGATCGGCTCCGAAGCAGGTGCCGATCGGGTCCAGCCATGTCGTCGCGTCGCGCTCGCTCATATCGGACCGGGTGAGGATACGGGCGACCGCCCTCGCCAGACGGTCGTCCTCCAGCTGGTCGAATACGTGATCGGTGTGCGCCGTCAGCCGGGCGGCGGCGAGGTCCAGCATCCGTACGGGCGCCACCTCGGGGTGGCACCCGAACCGGCCCAGCAGGTCCGCCCCGTGCGCCACCGCGTGGAGCCAGCCGAGCTTCTCGTCGTGGCCGCGCAGGTCCCTCTCGTTCGGATACCACCGCTCGAACGCCGCCACCCAGTCGGCCCGGAAATCCCCCTTGCTCACGAGCATGTCCAGCACGAGGGGGGCGAACGTGCGGGCCTGGATCTCCCGGTCGAAGAAGCGGGCGGTCATCTCGTCTCCCAGCGCCAGCCGCCGGGGTGCGTCGATCACCCCGCGGTCTATCCAGGTCGACAGGACGGAGTACGCCGCTCCGTCCCGGATCAGCGGATCGGGATCCGCCAGGGCGTGGGAGAGGCCTCGCACGAGTTCTTCCATGGGGCGGTCGGCGGGCACGGCGCAGGCTGCGGCTTCGATGCTGTTCCAGTCGATCATGGCGGGCAGACTAGACCCGAACCGCCGTGCCGCGCCGCGAGTTATGGCCGGCGCCGCCTCGTCACCACGATGCCGCGTGTCATCACCACGGTGCCGGGGATCCGGGACGGGAGCGTCTCCTCTCGCGGCTTTTTCGCTGGTCGCGCCCAGGACGAGACGCCGCCAGGGGTTGACGGTCCCCGCTTCTCAGCTTCCGGCGGAAGCATCGCGACTGCGGCGATCGCCATGGCCAGGCCGTGAGGGGACCGGTGCGGGGTTTCGGAGCGTGGGCCGGGACCAGGGCGCGTCGACGCCGCGGGACGTCAGCCCGAGTGCCGCCTCCTGCAGAGCGGTGGCCTGCTCCAGCAGCCCGTCCAGGTAGGACACCACCTCAGCGCCACGGCGCACGGCGAAGGTGTGCCCGTCGGTGAGGAGTGCGGCTTCTCCCTCCTCGAAGAGGCGGGCGACGGCGCCCAGCACGGTCTGGATCTTGAGCTGGTCGGCGTCGGCCATCGCACCGCAGGGTCCGTTGCCTTCATCGGACAGGTGGAGGACGCCGCAGTCCCTCAGGTGCACGATCACGTGCCCGGCGCAGTGGCCCTGGCTGCGCAGCACGCGGACCGAGCCGCCGGCGAAGGTCCAGCCGGTGAATCGAAGCGAGCCGATCCGAATCCGCTCCAGCGCTCGCTCCTCGTAGGTGAGGGTCGTCGCGCCGAAGGGCCGCATCGGATGGAAGAGCGACAGCACTTCGCCGGCCAGTGCGGGTGTCGCCGGCCCGGTGTACGAGGGCGTTGGCGACATCCGGCTGATCGTGCTCGACGTCCAGTTCCTGCCCGAGCACCAGGACGGTCCTGTCGTCGATCTCGATCAGGTCACCGAGCGCGGCCATGGATCCTCCCGCGGTCTCGTCCGGGTCCGGCCCGCCGCGGAGCCGATGGACGCAGGCGACGAGCACGAGGTGCCAGATGCAGTGACGGGCGACGGTGGACTCTGCGCGCCGACCCGTCCCCCCGGTGAGCTTTGCCGCCCGCCTCCCTCGACGATGTCGTCCAGGAGTCCCCTGTCGACGAGCGTACGCCGCGCCGGGCGCGCTGTCCCCGGGACGCCTGCGGCCAGGAGCGCCCCAGGTCGCCCGATCCCGGGTTCCCCACCCAGCGGAGCCGCGCAGACCGCTTGCCGTAGCTTCAGCCCGCGCCGTGCGAGGTACGGCCCAGCACGGCGCGGAGGCGCTCCCGCCCGGCCTCCACGCTCGCCTCCCACAGCCCCGCGTAGAAGTCCAGGTGGGCTTCACGGTCTGGTCCGCCACCTTGCAACCCTAGGAACAGCGGAGCCATGCGCTCGGCGCAGCCGGCTACGTACAGACGGACCGTCTCGCCGCCCTCACCGCGCAGTGTTCCTGCGACGGCCTCCTCGACCGGCATCCGCACAGTCACCCCTCCCCGTAGCACTCCTGCGAGGACATATTCGCAGGCAGGCCAGGCCGTTCCAGCGCCACCTGGAAGCTGGGTATTCTGACGAAATCGCGGCTTCCTGTCCCTCATCGGCAACAGGTGTACGAGGCAGGCAAGGTGAGAGCGATCCTGTCGCGGACTGGGCTCGCAGGCGAGAGTCGAGGGCCGCGGTGAACGACCGACAACGGGGGGACACCATGAACGCTGGCGCCGGCGAGGGCCACAGGAGCTGGAAGGCCTACGTCCTCGGGTCCGCAGCGGTCGTCGCGCTGCTCGCGTCCACGGCGTGCGGACCGAGCGCGACGGATGGTTCGGACGACCGCAAGCCCTCGGACCAGCCGAGCACGAGGCCGAGCCCCGGTTCGAGCAACACAGGTGGCAGTGGCGACAGCGCCACCGCCGCCTGTGCCGAATCCGACCTCTCGGTTTCCGCTACGAACGAGGACAAACAAGGTGAGCCCGTCGAGCACCTTCTCCTCACCGTCACCAACACCGGCGACAAGACGTGCAACGTCTACCGCTACCCCTCCGTGCTGCTCGGTGCCGATGCCCAGGCCATGGTTGCCGTGATCGAGGACAGCGACCCGAAGAAGCTCGCCACCCTCGCTCCGGGCAAGCAGGCGCACGCCGCGCTGCTCGTCAGGGGAGGCCACATGGATGAGTACCAGGCGAACATCATCACCTTCAGACTCCAGGGCCCCGAGCTCGGCGGCAACGGGAGCAAGCCGATCAAGGTCGACTTGCCCGGCCTCGACAAGTTGTGGGCCGATGACGGTGCCCGCGTCACCTACTGGACGACTGCCTCCGGCCATGCCCTGGACTTCATCATGTCGTCCTGACGGAACGCGATCGGGACCACTTCGCTGCGCCCCACCCCGCCCGGAATCCGGGCACACCATGGCGTAAGCGGCGCAGAACATCACCGGGGCCCGATCTGATCCGGAGGGACGTGCCCAGCGGGTGCGTGCGGCAAGGGGCTGCTCTAGCGTCGAATGAGGGAGGGATGCCCTGCCGAGCCGGTCCGGTGCGGGGGTCGGACCCTGTGGCTGTACGCCGGCCGCGTGCGCTCGGCGCCGTTCCCACGTGGCTCCGGCACGCCCAGGTCCCGGGCCGCGCGGCGATCCTGGAGAGCAGGTGTGTCCCATGCGCACGTCGACCCGCACGTCGACCCGTATCGCGGGTGTCCTCGCCGGCCTGGCCCTCGCCCTCGGTGGCGCGGCCCTCACGGCCCCCGCCGCCCACGCAGACGTCAGCGCCTGCATCAACCAAGTAGAGCGGGAGCTAAAGGGAGGCGAGGCTCCGGAAACCGTCCGGGCAGCGTGTTACGGCGGGCTGATCGGCGCAGAAGATGAGTGCGTGTCCGGTCTGACCGCGGACGGCGTGACGAAGGGGACCGCGGAAGCTGCCTGCCGGGCGGCCGCCGAGTAGAAGCGCCAGAACTGCTCCACGCGGCACATGCCCCTCGAAGCCACTCCAACGCGGCTTCCTCCCAGCGGTACGTGAGATGAGCGCCGTACTCGGCCGAACCACCGAAATGCGGCGCCCCTTACCTTGGTGGCGGGTTGATCAGTCACAAACAGGCGATCCTCGCCCTCGCCTCGACGTCCTGTGGGCCCTCATCCGCCGTCACTACACAGCCCTGCCACCGCAACCAGGTCCGGCCGCCGCCCCATGTCTGCCGACCCGCTGAAGGTAGGTTGATCACCAGCTAGCTGGAGGCTACGGGGAGGAGGTTGCGGTGACGGGAATTGAGGTGCCAGAGCCTGAGCGCGACTGGCAGGAAGCCACCAGTCCGCCCTATGGGACCGGCAAGAACCCGGCCCATCAGTGGAGCGTTTGGGAACATTGCTCCCCGCTGTTTCAGATGATCGGAGTGCTGGCGCTGCCAGTGCAGCCCGTGGCCAACCGCTTGCGCTTGCACGTGGAACGTTCGTGGGACGGCCTGGACGCGCTCGACGTCGTGCTGTTCCGGCTGCGGGGCTTCAGCTTTGCCATCAGCAAGCACGACGGCAATCCGATGGGCGTCTCGTATGTGTGGCTCACCGAGCCGAGCGCGGACTCCGACAAGGCTCTGGACACCCTCCTGGAGGTGGTCGGGATCGGCGAGGACGCCGTCGCCTTCCGTGGTGACCCTCACAAAGATCCAACCGCGCAGCCGTCCGCGGCACAGGCGAATGTCCAGCTTGCTCAGGCCCCGGGCAGTACTCCCGAGGCCTCTCCCTGGGCAAGGCTTCGCCGCATCATCGGTATGCCACCGTCCCCTCTGACGTCTGACATTCCGCCTCGCCTGCTTGACAACGACGATGGGGAATCAGTCACAACGCGAGCGAGGCGGGATGAGCGTGAGGTTCCGCCACGGCGCGAAGTCGAGTTGGGTTGAGCCCGACCATTCTCCCTGGTCAGCGGTGCTCATTGGGCTTTCTGCTGATGGATTTCCGCGTCCATGGTTTGGAAAGCTCATTGCGTATGGAGGTCGTCACGGATTGGATCGTCAAGATCAAGACGACGGGGTTGCGCGCTGGACGGGCCCTCAACTGGTAGAGAAGGAAGCGAATGGCATCCATGCTCGACGGCTGCGCGCCCTGGCCCGAGGAGTTCGTCGACCGCTACTGGGCGGCCGGGCACTGGCGTGGCTATACGCTGGACAACCTGCTGCGCGGCTGGGCCCTGCAGTACGGACCGCGGACCGCGCTCGTGTACACCGACAGCGGCAGCGGCACCCGCATCACGTACGCGCAACTGAACCGGCGCGTGGACCGCATGGCCGCCGGGTTCCGGCTGCGCGGCCTCCGGCCCGGGCAACGGGTCGTCGTCCAGCTGCCGAACGTTCCCGAGTTCGTCATCACCGTGTTCGCGCTGATGCGCGCCGGCCTGGTCCCCGTGTTCTGCCCGGTCTCGCACCGCGCGTCCGAGGTGTCCCACGTCGTGCGGGTCGCCCAGGCCGTCGGCTACGTCGGCCCCTCCACGTACCAGGGCTTCGACCACACGGCCATGGTCGCGGACATCGCGGCCCAAGGGCCCTTCCTGCGGCGGGTGTTCACCCTTGAGGCGCCGGGTGCCGCGTCCCCGTACGGCGGCCTTACGACCGACCCGGCGGGCTGCCAGTACAGCCCGCTGGGCTCCATCGACGCCCCGCCCGAGCCGGCGCTTGCCCAGAGCGCCGACCAGGTGGCGTTCTTCCTGCTCTCCGGCGGTACCACCGCGGCGCCCAAGCTCGTTCCGCGCACCCACAACGACTACGCCTACCAGGTGCGGGCCGCCGCCGAGCTGGTGTCGCTCACCGAGAACGACGTGTATCTCGCCGCGCTGCCCGCCGAGTCCAACTTCACGTTCGGCTGCCCCGGCATCGTCGGTACCCTCTCCGTCGGCGGCACCGTCGTCCTGGTCGAGAACCCCGGACCCGCCGAAGGCATCTCGGTCATGGGACGAGAGCGGGTCACCATCACGTCGGTGGTGCCCGCCGTCGCCCAGCTCTGGCTCGACGTACTTCCCACGCTCCAGGCCGACTTGAGCAGTTTGCGCCTCGTACAGATCGGCGGCGCGCCCTTGCGCCGGGCGACCGCCGAAAGGATGGGCCCCGAATTGGGCTGTCGCCTGCAGCAGGTCTTCGGCATGGCTGAGGGGCTGCTCACTCTCACCCGGCCCGCAGATCCGGACGAGACCGTGCTCACCACGCAGGGCCGCCCGCTCTCGCCCGACGATGAGATCCGCATTGTCGACGTCGACGGCAAGGACGTGTCCGACGGGGAGCCCGGCGAACTCCTCGCCCGCGGTCCGTACACCCTGCGGGGCTACTACCGGGCGCCCGACCACAACGCTCGCTCCTTCACCACCGACGGCTACTTCCGCACCGGCGACCTCGCGCGGCGCACCCCGGACGGCAACCTGGTGGTGACCACCGGCCGCCTCAAGGACGTCCCGCTGCGGGATTGACCACGAAGACCCAGACAGCCGGGGGAGCGATCCGTTCCGATACCGCTCGGGGGGGGCATACCGGACCTCCTCCCACGCGGTCGGTGTCACCCGTTCGGCGGCGGGCGCGAGGCTGGTGCGGCCGGACGGGCGTAGACCGGAAGTATGAAGAGATGTGTGCGGACGGCGCTGGCGGCCGGCCTCCTGGCCGTGGGCGTCGCCGCGCTCGGGTACGGCCGCCGTCTCGGCGACCGTACCCGAGCGCGGCGAACGACACCGGCGCCCCTGATTTCAACGGTGATCTGACCGACCGGAGCGTGCCGGTTGCTCCGCAGGGCGCCGCCGCTCCGCGCAGCGACCCCAACTCGTCGAGCCCGCAGACCGTGGAGTCCTACCTCGCGGACATCGTCCTGGACGCCAACAGGGTCTGGACTGACTACTTCAAGCAGCTGGGGCTCGACACGCCGCGCGTAACCTACACGATCATCAGCCCCGGTCAGCCCGCGGCGGAGAGCCAGTGCGCCTACCCGGGCCAGGAGGCGCCGCTCGTAGTCACCGCCGACACCCCGAACGCGTTCTACTGCTCGAAGGACGAGCGGCAAGCCGGTTTCCGCGGCGCGATCTACCTACCGGTGCTCACCATGCAGAAGATGTGGACGGGGACAGTCCTCGGCCGTCCGTCCAAGACGGGCGGAGACTTCGCCGCCGCCATCATCACGGCCCACGAGTTCGGCCACCACATCGTCGACGAGCTACGGCTTCAGTACAAGGAGAAGGGCTTCACCTACCCCGAGTTCACAGCGCCGTGGACCGAGCTGATCGCGGACTGCATGGCGGGCGTGTGGGCGGCGACCGCCTACCGGTCGGGATACCTCGACGACGGCGACTTCGCCGAGGCGGAAGCCGCTCTGGAGGCGATCGGCGACGCCCCGGGCGGTCCGGCAGACCACGGCACGCCCGAGGAGCGCGTGCGGGCTCTGCGCATCGGCTACAGCGGCACGGGCAGCTACGGACCGGGACAGCCGATCGCCTGCACGTCCACGTATGGGAAGTAGTCCACCTGCGGTGTGCACAGGGATACGGCTTCACCGCAGGCCGCCGTCACCGTCGCGAAGCCGGCTGGAAATCGAGAACGTAGAGACCTCCGACCCCCGTCGCGGCGATTCCCGTGCCGTCCTCGAGCCATACGCAGTCGACGAGCGCGCGGGGGGTGCGGGTGGCCGCGACCGGCTGTGGGGCGTCAAGGTGCCAGACCGACAGCATGTTCTTGGCGACGGCGGCCATGTGCGCGCCGTCCTGGGAGAAGGAGGCCCGCTGGATCAGGGCGTCCGTGGCTGTGAGTTCGGCGATTGCCGCGTCGCCGGGGACGTCCCAGACCGTGACGGAGCCGTCCCTCGCGATGGCCAGCCGGGTGCCGTCGTGGCTGAACCCGACGGGCCTTCCCCGTACGGCGGCCTCGCCGTGAAGCCGATCGGCCGCCAGGTCCCAGATCCGGGTGCCGCGCGCCGCGTTGTCCATGGCGAGCCATCGGCCGTCCCGGGAGACCACCGGACTGGCTGTGGCTGATACGGGGATCTCGCGGAGCAGCCCGATGGTCCGCGCATCCCACAGGCGTACCCGGTCGTCACCGCTGCTGACGAACGTCAGACCGCCGTCAGGCCGAATGGCCAGCGCGAGCACGGGATGGTCCTGACTGATGTTGATCAGGGGCAGGGCCGAGCCGGTCTGCCACAGGCGTACCCGACGTGCGTCGGCAGCGGCGAGCAGCCGTCCGTCGGGGGAGACGGCGAGCAGACGGCCCGCGAATTGCCGGTCGGGGGTCCCGCTTCCCGTCACCGGATCCCATGTATTCACTCCATCGTCCCCGGCGGTGACGATTCGGGTGCGGTCGGCGGTGAGGAGGACTGCTGTGCGGGATCCGGAGTGTGGTGTCTGGGCGCCGGTCGTGGGGACGGCGGCCGCCTCCCAGAGCTCAGGCCTGCCCTCCCCGCCGCCTACGACGAACCAACTGCTGTCCGGGGAGATCGCCAAGGAGTCGACCTCGACCTGCGTGGACAAGGTCCGCCGCCAAGTGTCCGTGCCGCGTGTCCACAGCACGACCTTGCGGGCGTGGTTGCCGGCGGCGAGCCAGCTGCCGTCCGGGGCGATCGCCACCGCTGCCACCCCCGGCACGAAGTGGTGGTACCCGTTGTCCCAGTCCGGCAGGGTGAGTTCGGCGCGGAGGGAGCCGTCGGCCGCGTCCAGGATCCGCAGCCTGTTGTTGCTGGAGCCGGCAGCGATCCACGTCGCATCGGGGGAGACCGCGAGCGCGCTCACGCCGCCGTTGGGGAGTGCGAAGCCCGCGCGCTGCTCCTTCGACGCGACATCCCAGAGGGCGATCCTGCCGTCGGGATGTCCGGTCACGATCCAGGTGCTGTTGGGGGAGATGGCGAACGTCGTGCACTGGTCGGGTAGCTGTCCCAGAGACCGGCCGGACGAGGCGTCCCACAACTCGACGCGTCTTCCCCGTTCACCCGATGGGCTTGCGAGTGCGGGCCCGAGCGTGAGGAACCACGTTCCGTCCCCGCTGAACGCCACGTGTTCGACCTCCTTCGGCAGGCGCCGAATCCCCGGCCGGTCGAGTCCCGACTCCAAGGACCACATCCGGGCAGCCTCGCGATAAGCCGCGCTCACGCACCAGGCGCCGTCCGGACTCACGGCCAGGACCGAGGGCCGCCGACGATGGACCTTGTGGGCCGCCTGCCGGCGCCCGGTGGCCGCGTCCAAGACCACGACATGGCCGTCGACTTCGCCGGCGATCACCCTGGTGCCGTCGGGAGACAGGGCGACCGGGCCGAAACCGGGGTGCGGACCGTCCTCACGCTCGGGAAAGGTACGGCGCAGAGTGTCCGTGCGGACGTCGGGCAGCGGCCAGCGGCTTGTCAGACGCGCCCTCGACGGATCCTGCGTTGCCCGGGCGATCTGCGGCCCCCAGTGCGGACTGTCGGACAGCGCGGTGCGCAGGACGTCCAGCACGGCGTTCCGTGGTTCCGTGGGAGAGAGCAAAGGCATCACCTGGACCCAGGTTGCCCGCTGCTCGAAGGCGCGTGGTGTACCGGCCGCGGAGAGGTCCGCGTGCGGGGAGCCAGGTCCGGAGCGCAGCAGTCTCGCCTCGGCCCAGCGGAGGTCGCAGGCGACATGTTCGGCTTGGTCCGGCTGTCCGGCGGCGATCAGATGGCCGAGCAGGTGGTCCCACAGGTAGTGCTCCTCGGCGGGCAGGTGCCACCAGGCAGGCACGGGCGAAGGGTCGTTCGGCGGCAGGGCCGAGGCGGTGGGAAGGCCGGCCGCGAGAGCGTCGACGAAGCCGCGGTTGACGGTGGTGAGCCGCTGCGGTCCCAGCTCGGCGCGCGCGAAGTCGCGTACGACGTCGTGGACCGCGAAGGGACGGCCCGGAAGCTCTGGATGCTCGGTGATCAAGGACAGGCGGACGAGGTCCTGGAAGAGGCTTTGGCCTTCCAGCGAGTCGAGGTTCGCGGTGGACCGCCACAGGGACGCTGCCAGGGAAGGAGCCAACATCTCGTCCTCGGCGAAGATCCCCAACTCCAGCATCCGTTGTTCACCTCCAGCCGGAAGCAGCTCGGTGCTCGCGCGGATCGTTGCCCGGACGGCACGGGCCCGCTGCTGCGGGTCGTCCAGATCGAGCACGGCCGTCGCGAGATGGTCGAGGGCGGCCGGTCCGGAACCCCGTAGGCGCTCCAGGACCTCGTGGCCCGATGCGGTGATCGCGGCGGGATCGGCGCCGGAGGTACTCAGTACGCGGTTGATCAGACGCAAGAGCAGGGGCCACCGGCCCGTGGCGGCCAACAGCTGCTCGGCCAGGACCGGGGGGAAGACGGGGATCCCCCAGGTGAGCAGTCGATGTGCCTGGCGGGTGGACATCTGATCCACGCGTACGCGGGCGGCGCCGTCGGGCAGCGCACTCGCCACCCTGGTGGTGACAAGGCGGACGCACTTGCCGCCCCCGACGACGAAGGGCGCGAGGTGGCCCTCCTCCCAGACGTCGTCGATGACGAGCAGCGTCCGCCCGCGCTTCTCCAGGAGGCGACCGAGATGTTGGCCCGCGAGGGCCGGGTCCTCGAGCCGGGACTCCTGGCCGGTGATGAACCCAATGGTCTCGTTGACCTTCGCGGCGATCGCGCCGCTGTCGCGAACGTCCCGACCGAGGGTGATCCGGTACACCCGGCCCCTGAAGAACCTCTGCACGCGTTCGTCGCGGGCGACCACATCCGCCAGTGTCGTCTTTCCGAAGCCTCCGGCACCGTGGAGGGCGGTGGTGATCCCGACGGTGCCGCCCCTGCGGCACAGGGCCTTGACGATCCGGCCGGCTTCCGAGGGCCGCTCCACCACCCAGTCGGGGATGTCCGGCAGAGGCGGCGGCGGGGGGTCGTCGGAGCCGGCCGCAGCCCCGCCTCGTTGAAGAAGGGGGGTCAGGAGTGCGGCTCCTATACAGGCGACCGTGAGGACGGCCGTCGCCGCCCACGGATTCCGGCGCAGGACTTCCAGCCCCCAGGGCCAGGGTGCCTCGACCGAGGTGGCGGCGTTGACGGCCACGGCGCTCGCCGCCGCAAGGGCCGGCACGAGGATCCCCAGCACCGCAGCACCCCACGCGTGCCCTCTTCTGCGCCGCACCACTCGCCCCCCGAGCCCTTGGTTCGCAAACCCTCGCAACACGCTGTACCCATGGTGGATCACGGACCGCACCCCCGAGGGGCGAACGGGTCAGTCATGGCCCGTACTTCCGGCCGGCAGCGCAGGTTGCTGCCGGAGCCGGGTTGTGGACAGGGCCACGCGAGCCTGAGCCCGGCCCTACGCACTGCCGGGCGGGTGAAGGCACAGGCGCCCCCGGGCGTGTGGCGGCGCCGGTCCTCCGAAGGGCTGCAGGATGAGCCGAAACAGCCAGCCTCCCCCAGGAGCCCTCCACCATGCTCGAACGCAAGCAGCTCAAGGACCGCGCTCAGGTCACCTTCGTTCTGCCGGCCGACACCCCGCCCGGTCCGGTCAGCGTCGTCGGTGACTTCAACGAGTGGAAGCCGGGCGCCCACGACCTGAAGCCGCGCAGTGACGGCACGCGCGCCGTCACCGTCCGCCTGCCGGTCAAGAGCGTGCACTCCTTCCGCTACCTGGCGGCGGGCGACTACTGGTTCGACGAGGACCACGCCGATGGCCACGACGGCACCAACAGCCTCCTCCACACCTGATCCGAGAGGGGCGGACCGTACCCGAGCGGTCCACCCCGACCTCGCCGCCGAATGGGTCGGACCAGCGGTTCGACGGGGCGGCGAGGTGATCGCGCCGGTTCGGTCATGGTCAACGGGTGAGTCGAGCGAACCGGGCACCCCGTTGGCGGCGCGCGAGAAGGATTCCGCCGAGCGTGCTCCCGGCTGAGCTGGCGTCGGCGAGGTCGAGGTCCGTCATGGAACCGAGTCACGGGATCGGGGCCCGTCCGGCGGATCGGATACTGCCGGACAGGCCCCGGGCCCCGGGCCGCAGGACTCAGCGCTTGAGCGTGAAGGTGAAGTCGCCCGAGAGCTTGCCGCTCAGGCGGACTGTCGACACGAGGTTCCCCTCGTCGAGCAGTCTCTCGACCTCGGCTCGCGAAAGGCCGAAACCTTCGGCGATCAGTCGCACCGGCCGCACAGGGATCCGCGCCGCGAAGCGGACCGAGACCTCGATCGCCTCACCCTCCGGCTGATGCGGCCGGCCCGGCGCGCCGCTTTCGAGGCGCCAGGCGTTGTCCCAGTCGAGGGCGATGCGATTGCGGCGCCGTACGACCGGGTCCTGGAGCAGTTCGGCTGCCAGGCCGGGGTCGTTGTCGTGCAGAAGGTTCAGGAGCTCGGGTCGTACGGAACGCACGTTCATCCGCTCCAGGACAGTGAGCTTGGTGGTGTCCCCGCACTCGGTGCACAGTGCGAGGAGCCAGGCGTCGAGGAGCTTGTGGTTCGCGTTGACGCGGAATTTGCCGTTCGCCAGGAAGCGCCCGGAGGCACACCTGTGGCAACGGCGGAGAACTATCGGCAGGCAGGTGGGCACGACCACCCAGTTTTCGGACACAGAAATACACCGGTTCCAGTGAGAAGACCGCAGCGAAAAGGAGCGCGGCGCACATGTGCGACGCGCGACGGATCAGCGCTCGGGGGTCTCACTTGGTGTACAACGGCACGTCCTTGACAGGGCGACTGTGGGCGGGAGAACGGTAACGGCCCACGGGAATGCGGCTCCACTGATTTTCGGGCAGGTGGTGGGGCGCGTGAAGGTGCGGGTCTGTGCTTCTGCTCTTCGTCAGCGTCCGAGTAGGTGTCGGACCGGGATGCGGGTCGCTGCCGCCGACGACGTAGGCGTAGACCTTCGGTCCGACTGCCAACATGGTGCCCGGAGCAGGGTCCTGGAAGGCGGCGGAGGTCGGCGGCCCCACCTCGCGGAAATGATGGAGCATCTCGACCGGGAGACCCATGCCGAACTCGCCACCGCCGACGTGCCGGCCGTCATCGACGAAGCCCGGCGCGAGCGGATGGCCGTATGGCATTTCCGGGTCGCCCGAGCTGGTGCCAGACGTCGTGTGAGTGACCGGACGCGGCTTTCCGCATCAGCCCCGCTGCTTGCGCGGGGTCTCTCCCAGGGCGCCGCGGGTGACCCGCACGGGCTCCAGCTCGGGCGCGAGGCCCTCACGTAGCCGGCCCGCCCCTCCGCGGCGCTCAGCGCCGGTTCGGCGACAAGACGCAGCGCGGCCCGACGGCCCGGGACGCTCAGGCAATCAGGTCTGGCATTGCTTCGTGGATGCGGGGGACCAGCCGCTCCAGGCAGCGCCGTCGGCCCGGGCATGTACTCGGATCTCGACCTTCACGGGGCCGCACACTCGGGTCGTGCTTCCCACTTCGAGAGGGCCGATGGCCTCGCCTGCGCGGACGTAGGCGCGACCGCTGCCTACCTTCTCCCAGTGACCACCATCGACAACACGGAAGAACGCCTCGTAGGAGACATTGAGTCCCTTTGTGCCGGTGTTACGCGCCTTGATGTGCGCCGTGATGTCTCGCGTGGGGAATCTGCCGGCAGATCCCCGCTGGGCACTGATGCAGCCGTTGACGGCTACGCGGCCGGTCGACGTACCTCCGCCACAGGCGATTGCCGCAGCGTGAGCGTTGGCCGGGATTGTCAGCACGGTCAGCGCGACTGCGCCCAGGATCGTTCCGGTACGCCTCAAATGCACTGTTGGATTCCCTTCTTGAGCCGGTTCCCTCTGAAGAGACCATGGCTCCCCTTGGGGCAAGAGGAGCAGAGCGTCACCGAGTTTTCACCCAAATAGGCGCAGGTAGCGCGTAATGGGACGGGTGCGTTCACGCTCGACGACGGCAGCGGCACGCGGCATGCTGTCGAAGCCGGCCTTCAAGCACGGCCCGTTGGGCATCGGTCACCGCCAACGGCGGGATCATCTCGGCCCCTATGCGAAGTTCGGCCTAGGCGCTGCGATCACGAGAGTCGGGCCCGGCCGGCGGCATCCGTCCCCAACCGCGCTCAACCGATTGGCGGCATCGGTCGGGTTCGTCTCCTGCGCTGGTGAACAGCGCGGTCAGTACGGGCACGCCGTGAGCGAGCGCCTGGCGCGGCAGGGGGCCCGTGGCGACGAGTGAGGCGAGTCCGTGGCCGATGGTCCAGCTCTGTGTCGCCAGTTCCAGCGGGTCGACCTCGTCACGGAAGCGGCCGGTCGCCTTGGCCCGGTCGATGGCGCGGACGAGGCGGTGCAGGGTTTCGTCCGAGGCGCCGGTGTCTTCGAGGTCGAAGCCCACGTCGAACATGACGCGGTAGAGGTCGGGGTTCTCCAAGGCGTTGGCCAGGTAGGCGGCCCCCAGCGCGGCGAGGTCCCGTACCGGGTCCGCGGACATCTTGACGGCCGCGAGTCGGGCGGCAAGGCGCGTGAAGCCTTCCTGCCGCAACGCCTTCCAGAGGCCGTCCATGCCGCCGAAGTAGGTGTAGACGGCCATCGTTGACACTCCGGTTCCTGCGACCAGGGTGCGGAGTGTGACCGGTTGCCTCGCCCGCAGCATCTGTGCGGCCCGGTCGAGCAGCAGGGAGCGGACCGCTGGATCTTTCGTCCTCGCCATGGCCCAACAATACATAGCATCGCTATGCTTTCATGGGTGCTGATCTTGTCATCCCTGACGCCAAGAGGAAGAGGCCGTTCATGTCCGTGACGCTGGTCAATCCCGAGGGGTTGCCGAAGCCCGAGGTCTACCGGCAGATGTCGGTCGCCACCGGATCGAAGCTGGTGTTCCTTGCGGGGCAGGTCGCACGCGACGCCGACGGCCGGCCCGTGGGCGAAGGAGACTTCGCAGCTCAGGTCGAGCAGTGCTACCTCAATATCGCCACCGCCCTGGCCGGGATCGGCGGCTCCTTCGACGATGTGGCGAAGCTGACCGTCTATGTCGTCGACTGGAGTCCCGAGAAAATGCCTCTGCTGGGTGAGGGCGTGGGCCGGGCGGCAGCGAAGCTGGGCATCGATCCGGTCAAGCCGATCACCCTGCTGGGCGTCGCGGCGCTGGGGGAACCGGACCTCATGGTCGAGGTCGAAGCCACCGCGGTCATGGCATAGCCGTACCGCTGCCAGGAGGAAGACCGTAGGTCTGGCCATGTCGAGTCGGGGATCCGACGGCCGGCGAGTGGTCGGTGCTGGAGCCGCCGCGGCCGGGGGGTCGTTAGAGTTGTGCCGGTGACAGCGAGCCGGGGCAGGTGGCCGAAGCGCGACCTGCGCGAAGCGACACGGCCTGGACCCGGATCTTGCCGATTTCCTTGAGCCGGAGGAACTGGACGAACCCGTGGCACGAGGTCAGGTCGGATCGGTCCCGTCGAGCCGAGCTTTGAACCCACTTGGTCCGGACGTGGGGCTGCTGTCTGTGGTGCGTCCCGCGGCGGACTGGCGGCAGGTGTCCCGGTCGGGACCGGTCGGCCGTTCCCCGCTTGTTGCCCAGACCACGCTCGCTGCGCGGGAGTGCATCGTGACGTGGGGTCGGATCGGGCTTCTCGTCGGCGATTCCCGTGATGGCGAAGCGGCGAGCGGTGTGGTGTCCGGGGCGGGCCCGGACCGCCGCAGTGCTCCGGAGGCGGGCTCCCTGGCCGCCGCCCAGGGAGCCCGCCTCCGGGGAGCACGATCCGGCCGTCGGGCGTTGGACCGTCGAAGGGAGCGATCTCGTTGGACACAGCGCACTATCCGAGTGATGAGGAGGGCCTGATGAGCACGGCTGACGAGGGACGGCAGTGGCCGGACGAGGTCAGTGTCGACAACGCGAGGACGACGCTGCTGCAGCTCCTCGCGCGGGCGGGGGTCCCTTCCGGTGATGCGCGGGAACTGATCGGACTCGTAGAGGCGGGTGCGCTGGCTCTCGCGCACGAGGAGCTGAGCGGTGGCGACCGGAGCGCGCCGGGGGACAAGGGCGAGGCGTACGAGTCAGGCTGGCTCGACGGCTCTGGTCATCTCTTGGAGGAGCTCGGCGCCGTCGCCGAGCGGACCCTGCTACGGGTCGTGGAGACGGACGGGGAGCAGGGCCCGGACGGGGAGCATCCGCGTGCCGGACGTATGGAGGTGGAGCTGGCGCGGGTGGCGCTGACGCCTCTGTACCTGTCGTTCACCGCGGTCTCGGAACTGGATCCGGAGGTGACCGAGGAGGTGCTCGTCGCCGTCCTCGGCACGATGAGCCCCCGGCGGCGGGCCGTGTACGCCGGGCGGCTGAACGAGTTCGCCACGGCCCACCGGGCCCGGCTGGAGCGGCTCTTCGCGGCGTTCGGCCCGGGCAGCGCCATCACCGTGCACGGCCGCTATTCGCTCGTCCACTCCGTCACCAGCATCGCGGTGCTGGAGCGGCTCGTCGCCGCGCCGCAGGGGCTGCGGGAAGAGTGGGACGCCGCGGAGCTGCCGCCGGCGTGGCTGGACGGGCTGACGACGGCCTGGAACGCCCCGGCCTGACCGCGGTCTTCGGCGCGATCACCGGGGCCATGGCCCGGCCGCGGCTTCTCGTCCGCGGCCGCCGCGACACCAGGCGCCGCCTGCGCGTTGGCCGGGGGTCCCCCGAGCCGGACGCGGCGCGGCCCGATCGCCTCACCTCGGCCGGTCGGCCGGCCGGCCCCGGGTCAAGGCTCGGCCCGACGCCCGACGCCCACCGCTGCCCGACGCCCACCGCTGCCCCACGCCCACCGCTGCCCGACGGCGCGCGGGCCGACAGCGAGGCGCGCTTCTTCGCCGTACCACTCCGTCCTCCGGCTCCGCGGAGGCGTCTTCTTGTCCCGGTGGACCACACCCGCCGCCCGTACGGCCACGAGCGCGGCCGACAGCTCCCGGGCCAGGCACCACAGGGCCGGCGCGCCCAGCGGCCCGTGCCGGTGCCGGTGCCCCCAGTCGCCCGGCCACGGCGCGGCGACGTACTCCGTCGCCAGCCACTGCGGGGACACCCCCGGAGCGCTGAAGTCCACCACCGAGACCGTCCACGCGGAACGCACACGGTCGTTGGCGCGTATCTCCCGCACGAAGCGGTCGGCGAAGTCCGGATCCCGGCTCAGCCCACACCCAGACGGGAGCGGTCATCGGCATGCCCGGCTACCTCGCGCCGGAGCAGGCGACCGGAGTCGCGGCCGCGGCGCCGGCGGATCGGTGCCGCGTACACGAGTACCGCGGCGAGCGGGGCCCCATAGGTGGTATGCGGTGTCGACGAGTGCGGTGATGCCGGTGACCTCGGGTTCGAATTGGCCTCCCATCCTGCTCAGCAGCTCGCTCGGCGGCGTCATGGGGGCGGCACTTCGCACCTTGTCCTTCGGCGGCACGGGCAAGACGCGTCAGATCGCCCAGAATCTCGCCGGCCACATCCACGCCGATGGCCTCTCCATCCTGCTCTCGCAGCTGAGGCCACAGCCCAGCCACCTCACTGATCTCGGGTTCCTCGGGGCGTACCGGCGGGTATGGGTGCGCGATGCGTCCAGGTTTGATAGACGTGGACGTGTTCGGGCGGGTTTCCGGGATGCGACTCAAGGGAAGGGGCGGGGCGGTGAATGCACTTCGGCCGCCGCGGACCGTCCTCTGTTCCTACTGCAAGGCGGCCCCGAGCGCGGACGCGGCGCGGACCCTTGCCGCCCGGGAGGGCAGTTGGACGGTCACCTGGCACGCCAGGACCTGCCCGCACTACATTGCCGACCGGATTCTGACCGGCAAGGAGTCCTGAGCCGCGGCCGGCGGTGGCCTGGTGCCGTTATCCGAGTTCCCGTGCGGGTGTCGCCGGCTTGACCTGGGGCCTGCTGGCCCGTAGCTCCAGCGGCCCCACGGGCCAACGACCGGGCCCATTCCGGGATACGGCTCACGAAAGTGAGGGATCGCCATCAGGGTGGCCGGTCCGGTGACCTTGGATAGGGGGAGCCGGCGCTGGGACGCCGCTTACGGGCAGCGGGTGACGGTGTCACCCGGGTCGGTGGTGCACGTGTCGGTGCCGGGGCCGCCATTGGCCGTATCGTTGCCGGAGACCGCGTCGACGGTGTCGAGCGAGTCGCTTCCGGGGCCCCCGGTCAGCGTGTCCGACCCGCTACCACCGATCAGAGTGTCGTTTCCGGCTCCGCCGTTGACGCTGTCGTTGCCGGGACCTGCGTAGACGGTGTCGTCGCCGCCGTGCGCCCTGACGGTGTCGTCGCCGCCGAGGGCGCAGATCACATCGCGACCTCCCGTGCCGCTGAGACGGTCGACGCGGCTGGTGCCGACGATCGTGCAGCCATGGGCGTTGTCCACAGTCGTGGTCACGGTGGCGGTGTTGTTGGCCAAGATGGGGTCGTCCGCGGAGCTCACGGTGGCGGTGTTGGTGAGCGTGCCGGTCGCCGTGGGCTCGACGACCACGGTGACCGTGGCCTCGGCGCCGGGGGCGAGAGTGTCCAGGACACATGTGGCGGTGGTGGCGGAAGTGTCGGGGCAGGTGCCCTCACTGGGCTCCGCCGAGACCACTTCACCGGGTCCGTCGAGGATGTCCTGCACTGTGATCTGGGTGGCGGCCATGGTGCTGTTGTTGGTCACGGTCAAGGTGTAGGAGACCGTGTCGCCCAGGCTGACGGTGTCCGGACCGGTCTTGGCGACCGACAGGTCCGGGTGGCCGAAGTCGGTGGTCACCTTGCCATCGGAGTCGAAGCTGGCGTCCAGACTCCCGTCGGTGTTGTAGCGGGCCAGCGCGAAGTTGCCGGTGTCGCCTGCGCGGCCGACGGCGACGATCTTGGCATCCGCTTGCACCGCCACCCCCCAGGCCCCGTCGTTGTTCGTCATGAAGAGTGTGGTCACCTTGCCGTCGGTGTCGAAGCCGGTGTCCAGGCTCCCGTCGGTGTTGTAGCGGGCCAGGGCGAAGCCCTGGAAGAGGGCGCTGCCGGCGGCAACGATCCTGCCGTCGGCCTGCAGTGCCACCCCGCGCGCCAGGTCGATGCCGTTGGTGAAGTCGGTGGTCACCTTGCCGTCGGTGTCGAAGGTGGGGTCGAGGCTGCCGTTGGTGTTGTAACGGGCCAATGCGAAGCGACTGCCGGTGTTGCTGTTACTGGAGTTGGCGTGGCCGGCGGCGACGATTTTGCCGTCGGTCTGTACCGCCACTCCGAACGCCGTGTCGAAGCTGGAGAATTGGAAGCTGCCGAAGTCGGTGAAGAGTTTGCCGTTTCCATCGGGACCGAAGCTGGTGTCCAGGCTGCCGTCGGGGTTGTAGCGCATCAACACGAAGTCGACGCTGAGCCAACCGGTGCCGGCGGCGATGATCTTGCCGTCCGCCTGCACCGCCACCGCATGGGCCTCGTCCCCATAGCCGCTGTTGAAGTCGGTGGTCACCCTGCCGTCGGTGTCGAAGGTGGTGTCGAGGCTGCCGTTGGTGTTGTAGCGGGCCAGCGCGAAGTCGCCGCCGCCCGAGCTGGTGCGGCCGACGGCGACGATCTTTCCGTCGGGCTGTACTGCCACCCCGTTCGCCGATTCGAATTGGCCGCTGAAGTCGGTGGTCACCCTGCCGTCGGTGTCGAAGATGCTGTCGAGGTCGCCGTTGGTGTTGTAGCGGGCCAGCGCGAAGTCGCCGCCGCCCGAGCCGGTGCGGCCGACAGCGACGATCTTTCCGTCGGGCTGTACCGCCACCCCGTTCGCCGATTCGAATTGGCTGCCGAAGTCGGTGGTCACCCTGCCGCCGGGGCCGAACGTGCTGTCGAGGCTGCCGTCGGGGTTGTAGCGGGTCAGCGCGAAGTCGCCGCCAGAGTGCCCGGCGGCGATGGTCTTCCCGTCGGGCTGTACCGCCACCGCGAAGGCCTCGTCATTGATGTGAGAGAAGATGGCCGCGTTGTTCCCGGTGCCGAAGCTCAGGTTCCCGTCGGCGGCCGCGGCCAGCGTGGTCCCGGGCAGGGACAGGGCAAGAGCCAGACCGGCGGCCACCGCCAACGACCGGCCGGCACGCACCAGGCGCCGCCCCGCCGCGGCACTGCCGAAGGCCCTTCGCACACCACACACCACTACGGACATCCAGTCCACCCAGCCTCTCGTCGTCCGCGCAGCCCGTTGCCGGCTGAGTGACCGTCATGGCGAAGTCCCCTCACGGGGCACCTCGCGCACCCGCCCACTCCGGGCCCGGACAACCAGTTCCGGAGCGCCGAGCCAGCCACAGCTTCCGACCAGCCGTTCGCATCGATGCCTCACGGCGGGCGGACCAGCGCCTGGCCCGGACAACCAGTTCCGGAGCGCCGAGCCAGCCACAGCTTCCGACCAGCCGTTCGCATCGATGCCTCACGGCGGGCGGACCAGCGCCGACTGGGCGACAGGATCCATCCTCACGAGTGATGTGCCGCGTTTGGTTGTCACTGGGGTGCCGCGGTTGCGATTTCTCGGTTCGGCGAAGGTGAATGCGGTGTCAGTGGCGAGATTCCGCGACGTTGAGTGGAGGTGCTGGTCACTGGGCCGGAGGCGGTCTTGTGGTGTTGGTTTTTCACGGGAGCTGATGGCGCATGCCGAGGCGATGTGGGGAGGCGGCGGCGGTGACACCGACACCGACGCCGACGCATCGGCCGATCGTTTGGGAGCTCGAAGGGCTGTGTACCGAGGTGCATGGCTTCTGCACGGAGCGCGGCTTCCGAGGGGGCCCGGACACCTACTTCAGGAGCTCCGCATGTCTGTTGCGCGTACGGCTGAACGGGCTCTTGGATGATTTTGTCAGCACCGCCAAGCAGGGTCTCCTGGAAGGCTGACGCCTGTACCGGACGGCGATCGGAGGGCAGGGTGACAGCCAATCCCGAGAGCTGGGCAGCTTGCTCACCCCTTGGCCGTGAGGTGGTCGATGCGGCGTTCGTCCCAGTGCTTCCACGCGGTTGAGGTCAGTAGGACGCACGCGGTAGTTCCGGCAGGGCTCCTTTCCCTGGTGGAGGGGTGCTTGGCCAAGGAGCCGGGCCGGCGCCCGACCGCCGAGGAGGTGCTGGCGCGGGTCGGCGCCACAGGGGAGGAGTGGAGCGGGGCTGTCCGGCTCCTGATGTGGGGTTCGCGGCCCATTTCCACCACCTGATCACCACGAAACCCCGGCAGCGTGCTCCGCCTGCGAACCGGCACGCTGCCGGGGTGCTCTTACCGTCGTCGCTCGCCCGCGACGATCCCGACCTTCCCCCGATCCACGGCCTCGGCCGGCCGGTCAGCATGGCCAGGCCGTCCTACTGTTTGCGGCGCATCCGGGCACCTGCCCCCGGACGGCCTCCGGCTGGGAAACGCCCCAACTGAGCACGCACGGGGGCTGTCCGTCCGGGAAGCGTTCTGTCGCGTTGGCGGTGGGGTGCCGCCCTGAGCGCGGCCGACCGACCCGCTCCTGCTCCCGTTCTTGATGCGTCGTACAACCATCGGCGCAGCCGGCGAGTCTTGTACCGCGATAAGAACATTTTCCAGGGGGTTTTGTCTGTGAAGTTGTCCCGGATCGCCGCGGCGGTCACCACTGCTGCTCTGGCTCCCGTCGTCCTCATCGCGTCACCGGCCTTCGCCGCCGGCCAGGCCGCTACGCCCACCAATCCGACGGCTCCGACCGCACCCGACCAGGCGGCCACTGACCAGGCCGACGAGGATCAGGCGGAGCAGGATCGCAAGACCATCCTCGCGATCATCGCCGACCCGATGGCCAGCGAGTACATGAAGGAAGCCGGCCGCAAGGCCATAGCCGACGGCCCCGCGGCCATGCGCAAGTTCATCGAGACCGACCAGCACAAGATCCGCCTCGACGACTACAGGGTGCTGATCACCCGTCTCCTGAACGGTGCCGGCCCCGGCCTGAAGGAAGGCATCAACAAGCTGTTCCAGAGCGACAGGGTGACTCTGGAGCAGCTGCGCCACTTCTACGAGGTCACTCAGCACGAGCTGCGCGACGACGACAACAAGGTCGACATCTCCAGGCTGATCGCCCATGGCGGCCCCGGCATGAGGGAAGCGGGCAAGAAGGCCCTCAAGGGCACTCCCGCCGACCGCATCGCCTTCCTGGCGACGGGACGGTACCTAGCGCAGGCCTCCGACGACCGGGTCGAGCTCTCCCGCATCGACGAAGGCTGGGACGGCCCCATCCTGAGCGAGGCGATCAGCAAGATCCTGGGCGGTTCCCCGACCCCGGCCGAGCTGCGCCGTTTCCTCGAGGTGACCCAGTACGAGCTGCGCGACCAGGACAACCGTGTCGCGATCGCGAGGATCATCGATGGTGGGGGACCGGAACTGGTCAAGGCCGGCCGCGCCGCGCTGGCGGGCACTGCCGCCGACCGCAGCGAGTTCCTGAAGACGGGACAGCACGAGGCGCGCGCCAAGGACAAGAAGACCCAGCAGGAGAAGGACAAGAACAAGGACCAGCAGGACCAGAACAACCCCGGCACCGGTTCGGGCTCTGGCACCGGCACGGGCTCCGGGACCAGCACGGGTAACACCGCCGTCACCCCCCAGGGCGGTAGCGGTTCCTCCCTCGCCGCAACCGGCGCGGGTGACTCGGCTTTGATCGCGGGCGGTGCGGGCACCGCACTCGTCGCCGGCGCAGGCCTCTTGCTCGCCGCGCGGATGCGCCGCGCCGCCTCCGCAAGCTGACTGGGCCACGCACCAGCCGTCGGGGCCGGCCGCGGTCGCCGCGGCCGGCCTCGCCGCGTCGTGCGGCAGGACCGGGTCCCGTGTTCGCGCGACGCGTGCCGCCTGTGCCGGCCGGGCGGCGGCTCGCGTTGCGGCCGCGACAGTGGCGGTGCTGGGGTGGCGGCGATCCTGGTGGGGACTCCTTCATCGGGACGTGCGGCACCTGCCGGCAAGGCCAGACGCAGGCGGCCGGCCGATTCGTGTCCCGTGCGGGTCGCCCGGACGGGAGACCCGCACAGCAGGGCGGCGTTCGCCCGCCAAGGAACGGGGGGCGGTCCGAAGGCTGCCCCGATGCGCGGGCCCGCTCCTGCAGCCGACAGCGGACGCGTTGGAACGTGAGGTGTTCACGGGGCGTGCCGACGTCGGCACGCGGCCCAACCACCCAGCCCGATAGTTGCCGAGGGGTGCTGGATCCGGTTTCGACGTTGTCGTCGGACTGCTTGGTCAGCCACCCGTAATGCTGCCGATAGGGGTCCAGCCGTTCGGACCGGAGGGGTCGCCTCCGTTGAACAGGTAGGCGCTGAAGCCGTCGTTCGCTCCGGCGAGGAGATAGTCGGCGTGGGTGTCGTCGTCGAAGTCGACCAGGTGGACCCGGTTGTGGTCGGTGGTCACACCGGTGGCGGTCTGCCCGAGGAACTGCCAGCCGCCGTGCCCGTCTCCTCCGCGGTTGAGGTAGGTGGTGAGGGCGCCGCTGGGGCTGATGGCCGTGTAGTCGGCGCGGCCGTCGCCGTCGTAGTCCGCGAGGCGTACGCGGCTGCGGTCGGTGGTGGTGCCGGTGGCTACCTGGCCGCGGTTGTACCAGCCCCCCGCGCCGGCCGGATCGCCGCCGCGGTTGAGGTGGACGCTCAGGGCGCCGTTGTCGGCGATCGTGGTGTAGTCGGCGCGGCCGTCGCCGTCGAAGTCGGCGAGGCGGACCTGGTCGTGACGGGTGGTGGTGCCCCAGGCGACTTTGCCGAGGTTCTTCCACCCGCCGCCGGTGTCGCCGCCGAGGTTGAGGTGGACGTTGACGCCACCGTCGGGGCTGATGAGCCAGTAGTCGGCGCGGCCGTCGCCGTCGAAGTCGGCGAAGCGTACCCGGGTGCGGTCGGTGGTGAGCCCGGTGGCGACGCGGCCGAGTTCCTGCCAGCCGCCGCCGGTGTCGCCGCCGTGGTTGAGCCAGGCCTTGACTTCGCCGGAATCGGCGATGGTGAGACGATCGGGGCGGCCGTCGCCGTCGAAGTCGGCCCACCGCACGGCACCTGCGCCGCCGGCCTCGCTGCCGACCCGCGGCGCGCGTGGCCGTACGGCCCAGCCGTCGGTGACGGCCTGTTCCAGTCCTTCATGGTAGGCCTGGGCAATCTTGCGGTAGCCCGCGTCATTGGGGTGGAGCTGGTCGGGCAGCTCCGCCGCAGCGTCCAGGCGGGGCGGCTCGACGTAACGGAACCGCTCGCCGCGGTCGCGCCTGGCGGATTCCTGGCCTTGTATGACGGCGTTGAAGTCCCGGGTCTGCTGTTCGAGCCCGGGAGTGTCGGTGAGCAGGCCCTGGACGATGACGGCCACACCTGGCCGGTTCGCCTGGATCGTGTCGACGAGGGCGGACAACTTGCCCGCGGTCTGGACCGGGTCGGCGTTGTGCCATTTCAGGTCATTGATCCCGATGTGGAGCAGGACGACGTCCGGGTCTGCCGCGGTCTGCCACTGGTTGATACCGGATCGGATCCCGTCGATGGTCCATCCGCTGTGGCCCTCGTTGTCCGGGTCCCCGACGCTGCCGAAGGAGCCGGAACCGACGAAGTCGGCCGTATAACGGGACTGGCCGGCCATCAGCTCCCACAGACGGGACCGGTAGCCGGCTCCGCCGGAGCTTCCCTCGCCCGCGGTGATCGAGTCTCCGAGCGGCATGACCCTGACGAGAGGCGGCGCCGGTTGTGGCGCCGCGGCGGCTGCGGTGGCGTTGAGCCCGAATATCCCGAGGGCTGCGAGCAGGGTGATGCTCAGGGAAGTGGTGCGCTGCATCAGGTGTTCTGAGTCCTTCGTGTCACGGGCCGGGCGGGGGAGCCGGTCAGGCGCCGGCGCGCGGCCGGGCGGAGTTGTCGGGCGGATGGAGCGGCGGTTGCTTCGCCGCAGAGTCCACGAACATCCGCCCGCCCGTCATCCTTGAGGGATGGCCGGTCGGGCGGACGCGCTATCAGACCGGCGAAGCGGTGCCCTCATTCTGACGCGGAAGCCACACGCGGGGCAGAGCGGGGTAGCTGGGACCGGTACTGGAACGACTTCGGAGGTGGCCGTGCCCGAACTGTGGGCCGGAACGGACGCAGGCAAGGCCGAGCATCACTGCACGGTGATCGACGCCGACGGTAAACCGAGGTCGTCCCAGCGGGTGGCCAACGGACCCGACGAACCCCTTCGTCATCGCCGACCAGGCCCGGATGCGCAGCGACCTACAGCCGATGCACCGCGGCGACGACATCGCCGTGGACCTGAGAATCCTCACGTCGCGCCGCCTGGACCTGGCCGCAGACCGCACCAGGGCGATCAACCCGATGCGGGCCCGGCCCGACACCCGACGCCCGCCACCACGCCTCGGCGTGGAGGCGGTCGCGGGTGTTCGCCACAGCGCACCCGCCCCGACGGGGGCGAGCGCGCTGTGGCGGACCCAGGGTGGCGTAGCCCGAACGGCTGGAACGGGGGTCGGTACGGCAAGGGTCGGTACGGGCGGGGCCGGTCGGTGCGGCGCCGGAGTGACCTCCCCGTCAGCTGCAGCCCGGTCCGGTGGGCGGGCCGGCGCAGATGTTGTGCCCGGGTCCGCCGTTGTTGACGTTGGTGCCCGGTCCGCCGTCGAGGACGTCGTTGCCGGGTCCGGCGTCGTTGGTGTCGTTGCCCGCTCCGCCGGACAAGCTGTCGTTGCCGGATCCGCCGGTGAGGGTGTCGTCGCCGTTGTTGCCGGTGAGGGTGTCGTTGCCGTTGCCGCCTTCGATGCCGTCGTTGCCGTCGTTGCCGTCGTTCCCGGCCAGGCGGTCGTTGCCGTCGCCGCCGCAGATGAGGTCGTTGCCGCCGAGCCCGTCGACCAGGTCGTTCCCTGCGAGAGCGAAGATCACGTCGTCGTTGGGGGTGCCGGTCAGGCGGTCGTTGCGGGGGGTGCCCGTGATGGTGGGAGAGGCGGTCGCGCAGGTGACGGCGGGGGGCGGTGGCGTTTCGTAGGTGATGGTCACCTGAGCCGCCCCCGTGGCGATTCCGGAGCTGCCGCCGGCGGGCACACGGTTCGACCCGCCACCGCCACCACCGGGACCTCTCGTGCCGTCGGGGAAGATGGTGCTGCAGCCTCCGCCTCCGCCGAACCAGCCGCCGCCGCCTCCACCTCCACCCAGGGCATTGAATTGCTGGCCTCCGCCGCCGGGGCCCCCGAGACCCGCCAAGCCGAAGTTCCCGTCTGGCAACACTTCCGACGGGCAGGATTCCCCGCCCACGCCGCCGGAGGTCTGTGTCCCGCCGCCACCGCCCTGCCCGCCCTCCGGCCGGTCGCCACCGTCCTCCCCCGTGTCTCCGGCGTCCCCACCGACGGCCTCGGGGGCCGGAACCACGAGACCACCGCTGCCGCCACCACCACCGGCCGCGACGATCAGGCGGGGGTCGGTGCCGGCGGTGCCGGTCAGAGTGCAGCCGGAGTCGGCCGAGCTGCAGGTGCGGACGTCGCTGGAACCACCTCCGGCGCCGCCTCGGGTTTCAAAGCCGCCGCCGCCCAGGGCGCCAAGGGTGTTCACGTTCACGTAGAGGGTGGTGCCGGAGTTTACGGGGAGGGTGCCGGTGACGGTGGCGCCGTTGCCGCCTGCGCCGCCGTCGGGCTCCGGTGTCCCGCTGCTGCCCGCGGCTCCCGTGGAACCCCGGGGGGTATGCCACGGAGGTCGACTGTTGCACCCGGACCCCTGCCCGGGACCGCCCGACGATCAAGCCACGCAGGCCGATGCGGCCTTCCACGACACACCGCCACCCACGCCGCAATCCACCGGCCGGGCTCAACCCGTCCCCGACCGGCCACACGCGCAGCGTCCTTGCGATACCGGCCCCCGTGCCGGGCACGGGTGCGGGCCCGGCGTACCGTCGGAAGGGAGACCACCGCCGAAGGGAAGCGTCGCGATGTCCGTCATCGCCCCGCACTCTCGGCCCACCTCGGCGCCTTGGACGTACGCCGACTCGTCGGCCTGCCGGCCGAGGTCTCGGCGCTGCTGGAGGATGCAAGGCCGGACAGGCTGACCGCTGCCCAAGGGCGGGTGCCGGCCGGCCCGTCTGAGGACCGGCAGGTAATGGCGGGAACACGTGACGGCCCCTCATCACCTGCCCGGACCGGGACCACTTCGAAGACCGCTCCTTTCAGGGCCGGCACAGCCGCGTCACCTCGGCTGCTGCAGCCCTGTGCGGCGTTCAGCCCAATGGCCGACGTCAATGTGCCACTGCGCTGGTCGCGGCGCATACGTTGCCGGGGAGAGCAGGAGGTGCTGATGGTCGATCACCCGCACATCGCCGTGTTCCGGCGCGCGATGGAGGCCTTTGCGGCTGGCGACAGGGAAGTGCTGGCGGAGGTCTTCCACCCCGACGTCGCCTGGCACAACGGGGGTCAGGGGCCGCTGTCGGGGGACTTTCACGGCCGCGAAGCCACATTCGAGATGTTCGCTCGTGACTTCGAGCTGTCAGGCGGCACGTACCGCCCTCAGCTCCACGATGTTCTCGCCAACGATGCCCATACAGTCGCCCTGCTCCACGCCACAGCGTCGCGCGAGGGCAAGCAGCTCGACATGGACTACGCGATCGTCTTCCACATCAGCGACGGCAGGATCGTCGAAGGTTGGGAGCTCTGGGCCGACCAAGCGACATACGACGAGTTCTGGTCGTAGAGAGCGGTGTGGTCGGTTTCGTAGTCGCGCCGACGATCTCCGACTCGTGGCGTCACCGCACGGTTGAGACCATGGGCCTGGACGGGACCTGTCGTCGGCGGGGGCACGTCGAGGGCGGGCAATGGCCGCGCATCCACAGTGACTGACCTCCCGCAGGGGCCGACTCGGGGGCGCCGTCCGCCACGACGATGCCGCGCACACATCCTCCGCCCCTGCCGACCATGGCCGCATGCCGGCCCCCGTACAGGCGGTAGCCCGTGGCGGGCGGGGACGACCTCGATGGGGAGGAGTAGCTCTCAGACGACCGGTGGTCGGCGGGCGTCGCGGGGACGGGTGTCAGCGGGCTTCCTGGAGGTAGGCGGCGATGTTGGCGAGGTCGTTGGAGATGCCCAGCACGTCGGTGGGGTTGGCGGTCGGTGTGGAGGCGCCATTGACGCCCGCGTAGAAGGTGTCGAAGCGGCCGTCGCCCCGGTCCAGGTAGCCGGCGATGGTGATGGCGCCGACGGCCAGCCGGTCGTTGAGGGAGTCCCCTCCCACGGCCGCACCGGTCTTGGCGAAGACCTTGCCGCGTGCCGGACAGCTGCGGCAGTTGTCGGCCAACAGGCCGTCGACACCGAGGATGGGCAGCGCCTCCCGGAAGAGTTGCGCGTCAGGGGTGCCCTGCCAGTACGCCAACGTCTGGACCAGCACCGCCGGCGTGACGCGGTCGGCGGGGTTGCCGCCCCGGCCGTCCATCAGCTCGGCCTGGGTGCGGTCGATGCCGGCCCCGTCCAAGAAGTCGGCGAGGACCGGGAAACCGTCCTGGCACTGGTGGCTGCCGGTCGTGACGGCCATCAGGCAGATACCGAGGTTCGCACCCAGGTTGTGGCTGACCTTAAGGATCAGCTTGGCGTACTGGGCGTAGGGCGGGGAGGTGTACGCGGCAACGCGCGGGCGGCCTTCGTAATCGCGCGGCAGCCGGGCGACCGGGTTGGGGCCCGTCGGGTCGGCGGTGACCCGCACCCCGGCCCGTTCGAGTGCCTCGATCAACGCGGTACGGCCGAAGGCAGCCGGATCGGTGATCGGTGAGGTCTGCACCAGAGGCTTGGCGCCCGCCGCGATGGTTCCGGACAGCTTGATCCGGGTGCCGCCGTCGGTCGCGGTCGCGGTCACGGTCACGGCGCTGGGTTTCCCCGCCGCGACCGTCTTCACCTCGGAGGTCACCTGGTACGGAGCGACCTTCGGACGCCAGTCCAGTCGGGCGTTCGCGCCGGCCCCGTCCCCGGAGGTGATCGTCAGGTCGATCAGGTTGTCGTTGATGATCAGCGGGACCGGAGTGGGGACGAGCTCCGGGTCGGGCGCGAAGAGCCGGCTGTCGACGATCACGTCGCCGTCGAGGCGGGTGATGCCGGAGGCGCGCACCTGCCGGGCGAGCTGATCGATCCCGGCGAGCGGGTTCTCCGGGGTGAGAACGGCGCCGGGGAAGTCGTTGGCGTAGGTGTGGTCGAGGTCGGTGTACGCGACCGTGCCGTCGGGGCGCGTCCTGCCCCCCATGGTGAGGTCTCCCTGGGCGACGAGGCCGAGGTCGCCGGAGAGCGTGGAGCCGTTCCGCTCGCCGAGCGCGTACACCGGGGTGACGAAGCGGTGGTCCTTGCCGAGCGTCTTCCACGGGCCGGAGACGCTGATGAGCTTGGCCGTGGACCCGGGGACGAAGAACTGGTCGGGGAACAAGCTGTGCACCACGCGCCCGCCGTCCGGCTCCGTCTGGAGCAGGCCCCACTGGGCGTGGCGGTACTCCGGCTTCCCCATGATCTGCGTGATGCGCGGGTCGAGCCCGCCGGACTGTGCGCCGACGGACGGGGATGCGGAGGGAGACGGGGGCGGCGTGGGGGCCGCCCCGGCCGCCGGGGCCAGTGCCACGCACAGCAGCGCGGCAGAGACGGCGGCCGTTCCCCGCCGTAGCGATGCGCGGCGGATCGGACCATTCACAGCGCGCTCCGTTCTCGCGGCTGTCCTCCCGAGGCCTGTGTACAGCGTGGCACGACCGCATCGGACGTGCACCTCGCTCTGGGGCGGTGCATACGGGGGGCCGCCACCAGGAGGCCCATGTCGATGTGTGCATCGGGAACCGCCGGCCCGAGAGCCCGTCCCTGACTCCAGCTCCATGCCCCGTAGTCGCTGGTGCTGGGCGGCGCGAGTGGCGTGCTGAACTTGAAATGCCCCGCCGGCTGAGCCGGGGGGCTTCCAAGATCAGACCATCAACAGGAGCCGCGTGTTCGGTACCAGCTTCCGGTTCACGCTGGTGCTCTGCACGAAGATCGTAAAGTCGTCGTTGTGGTCGGGCTTGACGCGAACTTCCGTGTTTGGCAGGCCGAGCACGGCCCGGGCCTCCGGCCCCGTGTAGACCCGGTCCGTCTTCTTCTCCAGCACCGCGATCTGCTTACGCGCCTGGATCTTCTCCGACTTGCTCAGCTGATAGAAAGCGCCACCGGTACGGTAAGTGTGCCCGCATTCGGTGACCCAGTCCCGGATCGCCGCTTCACGGGCCACCGGAATCAGCTGGTACTCGGACGGATTCACCGGAGTGAGACCGGCTGCCTTGATGGCTTCCTTGTTGACGGTCTCGGCACCCGTGGAGAACACCGCCCGGGATCCCCGGATGCCCTTGGTGCGGCCCACCATGAACTTCTCGGTCGCCTGCTGGATGACCTGCCCGGCCTCCTCCAGCCCCTGTGTGCTCGTGGCGTCCCAGATGGCGATGTTGTCCTTCGGGAAACCGCACTGCATGGCCTCGCGCTTGCCCATCTGGTCCGGAACCAGGACGGCCAGGGTCCAGTTGTCCTCCTGCGTCTCGACCAACTTGGCCACGGCCCGCACCAGCTCCCGCGGATCCTTGGAAGGGGCATCCAGGTTGCGGTGGCTCGCGTTCTCCTGTCCGTCGGTCAGTACGAACGTCAGGAAGCTGTGGTCGCCGTAAAGTTGAGCGGTCTGCGCCAGCTCCCGCTGCGACTTGAGTGTGGCCGCCAGCAGAGCCGTCATTCCACCGACCCGGTACAGCTGCTTCAGGGACGGCATCCGCAGCACGTCCTTGTCGTAGATGACGCACTCCACCTTATTGGCGAAGACGTACACCGTGACGCGGGTTTCCTGGTCCAGTTCCTGCGATCGGCGCGCCAGATACGAAATCTGCTGGTCGGCGACTTCGACGACTTTCTGGCTCAGGTGCGACATGGACGAACTGGCATCCAATACGAGGGCAACGTGATTGATGTAGTTCTGGCTTCCGGACATGAGCACTCCCCGTTCCTCCGACTTGATGCTCCTATCCTCTCAGCCACCACTGACAATCGATCATGCTCCCGGCACTCCAGCACCATCGCCGCGATCGAGTCGAGTTTCGCGTACGGCAGCGTGAAGCAGCCCAGGATCTGCCCGGCTCCGGCGTGAGCAGGCCCGTTCAGTGTTCCGCGGAGTCCGGCAGCGGCTGCTCGGACCAGATGATCTTCCCGTCGGACGTGTAGCGGGTGCCCCACCTGCGGCTGATCTGAGCCACCAGGAAGAGCCCGCGGCCACCCTCGTCCGTGGTCGCGGCATACCGCAGATGTGGTGAGGTGCTGCTGCCGTCGGATACCTCGCAGGTCAGCAGCCTGTCGTCGTTCAGCAGCCGAACGCGGACCGGTGCGCTGCCGTGCCGGATGGCGTTCGTGACGAGTTCGCTGAGTACGAGCTCCGTACCGAAGGCGAGCTCGGACAAGCCCCATTCCTCCAGTTTCTCCACGGCGCGGGTCCGCACGGCCCCGACGGCGCTCGGCTCGAACGGCACCTCCCAGTCGGCGATGCGGTCCGCGCCCAGCGCCCGCGTCCGCGCGACCAGGATGGCCACGTCGTCCCGGGGGCGCACCGGCAGCAGCTCCTGCAGGATCGCCCGGCACGTCTCGTGCGGCCCCCGGTCGGCGTGGGCGAGTGCCGAACGGAGCAGCTCGAGCCCCTCGTCGATGTCCCGACCCGGGTCCTCGATCAGGCCGTCGGTGTACAGCACCAGTTGTGAACCCTCGCTCAGGTCCAGCTCCGCCGACTCGAAGGGGAAGCCGCCCAGCCCCAGTGGCGCGCCCGGGGGCAGGTTGGGAATCTCCGTCGAGCCGTCCGGGCGTACCACGAACGGTGGCACGTGCCCCGCGCGGGCCACCGTGCACCGCTGGGTCACCGCGTCGTACACGGCGTACAGGCAGGTCGCTCCGAGCAGTCCATCGCCGTCGGCGCCGCCCTCCCTGCTCTGGTCGATGTACTGGACGAGGTCGTCGAGACGGGCCAGGAGTTCGTCGGGAGGCAGGTCCAGGGAGGAGAAGTTGAGCACGGCCGTGCGCAGCTGCCCCATGGTGGCCGCGGCGTGCAGTCCGTGGCCGACCACGTCGCCCACGACCAGCGCGACCCGGCTGCCGGGAAGCGGGATCACGTCGAACCAGTCGCCGCCGACCCCGGAATGGGCGGGCAGGTAGTAGTGCGCCACCTCGACGGCGCTCTGCTCGGGCAGGTCGCGCGGTAGCAGGCTGTGCTGGAGCGCCACGGCCAGGGTGTGCTCGCGGGTGTAGCGGCGGGCGTTGTCGATGCTGATGCCCGCCCGGGCCACCAGCTCCTCGGCGAGCGAGAGATCCTCCTCGTTGAAGGGTTCCGGCTTCCGGGAGCGCCAGAAGTTGGCCACGCCGAGTACGACGCCGCGGGCCGTGAGGGGAGCGGTGATCAGGGAGTGGATCCCGAAGTCGATGATCTCCTGAGCCCGCTGCGGGTCCTGGGCGTACCAGCCGGGTGCGTCGGCGAGGGCGGAGACCACCTCGGCCCGGCCGCTGCTGAGACCGCGCGCCTGCGGGGTGGAGGGCAGGAAGTCGATCAGCCGGCCGCGCGGATAGAGCGGCGCGCCGTCGCTGATGCCGCTGACCCCGGTACGGCGCAGCTCCGCGTCCGGGGTGGGCTCGTCCCCGTGGAGCACGGGCTCCGCCAGGTCCACGGTCACGAAATCCGCGAAGCGCGGTACGGCGACGTCGGCGAGCTCCTGGGCCGTCTGCTTTACGTCGAGGGTGGTGCCGATGCCGACGCCGGCGTCGTACAGCAGCCTCAGTCGCCTGCGGGCCGCGTCGGCCCGAGTGCTCAGGACACGCATGTCGGTGGAGTCGCGGATGGTGACGGCAGCCCCCTCGGGCCCGCCGCCGGCCCGCGTCGGCCGCTGGTTGATCACGAGCAGCCGGTCCCCGGCCTCGTGCACCTCGTCGGTGGCCTCCCGGCCGGACAGCAGGAGGTCGGTCACGTGCCGGTCGAGGCCGGGCAGCTCCCCGATGAGTGCCCCCTCGGCATCGGGGGGAAGCCGGAGCAGCCGCTTCGCCTCGTCGTTCGCGAGCAGTAGCCGGCCCGCACCGTCGGTGATCAGCACCCCCTCGCGGACGGCGTGCAGCACCGCGTCGTGGTGTTCGTACATCCGTGTCATCTCCAGCGGGCCGAGCCCGTGGGTCTGCCGTCGGAGGCGTCTGCTGATCAGTGCCGCGCCCGCGGTGGCCAGTGCGAGGCCGCCCGCGCTGACGCCGAGGATCACGGGGAGCTGCCGGTCGACCACGCCGGCGACGTTCTTCACGGTGAGGCCGGCGGACACCAGTGCCACGACCCGGCCGTCGTCGGAGAAGACCGGCACCACGGCCTGGATCTCTTTGCCCAGCGGACCGTCCACGCTCTCCGTGTACACGTGGCCGGCGAGCGAGGGCGCGATCGTGCCGACGAACCGCTTGCCGATGCGGTCGGGGAGGGGGTGGGTGTAGCGGATCCCGTGGGTGTCCATCACCACGATGAAGTCCACCGAGGCGGCCTTGCGCGTCGCCTCGGCGAGTGGCTGGAGGACCGCGGAGGGATCGGGGGAGCGGAGGGCCTCCTGCAGCCCGAGGGAGCGCGCGAAGGTCTGCGCGACCGCCACGGACCGCGTGCGGGCCTCGCGGTCCACGTCGTGGCGCGACTGGAGCACCAGCGCCAGCACCGCACCGGCGGTGAGCAGCACCACGACCGCCACCTGGAGGATGAATACCTGCCTGGCGACGCTGTGCGGGCGATTTCCGTTCAGTGACCGCACCGCCGCCCCCGGTACGGGTTGCAAGGATGGGCCACGAAACCAGTTGTAGCACTGTCGGCCGCCCGCGGTACGCCCGTCGGACATCCCACGCCGTCGAAGTGGCGCGCTACCACCGCCATGGCGGTGCGAGTGCGGCCGAAGCCGGCGACGGTGAGCGTCTCGCCGGCGGTGGTCCGAGCGTTTGCCGCAGTTCCCGGCCATGGACAGCAAGACACAGAGCCCGACGAGATGGAGCTGATCCGGCTGGCCGACTCGGGCCAGAGCGTCAGCGTTCGTCTACTTTCGCGCGTGGCGATCATGGAAAGCCTGGGCGTGAGGAACTACGACGCGGCGGCCGTCGTCGTGAGCGACTTCGTGAACGGAACGCGGAGCGTTACGGGTGGGAGGGGGTGGCGTGCTGTGTGCTGCCGTTCTGGGGTGTCCCGTATGAGGCCGCGCCGGTCGGCCTCGGCGGCCTCCTCGAGGGAAGCACAAGAATCCGCGGCGGTGTCGTTGTCGAAGGGGCCGACGTCCCAGGTGCCCACGAATCTCCTTGCGGCGGGGTCCTCCGGGATAGTGCCAGGCGGCACCGACAACAGCAGGCTCAGGCGTCGTACACGATCGGGAGTCTTCGCGTGGGCGCCGGGTCGGGGGAAGGGTGGGTGGGGCCGGCTCAGCGCGAGTCCTCGTGGCTCCGGCTCCGGCTCGGGCCGCGGTCCGTCACGAGGTCTGCCAGGCGGCGGGCCGGGGCGGAGGGGTCGGCCGGGTGGAGCAGTTCGGTGCGGTGGACCAGGCGGGGGGCCCGGACCGGGACCGGCGTCACGCCGGGGAGGGCGGCGGCCAGCGGCAGGGGGAGCACGGCGAGGCCGTGACCGGCCGCAGCGAGTGCGGCCAGGCCGTGGACGTCGGTGCCGAGGTGGCGGATCCGGGGGCGGAATCCGTCGGCGCCGCAGACGGCGCGCAGCCGGTCGAGGGGGACGGCTGTGTCCGGGGAGTCGATCCACTGGGCCTGCGCCAGGTCGGTCAGCCGCACCGCGTCCCGCCGCGCCAGGGGGTGGCCGCACGGGAAGAGCACCGCCAGGGGCTCCTCGGAGGCGGCGAGGGTGACGGTCGGGCCGAGGTCGGGCAACGGCAGCGGGTCGCTGGGTGCGGCCACGCCGTCGATGAGGCCGAGGTCGGCGCGGGCCGTGAGCACCTCCTCGATCACCGCTTCCCGGCCCACTACCCGTACTTCGACGTCCACGTGGGCGGCGGCCCGCAGCCGGGCGAGGGCCCGGGCCGCGGACGCGCCGAGCGCGGCGGGGGAGCAGGCGAGGGTCAGCCGGTCGGCGGGGGCGCGGTGCAGTCGGGCGATGTCGGCGCGGGCGGCGTCCAGGCGGAGCAGCAGCGCGGGGGCGTGTTCCATCAGCCGGGCGCCGGCCGGGGTGGCGGCCACGGGACGGCGCTCGACCAGCCGGGTGCCCAGATCCGCTTCGAGCGCGGCGATGTGCTGGGAGACGGCGGACTGGGTGTAGCCGAGGGCTGCGGCGGCTGTGGAGAACGAGCGGTGGTCGAGGACCGCGACGAACGTGCGGAGGAGATGCGGATCCATGTGCATCAGTATCGCTAATGCGCGGACGGTGAATCCTCGTTGGACCTGATGCCCGGTGGTCCGCAGGATGGTTCCTATGAACAGCGCCACGCCCAACACCCCGACGCACCAGACTTCGAACGAGCCCTCGCACCACCCCTCGCACACCACAGCCCGCATCGCCCTCGTCGGCGACCGCTCCGAGGCCGTCCGCTCCCACGCCCGGATCCCCGGCCTACTGGAGGCGCTGCGCCTGCACGAGGGGCTGGACCTGGACGCTTACTGGATTCCCACCGAGGATGCCGGTCAGGGCATGGACGGCTTCGACGCCGTCTGGGTGCTGCCCGGCAGCCCCTACCGCAGTGAGGCCGGAGTCCTGACGGCGATCCGGGCCGCGCGCGAGGGCGGCATCCCCTTCCTGGGCACCTGCGGCGGCTTCCAGCACGCCCTGCTGGAGTTCGCCCGCAACGTCTGCGGCCTGGACCGTGCCGCACACGCCGAGAACGCCCCGGCCACCGCCGAGGCGGACGCCGTGGTCGTCCCGCTGGCCTGCTCGCTGGTCGGCCACGAGGGCACCGTCCGGGTCACCCCCGGATCCCGCGCCGCCCGCCTGCTCGGCGCCGACCGCACCAAGGCGCGCTACCACTGCAACTACGGCCCCAACCCGCACCACTTGGACCTCCTGCGAGCCCACGGCCTGACCTTCACCGGCGCCGACGAGTCCGGCGACATCCGCATCGCCGAACTGGCCGCCCACCCCTTCTTCCTGGCCACCCTCTTCCAGCCTGAACTCGACGGCGACGGCACCCGCGCCCACCCGCTGATCGCCGGACTCGCCGCGGCCGCCGTGGAGCACGCCCGCACCCGCCGCTAGCCGTCGACCCGAGTGGCCTCCTGCGCTTCTGTCCGGGCGACGCCACCGAACTGTTCACCAGGGCTCCCCTGGGGGCAGCGAGGTCTACGACACGATCCTGGCCCCGGGTCGCCACCGACGTCGGGTTGCCCGGTCCTGTCCGGCTGAGCAAGCCCAGCAGAGCTGAAGCTGTGGTTGTGGGAGGTGATCGCTTCTTCACGCCCGTCAGCCGGCCGGCGCCCCAGCCCTTGCTTCATCTATCGATATTCGATAGTTTTTAATCGTAACTCGATGGAAGGATGGGTCATGGGAAAGCTGGCAGTGGGTGCGCTGCGTGCCGTGCTCGTGGTGGTGCTCGCCGGCACCGTGTTCGTACAGGTATTGATGGTGTGGGCGTTGGCCACCGACCCGGAGGACGGTTCGCTCCCGCTGACCCCGCTGCGCGTGATCACGATCCTGGGCATGCTGTCGGCCCAGGTCGCCCTGGTCTGCGTAGGGCGGCTGGTGGCGATGGTGCGACGCGGAACCGTGTTCTCCCACGCCGCCTTCCGGTACGTGGACGCCGTGATCGGCGCGATCGTGGCGGCATCCCTCCTGTGGTTCGCGGTCACGGCCCTCAATGCGCCGGGCCAGCGGGCCGACCCGGGCGTCACCGTCATCATGGGCGGGGTTGGCGTGGCCATCCTGGGGGTCGCGCTCATCGTGCTCGTGCTGCGGATGCTGCTCGCCCAGGCCGTCGCGCGTGACGTCGAAGCGGCGCACATGCAGGCCGAGTTGAACGAGGTGATCTGATGGCGATCACCGTCGATATCGACGTGATGCTGGCCAGGCGGAAGATGTCCGTGGGCGAGCTCGCGGATCGCGTGGGGATCACGCCCGCCAACCTGGCGGTACTCAAGAACGGCCGCGCCAAGGCGGTGCGTTTCGCGACGCTCGCCGCGCTCTGCGAGGTGCTCGAGTGTCAGCCGGGCGACCTGCTGCGCTGGGAGGCCGAGGATGCCGCGGGCGGATGACGTGCCGAGGGCGGGCGTGACGTCGCCTGGCACCTCCGGCCCGTGACACGGCGCGTGGACCGTATGGACGTGGATCGCCGATCACCCGTGCCGACCCCGTTGGGTGGATTCCGGTTGACCCGCACCGCACCGCACCGCACCGCACCGCACCGTCCCGGCCGACGATCGCGATCTGCGAAGGTGGGGGAGCAGGTCGCGGGCGGACCTGTAGGCTCCGCGCTCGTGGACGACATACGGCAGGCAGCCATCGCCTTCAGCGGAACCCTGACGCGGGAGGAATTCGACGAGGCAGTTGCGGCCACCGGGTGGTTCCGGCGTCTGCGCTGGCTCATCGTGGTGGCCGCAGTCTTGATGGCGGCGCTGAGCCTGAGGTTCTCCGCTCAAGGCGGGTCGGTCAACGCCGGCCTGCTGGCACTCGCTCTGGTCTACGGTGTGCTCGGCCTGTTCCTGCCCCCGGTGCTCACCAGCCGCATGTTCCGCGCCGACCAGGCCACGGGAGAGAAGCAGGCCGTCGTCGACGATGCCGGCTACGTCGTCTCCCGCGGCCATGAGGAACTCATGCGGGTGCCGTGGCGCACCGTTTCCCGTTCCTACGAGACGGAGCGGGTCTACGTCGTGACCGGCCGCCTCGGCTGGAAGGCCGGCATGCTGATCGTGCCCAAGCGGCTGCTCACCGGGCCCGGCGAGACCGAGCTGATGGGCGTTTTGCTGGAGACCAGGGTCCGCCGTTCCAAGAGCCGCCGGACGCAAGGCCGCTGATGACGCCTTCGTCATCCGCCTCGCGGACGGCGAATCCATGAAGGTCCGGATCGGCCGCCGACTCTGGAAGGCCGGCGGTATCCGGTCGACTGGTTACCCACCTCACCGACCACCCAGTGCCCGGGCTCCTTGTGGAAGCTCATCTCGCCTGCCCCAGAACGGGGCCGCCGCCGGCGCCCGTGATCCTCCTCCCCCTCGTGCGTGAGCTGGTCGGGCGTCGTTCCGCCGTTGGCCGGGGCTGCCGAGACCGTCGCCCCGGGGAGCGGCTTCATCGCAGAGTGGGCGCCGGTAGCCAGTATGTGATCGCGAACAAATACACTCTCGTGAGCACTCGTGAGACAGTCGTAGTGCCTGCGAAGCCCTGCGTCACGGGCCGGATCCCGACACGGTCCAACCGTCGAGCGTCGCCACTCGTAGACACTGACCGGCTGCGATCCGCACCGATATGACCGATGAGGGGGCCTTGAGTGGGAACTGCAAGCACCGAGCCGGAGTCCCGCCAGCCTGTGATGGCGGATGTGGCGCGGGTCGCCGGCGTGTCCCACCAGACCGTGTCCCGGGTGCTGAACGGTGCACCGCACGTCCGGCCCGACACCCGGGACCGGGTGCTCGCCGCTATCAGGGAGCTGGACTACCGCCCCAACTCGGCAGCCCGCGCGCTGGTCACCCGCCGCTCCCAGACCCTCGGGGTGGTCAGTTTCGGCAGCGCACTCTACGGGCCCGCCTCGATGCTGGACGGGATCGAGCAGGCCGCGCGCAGTGCGGGGTACTTCGTCAGCGTCGCGAGCCTGCGCTCGCTGGACAGCCGCTCCGTACAGGAGGCGGTGGACCGGCTCCGCGACCAGGGTGTGGAGGGCATCGTCGTCATCGCGCCGCAGATCTCGGCGGTGAGCGCGGTGGCGAAGCTGTCCAGCGCGGTGCCGGTGGTCGCGGTCGGGTCGGGCAGCCAGTCCCGAGTGCCGATGGTCGCCGTCGACAACGAGTCGGGCGCGCTGGCAGCGACCCGGCACCTGCTCGACCTCGGGCACGCCACGGTCCACCACGTCGCCGGCCCGCCCGGCTGGCTGGAGACCAAGACCCGGCAGGACGGCTGGCGCAAGGCCCTTGAGGCCTGCGGCGCCGAGGTGCCGCCGGTACAGAGCGGCGACTGGAGCGCGAGGTCCGGGTACGAGGCCGGACTGCGGATCGCCGAAGATCCTCTGGTCACGGCGGTCTTCTGCGCCAATGACCACATGGCCCTCGGCCTGCTCCGCGCGTTCCATGAGGCGGGCCGGGCGATTCCGGGCGACATCAGCGTGGTCGGGTTCGACGACATTCCCGAGGCCGCGTACTTCGCCCCGCCGCTGACCACCGTGCGTCAGGACTTCGGCGAGCTGGGACGCCGCGCGCTCGAGCTGCTGGTGGAGGAGCTGACCGGCGTCGGCCATGCCCGCAGCCATGTGCTGATCTCGCCCGAGATGGTGCTGCGCCGCAGTGCCGGCCCGGTGGCGCGTCGGTAGTCGACGGTCCGCGGGCGGTCCGGGCTCGGACGGCGCGGGGGCGTGGTCAAGATTGGGTAACGGCATGGCGGCCCCCTTGTCCGCAGAATTGTGAGCGTTAACAATCTGACTCAAGCGAAACGGCACCGCTACATCCCGTTCACACGGACGGCGCGGGCCGTACCGCCGCCTGCACCAACGCCGCACCGGGCGCCCACCGCCCCCGACGGTGTTCCCACCGCCTCCCGCGCCGGTCGGCCTGCCCTGTCGATCTGCCCGCGGTCGATCTGTCCGCGCCGGGAGCGGCCTCCCCACTTGAGAGGAACCCCAAGATGTCCAAGAGAGCTGCGGCGGCCCTGGTCGCCGGCACGATGGTCGCCGTTCTGTCCGCTTGCGGTTCCGGGGGTGGCGGCTCGGCCGACGCCAAGGGTTCCGGTGGCCGGCTCACCGTGGGCTTCTCCCAGGTCGGCGCGGAGAGCGGGTGGCGCACGGCCAACACCAAGTCCGTCCAGGATGCGGCCAAGAAGGCCGGGATCACGCTGAAGTTCTCCGACGCCCAGCAGAAGCAGGAGAACCAGATCAAGGCCATCCGCTCGTTCATCCAGCAGAAGGTGGACGTCATCGCCTTCTCCCCGGTGGTCGAGTCGGGCTGGGACACCGTGCTCAAGGAAGCCAAGGCCGCCCACATCCCGGTCGTTCTGACGGACCGCGCCGTGGACTCCAAGGACGAGTCGCTCTATGCCACCTTCCTCGGTTCGGATTTCGTCGAGGAGGGCAAGAAGGCCGGCGACTGGCTGGTGAAGGAGTATCAGGGCAAGAGCGACGCGGTGAACATCGTGGAGTTGCAGGGCACCACCGGCTCCGCCCCGGCCAACGACCGTAAATCGGGCTTCGCCGACGTCATCAAGACGGACGCCAAGTTCAAGATCACGGCCTCCCAGACCGGTGACTTCACGCGCGCCAAGGGCAAGGAGGTCATGCAGGCCTTCCTGAAGTCCCAGCCGGAGATCGACGTGCTCTACGCGCACAACGACGACATGGCCCTCGGTGCCATCCAGGCCATCGAGGAGGCCGGCAAGAAGCCCGGCACCGACATCAAGATCATCTCGGTCGACGGTGTCAAGGACGCCTTCACCGCGATGAGTCAGGGCAAGATCAACGTCCTCGTCGAGTGCAACCCCCTCCTGGGCGACCAGCTGATGGACCTGATCAAGAAGGTCAAGGCCGGCGAGGAGGTGCCGCGCCGGATCAAGACCGAAGAGGGCGTCTTCACCCAGGACCAGGCCGCGGCCGCCCTGCCGACCCGCCAGTACTGACCGGCCCGGTGACCAGGGGCTGCCCGGTCTGGAGTGGGCCGCCCCGAAACGGGCGGCCCGAACCGGCCGGCCCCGGTCCCGACCATGAGAGGAGGGGGCGGATGCCTGCGCACCCTGCACAGCAACCGGTCCTGGAAGTACACGGGATCCGCAAGGAGTTCCCCGGCGTGGTGGCACTGGACGGGGTCGACTTCCGGCTCTTCCCCGGCGAGGTGCACGCGTTGATGGGTGAGAACGGCGCCGGCAAGTCCACCCTGATCAAGGTTCTCACCGGTGTCTACGAGTCGGGCGGCGGCGAGGTCGTGCTGAGCGGCCGGCCCCTGCACATCGCCGGCCCGCTGCAGGCGCAGCAGGCCGGGATCAGCACGGTGTACCAGGAGGTCAACCTCTGCCTGAACCTGTCGGTCGCGGAGAACATCTTCATCGGCCGGGAACCGCGCCGCCTCGGACTCATCCACTGGTCGGCCCTCCGTCGCCGCGCCGCGGAACTGGTCGCCGACCTCGACCTGGACATCGACGTCACCGCCCCGCTGGGCAGTTACTCGATCGCGGTCCAACAGCTGGTCGCGATCGTCCGCGCGGTGGACGTCTCGGCGAAGGTGCTGATCCTGGACGAGCCGACCTCCAGCCTGGACCGCGACGAGGTGCGGCAACTGTTCGCGGTGATACGCCGGTTGCGCGACCAGGGTGTGGCGATCCTGTTCGTCTCGCACTTCCTGGACCAGATCTACGAGATCTGCGATCGGATGACCATCCTGCGCAACGGCAAGCTGGAGGGCGAGTACCCGATCAGCGAGTTGAGCCAGGTCGAACTGGTCGCCCGCATGATCGGCGGTGAACTGGGGAGCCTGGAGGAGCTGTCGGGCAGTGCCCGCCGTGAGCCCGCCGCACCGGCCACGGCCGTGCCGTTCCTGCGCGCCGACGGCCTGGGTCGTACCGGCGCGATCGAGCCGTACGACCTCGGCATCCAACCCGGTGAAGTCGTCGGCCTGGCCGGCCTGTTGGGATCCGGGCGTACGGAGGCGGCCCGCCTGCTGTTCGGTGCCGACCGCAGTACCCAGGGTTCGGTGCGGATCGAGGACGCCACCGTCGCGCTGCGCACGCCGCGCACCGCGATCTCGTACGGGATCGCCTTCTGCTCGGAGGACCGCAAGAACGAGGGACTGGTCGCGGAGTTGACGGTACGCGAAAACATCATCCTCGCCTTGCAAGCGGCCCGCGGCTGGACGCGTCCGCTCTCCCGCGCCAAGCAGGACGAGATCGCGCGGCGCTGGATCCGGTCACTGGACATCCGCCCGGACAACCCCGAGGCGCTGGTACGCCATCTCAGCGGAGGCAATCAGCAGAAGGTGCTGCTGGCACGCTGGCTGATCACCGACCCCAGGCTCTTGATCCTCGACGAGCCGACCCGGGGCATCGACATAGGCGCCAAGGCCGAAATCCAGAAGCTGGTGGCCGCGTTGGCCCGGGACGGCATGTCGGTGCTGTTCATCTCGGCCGAGCTGGAAGAAGTGCTGCGCCTCAGCCACCGCGTGGGTGTGCTGCGGGACCGCCGGCTGGTCGCCGAGCTGCCGAACGACGGCTCGCTCACCCCCGAGCACATCATGGCGACGATCGCGAGCGGAGCCCGGTCATGACCAAGCACCGCCTCTTCTGGCCCGCCGCCGTGCTCGCGGCCCTGCTGCTGGCCAACGTGGTGTTCACTCCGGACTTCTTCGCGATCCGGATCAAGGACGGGCACCTGTACGGGAGCCTGATCGACATCCTCCACTTCGGCGCCCCGCTGATCCTGGTGGCGCTGGGCATGACGCTGGTCATCGCGACCAGCGGTATCGACCTCTCGGTCGGCTCCACCGTCGCCATCGCGGGCGCGCTGGCCTGTCTGCACATCAGCGGGGCGGCCGACCCCGCAAGCCCGGGGACGGTGTTCGGAGCCGTCGCCATCGCCCTGGCGGTGGCCCTCGTCCTGGGCGTGGTCAACGGCGTACTGGTGGCCGGGGTCGGCGTCCAGCCGATCATCGCCACGCTCATCCTGATGGTGGCCGGACGCGGCGTCGCCCAGCTGGTGACGGATGGCCAGATCGTCACCGTCACCAGCGAGCCCTACAAGCTGATCGGCGGCGGCTACTGGCTCACCATGCCGTTCGCGATCCTGCTCGCGGGTGCGGTCGTGCTGCTGACGTCGCTGCTGACCCGGCGTACGGCGCTCGGGCTGCTGCTGGAGTCGGTCGGCGGCAACCCGGTCGCCAGCCGCCTGGTCGGCATCCGGGCGATGGGCCTGATCGCCTTGGTTTACGTTTTCAGCGCGCTGTGCGCCGCGGTCGCCGGGCTCATGATCAGCTCGAACGTCTCCAGTGCGGACGGCAACAACGCCGGGCTCTGGATCGAGCTGGACGCCATCCTCGCTGTGGTGGTCGGCGGCACCGCGCTGACCGGCGGGCGGTTCTCGCTCCGCGGCACGGTGATCGGTGCGCTGATCATCCAGACCCTGTCCACCACCGTGTACACCATCGGCATCCCGCCGGAGACCACCCTGGTCTTCAAAGCCTTCGTGGTGATCGCGGTCTGCCTGATCCAGTCACCCGCCTTCCGGGCCAAGGCCGCGCGCCGGCGGGCCCGGACCGGCCGCGGCACGAGGCCGCGTCCGGTGATGCCAGAGAACACGGAGGTGGGGGCATGAGCGCGATCGCGGCGGCCCGTGGCCGCGCGTACATCCCGCTGCTGGTCACATCGGCCCTGCTGGTATCGATGTTCGGCGCCGGATCCGTCCAGTACGACGGCTTCTTCTCCGGGCAGGTGCTGCTCAACCTGCTCATCGACAACGCCTTCCTGCTGGTGGTCGCCATCGGGATGACCTTCGTGGTGCTGACCGGAGGGATCGATCTGTCGGTCGGCGCGATGGTCGCGCTGTCGACGATGATCTCCGCCTGGCTGGTGGAGCAGCAAGGCTGGCCGCCGCTGCTGGTGATCCCGCTGGTCCTGGTGGTGGGGACGGGCGCCGGACTGGCGATGGGATGGGTGATCCACTCCTTCGAGATCCAACCCTTCATCGTGACGCTCGCCGGAATGTTCCTGGCCAGGGGCCTCTGCTACACGATCAGCCTCGACTCGATCTCCCTCACCGACCCGACCTACACGGCCTTCGCCCAGACCCGGATCGCCCTGCCCGGCGACCTGTTCGTCTCGCCGAGCGTGCTGATCGCCGTAGGTGTGCTGATGGTCGCCTTCGTGGTCCTGCACTACACACGGCTGGGCCGGAACGTGTACGCGCTGGGCGGCAGCGAGCAGTCGGCCCGGCTGATGGGGATCCCGGTCGGGCGTACGAAGATCGCCGTGTACGCCGTCAGCGGTTTCTGCTCGGCGCTCGGGGGAGTACTGCTGACCTTCTACATGCTCTCCGGCTACGGGCTCCACGCGGTGGGCCTGGAACTGGACGCGATCGCCGCCGTGGTGATCGGCGGGACGCTCCTGACCGGAGGCTCGGGGTACCTGCTGGGCACCGCGCTGGGGGTGCTCGTGCTGGGCCTGATCCAGACGGTCATCAGCTTCCAGGGCACGCTCAGCTCGTGGTGGACCAGGATCGTGGTCGGCGGCCTGCTGTTCGTCTTCATCCTGCTGCAACGCATGATCGTCGGCCGCCGCAAGGTCTGATCGCCTGACGGGCAGCTCGCCCTTGACAGGCCAATTGTTAACGCTAACAATCGCGGAGCGGTGCCTCGGCGGCACCCCCTTTCGCCCTCTCGGGGCTCCGTACGAAGGATGTGAAGTGACCGTGACCCCTCCCACCCAGACCACGGAGAGCCATGTCGTGGGTGTCGACTTCGGCACCCTCTCCGGGCGGGCCGTGGTGGTCCGCGTACGCGACGGAGAGGAGGTCGGTTCCGCCGTCCACGTGTACCCGCACGGTGTCATCGAGCACGCACTCCCCACCACCGGCCGGCTCCTGCCGCCCGACTGGGCCCTTCAGCACCCCGAGGACTGGCGCGAGGTACTGCGCACCGCCGTCCCCGCCGCATTGGCCGCGAGCGGCATAGACCCGGCCGCCGTCATCGGCATCGCCACGGACTTCACCGCCTGCACCGTCCTCCCCGTGCGGGCCGACGGCACCCCGCTCGCCGAGACCGCGCTGGGCGTGCGCCCGCACGCTTGGCCCAAGCTCTGGAAGCACCACGCCGCCCAGAGCCAGGCAGACCGCATCAACCACCTCGCCCACCTGCGCGCCGAGAAGTGGATCTCCCGATACGGCGGCAAGATCTCCGCCGAGTGGCAGTACGCCAAGGCACTCCAGCTGCTGGAGGAGGACCCGGAGACCTACGCCGCCACCGAGCGCTGGATCGAGGCCGCGGACTGGATCGTCTGGCAGCTCGCAGGCGTCGAGACCCGCAACACCTGCACGGCGGGATACAAGGGCATCCACCAGGACGGCCAGTACCCCTCCGAGGACTACCTCGCCGCCCTGCACCCCGATTTCGCCGACTTCGCGCGTACCCGGCTGGAGCATCCGCTGTCGCCGCTGGGCTCCCGGGCCGGCTCCCTCACCGCCGAGGCGGCCGCCTGGACCGGGCTGCCCGAGGGCATCGCAGTCGCCACCGGCAACGTAGACGCCCACGTCGCCGCACCCGCCGCCCAGGCCGTCGAGAACGGGCAGCTCCTCGCCATCATGGGCACTTCCACCTGCCACGTCGTGAGCGGCCCCGCCCTCGCCGACGTCCCCGGCATCTGCGGAGTCGTCGACGGCGGCATCGTCGAGGGTGCCTACGGTTACGAGGCCGGGCAGAGCGCGGTCGGTGACATCTTCGCCTGGTGGCTGCGCCAAGGCGTGCCGGCCGACTACCGGGCCGAGGCCGACGCCGCCGGCGAGGACCTGCACCAGCTGCTCTCCCGCAAGATCGCCGACCAGCCCGTCGGCGGCCACGGCCTGGTCGCCCTCGACTGGATGAACGGCAACCGCTCCACCCTGGTCGACCACCACCTCTCCGGCGTCATCGTCGGCCTCACCCTCGCCACCCGCCCCGAGGAGATCTACCGAGCCCTGCTGGAGGCCACCGCCTTCGGCACCCGCACCATCGTCGACGCCCTGGAGCAGGGCGGCGTCCCCGTCACCGAGTTCATCGTGACCGGCGGGCTGAAGCAGAACCCCCTGCTCATGCAGATCTACGCCGACGTGCTGCGCCGCCCCGTCTCCCTCGCAGAGTCCGCCCAGGGCCCGGCCCTCGGCTCCGCCATCCACGCCGCCGTCGCCGCCGGAGCCCACCCGGACGTACGCACCGCGGCCGCGGCCATGGGCCGGGTGCGGCGCGGCGTCCACCAGCCGGACACCGCGCGCGCCGACGCGTACGACTCCCTCTACGCCGAGTACCGCGCCCTGCACGACCACTTCGGCACCGGGCCCGACAAGCTCCTCCACCGCCTCCGTGCCATCCGCAACTCGGCGCTCACCGCCCGGCAAACCGACCCGAAGGCCGCCCCGGCCACCGCCCAGAAGAGCGAGGTCTGACCATGAGTTCACCGATCGATCTGCTGCGCCTCCAGGTCAGCGACCTCCACCAGGAGCTGGTCCGCTACGACCTCGTCGTCTGGACGGCCGGCAACGTCTCCGCCCGCGTCCCCGGCGAGGACCTGATGGTGATCAAGCCGAGCGGAGTCTCGTACGACGAGCTGACGTCCGGGAACATGATCCTCTGCGACCTGGACGGCAAGGTCGTCGAGGGCGACCAGTCCCCGTCCTCGGACACCGCCGCGCACGCCTACGTCTACCGCCACATGCCCGAGGTCGGGGGAGTGGTCCACACCCACTCGACGTACGCGAGCGCCTGGGCCGCGCGCGGTGAGGCGGTGCCCTGCGTACTGACCGCCATGGCCGACGAGTTCGGGGCCGAGATCCCCGTCGGCCCCTTCGCGCTGATCGGCGACGACTCCATCGGCCGGGGCATCGTCGAGACCCTCCGGGGCCACCGCTCACCGGCCGTCCTGATGAAGAGCCACGGCGTGTTCACCATCGGCAAGGACGCCAAGGCCGCAGTCAAGGCCGCCGTGATGTGCGAGGACGTCGCCCGCACCGTCCACATCTCCCGCCAGCTCGGCGAACCCCTGCCGATAGCGCAGGCCGACATCGACCACCTCAACTACCGCTACCAGAACGTGTACGGCCAGCAGCCCGCTGCCCGCTAAGGAGACTCACGCCCCATGAAGGCACAGAAGGCAATCGAGGGCCGCGAGGTCTGGTTCCTGACCGGCAGCCAAGGGCTGTACGGCGACGACACCTTGCGTCAGGTCGCGGAGCAGTCCCGCCGGATAGTCGACGCACTGGGCGACTCCGGCATCCCGGTGAACATCGTCTGGAAGCCCGTACTCACCGACGCCGGCGCGATCCGGCGGGTCTGCCTGGACGCCAACGCAGACGACACCTGCATCGGCCTGATCGCATGGATGCACACGTTCTCCCCGGCGAAGATGTGGATCGCGGGCCTGGACGCCCTGCGCAAGCCGTTGCTCCACCTGCACACCCAGGCCGATGTCGCACTGCCGTGGGCGTCGATCGACATGGACTTCATGAACCTGAACCAAGCGGCCCACGGGGACCGCGAGTTCGGCTACATCCAGTCCCGGCTCGGCGTCGCCCGCAAGACCGTCGCCGGACACGTCAGCGACCCCTCCGTCGCCGCCCGGATCGCCTCCTGGGCCCGGGCCGCGGCCGGACGCTCCGAGCTGCAGAGCCTCAAGCTGGCGCGATTCGGCGACAACATGCGCGACGTCGCCGTGACCGAGGGCGACAAGGTCGAGGCCCAGCTCCGCTTCGGTGTCTCGGTCAACACCTACGGCGTCAACGACCTGGTCGAAACCGTCGATGCGGCCGCAGACGCCGACGTGACCGCACTGGTCAAGGAGTACGAGGACACCTACCGCCTCGCGCCCGAGCTCCGCGCGGACGGGGACCGGCACGACTCACTGCGCTACGCCGCGCGGATCGAACTCGGCCTGCGCGGCTTCTTGGCGGACGGCGGCTTCCACGCCTTCACCACCAACTTCGAAGACCTCGGCGGCCTTCGCCAGCTGCCCGGCCTGGCGGTGCAGCGGCTGATGGCCGACGGCTACGGATTCGGCGGCGAGGGCGACTGGAAGACCTCCGTCCTGCTGCGCACGCTCAAGGTGATGTCCACCGGGCTGCCGGGAGGCACGTCCTTCATGGAGGACTACACCTACCACCTGGAGCCTGGGCGGGAGTTGATCCTCGGCGCGCACATGCTGGAGGTCTGCCCGACCATCGCATCGGACGTGCCGTCCTGCGAGGTCCACCCGTTGGGCATCGGCGGTCGCGAGGACCCGGTCCGCCTCGTCTTCGACGCCCGGACCGGTCCCGCAGTCGTGGTCGGGCTGGCAGACATGGGAGACCGGTTCCGCCTCGTCGCCAACGAGATCGACGTGGTCGAGCCCCTCGAACCGCTGCCGAACCTCCCCGTCGCGCGCGCGGTCTGGCAGCCGCGCCCCAACCTGCGCACCTCGACCGAGGCGTGGCTGACGGCCGGCGCGCCCCACCACACCGTGCTGTCCAGCGCGATCGGGACCGAGGAGCTGGGCGACCTCGCCGACATCCTCGCCACCGAGCTGCTGGTCATCGACGCGGACACCACGATCCGCCAGTTCACCAAGGAGATCCGCTGGAACCAGGCGTACCACCGCCTGGCCCAGGGCTTCTGACGCCAAGCGGATCCGAGCGAGTCCGGGCCGCTGCCCGCCCGGGGCGCCGCCCCTCCGGCGCCGCCCATCCCGTCCTCCCGAACCCGTCCCCCGAACCGGAGTGACGAACAGCCATGCCCGACGCGCCCACCCGCCTCGACGGCGGTTCCCTGTCGATCCGCCGCGAGCCGTACGCGACCCTCCCGGACGGGAGGGTCGTCGACCGCTGGGCCTTCGGCTCCGAGGGCGCCGTCATGGCGGAGGTGCTCAACCTCGGCGCCCGGCTGCAGGCGCTGTACGCACCCGACCGGGACGGGCGGCGCGCCAACATCGTGCTGGGCGGCGCGAGCGTGGCGGACATGCTCGGCGAGGCGAAGTACTTCGGGGCCACGATCGGCCGCTACGCGAACCGGATCGCAGCCGGTGAACTGCCCCTCGACGGCGCCGTTCACCGGCTCGCGACCCAGGGAGGCGGCCACACCCTGCACGGCGGCCCCGAGGGCTTCGACGCACGCGTCTGGGACGCCGCAGAGGTGCGCGAGCCGGGCCGCGTCGGCGTTCGCCTCACGCTGCGCAGCCCGGACGGTGACCAGGGATTCCCCGGCGCGCTCACCGTCCAAGTGACCTACCTGCTGGACCGTGCGGGGTCGCTCACCATCGCGTACGCGGCCGTCACCGACGCGCCCACGGTGGTCAACCTGACCAACCACGCCTACTTCAACCTGGCCGGCGAGGGCAACGGGACGATCCTCGACCACGTACTCCAGATCCGGGCGGACCAGTACACCCCCGTGGACGGGCAGCTGATCCCGTACGGCCCGCACTTCCCGGTCGAGGGCACCCCGTTCGACCTCGTCGAGCCGCGCCCGGTCGGCGAGCGGATCACGGCCGATCACCCGCAGCTGACACTGGCCGGCGGGGGCTTCGACCACAACTGGGTGCTCTCCCCGTACGAGGGGAACGGTCCGCGGCCGGCGGCGGTGCTGCGGCACCCGGCGAGCGGGCGGCGGCTGGAGTGCCTGACCACCGAGCCCGGTCTGCAGATCTACACCGGGCAGCTCTTCGACGGCTCGCTGACAGGCCCCGGCGGGGGCGTCTACGGAGCTTTCGCCGGCATCGCGGTGGAAACCCAGCACTTCCCCGACTCCCCGCACCGCCCCCGCTACCCCTCCACCGTCCTACGCCCGGGGGAGGAGTACCGCTCGACCACGGTCTACCGGTTCTCGGTGGACCGCCGCTGACCGGGCGGCGCACGGCCGCGCCCGGAGCGTGCGCGGCTGCTCCGCCCAGGAGGGACCGACATGACCCGAACCCGCCCCCGCGCCCGCCTCCGCATCTGGACCGGACTCGCGATCGCGCTCCTCGTGCTCCTGTGCGCCACCCTGGTCGAAACCCGGGCGGCCACGGCCGCCGCCGCAGGCCGGACGTACACCAATCCGGTGAAGTCGCAGAAGGGTGCCGATCCCTGGCTGGAGTACTACAACGGGAACTACTACCTCGTCACCACCTCGTGGTCCTCCGAGATCACCATGCGCAAGTCGCCCACGCTGGCCGGGCTTTCGACCGCGCCGAGCATCCAGGTGTGGGCCGACACCACCGCATCTCGCTGCTGCAACATCTGGGCGCCCGAGATCCACCTCTTCAACGGCCGCTGGTACCTCTACTACGTCGCCGGACAGGGGATCGCGGACTACAACAAGACCCAGCGCCTGCACGTACTGGAGAGCGCCGGCGCCGACCCGATGGGGCCCTACCACTTCAAGAGCGACCTCGCCGCTCCGGGCAACGACACCTGGCTGATCGACGCCAGCGTGCTCAAGGCCAACGGCGCCCTCTACCTGCTCGGCAGCGCCGTGAGCAACGGCACCCAGAACCTCGTCATCGCGCCGATGAGCAACCCGTACACCGTCAGTGGCGCACTCTCGGTCATCTCGACGCCGACGTACTCCTGGGAACGCCAGGGCGCCGCCGTCAACGAGGGCCCCGAGCCGCTGTACCACGACGGCAAGACCTTCATCGTCTACTCGGCGAGCTTCTGCGCCACCGCCGACTACAAGCTCGGCCGGCTCGAACTGACGGGCAGTGACCCGCTGTCGGCGGCTTCCTGGACGAAGAAGCCGACGCCCGTCTTCCAGCGCAACGACGCGGCGGGTGTGTACGGGCCGGGCCACAACGGCTTCTTCACCTCACCGGACGGTACCGAGAGCTGGATCGTCTACCACGCCAACAGCTCGCCCGCGGAGGGCTGTAGCAATGCCAGGACCACTCGCGCACAGAAGTTCACCTGGAACTCCGACGGCACCCCGAACTTCGGCACCCCGGTCGGCCTCGGTACGTCCCTCGCCGGGCCGTCGGGTGAGACGGCCACGACCCCCACGTCGTACACGCTGGTGAACCGCAACAGCGGCAAGTGCCTAGATCTGGAGAAGGGTTCACCGGCTGACGGGGCGAACGTCCGCCAGTGGACGTGCAACGGCGCGGCCGCGCAGAAGTGGCGGATCGAGGACCAGGGCGATGACACCAGCCGCCTGGTGAACATGGCGAGCGGCAAGGCCCTGGACGTCGCGGACTGCTCGGCCGCCGACGGCGCGGACATCCGGCAGTGGTCCTGGCTGAACAACGCCTGCCAGAGGTTCCGGATGGTGGTCACCGACGCGGGCTGGGTCCGGCTGGTGAACGCCGGCAGCGGCAAGGTCGCCGACGTGGCCGACTGCGCCGCCGCCGACGGAGCCGACGTGCGCCAGTGGACCTGGCTGAACAACGCCTGCCAGCAGTGGCAGCTCAAGGCGAACTGAATCCCCACCCACCACAGGAGAAGACGTGACCAGAACGCGCATGCTCCCCGGAGTCCTCACGGCCGTGGCCGCCCTGGCCGCCACCCAGCTGCCGGCGGCCCCCGCTCGGGCCGCGATCCCCGCCTCGCCCGCCGTCTCGTACACCAATCCGCTGGTGAACCAGCGCGCCGATGCCCAGATCTACAAGCACACTGACGGCTACTACTACTTCACCGCGACCGCCCCCGAGTACGACCGGATCATCCTGCGCAGGGCGACGACCATCCGCGGCCTGTCCACCGCCCCCGAGACGGTGATCTGGACCAAGCACGCCACCGGCGACATGGGAGCGCACATCTGGGCCCCGGAGATCCACTACATCGACGGCAAGTGGTACGTGTACTTCGCCGCCGGCTCCACGACCGACGTGTGGAAGATCCGCATGTACGTCCTGGAGAGCTCTGCCGCCAACCCGCTCACCGGCGGCTGGACCGAGAAGGGCCGGATCGCGACCCCGATGGACAGCTTCACGCTGGACGCCACCACCTTCGTCGTGGGCGGCACCCGCTACCTCAGCTGGGCCCAGAAAGACCCGGCCATCGCGACCAACTCCAACGTCTACCTCGCGAAGATGGCGAACCCGTGGACCATCTCCGGAACGCCGACCAGGCTCACGGTGCCCACGTACGGCTGGGAGACGGCCGGCTACAAGGTCAACGAGGGTCCGGCGCTCATCCAGCACGGCGGCAAGGTCTTCCTGAGCTACTCCGCCTCCGCGACCGACAGCAACTACTGCCTCGGCCTGCTCTCCGCCTCCGCGACCGGCGACCTGCTCAACCCGGCCTCCTGGACGAAGAGCCCGACGCCGGTCTTCACCAGCAACACGGCGACCGGCCAGTACGGTCCGGGCCACAACCAGTTCACCACGTCCGAGGACGGCAAGAGCGATGTCCTCGTCTACCACGACCGCAACTACAAGGACATCACCGGCGACCCGCTCGACGACCCCAACCGCCGCACCCGCGTCCAGAAGCTGTACTGGAACGCCGACGGCACGCCCAACTTCGGCATCCCGGTCGCGGACGGCGCCATGCCGTTCCGCCTCTCCTCGTACAACTACCCCGACCGCTACATCCGCCACTGGGAATACCGGGCGAAGCTGGAGGCGGACGTCACCAACCTTGCGGACTCGCAGTTCCGCACGGTGACCGGCTATCGGGCAGCGGCACCGTCTCGCTGGAGTCCGCCAACTTCCCCGGCTACTACCTGCACAGCAGGGGCAACGGCGAGGTCTGGGTCGAGAAGAACGACGGCACGACCGCCTTCAAGGACAGCGCTACCTTCTACCAGCGCGCCGGTCTCGCGGACCCGGCGGGGGTCTCCTACGAGTCGTACAGCACGGCGGGCCAGTACCTGCGGCACTACGACTTCCAGCTCTACGTCCAGCCCGTCGGCACCACCCTGGCCAGGGGCGACGCCACCTTCTACCAGCAGTGACAACCAGATCCGGCCGCCCCCCACGGGGTGCGGCCGGACCGGGCGGAACAGGTTCAGGAGCCGGCCTTGCGCTTGTTGTAGACGTCGAAACCGACCGCGGCCAGCAGCACCAGACCCTTGATGACCTGCTGGTAGTCGGTGCCGATACCGACGAGGGACATGCCGTTGTTGAGCACCCCGAGCACCAGGCCGCCGATGATCGCGCCGAGCACGGTGCCGACGCCGCCGGATGCCGAGGCGCCGCCGATGAACGCTGCGGCGATCGCCTCCAGTTCGAAGTTGATGCCCGCCTGCGGCGTGCCCGCGTTGAGGCGCGCCGCGAAGACCATGCCGGCCAGCGCGGCCAGCACACCCATGTTGACGAAGGCAAGGAAGACGACTCGCTTGCTCTTGACGCCCGACAGCTTCGCCGCGGCCTCGTTGCCGCCGATCGCGTAGGTGTGGCGGCCCAGGATGGAGTTGCGCATCAGGTAGCCGAAGGCGACCAGCAGCACGCCGAGGATCAGCAGCACGATCGGGAAGCCGTGGTAGCTCGCCAGCAGCAGGGTGAACACCAGTACCGCGGCGGCGATGGCACCCAGCTTGGCCAGGAAGAAGCCGAGGGGGAGCAGCTCGAGGCCGTAACGGGCGGCCTGCCTGCGGCCCCGGATCTCCTGGAGGACTGCCAGCGCGAGTACGCCGAGCCCGAGCAGGAGGGTGAGGTTGTGGTAGTTCGTCTGCGGGCCGACCTCCGGCAGGAAGCCGCTGCTGATCTGCTGGAAGCCCTTGGGGAAGGGTGCCACCGACTGGCCCTGCAGCACGATCTGCGTCCCCCCGCGGAACAGCAGCATGCCGGCCAGCGTGACGATGAAGGACGGGATGCCGACGTACGCGATCCAGAACCCCTGCCAGGCACCGGCGGCCGCGCCGATCAGCAGGGCGGCGGCCAGGGCGAGTGGCCACGGAACGTCGTGCTTGACCATCATCACGGCCGCGGCGGCGCCGACGAAGGCGGCCAGCGAGCCGACCGAGAGGTCGATGTGCCCGGCGATGATCACGATCATCATGCCGATGGCCAGGATCAGGATGTAGCTGTTCTGCTGGATCAGGTTGGTGACGTTGAGCGGCTGGAGCAGGATGCCGTCGGTCCATATCTGGAACACGGCGACGATCAGGGCCAGCGCGAGGAGCATGCCGTACTGGCGTATGTTGCCGCGCAGCGCTCGCGCCAGCAGGGGGCCGACGCCGCCACCGCCTCCGGGCTTGGCAGGCAAGGCCGTCTTGAGGTCTGGGGTGCCCGGGGTGTCCGTGGTCTCTGTCTGGGCCATGCCTTACACCTGCTCGTTCTCGGTCGCAGCGCTCACGGTCATGAGGCGCATGAGTGATTCCTGGGTCGCGTCCGTTCGGTCCACCTCACCGGTGAGCCGGCCCTCGGCCATCGTGTAGATGCGGTCGCACATGCCGAGCAGCTCGGGGAGCTCGGAGGAAATGATCAGCACCGCCTTGCCCTGGGCCGCGAGTTCGGCGATCACCGTGTAGATCTCGGCCTTGGCTCCGATGTCGATGCCCCGGGTGGGTTCGTCGAGGATCAGCACGTCCGGCTCGGAGAAGATCCACTTGCTGAGGACGACCTTCTGCTGGTTGCCGCCGCTGAGCTTCCCGGTCTCGGCGAACACCGAGGGCGCCTTGATGTTCATGGTCTTGCGGAAGGTCTCGGCGACCCGGGTCTCCTCGTGCTCGTTGACCCAGCCGCGCCGAGCGACCTTGCCGAGCGCGCTCAGCGAGATGTTGCGGCTGATGTCGTCCATCAGGTTCAGCCCGAGGTGCTTGCGGTCCTCGGTGACGTACGCGATGCCGTGGCCGATCGCCTCGGGGACGGTGCGGGTGCGGATCTCCTTGCCGTCCAGCAGTACCCGGCCCCCCGCGTAGCGCCCGTACGAGCGGCCGAAGACGCTCATCGCGAGCTCGGTGCGGCCCGCGCCCATCAGGCCGGCGATACCGACGATCTCGCCGCGCCGGACCTCGACCGACACTCCGTCGACGACCTTGCGCTGATGGTCGATCGGGTGGTGGACGGTCCACTTCTCGACGGCGAAGGCGACCTCGCCCACCTCGGGGGTGCGCTCGGGGTAGCGGTGCTCCAGATCGCGGCCGACCATGCCCCGGATGATCCGGTCCTCGGAGATGCCCTGGGCGTCGACCGCGATGGTCTCGATGGTCCGGCCGTCGCGCAGGATCGTGACGGAGTCGGCGACCTGGGCGATCTCGCCCAGCTTGTGCGAGATGAGGATGCAGGAGATCCCCTGGGCCTTGAGCTCCAGGATGAGGTCGAGCAGCTTGCGGCTGTCCTCGCCGTTCAGGGCGGCCGTGGGCTCGTCCAGGATGAGCAGTTTGACCTCCTTGGCGAGCGCCTTGGCGATCTCGATCAGCTGCTGCTTGCCCACGCCGATGTCGGCGACCCGCGTGTGCGGGCTCTCGTCCAGGCCGACCCGCCGCAGCAGCGACTTGGCGTGCGTGAGCGTCTTGTTCCAGCTGATGATGCCCCGGTTGGCGTGCTCGTTGCCGAGGAAGATGTTCTCCGCGATGGAGAGGTACGGCACCAGGGCGAGCTCCTGGTGGATGATCACGATGCCGCGCTGTTCGCTGGCCCGGATGTCCTTGAAGGCGCAGGGCTCGCCCTGGAAGAGGATCTCGCCCTCGTAGGAGCCGTGCGGGTGGACTCCGCTGAGCACCTTCATCAGGGTGGACTTCCCGGCGCCGTTCTCACCGCAGACGGCGTGGATCTCGCCGGGGGCGACGCTCAGGTTGACGTGGGAGAGCGCTTTGACACCGGGGAAGGACTTGCTGATCGAACGCATCTCGAGGACGGGTCCGGCCATGGTGGTGCATCCGTTCGACAGGGGGCGGTACGGGCGGGGGCCCGTCAGGTCGACTGCCCCGCCCGTACACGCCCGGCTCTGGTGCGGCCCTGCTTTCAGGCCCGGTGGCTACTTGAGCTGGTCGGCGGTGTACTGCCCGCCGTCGACCAGCACCTTCTGGTAGTTCCCCTTGTCGACGCTGACCGGCTGCAGCAGGTAGGCCGGAACGACCTTGGCCCCGTTCTCGTACTGCTTGGTGTCGTTGACCTCGGGCTTGCCGCCGGTGAGCAGGGCGTCGCCCATCTGCACCGCGACCTTGGCCAGCTCGCGGGTGTCCTTGTAGACGGTCTGGGTCTGCTCGCCCGCGATGATGGACTTCACGGAGGCCAGCTCGGCGTCCTGGCCGGTGACGATCGGCAGCGCCTTGCCCGAGCTGCCGTAGCCGACGCCCTTGAGGGAGGACAGGATGCCGATGGAGATGCCGTCGTACGGGGAGAGCACCGCGTCGACCCGGGCCGAGGTGTACGACTTGCTCAGCAGGTTGTCCATCCGGGACTGGGCGACGCCGCCGTCCCAGCGCAGCGTGGCGACCTGGTTGAAGCCGGTCTGACCGCTCTGGACGACCAGCTTCTTCTGGTCGACGTACGGCTGGAGCACGCTCATGGCGCCCTGGAAGAAGAAGGTGGCGTTGTTGTCGTCCGGCGAGCCGGCGAAGAGCTCGACGTTGAACGGGCCCTTGCCGCTCGCGAGGCCCAGTTTGTCGATGATGTAAGTACCCTGCAGGACACCGACCTTGAAGTTGTCGAAGGTCGCGTAGTAGTCGACGTCTCCGGTGCCGCGGATCAAGCGGTCGTACGAGATCACGGGGATCTTCGCCTCGGCGGCCTTGTGGAGGACGTTCGTGAGCGAGGAGCCGTCGATGGCGGCCACCACCAGCAGCTTGGCGCCCTTCGTGATCATGTTCTCGATCTGTGAGACCTGGTTCTCGACGACGTTGTCGCCGTACTGCAGGTCGGTCTTGTAGCCCTTGGCCTGGAACTGCTCGACCATGTTGTCGCCGTCGTTGATCCAGCGCTCCGACGACTTGGTGGGCATCGCGATACCGACGAGACCGCCTTTCGCGTCACCGCCGTTCGCGCCGTCGCCCGCACCGTTGGCGCTCTGGCCGCAGGCCGTCAGGACCAACGTGAGGCCCGCGGCAGCGAGGCCCGTCAATACCTTCCGCACTATTCCTCCAGGGGTATGCCGCGATCGGCGCGACCTCGGCAGGAGCCTCGGATCGAGTCGAGCGGGGGTCGAGCGGGGGTCGAGCGCCGGCCCGGAGCGGGAGGGGGCCGGGTTCGCTCGGGGGCGGCACGGCCGACCGGGCGGCGGGGCGAGTGAACCCCGCTGGAGGCCCGGGTGGGTGCCGCTCTGGGCTGGCGTTACATGAGTGTTAACGCTCACAGAAACTGCGTCAAGGGCCCTGAGATCACCGTTGGGTATAGCGCGGGCGCGCTCGGAGGAGGACTTGACGGCTGGATTGTTAGCGCTAACAATCTCTCGCATGGCTCGCTGCCAGGGTCCGCGGCGACGCGTGTCAATCTGCTGAGCTGCGCGGGCGGAAGCCCGGCAGGCCGCCGCGCATGGGCCGTGGGGCACGCCGGGGAGCCGCTCGTGTGCGCCCTCCGCCCGAAGCTGATCTTGACCGCGGTGCCCGGTGTCGCGCATCCGCAGTTGGCGGGCCCAGCCGCGCTGGTGCTCGCGCCGGCGCCGGCAGGTGTCGTGGTCCTCCAGCGCGGTGAGCAGCAGGTAGGGGCGGTCGAGCCCGGGGTTGGAAACTGAGCAGCCGAAAAAGGCTCCTTCGAGACCGACGCCGACGGCGAAGCGGTCGTCCACCCGCAGGAGCTCGGCGGCGGCCGCTCCGCCCATGGAACGGCCGACGCGAGCGCCCGGTCTCCCAGCAACGCACCCTTCTGCGGGAGCTGGGCGACGGACCCGCGCCCGATCCCACGACGAACTGCGGTCCGGGCGAGCCGAAGGCGCCGGAGGCTTGTCCGGAGGGCCGGTTCGCGGACCGCACCCGCGACCTGCACGCCGCTGTCCGCGCCGAGCTCGCGCGGGGACACAGCCTGCGCGAGATCGCCCGCAGGCTCCGGATGGGTCGCAACACGGTCCGCAAGTGCGCGAAGGCGTCGGCGCCCGAAGCGATGTTCCACGTCCAGTGGCAGCACCGCGCCGGCAAGCTCGATCCCTTCAAGCCCTACATCCATCAGCGGTGGAACGAGGGCTGCACCAAGGCGTCCCGTCTCTACCGAGAGATCACGGACCTCGGATTCCGAGGCGGCTACAGCACCCTCCGCGACTACATCCGCCCGCTCCGCGAGGGCCGGAGGGAACCAGCAGCGCGGACGCCTTCGCCCCGCATCGTGGCCCGCTGGATCACGAGCCACCCCGACCACCTGAACGAAGACAGCCGTCAATACCTCAAGAGGCTGGCCATGGTGGCAGGGAAACCAAGACGGCCGCGGCCCGTACCCCGTCTACGGTGGAACCAATAGCCTGACTGACCTCACATCGACAGCGGCTTCGGATCCTGCAGGGCGGGATGCCGGCACCCGGGGTAGTAGGTTCCGACAACTCACTCCGCAGCGCAGTTGCGAAAGAAGGCCGCGGTTCGCATGCTGGCCGCATGGAGCGCATCGACCTCAACTTCGGCCCCGTGAAAGCAGCACGGGAGGACCTCACCCGCGCGCAGGGCGCAGAATGAGGCGCGTTGAGCAGGTACGGAAGAACGCTGCCGATGCCCTGCCGGACCCGCCTTCGCCGGGGAGGGCGGCTCAACCTGGCAGATCGGAACAGGCAGTTGGCCTTGGTCGAGCTGACGGACTGGTCCCGCTGGTACCTGCGCAAGATCCAGCCGGCCGTGCGCGGCGCGCGCGCCGAGGCAGGGAAACCGCCCACGGAGAAGACGCCCGAGAAGCCCGCGACGCGCTGGCAGGCGCCCCGGAGGAGCTGGGCGGCGTGGCCCACCTGAAACGCGCGGAGAAGGCGGAGGAAGAGGCGCGTGAGCGCCTGGCCGACGAGATCGGCAAGGTCGCCCCGTACGCACCGGATCCCGTACGCACCGGATCCCGGACACCCGACATAGCGACCATTTACAAGCAGCTGACCGACGGCACCGGCTACCGCCCCCGCCAACTCGACTCGATGCGCGCCAAGGCAGCCCAACGCCTGGCCAAGAAGGACAGATGACCGACATGCTCACCCCCTACGCCATCGCCGCCCTGGTCGCCGCCTGCGCGCTGCTGTACGGCATGGTCCGGATATCCGGCGCCGCGAGCAGCTACCTCCTCGCGCAGGCCGAAGTACGCAGGCTCGAAGCCCGCGCGAAGGCCCGGCAGTTGGACCCCCCACAGCCCGTGTGCGGCTGTGGTCACCACTTCTCTTTCCACGACCCCGAAGCCCGCAGCTGCCACCACCAAAACAAGCTGGAGACCAGCTACCTCTTCGGCGGGATCACCGGGAACGAGCTCGTCGCGTGCGACTGCCGGCAGTACGTCGGCCCCGAGCCGCTCCCCACCGTGTACGCGCCCGAACTCTGACAACGCTGACCAAGCTGTCCGACCGGATGCGGGAGATGGTCGACGGCCAGACGAGGGACTGGCGACACGCGCACATCGGGACCAGGGCCTGGTGTGAACTGTGCGGGACCGGCCTCCCCGCGAAGAACTTGCAGGTCGACCACCGGACGGTTTCGTTCCGTGAGCTGCGGAATCCATACCTGCTGAGACACGGCGGCGGTCTTGACGTGGATCTGGGGGCCTGGAAGGAGTTCCGCAAGAGGTTCGCGGAGATCCGCGCGTTGTGTGAACCGTGCAACCAGGCGGAAGCTCTCGGTGCTCCGCAGGGCACGGACATCAGTCATGTGTGGTCGGACCTGTGGGATCTTCTGGGAAGCGAGCCGCACTGTGTGTGCTGCGAGAGTGAACCGTGGTTCGTGCCGTGTGGCGCAGGTGTGCACCGCGGGTGCTGCGCGCATCCCCCGTCAGAGTGTTGACGCCCCCCGTTCCGGCGAAAAGCCCGGGGACGATCGCCTCTCCCCTGACGTAGGTGCCGAGCGCCTTGCCCTGCTCGTACTCGCCTGCGGTGACCGAACTCCACAGGGCAGACACCTCGGGCAGTCCGGTAATGCCGTCATCGCAGCCCTCCCGGTATCCGTGCAACGCGTCTTCCGCCGATGTTCCCGAGGGGAGCTGGTCGGTCTGGTATTCATAGCCGTCGTCGCAGGCGCCGAACTGTTCGTCGATCAGCGGACCTCGCCCTTGTAGGCAGTCAGGGCCAGGACGAGCAGGGCCGTCATGGTGGTGGCGGTGCGGATGGCAGAGATCAACGGGGGCGGCCTCTTCCTTGTCGATGATGCCGGGGCGCTTCGGGGGAGTGATCGTTCGTCGGGGCCCGCGAAGAGTAGACCTTGAACGCCGATCAATCCCGACAGGTCCGAAACGTGAAACAGCCCCCGCCGGTCCGGGATTTACCGGGGGCGGGGGGCTCGATATTGGGCCGGCTGCTACGCGCAGCCGACGCCGTCACCGTCACGGTCGAGGTGACGGCCGTAGCCGGGGTCACCCCTGTGGACGGGTGCGGCTCCGGCAGCGCGCGCTGCGGTGCAGTTCTTGTAGTAGACGCTGCCACCCCCGCCGATGCTGGTCGAGGAGCTGCCGGAATCGTCCTTGGTGGGCTTGGGCTTGGGCTTCGGGGCGGGGGCCGGCGGAGGCGTCGGCTCGGGTTCCGGGGTCGGCGGGTGGCCCGCCTGACCAGCACATTCACCGCCCCCAGGGGCGGGATGAGAGTTCAGTGAAGGCGGTTTACGACGTTCCTGACCGTGGTGTTCTTGAAGTAGTCGACCGGAGGGTCACTCCAGTTGCTCTCCCACTCGATGAGGGTGACAGTGTCGCCGTCCCGACCCACGCCGAACAGGTGGTTGTGGTAGCTGTTGCTGAAGGTATACGTGACACGCAGGCCCTGGACGGTGGCTCCTTCTTCCACGTCCACAGTCCCGTAGTCGTACCCGGTCTCGATGGTGTCGGGACTCTCGTCGAAAGTGGCGGGGCATTCCGCGTAGGCCTGCCGCGCCTGCGCCGCGAACGCGATCGCCTCCGCGTCCGTCTCGAAGACGAGGGTGTTCTGGAGACCGCTGGCCGTTTCGGACGTGGAGACGCCACGGCTCCAGACGTTGACCTCGGGCACGCTCCACGAGCGGCCGCATGTGGGGTAGCGCCAACCTCGCTCGGCCGGGTTGCCGTACCAGGTCGTTCCGTCCTTCGGCATGTCTGAGAGATAGACCATGCCCGGCCGGGGCCGCCATTCAGCGGCGACTGCCTCAGCCCCTGACGCCACCACCATCAGCGCGGTGGCCACTGCCGCCGTGACCGCGCCGCGCAGTCGCTTCCGTACCGTCATGAGATCCCCCCGGTAGATGTTTGATGGGCCATGTCCCACGCTCAGGTCACCCCAGGCCGTGGGTCCAGCGTGCCGCCCGACCCGCTCATCCAAGGTGCCGGAAAAGACGGAATGGCGCGGACTCCCCTTGAATCTGTCCGGTATGGCCTGCCCGGCGGACGGATTCGAACCCGTGCTCCTGGACTACGTCCTGGCCGTCCTGGGTGCCACCCACGACCGGGCGGCGCTACCGGATGTGGATCGGTTCCTCCGTCATCCCAACCCCCGGGGCCGCAGGGAGGCGGTGGAGGGGCGTCCAGGGCGAACGCTCAAACTGCGAGAAGGGCGAGGTCGCGGCCATGGCGTTGTACGTGGAGACCGTGATCGACGCCGACATGGACGTCCTCTGGGAGCGGACCCAGGACCCGGCCCGGCACCAGTCCTGGGACCTGAGGTTCACCTCGATCTCCTACCTGCCCCGCGCCGAGGGGGAGCCGCAGCGCTTCCGCTACGCGACCCGCATGCTGTCCCTCCTGTGGATCGCCGGCACCGGAGTCAGCGCGGGCGAGCGGCAGAGGTCCGACGGCACGCGCGTTTCGGCGCTGCGCTTCGCCTCGGGTCACCCGCTCTCGCTGCTGGCCGAGGGCAGGGACTACTGGCGCTACGTCCCCAGCCCCAGGGATCCGCTTCCTGAACCGGCTACGACGACCGCCCGCGCGGGGGCCGCTTCGGGGCCCTCGCCGACCGGCTGGTCTTCCGACCGCTCATGGGCTGGGCTGCCGCGGACGATGGTTCCTGACCACCTCCCACCGGCCGGAGTCGGGAGGAGCCGCTGTTACGGCTCCTCGGTTGCCGGGGGTAGGTGGTGCCATGCGTGTCCGCAGGTGCCCTTGCAGTACGTCTTCCTGCGTCGGGTGTCGGCGACGGCGAACACGGAGACGAGGACACGGAACGCCTTCACGTGCTCGTCGACCGGCAGGTTGGCGAACCCGTAGCGGGGCGGGTCCATGCAGATCATCACTGAGGGGTTGGCCGTGGGCTTCACCCCGGACCGCGCCACGCCCGCGCGCCCGTCCGCGGCCGTGATGTGTGCTTGCATCGCGTAGCCGGTGACCTCTTGAAGCACCTCTTGTCGGCGTGTCAGGGAGAGGGTGGAGAGCCAGGTTGTCTCGTCGTCCAGGGTGCGGAGCTCCTGGGCGATCTCGTTGACGATCTGCTCGGTTGCGCGCCCGTAGAGCGGTGTGGACGGCGTCGATCTGCGCCCGGTGGTAGAGGATCTCCCAGCCGCCGCCGGCAGTGCCCTCGGGGAAATACAGGTTCTCGGGTATGAGCGCGTCGATCGCGGCCTGCGACCAGTTCATTCCGCGCAGCATGTGGGCCGTGATCCAATGCGTGCCGGGCTCGTTGGCGAAGCGTGGCACGGTCGCGGCTGGGAGCGGGCGCCTTCCGGTGTTCGGCTTGGGCGCTCGTGGCGGCTCTCGCGGCGTTCCGCCCCTTGGCGAGCGAGCGAGCGAGCGTTCGTGGAGTATGCGGATGCGGTCGCGGGTGGTACGGCTTTCGAAGTAGCTCGCGGACTTGCCGACGTCGACGCCGACGCGCTGGGCGAGCTCGGGGTCCGCAAGGACGGCGAGGATCTGCCCTCGGTCGTACCAGACCGGTCCTGCTATCGGCTCGGGTATGAGGGCGTCGATTGCGGCCTGGCTCCAGCCCGTGGACCGAAGTTCCTGACCGCGGAGCCACGGATGCCCGCGTCTTGGCGTCCACGATCTGGCACGGCCGAGGTGACGGTCTGGTGGAGGAGGCCCAGGTTGAAGGTCTGCCCGTCGCGGAGCAGCTGTTCGTAGGCGTCTAGGCTCTTCTGGGGATCCTGGCTTCGCGGCCGGCGGTGCGGATCGCAGTGCGGGGAGGGTGGTGCGGGCGGCGGCGATGACTTCGGGGCCGGCTTTGACCAGCTCCGGCTCGGCAAGGGTGTCCTGGACGACCGGACATGCGTCGGGGGTGTCCTTCCTTGGGGGCGCCTTTAGGGCCGGGCCGTGTCGCCTCGTGCTCGGCGGTCCTTGAGCGGACATGAACTTCTTCACACGCCCGGTGATGGCAGCGGTGGCGATGCTGGCCGTGGTCGCGGGGACAGCCCCCGCCACCGCGTCCCCGGCCGCCGCACTGCCTTACAAGTGCGCCGGCAGTACCAAGTCGATCGACGATGCCGCCTATTCCGGCCCGTGGCCGGACAACTGGGAGGTGACGGTGTCGGTGTGCGCGGCTCGCTCCGGGGCCACTGTCTACGCGTACGCCGACGTCAGGTGGGACGGTCCCGCCTTCTACTCCACCACCGACGCGGTGATCTTCGACGGGGCCAAGGTCCGGGTGCAGATCAAGCAGTCCCGCGAGGGCACCGACCCGGTGGTGACGGAGAGGGACTTCCCGGCGCTCAAGTCGCGGATGGAGAAGGCCACCTCCAGCGGGGACCGCAACGGAAGCTACCGCACCCCGACCGTCAGCCACCGCGCCGGCCCCGGCGCCCTGGGCGACGCGGTCCTTTACCTGGACTGGCGCGAGGACGGGCACGGCTACCGGGGCCACGACTACGCGGGATCCCCGACCGTCTGACGCCGCGCCAGCCGGACTGCGGAGGCCTGGGACAGCGGTACGGCGCGGTGTGGACGGCGACGAAGCTGCGCTGGGGTCTGGCGGTGGATGAGCTGGAGGGGGAGCGGCTGCTGGATATCGCGGCCGGTGCGGCGGGACCGAGGCGGTGTTCACGCCCGCCCTGTAGGCAGGGCACAACAGGGGCAGGGGCACTGTTCCTGGACGGACTTGGCGCGGGCCGCCACCCAGTGGTGGCGGCCCGCGCCGTTGTGTGTCCTGGCGGCGCGCTGCGGGGCTGGTGCCCGGAGCGCGGTCCGCGGCACGCCTCGGCCTGCCTGGTGTGCGAGGAGCGGGCCGAGCTACGCCACCTGTTCGTGGAGGCGGAGGACGCAGGGCGCGTGCCACTTGTCGTTCGTCGACACGATGAGGAATGAGTCGTCGCCGTTCCGGCAGGCCGCTCGCGGCGCACCGTTGAAAGAGTCGGGCTTGTACTGGCTCGCCTTCTCTCGCAGCTTCACCAGCGCCTTCTCCCGATCCAGGTTGCCTGGCAGCGGGAATGCCTTGACCTGACGCTGTGGGGGATTCCCCTCCGCTTGAACCATCTCCTCAGCGACGATCAGCCACTTCGGCATTGCCCAGCCCTCTCCCGGACGCTCGTGCGTATGGACGGGTCACAAAGTAGCCAGCACGAACGAGATGGGGGAAGACGGCCTCCAGCCGGCGATGGCATGACCAACTACTCCTGTGGGTGCCGGCCGACCTCGACGACAACCCGTACGTCGATCTGTTCCGCCGGATTCGCTCGTACGCGGATCGCGGCCGAGGCACTGAGCCGGAGCCGGCTCCTCAGCGCATCACCGTTGAGCGGGACTGGTGGCGCACAAGGTGCCGCGGCCGTCTACGATCGCGCAGGCCCGGGCGTCGCCGGGGGTGAGCGCTGGGACCATCCGGGTGTGGGCGTCGTGTCCGTACTGCTGGCGGTACTCCTCGGAGTTTCCCTGTTTCGGGGTGACCATGACCCGGTCTCCTGCCGCCGTGCCGCTCATCTTGGCCCAGGCCGCGTGACACAGGGCGCTGTAACGCAGTTCCACACGGACTCCGTAGTTGTAGCCGGTGTGGGCTGTGGTGGCGTCCTTCGAGCACGTCGTGGTGGCCGGCTCCAGCGACGCGCACGAGGCGCCGTCGCAGGTTGTGGTGGGCGCCGGCCGGACCGCGGTCAGAGAGGGCGGGGGATAACGCATCCCCCGGTGTCGAGTCGCTGTACTGGACACCAGCCCAGGCCGCGGCCGCCAGGAGCGCGACGGCTCCCCCTGCCCCGAGGGCTACCAGCCATCCCTTTTTGACTCGTGGCTGCGGTGACGGCCGGTCCGGTTGCGGCGCCCCGCCCGTCGAAGGCGACGTCTGCTTCGGAACGTGCGCTCTCTCCTCCATCGCGCATTGGTGGAGGGAAAGAGCCTGGTCGAGTTCCGGATCGCTCAGCTTGGACTGCGCGGGCTTTGTGCAGATCTGCCAGAACGCACGAATCGTCTCAGGGGCGGGCAGAGTGCTCCCCGACTCCCATCGCGAGACTGTCGGCTGGTTGGTATGCAGCTGCTTGGCAACCCAGGACTGGCTCCGGTTGTTCGTCTCGCGCCAGCGTCTCAGGCGCTGGGCCAGCTGGACGCGCGCCGGACCGGCGGGCTGCTGATGGCCCAGAGCATCGGCATTCTGCTGAGCGTCCACGACGCACTCCTTCTTCCACGTCCCAAACCACCAGGTCAAACCCCATACGAGGTGCCGTGTATATGCACGTATGGCCGGTGACCCGGGCAGCGTAGAGCCAACGAGGAATGCGGGGCAAAGTTGCTGACAGCCGGTGCGAAGGTCCCGGCCAATCCCGCCTCTGAAGTCCGTGGCCGTGCCATGCCCTGGCGCGGTCCGGGGGATCGCGGAGGCACTACACGAAAAGGAAAAAGTCTATGATCACCTCAATTCACTTTCGTTTGCGCGGCGTTGCCACCGCAGCGGTCTCCATCGCAACTCTTGCGATGGTCGGCCTGGCGTCGACTCCCGGCACGGCTGCCGCTCATGGCGCCGATACGGGGACCTCGGCCCGCCCCGGCTCGCACCCCTCCACCAGCACCAAGCACGGCCCTCGCGGGTATTACCTGAAGTTCACCAAGAACTGGGATCACCCGGACCGCTCGACCCTCTCCCTCGTCCACGACGGCATCCCGGTCAAGAGCTACCGCGCCGGGTCCGGCGTAGGAGTCACTGATGAGTGCCGCAGCAACAAGGGATGGCTTCCCAGCGGCACCTACCAGGTGAAGGGGCACCAGACCCACCGCAACAGCGCGATCAAGGGCTACGCGATTCAGCTCTCCGACAAGGCATGCCACCCCAAGTCCAAGAAGAAGGCCGTCAACCGCGGTGATCTGTTCATCCACAGCGAGATGACCAAGAACGGCGGCCAAGGCTCCACCGAGCCCACTCGATGGGACGGCGACAGGGACTACAAGTCCTTGGGCTGCATCAAGCTGAGGCCCGCCGACATCAAGGACCTGTTCTCCCGCCTGAACCAGGCCCACTGGCCGAAGAACCTGACCCTGCGGGTCAACTGACACACACAGTCGAGCACCTCGGCCGCCATCACGTGGCCCCCGGCACCGCCGGGGGCCACGCCTGGCTGTCCGCGTGGTCCCTCATCTCGATCGGCACCGCGTGTGGGCTACCGTCCACGTTGCTGTGCCTCGCCCACTGGGCGGGCTGAAAGCGGGCGAGCACCGACCGGGGGTACAGCACCATCCACAGCGAAGCTCCGCCGGTGCTCGACGCCTTCCGCGCCGTGCGGATCGGCACGAAGACCGGCTTCTACATCCACGCGCGGGGGCAGGCGGCGGTGGAGGCCGGTGTGCTCCACGACGGCCAGGCCGGCCACCGACACAGTCTCGCTCCGGACTTCATCGACTGGCAGACCCGCCGATCCGTCGCCGACCTGGGCCGCGCCGACATCGTGTTCGTCCACAACCCGGAGACCGTCGGGAGCGGGGACCGCGACCTCCTACGCGTCGAACTCCGGGCCACGTTCGAGGTTTTCGAAGGGCTGGTCGGCTCCGGCTTGATCGGCGGGTACGGGGTCGCCACCTGCTCTGGCTTCACCGAGGACGCCTTCACCATCCCGGAACTGCCGGCCTTGGCGCGCCAGACTGGAGGCCCCGGTCACCACCTGGCCGCGGTCCAGCAGCCCGACAGCCTGGTCATGGCCCACCCGATCACCCGCGCCCTGGATGGACGCGGCCCTCTGGTCCAGGCCCGCTCCGCCGGCTTCCTCGCCTTCGGTTCCGCGCCCCTGCACGGCGGGGAACTGAGGGACCTGGTGACGCCCGAACGGGTTGAGTTGATCCGGCCCGGCGCGCACCCCGCCAAGGCCTGCCTGCTCGCCGCCGGCTCCTGCCCGAGCCTGGACGTCCTGCTGGTCTCGGCGAGCACGCGCGAACACTGGACACCGCCGTGTCGGAACTGGACGACCCGCTGACCGACACGGACTTGAGGAAGGTGCTCGCAGGCGGATTCCGTCCCGATGTCCCTGGGCGGTCTGGCCGGCTTCTACCGGGCTGCCGCGTACCGGCCGGGTGTCGGAGTGGGTCCGGGCGGGCCGCCGGTGCGGCCCTCGGAGGAAGTACAGCGTCATACCGCCCGCGAGGCGGGCGCCGGGCCCGGGGCCTGACCGGCAGGGCGGAAGCTGCAGCCGGGCCGGGAGCGCAACGGCCCGAGGCCTCGCATCAGTCAGACGGCGCTGTCGTAGCAGATCGCAAAGATCCTGATGGAGTGACTTCTGTTCGGGTCGCTGTTGGCCGCACGAACTTCCCACCCGCCATTGTTCGACAAGGGAGCAGACTCCTGAATCCAAAGAGGACCGCCTGTCGCACTGATCGTAGTCGACTCGAACCCCCCCCACTCGCGACCTTCTTTCCTTGCGGGCAGAAGGCAGCCGCAGCGAAAGACGTCTGGGGCAGAACTTCAAGAGTGGTCACCACTTGCTCGTAGCCCGGCAGGCCCGAGGCACCTGCAGGGCCGCTGGGTCCTGCAGGACCAGCAGGTCCTGCAGGACCTGTAGTACCCGTGGCACCGGCAGGACCGGCCTGATTCCAGGTCACCATCTGCTCACCGAATCGGCACCGCTGGCCGGCCGCAAAATCAATGAGGCGCAGCGCGCCACCGAACCGCGAATAGCAGCCGGTGAAGACCCCGCCAGGACCCGGAATGTCGGCGTGCGCCACACCACCGAAAAGACTGGACGTAAGGCCCAATGCAGCGGCGATTGCGCCCACCTGGGCGCGCCCTGAGAGGGCGACGCGTCGACTGACAGACATGACGGTGATCTCCTCGGAGGTTCGCGCTCACCCAAGAGTGAGCGGGTCGCAGGTGGGAGTACCCGCGGCGGACCTCCTAAAGATCAACGATCACATTCACAGTCGCAACAGTTCACCCCGATATGTCCCTCTTTCGTCATAGTGATCGCCGCCATCGGGATGACGCTACGACGGTCTCGCTTGGCGGGCGCCCGGCCAGGCACGCTGTACCGGCAGCTGGTGGCTTCAGGACCAAGACGAGTCCTATGAGCACCGGGCTCTCGGCAGAGTCTCCTGTGCGGTGAACCCAATCCGGGGCGCCATTACCACCTCAACATCCCGCAGGCGGCGCCTCAGCTCCTTTTGGCGTTCGGACCCGAGGCGAGGTCTTTAAGGCGTCGGACGGGCAGGGAGCTCACCGAATGGTCGAAACGGCGCCTTCGAGCCAGGTCATCCTCCGGTTCAACCGGCACCAGCCGGTGACCACGATCGTTCGCGATCCCAGCTTCTACGAGCCGACTGAATAGGATGATTGCCGGAAGTTCGGGTCCTTCTGCAAGACGCATGACCGCCCCTACCGGCACGAGGGCTGCGGGGGAGGGCCGCATCTCGTCGTCCTGTACCGCGAGGAGCACGGCCGGGGCGCAGCAGGGACCTGAACGGTCGGTGGCGTGCGCGGGTGAGGCCCGGTGCCCAGAGCGCTCTGGGGGCAGCAATACCACGACGGGTCGGGCAGCGCTGCGGGCTTCGAGGCCTCACGGCACGAGTCCGGCTCACTCGGTGGACTGCGTGGGGGCATGTTAAGAGGCCGCGACCCGGCATCCGGGATCGCGGCTGCTTGCGCACCTGAGCTGACTAGCCCTGGTTCTTGTTGTGGCCACTCCTGCGCGGCCGCGTGGGCCTCGAGGTTCTGCTCGGTCGCGGCTGCTCGGCCTGATCCGCCTCCTTCGACGCGGCGGCCGTCGCCTAAGACCATGTAGGGCACGGTCTAAGGGGGCCGACAACCGGTCGGCCCCCTCGCGCAGTTGCGTCAGCCCCTCCCGCAGTCACCGCACTCGCCGCGCCGCCGCAGGTAGTAGGCGTACGTCGCGGCGCCGAGCGCCACACCCCAGCTGAGCCAGAAGATCATCGGGCCGTTCGCTCCCCACATCTCCGCTTCGAGGCGGGCGATGCTCATCACTCCGCCCGGGATGAGGGCCAGCGCGACGACGGTCGCCGGGATGATCGCGGTCTTCGGGTTGACCGGCCTGCCCGCCTTGAACCACACCCAACGCGGCCACACCTCGCCCCACTTGCTGACAAGACCGTGGGTCAGCAGGCTGCCCAGCGTCGACAGGATGCCGAGCGCGAGCCCGATCTCCAGCATCCCCTCCGTGTCCTGCATGTCCTTGAGGAAGGCGTCCGTGATCCCGAGCGGATAGCCGAAGTACCAGGCGATGCGGGTGATGTCGTACGGGAGGGTCGAGATCACCGCCGCGTAAACTGCCCAACGCCCCCACCGCCGGGCTCGGTCGGGCGAGGTCCACGAGGCGGCGGCCCCCTCGCCGCGACCGCAGTTCAGGCACTGGTCCGCGGTGCGCCGCTGGTAGGCGAGGGTCATCAGGGCCCACATCAGCCCGCCGATGAAGACGAGGACGAGGTTGTCCCTGTGCCAGAACAGGATGTCCTCGATGCCGCCCTGCGGCCCCGGGATCCCGGTGAACGAGAACACCACGATGAGCGGTGAGAACGCGACCAGGCCGATCATGAAGTAGTCCGGGATCACGAACATCAGCACGCCCGCCGTCACCCACCCGAAGGCGAGCAGCGCCTTTCGCTGCCGCCCCGACCCCCGGTTCCGCAGCATCAGCACCCCCGCGACAACGGCGGCGGCACAGAAAAGAGCGAACACCGGCGCGACGACCTCCGCCCTGCTGGGCTCCAGGATCGACCCCGTGGACCGCTCGTCCCGCACCTTGGCGAAGGGGTAACCCGCTCCACCCAGCGCCCAGTAGAGCTGCGCCGCCCCGTAGACGACCGACCAGGTGATCGCCGCGTACGCCGACCACTCCGGCCACCGCGCCCACCAGCGCACGCGGCGCGGGGCCGTGCTGCCGCCGGGGGCGACGTCCCGCTCCGCCCGTTTCCGCACTGCCGTCGTATCGGCCATGACCGTCCGCCTCCTCAGAACCGCTGCCCCAGAACCGCTGTCCTGGTGATGCCTCAAGGCTTCCAGCCCTGGTCGGGGCGCGGTATCTGCCGATCGGCAGAGATCGAATGGACATACGGAGCCGCGAGATTCCGCTGTCGCGCGGGCGCTCCCGTCCCGCACGATGAACTCATGGCCACCACAGATCCCGCCGCCGACCGTGCCGCTGCCCGCCGCAGCCTCGAAGGGCTCGCCATCGGCGACGCGTTCGGTGAGCGCTGGTTCCCGCTCTTCCGCGACCCCCAGCAGCCCGGAACGAGATACGGGCCCGCCGCGCCCCCGAGGAGTCCGAGTGGCACTGGACCGACGACACCGCGATGGCGCTCACCGTGCGGTGGGTGCTCGACGAGCACGGGGCGATCGAGCAGGAGCCGGCTCGCCGCGTGCTTCGCGCTCGTGGGCATCTCTCAACTTGCCGCGATCGGTCGGATTCGGTCCCGTCAGTGACCCCCTTCTGTCGCCCTGACACTGACGGAGCCGATCGCGCACCGTGACCAGTCCAGCTCGCCCCGGGCACCGAGTTCATCCAGGACGACTCGGTGGAGTCGGGCCCGGACCCGATCCCGGCCACACTGGGCGAACCTCCGATAGGCCGTCTGCCAGCACGGCCCGAACACTGGCGGGAGCTGCCGCCTCGTAGAGCCCGAGGTGGCCACGAACGCGATCGCGGCCAGGACCTCACGGTCACCCACCCGCCTCCGACCCCCACCCTGCGGACGCTTCACCTCCGTCGGCGGCACCACCCGCCGGAACAACACCCACAACTCATCCGGCACCAACCGCTCAATCAGATCCGTCATGCACCGTTCAGCGAACGATCAGGCCATAAGGAACGACGTCTGAAGTCCTTGGCCTGGCTTGCGCCCGCGGCATTCTCCCCAGCCTTCTCGGCCGCCGAAGCGTGCTGGCGGGGACGGTACTGGCCGCGTGCGGCTGGCGGGCCGACTGGTCGCCGGGTATGAGGCCGTGGGCCTGGCCTTGAGCCTGTTCGGCGGGGCCGTGGTCCTGGCCGGTGCGTGGCACTGAGTCGGCAGCACAGGCATCAGGCACCCACAGGCAGGCTCCGCGACTCGTCACCCAGCGTGCGCAATCCACGGAAGTTCGGTGACTTAGAGGTCGCGCGGATAGGCAGCTGTGCCGGGTTCCTCCGTCATCATGCCCCGGACCCGGACCCGGTGGACGTCCATCCCCGCTGGTGGAGCTTCTCCAGGCCGTCCAGGAGGAGGTCCAGCGCGAACTCGAATTCGAACTGGTCGTCGCAGCTCCGGCCGACGGCCGACGCCGTGTCATGAGCGGCCCCCGCGGCCAGCTCGGCGATCCGCGGGTACTTGGCCGCCATGGCCGCGAGCGCCTCGGCCCCGCCGTTCGGGCCGGCGCTCCCCGAGTCGTCGAACAGCTCCTGGCTGAAGCCCAGGAGCCGGCTGCCCATGGCGTGCATCGCGTGATGGGTGAGGTCGACGGAGAAGCCGCCGTCCCGGAACGTCCCGATCATCGAATCCAGGTACTCCAGCACAGCCGGGGTCGGCCCGGTCCGTGACTCGATCACCTGCGAGGCCCAGCGGTGGCGCAGGAGCACCCGGCGGGCCGAGAGGACACGCCGACGGACCACGTCCTTCCAGTCGGAACCGCTCGCCGAGAGGTCGATCTGGGCGACGACCGTATCGGCCATGCCGTCCAGGAGCTGTTCCTTGTTGGGCACGTGCTTGTAGAGGGCCATCGGCACGACGCCCAGTTCCTGGGCGAGTCTGCGCATGCTGAGCGACTCGATGCCGCTGTCGTCCGCGAGGGCGACGCCCGCCCGCAGTACGCGCTCCTTGTTGAGCGGCGCCCGGCGCCCGGCCTCCGGCTGCTGTGCCATCTCGTCTCTCCTCACGATCGGGCATCGGTCGGTACCCCTTGACGAGTGTACGCGGTACACCTACTGTGACCGCGAGCAAGGTGTACGGCGTACACCTTCCTGGTCGAAAGGACCGAAGATGAGTTCAGACAGAAAGACCGCGGTGGCCGCGGGCGTGCTGTTCCTGGTGACCGAGATCGCCGCGATCGCGGGGCTGGCCCTCTACCGACCCGTCCTGGACGGGGCAGCGGGAACCCTCGGCCCCGGCGACGCCACCTCGGCGTTCCTCGGGGCACTGTGCGAACTGACCCTCGTGGCCGCCGTCATCGGCACCGGAATCGTGCTGTTCCCCGTCCTCAGGAGGCAGCACGAGGGGATGGCGCTCGGGTACGCCTGCTTCCGCCTGCTGGAAGCCGCCGTCATCACCGTCGGCGTCCTCAGCGTCCTGACGCTCGTGACGCTGCGGCAGGAAGCGACCGGGGCCTCGGCCACTACGCACGCCACCGGTACCGCAGGCGCCGACCGGGCCCTCGTGGCCCTGCACGACTGGACGTTCCTGCTCGGGCCGAACGTAGCCTTGGGCCTGAACACGGTGCTGCTGGCGTACGTGATGTACCGCTCCCGGCTCGTGCCGCGGTTCATCGCCGTGCTGGGGCTGATCGGGGGCCCACTGATATGCGCCTCCGCGGTGGCCGTGATGTTCGGGGTCTACGAGCAGATCTCGGTCCCGGGCTCAGCCTTGGCCGTCCCGGTCTTCGCCTGGGAGGTGGCGCTGGCCGTCCGGCTCATCGCCAAGGGGTTCGAACCGGCCCGGGCCGGCACGACTGGCGCCCCGCAGGCAACTCCCGTCCCCGCTGAGGAGAACACGGGAGCCCTTCGAGCCTGATCTCCGCAAGCGCGCGGCTCGGCATGCGAGACGGGCACCGGTGGCGTGACCGGGCCGGATCCTACGCTGACGGCGTCCGGACCGGAGCCCCGAACGTGGTCCAAGTGGCCGACCGGTTCCACCTCTGGCAGAACCTCGGCACCGCGGTCGAAGCCCAGAGACACGGCATCCGGGAGATCGCCAGGGAACTGCACATGGGCGGTAACACCGTCCAGGCCCTCCACGCGCACGTCCGCGGCTTCGCCGGGATCTTTCAGACCCGCTCCGGCCATCACCTCAAAGACTGGATCACCGCCACCCGCTCCGAGGACCTTCCCCGGCTGCACGCGTCCGCCACTGGTCTGGAGAAGGACTGGGACGCCGTCGTCCAGGGTCTGACCACTCGCTGGAACTCCGGCCCCGTGGAAGGCCGTGTCAACCACATCAAATGATCAAACGCTAGATGTTCGGCCGCGCCAAACTCTCGCTCCTCCGCAAACGGGTACTTCTCACCGCCGCCCGCCAGTGACCAGTGGTGGTCAGGAGGCAGCGACAGCACCGTTTGTTCACCCTCATGGAACAGCGTCTGACCGGTCTCCGAATGCCTTAAAGCCGAGCTGTCATGACTGTCGCAGTCTCACTTCAGATCGGTGCGAGGATCGATGGCCCAGTGGTTGGTTCGCAAGACTCGGCCGGCGAAAGTCACGTCTTCCTCACCTAGGGACCTGAAGCCGAGGGACTGGCATATGCCATTTGACGGAGCATTTGCTATCGCTGGAAACGCATGCACGACTCCCCACCGATCTTCTTCGCGGGCCAGTTCAAGCAACGTGCGGACGGCCAGCTTGCCGAGACCGTGTCCCTGAAACTCTGGCAGCACCATCCAGCCGATCTCGGTAAGCCGCTGCCCGTCAGCGTCGTGGGTCCAGAGGGTCACGCTTCCCGCCACCACTGCCGGTTCCATCTCGTCGGGAATGATCATTTTGATCCACTGAGTGCCCTCTGCCGCACTTCGGACATCGCGCTCGACCTTCGCCGTCATCCCCTCAGGAGGAAGCGGGCCACCGAGGTCAACCATCATGGCCGGGTCGCATCGCATCCGAACGTAGGCTTCGACATCGCCAAACCCAACATCACGCAAACGCACTTACTTACCCTCCTCCGACTTGCCTGGCATCGTCCCCACGATCACACGGCGGTCCCCAATGACGCTACGTCACCGAGGGCAGTCCCGTTGATCGTCCTCGCTGAGTAGGCCCGGAG
>NZ_JAGGOT010000060.1 GCF_018614195.1 Streptomyces sp. ISL-43
GGCTCGGGGGAATCGGGGTGGGTGGGGTTGGGCATAGGGGGTCCTTAGCGGCGGGTGGCGGCGGGGATGGCGTCGGCGAGGCGGTCGAGGACGGCTGCGGCCTGTTCGTCGGTCAGGGTCAGTGGCGGGAGGAGGCGGACGACGCTGGAGTGGCGGCCGCCGAGTTCGACGATCAAGCCCCGGTCCAGGCACGCCTGGCGGACGGCCACCGCGAGGGCGGGCGCGGCTCCCCCGGTGTCGGGGTCGATCAGTTCGACGCCGATCATCAGCCCCCGGCCCCGTACGTCCCCGATGGCCGCGTGGTGCGGGGCCAGGCCGCGCAGGGAGGCGAGCATCCGCGCGCCCAGGATCCGCGCGCGGTCCGCGAGGCCGTTCTGCCGGACGTAGGCCAGTGTCGCGGTGCCCGCCGCCATGGCCAGCTGGTTGCCCCGGAAGGTCCCGGCATGGGCTCCGGGGGCCCACTGGTCGAGCTCCGCCCGGTACACGATGACGGCGAGCGGCAGGCTTCCGCCGATGGCCTTGGACAGCACCATCACGTCGGGTACGACCCCCGCGTGGTCCACGCCCCAGAACGCTCCGGTCCGCCCGACCCCCGTCTGGACCTCGTCGGCGATCAGCGGGATCCCCCGTGCCGCCGTGATCTCCCGCATCCTGCGCAGCCAGTCGTCCGGGGAGGGGTGGACCCCGCCCTCGCCCTGGACGGGTTCGACGATCATCCCGGCCGGCGGCTCCACCCCGCCTTTGGGGTCGTCGAGCAGGTTCTGCGTCCAACGGGCCGACAGCTCCGCCCCCTCGGCCCCGCCGACCCCGAACGGGCAGCGGTAGTCCTGCGGATACGGCAGCCGGGTCACCCGTGTGTCCCTCGCTCCGCCCGAGGCCTCCAACGCTCCCGCGGTCATGCCGTGGTAGGCCCCGGTGAAGGCGAGCAGCCCCGACCGGCCGGTGGCGGTGCGCACGAGCGTGAGCGCGGCCTCCACCGCGTCCGTCCCGGCCGGACCGCAGAACTGGACGCGGGCGTCGGCGGCCAGTCCCGCCGGCAGGTTGGCGAACAGCTCGGTGGTGAAAGCGTCCTTGACCGGTGTGGCGAGGTCCAGGACGTGCAACGGAGCTCCGGAGTCGAGGACTCCGCGGATGGCTTCGAGCACCACCGGGTGGTTGTGGCCGAGGGCGAGGGTGCCTGCGCCGGAGAGGCAGTCGAGGTAGCGCCGTCCGTCCGCGCCTTCGATGGTCAGCCCGCGGGCGCGCACCGGGACGATCGGCAGGGAGCGCGCGTACGTCCGCGCGGCGGACTCCCGTTGGGCCTGCCGCCGCAGGATCCCCTCGCCCGGCCCGGAGACCGGACCCGCATCCGGTCCCCGGCCCGCCTGCGGTGGGACGTGCGTGGCCTCGGCCTGCCCGCTCGTCAAAGCCACGAGTGTCGCTCCTCCCGCACGGTTGCTCTTCCGGAGTGCGCCTCGAACACCAACGCTGCTCCCCCATCCCCCGTACGTACCAACGACGGTGGCGGCGACCGATCACGGGTGGCCTCAAGATCCTTGCCCCGCCCGGGGATTCGGCCCCCGCCGGCGGAACCGTCGCCCCGGGCTGTGCCGTCCCCCACGGCAGCGGCATAGTGGGGTGCTGCAACCCAGGCGCCACCCAGGCAGCCACCCAGGCACCATCCCGAACCACCAGGGGGATTCACGACATGCGACCGATCCGACCGGTCACCGCGATCCTGTGCTCGGCCGCGCTCGCGCTGACCGCCGCGGCGTGCGGGCCCGGCGACGGTGAGACCGACGCCAAGCCGACCGTTGCGGCGAGCCTGCCCACCAGCCTTGACGGGGTGAAGATCCCGGACAGCCTCAAGGACAAGCTCAAGGAGCACGGCATCGACCTGGAGAAGTGGAAGGGAGGTGCGTGGAAGGACTGGAAGAGGGAGGACTGGCTCCGCGAGGCGGGCGACTACATCAACCCGATCATCGAGGACCTGTGGGACCCGGACCGGATGCGTGACGCCGACAAGACTCCGCAGCCCCCGGCCGTCGACCCGGACGCCGGCAAGGACCAGGGCGTGACCGATCCCGTCCCGGCCCCGGTGACGGCCAAGGCCGTGAACCCGACCTACCACCAGAGCGTCCCGGCCTCCGGCAAGGTCTTCTTCGACGGCCCCGAGGGCTCGATGGTCTGCTCGGCGACCGTCGTCAAGGACCCTGCGCACCCCGGCAAGTCCAACATGGTCTGGACGGCCGGCCACTGCGTGCACGCGGGCAAGTCCGGCGGCTGGTACCGCAACATCGCCTTCGTCCCGTCGTACAACAACGCGGGCAAGCCGGCGGCCGCGCTCAAGGGCGCGCCGCGCGAGGAAGTGGCCCCCTACGGCGTGTGGTGGAGCGACTGGGCGCAGACCTCCGACCAGTGGATCGCGACCGGTGGTCCGACCGGCGGCGCGGGCGCACCGTACGACTTCGCGGTGCTGCACGTGACCCCCGAGAAGGGTGCCGGCAAGTCCCTGGAGGAGACGGTCGGTACGGCGCTCCCGGTGGACTTCACCGCTCCGACCACGCCCAAGATCGCGAACATGACGGCCACCGGATACCCGGCGGCGGCTCCGTTCGACGGTCAGAAGGCCTTCCAGTGCACCGACAAGCCGGGCCGGCTGTCGCTGAACACGACCGACCCCGCGATGTACCGCATCGGCTGCACGATGACCGGCGGTTCCTCGGGCGGCGGCTGGGTCGCGGCGGGCGCCGACGGCAAGCCGGCGCTGGTGTCGAACACCTCGATCGGCCCCGCGAAGGCGGGCTGGCTGGCCGGGCCCCGGCTGGGCCCGGAGGCGAAGGGCATCTTCGACGCCGTGAGCGGCAAGTTCAAGTAACCGGACGGTCCCGGGTCCACACGGCCCGGGAGCCCCGGGTCCCCATGAGCGGGCCGCGCTCCCGCGCACGGACCGCATGACGGAAGAGGGCCCCCGCATCCGCGGGGGCCCTCTTCTCGTGCGGCGTGGCCCGAAGGCCGCCGCGTCAGTGCTTCGCGAGCACGTACGGAGCGAACTCCGCCGCCAGTTCCGCGTGCACCCGCGCCTTGAGCAGGGTGCCCTCCGCCGTGTGCTCCTCGGAGATCACCTCGCCCTCGGCGTGCGCACGGGCGACCAGCGAGCCGCGCGTGTACGGCACCACGGCCTCGACCTCGATCGCCGGCCGCGGCAGCTCGGCGTCGATGAGCGCGAGGAGTTCCTCGATGCCCTGGCCGGTGCGTGCCGAGACGGCGATGGAGCGCCGCTCGATCCGCAGCAGGCGCTGGAGCACCAGCGGGTCGGCCGCGTCCGCCTTGTTGATCACGACGATCTCGGGCACCTTGACTGCGCCGACCTCGCGGATGACCTCGCGGACCGCCGCCAGCTGCTCCTCCGGAGCCGGGTGCGAGCCGTCCACGATGTGCAGGATGAGGTCGGAGTCGCCGACCTCCTCCATCGTGGAGCGGAACGCCTCGACGAGGTGGTGGGGCAGGTGCCGGACGAAGCCGACCGTGTCGGCCAGGGTGTAGACCCGGCCGGACGGCGTCTCGGCCCGGCGCACGGTCGGGTCGAGGGTGGCGAACAGCGCGTTCTCCACCAGTACGCCCGCGCCCGTGAGGCGGTTGAGCAGCGAGGACTTGCCGGCGTTGGTGTATCCGGCGATGGCGACCGAGGGCACCTTGTTGCGGCGCCGTTCCTGCCGCTTGATGTCGCGGCCGGTCTTCATGTCCGCGATCTCCCGGCGCATCTTCGCCATCTTCTCGCGGATCCGGCGCCGGTCGGTCTCGATCTTGGTCTCACCGGGGCCTCGGGTGGCCATGCCGCCACCGCCGCCGCCACCCATCTGGCGGGACAGCGAGGCACCCCAGCCGCGCAGTCGCGGCAGCATGTACTGCATCTGCGCGAGCGCGACCTGCGCCTTGCCCTCTCGGGACTTGGCGTGCTGGGCGAAGATGTCGAGGATGAGCGCGGTCCGGTCGACCACCTTCACCTTGACGACGTCTTCGAGGGCGATGAGCTGGCCGGGGCTGAGTTCGCCGTCGCAGACGACGGTGTCGGCGCCGCTCTCCATGACGATGTCGCGCAGCTCGCGCGCCTTGCCGGAACCGATGAAGGTGGCCGGGTCGGGCTTGTCGCGGCGCTGGATCACGCCGTCGAGTACGAGTGCGCCCGCCGTCTCGGCGAGGGCGGCGAGCTCCGCGAGGGAGTTGTCCGCGTCCTGCGCCGTGCCGGAGGTCCACACGCCCACGAGTACGACCCGCTCCAGGCGGAGCTGGCGGTACTCGACCTCGGTGACGTCCTCGAGCTCGGTGGAGAGGCCGGCCACACGGCGCAGGGCCGCGCGCTCGGAGCGCTCGTACTGCGCGCCGTCCCGGTCACCGTCGACCTCGTGGCTCCAGGCGACGTCCTCTTCCATCAGGGCGTCGGCCCGAAGGCTCTCGGTGAAGCTCTGCGAGTCCGCCGCAGTCTGTGCGTCGTCCCGCGCGTCCTGGGAAGGGGAAGAAGAGGAGGTCATTGGATCCTTACGTCGTATTCGAATGCGTCCGCGTCAGGCGAAGCGGAGCCAAGGCCAAAGCTACTCCCGCGCGTGACTCAACACTGTCACGTCCAACGCGTGACACTCCCCGGAGATTCCCCGGGCTGCCCCCGCGAAGCGGCGCCCGCGTGGTGCGGAGCCCCGTAGAACGGCCTCGTCGATGGTGGCATGCCCGTTCCGCACGCGTCACACGCTTTTCGGGCCGCTCCACTCGGGATGCCCCGGCATGGCGGGCGTCTTCTTCCCGTACAACCACGGCTCCATGAAGGTCCCCAGGTCCCGTCCGGCCTCCTCGGACGCCAGCCGTACGAAGTCCTCCGTGCCCGCGACCGAGTCCCGGTGCTCGCCCACCCAGCGCCGCTCCACCCGGTCGAAGGCCGCGGCCCCGATCTCCTGCCGCAGTGCGTAGAGGATCAGCGCGGCCCCGTCGTAGACCGCCGGCCGGAACAGCCCGATCTTCTCGCCCTTGGCGGCGGGCTTCGGCGCGGCAGGGGGCCCGCCGGCCGCGCGCCACTGGTCGGAGCGCTGGTACGCCTCGCGCATCCGCCGCTCCAGGGAGTACTTGCCGAGGCCGTCCGCGTACAGGGCTTCGTACCAGGTGGCGTGGCCTTCGTTGAGCCACAGGTCCGACCAGGCGCGCGGGGTCACGCTGTCGCCGAACCACTGGTGGGCCAGTTCGTGGACCATCACCGACTCGACGTACCACTCGGGGTATCCCCCGCCGCCCGCGAACAGCCCGCTCTCGAAGAGCGACAGCGTCTGCGTCTCCAGCTCGAAGCCGGTCGTGGCCTTCGCGATCAGCACCCCGTAGTTCTCGAAGGGGTAGCGGCCGACCCGTGCCTCCATCCATTCGATGTGGCCGGCGGTCTTCTTCAGCCACGGATCCAGCCGCTCGCGGTCCGCCGCCGGGACCACGTCGCGCAGCGGCAGCCCGTGCGGCCCGGTGCCGTGCACGACGGCCGAGTCGCCGACCGAGACCTGGGCGAGTTCGGTGGCCATCGGGTGCAGCGTCCGGTACGTCCACGTGGTCGCCGCGCCCCTCCGGTGGGCCGGGAGCAGGCCCGGCACCCCGTTGGCGACGGCCGTGAGCCCCGCCGGCGCGGTGATGTGGAAGGTGAAGTACGCCTTGTCGGCGGGGTGGTCGTTGCAGGGGAAGACCCGGTGGGCGGCGTCGGCCTGGTTGGCCATCGCCAGCCCGTCCTCGGTGACCACCCAGCCGCCGTCGCCGCGGCCGCGCGGATCGCTCGTGTGCCGGATGGTGATGTGCAGGGCGGCGTCCGCGTCCACCGGCCGGGCGGGGGTGAGCACGAGGTCCTCCCCGATGCCCGCGAACTGCGCCGGCTCCCCGTTGACCTCGGCGGACGCCACTTTCCCGTGGGTGAAGTCCAGGTTGACGGATTCGAGCCGCGTGAGGGTGCGCGCGTCGATGACGGTGACCGCGTCGAGGGGGCTGCTGTTGGTCTTGTACGCGAAGGACAGGTCGTACGAGAGCACGTCGTAGCCGGGGTTCCCGAGTTCCGGGAACAACGGGTCGCCGATGCCGAGCGCCTTGGGCGGGGGCACCACCGCGGCGACGAGGGTGAGGGAGGCCGCGGCCAGCAGGGCGGCGCGCAGGCGCGGGGAGGTGAGCTGCATCCTCTACCGCATATCAGCGCCCGCCACGCGCCCGCGCCCGGCGCGCGACGGCTCCACCCGAACGGGTCGGGCGGGCTACGCCCGGCTGACGTCGTAGACGCCCGGCACGTCCCGCATGGCGCGCATGAGCCCCGGTAGTCCCGCCGCGTCGGGCAGCTGGAGGGTGTAGGAGTGCCGGACCCGCTGTTCGACCGGCGGTTCCACGGTCGCGGAGACCACTTCGACCCCCTCGCGGGCGATGGCCTCGGTCAGATCGGCCAGCAGGTGCGGGCGGCCGAACGATTCGGCGAGCAGCGTGACCCGGCAGTCGGCGGTCGCCCGCCAGTGCACGGCGACGGGGGTGCGCCCCACCGCCCGCATCTGGGCCACCGTCGCGCAGTGGACCCGGTGCACGGTGACGGCCCCACCCCGTACGACGAACCCTTCCACCGCGTCCGGCGGCACCGGCGTGCAGCACCCCGCGAGCCGCACGGTGGCGTCCGGCAGGTCGGCGACCGCGTTGCCGCCGCCGCCCCGGGCCCCCACCACGGACAGCGGCGCCCGCGGCGCGGCCGCCGCGGGCCCGGCCCCGTCGGGATGGGACTCCAGCCAGCTGCTGATGGCGATCCGGGCGGCCGGAGTCCTGGCGTGGTCCAGCCAGTCGGCGGCCGGCCCGGAGGAGGCGTCGTGCGAGAGCAGCAGCTGGACGGTGTCCCCGTCCGAGAGCCGGGAGGACAGGGAGGTCAGGCGCCCGTTGACCCGGGCGCCGATACAGCCGTGGGCCGCCTCGCCGTACTGCGCGTAGGCGGCGTCGATGCAGCTGACGCCGCCCGGCAGGCCCAGCGTGCCGCCGTCGGCCCGGAACACGGTGATCTCGCGGTCCTGGGCCAGCTCCGAGCGCAGGACGTTCCAGAAGGTGTCGGGATCGGGCGCCGACTGCTGCCAGTCGAGCAGCCGCGAAAGCCAGCCGGGCCGCGTCGGGTCCACCCGCTCCTCGTCGCAGTCGGCCGCCTCGGCCGCCGGCGGGGCCGTGTACGGATTCCCGAGCGCCACCACGCCCGCCTCCGCGACCCGGTGCATCTGACGGGTCCGCACGATGACCTCGGCGACGTACCCCTCGGGCGTGGCGAAGGCCGTGTGCAGCGACTGGTAGAGGTTGAACTTCGGGGCGGCGATGAAGTCCTTGAACTCCGAGACGACCGGCGTGAAACAGGTGTGCAGCTCCCCGAGTACCCCGTAGCAGTCGGCGTTCTCGGCCACGAGGACCAGCAGGCGGCCGAAGTCGGAGCCCCGCAGCTCCCCGCGCTTGAGGGCGATCCGGTGCACGGAGACGAAGTGCCGGGGCCGCACCACCACCTCGGCGGCGATGCCCGCCTCGCGCAGGACGGCCCGTACGGAGTCGGCGATGGCGGGCAGCGGGTCGCGGTCCCCCGCGTGGGCCGCGATGAGGGCGCGGGTGTACTCGTACTCCTCGGGATGCAGGATCGCGAAGACCAGGTCTTCCAGCTCGGTCTTCAGGGCCTGTACGCCGAGGCGTTCGGCGAGCGGGATCAGCACGTCCCGGGTGACTTTGGCGATGCGGGCCTGTTTGTCCGGGCGCATCACCCCGAGGGTGCGCATGTTGTGCAGCCGGTCGGCGAGTTTGATGGACATCACGCGGACGTCGTTGCCGGTGGCGACGAGCATCTTGCGGAAGGTCTCGGGCTCGGCGGCGGCCCCGTAGTCGATCTTCTCGACCTTGGTGACGCCGTCGACGATGAAGCAGACCTCCTGGCCGAACTCCTCGCGGACCTGATCGAGGGTCACGTCGGTGTCCTCGACGGTGTCGTGGAGGAGAGAGGCCGTCAAGGTGGTGGTCTCGGCGCCGAGTTCGGCCAGGATGAGGGTGACGGCGAGCGGATGTGTGATGTACGGCTCACCGCTCTTGCGCATCTGACCGCGGTGCGAGGTCTCGGCGAGCAGGTACGCGCGGCGCAGGACGGACAGGTCCGCGTCGGGGTGGTGGGCTCGGTGCGCTTCGGCGACGTGGCCGATCGCGTCCGGCAGCCGGTCCCTGGACGTGGGGCCGAGCAGTGCGGCGCGCCCAAGTCGTCGCAGGTCAAGCCTGGTCCGGCCCCGTCTGCGGAGTTCTGGGCGCTCTTCGGGGCGTGCTTCGGGGTTCGTGGCCTCTGCACTCATGGGCACCTCCGGCGGCTTCGACCGGCGGCGACGGGCATGGGGTGAGCCCTCAGGGCCGGTGCCTGATGCTACCGACCCCACCACGTGGCGCAGTCCACCTCTCGCTCAGCGTGAAACGGATCACCCATTAGAGGGAAGCTTTAGACGAAAGCCGTTTCGGTGAGCCAGGCCGGATCGAACTCGCCCTCGGCCACGATGACGGCGGGTCCGGTCATCTCGATCCGGCCGTCGGGGCGTTCGGTGATGACCAGGGTGCCGCCGGGCAGATCGACGGTGTACGTGGCGGGCGCGCCGGTGACGGCCGGGTCCGCGCCGTCGCGGCGGATGGCGGCCACGGCGACCGCGCAGGCGCCGGTGCCGCAGGAGCGAGTCTCGCCGGAGCCGCGCTCGTGGACGCGCATGGCGACGTGCCGGGGGCCGCGGTCGACGACGAACTCGACGTTGACACCTGTCGGGTAGGCGGACGCCGGGCTGTACGGGGGCGGGTCCAGCAGGTTCCCGGCATCGTCCAGGCTGTCAACGAACGCCACCGCGTGCGGGTTCCCCATGTTGACGTTGCGCGCGGGCCAGGAACGGGCTCCGACGGAGACGGTGACCTCGCCCTCGGGCAGCTCGGCGCGGCCCATGGAGACGGTCACGTCGCCGCCCTTGTCGAGGTGCACGCGCTTGACGCCGCCCCGGGTGGCGACGGCCAGGTCGCCGGGCTCGGCGTGGCCCGCGTGCTGGAGGTAGCGGGCGAAGACGCGGACTCCGTTGCCGCACATCTCGGCGATGGAGCCGTCGCTGTTGCGGTAGTCCATGAACCACTCGGCCTCGCCGGCCATGTGCGCCGCCTCGGGGTGCGCGGCGGAGCGGACGACGTGCAGTACGCCGTCGGCGCCGATCCCGGCCCGCCGGTCGCACAGCCGGGCGACGGCGGACGCCGGCAGCTCGATGGCGTTGTCCGGGTCCGGAACGATCACGAAGTCGTTCTCGGTGCCGTGGCCCTTGAGGAAGGAGAGGCTCGTCTGCGTCACCCGCCCATGGTACCGAGCCGTGACGGGGCAGGACCTGGCCCTGTCCGAAGAGACGGCCTAGCGGAGCCGGGCCACCCGGTACACCGCGAGCGCCACGACGGCCAGCGCGAGCAGCGCGTACAGGGCGGCCACCCGCAAGTCGGGGCGCCGGCCGGAGCCGCGGGCCGGGAGCCCGGGCAGGGCGTAGCCCACGCGGCACGCGGCCATCATGCCCCAGCCGCCCGCGCAGCAGCAGATCAGGAACCCGAGCATGGCGACGACCGCTCCGCCGTCGCCGAACTCGAAGGCGAGCGGGAAGGCGAACATCAGGGATCCGGAGGCGGCCAGCACGACGATGGGGGCGATCTGCCACAGGCGCAGCCGCCGCTGCGGGCGCAGCTCCACCTCGAAGGCGGGGGCGCCGGCGGCTTCCGCCTCGGCGGAGTCCGGCGCGTCCGGGCCGTCGGGGGTCAGCCGCGCGGGCTCCGCGGGCAGCCCGAGGCCGTCGACCTCCAGGCCGTCGACCTCCAGGCCGTCGGCGCCCAGGCCGTCGGCTCCGAGGCCATCGCCGCCGAACCCGTCCTGCGCCGCGGCGAGCTCACCGTGAAGCATCGGGTCCGTTTCCCGTCGGGTGTCGTCCCGACCGGTGTCGCGAGGGCCGGCCTCCATCGCCACGCGCCCTCCCACTCGGACTTCGTATGCCGTCGTTCACCGCCGGTGACGGCACCGGCGGAAGTTTGATGATGGCACGCCGTCAGGCCCCGAACGGGCGCACGGGGCGTCCCGATGCCATCACGTGATCAGGCTGTGACCGCTCGTTCGACCAACGACTGCGCGAGTCCGCCGAGTTCCGCCCGGTCCGCGACGGCCCCGCTGAGCCAGTTCACCCTCGGGTCACGGCGGAACCACGAGTCCTGGCGGCGGGCGAACCGCTTGGTGGCGCGGACCGTCTCGGCCCGGGCCTCCTCCATCGTGCACTCCCCGGCGAGCGCGGTCAGCACCTGCTGGTAGCCGAGCGCCCTGGAGGCGGTGATTCCGTCACGCAGCCCCGCGGCCTCCAGGGTGCGGACCTCCTCCACCAGCCCGGCCTCCCACATCCGGTCCACGCGCAGCGCGATCCGCTCGTCGAGCTCGGGCCGGGCGACGTCCACGCCGATCTGGACCGTGTCGTAGACGGACTCGTGGCCGGGCAGGTTCGCGGTGAACGGCCGGCCGGTGATCTCGATGACCTCCAGCGCGCGCACGATGCGGCGGCCGTTGCTGGGCAGGATCGCCTGCGCTGCGGCCGGGTCGGCGGCGGCGAGCCGGGCGTGCAGGGCGCCGGGGCCGCGCAGGGTGGCCTCGGCCTCCAGGCGGGCCCGGATCTCGGGGTCGGTCCCGGGGAACTCCATGGCGTCGAGCGCGCCGCGCACGTACAGGCCGGAGCCGCCGACGAGGACGGGGGTGCGGCCCTGGGCGAGCAGTGCGTCGATCTCGGCGCGGGCCAGGCGCTGGTACTCGGCGACGCTCGCGGTCTCGGTGACGTCCCAGATGTCGAGGAGGTGGTGCGGGACCCCGCCGCGTTCCTCGGTCGTCAGTTTGGCGGTGCCGATGTCCATCCCCCGATACAGCTGCATCGAGTCGGCGTTGACGACTTCGCCGTCGAAATGACGGGCCAGGGCCACCCCCAGATCCGACTTTCCGGCGGCGGTGGGTCCTACGACGGCGATGACCCGCGGGGCGGGGGCTGCTTTCCTCACCGCCCCAGTCTCGCAAACCCCACGGCATGTACCCGATCGAGCTACGTGACGGGCCCGGATCGGGGTCGTTGCCTTGGCGGGGTTCCGGCCCGGCGCGCGCCTGTCGTACGCCCGGCTCCGGACCGGCGCAGGCCGGTCGGTCCACGGTCCGTGCACGGCTACATCCACGGGTCCGTCCACGGCGGAACTTCACTCACACGAGTAACGTTATAGGAGTAGACATGGGCATTTTGGACCGGCTTCTCGGCCGCAAGAGCCAGGCGACGACCGAAGAGGTCGCCGCCGCGGATCTGACGGCGGAGTCCGTGACGGCCGACCAGGCCGAGACCGGGCCGGCTGAGGCCGAGGAGAGCGCGGCGGAAGCCGTCGAGATCCCGAAGCAGCAGTCGGCGGAGGTCGCCGCGGACAGCGAGGCCGGCGAGGGTGCCCGTACGTAGCTACCCCGCCAATGGAAGGTGACCCATGGGCCTGCTGGACAATCTGAAGGCCAAGCTCGCGCCCGCGAAAGACAAGGTCGGCGACCTCGCGCAGCAGCACGAGGGCAAGATCACCCAGAATCTGGACAAGATGGCGAAGGCCGTCGACTCCAAGACCAAGGGCAAGTACAGCGGCCAGATCTCTAGCGGCGCGGACAAGGCGAAGGGTGCCTTGGGCAAGATCGCGCACAAGGACACCCCCGGCGGGCCGACGCCGCCGGCGGCTTCCTGACGCGGTCACCAGAGGGGCGTGGCACCACCGAGTGTGGTGTCGCGCCCCTCTGCCGTACCCCGGTCGGCCGTATCCCCCCCGTCAGGCTGTACCCGGGGATGCCTACGACCAGGCGGCGACGAAGTATCCGACCCCGTACGGCGCGTCCTCGTACAGCAGCCGCCCTTCGAGGCCGGCGCCCTCCGCGGCGCCCGCGAGGACCTGCCAGGGGGCCCGTCCGGCGGCCTGGAGCTCGCCGGCGAGCCCGGCGTCGAGGGCGGCGAGCGCGGCCACGTCGGCGGCGCCGAGCGCGCGGGCGGCCTCGGTGTCGAAGGCGGCGGCGCGGTCGTCGAGGTAGCCGGGGGCCTTGAGGGACCGGCAGGCGCTGCCGTCACCCATCACGAGCAGTGCGACCCGGGAAGAACGCGCGGCGAGCTCGCGGCCGGCCGCCATGCACCGGACCGTGTCCAGCGGCCCCGCGACCCCGAGCCCTTCCAGGGGCGCGGTGCCCCAGCCCGCCCGGCCGAGCAGCCAGGCCCCGACGGCGAGCGGGGCGGGCAGCAGGCGCGGGCCTTCCTCGCCCCCTCCGAGCCGTACGTCGGTCCCGGCCCCGAAGCCGCGGAAGGTGCCGCGGGCGCCCTGGGGGTAGGAACCGGAATGCTCCTCGTCACAGGCTCCGACGACCACGAGCAGATCGGGCCGGGAGGCGGCGAGCACGGACAGCGCGTCGGAACACGCGGTACGGGCGTCAGCGAGTTCGGCGGCGGCCCCCGCGGCGATCTCGGGCACGAGCATCGGCGGGGCGGGGCAGACGGCAGCGGCTACGAGCATGATCTGCAGCGTAGCCGCACCCGGCAGCCCCGGGAGGTCCCTGCCTCAGGAAGACGCGGGAGCCGCGCAGCCCGACGCCGCCACCGGCAGCGGGGCCGGGACGCCCAGGGTGGGGATCCCCAGCAGGACGCCCTTCGGCTGCGCCGGAGCGGCGTTGCGCTTCTCCCACGCGTCGCCCGCACGCGTGCGGCGTACCGACTGGGTCGGGCCCTCGGCCAGCAGGTGGTGCGGGGCCGCGTAGGTGATCTCCACGGTCACCACGTCGCCGGGGCGGACCTCCTCCTGCGGCTTCGTGAAGTGCACGAGGCGGTTGTCGGGGGCGCGCCCGGACAGCCGGTGCGTGGCGCCGTCCTTGCGGCCCTCGCCCTCCGCGACCATGACCTCCAGGGTGCGGCCGACCTGCTTCTTGTTCTCGTCCCAGGAGATCTCCTCCTGGAGGGCGACCAGGCGCATGTACCGCTCCTGGACGACCTCCTTGGGGATCTGCCCCTCCATGTCGGCGGCCGGGGTCCCGGGGCGCTTGGAGTACTGGAAGGTGAAGGCGTTCGCGAAGCGGGCCTCGCGCACCGCGTGCATCGTCTGCTGGAAGTCCTCCTCGGTCTCGCCGGGGAAGCCCACGATGATGTCGGTGGAGATCGCCGCGTGCGGGATGGCGGCGCGAACCTTCTCGATGATGCCGAGGAAGCGCTCCTGGCGGTACGAGCGGCGCATCGCCTTCAGGATCGTGTCCGATCCGGACTGCATCGGCATGTGCAGCTGCGGCATGACGTTCGGGGTCTCGGCCATCGCCGCGATCACGTCGTCGGTGAAGTCGCGCGGGTGCGGGGAGGTGAAGCGGACCCGCTCCAGGCCCTCGATGGCGCCGCAGGCCCGCAGCAGCTTGGAGAAGGCCTCGCGGTCGCCCAGGTCGGAGCCGTAGGCGTTCACGTTCTGGCCGAGCAGGGTGATCTCCGAGACGCCCTCGGCGACCAGTGCCTCGACCTCGGCGAGGATGTCGCCGGGACGGCGGTCCTCCTCCTTGCCGCGCAGCGCCGGGACGATGCAGAAGGTGCAGGTGTTGTTGCAGCCGACGGAGATCGAGACCCAGGCCGCGTACGCGGACTCGCGCCGGGTCGGCAGCGTGGAGGGGAACGCCTCCAGCGACTCGGCGATCTCGATCTGCGCCTCCTCCTGGATGCGCGCGCGCTCCAGCAGGACGGGCAGCTTGCCGATGTTGTGCGTGCCGAAGACCACGTCGACCCAGGGGGCCCGGTCCACGATCGTGTCGCGGTCCTTCTGCGCGAGGCAGCCGCCGACGGCGATCTGCATGCCGGGGCGCTTGGTCTTCATCGGGGCGAGGCGGCCGAGGTTGCCGTAAAGCTTGTTGTCGGCGTTCTCGCGGACGGCGCACGTGTTGAACACGACGACGTCGGCGTCGCCGTCGGACCCCTGGGGGGCGCGGACGTACCCGGCGTCCTCCAGCAGGCCGGACAGCCGCTCGGAGTCGTGCACGTTCATCTGACAGCCGTACGTCCGGACCTCGTACGTTTTCAAAACAGTCGCCTCGCCCTCGGTGCTCACCTAGCAAGGGTAAGGGTCGGGTAGGGCGGCCGGGCCCCGGCGGCGGGCGGGGGCGGGGGCGGGCGTGCGTGCGGGCGGGCCGTGACAGGAGGGCGGGTCGGTGGCAGGATCGCGGACATGCCTCTCGTACCGCCCCGGATCAGCAGGCGCCGTGCCCTGCGGGCCCTGGTGGCCGTACTGGCCGTCCTGTGCGCGCTCGTCTGGTGGCTGAGGCCCTTCGGGGAGCCCGAGCTCAAGGGGGACCTCACCTTCAGCACCGGCGTCCAGACCGGGGTCTACCACCGCTACGGGCAGCTGCTGGAGCAGAAGCTCGCGGTGAACATGCCCGGGGTGCGCGTGCGGCTGGAGACCAGCGAGGGCTCGCAGCAGAACCTGCAGCGGGTGGCCGACGGCTCGGCGGACTTCACGGTGGCGACGGCGGACGCGGTGTCCAAGTACCGGATCGACCGGAAGCCCGGCGCGGACCGGCTGCGCGGCTGTGCCCGGCTCTACGACGACTACGTGCAGCTCGTGGTGCCCGCCGGTTCCCCGGTCCAGTCGGCCCGGGACCTGCGCGGCAAGCGGGTAGCGGTGGGCCAGAGCGGCTCGGGGGTGCGGCTGGTCTCGGAGCGGCTGCTCACCGCGGCGGGGCTGGACGCCGCCCGCGACGTCACCCCGGTGTCCATCGGCATCGACACCATGCCGGCGGAGCTGGAAGCCGGCCGGATCGACGCCTTCTTCTGGTCGGGCGGACTGCCGACCAACGCCGTGCGCGAGCTGGCGGATCGGTTCGACATCCGGCTCGTGCAGCTCGGCGACCTGGTGGAGGCCCTCCAGGCGAGCGGCAGCCCGGCGCGCTACTACCGGGCGGCGGTGATGCCGCAGGACGCCTACGCGCGCGCCCGCAACACCTCGGCGGTGGCCACGGTGGCGGTGCCGAACCTGCTGGTGACCCGGGAGGACACGGGCGCCGAGCTGACGGAGCAGTTCACCCGCACGGTGATCAACAGCCGGGACTCCATCGGACACCAGGTGCACGCGGCGCAGCTGGTCGACCTGCGGACGGCGATCTACACGGACCCGCTGGAGCTGCACACGGGCGCGGCCCGCTACTACCGCTCCGTCAAGCCGTAGCCCTCTTCCCGGCGCTTCGCCTCAGGACGACAGCAGCATGGTCGCCGCGGCGGCCGCGCCGATCAGGCCGGCGTGCGTGCCCAGCGTCGCCGGCACGACCCGCAGGTCCGTGACGAAGGACAGGGTCGCGTACGAGGCCAGGTGCGTGCGGATCGGCCCGAAGAGGGTGTCTCCGGCGGCGGCCACGCCCCCTCCGACGACGGCGATGTCGGTTTCGACGAGGGTGGCGGTGGCCGCGATGGCCGCGGCCAGTGCCCGGCCCGCCCGGTCGAAGGCGGCCAGCGCGACCGGGTCGCCCGCCGCGGCCGCCGAGGCCGCCCCGGCGGCCGTGGCGTCCCCGGCCGGGGTCCAGCCCTGTGCCAGGGCCCAGCGCGCGATGGCGGTGCCGGAGGCGATGGACTCCACGCAGCCGCGGCCCCCGCAGGCGCACGGCTCCCCGTCGAAGGCGACGCTGATGTGACCGATGTGGCCCGCGTTGCCGGTGGGTCCGGGGTGGAGCCGGTTGTTCAGGACGAGTCCGCCGCCGACGCCGGTGGAGACCACCATGCACAGTGCGTTGGCGTGGCCCCGGGCGGCGCCCAGCCAGTGCTCGGCGGCGGTCATCGCCACCCCGTCGCCGACCAGCACCGTCGGGATCCGCGCTCCGTGCCGCGCGAGCTCCGCCTCCACCCGGGCCTGGACGGGGAAGCCCCGCCAGGCACCGATGTTGACCGGGCTGACCGTGCCGAGCGCGGCGTCCACCGGGCCCGCGCTGCCGATGCCGCAGCGGACCGCCGAGGGCCAGAGCGGGGACTTCGCGAGCTCGGCGACGACCTCGGCGACTGCGGCGAAGACGGTGTCGCCGTCCGTGCCGCGCGGGGTCGGGCGGCGCGTGGTGGCCGTCATCGTGCCGTCGCAGTCCACCAGGGCGCCGGCGATCTTCGTACCGCCGATGTCGATCGCGACCGTCGGGCCGGCTGCCCCCGCGCCGGCGCGGGGGCCGGGAAACGCGGAGGTGGGTGCGGGGGTGGGAGTGGTCACGGTGGGCTCCAGGGAGGGTCTCGAATTCAGTATGCGGCCGGCGGCGGCGCCGTACTCTCGCGGGGCTCGAGCCGGGGCCGCTCGCTCTCGCGTGACCTCGGCGGGCTGCCCGCGAGGAGGGCGAGGAGTTCCTCGGCCGCGACCCGGCCGAAGGCCCCGGTGTCCCGGACGAGGGCGGTGAGCCGGGGGTGGGTGACCCGGCAGAGCGCGGAGTCGTCCCAGGCCACGATGGAGAGCCGGTCCGGCACGGGGATGCCCAGTTCGGCGGCGACGGCGGCGCCGGCCACCGCCATCACGTCGTTGTCGTAGACGATCGCGGTCGGGGGGCGGGGCTCGGCGAGGATCCGCCGGGTGGCCGCCGCGCCCTCGACGTCCGAGTAGTCGGTGGCGACCGAGCGGACCTGGCCGGGGCCGAGCCCGAGCCGGGCGGCCTCGGTGCGCAGCGAGCGGATCCGGCGCTCGGTGTGGGCGAGCCCGGGCAGTCCGGCGACGTGCGCGATCCGGCGGTGGCCGAGCCCGTGCAGGTGGTCGAGGACCTGTGCCATGGCGCCGGCGTCGTCCGCCCGGACCGCGGACAGCGTGGAGGGCGGGTCGGTCTCCCCCACGGTGACCGCGGGCAGGGCGAGCTGTTCGAGGAGGGCGGGGCGCGGGTCGTCGGTCCTCGGGTCCACGACGATGACCCCGTCGACGCGCCGTTCGGCCCACCAGCGGCGGTAGACCGCGCATTCGGCGTCGATGTCCGGGGCGACCTGGAAGAGCAGGGCGATCCGGCCGGCGGCCAGGACTTCCTGGATGCCGGAGACCAGCTGGAGGAAGAAGGACTCGACGCCGAGGGTGTGCGCGGGCCGGGCGAGGACCAGTCCGACGGCGCCGGACTGTTCGCCGGAGAGGGCGCGGGCGGCGCTGTTGGGCTGCCAGCCGAGCTCTTCGGCGACCCGGCGGATGCGGGCACGGGTGTCCTGGGAGACTCCCGGCCGGTCGTTGAGCGCGAAGGAGACCGCGCTCTGCGACACACCGGCCTGGCGGGCGATGTCCTTGATGGTGGGTCTGCGGGCCATGGCCTGTCTCATCCCTCGCTGACGTGGACGGCAATGGCCGGACCGTACGCGATCCTGCCCTGACAGACCGCCTTGACCACGACCCAGTACTCCCCGGGAGGGGCGGCGAGCGGCGGCCGCACCTCGAAGACGGCCTCGGCCGCGCCGTCCGCCGGCACCTCGACCGGTTGCACGGCGGGGGCCGTCAACTGCCAGGCGCCGTACGGGGAGACGGCGTACGCCTGCCCCGTCAGCGTGGTGCGGATGCCGGTGGAGCCGATGCGTGCGCGCAGCAGGGCCCGCGCTCCGGGGGCGACGGTGACGGCGGGCTCCGGCGCGTCCACCCACAGCCCGGCGGGGCCGGCGGGGGCCCCGGGGACGGCGACGGTGAGGACGTCCTCGAACTCCCCCGCCAGGGTGCCGGCGACGACCCGGACCAGGTGTTCGCCGGGTTCCGCGCCGGCGGCGGGCTCCACCGTCAGCGGGAGCGAGGCGTGGCCGCCGGCCGGAAGGTCGACCCGCTGCCGGGTCCAGGAGGTCCGCCAGCCGTCGGGGGCCCGGACCTCCAGCGCGACCGGGCCGCCGGCCGCCTCCCCGTGGGCCGCGACGGTGACCGTTGCCTCGGAGGCGGTCCCGTCACACGTCACCGTGTACGGCGCGTCGCCGAGCGGAGCCGTCCCGGTGTTGTGCAGCCAGTAGCGGCTGAACACCGGCTGGTGCGGCTCCCGTTCGCGCTCCCGCAGCGGCATGCCCGATTGCGCGCGCAGCAGCAGGGTGGTCGTCGCGGCGCCCTGGATCCCGCCCTCGAAGCGGCCGGTCGGGCGGTCCAGCAGATCGGCCTCGGCGGCCGGATCCGTCGGCCACAGCGTCTCGGCCGTCACCGCGCGGCCGTGCGTTTCGCGCAGCCGGACCGCGAGGTTGCCGGAGCCTTCGGCCCGCTTCACCGTCTCGATCAGCAACCGGTCGGCCGGCTCCACGCCGAGCAGCGAGCGCGCGGCCGGGCGGGGCCCCTCGCCGGGGACGGCCGTGACGGCCGTCAGCGGCTTGTTGAACTCCCGTCCCCGGCGCACCAGGTCCACCGCGCGCCAGTCCCCGGAGCCCGCGACCAGCGCGTGCTCGAAGACGTGGGTCCAGTGCTGGAGCTGGAAGGAGCTGCCGTCGGGTGCGGTCCGCCGTGGAGGGTCCATCCACTCGCCGCTCGGGCGGCCGGTGCAGGACCGCATCAGGGTGCTGTGCAGCCGCCCGGCGGTGTCGACGGCGAAGCCGGGCGTGCCGCGCACCAGGATCCCGACCGTGCGGCCGGCGTAGGCCTCACGGTCCGCGCGAGCCACCCCGTCCGCGTACGCCTCCCCGTGCGCGTACGCCTCGCCGTGGGGGTACGCCTCGCCGCGCGCGTACGCCGCCTCGTGCGGGTACGCCGCCTCGTGCCCGTCCGCTCCGGCCGCCGGAGCCCCGGCTTCGAGCCGGCCCGACGCGGCCACGGCCCGGGCGAGCTCCGCCGCCGGCTCCGTGAGGACCAGGACCGGCAGGTCGCGGACGCCGGTCAGGTCGCAGCCGGGGCTCCAGAGCGAGCGGAGCCCGGCGCGGGCCGGGATCCAGACCCGCGCGTGTTCCCGTACCGCCTTCGCGTACGCGGGACCGGCCGACTCCAGCACCGCCGCCGTGAAGGCGTTCTCCCCGGGGCCGCCGAGCGCGATGCGGAAGTCGGGCAGGCTGCTGTCCACCGCCAGGTCGCCCCATCGCGGCCCGCCCGGCCGGGTCGGGGTCGCGGTGACTCCGTGGCGGCCGAGCGCGGTGACGAGCTCCCGCAGGCCCGGGGCCCCGCAGGGAGGAGAACCGTCCCCGTCCGGGAGCACGATCTCGGCGGCCCCCAGGGCACGCCCGCCCGGGCCGGTCATAGGCGCCGACAGCGCGAACCAGTTCAGGCAGGGGCTGTCCAGGGTCCACGGGGCCCGCGTGCGGTCGGCGCCGGCGTCCGCCTCGGGGAAGGCGAAACCGCGCCCGACCACGGCCGCCGCGGTCTCGGCGACGGGCAGCGCGCCGGGCACGTCGGCCGGTATCCGCAGCCGCAGCAGCTGGTCGCAGCCGTCGAACTCGTGCACCGTCGTGGTGAGTTCAGCCCGGTCCAGGCCGTCCCACAGGGTGGTCGTCCGGGTCCAGCGGACGGGCCCGGTCCGCCCGGTGGCCACGATGCGCGAGCCGAGCGGCCCGCGCTCCACCCGGCAGGACCCGGCGGGCGCGGCGCCCGATCCGGTGCCCGGCCCCTTGGGCAGCAGGTGCCAGGGGCCCTCTTCGAAGAAGGGGTGCTCGTCGTACTCCTCCTGCACCACGAGCTCGTCCACCTCGCCCGCGGTGATCAGCTCCTGCCCGGTGCGCCGGTCCAGCAGCCGGGCGAGGCCGCCGCCGCGCGCGGGGTCGGCCTCGGCGCGCAGGAACCGGTTCTGGACGGCGAGACCCGCTGCCGGCTCCCAGCCGCCGGAGAGCGGCAGTCGGGAGGCGGCGAGCCACCACGTGCGGTGGCCCAGCGAGGGCACGTCCTCGGCGAGGAAGACCACCTCGGCGACGCCCTGCGAGACGGCCTCGACGTGGACCGGCCCGCGCCGGCCCGTGCCGTCGAGGACGGTGATCCGGTCGGCGCGGCCGTCGGCCAGGCCCAGTACCGCGAGGTCGACGCCGGCACGGACCAGGTCGGTGCGGGTCCACGACACCGGGTTGTGCACGGTGACGGCGAGCGGCCCGGGGCCCCGGGTGTCGGCCTCGGCGGTCAGCGCGTGCAGCGCCTCGTCCCGTACGCCGGCGGCCAGGTCGTGGGCCTCGCGCCAGGTGGGGAGCAGGTCGAGGTACACCTGGTCGGAGAAGGTCCCGGTGACGGCGTCGTGGTGGGCGGCGTGCAGCAGGTGGCGCCAGGCCTTGGACAGGGTCTGGGCGGGGTAGTCGATCAGCCCTTCGGCGCAGGCCAGCGCGGCGAAGGTCTCGGCCTGTTCGAGGAGGTTCTCCGCCGCCCGGTGGGCCTGTTTCACGTCGATGTAGGTGACGTCCTTGCCGGTGTAGACCGGGCCCATCTCCCGGGTGACGGGCAGCGGGTGCTCGCCGCGCGCCGCGAACTCGGCGCGGACGGCGTCGAAGTGGGCGCGCGGGCCGGTGTGTTCCATGCGGGGCCAGCAGTAGCGGCGGTTCCAGGCGTGCTGCACGTCCAGGCCCCAGCGGTGCGGCCAGGAGAAGTCGGTGCCCATGGGGATCAGCACGTTCTTCGTCGCCGCGGCGGTGCGCAGGAGCTCGTACAGGTCGAGCAGTTGCCCGGCGGCGGCCTGCGCGTCGGGGGCCTGGTGGGAGAACCAGCCGGCGGAGCAGTGCGCGGGCAGGTAGTGCAGGAGCAGGCCCTCGCCGCCGGGCGCGATCCACTCGTACTCGGCGGGCAGCTGCATGGCGGCGGGGGCGCGCAGCTCGTCGCCCCAGGTGTCCATCATCGGGCCCCACTGGTGGTGGGGGCCGCGGGCCAGGACGGCGGAGTCGAGGCCGGCGCCGGCCATCAGGGCAGGGAAGGACGGGTCGTGGCCGAAGACGTCGAGCTGCCAGGCGGTGCGCGGGTCGGCGCCGAGGGTGCCGCGGTGCATTGCGAGGCCGTGGACGGCGCTGCGGATGGTGGTCTCGGCGGAGGTGAGGTTGGTGGAGGGCTCGTTGTAGGTGCCGCCGACGATCTCCACGCGGCCCTCGGCGATCAGCGCGCGCAGCTCGGCGCGCTCGCCGGGGTGGCTGTCCCAGTAGGGCTTGAGGTAGTCGACCTCGGAGAGCACGAAGCGGTACGCCGGGTCCTCGCGCGCCTGTTGGAGGTGGAGCGGGATCAGGGTGAAGGCGGGGACCCCCGTGTACTCCCAGCCGCGCGCGGCCTCGCCGGGCCGCGGCGGGGCGTCCCAGAGGGCGGTGTATGCGGCCTGGGTGTTCCACCACATGGGGTCGTAGTGGAAGTGGGGCACGAGCCGGACGGTCCAGCCCGGCTCGGCGACGACCAGGCCGAAGGGCCGGTCGGCGAGCGGGCGGCCGTCCGGGGTGGTGACGCGGACGGTGGCGGGCAGGACGGTCCCGGGGGCGGCGCCGGCGGTGCGGACGGCCACCTCGACGGTGGACTCGACGGTGGACTCGGGAGCCGGCCGGGGGCCGGCCGGGGGCCGGACCCGGCCGGATCCGCGCGGGCGTCGGCGGCGGCGTAGGCCTCGGCGGTGTCGGCGCGCACGACGCGCGGGTGCGGGGTGTTGATGCCGTCGCCGTGCACGCGCAGGTGCAGCGGACCGGCCGGGCGCGCCCTGCGGACGCGCACCCGGACGACCTGCGAGGGAGTTTCCGGCGGGCCGGTGAAGAGGGCCGGGGTGGAGACCGCAGTGACGGTAATTCCGCTGTCCATTTCCGCACACTTCCTGTGTGACAACACCGCTCAACAACAGCTAAACCGCATTAGTTCCCTCGGTTTCGGAGGCCGAAACCCTTCTGCCAGCAGGGCTGAAGCGCATAAGCAGCACGACCTGGCAGGTCAGGTCTTTCATCGCGCCACATCGGGACGTTCGGAGATAGCGACCCTGTTGACTTTCAACGGCCGGGGGCGGCAGGTTATGGGGCATCCGGCGAATTCCCCCTGAACTCCGGGACCCCGCATGCACGACGGCTCCGCCGCCTCCGCCTCCGCTTCCACACCCCCGACCGCACCCGCCCGCACCCTGCGTTTCGGTGCCAACTACACGCCGACGCGCGGCTGGTTCCACCACTGGCTCGACTTCGACCTCGACGAGGTCAGGGCCGACCTCGACTCGATCGCCGGCCTCGGCCTGGACCACGTACGGGTCTTCCCGCTGTGGCCGGTGTTCCAGCCGAACCGGACGCTGATCCGCCCGCGCGCCGTCGAGCAGCTCGTCGCGCTCTGCGACGCGGCCGCCGAGCGGGGGCTCGACGTCAACGTGGACGGGCTGCAGGGCCACCTGTCGAGCTTCGACTTCCTGCCCGCCTGGACCGGGACCTGGCACCGCCGGAACATCTTCGACGACCCCCAAGTGGTCGCCGGGCAGGAGGAGTACCTGCGCACGCTGGCCGCCGCGCTCGCGGACCGGCCCAACTTCCTCGGCATGACCGTCGGCAACGAGATCAACCAGTTCTCCGACGACCCCCACCCCTCCCCCGACCGGATCACGCGGGAGCAGGCCGGGCGGTGGCTGGAGCGGATGCTCGCCGCCTGCGAGGAGGGGGCGCCGGGCCGTCTGCACCTGCACGCCGAGTACGACGCCGCCTGGTACCGGGACGGGCACCCCTTCACCGTGGCCCAGGCGGCCCGCCTGGGCGGCGCGACGGCCGTGCACTCCTGGGTGTTCAACGGCACCGCCCAGCGCCACGGACGGACCGGGACGGCCACCGAGCACCACGCCGCGTACCTGATCGAGCTCTCCAAGGCCTGGGCCCTCGATCCGCACCGCCCGGTCTGGCTCCAGGAGGTGGGCGCGCCCGCCCCGCTCATCCCGGCCGAGCACGCGGCCTCCTTCACCGAGGCGACCGTGGCGAACGCCCTGGACTGCCCGGACCTGTGGGGCGTGACCTGGTGGTGCTCGCACGACGTGTCGCGGGAGCTCGCGGACTTCCCGGAGCTGGAGTACGGCCTCGGCCTGCTCACCAACGACCGCGCGGCCAAGCCCGCCGGCGAGGTCATCGCCCGGATCACCGAGGAGTGGCGGGGCCGCGGACACCGCCCGGCGGTGCGCTCCACCGCGCTCGCCGTGGACGTCGGCGGCGCCGAGGCCGCGCCGGACCGCTCGGTGTGCGCCCCCGGCGGTGCGTTCTTCGAGGCCTGGGCGGCGCTCACCGCCCAGGGCGTCCGGCCGGCGGTGGTCCTGGCCGAACTCGCCGAGGACGCCGAGCACCTGGCCGCGCGCGGCATCACCGAGGTACTGCACGTGTCCGACGTCCCCGCCCACCGGACCTGACCGGCCCCACGGAGGAGAACCCGCATGCCCGAGACCGACGACGCTGTCGACCCTCGTACCGCCCGCACCACGGCAGCACCGGCCTGCACCGCGCCGAGCACCGCGAGAGGCGCGACGCCGAGCACCGCGGCGGGGACCGGGATACGGCCGACCCGGCGCGGGTTACTGGCCGCCGGAGCCGGTGCCGGAGCCGCCGCCCTGCTCTTCAAGGTCGCGGCCCCCGCCACGGCCGCCCCCGCCACGGCGGCCCCCGGGGCTCCGGCCGCCCCCGCCGGCCTGGCCCCGTACGCCTCGTACTGGTTCCCCGACTCGCTCCCCGAGGGCACCCCGGGTCCCGGGATCACCTGGCGCTCCCTCATGCGGTGGAGCCCCGAGTCCGATCCCGATCTGGCCCACAACACCTCGACCGTGCCGCTGGCTTCCCGTTTCACCCCGGCGCCGCCGAACGCCTCCGCCCGCGCCGGCCAGGCCCGCATCGCCTCGCTCGTCTCCTTCGGGAGCACCGCCGGGAACCCGTCCCAGGGCTCCCCGACCGCCGACTACTACGCCCTCACCCACTGGGCGTACATCGACGAGCTGGTCTTCTGGGGCGGCTCCTCCGGCGAGGGCATCGTGCTCGCCCCGAACGCGCCCGTCGTCGACGCCGCGCACCGCAACGGCGTGCGGGTGATGGGCAACGTGTTCCTGCCGCCCGTGGCCTACGGCGGCGACCTCCAGTGGACCAGGGACCTGGTCCAGCGGGATTCCCTCGGCCGGTTCCCGGTCGCCGAGAAGCTGGCGCTGGTGGCGCGGACTTACGGGTTCGACGGCTGGTTCGTCAACGCCGAGACCGGGGGCGGCGACAGTGAACTCGCGGCCCGCACCCAGCAGTTCCTCCGGGCCCTGCGCGCCGCCGGCGAGCCGCACGGACTGCGCGTCACCTGGTACGACGCGATGAACTCCACCGGCGGGGTCGGCTGGCAGGGCGCGCTGAACGAGCTCAACCAGGAGTTCTTCGAGGACCGCCGGGGCAAGGTCGCGGACACCATGTTCGTGGACTTCCGCTGGACCCCGGCGAAGCTGGCCGCCTCCGGCGCGCTCGCGGACGGGCTGGGGCGCGGCCGCCACGAGCTGTGGGCCGCCGTGGACACGGAGTCCCGCGGATGGGAGTGCCAGGTGGACTGGGACGCGATCGTCCCGCGCGACCGCGACCACGTCGTCTCCTACGGCTTCTACCGGCCCGAGTGGACCCGCAACCACCTCGCCGACCGCTCCCCGGGCGCCTTCCACCGCGCCGACGACCGGTTCTGGACGGGCGAGTCCCTGGACCCGGCCCGCCCCGGCCCCGAAGGCACCTGGCGCGCCCCCGCCACCGTCGTCGCCGACCGGTCCACCGTCACCGCCCTGCCCTTCGCCTGCTCCTTCAACACCGGGCACGGCGAGCGCTGGTACGAGGGCGGCAGGGCCGTCGGCGACACCCCGTGGAACCACCTCGGCCTCCAGGACCGGCTCCCCGGACGCCGCTGGGTCGTGGACACCGCCGGGGCCCGCCCCAAGGTCACCCTCGACTTCGCCAGGGCCTGGCGCGGCGGCTCCAGCCTCCTCGTCTCCGGCGAACTCGCCGCTCCGGCCGCCGTCGGGCTGCACTCCACCCGGCTGCCGCTGTCCCGCTCGACCGTCGTCGAGCTGGTCCACGCCACCGAGTCGGGCACCGTCGCCGTCGAGCTCGGGGTGGCCACGCGCGAGCCGGCCGCCCCGGGGCAGGAGGTCCCGTACACCTGGCTGAAGGCGCAGACCTCCGCCGCCGGTCAGGGCTGGAGCACGACCCGGGTCCGGCTGGCGGATCTGGCGGGCGGGACCGCCCACGGTCTGGCCGTACGGATCACCCGGCTCGGGAAGAAGCCGGTGCGCTGGCGGCTCGGCGCCCTGACGGTACGCGACGCCGCCGCGCGGCCCCGCCCGGGTACTCCGGGGACGCCGGCCGTGACCGCCTCGGCCCAGCAGTCCGGTACGGCGGCCCTGCGGCTGTCATGGCAGCGGGCCGGCCAGGCGGGCCCGCTCCGCCATTACGAGGTGTCCCGTGTCCTGCCGGACGGCACCCGCCGCTTCCTCGGCGGCACCTGCGCGACCGCCCTCTACCTCCCGGCCGTCGAGCGCGCCGGCCGCGAGAAGGCGGCCGTCTTCGAAGTACGGGCCGTGGACGAGCTGTACGCCGTCTCCGCCCCCGCCCGCACCACCCTCACCTGGACCGGAGCCATCTGATCACTCGTGCATGGCGGCGGGGTCGGTGCGCGGGACCGCCACCGTCACCCGCAGCCCGTGCGGCGGGTTCTTCTCGTAGGAGAGGGACCCGCCGCCCGCGGCGAGCAGGGCGCGGGAGATGGAAAGGCCGAGCCCGGAGCCCTTGACGTTCTGGTGGCGGCCGCTGCGCCAGAACCGGTCGCCGACGCGGAGCAGCTCCTCCTCGGTGAGGCCGGGCCCCCGGTCGGCGACCACGATGCGCACCTGATCGCCCACCACGGAGAGGCTCACCTCGACGTCCTCACCCTCCGGGGTGAACTTGAGGGCATTGTCGATGACGGCGTCGAGCGCGCTGGAGAGGGCGATCGGATCGGCCCAGCCGGTGGCGGCGCTCCGCCCGGTCCCGGTGAGCCGCACGCCCTTCTCCTCGGCGAACGGCCGCCAGGCGGTGACCCGCTCGGCGGCCAGCCCCGCGATGTCGACGAGGCTGATCTCGGCGGTGGCGTGCTCGGCCAGCGCCAGGTCCAGCAGGTCGTCCAGGACCTGGGTCAGGCGCTTTCCCTCGGTCCGCACGGAGGCGATCTCCTCGTTGCCGTCGGGGAGTTCGAGGGCGAGGAGCTCGATCCGCAGGAGCAGTGCCGCGAGCGGGTTGCGCAGTTGGTGGGAGGCGTCCGCGACGAACGCCCGCTGCTGTTCCAGGACCTCTTCGACGTTGTCGGCCATCTCGTTGAACGAGCGGGCGAGGCGCCGCAGTTCCGGGGGCCCGCCGGCCGCCGCCACCCGGGAGTTCATCCGCCCGGTGGCGATGCCGTGGGCGGCCGCGTCCAGGGTCCGCACGGGCTTGAGCACCCAGCTGGTCAGCCGCAGCGCGGCACCGAAGGCCACGAGCATGGCGGCGCCGAGCCCGCCGATGATCAGCAGCCAGCCCCGCAGGATCCGGGAGCGCATCTGGCCGGTGGGCGACTCGGTGGCGACGACGGCGACCACGTCCCCGTCGAGGACGACGGGGGAGGCGACGAGGAGTTTGCCGTGGGTCTGCCAGGGCCACACCTGGCCGGGGTCGTGGCTGCGCCGTCCGGCGAGTGCCTCTTGGAAGGCGCGGCGCCCCTCCCCCGACTCCGGGAGCTCCCACCAGCCGGGGGACCGGGCGATGGCGTTGTCGTTGCGGAGGAAGATGCCGACGCGGATGCCGTACAGCTCCTGGTAGCGGCTGAGTTCCTGCCGGAGGGTCTCGCGGCGCTCGTCGGCTCCGCTGGCGTTCGAGCCCTCGGCGTCGATGACGAACTGGGCGAGCGCGGCGAAGCGGGCGCTGTCGTCGATCCGGTCGACGACCACCCGCTGTTGCTGCCCGGCGGCCAGGGCCACCGCGAGCGGGAAGCCCAGGGCGAGCAGGACGCCCGCCATGAGGACGACGAGCAGCGGGAGCAGGCGGGCGCGCACGGCGGCTCCCCGCTAGGGCGCGGGTGGCGCGGGCTGGGCCGGCGGTGCCGGCGGGACGACGAGCCGGTACCCGACGCCGCGGACGGTCTCGATGAGGGCCGGCATGCGCAGCTTGGAGCGCAGCGAGGCCACGTGGACCTCGAGGGTCCGGCCGGTCCCCTCCCAGCTGGTGCGCCAGACCTCACTGATGATCTGCTCGCGGCGGAAGACGACCCCGGGGCGCTGTGCGAGCAGGGCCAGCAGGTCGAACTCCTTGCGGGTGAGCGGGACGTCGGTGCCGTCCACGCCGACCCGGCGGGTGGACAGCTCGATGGAGACGGGGCCGAGCCGGACGACTCCGGACGTGCCCGTCCCGCCAGCGGCGGTTGCCTCCTCGGAGGCTCCGGTACGGCGGGCGACGGCGTGGATGCGGGCGAGGAGTTCACCCGTGTCGTAGGGCTTGGTCACGTAGTCGTCGGCACCCATGTTGAGGCCGTGGATGCGCGAGCGCACATCGGCCCGCGCGGTGACCATGATGACGGGCGTGCTGGTGCGCTTGCGGATCTTGCCGCAGACCTCGTAACCGTCCTGGTCGGGCAGGCCGAGGTCGAGCAGGATCACCCCGTACGGAGAGACCTGCGGCGGGGCGCCGGCCGGCAGGAGGGCCTGCAGGGCCTCCTCACCGCTGCGCGCATGGGTCACCCGGAAGCCGTGCCGGGCGAGGATCGCGGACAGGGCGGCGGCGACGTGGTCGTCGTCCTCGACGAGCAGCAGCCTCATGTCGTCCCCCTCTCCACTTCTTCCTCGTCCTTCATCGGTCGTCCGCCATTCGCTTGACGGCCACCAAGCATCCACGCCGATGCAGACTGCCACGTCAAGGCGGTTCCGGTCCGGCGGGGCTTCCGTTACGCACCCGGTACGGCCACGGTCGGTGCCCGGCCAACCGCGCGTACGGAGCGTATCGGTGCGAGGCCGGATCGTTATGCTCAATTCTCCCTCAGATGTGGTGACGTTGTGCGCGTCACGTCACTACTGTCCTCCCAACCGAGGAGGACGGAGCAAGAAGCCGATGAGCGGAGTATCAGTGACCAAGGACGTGCGGGACGCGGCCGGTGCCGCGGACGGCCTGGTCGTGCTGAACAACGTCAACAAGCACTTCGGCGCGCTGCACGTGCTGCAGGACATCGACCTGAGCATCGCCCGCGGCGAGGTCGTCGTGGTGATCGGCCCTTCGGGGTCGGGCAAGTCCACCCTGTGCCGGACCATCAACCGGCTGGAGACGATCGATTCGGGCACCATCACGCTCGACGGCAACCAACTGCCTTCGGAGGGACGCGAGCTGGCCAAGCTCCGTGCCGACGTGGGCATGGTCTTCCAGTCCTTCAACCTCTTCGCCCACAAGACGGTGCTGCAGAACGTCATGCTGGGCCAGCTCAAGGTCCGCAAGATGAGCCAGGCGGCCGCGCTGGAGAAGGCGAAGTCCCTGCTGGACCGGGTGGGCGTCGGCTCGCAGGCCGACAAGTACCCGGCGCAGCTCTCGGGCGGCCAGCAGCAGCGCGTGGCGATCGCCCGCGCGCTGGCGATGGACCCGAAGGTGATGCTGTTCGACGAGCCCACCTCGGCACTCGACCCCGAGATGATCAACGAGGTGCTGGAGGTCATGCAGCAGCTCGCCCGCGAGGGAATGACCATGGTGGTCGTCACGCACGAGATGGGCTTCGCCCGCTCTGCCGCCAACCGAGTGGTCTTCATGGCCGACGGGAAGATCGTCGAAGAGGCGACGCCCGATCAGTTCTTCAGCAACCCGCGGAGCGACCGCGCCAAGGACTTCCTGTCGAAGATCCTGCACCACTGAGGGTCCTGTCTGGTAGTCATCCGTAGGGCGGATCACCGCCGGAACGGATCACGACTGCGCCGTACACGTCGCTCGTCGTCCAAAACGTCTCATCCGAGGGAAGTTCACATGAAGATCCTCAAGGCTGGTGCGGCCGCTGCCGTCGCCGTGGCCCTCGCCCTGACCGCGACCGCCTGTGGCGGCAGCAGCGACAAGGCCGCCAGTGACGGCGGCCCGTCGGGCGGGGCCAAGGACAAGATCGTCATCGGCATCAAGTTCGACCAGCCGGGTCTGGGCCTGAAGAACCCCGACGGCAAGTTCACCGGCTTCGACGTCGACGTCGCGACGTACGTGGCCAAGGAGCTCGGCTACCAGCCCGACCAGATCGAGTTCAAGCAGGCCGTCAGCGCCGAGCGCGAGAACCTGATCGCCAACGGTGACGTCAAGCTCGTCGTCGCGAGCTACACGATCAACGACAAGCGCAAGGCGAAGGTCGACTTCGCCGGCCCGTACTTCCTGGCCCACCAGGACCTGCTGGTCCGCGCCGACGACTCCTCGATCACCAAGGCCGAGGACCTCAACAAGAAGAAGCTCTGCTCGGTCACCGGCTCCACCTCCGCGCAGAACGTCAAGACCAAGCTGGCCCCCGAGGCCGACCTGAAGGAGTCCGCGGGCTACTCCGAGTGCCTCACCGGCCTGGAGAGCAAGGCCATCGACGCGCTGACCACGGACAACTCGATCCTGGCCGGCTACGCCTCGCAGGACAAGAACAAGGGCAAGTTCAAGCTGGTCGGCCTCAACCTCAGCAACGAGCCCTACGGCATCGGCCTGAAGAAGGGCGACACCGAGCTCCAGACCAAGGTCAACGCCGCGCTCAAGAAGATGGTCGCGGACGGCGCTTGGGAGGCGGCCGTGAAGAAGAACTTCGGTCCGGCCGACTACAAGAACGAGCCTGCCCCGCAGATCACCGAAGGCAGCTGATTCATCGGTGAGGAGCGTCGCCGCCCGCCTGTCACGGGCGGCGGCGCCCCTCGCCGGCCATCCTGGGGAGAGCGCAGGGCATCGTGTTTGATTTTCTTGAGTCCGGGCAGTACGACGTGCTCGGAGCCTTCTGGGTGACGGTTCAGCTCACCTTGTACTCGGCGGCCGGATCCCTGGTATGGGGCACCGTCCTGGCCGGGATGCGGGTCAGCCCGGTACCGCTGATGCGCGGCTTCGGCACCGCGTACGTCAACGTGGTGCGCAACACCCCGCTGACTTTGCTGATCATTGCCTGCTCGCTTGGCCTGAGCGAGACCCTCGGCATCACGCTGGGCGGCGACACGTTCAAGGAGATCGGCTTCCGGCTGGCCGTCCTCGGACTGACGGCCTACACCGGCACCTTCGTCTGCGAGGCGCTGCGCTCGGGCATCAACACCGTGCCCGTGGGCCAGGCGGAGGCAGCGCGCGCGCTGGGCCTGAGCTTCTTCCAGGTGCTCACCCTGATCGTGCTCCCCCAGGCCTTCCGCGCGGTCATCGGGCCGCTCACGAACGTACTGATCGCACTCACCAAGAACACCACGGTGGCTGCAACCATCACCGTGGCCGAAGCGGCCCTGCTGATGAAGGAAATGGTCGAGAACGAGGCCGATGCGCTCTTCGCCGTCTTCGGCGTCTTCGCCCTCGGCTTCGTCCTCCTGACCCTGCCCACCGGCCTGCTGCTGGGCTGGGTGGCCAAGCGAGTGGCGGTAAAGCGATGACCTCCGTGCTGTACGACGCCCCGGGCCCCAAGGCCAAGGTGCGCAACTGGATCTATAGCGGGGTCTTCCTCGTACTCCTGGGCCTCGCCATATGGTGGGCGCTGGGCCTCATGTCGGAGAAGGGTCAGCTCGACGCCGAGAAGTGGAGCCCGTTCGTCACCGACAGCCAGGTCTGGACGACGTTCCTGATCCCCGGCCTGCTGGAAACCCTCAAAGCCGGTGTGATCGCCATGGTGATCGCCCTGCCGCTGGGCGCCCTCCTCGGCATGGGCCGACTCTCCGACCACGCCTGGGTCCGCCTCCCGGTCGGCGCCTTCGTCGAGTTCTTCCGCGCGATCCCAGTGCTGATGCTGATGCTGTTCGGCAGCGCCCTGTACGTGCAGTACACGTCGGTCCCCTCGGACGTCCGGCCGCTGTACGCGGTGGTCACCGGCCTGGTGCTGTACAACGCCTCGGTCATCGCCGAGATCGTCCGGGCGGGTGTGCTGTCCCTGCCCAGGGGCCAGACCGACGCGGCCAAGGCGATCGGCATGCGCAAGGGCCAGACCATGGTGTACGTCCTGATCCCGCAGGCCGTCACCGCGATGCTGCCGGCCCTGGTCAGTCAGCTCGTGGTGATCCTCAAGGACACCGCGCTCGGCGGCACCCTGCTCGGCCTCGCCGAGCTGCTGTCGACGGCCCGACAGATCTCCGCGAACTACAGCAACACCATCGCGACCTTCGTGGTGATCGCGCTGATCTACATCGCGGTGAACTTCGCCCTGACCACCTTGGCGTCTGGGCTGGAGAGCTGGCAGCGGAAGTCCAAGCGGGGCACCGGCGCCGTGGTCGCCGGTGACGTGGCCGAAGTCGACGCCGGCGGCGCGGCCGGCGTGGGTGAGGCTCCCTGACAGCCGGTCAGTACACTAGTGGGACACGTGTGGTGCGGCGGAACTCATCCGCCGCACCACTCGGCATTGTCCGGCCCGGCGTCACTTGACGCAGGCACCTCCAGTGGGTTGCATACGTTCTGTGATCACATACCGGACACCGGGAGCCACATCATGGACCCGGTGATCGTCGTCGGCGCGGGGCCCGTCGGGCTGTCCATGGCCCTCGCCCTGGCCGGCCAGGGCGTGCCCTGCGTCGTGCTCGACGAGGGACCCGGCAAGGACGAACCCCGCCCCGCCCGCACCGTCGCCCTGCACGCCGACACCGCCGCCATGGTGCACCGGCTGGGCTGCACGACCCTGCGCGACGAGGGCACGTACTTCGCCGCCTGGCGCACCATGCGGCGCGGCCGCGACGCGCAGCGGATCACCTTCGAGGACGGCCCGGCCCCCGCCCACCTGCCCCAGCACGCCCTGACCCGCGGACTGCGCGACGCCGCCACAGCGCACCCCCTGGTCCAGCTGGTCACCGAGAGCAAACTCGACGTCCTGGAGCAGGACGGCCACGGGGTCACCGCACACACCCGGGGCGCCGAGACCACGTGGTGGCGCGGCAGTTACCTGGTCGGCTGCGACGGAGCCCGCTCCACCGTGCGCAAGCTGCTCGGCATCCGCTTCCCCGGCCGCACCGCCGTCGAGCGGCACGCCGTCGCCGCCCTGCGCACCGAACTGCCCTGGCCCGGCGAGGCTTTGCTGCACCGCAACCCGCCCGAGGAAGTCACCGCCCGGCCGCTGCCCGACGGGGTGTACCGGCTGGACTGGCTGCTCCCGGCGCGCGGGGACCTCGTCACCCCCGACGCGCTGGTGACCCGCATCCGCGACACCCTCGCCGTGTGGTGCGGCGGCACGACACCCCCGTACGACCTCCTCGACACCGGGGTCCACACCCTGCACCACCGGCTCGCCCGGCGCTGGCGCGACGGCCGCGCCTTCCTCGCCGGGGACGCCGCGCACCTGCTCGGCGCGCTCGGCACCCAGGGCGTCGAGGAGGGCCTCCGCGACGCCGAGAACCTCGCCTGGAAACTCGCCCTCGCCTGGCACCACGGCGCCTCCGAGGAACTCCTCGACAGCTACGAGGCCGAGCGCCGCAGGGCGGTGGCCGCCCGGCTGCGCGCCGCCGACCAGGCCATGCCCGCGCTGCGCGCCGGGGGCGGGCTCCGCACCTACCTCCCCGGAGCCTCGCGTTCCGCCGAATCCCTCCTGACCGACGGCCACTTGGGGCGCGGCCCGCTGGGAGCGGAGCCGGTGTACGCCCCGCCCGTCGCCGTCCGCGAGGTCCCCACCGCCACCGAGCCGGGCGGGCCCGTCGCGAACATCCCGGTCACCGCGCCCGACGGCGCCACGGTGCCGCTGCGCGACCAGTTGGGCCGGGGCCGGGTGCTGGTCGTCCTCGTCGCCCCCGGCACCGGGGTCTGGGACCGGCGCCACTGGCTGGGCGCCGGCCTGATGCCCCGCCTCGCGGCGGCGGTCAGCGCACTCCCCGTCCGGGCGGAGCTCCTCGTCGCGGACGGCTATCCGGGGGCGGCGGCGCACACCGTGCTCCTCGTACGGCCCGACGGGCATCTGGCGGCGACGTTCGCCGGGGTCCGCCCCGCGGAGCTGTACGAGGCCGCCGACGCGGTGCGCCACGGCGCGCCCTCGGCCTCGCCCACGCCCATGGCGGCGCCCACGCCGGCACCTGTGATCGATTGACCGTCCGCCCGACTCGTGCTTCACTCGCCGACATGACCGGCAACGACGTACGCCTGTGGCGGAGGGTCCACATGGACCTGCTCCGCTACGCGGGCTGCGTGTGTCGCCCTTCCTGCTGATTCGCCTTCCTCCGCGCGCCCGCCGTGTGCCGCGCGCTCTCGCGAACCCCCAGGACGGTCATCCTCCATGTCTGCGCCCGCGCACGCCCCCTCCCCCGCCGTCACCTCGCCTTCGGTCACGGCGGCGGACCTCCTCGCCTTCACCCGGCGCGTCGCCTCCGACCCCGAACTGATCGCCTCCCTCCCCCTCGACCCCGAGGGCCGGACCTGGATCCGGCTCGACGGCCCGGGCGGCAGCGAGGCCTGGCTGATCGGCTGGCCGCCGGGCACCGGCACCGGCTGGCACGACCACGCCGAGTCCCGGGGCGCGTTCACCACCGCGCGGGGCCGCCTCACGGAGAACTCCCTGACGGTGCGCCTGCCCGCCGAGGGCTGGCAGTCCCTCTCCCTGGCTCCCGACGTGGACCGCACGCGCGACCTCGGGCCGGGCACCGGGCGCGCCTTCGGCGAGCACCACGTGCACGAGGTGCTCAACGAGTCCCGGACCGAGCACGCGATCTCCGTCCACGCGTACCACCCGCCGCTCCCCCTGATCCGCCGATACAGCCGCACCGGCCCGGTGCTCACGCTGGAGCAGGTCGAGCGGCCGGCGGACTGGCAGTGAGCGGCATCGACGCGCTCGTGGACCGGCTCCGCACCACGTACGACCGCGTGGACCCGGCCCAGGCGCACACGGAGTTCCTGGCCGGGGCCCTCCTGGTCGACATCAGGTACCAGGCCCTGCGTGAGCGGGACGGCCTGATCCCCGGCGCGCTGGTGATCGAGCGCAACGAACTGGAATGGCGTCTGGACCCCGAGGGCTCCCACCGCCTGCCGCAGGCCACGGACCGCGACGTCCGCGTCATCGTCATCTGCAACGAGGGCTACGCCTCCACCCTCGCGGCGGCCTCCCTCCACGCGCTGTCCCTCCCCAACGCCACTGACCTCACGGGCGGCTTCCAGGCCTGGCGCGCGGCGGGCCTCCCGGTTGCCTCTCCTTCTTGACGCGCCCCTCGCACCGCTCGGCCCTGGCGGGCCTCCCGGGGTCGGCCCACCCGCAGCCGGGGGCCCATGCGGCAGGACACCCCGCTGCCGGGGCCCGGCTACGGGGTGTCGGTGCCGGGGAGGCCCGGCTGCGATCGGGTCGCGGGGCCGAGGCCCGGGTCAGGCCCTGGTCAGGCCTTGGCCATGGCTACCTCCACCGGGGGGACCCGCAGCGCGACCCGCCCCGGCAGCCCCGTAGCGCACAGCGCCAGCAACCCCGCCCCGCCGACGACCACCGCGTAGGCCAGCGGAAGCACCACCGGCGCGGCCGTCCCCGTCATGCCCACGCTGAACGCGGTGAGTACCGCCAGCGCGATCCCCGACCCCAGCACCACCCCCATCAGGAGGACCGCCAGCGCCTCCGCCCGCAGCATCCCCCGTACCTGCCTGCGCTTCGCGCCCGCGAGCCGCAGCATCGCGAACTCCCGCATCCGCTCTCCCGTGGACATCGCCAGGGTGTTGGCCACCGCGATCGCGGTGAAGGCGAGGACCAGCCCCATCGCCAGCAGGTTGACCTCGGCCCCGGCGGCGGTGGCGGTCGCGGCCCGCCGGTCGGCCTCGGCCGCCGACAGCAGCGCCACGCCCGGGTACTCCCGTACGACCGCGGCCAGCCCCTCACGGCCCGCCGCACCCGGCTCCGCGGCCACCAGCACCCGCGAGGCCAGCGGATCGTCGACGTGCGCGGCCACCAGGGCGTGCGGCAGCGTCACGTCACCGAAGCCCAGCCCCCGCGCGTACACCGCCGACACCGTGAGCGTGACCGGCGTCCCGTCGCCCAGCGTCAGCTGCAGCGGGCTGCCCGGCTTCAGTCCCAGCTGGTCGGCGGCCAGTTCGCTCACGGCCGCCTTCCCCTCTCCGAATCCCGCCAGGCTCCCGCCCGTAACGCCCGGGTCCCAGGTCCGCTCCAGCCCGGCGGGGGTGACGCCCTGCGCCGCGTACTTCACGAGCCCCACCCGGATCGACGTGTGCACGACCTCGGTGGCCGCGGCGACCCCGGGGGTCCGGCGGATCCGTTCGGCGGCGGCGCCGGACACGCCCGGTACCGGGCCCTGTCCCGCGAGCATCCACTCGGCCCGCACTCCTTCGCGGGCCTGTGCCCGGGCCGCGTCCCCGAGGGTCGGCGTGACGAAGAGCACGGTGCAGGCCATCCCGACCAGCAGGGTGAGCGGGGTGACGGCGGAGGCCATCCGGGTGGCGTTGCCGCGCAGGTTCGCGGCGGCCAGGTGGCCGCCCGTGCCCGCCAGCCGCAGCGGTCCGGCGAGCAGCACGGTCGCGCCCTTGACGATCAGCGGGCCCAGCAGCGAGACGGCCCCGGCGAGCACCACGACGGCGAGGAAGGTGACCGGCGTGGACGCGGGCTCGGTGCGCAGGGTGCTCAGTACGGCGACCAGCACCACCCCGGCGGCCAGCAGCAGCACCCCGGCGGCGATCCGGGCCCACGCGGGCCGGCCGCGCTCGACGGCGGCCTCGGCGAGCGCCTCGGCGGGCCGGATGCGGGCGATGCGCCGTGCGGTGATCCGGGCCGCGGCCCAGGCGCCGAGCAGGCTCGCGCCGACGGCGGCGATCATCGGGAAGATCCCGGCGGTGCGCTCCAGGGTGACGGGGACGACCCCGCTGTCGACGAACCGGCCGTGCAGCCAGCCGGCCAGCGGCAGCCCGGCGAGGGCTCCGGCGATACCGGCGGCCAGACCCACCAGCAGTGCCTCGCGGCCGATCATGCGGCGCAGCTGGCGGGGGGTGGCGGCGATGGCGCGGAGCAGGGCGAGCTCGCGGTGGCGCTGCTGGATCGACAGGGCGAAGGTGCCGACGACGACGAGGATCGCCACGAGGAGCGAGGTGCCGCCCATCGCGCCGCCCATGGAGACCAGCTTGACCCGGGCCCCGGCCGCGTCGAGGAACTCGACGGGGCCCCGCTCGTCGCCGGAGGCGACCTGCGCGGTGGTGCCGTGGAGTGCTTGGCGGACCCGCCCGGCGAGCTCACCGGCGTCCACCCCGGCCTTCGGGAGGACACCGATGGCGCTGACCTTGCCGTCGCGGGCGGCGAGCCGCTGCGCTTCGGCGTCGCTGAAGAACAGCGCGCTCTGGTGCGCGAGGCTCCCGCCGGCCGGGGCCGCGATCCCGCTGACCCGGTAGGTCCTGGGTTCGCCGGTGGACTGCACGGTGAGCTCGGAGCCCGGCTTCAGGCCGGCGCGGGCGGCGAGTTCACGGTCGACGACGACCTCGGCGCCGCCCTGGGGGGCGCGGCCCTCGGCGAGCGTGAAGGGGGTGAGCGCGGCGGAGGTCCAGGCGTGCCCGTACGGGGGCTTCGCGCCGTCGGCGCCGTGCTCTCCCTGGGCTCCCTGGGCTCCCTCGGCGAGCGGGACGGCCTGGAAGGTGAGCTCGGGTACGGCCCGCTCGACTCCGGGCACCGCGCGGACGGTGTCGACGGTGGCGGCCGGCAGCCAGGCCCGTTCGGCGACGGGCTTGGCCTTGTGCTTCGTCTTCAGCTTGCCCTTCTTCTCCTTGACCGTCGTCGCGTGGACGTTCTGGTCGGCGGAGACGACCACCGGGGCGCCCGCGTAGCGCTCGGCGGGGATCTTTCCGCGCAGCCCCGTTTCCAGGAGGGTCCCGCAGGCGGTGATGAGCGCCGCCGCGCACAACAGGGCGACGAAGGCTCCGAGGAAACCGGCTTTGCGGTCCCTTACGGTCTGCAGTGCGTAGCGAAGCATCATGCGGACAACTCTGCCGCCGGGCAGGCTCCTTGGCAGTGCAGCACCCCGGCGTCCGGGGCCGGGGGCTAACCCCACCCCGGGAGCGGCTCAGCCCCCGGGGTACCCCAGATCGTCGGCGTCCTCGCCTTCCGCCTCCAGCGCGCGGCGGACCACCCGCAGTGCCATGCCCTCCGGGTACCCCTTGCGGGCGAGCATCCCCGCGAGGCGCCGGATCCGCTTGTCCCGCTCCAGGCCCCGGGTGGCGCGGAGCTTGCGCTCCACGAGCTCCCGGGCGGTCTCCTCCTCCTGGTCGGAGTCCAGCTGCTCCAGGGCGTCCTGTACGAGGGCCGCGTCCACCCCCTTGGTGCGCAGCTCCTGGGCGAGCGCCCGGCGTGCCAGGCCCCGGCCCCGGTGCCTGGATTCGACCCAGGCCCCGGCGAACGCGGCGTCGTCGATCAGGCCCACCTCCTCGAACCGGGAGAGGACCTGCTCCGACACCTCCTCGGGGATGTCCCGCTTGGCCAGGGCATCCGCGAGCTGCCGCCGGGTACGCGGCATCCCGGTGAGCAGGCGCAGACAGATCGCCCGCGCCTGCTCCTCGGGACTCTGGGGCGGCAGCTCCTGACGGCCGTCGCGGCCGTCGCGGCCCTCCGCGCGGCGGCCGTCGCGGCCGCCACTCCCGCGGCGACCTTCCCGACTGCCTTCACGACCACCCTCTCGGCGGCCTTCCCGGCCGCCTGTGCCACCGCCCCTTTCCTGCTCCCACACGGGTCAGCTCTTGGCGACGGCGGACTTGGCCGCGATCTTGGCCTTCGAGGCGGGAGCGGGCACGGCCGGCGTCTCGGTGGACGCGTCCGCGCCGGCCTCGGCCGCGGCGGTGGCAGCGGCGTCCTTGCGGACACCGACGCCCAGCTTCTCCTTGATCTTCCGCTCGATCTCGTCGGAGAGGGCGGGGTTGTCGCAGAGGAACTTCCGCGCGTTCTCCTTGCCCTGGCCGAGCTGGTCGCCCTCGTACGTGTACCAGGCGCCGGCCTTGCGCACGAAGCCGTGCTCCACGCCCATGTCGATCAGGCCGCCCTCGCGGCTGATGCCGTGGCCGTAGAGGATGTCGAACTCGGCCTGCTTGAAGGGCGGCGCGACCTTGTTCTTGACGACCTTGACGCGGGTGCGGTTGCCGACCGCGTCCGTGCCGTCCTTGAGGGTCTCGATGCGCCGGATGTCGAGGCGCACGGAGGCGTAGAACTTCAGCGCGCGGCCACCGGTGGTGGTCTCCGGCGAGCCGAACATCACACCGATCTTCTCGCGGAGCTGGTTGATGAAGATCGCGGTGGTCTTGGACTGGCTGAGCGCACCGGTGATCTTCCGGAGGGCCTGGCTCATCAGACGGGCCTGGAGGCCCACGTGCGAGTCGCCCATCTCACCCTCGATCTCCGCGCGCGGCACGAGCGCCGCGACGGAGTCGATGACGATGAGGTCGAGCGCGCCGGAGCGGACCAGCATGTCCACGATCTCCAGCGCCTGCTCGCCGGTGTCCGGCTGGGACAGGATGAGGTTGTCGGTGTCGACGCCGAGGGCCTTGGCGTACTCGGGGTCGAGCGCGTGCTCGGCGTCCACGAAGGCGACGGTGCCGCCGGCCTTCTGCGCGTTGGCGACGGCGTGGAGGGTCAAGGTCGTCTTACCGGAGGACTCCGGCCCGTACACCTCGACGACGCGACCGCGCGGCAGCCCGCCGACGCCGAGCGCGATGTCCAGCGCGGTCGACCCGGTCGGGATGACGTCGATGGGTTCGTTCGGCTTGTCGCCGAGACGCATCACGGCGCCCTTGCCGAACTGTCGTTCAATCTGTGCGAGAGCGGCGTCGAGAGCCTTCTCGCGGTCGGTGCCTGCCATGGGTTCCACCCGGTTTACTTGAGTCGATCGCTTCACGCCATTGACGCTAACGCCTGCCACTGACAACGCGGTCCCACGTCCGGTTTGACTGTGGATAACCCATGAGAATGCGTGTTCGATTTCCCTGTCAAGCGCGCCACACCGGACCCGTCCGACACTCCCGCGGGCGGCGTGATCCACCGCCACGAAGGACGCACCTCAAGCATGTTCCCGACCGGCCGCACCGCGCCCCTCGCACGGGAACTGACAACCGAGGGTTGACACCCTTTCGACTGTCAACCTAGGGTTGCACTCATGACGAACCCTTCGGTGGAACCCGTTCGCATGACCAATCCGGTACGCCTCGACGACCTCATCGAGGCCATCAAGAAGGTCCACACCGACACCCTCGAGCAGCTCAGCGGCGCCGTCGTGGCCGCCGAGGCCCTCGGGGACGTCGCCGACCACCTCATCGGCCACTTCGTCGACCAGGCCCGCCGCTCCGGCGCGTCCTGGACCGACATCGGCCGCAGCATGGGCGTGACCCGCCAGGCCGCCCAGAAGCGCTTCGTCCCCAAGGCCGACAAGGCCGGGGAAGGCAACGACGTCGACGCCGCCCAGGGCTTCGGCCGTTTCACGCCCCGCGCCCGCAACGTCGTCGTGACCGCCCAGAACGAGGCCCGCGCGGCCGGCAACACCGAGATCGCCGCCGCCCACCTGGTCCTCGGCCTGCTCGCCGATTCCGAGTCCCTCGCCGCGATCGCCCTGCGGGCGCAAGGGGTCGCGCTGGAGGACGTGCGCGCCGCCGTGACCGCCGTCCTGCCCGCGCCCGTCGCCGAGGTCCCTGAGCTCGTGCCCTTCGACGCCGCCGCCAAGAAGGCGCTCGAGCTCACCTTCCGCGAAGCCCTGCGCCTGGGGCACGGCTACGTCGGCACCGAGCACATCCTCCTCGCCCTCCTCGAACTCGAGGACGGCGAAGGCGTGCTCGCCTCCCTCGGCCTCGACAAGGCCGCTACCGAGGCGACCGTCGCCGAAGCCCTGGAATCCGTACTCGGCGCCCCCGGGAAGGAGTAGTCCTCCCCCCGGAGGCCCCGGAGGCCCCGGAGGCCCCGTCCTCCGTCACCGCGTACCGCTTCACGTACGCGCCGAGGAACGCCTGCATCGTGGCGGTGGCCGGGATCGCGACGAGCGCCCCGACCGCGCCCAGCAGGGCGGTGCCGGCGATGACCGATCCGAAGGCCACCGCCGGGTGGATGTCCACGGTCTTCGAGGTCAGCTTCGGCTGGAGCACGTAGTTCTCGAACTGCTGGTACACCACCACGAATCCGAGTACGTACAGCGCGTACCAGGGGCTGACCGAGAAGGCGAGCAGGATCGGCAGCGCGCCCGCCAGGTAGGTGCCGATGGTGGGGATGAACTGCGACACCAGCCCCACCCACACCGCGAGCGCGGGCGCGTACGGCACGCCGAGCGTGGCGAGCAGGACGTAGTGAGCGGCCCCGGAGACCAGCGCCATCAGCCCGCGCGAGTAGAGGTAGCCGCCCGTCTTGGTGACGGCGATCTCCCACGCCCGCAGCACCTCCGCCTGCTTCGCGGGCGGCAGTACGGAGCACAGGGCGCGCCGCAGCCGCGGCCCGTCGGCGGCGAAGTAGAAGGAGAACAGCCCGATCGTCAGCAGCTTGAAGAGCCCGCCGAGCACGGTGGCGGACACGTCGAGCACGCCGCTCGCGCTGTTCTGCACGTACTTCTGCAGCCAGTCGGAGCGCAGCAGGCTGTCCTGGATCTCCAGCCGGGACACGTCCGTGTGGAAGGTGTCGTTGATCGACCCGATCACCGAGTCGAGATAGCCCGGGAAGCCTTCCACCAGTTCGACGATCTGTGAGGCGAGGATCGAGCCGAGCAGGGCGACGAACCCGGCGGACGCGACGAACACCCCGAGGAACACCAGGAAGGTGGCGAACCCGCGGCGCATGCCCCGGGCCGCCATCCCGGCCACGGCGGGTTCGATGGCGAGCGCGAGGAAGAACGCGATCAGGATGTTGACGAACAGCCCGATCAGCTGGTGGAAGGCCCAGCTGCCGAGCTGGAAGCAGGCGACGAGGGCCAGTACGAGGACCACAGCGCGCGGCAGCCAGCGCGGCATCCGCGCGTCCGCCGAGGCGGGAGCCGGGGCCGCGCCCCCACCGGGCGGGTCCCCGGGGCCGCTCCCGGGGCGGGTCTCGGGCCCGCTCTCCGCGCCGGCCCCGGCATCGGCCCCCGGGCCGGGGCCCTGGCCTGCGGGGACCCGCTCGGGCCGCGGGCCGGTCGTCGTCTCATCAGTCGCTGCCACGCGTCCAGTCTGTCCCACCGGCCGCCCGTACGAGGAGCGGCGCGGGCCCGCCGCGCTCAGCGCAGCGAGGCAGGCACGTCGACCGCCGAACACACCGCGCGCCACACGTCCTTGGCCTCCCAGCCCGCGTCCAGCGCCTCGTGGACCGTGCGGCCCCCGAGCTCCGTCATGACGTGGTCCCGCGCGAAGGAGTCCGCGTAGCCCGCGCCGAAGTGCTCGGCCATCCGCTCCCAGAAAATCGTCAACCGCATGCCCCCAGTATCCCGCCCCGGAGAGTGCACCGGTCCCGTTCGGGCCCCCTCGGCGCATCACCGGCCCCTACGGTTTCTCGCATGCCTGGAGACGAAGCTTGCGCCCCGGCGGCGCCGACGGCGGCGAACGCGCCGGCCCGCGCCGAGCAGTTCATCTGGCTCACGGCCCGGGTCCTGGAGCAGCGGCGGTTCGCGTTCCACTTCCTCGGCGGGGACGCCGACCCGGTGGACGCGGCCCTCGGCGCGTACCTCGGCGGCGACGGCGGGTACGGCCACGCCCTCGACCCGGATCTGCGCGGCCCGCTGAGCCACCCGCTGCACACCGCCCACGCCCTGCGCGTCCTGGACGGCCTGGGCCGCTGCGCCGGGCAGCGCATCGAGCGGCTCTGCGAGCACCTGGCCCGGGTCTCCACCCCGGAAGGGGCGCTCGCGGTGACCTCCCCGGGCCCGGGCGGCTATCCGGCGGCCCCGTACCACCCGCTGTACGACGACCCGCCCGGCGACCTGCCGGCCACCGGCCCGATCGTCGGGATCCTGCACCGCAACCGGGTCTGGCACGCGTGGCTGTTCCGGGCGACGGAGTTCTGCTGGGACCGGGTGGAGAACATGCGCCATCCGAACCCGTACGAGATCCAGGGCGCGGTGGCCTTCCTGGACGGCGTCCCCGACCGGGCCCGGGCCTCGGCGGCCGCCGACCGGCTGGGGCGGCTGGTGCGCGAGCGTCGGCTGGTCGTACTGGACCCGGCGCGGCAGGACCCGTACCCGCCGGTGCCCGGCCACGCGCCGGGCGAGCACCTCTACCCGCACGACTTCGCCCGCCACCCGCGGTCCCTGGCCCGGGGCTGGTTCACGGATGCGGAAGTGCGCCGCTCGCTGCACTACCTGGCCGGGCTGCAGCAGCCGGACGGCGGCTGGCCGGTGCACCGCGGGGAGTGGGCGCCGGGCAGCTCGCTGGAGCGGCGGCCGATCGCCACGCTGGAGGCGCTGCTGACGCTGCGCGCGTACGGCTGGCCGCCGGCCGGCGCTACCCTCCCAGCGCCCGGAGCCCCGCGGTGACGACGACGGCCGCCGCGACCACGACGAGGAACGGGGCCCGCAGCAGCAGCGCGACCCCGGCGGCCGCGAGTCCGGCGGCACGGGCGTCGAGTACGAGCTCGTGCCCGGTGGCGAAGGTCTGCTGGGCGGTGAGCGCGGCGAGCAGCGCGACCGGCAGGAGCGCGGCGAGCTTGCGCACGGTCGGCCGCTCCAGGGCTCCGGCGGGGACGAGCAGTCCGGCGAGCTTGACGGCGTAGCAGCCGACGACGGTGAGCCCGATGGCGATCCAGACGTTCACGAGCGGCGTCCCTTCAGCCAGAGGATCAGGGGGGCGGCCAGTGCCGCGATGAGCACGGGAACGCCTGCGGGCAGTACGGGCAGCAGGCCGAGTCCGAGGACCAGGGCGAGTGCGGCGACGGCCCGCTCGGTGGCCGTCTTCAGCATCGGCGCGAGCAGCGCGAGGAAGACCGCGGGCCCGGCGGCGTCCAGCCCCCACGCGTCGGTGTCCCCGATGGCCTCGGCGCCGAGCGCGCCCAGCAGGGTGGTGAGGTTCCACAGGACGTACAGGCTCAGCCCGGTCACGGTGAAGCCGAGCCGCGCCGACTTCCGGTCGGGCTGGGCGAGCGCCACTGCGGTGGTCTCGTCGATCACCCAGTGCGCGGCGAAGGGCCGTACGCCCTTGGGAAGGGCGAGCAGCTGGGACAGCCGCAGTCCGTAGAAGGCGTTGCGGGTTCCGAGGAAGAAGGCCCCGGCGGCGGCGGTGAACGGATTGCCGCCCGCGGCCAGCGCCCCGACCAGCGCGAACTGCGAGGCCCCGGTGAACACCAGCAGGCTGAGTACGCATGCCTGCAGGGTGCTGACCCCGGACCCGGCGGCCGTCACCCCGAAAGCGAACCCGGACAGGCCGACCGCCACTCCGACGCCGAGCGCGTCCCGTACGACGGCGGCGCGCGGCTTGTTCACGGCCGGGGCCCCGCCGGGGACCTCTTGGTCGGGAAACTCTTGTATGGCCATCCGATGTTCTCCCACGCCCCGAAAATACGGAGGGAGCGCCGTCCTGGTCTTGTACGTTCTTGCACCATGCATGAAATGATCAAGGAAATGGCAGACCGGCTGGCCCAGGTACCGGGCGTGCGCGGAGTCATGCTCGGCGGCAGCCGGGCGCGCGGCGAACACCGGCCGGAATCGGACTGGGACCTCGGCGTCTACTACCGCGGCGGCGCCCTCGACCTCGCCGCTCTGGGCGCGCTCGCGGGACCGGACGTGGAGGTCGCCGGGCCGGGCGGCTGGGGGCCCTGGGTCAACGGCGGCGCGTGGCTGCGCGTGGACGGCGTGGCGGTGGACTGGATCCTGCGGGACCTGGACCGGGTGGAGCGGGTGTGGGAGGACTGCCGCGCGGGCCGCTACGAGGTGGGGGTGCAGCCGGGACACCCTCTCGGCTTCTGGTCCCCCTGCTACCCGGGCGAGGTGGCCCTGGGCCAGGTCCTCGCGGATCCGTCGGGCGAGCTGGCGCGCCTGCGCGCCGAGACCTCGGAGTATCCCGAGCCCCTGCGGGACTCCCTGATCGCCGGGGCCTGGGAGGCGGACTTCCTCGTCGCGGGCGCGGCGAAGGGCGCGGCCCGCGCGGACGGGCTGTACGTCTCGCTGAGCCTGTCCAAGGCCTTCGGCGTCCTGGTCCAGGCGCTGTTCGCCGCGGACCGGCGCTGGTGCCTCAACGAGAAGGGCGCGCTGGCCGCCGCCGAGCTCCTGCCGGGCGCGCCGACCGGCTTCGGCGAGCGCGTACGGGCCCTGCTGGGCGCTCCCGGCACCACCGCGGAGTCCCTGACGTCGACGGTGGCCGCGGCCCGCGCCCTGGTCGAGGAGACCCGCGCGGCGCTCGCCTAGCTAGGTCGTGTCCGTGCCGTCCCGGCGGCGGACCGGCTCGCCGAGCAGTCGCGTGAGCTCCTCCTCCACGGCGGCGAGCAGTCCGGCGCCCCAGACGCAGAGGGTCTGCTCCCAGGGATGGCCGAAGGTGCCGAAGCGCAGGTCGGGGTGGACGTTGAGGTAGTAGTCGCCGTCGGGGTGTACGGCACCCGGCCAACGGGGCCTGCCGGGTCCGCCCACCCGGTGGGGGTCGAAGACGTAGCCGGTGTGCTGCCAGTCGAGGAAGCACAGCAGTTCCCCCGGGCGGGTGAGCTCCGTCAAAGCACGGTTGACATTTTCGTCGAGGGCGCCGAGTTTCTCCTCCTCGCCGTCCAGTGCTTCGAGGGACCAGGTGGCCGACGGGGTGGGTTCATCGATGCCGGGAAACCGATTCATGCTGGGACGGAAGCCGAACTCCTCGTGGAAGCGGTCCCAGAGCCGGTCCTCGTCCCCGGCCCTGGTCTCCCGGACCGGCCGGGTCAGGGCCGGGCTGCCGGCCGGGAGCCGGCGGTAGGTGCGCACCGTCGTGAGCTCCACGAACCCGGCAGCCGACAGTGCGGTGCGCAGCTCTCCGTCGGCCTCGGCGACGCAGTACGGCGCCGCGTGCCCGAAGAGGTAGGCCTTCTCCGCCAGTGGGGCGAAAGCTGCCACGAGTGCGACGTGCGGCCCGGTCAGCCCGCCGATGACGACGAAGTCCGAGTCCGCGAAGCGTCCCGCCCACCCGGCGGCGGTCACACGGGCTCCATCGACCAGGACCACGGTGTCCCCCCGACCGCCTCTGCCGTACGCGGCCCAGCCGTCGGCCTCCACCTCAGCCAGCGGCCTGGCGTGCGGACCGCTCGTGGCAGCCAGCTCGCGTACCCGCGCGCCCGGGAGGGCGGAGCGCACCCGGGCGTCCCTCCTCGGGGCGATCGCCTTGAACTCCGCCACCAGCAGCGACCGCTCCGGATCGGCGGTGAACCCGGCCGCCTCCAACTCCTCGGCCAAGGCCGGCGGGTCGGCCCCGTACACCTTCCATTGGACCGGCTCGTTGCGCGCCCCGAAGGCCGCCTGCTGCCTGCGCACCAGTGCGGCGAGCTCCGCGCGCGCGATGTGCGTCAGCGGCTGGTGGCCGACCGTGCCGTGCGTGCCGTAGTGCGTCCGTACGAGGGGCCCGTCCTGCTCGACCACCGCGCCCGGCGGCGGCCACTCGGGCACCAGCCCGCGCACCTGCGCCGTGTACGCGGCCCACACCCTCGCCCGCTCCGACCGGTCCATGATCCAGACCCTAACCGGCCGCCCGTTCCCGCCGGTAGGCGCCCGGCGGTACCCCCACGATGCGGGTGAAGTGCCGGTTCAGGTGCGGCTGGTCGGTGAAGCCGACGGTGACGGCCGCCTCCGCCGGCGGGGTCCCCGCGTCGAGCAGCCGGCGCGCCCGCCGGACCCGGGCGTCGGTCAGCCAGGTGTGCGGCGGCATGCCGTACCGCTCCCGGAAGGCCCGCAGCAGTGCGAACGGGCTCGTCCCCAATTCCGCCGCGAGCTGCTCCAGCGACGGCGGCTCGCCCATCCGCTCCTCCAGTACGGCCCGGGCCCGCTCGGCGTCGGCGGCGCCCGCGCGGCGTACCGTACGGGCGGGCAGCGGCCCGGCGTGCCGGGTCAGCATCCGGGCCACGGCGCCGCGCAGCAGCGTGTCGGCGACCAGCGCGTTCCCCGCCTCGGCGGCCCGGTGGACTTCCGCGATCACCCGCGAGGCCTGCGGGTCGGCGACCATGTCGGCGGTGAATCCGGGGGTCCCGCGCAGGGTGCCGATCTCGTCGGCGACCTCGGCGATCAGCGCCCGGGAGGGGTAGAGGGTGGCGTAGGCCCAGCCCTCGGGGACTCCGGCGCGGGCGGTGTGCGCGACCTCGGGGTTGATCAGGACCACGCTGCCGGGGCCTGCTCGGACGGTGCCGCCCGGCAGGCCGATCTCCTCGATGCCGCCGGTGACGGCCGCGATGACGTAGCCGTCGTGGGCGTGGCGCGGGAAGGTGTGGCGGACGTAGTGGGCGCGCAGCAGGTCCAGCCCGGGCAGTTCCGCGTACTGCCAGTGCCGCGCCCACTCCCGGCGGCCCTCGTCCGCTCCGGTGCCCGTCCCCATCCCTCCATTCTGCGCCCCGGCCGGTCGGGGCGTTTACGCAGGTCCGGCCGGTTGTCAGTGGGCGGGTGCACGATGGGGGCATGTCCGGAACCGCGCTCGACTCGTTCTCCCCCGCGACCCGCTCCTGGTTCACGGGGGCCTTCGTCTCGCCCACCGCCGCCCAGGAGGGTGCCTGGCGGGCGATCGGAGCCGGTTCGGACGTGCTGGTGGTGGCCCCCACCGGCTCCGGCAAGACCCTGGCGGCCTTCCTCGCCGCCCTCGACCAGCTCGCGTCGGCCCCGCCGCCGGCCGAGGCGAAGAAGCGCTGCCGGGTGCTGTACGTCTCGCCCCTGAAGGCCCTGGCGGTGGACGTGGAGCGCAATCTGCGCAGCCCCCTGACCGGGATCCGGCAGGAGTCGGTGCGCCTCGGCCTACCGGAGCCGGAGATCCGGGTCGGGATCCGCTCCGGCGACACCCCGCCGGCCGAGCGGCGGGCGCTGGTGACCCGGCCGCCGGACATCCTGATCACCACTCCCGAGTCGCTGTTCCTGATGCTGACGTCGGCGGCCCGCGACGCCCTGGCCGGGATCGAGACGGTGATCCTGGACGAGGTGCACGCGGTCGCCGGGACCAAGCGCGGCGCCCATCTCGCCCTGTCCCTGGAGCGGTTGGACGAGCTGCTGCCGCGGCCCGCGCGCCGGATCGGGCTGTCGGCGACGGTCCGGCCGGTGGACGAGGTGGCCCGCTACCTCGCGCCGCGCGGCAAGGTGGAGATCGTCCAGCCGCCGTCGACGAAGGAGTTCGACCTGTCGGTGGTCGTCCCGGTCGAGGACATGGGCGAGTTGGGCGGCTCCCCCGCCACCGAGGGCAAGGAGGGCGGCGACAAACCGTCGATCTGGCCGCATGTGGAGGAGCGGATCGCCGATCTGGTCCAGGCCCACCGCTCCACGATCGTGTTCGCCAACTCCCGCCGCCTCGCCGAGCGTCTGTGCAACCGGCTCAACGAGATCGCGTACGAGCGTGCCATGGGAAGCCCCCTGCCCGAGGGCACGCCCCCGGCCGAGATCATGGCCCAGTCGGGCGCCGCCCTGGGCGCGCCGCCGCTACTGGCCCGCGCCCACCACGGCTCGGTCTCCAAGGAGCAGCGGGCGCTGGTCGAGGAGGACTTGAAGGCGGGCCGGCTGCCCGCCGTGGTCGCCACCTCCAGCCTGGAGCTCGGCATCGACATGGGCGCGGTCGACCTCGTCATCCAGGTGGAGTCCCCGCCGTCGGTGGCCTCCGGACTCCAGCGCGTCGGCCGGGCCGGGCACCAGGTGGGCGCGGTCTCCACCGGTGTCGTCTTCCCCAAGTACCGGGGCGACCTGGTGCAGGCCGCGGTGGTCACCGAGCGGATGCGCACGGGCTCGATCGAGTCCCTGCGGGTCCCCTCCAATCCGCTGGACGTCCTCGCCCAGCAGCTGGTCGCGATGACCGCGATGGACACCTGGCAGCTGGACGACCTGATCGCCCTGGTGCGGCGGGCGGCGCCCTTCGCGGCGCTGCCGGAATCGGCGTTCACGGCGGTACTGGACATGCTGGCCGGCCGCTATCCGTCGGACGCGTTCGCCGAGCTCAGACCCCGGGTGGTGTGGGACCGCGTGGCCGGTACGATCACCGGCCGGCCCGGAGCCCAGCGGCTCGCGGTCACCTCCGGCGGGACCATCCCCGACCGCGGCCTCTTCGGCGTCTTCCTGGCCGGCGCCGACCCGAAGAAGGGCGGCGGCCGGGTCGGCGAGCTCGACGAGGAGATGGTCTACGAGTCCCGCGTCGGCGACGTCTTCACCCTCGGCACCACCTCCTGGCGGATCGTGGACATCACCCGCGACCGCGTCCTGGTCACCCCCGCCCCCGGGGTCCCGGGCCGCCTGCCGTTCTGGAAGGGCGACCAGCTGGGGCGCCCGCTCGAACTGGGCCGCGCGGTCGGCGCGTTCCTGCGCGAGCTCGGCGGCCTTGCGGACGAGGACGCCCGCCTGCGCCTGCTGGCGGCCGGCCTGGACGCCTGGGCCGCCCAGAACGTCCTGTCGTACCTCGCCGAACAGCGCGAGGCCTGCGGCCACGTCCCGGACGACCGGACCATCGTGGTCGAGCGGTTCCGCGACGAGCTCGGCGACTGGCGGGTCGTCGTCCACTCCCCCTTCGGCGCCCAGGTGCACGCCCCGTGGGCGCTGGCCCTCGGCGCCCGCCTCTCCGAGCGGTACGGGATGGACGCGCAGGTGATGCACGCCGACGACGGCATCGTGCTGCGCCTGCCGGACGCCGACCTGCTGGGCATGGACCTGGACCTGCTGGACCACGACCCGGCGCGGGACCGGTCCTTCGACTTCGACGACGAGAAGCCCCCGCTCGGCGCGGCGGACGTGGCTTTCGACCACGGAGACGTCAACCAGATCGTCACCGATCAGGTGGGCGGCTCCGCGCTGTTCGCCTCCCGCTTCCGCGAGTGCGCGGCGCGCGCCCTGCTGCTGCCGCGCCGCGACCCGGGCAAGCGCACCCCGCTGTGGCAGCAGCGCCAGCGCGCCTCGCAGCTCCTCCAGGTGGCCTCGGAGTTCGGCTCCTTCCCGATCGTGCTGGAAGCCGTACGGGAGTGCCTGCAGGACGTCTTCGACGTACCGGGCCTGACCGAGCTGATGGGGGACATCGAGGCCCGCCGCGTACGCCTCGTCGAGGTCACCACCCCCGAGCCCTCCCCCTTCGCCCGCTCCCTCCTCTTCGGCTACGTCGCCCAGTTCCTCTACGAGGGCGACTCGCCCCTCGCCGAGCGCAGGGCGGCCGCGCTGTCGCTGGACTCCCGGCTGCTGGCCGAGCTGCTGGGCCAGGCGGAGCTCCGCGAGCTCCTGGACCCGGAGGTACTAGCGGAGCTGGAGCGGGAGCTCCAGTGGCTGACGGAGGACCGGCGGGCCAAGGGCGCCGAGTCCGTGGCCGACCTGCTGCGCATGCTGGGCCCGCTCACCCCGGCGGAGCTCACCGCGCGCGGCGCGGACCCGGCGTGGGCGCAGTCCCTCTCCGCGTCCCGCAGGGCGATCCGGGTCCGGATCGGCGGCGAGGACCACTGGGCGGCCATCGAGGACGCGGGCCGGCTGCGGGACGCGCTGGGCACGGCGCTCCCGGTGGGCGTCCCCGAGGCGTTCACCGAACCGGTGAAGGACCCGCTCGGCGACCTCCTCGCCCGGTACGCCCGCACGCACGGCCCCTTCAACACGGCCACCGCCGCCGCCCGCTTCGGTCTGGGCCCGGCCGTGACGGACGGCGCGCTGCACCGGCTCGCGGCGGCCGGGCGGGTGGTGCAGGGCGAGTTCCATCCGGCGGGCATCGGCCAGGAGTGGTGCGACGCGACAGTGCTGCGCCGGCTGCGCCGCCGCTCGCTGGCGGCGCTGCGCCAGGAGCTGGAGCCTGTCCCGCCCGCCTCCCTCGCCACCTTCCTCCCCCAGTGGCAGCACCTGGGCGGAGCCCTGCGCGGCATCGACGGGCTGGCCCGCGCGATCGAACAGCTGCAAGGCGCCCCGGTTCCGGCCTCCGCGCTGGAACGCCTGATCCTCCCGTCCCGGGTCTCGGACTACTCCCCGACGCTCCTGGACGACCTGACCACCACGGGCGAGGTGGTCTGGGCGGGTGCGGGGGCTCTGCCGGGCAAGGACGGCTGGATCTCCCTCTACCTCGCGGAGGCGGCCCCGCTCCTCCTCCCGCCGCCACACCCGTTGGAGCTCACCCCGGTCCACCAGGCCCTCCTGGACGCCCTCTCCGGCGGCTACGGCCTGTTCTTCCGCCAGCTCACGGAGTCGGTGCGCGCCCGGCACCCCGAGATTTCCGACGCGGACCTCTCCTCCGCCCTCTGGGACCTGGCCTGGTCGGGCCGCCTGACCAACGACACCCTCGCCCCCCTGCGCTCCCTGCTCGGCTCGGGCCGCACGGCCGGCGCCACCGCCCACCGTGCGCGCCGCACCGTCCCGCGCGGCCGCTACGGCACGCTCACCGCCACGGTCTCCCGTACGGGCCCGCCCACGGTGTCGGGCCGCTGGTCCCTGCTCCCGGTCCACGCCCCCGACCCGACCCACCGCGCGCACGCCCTCGCCCGCACCCTGCTGGACCGCCACGGCGTGGTGACCCGGGGCGCGGTGGCCGCCGAAGGCGTGGAGGGCGGCTTCAGCGCGGTCTACCGCGTCCTGTCCGCCTTCGAGGACAGCGGCCAGGCCCGCCGGGGCTATGTGGTCGAGGGACTGGGTGCGGCGCAGTTCGCCATGGACGGCGCGGTCGACCGCCTCCGCGCGGCCGAGCGGACCCCGCCCCCGCTGGCGGCGGTGGTCCTCGCGGCCGCCGACCCGGCGAACGCCTACGGCGCGGCCCTGCCCTGGCCGGAGCCCCCGACCGGCGCCACCCACAAGCCGGGCCGCAAGGCGGGTTCCCTGGTGGTCCTGGTCGACGGCGAACTCACCCTCTACCTGGAGCGCGGCGGCAAGACCCTCCTCGCCTGGCCCCCACCGGACGACTCCCGCCTCGCAGCGGCGGTGGCAGCCCTGACCACGGCCTCCCGTACGGGCACCCTCCCGGCCCTCACGGTGGAACGCATCAACGCCGCCGCCTCCCTGACCTCCCCCTACGCCCCACCCATCGAAGCCGCGGGCTTCCACGCCACCCCCCGCGGCCTCCGCCTCCGCTAGACCGTCCCTTCCGGATCTCGCCGGGCCCGCGACGCCTGGCACCGCACGTGGCCGCGTCGTCGGGGCTCCCGAGTACGTCCAGTACGCGAGGCGCCCTCTCCGCCTTGCCGTGCACGGCACCAGACGCCGCGGGCCGCCCAGGAAGTCCGCGGCCACGCCCGGGGGCGCGGCCCGACCGCCGCCAGTCGCCCGGGGTCCGGGGCCGGGCCCCGGGGAACGGGGGAAGGGCAGGGCGGGGAGCAGCTCCGCGCAGCGGCCGTCCGCTCCGCCCGCAGCACTCCCCCACCGGCGCCGCTACCGAGTCCGCAAGCCCCCGAGCCGGGCGCCAGCACAGGCACAGGCACAGGCCCCGGCACCGCCCACCGAGCCCGGAAGGCCCCGAGCCCGGCGCCAACACAGGCACAGGCACAGGCACAGGCACAGGCCCCGGCACCGCCCACCGAGCCCGCAAGGCACCGCCACCGCCACCACCCGCACGACACCACCCGCGCGGGACAATTGGGTCCATGCCCGAAGGCGACAGCGTCTACCGCACCGCGGCCCGGCTCCGCGACGCCCTCGCGGGCAAGGTGATCACCCGTTCCGACCTCCGCGTCCCCCGCTTCGCCACCGCCGACCTCACCGGCAGGACCATCCTCGGCGTCGTCTCCCGGGGCAAGCACCTCCTCATCCGCTTCGGCCCGGCCGCAGACCTCGACGCCCCGACCCGCGAACCCGCAACCCCCCTCACCCTCCACACCCACCTCCGCATGGACGGCGCCTGGCGCATCCTCCCTGCCCCCGGCACCGGCACCGCCGCGACCGGTCCTGCCACCACCGTCGGCCCGCCCGCCGCCGGCCCCGGCGCCGCCCCCACCACCAGCCCCGCCAAGACGGCCAAAGCTGCCAAGACCGCAGGCCCCGCAGGCCCCGCCCACGAGATCCGCGTCATCCTCGCCACCCCCGACCACACCGCCGTCGGCTACCGTCTCCCCGTCGTCGAACTGATCCGCACCGCCGACGAGCACCGCGCCGTCGGCCACCTCGGCCCCGATCTCCTCGGCCCCGACTGGGACGAGGAGGTCGCCGCCGCGAACCTCCTCGCCGCCCCCGGGCGCCCCCTCGGCGAGGCTCTCCTCGACCAGCGCAACCTGGCCGGCATCGGCAACATCTACAAGTGCGAGCTCTGCTTCCTCGCCCGGCTCACCCCCTGGACCTCCGTCGGCGACATCCCGCAGGCCACGCTCCCCCGCCTCGCGGCCGCCGCGCACCGGCTCCTCGACGCGAACAAGGACCGCCGCCGCAACACCACCGGCAGCCGCCGGCCCGGTCAGGACCTCTTCGTCTACGGCCGCGCCCGCCGCCCCTGCCTGCGCTGCGGCACCCCGGTCCGCGAGGCCCCGCAGGACGGCCGCCCCACGTACTGGTGCCCCCGCTGCCAATCCGGCCCTACGCCATAGTTGACGCTCCGTCAGATCCGGTCGTACCGTCCCCGCATGCCCACACCCACTCCGTACGACCTCACCGGCCGCACCGCCCTGGTCACCGGCGCCGCCAGCGGCATAGGCCGCGCCACCGCCGTACTCCTCGCCTGGGCGGGGGCGGCCGTGCACTGCGCGGACCGCGACGCCCAGGGCCTCCAGGAGACGGCCGAGCTGATCACCAAGGCGGGCGGGCAGGCAGAAGTCCACCCCCTCGACGTGACCGACCGCGCCGCCGTCAAGGCCGCCGTCGCGCAGGCCGGCCCGCTCGACATCACCGCCGCGATCGCCGGGATCATGCACAGCAGCAGCGTCCTGGAGACGGCCGACGAGGACCTCGACCGGGTCCTGGACATCAATTTCAAGGGCGTCCTGCGCACCTGCCAGGAGGCCGCCCGCTCCATGATCGCGGCGGGCCGTCCCGGTTCGATCATCACGATGGCCTCCGGCGCCGTGGACGCCGCCCAGCCCGGCCTGCTCTGCTACAGCGCGGCCAAGGCCGCCGTCGTACAGCTCACCAAGACCCTTGCCACCGAGGTCGGACCCCACGGCATCCGCGTCAACGCCGTCGCACCGGGGTGGATCCGCACCCCGATGACCGGCCGCCACAGCCCCGAGGTCCAGGAGCAGACGGAGGCGATGATGACCCGGATGTCCCCGCTGCGCCGCGTCGGCGAGCCCGAGGACATCGCCCAGGCCGTGCTCTACCTCGCCTCGGACGCCTCGTCCTTCATGACGGGCCAGATCCTTCGTCCGAACGGTGGAGTCTCGATGCCCTGGTAGCCGCTTCCCCGGCCGTCACGGACCCGTCAGCCACCGACGGGGCGGCCACCGACCCGGCGGCCCACTCCCCGCCACCACCACCGCCATCGCCCCCGACACCGTCAGCCCCGCGCCGCCCCGCCCCACGACGACTCCGCACGGGCCCCGGCACACAGTGCACGGGCAGCAGCCCCAGACCCCACCCACCGACGGCGACCGCACCTTCCAAGGGCCCCGCCTCGGCCGGCGCCAGCGCCAGCCGGAGCACGGCCCACCACCACAGGGCGCCCACGGCCAGCACGAGGACCAGGCCCGCGGGTATGCGCAGCAACCGCCGCACGGTCACCTCCCAGGGGCCGGGGACCCGGACGGGCCCATCCTCCCGCACCCCCCGCACGCCCGCACCCCCGCACCCAGAACGGCCCGGAGCCCCGGTCGGTGCCTGAGGCACCGACCGGGGCTCCGGCCACACTCGCACGCTCATGGCGTGACCACTACGCGCTCAGCACACTCGAGAACGCGTCATGCGGCTACGACATTCACCGCTTCCACGGGTGCCTTGATGGTCACCCGCTCCGGGCCACCCGTGACCGAGGCCACGGATACCGAATTGAGCATCGGGCGGACCGGTGCGGGCACCGGTTCGCTTGCCGCGGCCGACTGTGCCAGCTCGGCCAGCGACAGCTCGTCGCTGACTTCGCGCATGAGCTCGGACATCCGTACGTCAAGCGCGTCGCAGATCGCGGAGAGCAGCTCGGAAGATGCCTCCTTCTGCCCCCGCTCCACCTCGGAGAGATAGCCGAGCGAAACTCGGGCGGACGAGGAGACTTCGCGCAGAGTACGGCCCTGGCGCTGGCGCTGCCGACGCAGCACGTCACCCAGCAGGCGACGGAGCAGAATCATCGGTGGCTCCCTCCTCTGACCGTGTAGCCGTAACCTTCACGCCCCACCGTACCGCCTCGCGCGGCGGCCGTGCGGGGAGCGATGTCGTGTTCACTCAGGGCTGCAAACATCAAATCCCCCCGTCCTGTTCCGTATCCTGCCCCCGCAGATTCTCGCGGAGTTCGCTCGCGAGCAGCTCGAGCACTGTCCGTGCACTCTCCCTACGAATTTCCGCGCGGGAGCCTTTCAACCGCAGCCGGGCCGTTTTCCTGCTCCCGGGACCCGCCACGGCGATGAAAACCGTGCCCACCGGCCGGCCGTCCTGCGCGTCCGGACCGGCCACTCCGGTGGTCGCGATGCCCCATGAGGCACCCAGCACGCGCCGCACTCCGGCCGCCATCTCCTCCGCGACCTGCGCGTTCACCGCGCCTTCGGCGGCCAGCAGCTCCGCGTCCACGCCCAGCACCCGGTGCTTCAGCTCGGTGGCGTACGCCGTGACCGAGCCGCGGAAGGACCGGGAGGCGCCGGGGACGGCGGTGAGCTCGGCGGCCACCATGCCGCCGGTCAGCGACTCCGCCACAGCGACCGTACCGTTACTCTCCGCGAGCATCCGCAGCACATCGGCCGCAACGGCTCCGGTGTCCCCGGCAGCCGTGACGGCATTCCGTACCGCATCACCAGTCACCGAAGAATCACCCGCCTCTTGCGTTACCGCGCCACGCGACACACCGTGCGCCACACCGCTCGCCCCGCCGCCGGCCGTGCCGCTCACTGAGCGGCACGCTCCGCGGCAAGTCCCTTGCGCTTCAGCACGACCGCCTGCCGGATGTAATCCAAACCAGTGACGACGGTCAGGATGACGGCGACCGCCATCACCCAGAACCGCATGGTCGCCAGCGGCCCGGTCAGCGCGAGCACGTACATGCCCACGGCCGTGCCTTGAGCCAGGGTCTTCAGCTTGCCGCCCCGGCTCGCGGGGATCACTCCGTACCTGATGACCCAGAAACGCATGAGCGTGATCCCGAGTTCCCGGCCGAGGATCACCCCGGTCACCCACCAGGGCAGGTCGCCGAGCAACGACAGACACACCAAGGCCGACCCCATGATCGCCTTGTCGGCGATGGGGTCGGCGATCTTCCCGAAGTCGGTGACCAGGTTGTACGTACGGGCCAGATGCCCGTCGAAGATGTCGGTGATCATGGCGACGGCGAACGCCGCCCAGGCCAGCGCCCGCCAGACGGGGTCGTATCCCCCGTCGGCGAGCAGCAGCATCACGAATCCCGGCACCAGGACCAGTCGGATCATCGTCAGGATGTTGGCGATGTTCCACAGACTGGCCTGGTTGACCGCCGCGGCGCCCAGCTTCGCGCCGGGCGCGGGCCGGCGGCCGGTCCCGCCCGCCGCAGATGCCGGGGCTCCGGTCATCCGGCCGCCTCCTCAAGGTCCACGCCCAGGGGCTCCGCCACCAGGTCCACGCCCAGTGTGCCGACCACCTTCGCCGTGACGATACGCCCGGGGACCAGTCCCGCGCCGTCCGTGAAGACGACCTGGCCGTCGGTCTCGGGCGCCTGGTGGGCGGCGCGCCCGTAGGCGCCCTCGCCCTCCTCGGCCTCATCGATCGGGACGACCGTCTCGACGAGCACCTCCAGCGTCTCCCCGATCCGCTCCTCCGCGCGCTGCGAGGTGAGCTCCTCGGCGAGGCGCTGCATGTGGGCGAGGCGCTCGGCGATGGTGTCGGCGTCCAGCTTGTTCTCGTACGTGACGGCCTCGGTGCCGTCCTCGTCCGAGTAGCCGAAGACGCCGATGGCATCGAGCCGCGCGTTGGTGAGGAAACGCTCCAGCTCGGCGAAGTCCGACTCCTTCTCGCCGGGGAAGCCGACGATGAAGTTGGACCGGACGCCGGCCTGCGGGGCCTTGGTGCGGATGGTGTCCAGCAGCTCCAGGAACCGGTCGGTGTCACCGAAGCGGCGCATGGCGCGCAGCACGTCGGGCGCCGAGTGCTGGAAGGAGAGGTCGAAGTACGGGACGACCTTGGGGGTCGAGGTCAGTACGTCGATCAGTCCGGGCCGCATCTCGGCGGGCTGGAGGTAGCTGACGCGGACGCGCTCGATGCCGTCCACCTCGGCCAGCTCGGGCAGCAGGGTCTCCAGCAGGCGGATGTCGCCCAGGTCCTTGCCGTACGAGGTGTTGTTCTCCGAGACCAGCATGATCTCCTTGACGCCCTGCTCGGCGAGCCAGCGCGTCTCGCCCAGCACGTCGCTGGGGCGGCGGGAGATGAAGGAGCCGCGGAAGGACGGGATGGCGCAGAAGGAGCAGCGCCGGTCGCAGCCGGAGGCCAGCTTGACCGAGGCGACCGGGCTCTTGTCCAGGCGGCGGCGCAGCGGCGCGCGCGGCCCGGAGGCGGGCGCGACGCCCTGCGGGAGGTCCTCGGGGGAAGCCTCCGGCTCCTGGGCGTGGCCCGGGAGCGCCACCTCGGCGTCCTGGCGCGCCGCCGGGCTGATCGGCAGCAGCTTGCGCCGGTCGCGCGGGGTGTGGGAGGCGTGGATGCCGCCGTTGAGGATGGTCTGGAGGCGGTCGGAGATGTCGGCGTAGTCGTCGAAGCCGAGCACTCCGTCGGCTTCGGGGAGCGCTTCGGCGAGTTCCTTGCCGTAGCGCTCGGCCATGCAGCCGACGGCTACGACGGCCTGCGTGCGGCCGTGATCCTTGAGATCGTTGGCCTCCAGCAGGGCGTCTACGGAGTCCTTCTTGGCGGCTTCGACGAAGCCGCAGGTGTTGACGACGGCTACGTCCGCATCGGCGGCGTCCTCGACGAGCTCCCAGCCATCCGCCGCCAAGCGGCCTGCGAGCTCCTCCGAGTCCACCTCGTTACGGGCGCAGCCAAGAGTGACAAGGGCGACGGTACGGCGTTCGGGCATGGACTCAAGACTACTTCGTCCCGGCGCCGGCCCCCGCCTCCCGTCCCGGTACGACAAGATCCCCGGGGTGCGGCGCAGCACCCCGGGGATCCGGAATTCGTTATTCCTTGCTGGTCAGCCCGCCTGGGCCTGTCCCTGACGCGGGTCGTCCTTGGTGTATGTGAGACGTTCCACCTGTCCGGGCTGGAATTCGTCCTTGATCTCCTTGCCGTTCACGAAGAGCTTCACGACCCCGGCGTCGCCGAGTACGAGGTCGATGGACTCCTTGTCCGTGAACGTCTTCGACTCGCCCTGCGCGAGCGTGCCGTCGAAGAGGAGCCGGCCACTGTGGTCCTTGGCCGAGATCCAGCTCTCGCCGTCGTTGGCCGTCAGGACGACCGTGACGAGGTCCTTGGGCGCGGCGGCGATGGCGCTGTCCGAGGGCTCCGGCTTGGGGGCCTGAGGTGCCTTCGGTGCCTGGACCGAGGGCTTCCCGGCGTTCGGCGTGGGTGCGGGCTTCGGGGAGGCGGAGCCTTCCGCCACCGGTTGCTTGTCCTTGTCGTCGCCGCCGAAGGCGGTGAAGCCGACGAAGCCGATCACGGCGACGATGGCGGCGACCATGGCGGCGGTCCAGTTGGGCCGCTGCCTCTCGGGGCGGATCCGCTCGGCTTCGAACCTCGGCGCGGCGGGGGTGGGTGCCGGCCGCCCGCCGTGGGCCGCGTCGTAGCTCTCGATCAGGGGTGCCGGATCGAGTCCCACGGCGCGGGCGAGCGTACGGATGTGGCCGCGGGCATAGACGTCGCCGCCGCAGCGCGTGAAGTCGTCGGATTCGATCGCGTGCACGATCGGAATGCGCACGCGGGTGGTGGAACTGACCTCGTCGACAGTCAGCCCGGCGGCGATCCGGGCCTTCTTGAGGGCCGTCCCGATCGACGGCTCTTCGACGGAACGTTCGACGATGCGGTCCTCGGACCGGTCGTCGGTCGAAGGCCGCTCTTCTTCGGGGGAGTTGGAGTTGCCGATGGACACGAGGGCGCCTTTCGAGCGTGTAGCCACCTGCTGGATGTCCAGTCTAGGGGGGTGACGAAAGGGTGGGGCAACCGGAGGGGGGCCTTCCTACGCCATACGAATGGCTACGGGGCTCCCGCCCGGTGCGGCGGCCCGGAAGGCGCCGCCACCTTCCTCAACTGGACGCGGCCCCAGGAGAAACGGCCGCCTCCCGATCCTTTGCGCGCGCCGCGTCCGCCACGGGTCCGCCGCCGCCCCTCCACCGCCCCGCCGCCGGTCCACCGAAACCCCCCACCGCCCGCGGCGCCCCGGTCCACCGCCGCCCGCTAGTCGGAAGTCTCCCCCCGGATGACCGCGAGCACTCCGTCCAGCTCGTCGGCCTTCAGCAGCACGTCGCGCGCCTTCGAGCCCTCGCTCGGCCCGACGATCCCCCGCGATTCCATCAGGTCCATCAGCCGGCCCGCCTTCGCGAAGCCCACCCGCAGCTTGCGCTGGAGCATCGACGTGGACCCGAACTGCGTCGAGACGACCAGCTCGGCCGCCTGGCACAGCAGGTCCAGGTCGTCGCCGATCTCCTCGTCGATCTCCTTCGTCTGCTTCTGCCCGACCGTGACGTCGTTGCGGAAGACGGGCGCCATCTGGTCCTTGCAGTGCTGCACGATCCCGGCGATCTCGGCCTCGGTGACGAAGGCGCCCTGGAGGCGGACCGGCTTGTTCGCGCCCATCGGCAGGAACAGCCCGTCGCCCTTCCCGATGAGCTTCTCCGCGCCCGGCTGGTCGAGGATGACCCGGCTGTCGGCGAGCGAGGAGGTGGCGAAGGCGAGCCGCGAGGGCACGTTCGCCTTGATCAGACCGGTCACCACGTCCACCGAGGGCCGCTGCGTGGCGAGCACCAGGTGGATGCCGGCCGCGCGGGCCAGCTGGGTGATGCGGACGATCGAGTCCTCCACGTCGCGCGGGGCCACCATCATCAGGTCGGCGAGCTCGTCGACGATCACCAGGAGGTACGGATACGGGCTGAGCTCCCGCTCGCTGCCCGGCGGCAGTTTGATCTTGCCGTCGCGGATCGCCTGGTTGAAGTCGTCGATGTGCCGGAACCCGAAGGCCGCCAGGTCGTCGTAGCGCAGGTCCATCTCCCGCACGACCCACTGGAGCGCCTCGGCGGCCCGCTTGGGGTTGGTGATGATCGGCGTGATCAGGTGCGGAATGCCCTCGTACGCCGTCAGCTCCACCCGCTTGGGGTCGACCAGCACCATCCGGACGTCCTCCGGGGTCGCCCGCACCATCACCGAGGTGATCAGGCAGTTGATGCAGGAGGACTTGCCGGAGCCGGTGGCGCCGGCGACCAGCACGTGCGGCATCTTGGCGAGGTTGGCCATCTCATAGCCGCCCTCGACGTTCTTGCCGAGCGCGACCAGCATGGGGTGGTCGTCCTCGGCGGCGTCCGCGAGGCGCAGCACGTCGCCGAGGTTGACCATCTCGCGGTCGGAATTCGGGATCTCGATGCCGACGGCCGACTTGCCCGGGATCGGGCTGATGATCCGGACGTCCGGCGAGGCGACGGCGTAGGCGATGTTCTTCGCCAGTGCCGTGATCCGCTCCACCTTCACCGCCGCGCCGAGGGTCACCTCGTAGCGCGTCACGGTCGGGCCGCGGGTGAAACCGGTGACCTTCGCGTCGACCTTGAACTCGGTGAAGACGTTCGTCAGCGAGGCGACCACCGCGTCGTTCGCGGCGCTACGGGTCTTGCCGGGCCCCCCGCGCTCCAGCAGGTCCAGCGAGGGCAGGGCGTACGTGATGTCCCCGCGCAGCTGGAGCTGCTCGGCGCGGGGCGGCAGCGCCTGGGTCTCGGGCGGGGCCTTGGTCAGATCGGGGACGGACAGCGTCCCGGAGGCCGCCGCCGTGGTGTCGTGCGGCGGGGCCGCGACCGCGGGGGGCTTCTCCTCGCGGGCGGAGGGCACCGGAGCGGTGATCTCCACCCCCTCGCTCTCCACGGCGATGCCGTACGTGAGGTCGGCGACCAGCGGGGAGGGCGGCATCCCGCCATACACCACCCCGTCCAGGGCGGCGGCGGCCGCCGCGGCCACGTCGACGGCGTCCATCTCGCGGTCCATGGCCGGCCGGGCGGCGGACCGCCGGGGGCGCCGCCGGGCGAGCGCCTCCTCCTCGGCCGCGTCCTCGGGCTCTCCCCGGCCGATCTCGCCGGCACGGGCCCGCCACTGCTCGGCGTCGTGCCGGCCCGAGCTCTCCCCCTGCTCGCCGTACCCCTCGTCGAACTCGTTCGGCGCGATGATCCCCAGCCGGATCCCCGCACCGCGCAGGCGCTGCGGGATCGCGTTGACGGGAGTGGCCGTGACCACCAGCAAGCCGAAGATCGTGAGCAGCACCAGCATCGGGACGGCCAGCGGCGCGCCCATGGTGAAGATCAGCGGCTTGGAGGCGCCCCAGCCGATCAGCCCGCCCGCGTTCTGCATGGCGGTGGTGCCCTCGTCGCGCCCGGGGGCCCCGCAGGCGATGTGCACGAGCCCCAGGACCCCGATGACGAGCGCGGAGAGCCCGATGCCGATCCGGCCGTTGGCGTCGGGCTGTTCGGGATGGCGGATGAAACGTACCGCCATGACGGCGAGCAGGACGGGCACGAGCAGGTCGAGCCGCCCGAAGGCACCCGTCACCAGCATGGTGACCAGGTCCCCGACCGGCCCGCTCAGATTCGACCAGGTCCCGGCGGCGACGATCAGCGCGAGCGCGAGGAGCAGCAGCGCGAGGCCGTCCTTGCGGTGGGCGGGGTCCAGGTTCTTCGCACCCCGGCCGACACCGCGGAATACCGCGCCGACCGCGTGCGCGATGCCGAGCCAGATGGCGCGCACCAGCCGCAGGACGCCCCCGGTGGGGGACGGTGCCGGCTTCGGCGCGACCTTCTTGACCGGGGCGCGCTTGGCGGGAGCGGCCTTCTTCGCGGGCGGCTTGCGCGCGGGGGCAGCCTTCTTCGCCGGCGCCGTCGTACGGCCGGTGCGGCCCTTCGCGGTGCCCGCCGTGCTCTGGGAACCCTTACCGGACGTACTTGAGGCCATGGGCCCGAGGTTACCGGTGCGCGCCCCGGTGGACACGCGTGCCCACCCCTTCACCCGTTCGTGTCGTCCCCGGACTCCGCCGGAGATGCCCGTGCCCGGGCCCTGCCCTGACGCACCGCCAGACCTGACGGACCGCCAAGCGGGCCCGCGGACGGGCCCCGACGGATCTCAGCCCTGTGCGGGCAGCACGGCGGCTCCGCCGCTGGTACCCGGCTCCAGCGCGTCGAGCGCCCGGCGCAGTCCGGTGAGCTTGCGCTCCAGGTGGGCCGCGGTCGCCACCACCGCCGGATCGGCCGCTTCCTCGCCGAGCTGCTTGGTCAGCGCCTCCGCCTGCTCCTCCACCGCGGCGAGCCGCGCGGAGAGCTCCGCCAGCAGGCCGGCGGTCTCCTTGGAGCCGTCCGCCGAACCGTTGGAACCGCCGCCCTCCAGCTGGAGCCTCAGCAGCGCCGCCTGCTCGCGCAGTTGGCAGTTCTTCGTGTACAGCTCCACGAACACCGAGACCTTGGCCCGCAGCACCCACGGGTCGAAGGGCTTGGAGATGTAGTCCACCGCGCCCGCCGCGTACCCGCGGAAGGTGTGGTGCGGACCGTGGTTGATCGCGGTGAGGAAGATGATCGGGATGTCCCGGGTCCGCTCCCGCCGCTTGATGTGCGCGGCCGTCTCGAAGCCGTCCATGCCGGGCATCTGCACATCCAGCAGGATGACCGCGAAATCGTCCGTCAGCAGCGCCTTGAGCGCTTCCTCCCCCGACGACGCCCGGACCAGGGTCTGATCGAGCGCGGAGAGGATGGCCTCCAGCGCCAGCAGATTCTCCGGCCGGTCGTCGACCAGGAGGATCTTGGCCTTCTGCACCATGCCCTGTCCTCCTCGCCCCGGCATGGGGCCTCCCCGGCTCCTGGCACCGGCCTGTGTGCCGGGCCCCGCCCCAGAGGATGGCATCCTTGCGCCGTCCGTCCTTGTGCCGGTCATCGTAGCCCCAGTCCCGAGATCGCCACACCCTGTCACCAAGATGTCACTGTGCACGAAGCGGAAACGTGGTGGGAGGGCAGAAGGTTCCCTCGGGAGTCCCTCCCCGCCCGCCCGCTCACGCCTCAGTTTCCCCGCATATGCCCTTCCATGACCGACAGTAGATAGTCGGGTTCCACCGGCTTGGTCACATAGTCCGAGGCTCCGGACTCGATCGCCTTCTCCCGGTCGCCCTTCATCGCCTTCGCCGTCAGCGCGATGATCGGCAGCCCCTCGAACTGCGGCATCCGCCGGATCGCCGAGGTCGTCGCGTACCCGTCCATCTCCGGCATCATGATGTCCATCAGCACGAGCGCCACGTCGTCGTGCTGCTCCAGGACCTCGATGCCCTCCCGGCCGTTCTCCGCGTACAGCACCGCCAGCCCGTGCTGCTCCAGCACGCTGGTCAGCGCGAACACGTTGCGCACGTCGTCGTCCACGATCAGCACCCGCTCGCCGTGGAAGTCGTAGGTCCGCGGCGCCACGGGCAGCGGCTCCTCGACGGCCCACGCCTCCGCCTCGCCCTGCCCCGGCACCTCCGCCCGCAGCAGCGGCTCGCTCAAGGCCTTGCGGCGGCGCCGGAACAACGCCGAGGACCCCTGCCCCACCGGTTCCCCGGCCCGCGGCAGCGCAACCGGCTGCACGGACGCTACGGGGCCCTGCACGGCCGGAGCCGCGGGCAGCGCGGGCAGCGCCTCCTCGGCGGCCGGCCTGCGGTACAGCTCCGCGCGCGCGCCGCCGGGCGTCGGCGGCGCGTACCCCTGCGGGGGCAGCTCGCTCGGGTGCAGGGGCAGGTACAGCGTGAAGGTGGACCCGCGGCCGGGCTCGCTGGCCGCGTGGATCTCCCCGCCGAGCAGCCGGGCGATCTCCCGGCTGATGGACAGCCCCAGGCCCGTGCCGCCGTACTTGCGGCTGGTCGTCCCGTCGGCCTGCTTGAACGCCTCGAAGATCACCAGCATCTTGCTCGCGGCGATCCCGATCCCGGTGTCGGTCACCGAGAAGGCGATCAGGTCGGCGTCCGCCTCGCGCAGCGAGCCGGCCTCCAGCAGCTGCTGGCGGATCGCCATGGGCACGTCCGCCCCGGCGGGCCGGATCACCAGCTCCACCGCCCCGGTGTCGGTGAACTTCACCGCGTTCGACAGCAGGTTGCGCAGCACCTGCAGCAGCCGCTGCTCGTCGGTGTGCAGGGTCGCCGGGAGCTCCGGGGAGACCCGTACCGAGAAGTCGAGCCCCTTCTCCGCGGTGAGCGGCCGGAAGGTGGCCTCCACGTAGTCGACGAGCTGCACCAGCGCGATCCGGGTCGGCGAGACGTCCATCTTCCCGGCCTCGACCTTCGACAGGTCGAGGATGTCGTTGATCAGCTGGAGCAGGTCGGAGCCGGCCCCGTGGATGGTCTCGGCGAACTCCACCTGCTTCGGCGAGAGGTTCTCGTCCGCGTTGTCCGCGAGGAGCTTGGCCAGGATCAGCAGCGAGTTGAGCGGGGTCCGCAGCTCGTGGGACATGTTCGCCAGGAACTCGGACTTGTAGCGCATCGAGACCGCGAGCTGCTCGGCGCGCTCCTCCAGGACCTGCCGGGCCTCCTCGATCTCGGTGTTCTTCACCTCGATGTCCCGGTTCTGCTGGGCCAGCAGCTCGGCCTTCTCCTCCAGCTCGGCGTTGGCGGCCTGCAGGGCCTTCTGCCGGTTCTCCAGCTCGTCCGAGCGCTCGCGCAGCTGCTCGGTCATCTCCTGCGACTGCTTGAGCAGCATCTCCGTCTTGGAGTTGACCGAGATGGTGTTGACGCTCGTACCGATCATCTCGGCGATCTGGCTGAGGAAGTCCTTCTGGATCTGCGTGAAGGGCTGGAAGGAGGCCAGCTCGATGACACCGAGGGCCTTCCCCTCGAAGAGCACCGGCAGCACGATCACGTGCGCCGGCGGGGCCTCGCCCAGCCCGGAGGAGATCTTCAGGTAGCCGGGCGGGGTGTTCTCGACGAGGATCGTCCGCTTCTCCTCGGCAACGGTCCCGATCAGCCCCTCCCCCGGCCGGAAGGAGATGGGCATCTGGCCGCCGGCGTACGCGTAACTCCCGCGCATCCGCAGTTCGTACGAACCGTCCGCGCCCCCCTCCGTCCCGATCTCGGTGGTACCGCCGGCCGGCAGCGCCAGGAAGAACGCCCCGTGCTGCGCGGAGACCACCGGGGTGAGCTCGCTCATGATCAGCGAGGCGACGTCGTCCAGCTCCCGGCGGCCCTGCATCAGGGCGGAGATCCGGGCGAGGTTGCCCTTGAGCCAGTCCTGCTCCTTGTTGGCCAAGGTGGTGTCGCGCAGGTTGGCGATCATCGTGTTGAGGTTGTCCTGGAGGACCTGGATCTCGCCGGCCGCGTCCACGTCGATCTTGAGGTTGAGGTCGCCGCGCGTCACCGCCGTGGCGACGGCCGCGATGGCACGCACCTGCCGGGTGAGGTTCCCGGCCATCTCGTTCACGGACTCGGTCAGGTCCCGCCAGGTGCCGTCGACGTCCCGGACCCGGGCCTGGCCGCCGAGGATGCCCTCGGTGCCCACCTCGCGGGCCACCCGCGTCACCTGGTCGGCGAAGGACGACAGCTGGTCGACCATCGTGTTGATGGTGGTCTTGAGCTCCAGGATCTCGCCGCGCGCGTCGATGTCGATCTTCTTGGTCATGTCGCCCTTGGCGATGGCGGTCGTGACCATGGCGATCTGCCGCACCTGGCCGGTGAGGTTGGAGGCCATGAAGTTCACCGAGTCGGTGAGGTCCTTCCACGTCCCGGACACCCCCGGCACGTGCGCCTGGCCGCCCAGGCGGCCTTCCGTACCCACCTCGCGGGCCACGCGCGTGACCTCGTCGGCGAAGGACGACAGGGTCTTCACCATCGTGTTCACGGTGTCGGCGAGCTGCGCCACCTCGCCGCGCGCCTCGACGGTGACCTTCTTCGTCAGGTCGCCGTTGGCCACCGCCGACGAGACCTGCGAGATGTTGCGGACCTGCGAAGTGAGGTTGTTGGCCATCAGGTTGACGTTGTCGGTCAGGTCCTTCCAGATGCCGGTCACCCCGCGCACCCGGGCCTGCCCGCCGAGGATGCCCTCGGAACCCACCTCACGGGCCACCCGCGTCACCTGCTCCGCGAAGGAGGACAGCTGGTCCACCATCGTGTTCACGGTGGTGACGAGCTCCAGGATCTCGCCCTTGGCATCGACGGTGATCTTCTTGGAGAGGTCGCCCGTGGCAACGGCCGTCGTCACCTCGGCGATGTTGCGCACCTGCGACGTCAGGTTGTTCGCCATGAAGTTGACGGACTGGGTGAGGTCCTTCCAGGTGCCGGAGACGCCCTTCACCTCGGCCTGGCCGCCCAGGATGCCCTCGGTGCCCACCTCACGGGCCACCCGCGTCACCTGCTCCGCGAAGTTCGAGAGCTGGTCGACCATCGTGTTGAGGGTGTTCTTCAGCTCCAGGATCTCGCCCCGGGCGTCCACGTCGATCTTCTGCGAGAGGTCACCGCGGGCCACCGCCGTCGCGACCTGCGCGATGTTGCGCACCTGGGAGGTCAGGTTCCCGGCCATGCCGTTCACCGAGTCCGTCAGGTCACGCCACACGCCGGCCACGCCCGGCACCTGCGCCTGACCGCCGAGCCGCCCGTCCGTACCCACCTCGCGGGCGACCCGGGTGACCTGCTCGGCGAAGGCCGAGAGCTGGTCGACCATCGTGTTGATGGTGTTCTTCAGCTCCAGGATCTCGCCGCGCGCGTCCACGTCGATCTTCTGCGAGAGGTCGCCGCGCGCGACCGCAGTGGTCACCTGGGCGATCTGCCGCACCTGGGAGGTCAGGTTGCCGGCCATGAAGTTGACGGAGTCGGTGAGTTCCTTCCAGGTGCCGGACACCCCCTCGACCCGGGCCTGTCCGCCGAGCCGGCCCTCGGTGCCCACGTCGCGCGCCATCCGCGTGACCTGGTCGGCGAAGGAGGACAGCTGGTCCACCATCGTGTTCACGGTGTTCTTCAGCTGGAGCATCTCGCCGGAGACGTCCACGGTGACCTTCTGCGACAGGTCGCCGTTGGCCACCGCCGTCGTCACCTGGGCGATGTTGCGGACCTGCCCGGTGAGGTTGCGGAAGGCGGTGTTCACCGAGTCGGTGAGGTCCTTCCACGTCCCGGCCGCGCCCGGCACCTGCGCCTGCCCGCCCAGTTCACCCTCGACGCCGACCTCGCGGGCCACTCGCGTCACTTCGGCGCCGAAGGACTGGAGCTGGTCCACCATCGTGTTGACGGTGTTCTTCAACTCCAGCATCTCGCCGGCCACGTTCACGGTGACCTTCTGCGACAGGTCGCCGTTGGCCACCGCCGTCGTCACCTGCGCGATGTCCCGCACCTGCGTGGTCAGGTTGCGGAAGACCGTGTTCACCGAGTCGGTGAGGTCCTTCCACGTCCCGGCCGCGCCCGGCACCTGCGCCTGCCCGCCGAGCAGGCCCTTCGCCCCGACCTCGCTCGCGACGCGCGTGACCTCGTCGGCGAAGGTCCGTAGCGTCTCGGTCATCTGGTTGATCGTTTCGGCCAGCTGCGCGACCTCGCCGCGCGCGCTGACCCGGACCTTCTGTGACAGGTCGCCGTTGGCGACGGCCGTCGTGACCTGCGCGATGCCGCGCACCTGCGCCGTCAGGTTGCCCGCCATCGTGTTGACGGAGTCGGTGAGGTCCTTCCACACGCCCGCGACCCCGGGCACCTTCGCCTGGCCGCCGAGCTCACCCTCCGTACCCACCTCGCGGGCCACGCGGGTCACCTCGGAGGAGAAGGAGGACAGCTGGTCCACCATCGTGTTGACGGTGTTCTTCAGCTGGAGCATCTCGCCGGCCACGTGCACCGTGACCTTGCGCGACAGATCACCCTTCGCCACCGCGGTCGTCACGAGAGCGATGTCACGCACCTGAGCGGTGAGCCGGTACGCCATCGTGTTGACGGAGTCGGTCAGATCCTTCCAGGATCCGGACATTCCACGCACCTGGGCCTGGCCGCCGAGCTTGCCCTCGGTACCCACCTCCAGCGCCACCCGCGTCACCTCGTCCGTGAACGCGGAAAGCTGGTCGACCAGGTTGTTGACCGTCCGCCCGACCTTCAGGAACTCCCCGCGCAGCGGGTGACCGGCCCCTTCCGCGGCTTGGGTCCGCAAGTCCATCCGCTGGTCGAGATCACCCTCGGCGACCGCCGACAGCACCCGGCCCACCTCGGACACCGGCCGGGCCAGATCGTCCACCAGCTGGTTCGAGGCGTCGATCGCGGCCGCCCAGGACCCCTCGCAGGCACCGGTTTCCAGCCGTTCGCTCAGCTTGCCCTCGCGGCCCACCATCCGCCGCACCCGGGACAGCTCCCCGGTCAGGTGGAGATTGCGGTCGGCGACCTCGTTGTAGACGGCGGCGATCTCCGCCATCACGCCTTCGCCGGACACCGTCAGCCGCTTGCGGAAGTTCCCGTCCCGCATCGACACCAGGGCCGTGAGCAGCCGGTTCAGAGCGGCCGTATCGACTTCCGTCGTGCCCGTCCGCCGGGACCGTCCGCCCTTCGGGCGCGTTCCCGTACGCCGCACCGCTGCGCCAGACTCCACCGTGTCCCTCCCGAAAGGGTCGACCGCTGTTCCACCGGACATCGAGTGTTCCTACCCGGCTCTTCAAGCCTGCCCAGTGTTTCACCCTGGCCGAACCCGGCCATAACACTTCGGCACCATCGCACACCGGCCGCACCCTGCGGGTGGATTCCCCGACGAGGGCACCATGCCGACCGTGAAGGTAAGTAACCTGGCACCCGATGTCCAACCGCGTCGAAGGAGACTTGTGATCACGGCACGGGCGGCTGCCAGTTTCGATCCCCAAGGGCGCTCGGTCGCCGCCGCCCGCGCGTTCGTCCGCGACACCCTCCAGGGCTGGGGCTTCGCGGACATCGTCGACGACGCGGTGGTCCTCACCAGCGAGCTCGTCACCAACGCCGTGGTCCATGCCGGCACCCGCGCCGAAGTCCTGTGCCTGCGCACCGAGGACGGCGTACGGGTCGAGGTCGCCGACCGCTACCCGGAGCGCGAGCTCCCCCTCCACCACCCCGGCGAGCGCCCGTACGCCGACCCCGACCGCGAGGACGGCCGCGGACTCATGCTCTGCGCCGCCCTCGCCACGCGCTGGGGCGTCGAGTACACCGCCACCCACAAACACGTCTGGTTCCGCCTCGACATGCCGGACCGTCCGGTCGGTACCCGCTCCGCCGGCCCCGTGGTCCCCGACCAGCTCCTCCCCCTCGCCGACAGCCGGGTCCGCGTAGCCGTCCTCCAGATCGACGCCACCGACACCATCTGCGCCTGGAACGAGGACGCCGAGATCGTCTTCGGCCACCCCGCCGAGAAGGCCGTCGGCCGCCCCCTCGCCGAGCTCGCCGCCTGGCCGCAGACCCCCGGCACCGGCACCGGCATCGCCGAGGCCCTGCGCCTGTCCCGCTGGGAGGGCAGCTACGGCATCCGCGGCGCCGACGGCCGCGTCATCCCCGTCTACGCCTCCCACCTGCGGGTCCGCGACGCCCACGGCGAGCCCTCCATCGTCTGCCTCCTCGTCCACGACGACGAGCGCGCCCTGCTCATGAGCCCGGTACGCGTCCCCATCGACGGCGGCCACCTCGCCGATTCCCGCCCCGTGGACCCCTTCGAGATCTTCATCGGCTCCCCCGCCCCCGACGACCTCGACGGCCTCCTCCAGCGCACCGTGGAACGGGCCCGCGACCTCCTCGACGCCGACTCCGCCTTCCTCCTCCTGGCCACCGACGACGAGACCGAGCTGGAGGTCCGCGCCACCACCGGCCTGCCCTCCACCCGCCAGCGCTTCGCCCGCGTCCCCGTCGAGGCCGGCACCAACCGGTACGGCAGCGCCCGCATGCCCGCCGTCCACGAGGACCTCGCCGTCGTCCCCGGAGCCGTCCCGCTCCTGGAGAACACCGGCATGCGCTCCGCCGTCACCGTCCCCCTCAAGGTCGAGGGCCGCCTCACCGGCTCCCTCGGCATCGCCGCCGAGAACCCGGGCCGCTACTCCAACGAAGACGCCCTGCGCCTCCAGTTCGCCGCCGACCGCATCGCCCTCGCCGTCGAGTCCGCCCGCCTCGGCGAGCTCGAACGACTGCGCCGCGGCTCCCTCTCCTTCCTCGTCGAGGCCTCCGACCTGCTCGCCGGCACCCTCGACCGGGACCAGACCCTGGCCCTCATGGCCCAGATGACCGTCCCCACCCTCGCCACCTGGTGCGCCGTCTACACCATCGCCGACCCGGCCTCCGACCCGTACCTCTCCTACGTCCTGCACGAGGACGAGGAACGCATCGACGGCCTCAAGGACCTGCTCTCCCACGTCAGCCCGCCCGAACCGGTCCGCGAGGCCGGCGCCCGCCCCTGGCCCTCCACGGCGGTCGCCGTGGGCGGCGAGACCGTCGTCCTGCCCCTGCTGGCCCGCAACCGCGTCATCGGCATGCTGACCCTCGGCAAACCGTCCGAGGAACACTTCCGCCAGGAGATCCTCGAACTCGCCGAGGACCTCTCCCGGCGCGCCGCCCTCGCCCTGGACAACGCCCGCCTGTACTCCGAGCGCACCGCCATCAGCCGTTCCCTCCAGCGCAGCCTGCTGCCTCCCGGCTCCCCGGCCATCCCGGGCATCGAGGTCGAGGTCATCTACCGCGCCGCCGGCGAGGGCAACGAGGTGGGCGGCGACTTCTACGACGTCTTCCCGATCCGTCCCGGCGTCTACGGTTTCGCCATCGGCGACGTCTGCGGTACGGGCCCCGAGGCGGCCGCCGTCACCGGCCTGGCCCGCCACGCACTGCGCCTCCTGGCCCGCGAGGGCCTCGGCGGCCCGGCCGTACTGGAACGCCTCAACGCGGCGATCCTCGACGAGGGCGCCCGCAGCCGCTTCCTCACCCTCCTCTACGGCGAGCTCCACCCCCAGCCCGACGGCAGCGCCCACATGAAGGTCGTCTGCGCGGGCCACCCGCTCCCCCTGCGCTTGCGCCGCAACGGCGAGGTCGTCCCGGCTGCGGACCCGCAGCCGCTCCTCGGCGTGCTCGACGACCTGGAACTCTACGAGCAGACCCTCACCCTGGACCCGGGCGACGTCCTGCTCTGCGTCACGGACGGCGTCACCGAACGCCGCGAGGGCACCCGCATGCTCGGCGACGACGGCCTCGCCGAGGTCCTCACCACCTGTACGGGCCTCACGGCCGGCGCCGTCGCCTCCCGCGTCCTGCGCGCCGTGGAACGCTTCGCAGCCGAACCGGCCTCGGACGACATGGCCATCCTCGCCTTCCGCATCCCCGAGCAGCGCCGCGGCGACTGAAAAGCGGATGCACCGCGAGCCCGCTCCCCGTTAGGATCTGCGGCCATGCCGATCTCTCGCACGCGCCCTGATTTCACCGCGGACGAACGCACCCAGCTCGTGGGCTGGCTCGACCTCCAGCGTTCCATCGTCCAGTGGAAGTGCGAGGGCATCTCCGAGGAGGACGCCCACCGGTCCGTCCTGCCCAAGTCCCCGCTGATGACGGTGGCCGGCATCGTCTCGCACATGCGCTGGACCGAGCAGTGCTGGTTCGAGGTGCTCTTCCTGGACCACCCGGCGACCGGCCCCCAGTTCGTGGGCGAGGAGGACGCCGACTTCATGGTCGAGGGCATCCCGCTCGGCCGGCTCCTCCAGGAGTACGACCGCCAGTGCGCGGCCTCGAACGAGATCATCGCCGCGCACCCCCTCGACCAGGCCGGCCTCAACCGGGAGTTCAAGTCGGGCTCGGCCTCGCTGCGCTGGATGCTGATCCACATGATCGAGGAGACGGCCCGCCACGCGGGCCACCTCGACACCATCCGCGAACTCCTCGACGGCGACACCGGCTACTACTGACGTCGTCGGGCCGGCCCTTTCCGGGCCGGCCCCGTAACGCAAAGAAGGCCCCCGCCAATGGCGGGGGCCTTCTTTTCTTGGAGCCCTTTAACGGAATCGAACCGTTGACCTTCTCCTTACCATGGAGACGCTCTACCGACTGAGCTAAAAGGGCGGGTTGTTCGGCGGCGTCCTAC
>NZ_JAGGOT010000061.1 GCF_018614195.1 Streptomyces sp. ISL-43
GCAGTGGAAACTCGTCCGCGTCGACAGCGGCAGCAACGCGCTGCCGTCGACGTTCCGCTGGTCCTCCAGCGGCGTCCTGGCCGGTCCGAAGCCGGACGCCCGGCACCCTGACGTGGCGGCGATCAAGGACTTCTCGATCGTGCGGCACAACAACCAGTGGCTGACCTTCGCGACCACCGCCAGCCCGTCCGGCTGGGGTCTGGCGCAGTTCAACTTCGGCGACTGGTCCCAGGCCGCCTCCGCGCCGCACACCTACCTCGACACCTCGCCCATGGGCTCCGGCTACCGGGCCGCGCCCCAGGTGTTCTACTTCGCGCCGCAGAACCTCTGGTACATGGTCTACCAGACCGGTCCGCCCACCTACTCCACCAGCACGAACCCGGCCGACCCGCACTCGTGGTCCGCGCCCCGCCTCCTCATGTCCGAGGAGCCTCAGGTCGTCAAGGACAACAAGGGCAAGGGCACGTGGATCGACTTCTGGGTCATCTGCGACACCACCGACTGCCACCTGTTCTTCAGTGACGACAACGGGCACATCTACCGCGCCCAGACGAGCCTGGCGAACTTCCCGAACGGCTACGGGAACACCCAGATGGTGATGTCGGACACGAAGAACAACCTGTTCGAGGCGACCAACGTGTACAAGGTCGCCGGCAGCAACCAGTACCTGCTGCTCCAGGAGGCCATCGGCAACACCTCGGGCCGGCGCTATTTCCGCTCCTTCACCTCGTCCAGCCTCACCGGTAGCTGGACCCCCCTGGCCGCCACGGAGAACGAACCCTTCGCCGGCCGCAACAACGTCACCTTCCCGGGCGGCGTCTGGACCGAGGACATCAGCCACGGCGAGTTGGTCCGCGACGGCAACGACCAGACCCTGACCATCAATCCGTGCCGGCTGCAGTACGTCTACCAGGGCATAGACCCCAAGGCCGAGACCGGCTACATCGACCTGCCCTGGCGGATGGGCCTGCTCACCCAGACCAACTCCTCCTGCTGACCGCCCGGGCCACCATCGAGCACGCACGCACCCCCCACGGGCCGGACCGCCGACGGAACGGCGTTCGGTCCCTTTGATGGAGCAATCACTCGCAGAAGAGGACGCCTGCATGAGAAAGCCTTGGTTTCTTCCCCATATCGCTCTTGTCGCTGCCACGCTCGGGGTGGCAGCCGTTGGTGTGACCCCTGCCTCCGCCGCCTCGACCACGCCCCTGCGGGTCATGCCGTTGGGCGACTCGATCACCTGGGGAGTGGGGAGCAGTACGGGCAACGGCTACCGGGGTCCGTTGTTTGACAAGCTTGCCGGGGACGGTCATCCGCTGGACTTCGTCGGTACGTTGCGGGGCGGTTCGATGTCCGACGCCGACAACGAAGGCCACTCCGGATACCGCATCGACCAGATCGCCGCACTCGCCGACGCCTCGCTGACGCGCTACCGGCCCAACGTCGTGACGCTGGAGATCGGCACCAACGACCTCAACGGGAGCTACCAGCCCACCACTGCCACCGCGCGGCTGAAGTCGCTGGTCAACCAGATCACCGCCGCCGCCCCCGACGCGACCGTCCTCGTGGCCTCCCTGGTCGTGTCCACCAGCGGCTCGGAGGAGCAGTACAGGGCCGCGTACAACCAGGCCATCCCTCAGATCGTGAGCGAGGCACAGGCAGCGGGCAAGCGCGTCGCGTACGTGGACATGAGCGGCCTGACCACGGCGGACCTGGCCGACGCCCTGCATCCCAACGACGCGGGCTACCAGAAGATGGCAAGCGCCTTCCACCGGGGCATCCAGGCCGCGGACAGCGCCGGGTGGCTGCGGAACCCCGCCCCCGCCGCCGCACGCGTGGAGTCCGGCACCACCGGCAAGTGCCTGGATGTCGGCGGCGCCAACTCGGCCAACGGGACCGCCGTCCAGATCTGGGGCTGCGGCGGCGGCGCCAACCAGCTCTGGTCCGCCTACGACGGCGGCACCCTGCGCTCCATGGGCACATGCCTCGACGCCGCCGGCGGGGGCACCGCCAACGGCACCAAGGTGCAGATCTGGGCCTGCCACGGCGGCGCCAACCAGATCTGGCAGCCCTACAACGGCGGTTACCGCAACCCCGCCTCCGGCCGCTGTCTCGACGTTCCGGGCTTCTCCACGACCGACGGCACGCAGCTCCACCTGTGGGACTGCCACGGCGGCGCCAACCAGAAGTGGACCGCTCTGACCGCCGGATGACCCCCACTCCCGGGACCGGAGCCCCTTGCGGGCTCCGGTCCCGGGACAACGTGAAATCGACGCGTGGTCGTACGGCGGACCTCGCGCCGTCCGGCATGTCCGACGCCGGGTTCACCTCGCGCACCCCTCGCACGCCGAGGTTGTAGCCGAATCTGAATCATCTGCGTCGAAGCGCTTCGACGCCTCACCAGCCCTAACAGGCCGTCGACGGTCCAGCAGAAGTCATTCTCGCGGTAAAGGCCCTTGTTTCACACGAAACTTGTCCGTTACTTTTTGTCGCCTGAAGTGAAGCGCTTCGACGATCGCCGTAGCAAGGCCCGTCGCCTCGTGCTGCTTCCCTCGGCTCTGGCGCTTCGTCAGAGCACGACTCGACTCTCCGTACCCGAGGAACCGTCATGACGACTCGCAGCATTACCGACCGCCTGGGTGGCCTGGCCTTCGGCGGGGACTACAACCCCGAGCAGTGGGACGAGCCGGTCTGGAAGGAGGACGACGAGCTCATGAGCCGGGCCAGGGTCAACCTGGCCACGGTGGGCGTCTTCTCGTGGGCCCTGCTCGAACCGGAGGAGGGGCGTTACGACTTCACCTGGCTCGACGCCCACATCGACCGCCTGCACGCGAACGGTGTGGCCGTCGACCTGGCCACCCCGACCGCTTCCCCGCCGCCCTGGTTCACCCTGGCCCATCCCGATGCGCTGACGGTCCGGGCCGATGGCACCCGCCTCGTCCACGGCAGCCGCGACACGTACTGCCTCGCCTCCCCCTCCTACCGCAGCGCGGCCCGCCGGATCGCCTCCGCGCTCGCCGAGCGGTACGGCGACCACCCCGCCCTCGCGCTGTGGCACGTGCACAACGAGTACGGCACGCTCTGCTGGTGCGACCACGCGGCCGCCGCGTTCCGGGTGTGGCTGCGCGCCCGCCACGGCTCGCTGGACGCCCTCAACGAGGCCTGGGGAACGGCCTTCTGGAGCCAGCGCTACACCTCCTGGGAGCAGGTGCTGCCGCCGCGCGCGACGAATTACCACAAGAACCCCGGCCAGACGGTGGACTTCCACCGCTTCTGGGGCGACGAGATCATCGCCGCGTACTGCGAACAGCGCGACGCGATCCGCGCGTACAGCGACCGCCCGGTGACGACGAACCTGATGCTGCCCTACTACCTGAGGCTCAACCTGTGGGCCTTCGCGCGTGAACTCGACGTCGTCACCTCCGACCAGTACCCGTCCGAGACGGGCCCGGACTCCGCAGCCCACGTCGCCTTCTACGCCGACCGCTCCCGCTCCCTGGCCGGCGGCCGCCCGTGGCTGCTGATGGAACAGGGCACCAGCACCGTCTACGACGGCGACCAGGTGCTCGGCAAGGAGCCCGGCGAGATCCTGCGCCACAGCCTCGGCCACATCGCGCGCGGTTCGGAGGGGGCCCTCTTCTTCCAGTGGCGCCAGTCCCGGGCTGGTGCCGAGACCTGGCACTCGGCGATGCTGCCGCACGCGGGTCCCGACAGCCGTATCTTCCGCGAGGTCACCCGGACGGGCGAGGCGGTCGCCCGGCTCGGCGAGCTGGCGGGATCCACGGTCACCGCGCCGGTCGCCGTACTCGACGACCCGGACGCCATGTGGGCGCTGGAGGCGGACGGTCTGCCCTCCGCCCGGCTGGACTACCACACGCCGCTCGCCGAGGCGCACCGGGCGCTGTGGGACGCCGGCGTCACGGCCGACTTCGCCCACCCGGAGCACGAGTTGAGCGGCTACCGGCTGGTCATCGCCCCGTCCTTGTTCCTGCTGTCCGACAAGGGCGCCGAGAACCTGCGCCGTTACGTCGAGGGCGGCGGCACGCTCCTCGTCCAGCACGCGAGCGGATTCGTCGACGACCGCGTGCACGCCCGGCTGGGCGGCTATCCCGCGGGCCCGCTGCGCGAGGCGCTGGGCATCCGCGTCGAGGAGCACCGGCCGCTGCGGACGGACGAACGCGTCACCCTGTCGGACGGGTCGCACGGCACGGTCTGGAGCGAGTCCCTGCGCACCGAGGGCGCGCAGACGCTCGCCACCTACACCCACGGCATGCTCACGGGCAGCCCCGCCCTCACCCGGCACCGCTCCGGCACCGGACAGGGCTGGTACCTCTCGACCCGCCTGGACGACGCCGACTACGGCGCCCTGGTCGGCCGCCTGCTGAAGGAGGCCGGTGTCGAACCGGACGTGCCGGGCCTTCCGGCCGGTGTCGAAGCCGTCACCCGGCACGCACCCGACGGCCGCCACTGGCAGATCCTGCTCAACCACAACGCCGAGGCCGTGCCCCTGCCGGTCCCCGCCCACGACCTGCTCACCGATGCCCTCGCGCACGAACTGCCGCCCGGCGGTTGCGCTGTTCTGCGCGGGCTCTGACCTCGAAAGGGCCGCCATGACCGCCAGGCCCGCCATGCCCGCCATGCCCAACGAACAAGGAACCTTCCACTGGGGGCACGACGCCCTTCACCTGCAGATCGTCCTCGATGACAACGGCAGTCCGCGCCTCACGCACCTCGGGCTGCCCGGCGAGGCACGGAGCATCCCCGGTGCGTCCCTGCCCCTGGTGGAGGTGACGGCCGCGGGTCACGGCCGTGGCTGGTCGGGCGACCTCCTCGTGGGCACCGATCTCGGCGGGCGTCTGCGCCACCGGTCCCACCACGCGGCCCGCGACGGCGTCCGGCACACGCTGACCGTGCACCTCCACGACCCGGAGACCGGCCTGGTGGCGGAGGTGACCTACCGCTCACCAGACGGCGTCCCCGTGCTCCGCAGCGAGGTGACCCTGCGCAACGAGGGGCAGGTCACGCTGCACCTGGAGTCGGTGAGTTCGCTCGTGGTGGGCTGCCTCACCCCCCGGAACCCGGCCGCCTTCGACACCGCGGACCTGCTGCTGGCGGAGAACGACTGGCTCACCGAATGCCGCTGGCGGCGACAGCCCGCGCGCCTGACCACACCGGCCCAGAGCGGACGCGTGGTCCAGGCGCACGGCCGGGCCGGCTTCGCCCTGAACGGGCAGCCTGATGGGCGACCCCACCACCGAGAAGCTGCTTCCGCTCATCGACGCGGCGGCCGACGCGGGCGCGGAGTACTTCGTGATCGACGCCGGCCGGTACGACGATGACGACGGGGGCTGGTGGACCACCGTCGGCGCCTGGGAGCCCGCCGCCTCCCGGTTCCCCGGGGAGGGCGGGATCCACGAGGTGCTGGACCGCATCCGGGAGCGCGGCATGGTTCCCGGCCTGTGGCTGGAGCCGGAGGTGATCGGCGTACGCAGCCCGATGGCCGAGTCCCTGCCCGACGAGGCGTTCTTCCGCCGCGACGGCGCCCGCGTCACGGAGGCCGGCCGGCACCACCTGGACCTGCGCCACCCCGCCGCCCGCGCCCACCTGGACCAGGTCGTGGACCGCCTGGTCGGCGAGTGGGGCGTCGGCTACCTCAAACTCGACCACGACATCGACCCCGGCTCCGGCACCAGCGCCCACCCCGGCGAGACCCCGGGCGCCGGCCTGCTCGGCCACAACCGGGCGCACCTCGACTGGCTCGACGGCGTCCTCGACCGGTATCCGCACCTGGTGGTGGAGAACTGCGCCTCCGGCGGCATGCGCTGGGACGACGCCATGCTCTCCCGGATGCGGCTGCAGTCCACCAGCGACCAGCAGAACCTCCACCTCTACGCGGCCATCGCGGCCTCCGCGCCGACCTGCCGCGAGCCGTGCCGTCCTGGCCACTGGGCCTTCCCGCCTGGGACGACCCCTGGATCGCCCTGGCCCTGCACACTCCCGCCCTCACCTACCTCACCGCCTGGCGCCGCCCCGGAACCGACGCCACGGCGACGCTTCACCTGCCCCACCTGCGGGACACCGCCGCCCGCGTCGACCTGCTCTACCCCTCGGCGAGCCGGGCCGTTACCGGCTGGATGCCCGACACGGCCGAGCTGAGGCTGACCCTGCCCGCCGCGCCGTCCGCCGTCCTGCTCCGCATCACCTCCACGGACCCCGGCGCTCCCGGGCTCTGATCCACCCCACCCCATCCCACGCCCGCATCACGCATCACGCATCACGCATCGACGAGAGGACCCATCGGGTGCCCCCTCTGCCCCAGCCGGACCACCGCTCCACCAACCCCGTGATCCCCGGCTTCCACCCCGACCCCAGCGTCTGCCGCGTCGGCGACGACTACTACGTGGCCTGCTCCAGCTTCGAGTACTTCCCCGGGGTACCCCTCTTCCACAGCCGTGACCTGGTGCACTGGACCCAGATCGGCAACGCCCTGGACCGGCCGGAGCAACTGCGGCTGCCCGTCTCCATGTCGTCCTCCGGCGGGATCTACGCCCCCACCCTGCGCCACCACGACGGCCGCTTCTGGTTGATCGTCACCAATTGCAGCGAGGGCGGCGGCAACCTGCTCGTCACGGCCACCGACCCCGCCGGACCGTGGTCGGACCCCATCTGGGCGCCGGACGTCCCCGGCATCGATCCCGACCTGGTCTGGGACGAGGACGGCACCTGCTGGTGCACGGTCGCCGGGGGCTCGCAGGTCCGTATCGACCCGTCCACCGGGCAGACGTACGGAACACCGCACAGGGTCTGGTCCGGCGGGCCCGGCGCCAAGGCCCCGGAAGCGCCGCACCTGTACCGGATCGGCGACTACTGGTACCTGCTCATCGCCGAGGGCGGCACCGAACGCGGTCACGCCGTGTCGATCGCCCGCGGCCGCACGCCTGCCGGCCCGTTCGAGCCGTGCCCGGCCAACCCGGTCCTCACCCACCGCGGCACCGACCACCCCGTCCAGAACACCGGGCACGCCGACCTCGTCCAAGGGCCCGACGGCTCCTGGTGGATGGTGCTGCTCGGCGTCCGGCCGGGCGGCGGCACGCCGGGCTGGCACGTGCTCGGCCGGGAGACCTTCCTGGCTCCCGTGACCTGGGTGGACGACTGGCCGGTCGTCGGCGAGGTCGCCCTGGACTTGCCCGAGCTCCCGTGGCCGCTGTCCCCCGGCCCGGTCGAGGAGCAGTGGGACGACTTCGAGCTCGCCGAACTGCGGCCGTCCTGGATCTCCCTGCGCGACCGGCCCGCCGAACACTGCACCACGAAGGAGCGCCCCGGCTGGCTGACCCTGCGCGCGCGGGGCGGCTCCCTGGACGAACCCGACGTGGTGTTCACCGGCCGCCGCCAGCAGCACCTCGCGTGCCGGGCACGGACCCTGACCGACCCGTCGCAAGGGCGCGGCGGCCTTGCCGTCCGGCTCGACGAGCAGCACCACTACGCGATCGAGGCGTCCGGTACGGAGGTACGGGTCATCGCGCGCGTCGGCCCCCTGCGCACGGTCGTGGCCGCTCGGTCCGTGCCCGCCGGGCCGGTGGTGCTCGCCGTCACGATCACAGAGCCGCCGCCGCACGGACCGTGCACCGGACCTGACGTCGTCTCCCTCGGCGTCGAGCGGCCCGACGGCACGTTCACCGAGCTCGCGGCCCTCGACGGCCGCTACCTGTCGACCGAGGTCGCCGGCGGTTTCACCGGACGCGTCATCGGCATGTACGCCGCGGAAGGCACCGTCCACTTCGACTGGTTCGACTACGAGCCCGTCGACGGCTGAACCAAGCCCCCTCCCTGAGTCCGGCTGACACGTTCCTCACCGGCCGGCCATCACCCGCAGACCGACCGAAAGGCATGACACATGAAGGACATACGGCACCCCGCGCAGCACCGCAGCCGGGGCCCGGGCAGGCTGGCCGCCCTGCTGCTGGCGCTCGCCGTCATGCTGGGGCTGGCCGGCGGCACCGCGCTGGCCGCGCCCGACGGCCACCGGAAGCCTTCGCGGCCGGTGGTCCGGGTTCCGGACAACCCGATGGACGCCGTCGCGCAGATGCAGCCCAGCTGGAACCTGGGCAACACCCTGGACGCCTTCCCGAACGAGTCGTCCTGGGGCAACGGGCAGACCACCAAGGCGACGTTCGACACCATCGCCGCGCAGGGGTTCCGCAGCGTCCGCATCCCGGTGACCTGGACCGACCACCAGTCCACCACCGCGCCGTACACCGTCGACGCCGCCTACATGGCCCGGGTCAAGCAGCTCGTCGACTGGGCGTTGGCCGACGGCCTGTACGTGGTGCTCAACGTCCACCACGACTCGTGGATGTGGGTCGAGAAGATCACGAGCGACCACGACAACGTGATGGCCCGGTTCAACTCCACCTGGTCGCAGATCTCCACGACCTTCCGTGACGCGCCGCGCACTCTGATCTTCGAGGGCATCAACGAGCCGAGCTTCGCCAACGCCACGGACGCGCAGAAGGTCACCTACCTGCACGAACTGCAGACCTCGTTCCACTCCGTGGTCCGCGCTTCGGGCGGCGCGAACGCGAGCCGCATGTTGTCGCTGACCACGCCGGGCGGCAGTGGTGACCAGGTCCACCTGGACAACCTGTACACCACGATCGCCGGGCTGAAGGACCGTCAGCTCATCGCGCAGGTGCACTTCTACAGCTGGTACCCGTTCAGCGTGAACGTCGCGGGCGGCACCCTGTACGACGCCGTCGCGCAGAAGCACCTGGAGGACTCCTTCGCCAACATGCACCGCACCCTCGTCGCCAAGGGCATCCCGCTCTATCTCGGCGAGTACGGTCTGCTCGATTACCCGAACCACTTCAACCCCTCCCGCGTCGAGCGGGGCGAGGCGCTGAAGTACTTCGAGCACGTGGGCTACGGGGCGCGCAAGTACGGCATCACCACCGCGCTGTGGGACCCGTTCGCCTACCTGAACCGCGAGACCCTGCAGTGGCGCGACCCGGCCCTGTTCGCCGCGATCAAGTCGAGCTGGACCACCCGTTCGGGCACGGCCTCCTTCGACAAGGTCTTCGTGCCGAAGTCCAGCCCGGTCACCGCCAAGTCGCTCACCCTGAACCTCAACGGCACCTACTTCCGAGGGGTGTGGCAGGGCGACACCAGGCTGGTCGCGGGACGGGACTACACCGTCTCCGGCAACCAGCTGACCTTCTCCGCCAAGGCGCTGACCCGCCTGGTCGGCAACCGCGCCTACGGCGTCAACTCGACGCTCCAGGCCCGGTTCACCAGTGGGCTGCCCTGGAACATCGACATCGTCACCAACGACGTTCCGGTGCTGTCGGACGCCACCGGCACCACCGGCTCGTTCACCGTCCCCACCCAGTACCGGGGCAACGACCTGGCGACCACGCACGCCACGTACGCCGACGGCACCAACGCCGGCCAGACCAGCTGGACCCCGTACCAGGAGTTCAACAAGGCGTTCTCACCGGACTACCCGAACGGCACGATCATCCTGACCCCCGAGTTCCTCAACGCGCTCCGCGACGGGGAACCGGCGACGCTGGTCTTCCACTTCTACAGCGGCGCCACCGTCACCTACCACGTCACCAAGTCCGCAAGCACGGTCACCGGCACGGTCGCCTGACCTGCCGCACCCTCGCCCTGGCCGCCCGCTCCCCCGGGCGGCCAGGGCAGGCTCGCGTGTGCGTCGAAGCGCTTCGACGCACAGATGGACACGCACCCAGGGCTGACGATAGGGTCGGCGTACATTTCACGCGCAAACGATACGCGCACACTGTCGAAGCGTTTCACAAAGCTGGGAGAGCTGGATGGTAACCCTCGCCGAGGTCGCCCGGCACGCCGGAGTATCGGCGAGCACGGTGAGCTATGTCCTCAGCGGCAAGCGGTCCATCTCCACGACCACGCGGCTACGGGTCGAGGAGAGCATCCACGAGCTGGGATATCACCCGAACGCCGGCGCGCGGGCCCTGGCGAGCAGCAGGTCGAACATCATCGCGCTGATGGTTCCGCTGCGCACCGACATGTACGTGCCGGTGATGATGGAGATCGCCATCGCGGTCGCCACGACGGCCCGGACGCACGGGTACGACGTGCTGCTGCTGACCGGCGAGGAGGGTCCCGACGCCGTCCGCCGCGTCACCGGCAGTGGGCTCGCCGACGCGATGATCCTGATGGATGTCGAACTCGACGACGAGCGTCTGCCGCTGCTACGCGGCACCGACCTGCCGTCCGTCCTGATCGGACTGCCCGCCGACACCTCGGGGCTGACCTGCGTCGACCTCGACTTCAAGGCCACCGGCACGTTGTGCGTCGAGCACCTGGCGACGCTCGGCCACCGCGACATCGCCGTCATCGGCGAGGCCCCCGCGGTCTACGAACGGCACACCGGCTTCGCCGAGCGCACCCTCGACGGACTCCGTTTGCGGGCACGGGACTTGGGCATCAGGATGCTGCACCGGCCGTGCGGGGGCGGCTACGACGCGATGGCCGTCACCCTCGCCCGCATCCTCGACGAGCGCCCGGGCACCTCCGGGTTCGTCGTGCAGAACGAGCAGGCGGTCGAGCCGCTGCTCGCCCTGCTGCGCCGGCAGGGCCGCGCCGTGCCCGAGGACGTGTCGGTGGTCGCGGTCTGCCCGGACCAGGTGGCCGTACAGGCCTCGGTGCGGCTCACGTCGGTCTCCATCCCCGCGCAGGAGATGGGCCGGCACGCCGTGGAGCGTCTGGTCGCCAAGCTCGACGACCGCGGCACCGATGAAGTCATCCTCATCGCACCGGAGTTGACGGTGCGGGAGAGTACAGGGCCGGCGCCCTCCGCCGCTTCCTGACCCGACGGCTTCGTCCGGCGGTGGACGACTCCCACAGCGCACTGCGGGCCGAGGCCGGCCGCGCTCCCGAGAAGGGACGCGGACCGGCCTCGGCCCTGATGTGCCGGGTCAGCCGCCGTTGATGGTCAGGTTGTTGGTGTTGAAGTTGAGGCCACCGGACGAGGAGGTGATCTCATAGCCGAACTGGACGTCGCCGATGGTCTCGTTGCCGGGCATCCAGCCCTTGGTGTACGCGATCCAGTTGAGGATCGGCTTCACGTCCACGGTGCCGGAGTTGGAGTCGGACGTCCGCAGGAACGAGAACACCTGGTTCGACCCGTTGGTGCCCTTGTAGACGTTCCAGTTGTGGCCGCCGAGTGCGACGTTGGCCTGCCAGGTACCGATCGGGCCGACGGCTCCGTTGTGGTTGACCCAGAGCATGATCTCGTACTGGTGGTCGGTGTCCCAGATGTCGTACGACGTGTTGTACGCGCCGGACGACGGGACGCTGACGTTGTAGGTGCTGGTGAGCCAGCCGAGGGAGTCGATCGTCTTGTTGATCGTCTTCGTCGAGTTGGGGTAGGACTTGATGCCGCCGGTGTTGGGGTGGTTGGCCCAGACACCCCAGCCGGTACCGGAGTTGGCCCAGAAGCACTGGCTGCCCGCACCAGAGCCCCAGATGTTGTTGTAGAGCTTGTAGCCGTTCAGGATCGTGTTGCCCCATTGGTCGCAGGAGTTCCAGACTGCTGCCGAAGCGGGGGCGGCGGCCAGGCCGATGGTGGCACCGAGCGCCAGCGCCGGCGCCAGCACCGCCATCGTGATCTTGCCTATCGTGCGGTCAACCATGGTGTCCCTTCCACGGGTGGGGGGAAATGTGGGGGGAATACCACGTCCCGGTACTGAGGACGTGGTCCTCTCCGGCAACGAGATCGATCGACTCCGCGTCGCCGGAAGAAGTTCTGACTTCGATACGGACCGTGCGGGCCGGCTTCAGAACCGCCGTCGCCCGGCCGGGCGCCCAGGTCAGTTCGACCTCGGCGCCGAACCGCGTGCGTACGCCCGTGAGCCGGCCCGCCGGGAGGGACGGCGGCAGCGCGGGCAGGAGGACCAGTCGGTGGGGTGTCGACTGGAGGAGCGCCTCGATCAGCACGGCGGGCAGGGTGTGCGCGGCGTCGGCGTTGTAGACGTCGCGGTTCGGGTAATGCGCGCTCATCAGGGAGGCGTGGAAGAAGTCGCCGTCCAGGACCTGGCCGAGGGCGTGGGCGAGGCGTCCGGCGTCCCGGAGCCGGGCCGCGATGAGCGCGTGGTGGAGATGGCCGTGCGCGGAGTCGTTCTCGGCGCCGCGCAGTTCGAGGGCGCGGTGGGCGGCGGCCGCCAGGCCGGGGGTGTCGTACGGGGTGATCTCCTCGAGCGGCCAGACTCCGTAGAGGTGGCTGAGGTGGCGGTGGTCGTAGGAGTCCGCCAGGCCCGGCCAGGCCCATTCGGCCAAGGCACCGTCCTCGTTGATCCGGTGCGGCGGGAGCCGGTCGGCGAGGGCGCGCCAGCGGTCGGCGTCCGGGGCGTCCGGGTGGTAGTCGGCCGCGGTGCGCAGGGCGTGCCGGGCCGCCGAGAGGTCCATGGCGGCGTTGACCGTCACCCAGCTCGCGTCCGCGGGGCGGTTCTCGGGTGAGTAGGAGGGGACGACGACGAGCCGGCCGTCGTCATCGGTGCGAGTGAGGAAGTCCTCGTAGAACAGGGCGACTTCGGCCAGGGCGGCGGCGGTGCGCGGGTCGCGGACGCCGTGGGTCTCGTCGTGGTCGACGAGGGGCCCCAGCAGCCAGTCGGCGCCCGCGGTCCACAGGTGCAGCGGGTACTCGCGGCTGAAGTGGTACGAGTGGCCGGACTCGCCGTCGGTGTGGGCGGGGGCGACCACGCCCCTGGCGCCGAAGACCGCGCGGGCGTTGTCGCGCCAGTCGGGCAACTGGCTTTGGATCAGCGCGGCGTGGGCCTCGGTGACCTCGGGCAGATGCGCGGCCGCGGCGGAGGCGGTCTGGAGGTTGAGGTTGGCGTCGTTGGTGAACGCCCCCGACCAGGCCGTGTTCCAGTCGCCGGTCCACAGGCCGGTCAGGCGGGGCGGGAAGAGGCCGCTGGAGGACAGCAGGTGGTAGCGGCCGGCCGCGAACAGCCGCTCCAGCAGAGCGGGATCACGCGGGCGCTTCAGCAGCTCCGAGCCCGGCAGGGCCCGTTCGGCCGGGTCGGCGGCGAGGTCGAGGGTGACGCGTTCGTAGGCGGGGCGGTGGAGGGCGGCGTGGCGGTCGAGGAGCGCGTCGTAGTCCAGGGGCAGGTCGCGCAGGGCGCGGCCCTCCGCGGTCACGTCCAGTTCGCCGGTGTGCCGCCGGACGCGCGTGAGGAGCAGCACGGACGGGGCGCCCTCGACGTGCACGCGGGGCGCGGCGAGGGCCGTCCTGCCACCGGTGGCCACGACGAGCGTGACTCCGGTGAAGGCGCGGTCGCCCTCCGGGTAGCGGGCGCGCAGGCTCAGCAGGGCGCCCTCGGGGGTGACGATGGCGCCGTGGCCGACGGCCAGCGCGGCGGGGGCTCCGGGGAGCCGGTGGTCGAGGGAGATGTCGAGGGTGACCCCGGGCGGCGCCGTCACGTGCTGGACGATCACGTCGTCGGCGCGGGAGACGAAGACCCGGCTGGTCCATCCGGCGCCGGCCGCCCGTACGACACCCGTCGTGAAGTCGATGTCACGGCGGTAGTCGCCACCGCCGCCACCGTCACCCCCGTCATGCCCGTCACCCCCGTCGCCGCCTTCGGCGGCGGGCCGGACCAGGCTGACCTGGAAGGCCGGGTGGAAGGGCTGCACCCACTGGTGCGGACGGCCGTCGGTGAAACCCTCCGCGGCGGTGCGGTCGCCTGCCAGGAGGCGGTCCTGGAGCCCGGGGAGTTCGGCGGCCAGCCGGGGCGGCCGTCGGTGCGGGCCGTTCCCGCTCGGCCGTACCAGGGTGTGGTGCGTGACGACGACCCGCTCCGCGTTCGGATCACCGAACACCAGGGCTCCGTGATGGCCGTTGCCGCTCAGGAAGCCGTCCTCCCAGCGGGTGGCCGGGTGCGGCTCCCACGTGCCGTGGACGGGCCCGTTGACCGCGGTCATGGCCGGAGCACCGCCACGCCGTAGCGGCCGAGGGTCACCCGGTCGGTGACGTCCGTCCCGGTCAGGAGGTCGTGGTGGGTGCCGGGCACCTCGACGGTCACCGGCTCGATGCCGTGGTTGAGCACGAACAGCGCCCCGCCCCGCTGGACGGCCTCGACCTGCTCGGGAAGGCCGTCGAGCACCGGCCGGACGCCCGCGCCGTCGGCGATCCGGGCCAGCAGGTCGCGCAGCGCCTCCGGCTCCGGGAGCGTGGAGACGTACCAGGCCCGGCCCTTGCGCAGGACGGCGGGCAGTCCGTCGAGTTCACCGCCCTTGTACGGCACGGTCTCCTCGGCGGTGCCGTCGCCCTCCAGCTCCTCGGACCACAGGGACGCCCTGAAGCCCTCGCAGGTGACGGTCTCCCCCGCGTCCAGCGGCCACCACTCGTGCAGGGTGCGGATCCCGAACAGCTCCCGCAGCCGGGGATCCATGCCGCCGGCGCGGACCCGGTCGTCCTCGTCGGCGACGCCGGTCTGGAAGCCGCAGACGAGGGTGCCGCCCCGGCGGACGTGGCCGAGGAGGTTGTCGACGGCCGTGTCCGTGAGCGCGTACAGCTGCGGCACGACGACCACGGAGTAGGGCGTCAGGTCGTGCTCGGGATGGGCGAAGTCGGTGGTGAGGTGCGCCTGCCACAGGGCTCGGTGCCAGGCGCGCAGGACGTCCGGGTACTCCACCTGCCGGGACAGGCGGCCGTCCTGGGCTCCGGCCCACCAGGCGTGCCAGTCGTGCAGGACCGCGATGTCCGCGGTGATGTTGCGGCCGGTCACCTCGGAGGCGATCCGCTCCAGCTCCGCGCCGAGATGTTTGACCTCCTGGTAGGTCCGGCCCTCCTCTCCGGCATGGCTGACCATGCCGGAGTGGAACTTCTCCGCGCCCTGCCGGGACTGGCGCCACTGGAAGTAGCAGACGGCGTCGGCGCCCCGGGCCACGGCCTGCAGGGACCAGAGCCGGCCCAGACCCCGCGGCTTGGGGTGGTTCACGCCCCGCCAGTTGACGGGCCCGGCGGCCTGCTCCATGAGCATCCACGGCCCGCGCGCCTGGGAGCGGGTCATGTCCTGGACGAGGGCGCCGCTCTGGGCGCCCAGCGGGTCGCGCGGATCCGGGTAGATGTCGACGGAGACGACGTCCTCCTCCGCCGCCCAGCGCCAGGCGTCCTGGCCGATCCACAGCGGCATGAAGTTGCTGGTGACCGGCACGTGCGGGGTGTGGCGGCGGACGATGTCCCGCTCGGCGGCGTAGCACTCCAGGAGCGCGTCGGAGGTGAAGCGCCGGAAGTCCAGCACCTGGGTGGGGTTGCGCATGTAGTGGGGCAGGCGGGGCGGCAGGATGCCGTCCCAGGTGTCGTAGCCCTGGCTCCAGAAGGCGGAGCCCCAGGCCTCGTTGAGGGCTTCGAGGGTGCCGTACTTCCCGCGCAGCCAGCGGCGGAATCCGGCCGCGGCCTGGTCGCCGTAGTCGAAGGTGCAGTACTCGTTGTTGATGTGCCACATCGTCAGGGCCGGGTGGCCGCCGTAGCGGGCGGCGAGGTCCTCGGTGATGGCGGCGGCGTAGCGCCGGTAGGTGGCGCTGGAGTGCGAGAAGTGCTGGCGGCCGCCCCACCACTCGGTGCGGCCGTCCTCGGTGACGGGCAGGGTGTCCGGGTGCAGCCGGCCCATCCAGGGCGGGGGCGAGGAGGTCGGGGTGGCGAGGACGACACCGCTGCCGTTCTCGTGCATCAGGTCCATCAGCGTGTCGAGGCGGCCGAACTCCCGGGCACCGGGCTCCGGTTCCAGCATCGACCAGGAGAAGACGCCGAGGGTGACCGAGTTGACCCCGGCCGCCTTCATCAGCCGGACGTCCTCGTGCCAGGTCTCCTCGGGCCACTGCTCCGGGTTGTAGTCGCCGCCGAAGAGCAGACGGCCTCGTGTCACGTCACTCAGACCGGGCATCAGACCGGCTCCCCGTACTGCACGCCGCGCCCGTTGGTGGCGAGGTAGACCCGGCCGTGGACGCGCGGATCGCCGGTGATCGCCGCGCCGGTCCAGCCCCACCGGTGCTGGTCGTCGTTGATCCGCGTCCAGGTCCTGGCCTCGTCGTCGGAACGGTAGACGGCGTTGAAGTCCTCGATCCCGCCGGCCATGTAGATCGCCGGGTACGAGGCACCCTTGGCGGCCTTGCCGAAGCCCAGGGTGTGCGAGGCCCGGCAGCCGGCGACCTCGGTGAAGCCGGCGCCGCCGTCGGTCGAGCGGTAGAGCCCGTTCGCCTTGGCGCTGAGCCACAGGTCGCCGGAGCGTCCCGGGGCCGCGGCCAGCTGGAACCCGGCGTCACCCGAGCTCAGGCCGGTGGCCCGGGCGCTGAAGGTCAGGCCGCTGTCGGTGCTGGCGTGGAGCGTGCCGGTGCTCGTGTCGAAGGCGTAGAAGCACGTCGGGTCCACGGGATCCGCGACCAGGACCGCGCCCTTCGGGAGGGAGGCGACCTCGGCCCAGGTGGCGCCGTGGTCCGCCGAGCGGTGCGCCGGGTACACGGTGCCGTCCCCGTGCGCGAGGGACCACAGCAGCACACTGCCGTCGGCGTTGGTGACGATCGGCCCGGGCGCGTCCCTGGCGACGGCCGGCTGCGACGCGAAGGGCGCCCAGGTCCTTCCGCCGTCGTTCGACCAGGCACCGTTGCCCTGGTCGCCCGAGCCCGTGCGCACGACGTACGAGGGCTTGGCCGTGGCCTGGGCGAGTCCGATGGAGGACCCGAACACGGGGTTCGTGGCCAAGCCGCGCGACGGCGAGGCGGTCAGCCGCTCGTGGTAGAGCACGCCGATGTCCCGCGAACCGCTGATCAGGTGGGCCTCTCCCGTCGGAGGCGACACGATCGCCACCACGGACGCCTCCTCCAGTCCGCGGACCTGCGGGGCCCAGCGCTTGAGGTCGCGCGTGCCGTACAGGGTCGCGCCGGTGCCGTAGACGATGTGCTCCGAGTCGAACGGGTCGAGGCCGACGGCCTGGATCCACCAGCCGAACTTGGGCTCCTCCTTGCCCCACTTGAGGTAGGGGGTCTCGGAGACGTCGAGGACGGCCCCGTCCTTCAGGGACTTCCAGGTGCGGCCGCCGTCGGTGGAACGGAAGAGGGTGTCGATCTCGGCCCAGCGGTTGTTGGTGGACACGACGAGCGGAAACGTGCTCATGACATACCTCGGTCTTGACGAAAGGGGGAGGCCGAGCGGGATCAGAGGCGCGGGACCACAGGGCTTCAGCCCTTGACGGCTCCGGTGAGCATGCCCTTCTTGAAGTGCCGCTGGACGAAGGGGGAGGCAATCGCGACGGGGATCAGCGCGAGGACCATGACGGCCATCTGCAGTCCCAGCGAGGAGAGTTGTCCGGTGCGGACCGCCTGCTGAAGGCCGGTCGGCGCCTCGGTGTTCTTCTGGACCAGCTGGATGAGCACCTTCTGCAGCGGCATCATCTCCTGGTCGGTGAGGTAGATGGAGGCGTTGAACCAGGCACTCCAGTAGCCGACCGCGTAGAACAGCGAGATGACGGCCAGCACCGCGCGCGACAGCGGCATGATGATGGACAGCAGGATGCGCAGGTCACTGGCGCCGTCGATGCGGGCCGACTCGGTGAGTTCGGGTGAGATCCCCATGAAGAAGGCCCGTAGGACGAGGATGTTGAAGACACTGACCGCGCTCGGCAGGATCAGCGAGAGGTAGGTGTCGGTGAGGCCCAGCGACTGCACCAGAAGGTACGTCGGAATGAGCCCGGCCCCGAAGAACATGGTCGCCATGATGGTCATCAGGAAGAACCGGTGGCCCAGACTCCCGGGCCGCGACAGGCCGTAGGCCGCCAGCACCGACACCGCCATCGAGAACAGCGTGCCGACGAGCGTGACACCGACCGAGACGGTGATCGCCCGGCTGACCTGGCCACCGCTGAGCAGTTCGGTGTAGTTGACGAAGGTGATGCCCCGGGGGATGACGACGAGGCCGCCGACCTGGTCGATCACGGGTTTGGGAGAGAGGCTGGTGACGATCACGATCCACAGCGGACCGAGCACCCCCAGGCAGGCGAGCAGGAGGAACCCGCCCTTGACGGTGAGTCCCGCCTTGCTCGGCGGCTCCTCCCACACGGGGCGGGCGGGAGCCTTGAGGCTGCGGATGAGCTGCGTATTGAGACTCACTTCTTGTACACCCCCCGCTCGCCCAGCAGGTGAGCGAACTTGTTCGCGCCCAGGACGAGACAGACGCCGATGAGGCCCTTGGCCAGGCCGACGGCGGCCGCGTAACTGAAGTCGCCGTTCTGGATGCCCATGTTCCACACGTAGGTGTCGAGGACCTCACTGGCTCCGAGTCCGACCGCGTCCCGCTGGAGCAGGAACTGTTCGAATCCGACGCTCAGCGCGTCACCCACCCTCAGGACCAGCAGCAGCGCGATCACCGGGCGCAGCGCGGGCAGCGTCACGTGCCACATGCGCCGCCAGCGCCCCGCGCCGTCCATGGCTGCCGCCTCGTACAGATCGGTGCTGACGGCGGCCAGCGCGGCGAGGAATACGATGATCCCCCAGCCGGCGTCCTTCCACACGGCCTGCGCGGTGACCAGGTACTTGAACAGGTCCGCGTTGGTCATCAGGTCGAAGCCGCTCCACCCGTGGTCCTGGAGGGTCTGGGCGATGATGCCCGCGCCGCCGAAGACCTGCTGGAAGACGGTGACCACGAGGACCCACGAGAAGAAGTGCGGCAGGTACATGATCGCCTGCGCCACGGCCCGCACCCGGGGCCGGACCACGCTGTTGATGAGCAGCGCGAGGGCGATGGGGATCGGGAAGAAGAGCACGAGTTGGAGCGCGAACAGGACGAGGGTGTTCTTCGTGGCGCTCCAGAACAGCGGGTCGTCGACCATCCGGGAGAACTGCTCCACGCCTGCCCAGGGGCTGTGGAAGATCGCCGTGATGCCGTTGCTGGAGACGTACGGATCGTAGTCCTGGAAGGCGACGACGTTGCCGAGCAGCGGGACGTAGTTGAAGAGCAGGAGCAGGGCGATGACGGGCAAGGTCATCAGGATGAGCGTGCGGTCGCGGCGCAGCCGGATCCGCCAGGGAACCTTGCCGGCCCCGCCCGTCCCGCGCGGCGCCCGCGCCCGCCCCTTCGCCGCCGCGGTGTCGACCGCGGGCGCCGGCTCCTCGGCGGCCGCGGGGGGACGCGTCCTGTCGGGCCGGCTCCCTGCCGTGATGGACATCAGTTGCCGCTGCCGTTCTTGTCGATGAGCTCCTTGTACCAGTCGCGCAGCTTGTCGCCGCCGGAGGACCTCCAGGTGGAGATGGCGGCCTGCACGTCGGACAGCTTCTTGTTGCCCCGCACGTAGTCGATCTCCAGCTGGCCGAACTGGCTGGAGAGGTTGGCGTAGTTCGTCGGCTCGACGATGTTCATGCCGTACGTGGTCGTCTTCTTCAGGTCGGCCCCCATCCGTTGCTGCCACTCGACCTGCTTGCGGGCGATGTCGGGATGGTCGGGGTGGGCGAAGTAGGGAGCGGGGGCCGCCAGCATCGACCAGGCGTTGTTCACCTCGGAGTTGCCCTGGTCGTTCTTGACCGGGACGCCGTCCTTGACCGTGTAGTGGGTGCCCTCGACGCCGTAGTCCACGAGCATCCGCTCCTTGGTGCCGTAGGGCGCGGCCGCGAAGTTGGCGGCCGCCAGCGCGTTCTCCACGGTCTCCTTCGAGGCGCCTTCGCGGATCATCGACCAGATGGTGGCGGGCGAGGACGCGTACATCGTCGGGCGGCCGCCGTCGGCGCCGAAGATGTCCATGCCCTCGATCTGGAAGGCCGGGTTGGACGGGGCCTGTTCGGCGGCCCTGACGTACCAGGCGGACATGTCGCCGTTGAAGACCAGGATCTGACCGGCGGTGAACCGCTGGGCCGCGTCGCCGGAGCGCGCCTTGTCGTCGGGGTGGACCACGCCGGCGTCGAAGAGCTTGCGGCTCCACTCCAGGGCTTCCAGATACTCGGGCGCTTCTATGCGGTAGGTCAGCTTGCCGTCGTCGCCGATGTTCCAGCCGAGCGGCCCGGAGGGGCGGACGCCGAAGATGCCGGCCGTGACCCAGGTCATGTCACCGCAGGCGTAGACCTTGGCCTTGGCGCTGGTGGCGTCCTTGGCCCAGCTGAGGAACTCCTCGGCCGACTTGGGTACGGAGTAGCCCTTCGCGTCGAAGATGTCCTTGCGGTAGTAGGGCACGATGGCGCTCGCGGCGGCGGAGGGCATCGGGATGCCGCGCAGCGCGCCGCCGAAGATGCTCATGCGCCAGGAATCGGAGGGGATCGCGGCGAGGTTCGGGTACTTCTTGGCCTTGTCGCCCGCCAGGTAGGGGCCGAGGTCCATGCACTTCGCGGTGACCGCGTTCGCGATCTTGCCGACCAGCTCCCAGCTGGGCACGACCATCATGTCGGGGATGGAGCTGGAGGCGAGGACGGCGCCGAGCTTCTCGCCGTAGGTGTTGCCGTCCTGGTTCTGCCAGGTGACCTTGGTGCCCGCGACGGCGTCGAGCCCCGTGTAGTAGGCGCAGTCGGGATTCGGCGGGGTGCCCCAGAGCGGGGACATGATCTTGAAGGAGGCGCCGGTGCCGAGCTTGTCCGGGACCGAGGCGGCGAGGGCCGCGAGGTCGACCTTGGCGGTGTAGCCGGCTGCCGAACCGTTCTTCGACGGAAGGTCCGGCTTGGCGAGCGTGCTGGCGACGTACGTCGGGATCAGCTTGTCGGCGGCCTTGCCCGACGTGTTGCCCGCTCGCGACTTGTTGTCCGAACCGCCGCAGGCGGTGAGCAGCGGCATTCCCCCGGCCACCGCTGCGGTGGCGATCGCCGTGGAGGCGAGGAAGCTTCTCCGGCTCGGTCCGGAGGAGGCGGCATTCGGCGTCATTGCGTCAACCCTTCATGGCGCACCTGGACACCCGGCGGTCGGCCGTCGGGCTCGGTGTCGTGACTGGAACTGACGGAGCTGAAGCGGTCATCCAACGACTGCGACGCGATTCGCTGTCGAAGCGCTTCGATGTTGCAGTGAGGTTAAGTGAACACCCAGAGGCGCACAAGGGTCGCTTCCGAGATTCCTCCAAGGCCTGGTGGGGAACTCTCTGTATGTCCTGCTTGATGTAACGGCGCTGATCCCTTGACACTCACCCTGGTGTCTGATGAGCATCGAAGCGCTTCGAATACATTCACGCTCCATCTCAGGGGGATCCCAGGTGTCCGCACACACGCCGCACACAGCACCGCCTTCCCGCGATCCGCAGCTGCCTGTCGCGAAGCGCATCGACGACCTCCTGTCACGGCTCACCCCCGACGAGAAGATCGGATTCCTGCACCAGTTCGCGCCTGCCGTGGAGCGGCTCGGCGTCGCCGCGTTCCGCACCGGCCAAGAAGCCCTGCACGGCGTGGCCTGGATGGGTCCGGCCACTGTCTTCCCGCAGGCGGTGGGCCTGGGCGCGACCTGGAACACGGATCTCGTACGACGGGTCGGCGAGGCGGTGTCCAAGGAGGCGCGGGCCATGCGCGCCCGCGACGACCGCGTGGGGCTGAACGTCTGGGCGCCGACGGTGAACCTGCTGCGCCACCCTCTGTGGGGCCGCAACGAGGAGGGCTACTCGGAGGACCCGAAGCTCACCTCGGCCATCGCCACCGCCTACACGCACGGCCTGCGCGGCGAGCATCCGACGTACTGGCGCACCGCCCCCGTCCTCAAGCACTGGCTGGCCCACAACAATGAGACGGGCCGTGACGTCACGTCCTCCTCGGTCCGCCCGCGCGTCCTGCACGAATACGACCTGCGCGCCTTCCGCGAGACGGTCGAGGCGGGCGCCGTGGCCGGCGTGATGCCGGCGTACAACCTGGTCAACGGCCGCCCGAACCACGTCTCGCCGTATCTGCGAGAGCATCTGCGCACCTGGACCGAGGAGGAGCTGCTGGTCTGCTCGGATGCGGGCGCGCCCTCCAACCTGGTCGACTCCGAGCACTACTTCGACACCCACGAGGAGGCGACGGCCGCCGCGCTGCTGGCCGGCGTCGACAGCTTCACCGACCACGGCACCGACAGCTCGCAGATCACCGCCCGAGTCCGCGGCGCTCTGGAGCAGGGCCTGCTGACCGAGCCGGACATCGACGCGGCGGTCCGCCGCCAGCTCTCGGTCCGTTTCCGCCTCGGCGAGTTCGACCCGGAGTACGACCCGCACGCGCTCACCACGGACTTCGACACCCCCGCCCACCGGGCCCTCGCCCAGGAGGCGGCCGAGCAGGCGGTCGTACTGCTCAAGAACAGCGGTGGTCTGCTGCCGCTCGCGCCCGGCACCCGGCTCGCGGTGGTCGGCCCGCTCGCCGACGAGTGCAAGCTCGACTGGTACAGCGGCACGCTCCTGCACCGCTCCACGCCGCTGGCGGGCCTGTACGAGCGGTTCGGCCCGGAGCGCGTGCAGTTCGCGGAGGGGGTGGACCGGATCCTGCTGAAGACCTCGGCCGGAACCTTCCTGCACGTCCCCGAGGCGGACACCGACGAAGAGGTGCGCGGCGCCGAAGGCGCCCTCGACCCGGCCCTGCTCGCGGGCCGGACGGACCTGCCCCCGCTCACCACCGACGCGACCGGCAGCGAACTCTCCCTCATCGACTGGGGCGAGGGCGTGCTGACCCTGCGCGCCCCCGACGGCCGCTACCTCTCCGTCGCCGAGGACGGCCGTGTCCGGGCCTCCGCCGACCAGCCCGGAGGCTGGGTCGTCCAGGAGACGTTCCGCCTGGAACCGCACGAGAACGGGCACCTCCTTCGGCACATCGCCACGGGTCACCTCGTCTCTGTCGCCGCCGACGGCCTCAAGGTTGCCGAGGAGAACGGGGAGAAGTTCGAAGTCGTCGTCGTCGAAAGCGGCGAGGACGCGGTGCACGAGGTCGCCTCGCAAGCGGACGTGGTCCTGGTGGTCGCGGGTAACGATCCGCACATCAACGGACGCGAGACCGAGGACCGTACGACCCTGGCCCTCCCCGCCCACCAGGAGCGCCTCCTGCGCGCGGCCCGAACGGCCAACCCGAACACGGTGCTGGCGCTGGTGTCCGCGTACCCGTACGCGGTCGATCACGCGGAGGTGCCGGCGCTGCTGTGGACGGCCCACGGCGGCCAGGCCGCCGGCACGGCCCTGGCCAGGACCCTGGCCGGCGACGTCTCCCCCGCCGGCCGCCTCCCGCAGACCTGGTACGCCGACGACTCCGACCTGCCCGGCCTGCTCGACTACGACGTGATCGGCGGCCGCCAGACGTACCTCTACTTCGAGGGCAGGCCTCTCTTCCCGTTCGGCCACGGCCTGTCGTACGCGTCCTTCTCCTACGAAGGCCTCAGGACTCGCGTCGAGGACGGGACACTGCACGTGTCCTTCACCGTCGCCAACACCGGTGACGTCGCCGCGGACGAGGTCGCCCAGCTCTACACCCGGGCCGTGGAGCCGTCGGTGCCACGGCCCCGCAGGGAACTGGCCGCGCACCGGCGTGTGACGCTCGCGCCCGGCGAGGTCACGGAGATCGCCTTCCGGCTGCCGATGCCTGCCTTCGCGTTCTGGGACGTGGCGCAGGGACGTCAGCGGGTGGAACCGGGCCCCTACGAGATCCTCGTCGGAGCGTCCAGCGAGGACGTCCGCCTGGCTCGGACGGTCGACCTCGACGGCGAGCCGTCCGTCCCCCGGCCGGTCATGGCGGGCGGCCTGGACGCGGTGGACTTCGACGACCAGAGCGACACGGAGATCGTGGACCGTGCGAAGACCTCGGGTGACTCCGTCACCCCCGTGGCCGGCCGGCGGGGCGAGCTGGTGTTCCGTGACTGCGACTTCGCGAAGGGGGCTGCCGGGACCACGGTGGAGGCGGCGGGTGAGGGCACGGTCGAACTCTCGCTGGGTGACGGTCCGGTCCTGGCGGTGCTCGCGCTGTCCCCCGGCACGTCCGGGCCCTACGACTACGCCACGGTGAGCGCCCCCGCCGCCGTGGCGGCCGGTGTGCACGAAGTCCGCCTCGGACTGCGTGGCCCGGTGCGGCTCGCGCGGGTCAGCTTCTCCGTCTGAGGCCCTGAGGTCCTGTCGTCCGAGGTCGCATCGATGGGGAACCCATGAGCCGGGTTGGCGTGCGCACGCGGCACGCCAACCCGGGGGCACTCAGGCGATCTTGGTCAGGTTCCAGTTCTGCGCGGGGCCGCCGTTGGCGGACCACTGGATGACCGGGCTTCCGTCCCCGCTCGCGTAGCCGTTGTCCAGGACCTTTCCGCTGTGCCGGTTGGTGAGCCGGAACGCACCCCCGCCCAGCGCGGCGACCGCCCACTGCTGGCCCTGACCGCCGCCGTCGGTGCGCTGGACCAGCACCGCGCCGTCGGAGGTGCTTCCGTTGTCGTCGAGGGCCTTGCCGCTGCGGACACAGACCAGCTTGTAGTAGCCGTGGCCCAGGTCGGTGACCGTCCACTGCTGCGGAGTGCCGCCGTTGGGGGTCCACTGGGCGACCTGGCCGCCCTCGGTGGTGATGTTGGCGTTGTCGAGGGCCTTGCCGTTGTGCGCGCTGACCAGCCGGTAGACGCCGCCCGCGAGGACCGCCGGCATGCCGCTGACCTCCACGCAGACCACGGAGTCGTTCGCGTTGGGCGCCGTGGCCGGCACGCTGACGTTGATCTGGCCGCCGCTGACCGTGTGGGCGAGCGACACCGAGGGGTTGTTCATCAATTGAAGTGCTCTCCCGGCTGAAGCAGGGAGATTCCTGCATACCTTGCGGCAGCGGGCTTGACGCGCTTGGCACGCCTGACGACTGCCCTCCCGGCAGCCGGGACGAGCGCGAGGCCCATCCGGTACAGGTGCAACACGTTCCGGGCTGCGTTGTGGTCGGCGTTGCCTGACCAGCCGCAGTCCGGGTTCTTGCACACGAACACGGCCTGGGACTCCCGGCTCCCGGGCGTGATGAAGCCGCACGCGGAGCATCGCCGGGAAGTGTGGGGGGCGGGGACCTTGTGCAGGGTGCCGCCGTGCCGGGCGGTCTTGTACGTCAGCATGGTGACCGTCCGGCCCCACGCCTCCCCGCTGATCGCCCGGTTCAGCCCGGATTTCTGGGCGACGTTCCTTCCCGGCTCCTCGATGGTTCCCCTGGCGGACTTGACCATGTTCGTGATGGTGAGTGCTTCGACCACGACCGTGCCGTAGCTGCGGGCGATGATGGTGGTCGTCTGATGCTGCCAGTCCAGGGCCCTGCGCTTGGCTTTCGCGCGGAGCCCTGCGATCTGGTCGTAGGTATGGTGCAGCCGGCGGCTGGCGCGCTCGCCGGGCTTGCGGTACTGCTTACGCTGTGCGGCGCGCTGCTCCAGGCGCAGGAGCTTCGCCTTCTCCCTCTCCGTCAGCCACTCGCCGTGCTCATACGTCTCACCGTCCGAGAGAGCGATGGGCACGGTGACGCCCACGTCGATGCCGACCTCCGGCCCCTGGTGCGGCCGGGGCTTGACCTCAAGGGTCTGGACACGGAAGGCGATGTGCCAGCCGAGCGCGTCCTTGATCAGCCGCGCCCCGGTGATCCGGTTCTCCGCGTTGGCATGCTTACCCACGGGCAGGTCCTTAGTCCACCGGAACCGGACCCGGCCCACTTTGGGAATGTTGACCTGCCCCCACCGGCGGTGCACGCGGACGATGTTCAGGTCCCGTCCCTGCGGAACATCCACGGACATCACCGTGCGGAACCGACCCTTGAAATTCGGGGCGCCAGCACGACCGTCCCAGCAGTTCTTCCACGCCTGGAAGTACGTCTTCAACACGGCTTGCGCGGACTGCGCGGGAAGCGCGCCGAGCCAGTCGATGTCTTTGCGTGCCTGCCGTATCGCCGCATCAGCGGCGGCCAGAGAGCGCTTCTCCTTCGGGAGCATCGTCCACCAGTCATGCAGACAGTTCCACATGGCGCGGGCCGCATGCGCCTGATCGTCCATGAGCCGAACCTGGGCAGAGGTCAGCGCCAGCCGGGCACGATGCCCGAACTGACGCTTCTCATACACAAGTTCCACACTCACACAACAAAGCTATCGTTCGCCGTATATCACTACAATGAAACCGCTATTCAGACACGCGTGCCGACCGTCACCCCACAGACGCAGAGAACTCCGGCACTCCGCGCCTCCGAGCCAAGAACGCCCTTCACCTCCCCCGTAAACAGGGGAGGACTGGGCGAGATCAGAGGTAGACGCGGCTGATCGTGTTGTGGACCGCCGGGATCTGCAGGGTGCCGCCCGTCGGCCACGTGAAGACGTGGGCGAAGAGCTTGCCGTTCTTCTTGGTGATCCTGCCCCAGGACGCCTCGGCCGCGAAGGGGCTGCCGCTGGTGCCGTGGATGCTGTCGGCGTGGGTGGCCATCCAGGAGGCGAGCTGTTCAGTGAGCGGGTGGCGGGGCACCCCGCCGGGCGCTACGTGTCCTGCACCAGGACGATGTCCAGCGTCCTGGGCCCGTGGACGCCCTCGACGCGGTCCAGCTCGATGTCACTGGTGGCCGAGGGGCCGGAGATGAGCGTGAGCGGCCGGCGGGGGTCGAGCAGGCTCAGCGCCTCGGGCACGTCCGGGACGATCTGGTCCGCCCGGACCACGCAGACGTGCTGGTCCGGCAGCAGGGTGAGGGCCCGGCGCCCCTGGCCGGGTCCGTGGTCGAGGATCACGGTGCCGGTGACGGCGATCGCGGTGGCGACGGTGGTGACCACGGCGTCCGCCCCGTCGAGTTGTCCCACGGTCAGCGGCGGAGCGTCTTCCCGTCGCGACCAGGGGCCCTGCGGGAGCAGGTCCTCGGGAAACCCGGGCGGCACCACCAGGGTCCGTGCCCCGGTGCGGGCCAGCGCGCGCCCGACGGCCGCCGCCGCCTCGGCCGCCGGAACCCGGACCACCGTGGCTCGGTACTCGCCGGCACGTTCGGCGAACAGCCCGACCACGTCCGGTCCGGCGTGGTCGGCGCGTGGAGTGGGCGGGATCGGTATGTCGTCGGGGTTCTCCGATCCGGGCACGCCGGCCAGGGCTCCCCGTACCGCTCTCAGGACGGTCTCGCGGCCGTTCATCGCTCTCCCTTCCCCTCCGCCGTCGCTGGGCTGTCCCCGTTCACGGGTGTTCTCGTCCGGCCCCACCAGGCACGGAAGGTCTCCCGGGGCGGCAGGGGCGTGTCCCGGCTCTCGGACCAGCGGGCGAACGGACCCGGCAGGGCGCCGATCCGGCCGTCACGGGCCACCAGCCGGGCCCCGAGGGCGGCGAGCTTCTGGGCCGCCGCCAGTCGCCCCGGGGAGGACATGACGGCGCCCGCGGCCTTCATGGCGAGCGCCTCGGTGGTGGGCAGGCGTCTGCTGCGCCGCCCTGCCTCCACGGCCTCCGCGCGCAGGTGGACCAGCACCTCGGGGATGTTGATCTTCACGGGGCAGGCGTCGTAGCAGGCGCCGCACAGGGTCGAGGCGAAGGGCAGCGAGGCCGCGTTCTCGATGCCCACGAGCTGCGGGGTCAGTACGGCGCCGATCGGGCCGGGGTAGACGGACCCGTAGGCGTGGCCGCCGGTGCGCTCGTACACCGGGCAGACGTTCAGGCACGCCGAGCAGCGGATGCAGGCGAGGGCCTGGCGGCCCACGTCGTCGGCCAGCGTCGCCGTGCGGCCGTTGTCGAGGAGCACCAGGTGGAAGTTCCTGGGGCCGTCGCCTTCGGTGACGCCGGTCCACAGGGAGGTGTACGGGTTCATGCGCTCGCCCGTCGACGAGCGGGGCAGGAGCTGGAGGAAGACCTCCAGGTCGGCGAAGGACGGCAGGACCTTCTCGATGCCCATGACGGTGATCAGCGTCTCGGGCAGGGTCAGGCACATCCGTCCGTTGCCCTCCGACTCCACCACCACCACCGTTCCGGTGTCGGCGGCGGCGAAGTTGGCACCCGAGACGGCCACCTTGGCGCGCAGGAACTTCTCCCGCAGGTGGAGCCGGGCCGCCTCGGCGAGATCGCGGGGATCGTCGGAGAGCCCTTCGGGAGCCGGCCTTCCCCACTCCCCCATCTCCCTCCGGAAGATCTCCCGGATCTCGGAGCGATTGCGGTGGATGGCCGGCACCAGGATGTGGGACGGGCGGTCGCGGCCCAACTGCACGATGAGTTCGGCGAGATCGGTCTCGTAGGCGCGGATGCCGGCCTCGGCGAGCGCCTCGTTGAGGCCGATCTCCTGGGTCGCCATCGACTTGACCTTGACGACTTCGGGCTGCTCGGTGTCACTGCCGGCGGACGCCTGCACCAGGGAGGTGACGATGCGGTTGGCCTCGGCGGCGTCCGCAGCCCAGTGGACCACTCCGCCCGCGGCGGTCACCGACTTCTCCAAGCGCAGGAGATGGTGGTCGAGATGGCGCAGGGTGTGGCGTTTGACGGCCGCGGCCGTCTCCCGCAGTTCCTCCCAGTCCTCCAGTTCGGCGGCGACCGCCAGGCGCTTGTCCCTGATGGTGCCGGTCGCCCGGCGCAGGTTCGCCCGCAACTGGGTGTCCGCGAGCGCGGTACGCGCCGCCTGGTGAAAGGGCGGGGTGCCCAGCCATACGACGTTGTCCGCACCGCTCACCGTACGTTCCCTTCCGTGGAGGCCAGGATCTCGGCCAGGTGCCTCGTGCCGACGCCGGTACGCAGGCGCGACAGGCCCCCGCCGATGTGCGTGAGACAGGAGTTGTCGCCCGCGCACACGAACTCGGCCCCGGTGCCGAGGACATGGCGCATCTTGTCGGCGAGCATGGCGTTGGAGACGTCCGCGTTCTTCAGCGCGAAGGTGCCGCCGAAGCCGCAGCAGGACTCGGCGGCGGGCAGTTCGACGAGGTCGATGCCCTTCACGGCGCGCAGCAGCCCGAGCGGCCGGTCGCCGACGCGCAGCATGCGCAGCGAGTGGCAGGTCGGGTGGTAGGTGACGCGGTGCGGGAAGTACGCGCCGACGTCGGTGACGCCGAGGACGTCGACGAGGAGTTCCGACAGCTCGTACACCGTCGGGGCCACTCGCTCGACCGCCTCGGTGAGGGCGGCGTCCCCGTACTGGGCGGCCACCACCCGGTGATGGTCGCGCACCATGCCCGCGCAGGACCCGGAGGGAGCCACGACGGCGTCGTAGCCCGCGAAGACCTCGGCGAAGCGGCGCACCATGGGCAGGGTCTCGGGCCGGTAGCCGGTGTTGAAGTGCATCTGGCCGCAGCACGTCTGGCCCTGCGGGAACTCCACGGTGTGGCCGAGGCGTTCCAGCAGTGCGGTGACCGCCCGGCCGGTGCGGGGGAACATCGTGTCGTTGAAACACGTGATGAAGAGGGCTATGCGCATGGGGTTTCCTGGGGCGGTACCGGGGGCGCGGTGAGGGTCAGGCCGTAGGTCCGCACGGCCGTGCCGGTGAAGACGTCGCGGCGTTCGGCCGGGCTGAGCCCGGCCGTTACGTCGCCGGCGGCGGCGACGACTTCGGCGTAGGTGGCGGCGAGCCGGCAGACGGGCCAGTCGGAGCCGAACATCAGCCGCCCGGGGCCGAAGGCGTCCAGGACGGTGTCGGCGTACGGCCTCAGGTCATCGACCGTCCAGGAGGCCCAGTCGGCCTCGGTGACCATGCCCGAGAGCTTGCAGATGGTGTTGGGGAGGGCGGCGAGGTGCCTGATCCGCTCCGCCCAGGGCGCGAGTTCGCCGGACGCGATGGGCGGCTTGCCGAGGTGGTCGAGGACGAAGGTGAGGCCGGGCAGGCGCCGCGCGGCCAGGGCGGCGGCCGCGAGCTGGTGCGGCTTCACCACGAGGTCGTACACGAGCCCCGCCTCGGCGATCGCGGTCAGGCCGCGCAGTACCTCCGGGCGCACGAGCCAGTGGGGGTCCGGCTCGCCCTGCACCTGGTGGCGCATCCCCACCAGGTGTGCCCCACCGGGGCCGGCGCGCAGCCCGGCGAGGGTGTCGGCGACGTCGGGCGCGGTCAGGTCGGTCCAGCCGACGACCCCGGCGACCAGGTCGCTGCGCTCGGCCACGGCCAGGAACTCGGGGGTCTCTTCCGCCGCCGTGACCGTCTGCACCAGCACGGTGGCGGCGACGCCGGCCGCGCGGGCCTGCGGTGTCAGGTCGGCTAGGGAGAAGTCCCTGCGCAGCGGGGCGAGTTCGGGACCGGTGATCCAGTCCTGGTCGCGCACGGACAGGTCCCAGACGTGGTGGTGGGCGTCCACGATTCCCGGCCCGTGGTCCGCCCCGGTCACAGTTCCCACACCACCGGCAGCGAGGCGTCCGAGCCCTGCGCGGAGTAGTCGTGGACGACGTCCAGCAGCTCGGCCATCCGCGCCTGCCAGGCGATGTTGACCGGCAGCTTCTCGAGTTCGGCGGTCATCGCCTGGTAGTTCTCGACCTCCAGTACGTGGAACAGGTCGGTGCCGCTGCGCCAGATCGTCCACTCGCTCACCCCCGCGGCGCGGATGGCGGCGGTCAGCTCCTCGGGCACCTGCCGGTGCGCGGCGTCGTACTCCTCGACGCGGTCGGCGCGGACCTTGGTGTGCAGGGCGACCTTCACGACGGCTCCTTCCGCGACGGGGTTGCCCCGCCGGGCGCGGTGACGGGTACGGGGGTGTCCGGGTCCAGCAGGCCCTCGGCGCGCAGCTCGTCCCACAGGGCGTCCGGGATCGGGCGCCGCAGCTGCTCCACGGTGTCGCGCACCTCCTCGGGGGAACGGGCGCCGGTCAGGACGCTCGCCACGGACGGGTGGCCGAAGGGGAAGCGCAGCGCGGCGGCCCGCAGCGGCACGCCGTGGCGCTCGGTCACCGCCTGCAGCCGCAGTGCCCGGTCGAGCACCGGCCGCGGGGCCGGCGCGTAGTCGTAGGTGGCACCCGGCCGGGGAGCGGTCAGCAGCCCGGAGTTGAACACTCCGCCGATGACGACGCTGCGGCCGCGGGCGGCCGCCTCCGGGAGCGGTCCGGTGAGCCCGTCCTGTTCCAGGAGGGTGTAGCGGCCGGCTAGGAGCACCACGTCGATGTCGGTCTCGCGCAGGAAGCGGGTGGGCAGGGCGGACTGGTTCATGCCGATGCCGATCGCCCCGACCACGCCTTCGCGGCGTAGCCGCTCCAGGGCCGGGTACGCCTCGCGCAGCGCCTGCTCGGCGTGGTCGTCCGGGTCGTGCAGCAGGGCGATGTCGACGCGGTCGAGGCCGAGGCGTTCCAGGCTCGCCTCGAGGGAGCGCAGCACTCCGTCGGCGCTGAAGTCCCAGATGCGGCGGTGGGTGGCCGGGACGGCGAAGCCGTGGGCGAGGTCGTGGGCGAGGTCGTGGGCGAGGTCGTGGGCGAGGTCGTGGTCCGTCTCGTCCCCGGGGCCGCCCCGCGCGCTCGGTACGAGGAGCCGGCCCACCTTCGTGGAGAGGGTGTAGGTGTCGCGGGGGCGGCCCTGCAGGGCGGCACCGAGCCGCCGTTCCGACAGGCCCAGTCCGTAGTGGGGGGCCGTGTCGAAGGTGCGGACGCCGGCGTCCCAGGCGGCTTCCACCGTGGCGTGGGCGGCCTCGTCGGTGACCGGGTGGTAGAGGTTGCCGAGGGCCGCGCAGCCCAGGGCGAGCTCCGAGACCGCTGCCGCGCTGCCGCCCAGCCTGTTGGTCCTCACGACCGGGCCCCCGGGCGTAGCCGCAGTCCCTGCATGCCGCCGTCCACCGCGAGCGCGGTGCCGGTGACGGACGCCGCGGCCGGACCGGCCAGGTAGACGATGGCGGCCGCCACCTCGTCGGCGGTCACCAGCCGGCCCATGGGCTGGCGGGCGGCCAGAGCGGCCCGTTCGGCCTCGGGGTCGTCGGTGGCGTCGAGCAGCCGGGCCACCCACGGGGTGTCGGCGGTGCCGGGGTTGACGCAGTTGACCCGGATGCCCTCACCGACGTGATCGGCGGCCATGGCCAGGGTGAGGGACAGCACGGCGCCCTTGCTGGCGGAGTACAGGGCGCGCTGCGGCAGTCCGGCGGTGGCCGCGATGGAGCAGGTGTTGACCACGGAGGCGTGCGCGGACCGGCGCAGGTGGGGCAGGGCGGCCCGGGTGGTGCGGACCATGCCGATGACGTTGACGTCCAGGACGCGGTGCCACTGTTCGTCGGGGTTGTCCTCGACGGCGCCGACGGCGCCGATGCCCGCGTTGTTGACGAGGATGTCGATGCCGCCGAGCCGCGCGGCCGCCTCCTCCACGGCGGCGCGTACGGAGGCGTCGTCGCCGACGTCGGCCTTGAGTCCGAGCAGCGGTTCGCGGACGGCTTCCGGATCGAGGTCGAGTACGGCGACGGCCGCGCCGCGCGCCGCCAGCGCGCGGGCCGTGGCGAGCCCGATGCCGGACGCACCGCCCGTGACGAGGGCCTTGAGGCCGGTCAGTTCGGTCATGCCACTTCCTCCTGCGCGGCGCGGTCGGCCACCCAGAACGTGCCGTCCGGGTAGAGGTACTCGGCGATGGACTCCGCACGCATGGTGGCGGAGAAGCCGGGGGCGAGCGGCGCGGTGTAGTGGCCGTCCCGGATCACCACCGGATCGGTGAAGTGCTGGTGGAGGTGATCGACGTACTCGATGACGCGGTTCTCGGTGGTTCCGGAGAGGACCAGGTAGTCGAACATCGACAGGTGCTGCACCAGCTCGCACAGCCCCACTCCGCCGGCGTGCGGGCACACCGGCACCGCGAACTTCGCGGCGAGCAGGAGGATCGCGAGGTTCTCGTTGACGCCGCCGACCCGCGCCGCGTCGATCTGGAGGACGTCGATGGCGCCGGCCTGGAGGAGCTGCTTGAAGACGATCCGGTTCTGCACGTGCTCGCCGGTGGCCACCTTCACGGGAGCGACGGCCCGTCGTACGGCCGCGTGGCCGAGGACGTCGTCGGGGCTGGTCGGCTCCTCGATCCAGTACGGGTCGAACTCGGCGAGCGCGTTGGTCCACCTGATCGCCTCGGGTACGTTCCACCGCTGATTGGCGTCGATGGCGATGCGGATGCCGTCACCGACGGCGGCACGGGCGGTGCGCAGCCGCCGGATGTCGTCGCTCATGTCGGCGCCGACCTTGAGCTTGATCTGCGTGAAGCCGTCGGCCACGGCCTGCTTGGCCAGCCGGGTGAGCTTGTCGTCGGTGTAGCCGAGCCAGCCGGGGGAGGTGGTGTAGCCGGGATATCCGCGCTCCAGCAGGGTGGCCTCACGTTCCGCGAGCCCCCTGCGGCCCTCGCGGAGGAGCGTGAGGGCTTCCTCGGGGGTGAGGGCGTCGGCGATGTAGCGGAAGTCGACCTGGGAGACCAGCCACTCCGGCGAGGCGTGGGCGAGCAGCCGCCACAGCGGCTTGCCCGCCCGCTTGGCCGCCAGGTCCCACACGGCGTTGACCACGGCGCCGATCGCCATGTGCATCACGCCCTTCTCGGGGCCGAGCCAGCGCAGCTGGCTGTCGCCGACCAGATCGCGGCTGACCGATCCCGGATCGGCGCAGAGCTCCTGGACGGAGCGGCCGATGACATGGGGCCGCAGTGCGTCGATCGCGGCGACCTGGACGTCGTTGCCGCGTCCGATGGTGAAGGTGAAGCCGTGTCCTTCGTGCCCGTCGCCGGCGTCGGTGCGCAGGACGACGTAGGCGGCGGAGTAGTCGGGGTCCGGGTTCATCGCGTCGGAACCGTCCAGTTCCCGCGAGGTGGGGAAGCGGACGTCGAAGGTGTCGACGGCGGTGATCCGGGCGGAGGATGTAGTCAAGTCGGTGCTGCCTTTCACGCTTGGGTGAAGGTCTGGCGCTGGCTGCCGAGGCCGTCGACGGAGAGCTCGACCGTGTCGCCGGGGCGCAGGTAGGGAGTGCCGGGAAGACCCAGGGCCACGCCCGCGGGCGTACCGGTGTTGATCACGTCGCCCGGTTCCAGGACCATGTACTGGCTCAGGTACCACACGATGTGGTCGACCGCGAAGATCATGCCGCTGGTGTGACCGTCCTGCCGCTTCACACCGTTGACGCTCAGGTGCAGGCCGAGGTCCTGCGGGTCGCCGGCCTCGTCGGCGGTGACCAGCCACGGGCCGAGCGGGTTGAAGGTCTCGCAGGACTTGCCCAGGTCCCACTGCGACGAGTACTCGAGCTGGAACGCGCGCTCCGATACGTCGTGGCTGATCGTGTACCCCGCGATCACGGCCCGCGCGGCATCCGGTCCGTCCAGGTAGCGCGCCCGGCGGCCGATGACGACCGCGAGTTCGACCTCCCAGTCGGTCTTCACCGATCCGCGGGGGATCAGCACCTCGTCGTACGGGCCGACGACCGTGCCCGGGTCCTTCATGAACACCACCGGACGCGGGGGAATCGCCGCGCCGGTCTCGGCGGCGTGATCGCGGTAGTTCAGGCCGACACAGACGACCTTGCCGGGACGGGCGACGGGCGACCCGGTGCGCAGGCCGTCCCGGTCCAGTTCGGGCAGCTCCCCCGCCGAGACCGCCGCGCGGGCCCGGTCGATTCCCCCGGAGGCGAGGAAGCCACCGTCGATGTCCCGGGTCACGGAGGACAGGTCCAGCAGCCGACCGTCGTCGACGCGTACCGCGGGCCGCTCTTCACCTGGGGATCCGACTCGTAGCAGTTTCACCGGGCAGCTCCCTTGGCGAGCGGGTTTCGGTTTCGTCTTCGGTCCGCCAGTCATCGGATGTATCGCGGGCCACAGCGACATTAGGCGCGGAGATCGCGGCTGACAATGGATTCCTCGGATGTATTTCCTCGCCGCTGCCGTCGATGCTCTCGAAGGGCGACTCTTCCGGAGCCGTACGGAGCACGTCCTCCCGAAGCGCCGTTTCCTGCGAGCAATTGGACATCAGACGCGGTCAGATGGGACCCAGCGATCCCACGACGCTCTGCGGCGCGACGGCCCGGCACATCAAGCCCGTCGCGGACTCTTGTCAACGTCGGCAACGTCGTCGTAACGTCCCGTCCCAGATACATCGGAGGAATGGCCGGATCGCTGGGTGCGTCGTCCCGGCGTACCGCCGCCTCGTCCGGCGCCCCGCCGCCTTTCGCACGGCGCGTACGCCGCCCCCTGCCACCGTCGCCGCGCCCCTGCTCAAGGAGAGAACACGGCCATGAAGCCCACTCGCATCCGCTCCACCGCCGCAGCCGCCACCTCCGTCCTCGCGATGCTGGCCCTCGCCACCGCGTGCAACCGCGAGAGCCCCGGCTCGGCCGCCTCGGGCGGCGACAAGTCCGCCATCGGCATCGACCTGCCCCGCTCCGACTCCGACTTCTGGAACTCGTACGCGCAGTACGTGAAGAACGGCATCAAGACCGATGGCATCAACGCGCTGCCGCTCAGCAACTCGCAGAACGACGTCACCAAGCTGGTCGCCAACGTGCAGGTGTTCCAGAACACGGGCGCCAAGGCCGTCGTCATGGCGCCTCAGGACACCGGCGCCGTCGCCTCCACCCTGGAGACCCTCGCGTCGAAGAAGATCCCGGTGGTCAGCGTCGACACCAGGCCCGACAAGGGCGCCGTCTACATGGTCGTCCGAGCCGACAACAGGGCGTACGGCACCAAGGCGTGCGAGTTCCTCGGCAAGCAGCTGGGCGGACAGGGCAAGGTCGCCGAGTTCCAGGGGGCCCTCGACTCCATCAACGGCCGCGACCGCTCCCAGGCGTTCGCGGAGTGCATGAAGACGAAGTTCCCGGACATCAAGGTCTTCGAGCTGCCCACCGACTGGAAGGGCGACGTGGCCTCCGCCAAACTGCAGAGCCTGCTCGCGCAGCACCCGGACCTGAACGGCATCTACCTGCAGGCGGGCGGTGTCTTCCTGCAGCCGACTCTCGCGCTGCTGGAGCAGAAGGGCCTGCTCAAGCCCGCCGGGCAGGAGGGCCACATCAGCATCGTCTCCAACGACGGCATCCCGCAGGAGTTCGACGCCATCCGCAAGGGCCAGATCGACGCCACCGTCTCCCAGCCCGCCGACCTCTACGCCAAGTACGCGCTGTACTACGCCAAGGCCGCCGCCGAGGGCAAAACCTTCCAGCCGGGTGCGACCGACCACGGCTCCACCATCATCAAGCTGCCCAACGGCCTGGAGGACCAGCTCCCCGCTCCGCTGGTCACCAAGGACAACGTCGACGACACGACCCTGTGGGGCAACAACCTCGGCTGATGACCGGCGTACGCCCGCCCCGCGCGCGGTCGGCAACGGACACCCCCCCGTCCCCCGATCGCCACCTCTCCCCGCAGCCCCGGGTGCACGCCCTACGCACCTCGGCGCCCCAGCCTCCGTACACGAAGGACGGTATCCACCATGGCGGACACCGCGACCGCCCCGGCGACCGGCCCCGGCACCCCGGCCCCGGTGGCCGAGGCGACCGGCATCAGCAAGCGGTTCGGCGCGACCGTCGCGCTGCGAGACGCCCACATCTCCATCGCCCCGGGCGAGTCGCACGCCCTGGTCGGTCGCAACGGCGCCGGCAAGTCGACGCTCGTGTCCATCCTCACCGGCCTCTCGCAGCCCGACACCGGAGCGCTGCGCTTCTCGGGCGAGGCGGCCCCCGCCTTCGGCGACACCGACGCCTGGCGCTCCCGCGTCGCCTGCGTCTACCAGCGCTCCACGATCATCGGTGAGCTGACCGTCGCCGAGAACCTCTTCCTGAACCGGCAGAGCGGCGGCCCGCTGCGGCCCATCCGCTGGAAGCAGCTGCGCCGACGCGCCGAGGAGCTCCTCGGCGGGTACGGCGTCGACGTCGACCCTGCCGCCCGGGCGAGGGACCTCACCGTCGAGCAGCGGCAGTTCGTGGAAATCGCCAGGGCCCTGTCGTTCGGCGCCCGCTTCATCATCCTCGACGAGCCCACCGCGAAGCTCGACGGCCGCGGCATCGGCCGTCTCTTCGGCAAGCTCCGCGACCTGGAGCGCCAGGGTGTCGCCTTCCTCTTCATCTCCCACCACCTGCAAGAGGTGTACGACCTCTGCACCACGGTCACGGTCTACCGCGACGCGGCCCACATCCTCACCGCGCCCGTCACCGAACTCCGCCGTCCCGCCCTGGTGGAGGCCATGACCGGCGAGTCCGCCTCCGCGGTCACCGCCGGCGCCGCACGCCCCCCGGGCACGCGGGCAGACTCGACGGAACTCCTGGCGATCGACGGCCTGACGCTGCCCGGTGCTTTCGAGGGCGTCTCCCTCTCCGTACGCTCCGGCGAGGTCGTCGGGCTCGCCGGCGCCACCGCCAGCGGCAACGTGCAGGTGGGTGAGGCGGTCGCCGGTCTGCACCGCGCCAAGGGCGGCCGGATCTCGGTCGGCGGCAAGGCCGTGCGCACCGGCAGTGTGCCGTCCGCGCTCACCGCCGGCGTCGGTCTGGTCCCCGAGGACCGCCACCACCAGGGGCTGGTCACCAACCGCAGCGTGGCGGAGAACGCGACGCTCACCGTCACCGACCAGCTCGGCCCGTTCGGCACCGTGCTGCCCGCCCGCACCAGGACCTTCGCGCGGCGCATGATCCGGGACCTCGACATCAAGACTCCCGGAGCCGCCACCCCGGTGTCCGCCCTTTCCGGCGGCAACCAGCAGAAGGTCGTCGTCGCCCGCGCCCTGGCCACCGATCCGCACGTCCTCGTGGCCATCCGCCCCACCAACGGTGTGGACGTCAAGTCCAAGGAGTTCCTGCTCGGCAGGATCCGGCAGGTCGCGGACGGCGGCAAGGCCGCGCTGATCGTCTCCGACGAGCTCGACGACCTGAAGGTCTGCGACCGGGTGGTCGTCATGTTCCACGGGCGGGTGGTGGCCGAGTTCGACCAGGGATGGAAGGACGAGGACCTCGTCGCCGCCATCGAGGGCGTCGCCGGCGACCCGGCTCCCGCCACCGCGTCTCCAGCCCCCGCGTCTCCCGCCACCACGTCTCCCGCATCCGCCCCACCCGCCTCATCCGCCTCATCCGGCGCAGACGAGCACGGAAGGTAGCCATGTCCGCCACCACAGAACTCACCGAGCACGCACCGGGCACGGCGGCGCCGGCCGCGGCGGACACCGCCCGCCGCCGGATCGGCCTCGGGAGCTTGCGCGAACTGTCCCTGGTCCCGGCGATCCTCGTCCTGGGCCTGATCGGGTACATCGTCTCGCCGGCCTTCCTCACCGCCGACAACCTGATCGGTGTGGCTCAGCAGTCCACCGAGCTGAGCCTGCTGGTGCTCGCCACCACCTTCGTCCTGATCGCCGGCCGGATGGACCTGTCCCTGGAGTCCACCATCGGCGTGGCTCCCGTCATCGCCGTGTGGCTGATCCTGCCCGCGAGTGGGGGCCGGTTCACCGGACTCGGCCTCTTCCCCGAGTGGACGGCCGTCCCGCTCTGCCTGCTGGTCGGGGCGCTGATCGGTGCCGTCAACGGCTTCCTCATCCTCAAGCTGCGCCTCAACGGCTTCATCGTCACCCTCGGCGCCCTGACGCTGCTGCGCGGACTGCAAGTCGCCCTCTCCGAAGGCCAGTCCATCGTCGAGCTGCCCTCGTCCTTCACCTACCTGGGCAGGGCGTCCTGGCTGGGCGTGCCCGCCGCGATCTGGGTGTGCGCGCTGCTCTTCGCGGTCGGCGGCAGTGTGCTGGCGTGGCTCCGGCACGGCCGGGCGCTGTACGCGATCGGCGGCAATGCCGAGGCCGCCCGTACCGCGGGCATCCGCGTCGACCGCGTCGTGTGGATCGTCCTCGTCCTCGGCAGCGTGCTCGCCGCGTTCGCCGGTATACTTTATACGGGGCACTACGGCTCCATCTCCGCCACGCAGGGCAGCGGCTGGATCTTCCAGGTCTTCGCCGCGACCGTCATCGGCGGAGTGAGCCTCAACGGCGGCAAGGGTTCCGTTTTCGGCGCCCTCACCGGCATCCTCACCCTCCAGCTCGTCGTCAACGTCATGACGCTGGCGGGCGTACCGCCCCTGTGGAACCAGTTCCTCAATGGCGCGATCATCATCGTCGCCCTGGTCATCTCCCGGTTCGCGTCCGGCGAGAAGCAGGAATAGCCACGTCCCGCATGCGGCTGCGCAGGCCCCGGTCCGGGTCCGGCCCAGCCACCGCCCCGCACCCACCCGGCACTGAGAGGCACGTAAGTGGCACTGACGGACGAGGCGATCGACAAGATCAAGGCGATGATCCTCGACGGCGAACTCGCGCCCGGATCCCGCCTGCCCAAGGAGGAGATCCTCGCCGGACAACTCGGCTTGTCCCGGAATTCGCTGCGCGAGGCCGTCCGGGCGCTGACGGCCATGCGCATCCTGATCACCCGTCAGGGCGATGGGACGTACGTTTCCAGCCTGGAGCCCCATCTCCTGCTGGAGAGCCTTTCCTTCGCCGCCGATGTCTCCCAGGGCCACACGGCCCTGCAACTGGTCCAGGTACGCCGTCTGCTGGAACCGCAGGCGACCGGACTCGCCGCTGCCCTGCTGACACCGGACGACCTACGGGAACTGCGCGACATCCTCGACAGGTCCCGGGCCGCCACCACCGTGGAGGAGTTCGTCGCCCACGACATCGCCTTCCATCTCAGGATCGTCGAAGCCGTCGGCAACCCCGTGCTGTCGATGCTCCTGCGGGTACTCTCCACCCGCACCCAGCGCGTCCGCATCGTCCGCGGCAGCCGGACCCGTCACGCGTTGGACAACGCCCACCAGGACCACGAGCAGATCCTCCGCGCGCTCCAGTCACGCGACGCCCTGCTGGCCGCCTCCGCCGCGACCGTCCACATCACGGCCGTGGAGCAGTGGCTGGCCGCCAGTCTGAACGACGACCCGCTGCGGGCGATCGACGACTGACCGCCCGGTCTTCCCTCAACCACCGCGCACCGGTGGCGCCGACACGCCGTCGTCACGGTGCGGGAGGGGCAGGCAGCCGGGTGGGATCGGCGATGATCTGCCGGACGGTCGACCATGCCGCGCCCAGGACCGGTCCGCGCCGCCCCAGGGCGGAGCGGCGCACCGCCTCCGGGGTCCAGGGCCGGACGGTGACGCGGGCGGCCAGTTCGGCGCGTACCGGTGGGAGGAGCCAGTCGGCGAGTTCGGCGTAGGCGCCGCCCAGGACGAGGGCGTCCGGGTCGATCAGGTTCACCGCCGAAGTGAGGGCGAGGCCCAGGGCCCGTCCCGCCCGGTCCAGGGCGCGCAGGGTCGCGGCGTCCCCTGCGCCCGCCCGCTCGGCCAGCAGGGCCACCGGGTCGGCGACGTCCGCCAGCCCGGCCTCGCGCAGCACGGCCGCTTCGCCCGCGTACTGCTCCAGGCAGCCGCGTGCCCCGCAGGCGCAGGGGGCGCCCTCCGGGTGGACGGGCAGGTGGCCGAGTTCGCCCGCGAAGCCGCGGGCGCCCCGGAACAGCTGCCCGTCGATGACGAGGGCGGCACCGATGCCGGCCTCGGCGGAGACGTGTACGAAGGTCTGCGCGGCCTGCTCGGTGTGCCAGTACTCGGCCAGCGCCCCGAGGTTGGCCTCGTTCTCCGGATCCGGCACGGTGTCGGGGTCGGGCCAGTGGTCGGCGAGGCGGACGGCGTGCCAGCCGAGGTTGGGCGCACGCTCGACCAGCCCGCGCGGCTCGTTCGGCACCACCCCCGGCACGGCCAGTACGCGGCCCTCGACGCGCAGCCCGAGGGCGGCGGCCCCGGACTCCGCCTCGGCGCCCAGCGCGGCGGCCTCCGCCAGCACCTGCCCGGCCGGCCGGCCCGCGTTGGCCCGCTCCACGCGACGCCAGACCCGGGGTTCACCGCGCAGGTCCACGACGCACGCGGCGAGATGGGTGACTCCGATCTCCAGGCCGAGGCCCGCGGGCCCCCGATCGTTCAGGGCCAGCGCCCGTCCGGGGCGGCCGACCCGTCCGCTGGGCGCGGTCTCCGTCTCGGTCAGAGCTCCGCGACCGATGAGCTCGTCGACCATGGAGGAGACGGCCGGCCTGGTCAGGCCCGTGTGCCCGGCGACGTCCGCCCGGGAGAGCGGGCCGTGCGCGGCGACCGCGCCGATCACCACCGCGAGGTTCTGCCGGCGCATCCCCTGCTGTGAGGCGGGCGCGGCCTCCACGCCACCGCTCGCCCTCCCGATCCCCGCCATGGAGCCGACCCTCCTATCGTTGTGCGGGCGGGGCCTCCTGCAGGGCCCGCGCCCGCCGCAGCGTACTGGTGATCCGTTCGAGCGTGTCGTCGTCACGGGGTACGGGCTCCAGTACCCGGCCCCCGGCGGTCCGCCAGCGCCGGGCGACAGCGTCGGCGGGCTCACCCGTGAGCAGTGCGGCGGCCTGGGCGGCGGCCCCGAGCGCGACCAGTTCCCGGGCCTCGGGCACCTGAACCGCTCGGCCGGACAGCCGCAGGACGGTCCGCTGCCAGGCCCTGCCGCGGGCTCCGCCGCCGATCAGCAGCAGGGGTTCGTCGGGGGCGGGGTTCTCGCCTCCGGCGCGCAGCACGTCGTCCAGGGCAGCGAGCAGGGCTTGGGCGGCGCCGTCGTAGGCGGCCTGGAGGAGCTGTCCCGGCGTGGTGTCGTGGCGCAGGCCGTGGACCAGGCCGGACGCGTACGGGAGGTCGGGAGTGCGCTCACCGTCCAGATGGGGAAGTACCACCACCGTGCCGCCTCCCTCGACGTCCTCGCGGTCGCGGCCGACGAGCGCGGCGAAGCGGTCGACGGCGAGGGTGCAGTTGAGCGTGCAGGCGAGCGGCAGCCAGCCGCCGAGGGCATCGGCGAAGCCGGCGACGGTCCCGCCCGGGTCGGCGGGCCGGGTGCGGCCGACGGCGTAGACGGTGCCGGAGGTGCCGAGGCTCAGCACCGGACGGCCGGGTGTGAGGCCCAGCCCGAGGGCGGCGGCCATGTTGTCACCGGTCCCGGTGGCCACCAGCGCGCCCCGGCGCAGTGGCATACCGGCTCGGACGGCGCCCGCCGGGGCGCCCGGCGGGAGGACCTGCGGCAGCAGCCCGGGGTCGAGGCCGATCCGGCCGAGGACGTCCTGGTCGTAGCCGTCCGGGCCCCACCAGCCGGTTCCCGAGGCGTCACCGCGGTCCGTCACCGCCTCACCGGTCAGCCGCTCCGTCAGGTAGTCGTGGGGAAGCCGGACGGCCGCGACGCGGTCGGCGGCGGCACGTTCGTTCGCCCGCAGCCAGGCCCATTTGGTGGCCGTGAAGGCGGCTGTCGGGACGCTTCCGGTGCGGCGGGCGAGTTCTGCCGCGCCGACGGCGGCTGTGAGCTCGGCGGCCTGCGGGGCGGAGCGGACGTCGTTCCACAGCAGCGCCGGCCGGACCGGCCGTCCGGCCGCGTTCAGGGTGACCAGGCCGTGCTGCTGGCCGGCGATCGAGACGGCGGCCGCGCGATCCGCGCAGCCCGTCCGCGCCACCGCCTCGCCGAGCGCCCGCCACCACTGCTCGGGGTCGCTCTCCCGGCCGGCCCCCTCACTGACGGTGTGTGCGGCGCGGCCCTCGCCCACGACGGCGCCCGTGTCGATGTCGACGGCGAGGGCTTTCGTGGACTGGGTCGAGCTGTCGACACCGATCACGACACGCTGAGCAGACATGCGTTCCTCCGGTGGGGTTCCTTCTGGCGTCTCGGCATACTAATTTGTTTTTCGTCATTACAAATAGCCCTCGGCCCAGATCCGGAGCGCCTCATGACCAGCGACCCGCTCGTCCCCACCCCCGCGCACAAGTTCACCTTCGGCCTGTGGACCGTCGGCTGGCAGGGCCGGGACCCCTTCGGTGACGCCACCCGACCCGCCCTCGACCCGGTCGAGTCCGTGGAGCGGCTGGCCGCACTCGGCGCCTACGGCGTCACCTTCCACGACGACGACCTGATCCCCTTCGGCGCCGGGGACGCCGCACGCGAGCAGACGGTCAAGCGCTTTCGCACCGCCCTGGACACGGCCGGGCTGAAGGTGCCGATGGCCACCACCAACCTCTTCACCCACCCCGTGTTCAAGGACGGCGCCTTCACCGCCAACGACCGGGACGTGCGCCGGTACGCGCTGCGCAAGACGATCCGCAACATCGACCTGGCCGTGGAACTCGGCGCCTCGGTCTACGTCGCCTGGGGCGGCCGCGAGGGCGCGGAGTCGGGCGCGGCCAAGGACGTGCGCACCGCCCTCGACCGGCTGAAGGAGGCCTTCGACCTGCTGGGCGAGTACGTCGAGAACCAGGGATACGACCTGCGCTTCGCGATCGAACCCAAGCCCAACGAGCCGCGCGGCGACATCCTGCTGCCCACCATCGGCCACGCCCTGGCGTTCATCAACGAGTTGGAGCGGCCCGAGCGGGTGGGCCTCAACCCGGAGGTCGGCCACGAGCAGATGGCCGGGCTGAACTTCCCGCACGGCATCGCCCAGGCCCTCTGGCACGACAAGCTGTTCCACATCGACCTCAACGGCCAGACCGGCATCAAGTACGACCAGGACCTGCGCTTCGGTGCGGGCGACCTGCGCCAGGCCTTCTGGCTGGTCGACCTTCTGGAGTCGGCCGGCTACGACGGCCCCCGTCACTTCGACTTCAAGCCGCCGCGTACCGAGGACTCCGCCGGCGTCTGGGCCTCGGCGGCCGGCTGCATGCGCAACTACCTGCTCCTGGCGGAGCGTGCCCGCGCCTTCCGGTCCGATCCGGAGGTCCAGGCCGCGCTCGCCGCCTCCCGGCTGCCCGAACTGGCCCTCCCCACCGCCGAGGACGGCCTGGCCGGGCTACTGGCCGACCCGTCCGCCTTCGACGCGTTCGACGTCGACGCCGCCGCCCGCCGCGGCATGGCCTTCGAACAGCTGGACCAGCTCGCCCTCGAACACCTCCTCGGCGCCCGCTGAGCCGGTGCACCCAAGAGCCGGGCCGTTACGTTCCACGGCCCGGCTCCGCCATGCGGGAACCGCCAGGGGGCGGTGACCGACCGACCGACCGATCGACCGCCCGACCGGCCCGGCCGGCTCAGGCCGGGTAGGCGAGGGAGGCCTCCAGGGTGCCGGCGGGCCTGGCGTGAACGGTTCCGGCCGGTCCGCCGAACCGCAGCTGCCAGGGATGCGGACTGTCGGTGCTCACGTGGAGGTGGTCGCCCTGACGGCGCAGGCTGAAGCGGGCCGTCTCACCGGGGCCGTCGGTGCGTGGAATCACGACGGTGCGCTCGGCGCCGTCGGCGAAGGCGTGCACCCGCAGTTCGACGCCGTCCGCCCAGGCGGAGACGGGGTGCTGGTCGTCGGCGGCGAGCGGGATGACCGAGTCGGGGCGGGCCAGCAGCGGCAGGGTGTGGAAGCCGTGCTGTTCGCGGACCCAGCGCGGACCGGTGATCTGAGCACCGGTCAGGACGTTCGTCCACGTTCCCTCCGGCACGTAGTAGTCGACGGTGCCGTCGTCCGTGAAGACCGGGGCGACGAGCAGGTCGTCACCGAGCAGGTACTGCCGGTCGAGCGCGGCGGCGGCGGGGTCGTCGGGGAATTCCAGCACCATGGCGCGCATGACGGGGATGCCGGTGGCGTGGGCCTGCTGGGCGGCGCGCTGGAGGTAGGGAGCGAGGCGGTGCTTGAGCAGCGTGAACTCCCGGGTGACCTCGACGGCCTCCTCGCCGTAGTCCCACGGGACGCGGTAGGACTTGCTCCCGTGCAGGCGGCTGTGCGAGGAGAGGAGGCCGAACTGCACCCAGCGCTTGAACACGGCCGGGGTCGGGGTGCCCTCGAAGCCGCCGATGTCGTGGCTCCAGAAGCCGAAGCCGGACAGGCCGAGGGAGAGCCCGCCGCGCAGTGACTCGGCCATGGCGTTGAAGTGCGATTCGCAGTCGCCGCCCCAGTGGACCGGGTACTGCTGGCCGCCGGCGGTGGCGGAGCGGGCGAAGAGCAGCGCCTCGCCCTCGCCGCGTTCCGCCCGCAGCAGCTCGAAGACGGCCTGGTTGTAGAGGTGGGTGTAGTAGTTGTGCATCCGCTCCGGGTCGGAGCCGTCGTGCCAGACGACGTCGGTGGGGATGCGCTCGCCGAAGTCGGTCTTGAAGCAGTCCACGCCCTGGTCCAGCAGGGTGCGCAGCTTCCCGGTGTACCAGTCGCGGGCGGCGGGGTTGGTGAAGTCCACCAGGGCCATGCCGGGCTGCCACAGGTCCCACTGCCACACGCTGCCGTCCGGGCGGCGCACCAGGTAGCCCTCGCGCATGCCCTCGGCGAACAGCGCCGACTTCTGGGCGATGTAGGGGTTGATCCAGGCGCTGATCCGCAGTCCCCGCTGCTTGAGGCGGGCGAGCATGCCGGCCGGGTCGGAAAAGGTGTCCGAGTGCCACTCGAAGTCGCACCACTGGTATTCGCGCATCCAGAAGCAGTCGAGGTGGAAGACGCTCAGCGGGATGCCGCGCTCGGCCATGCCGTCGACGAAGCGGTTGACGGTGGCCTCGTCGTAGTCGGTGGTGAAGGAGGTGGTCAGCCACAGGCCGAGCGCCCAGGCCGGGGGCAGGGCGGGGCGGCCGGTGAGGGCCGTGTAGCGCTCCAGGATCTGCTTGGGGGTCGGGCCGTGGACGACGAAGTACTCCAGCGACTGGTCCTCGACGCTGAACTGCACCTGGCCGACCGACTCGGAGCCGACCTCGTAGCTGACCTTGCCGGGGTGGTTGACGAAGACCCCGTACCCCCGGTTGGTCAGGTGGAAGGGGATGTTCTTGTACGCGTGCTCGCTGCTGGTGCCGCCGTCGGCCTGCCATATGTCCACGACCTGCCCGTTCTTGACGAACGGGGTGAACCGCTCCCCCAGCCCGTACACCGACTCTCCCACGCCCAGTGAGAGTTGCCCGAGCATGAAGTGCCGGCCGGCGGCGTCGGTGACGAAGCCGGTGCCGCGCTCTCCCACGGAGGTCAGCATCCGCCCGTCGGCGGTGAACTCCAGGTGCCACGGCTGGGAGGTGTCCACGCGCAGCGACAGCTCACCCGCACGGAGCTCGACCACCGGGCCGTCCCGGAACACCTTTCCCACATCCGGTTGAGCGCCGGGCAGCGCGAACTCCGGCCCGCGCGGCACCGTACCGGCGTGGTGGGTGACGCGGACCCCGATCACGCCCTCGGCCGGCGACCAGCATTCGACCGTCAGCAGCGCGCTGTTGAGCATGCCGCTGCGGCCGCGTACGTGCTTCACCGGTGCGTAGAGGGTCATCCGGTGCTCGTCCGCCTGGACGTCCGCGACCTCGGTGGCGTAACGCGCGGTGACGCCCGGGCGCATCAGCCAGTAGCCGTCGGTGAACTTCATCGGGTCGCTTCCTCCGTCCGCGCGTGGTGCGCGGTGATCAGGCCCCGGTACCAGTGGTAGCTGTCCTTGGGCGTTCGGGTCAGGGTGTCGTAGTCGACGTGGACCAGGCCGAAGCGCCGGCCGTAGCCGCGCGCCCACTCGAAGTTGTCCAGCAGTGACCAGACGTAGTAGCCGCGCACGTCCACCCCCGCGCGGATGGCGTCCGCGACGGCGGCGAGGTGGTCCGCGAGGTAGTCGATCCGCTCGGTGTCGTGGACCCGTCCGTCGGGGCCGGCGGTGTCCACCTCGGCGGAGCCGTTCTCGGTGATCCAGACCGGCGGACTCTCCGGGTAGCGGGCGCGCAGTCCGAGGAGCAACTCGGTCAGCGCGTCCGGGACCACGGGCCATCCCATGGTGGTGTGCCGGGTCCCGTACGGGTCCAGCTCGGTGACACCGATGTCCACGGCGGTGCGCAGTGCGGGGTCGTTCGCGCGGTGGGGCGCGGCGGCGACGGTGATCGGGCGGTAGAAGTTGACTCCGAGGAAGTCCAGCGGGGCGCCGATCAGCTCCAGATCGCCCGGCAGCCGCCAGGGACCGTCGGCGAGGCCGCCCCAGGTCTCGGCCTCGTGGGCGGGATAGCGGCCGGCGAGGAGCGGCTCGGTCCAGACTTCGTTGTGGAGGACCTCGGCGCGGCGCAGGGCCGCTCGGTCCTCGGGCAGAGCGGAGGCGGGATGGATGCGGTCGAGGTTGAGTGAGATCCCGACCTCCTGGGCGCCCGCGGCGCGCAGCTCCCGTACCGCGAGGCCGTGGCCGACCAGCAGGTGGTGTGCGGCTGCCAGCGCGCCGCGGCCCTCCTCGGCGCCGGGCGCGTGCCGCCCCTCGGCGTAGCCGACGAAGGCGGAGCAGTACGGCTCGTTGAGGGTGATCCAGCGCTCCACCCGGTCCCCGTAGCGCTCGGCCGCGAGGGCCGCGTACTGCGCGAACGCCTCGGCGGTCTCCCTGACGCGCCAGCCGCCGCGGTCCTCCAGGGTCTGGGGCAGGTCCCAGTGGTAGAGGGTGACGGCGGGGGCTACTCCGGCGGCCAGCAGGTCGTCGATCAGGCGGTCGTAGAAGTCCAGGCCCTTGGGGTTGACCGGTCCGGTGCCCCGGGGCAGCAGGCGGGGCCAGGAGATCGAGAAGCGGTAGCTTTCGGCGCCGAGCCCGCGCAGCAGGGCGACGTCCTCGCCGTGGCGGTGGTAGTGGTCGCAGGCCGTATTGCCCGTGGCACCGTCGAGCGTACGGCCGGGGGTGTGGCTGAAGGTGTCCCAGATGGACGGACCGCGGCCGTCCTCGTCGTGGGCGCCCTCGATCTGGTAGGCGGCGGTCGCCGCACCGAAACGGAACCCGGCGGGCAGTTCCGGGAAGGCCGGGGTGCTCATGGGCGGTACTTCATGGGTCTGTCGGGCTCCTCGGTCTCGGGGGCGGCGCTCAGTGCGTGGGGCGGCCGGGGCGCGCGGGGCTCAGTACGAGGGGCGGCCGGGCGCGCGGGCCGCCCGCGCGCGGTCTGCCCGGTCCGGTGGTGCCGGGGGGGGGCAGAGCTCCGGCGCCAGGCCGCGCTCGCGCAGCCAGGCCAGTTGGACGGGCGGGTTGGAGCCGCAGCCGCCGCCGTGGTCGCCGAACGGCCACACGGTCATGGTGCGGTCCTCGCCCGCGTAGTGATTGAAGGCGGCGTAGACCGTGGAGGGCGGGCAGACGGGGTCCATCAGGCCCACGCTGAACAGCGTCGGCGCGGTGGCCCGCCGGGCGAAGTGGACGCCGTCGAAGTGGTCGAGGGTGGCGAAGGCCGGCTCCACGCGGTGGCGGCTGTGCCAGCGCAGGTACTTGGCGATCTCCTGGTACGGGCCGTCGCCGCACATCTCGGCAGCGCGGCGGAAGTGGCACAGGAACGGGACGTCCGGCATCGACGCCGCCACGCGGTCCCCGGCGAGACCGGCGACGGCGAGCGCCAGACCGCCGCCCTGGCTGCCTCCGGCCACCACGATCCGACGGCCGTCGAGTCCGGGCAGCTCCGCGACCGCGTCCACGGCCCGCACGCAGTCGGTGATCAGTCGCCGGTAGTAGTAGTGGTCGGGAGAGTCGATGCCGCGGGTCATGAAGCCCTCGACCCACTGCGTACCGTCGCCCACGCCCCGGTCCGGGGTGTCGTGGCCCTGGCCCCGGCTGTCCACGACGAGTTGGGCGTAGCCCGCGGCGGACCAGACCAAGTGGTCGGTGGGCAGTCCCCGACCGCCGCCGTAGCCCATGTAGGTGACGACGACCGGGAGCGGTCCGGCCGCGTTGCGCGGGCGCAGCAGCCAGGCGGCCACCGGCTCGCCGTTCCACCCGGGGAAGCGCACGTCGTCGACCTCGACGGTGTGCAGCAGGTGCTGGGCGGTGACCCGTTCCACCTTGACCGCTCCGCCGTGCGACCGGGCTTCGGCAAGGGTCCGCTGCCAGAAGGCGTCGAAATCTATCGGATCGGACGACTCTGGTCGGTAGTGGACGAGTTCGTCCACGCCTATATCGGTGAGCGGCATGGTGGCTTCCTCCGGTCGGAGAGCTGACGAGGTGACGAGGTGGCGGAGCAGCTTGGCGGCCGCAGGGAGCCGCGCCCCGCAGGTCCGGGCACTGGTGTGGGGAGAGGTAGCGGCCCGCCCCCCCGGACGGGCCGCCGGTCTCGCGGGTGCGGGCCTCAGGCGGTCCCGCCGGACGTCGTGAAGCTGAAGGCGGCCAGCCGGAAGCCGCCGTGCAGCGTCAGCCGCAGGTCGTGGACGCCGGCCGGCGGAGCGGCGAGCTCGGCGGCGACGGTCGTCCACGTGTAGCGGTCGCCGGTGACCGGGACACCGATCTCGGCCAGCAGCCGGTCACAGGCCCGGAGTTCCAGCCGCGCCTCCCCGGAACCCGCGTTCTCGAGGGCGGTCTCGGCCTCCACCCGGACCGCCCCGGAGAGGTCGACATCGCGGAAGAGGAGCGTCGCGGGCCGCGCCGGATCGGCCGGAGTCACCGCGTCGCCGCTGGTGCGGGTGGCGTCGACGATGGTGGTGTCCGCGTGGTCGTCGAAGTCGACGGTCAGGGTTCGACGCCCGACGACCACGCGGGGCTCGGGGGCCGGCCCGGTCACCGTGAGGCGTGCGGTGAGGACCGGGTGCTCCGCGGAGCGGCCGGCGGTGATCTCGTATCCGCCGGGGTCGACGGTGAAGGCGCCGGTCGCGGTGGACCAGTGGGCGAGCCGGTCGGCTGGGAGCGAGAACCTCAGCTCCCGGCTCTCGCCCGGCTCCAGGCGGACCTTCAGGAAGTCGGCGAGGCGCCGCCGGGGGGCCTCGTAGCGGGCGTCCAGCGCCCGGACGTAGAGCTGGACCACCTCGCTGCCCGTCCGTCGGCCGGTGTTGGCCAGTGTCACCGTGACGTCCACCGAGCCGTCCTGGCCGATCGACGGCTGCGACATTCTCAGGTCGCGGTAGGCGAAGTCGGTGTAGGACAGCCCGTGGCCGAAGGGATAGAGGGGCGCGGCCCGGTGGTACTGGTAGGTCCACCCGGCCTTGATGATGTCGTAGTCGAGGGGGTCGGGCAGCGGGTCCTCGCCCCGGTACCAGGTCTGCGGCAGGCGGCCGGCGGGCTCGGCCTCCCCGAGCAGCACCGCGGCCAGCGCGTGGCCCGTCTCCTGCCCGCCGTGGGAGGTCCACACCACGGCGGGCAGGTGCTCGTCGGCCCAGTCGACGGCGTACGGGTAGCTGCTCATCACCACCAGCGCCGTCTCGGGGCAGACGGCCGCGACCGTTCGCAGCAGTGCCTCCTGCGTCTCCGGCAGGTCGATGCCCGCGCGGTCCTCGGTCTCGCGGCCGTTGACCATCGGGTGGTTGCCGAGGACGACGACCACCGCGTCGGCCGTCTCCGCTGCCGCCCGCGCCCGGGCCGCGCCGTCGCGCAGCAGCTCCCGCTGCCAGCGCTCGGCGGCGTCCGGGGTCAAGGCGGTGACGGTCACCCGGCCGTCGGCCGGGTCCACGGCGGCGTAGCGTCCGGTGAGCACGGAGCGCAGCAGCACCGCACCGTCCCCGGCCGGTTCGAACCGGAAGGTCTCGTTGACCTCCCAGCTCTTGAGTACCTCCTGGTCGGCCACCAACGAGTCGTCGCCCTTGAGGCTCAGGTAGCGGCCGGTGTCGGCGGCGCGCAGGGTCAGTACGCCGCGGCCCCAGTCGGCCGCGTCGAAGGCGGTCTTGCCCAGCAGTTCCCCGGTGGCCGTGGAGCGCAGCTCGATCCGGTCGGCGCCCTCCTCGCAGACCACCTCGCCTCCGTGGACACCGAGCGCCTCGGCGAGTCCGGCGGTGACGCTGACCTGGTAGGGCATGGTGCCGCTGTACCAGTCCTCGCACAGCGTGTCGGCGAGTGGGCCGATGACGGCGATCCGCGGCGTCCGTGCCGCGTCGAGCGGCAGCAGGCCGTCGTTCTTGAGCAGCACCACCGACTCGGTCGCGGCATGCCGCGCCAGCTCGCGGTGCTCGGCGCAGTCGATGACCTCGGGCCCGATGGCGGCGTAAGGGTCCAGCTGGGGGTCGAACTCACCGAGCCGGAAGCGGAGTTCGAGCTGCCGCCCGACGGCACGGTTCACATCGGCCTCGTCGATCAGGCCGCGCTCCAGGGCCTCGCGCAGTCGGCCGACCGGCGGCGCGCTGTCCTCGCCGTGGTCGGTGAAGCTGTCGATGCCCGCCTTGAGCGCCGCCGCGTGGGACTCGGCGTGGTCGTCGAAGTACTCCTCCGGGTCGACCAGGTTGGACGGGGCTTCGGCGTCGCTGACCACGAACAGCTCGTGGCCGGTCGGCTCCGCCCAACGGCGCAGTTCCGCCTCGATGAGCGGGCTCACGTGGCAGGGACGGCCGTTGACGAGGTTGTAGGCGGCCATGGCGCCGGTCGCGGCGCCGGATGCGACGGCGGGGCGGAAGGCGGCCAGGTCGTACTCGTGCAGCACGCGCGGGCGCAGCCCGGAGGAGGTGGTGCAGCGGTCGTCCTCGTTGTTGTAGGCGAGGAAGTGCTTGAGCACCGGGGCCGCCCGCAGGTAGGCCGGGTGGTCGCCGGACAGGCCGCGGCAGTACGCCTCCCCGAGACGGCCGGTGTGCACCGGGTCCTCGGAGTAACCCTCCTCGTTGCGCCCCCAGCGCGGGTCGCGCAGCAGGTTCAGCACGGGCGCCCAGGCCTGGAGGCTGTGGGGAGCACTGCCGAGGACGGGCGGGCGGTGGTGGTGGAAGGCGCGCAGTTCGGTCGAGACCGCCTCGGCGACCCGGTGCACCAGTTCCTCGTCCCAGGTTGCGCCGAGGCCGACGGCTTGCGGGAAGACGGTCGCCACCCCCATCCAGGAGACCCCGTGCAGGGCCTCGCTGCCGGTTCGGAAGGAGCCGACGCCGAGGCGCGGGACCGCCGGTGCGCACTGGTGCAGCATCGCGATCCGTTCCTCGATCGTGAGCCGTTCGAGCAGGTCGTCGACACGCTTGCGCAGCGGTAGCGCCGGATTGCGGAAAGGAGGCAGATCGGCTGCGGTCGCGGACAGGGAACTCACGTGAAAACCCCTCGGCAGGCTGGGCATCATGACCATTCATCGAAGCGCTTCGACGCTGACATGAACGAGTGTCACTGGCAACTGTCCCTGGCGCAAGCAGTTGTTGCATTGATTCAGGCTCTTGCAGAACCCATATCCTGCGGGCGGGCTACGCCACGGAATCTAAGCGCTTCGACACGTCCTGCTGCTGGGCCTCGTGGTGCTGGTCGTCGCGATCCTCCAGGAGGTGCGCGGACGGCGGCGGGCCGCATCGTACGGGCTGGAGCCGCTGCCGGCCGGGCTGTTCCAGGCTGTCCGGGGTGAAGAGCAAGCGGGTCGTCTTCCTCGCCTTCGTGAACATGGGCGTCCTCGCGGCCCTGGCCGGGATGGTCTTCGCCGCGCGGCTCAACGCCGGTACCCCGCAGGCCGGCATCAACTTCGAGCTGGAGGCGATCGCCGCCGCCTTCATCGGCGGGGCCTGCGCGAGCGGCGGTGTGGGAACCGTCATCGGCGCGCTCACCGGCGGTCTGGTGCTGGGCGTACTGAACAACGGCATGTCACTGGTCGGCGTGGGCACGGACTACCAGCAGGTGATCAAGGGCCTGGTACTGCTGGCGGCCATCGGCTTCGACGTCTACAACAAGCGCAAGGCCGGAGGCTGACCCTGCCCCTCCTCGGCTCGGCGCCGCCGCCCGCAGGAGGAGGGACGACTCGCCTACCGGGAGCCCTCCTCCTGCGGCTCCGCTCGCGCGTCGACGATCCGCTCGAAGAAGAACTCGTGCTTGAGGAAGGAGACGTCGTACTCATGACCCGGGTACGGCGGGATCAGCTGAGCGGCCTGGATCAGCCGCCAGCCCGCCCGGAGCGCCGCCACCCCCGACTCGTACGGCGGCTCGTCGCCGTCGCCCGTGGTCGGCGACGTGCGGCCCGTGCCGTCGTACAGCGACCAGCCCACGACATGGGCGTCCAGCGCCGAGGTGGCCAAGTACAGGACCAGCACCTGCTGCCGCAGCACCGGCGCGGCGCCTTGCGCCCGCTCGGGGAGGATCGCTCCGGTCGTCATGCCTGTGCCTCCGCGGGGCGGTTGGAGACCCTGGTCACCCAGTGGTCGAGGTCGAAGTCCTCGTCGCCGGTCAGCACCCGCCACAGCAGGATGCGGTTGTACCGCTCCAGCCGGCCGGTCGCCCCCTCGTACCACGGGAACATCGTGTCCAGCTCCGCCGCCACCTGTGGGTCGTCGAGGTCCGAGGTGTTCCACAGGCGCTGTTGACGCACCCTGGGATTGAAGCGGATCTTGAACATGTAGCGCATCGCGTCGCTGTCGTTGCGCCGGCCCCCGTGCCAGAGACCGTGGTGCAGAAACACCACCGTCCCGGCCGGGCAGACCAGTCGGTCCTGGCCGCGCAGGTTCTGGTAGCGGCCGGTGTCGGACTCATTGATCCGCCGGAGGTGGCTGCCCGGCACGGTGAGCGTTCCGCCCATCTCCAGCGTCACCGCCTGCGGAAAGTACATCAACTGCACGTCGAAGGCGTCCGGCCGGACGTCGATGATGGCGTCCCCGTGCAGCGGCTGCGCTTCGCCGCCGTGAGGCTCCCGGGTGTGCACGAAGTGATGGTCCACCCACGGCTCCGGGCCCACGAGGCTGTGCAGGGTCCCTGCCACCTGCGGCAGCTCCAGCAGCCGATGGACGAAGGATCCCTCCGCATAGGCCTCGGACAGCGGCGTCCCGTACCGCACCGGCGGCACACCTTCGGCCAGTACCGCCAAGCCCTCGGTGTTCATTTCGGCGGGGACCGCCGCGTCCAGTCGCAGCGACCCGCGCGCCACGAACCGCGCCATCCACACGGAATCGAGTAGTTCTTGTCTGTTCTTCACGACGTTCACGCTAGGCCCGCCGGCCGCGCGCCGCGTGGGCCACGTTCACCCTCCAGTGGTCGATTCTCACCACGGTGCCCGGCACGCGGGCTCGAGGGTCGCGACCCCGAAGCGGGCTTGCGGGCACAGTGGTAGAACAGGTGACCATGCGCACGGCCCTCGCCCACCTTGACGAGCCCCCGGCTCTCGCCGCCGTCGGCATCGGCGTGCACGGGCCGGGCGGACAGGTGGACGTGTTCTCACTGCCGGACCTCTGGCAGCTCCATCTGTACGACTACGAGGCCGACTTGACGGTGAATGGCACTCCGTACGCGATCCGCCCCGGCCGGGTCAGCCTCGTTCCGCCCGGAGCCGAGGTCCGCTATCACTACCGCGGCCGCTCCCCCCACCTCTACGTGCACCTCCGCCTGGGCTCAGGCGGAATCCCCCGCCAGGTTCCGGTGGTCCAGGACGCCGGCCCCGATCTCGCCCTGCTCACCGCCCAGTTCCAGCAGGCGTTGGCCGCCTGGCCGAACACCCCGGCACGGGCCGCTGCCGAGGTGTGGGCCGCCCTGTGGCGGGTCGCCCAGCTCGCCCCTCCGAGGGAGCGGAACGCACGGGCCGTTCATCCGGCGGTCGCAGCCGCCGTGGCCCTCGTCGAGGCACGGCTGGGGCAGCCGCTGAGGGTGCCGGACATCGCGGCGGCGGTCGGCGTCTCCCACAACCACCTGACGCGGCTCTTCCGCGCCGCGACGGGGGAGACGGTCGTCGGCTACATCCGGGCCCGGCGCATGGAACGGGCGCGCCACTTCCTGCAGGCCACCACGCTCTCCGTCCCCGCCGTCGCCGCGTCGGTCGGCATTCCCGACCTGCAGGCGTTCAACAAGGCCTGCCGCCGCGCACTCGGAGCCTCTCCGCGCGGCATCCGCGGCGCCCAGCCCCCTTCCCCGCACTCCCCCGCCCCGTGAGCGGACCCTTCGGCAACCTTTTCGCATCCTGCGGCAACCCATTCGCATCCGGCGGCAACCAAGGAGTGCACCTCGACCCGAATCTTCGAACGGACGGACATGCAGACTGCACGGCAGGCCGCGCGGCAGCGCAGGCACAGACACAGGCTGATGGTGGGAACGACGGTGGCGCTGACCACCGCGGGCGTCCTCGTCTGCCTGGTGACAGCCATGCTCCCCGGCCCCAAGGCCGAGGCCGGGGCCGGCGTGGCCGCACCACCCGCCGCCACCCGGGCGGGAGTCGCGCCCGCGGCCCCGACGAGCCCCGCGCCCCCGGCGTCCGGCTCGCCCGCTGCGGAGACCCCGGCCCCCGCGACCGCCACCGCCGTCGGCACGACCAGCGCGGCGCCGCAGCCTTCGGCGAAGGCAACCCCACCGGCGGCGTCCAACCCGGAACCGTCGCCGGGACGCATCCAGCCCGGGACCACCTACAAGGGCGTCGCCACCGCCTACGCCGCCGCCGACGGCAACGGCGCCTGCCTGTTCGGCCCGAGCGACGATCTCATGATCGCGGCGATGAACACCACCGACTACGAGTCGTCCAGGGCGTGCGGCGCGTACGTGCGCGTCCGCGCCGCGAACGGCGCCTCGATCACCGTCCGGATCACCAACGAATGCCCGCTGCCCTGCGCACCCGGACAACTGGACCTCAGCGAACAGGCCTTCGCGAAACTGGCCGATCTCAAGGCCGGCCGTGTCCCGATCACCTGGACCCTGCTGAGCCCCCGCACGTCCGACACCCTCTCCCTCCGGTACAAGACCGGGTCCAGCCCCCACTGGTGCGGCATCCAGGTGATCGACCACCGGAATCCGGTCGCACGACTGGAGGTACGCACCGGAAAGGGCTGGCAGAGACTGCCCCGTACCGACTACAACTACTTCCTCTCCGTCGACGGCAGCGGATGCGGCGGCGCGATAAGGATCACCGACATCTACGGAGAGCAGCTGACGGTCGACGGGACCGCGCTGCTGCCGAACGTCGCACAACCGACCCGCGTCCAGTTCGCCGCGCACTGAAACCGGACGCTGCGGGGTAGCGGAGCCGGGGTACGCCGCATCGGAGCGCCCTGGCCGACCGGGCACTGGTACGCTGCCGCTCGGATGTTAACGCACACATTTGCGAAGGGGACGACCAACGGACATGGTCCTCGATGACGCGTCCGCGGAGTTCCACGACTTCTTCGAACGCCACTACGCCGAACTCGCCCGGTTCGCCCATCTCCTGACGGGCGAGGCGGACGGCGCCGACGATCTGGCCGCGGACGCCCTGATCGCACTGTGGCAGCGCTGGGACCGGCTGCGCCAGGCCGAGTACCCGCTCGCCTACGCCCGTGGCGTGGTCGCCAACCTGGCGCGGTCACGGATCCGCAGCGCGGTTCGCGAGCGCCGCCGGATCGCCCTGTTCTGGTCCCGCGGTGTGGAGCCGCTGGACGGTCCGGACGTGGCCGCCGTGGTGGACGTGCGTACGGCTCTCGCCCGGTTGCCGTTCCGGAAGCGGACCTGCGTGGTCCTGCGGCACGCCTTCGACCTGTCGGAGAAGGACACCGCTCTGGCGCTCGGAATATCGGTCGGTACGGTGAAGAGCCAGACCTCGAAGGGGATGGCCGAGCTGGAACGGATGCTGGGCAGCACAGGAGCGGCCGGGGAACTGTTGGCGGGGAGGAGGAGCCGTTGAACGAGGAACTCACCGGGCGGCTGCGCGCGGCCGCCGAGGCCCACCAGCCCGACCGTGCCCGGATCCTGGCACGCGTGGAACGCGGCATGTCCGGCGCCCCCGTCCGTCACCGCGAGTCTTCGCGCGCGAGGTCTTGGCCCAGGATCGCACTCGCCTCCCTCGCCGCGGCCGGCACTCTGGCCGTCGGTGGTTTCGCCGTCGCCGCCATCGTCCAGTCCCCGCCGGCCCAGCCGGACGTCTCGGCCACCCCCGCCGCGCCGTCCGCGCCGTCCGGGAATCCCCGGTCGACACCGTCGACACGGTCGACACCATCGGCGCCCGCCACCGGCCGCCCGACCACACCGGACCGTTCGTCCCCGACGGGCCCCAGCCCTTCGGCGTCAGGCGCCACGGGCTCGGCGCAGCCCGGCGGCGCGCACGTCCAGGAAGGGCCTCTGTCGTCGGCCGGCTCCTTGGGCGCGAACAGCAACACCTTCTGGACGCAGAGCAACATCACCCTCAAGTCCACCCAGCCGCTCACCGCACTCACCGTGGAACTGCGCATCAGGCAGACCGGCGCAGTGCAGAGCACCGGCAGCTGGCGGACGATGCCCGCCGAGGATTTCACCGTCACGGTGCAGCACGAGGACGGAGCGGTGGTCTACCGCTGGATCCTCAAGCCGGGCCGTACGGTACCGGCCGGACAGCATGTCTTCGCCGGCCAGTACAACCACGCCGCCGGCGAGCGCGAGGCCGAGCACGACGGCTACCGCGTCGACGCCAACGGTCCCCGCGGCACGCTCTCGGTCTGGGGCGGCTTCCCGCCGGCACGATGAGGCCGTGCCGCTTAGCCGGCCCGTGGGTGGAACGGCGCGGACCGCCGCCCGCCGCTTTCCACGGTGCTTCACCGATACAAGTTCGACCGATCCGTCCGCGTAGGAGACCACTAAGTCTTCGTGCCACTCGCACACCACCGACTCGACAACGTCCTGAGTGACCAGCGCAAGGCACATCTGGGCGGCGACCTCGGCCTGGTAGCGATAGTTGCCCAGAGCGTCCGACCCAGAATCCTCCAGCGGCGCCATGCGGAAGATCCGATGAACGAACTCTTCGTCAGACTCTTCGTCCTCGAAGCCCTCTGCCGACTCGGCCACATCCGCATCCACCACCCCCACCCCCATCCCACCGCCGGAGACACGGCCACAAGGCCAGCGGCGGAAGATCACCACAACCACCACAGCAACCGTGCGCTCCGTAACTACTCGATCACAGCCAAAGGGCAACGATCGAGCAGGAGGGCCGCAACACACCCCCGGAGGCGGCGCCCAGGAGCGTCTACCCCCGCACGCGCGGGAGCCCGCCGCGCCGCTCGTCGCAGCCGACCTCAATGTCCGTCGAACACCCGCGGGAGCTCCCCGTCCCCATCGGGCAGGGCCAGGGTGACCGTGCCGTCCGTCCCGTACCCGCATGAGTCCACCGGTCTGCGCGGAGGCCACACTCGCGGGAGTCCGCCGTCCTGCAAGATCGCGTGGGCCAGTTCGCTGAGGACGTCCCACATCCGCGGGAGTCCACCGGCTTGCTCCAGCCGGTCGCCCTCATGAGCGAAGTCCGTCCCGTACCCGCGGGAGTCAAGCGTGCTAGGCCAGCCCGTCAATCGTCGCGCAGACCGCCCCGCCGCCGACGGGATGACAACATCACTTTGTCGCCTATCCACAAGCCTCACGCAACGCGGATCGCGGCTGCAGGCCGCACCACCGCCCGCCGGACTCCCTGAAAGCGGAACGCAGACCGCAGCCACACGCGACCCGCGTCCACGCCGACATCAGCACAGCTCAGCGCGTTCTCCCCCTAGGCTTCAGGCGAGTTGGGGGGAGCTCCGGAGCAGGAATCGGAAGACCGTCGTAGCCCTTGACCTCACCGAAGCGGCTGCCGTTCATCCACGCATCACGCGCCTCTGCGATATCCTCCTGGGACCGTCCGATCCAGTTCCAGAACATCACGATCTCCTCCTCGAACGGCTCGCCGCCCAGCAGCATCAGGCCGGCGTCCGAGGTCGCGCGCAGGGGGAGGTCCGTGCGGCCGCAGCCGAGGTAGAGCATGGAGCCCGGGAGGACCGGGACGCCGTCGACGTGGGCCTCGCCGGACATCGACAGGACCGCGTACTCGAAGTCCGGGTCCAGCGGGAGCCGGGTCTGCGTGCCCGCCGCCAGGGTCAGGTCCGCGCCGACGATCGGGCTGTACGTGGATCCGGGCGAGGTCGCCGTGTCCAGCGTGCCCAGGATGACGGTCGCGGCCAGGCCGGGGGCGGTGACCAGTGGGAGCTCCGCGTGGTGCTGGAAGTGCGGGTCCACGTCGCGGTGGGCGTCCGGGAGGGCCACCCACAGCTGCGCGCCGTGCAGGAGGCGGGGGTGCGGGCTCGGGCTCTCCTCGGAGTGGCTGATGCCGCGCCCGGAGGTCATCAGTCCGAGCTCGCGCGGGCGGATCGTCTCCAGGCTGCCGACGCTGTCGCGGTGCAGTACCTCGCCCTCGTGGAGCCAGCTGACGGTCTGCAGTCCCGAGTGGGGATGGGGGGCCACCTGCATGCCGGGCTCGTCCGCGATGTCGTCCGGGCCGTAGTGGTCGACGAAGCACCAGGCGCCGACCATCCGGCGGCCCAGGTTCGGCAGGAGGCGGCGTACCTCGGTGGACTCACCGAGCTTGACGGTGCGCGGGCTCAGGAGCTCGCGCACGGGCTCGGCCACGACGAATCCGCGGCCGCCGCAGGTGGAGAGCGCGGGCTGGCGATCGAGATTGCTCATACGGCACAACTTAGTCCCGGCGCGGTCGCCGCTGCCCTCGGAATGTTCAACCGGATCCCCGTGTTGGAGGAGGCTGACACAGCACCTGAACGGCGGAAGGGATCCGAATGGACGCGCGGCAGGGCTACCTGGAGCACGGGACCGCGGCCGAGCGCTGGGACCGCGGCCGGCTGTTCTTCGAGGCCAAGGAGTACGCGAAGGCCGCCCTGGTCCTGGACGGCGTAGCCGCCGAGGCCCCCGAGCTGCTGGCGCCCCGGCTGCTGCTGGCCCGCGCCTACTACCACTCCGCCCAGCTCTCCCGGGCCGAGGACGAGCTGCGCGCCATCCTGGAGCGGTGGCCCGTGGAGGACTATGCGCAGCTCATGCTCGGCCGGACCCTGGAGCGCCGGGGCCGGGCCGCCGAGGCGGCGCCGTACCTGCGGATCGCCGCGGCGATGGCCGGGGACTTCCCGGAGTAGGCCCCGGTAGGTCCCGGTAGTTCCCGGACCGGGCCCCGGTGATTGCGGAGTAACACACTCCGTCGGCCGCTCCCCGGCCCCGCCCATGCGGGACCGGGGCGGCCCCTCGGTTAGCCTGGGGGCAATATGAACCGTCTGACCACGCCCTTCGGCTCCTTCGAGCTCGCCCGCTTCCCCGAGGACCCGCGCGACCGGCTCCGCGCATGGGACGCCGCCGACGAGTACCTGCTGCGCCACCTCGAATCCGGTACGGGCGAACGCGGCCCGGTGGATCTGGCCGGCGCCGGGCAGATCACCGTGATCGGGGACCGTTGGGGGGCGCTGACGACGGCGCTGGCCGACCACCACCCCACGCAGATCACCGACTCCAGCCTGACCCGTTCCGCCACCGCGGCCAACCTGGACCGCAACGGCATCGGGACGAGCAAGAGCACCGTCACGCTGCTGACCACGCAGGACGCGCCGCCGGAGCGGATCGACGTACTCCTGGTGCGCGTCCCCAAGAGCCTGGCGCTGCTGGAGGACCAGCTCTACCGGCTGGCCCCGCACGTGCACGCCGGGACCGTCGTCGTGGGCACCGGCATGGTGAAGGAGATCCACACCTCCACCCTGCGGCTCTTCGAGAAGATCCTCGGCCCGACCAAGACCTCGCTGGCCGAGAAGAAGGCCCGGCTGATCTTCTGCACGCCCGGGAACCCCGGCGCGGCGCACCCCACGACCGCCGGGCCGTGGCCGGTGACGTACACGGTGGACCAGGAGGCGGGATCGGGCTCCGGTCTGACCGCCGTCAACCACGCCGGGATCTTCTGCGCCGACCGGCTGGACGTCGGCACCCGCTTCTTCCTCCAGAACATCCCGACCAACACGGACGGAGCCCGCGTCGTCGACCTGGGCTGCGGCAACGGCATCGTCGGCACGGCGGTCGCGGTGGCCGACCCGGACGCCGAGGTCGTCTTCACGGACGAGTCGTACCAGGCGGTGGCCTCGGCCAAGGCGACGTACCGCGCGAACGTGCAGGGCCGGCTGGACCGGGCCGAGTTCCTCGTCGGGGACGGTGTCGCGATGCTGCCGCCCGGGTCGGTGGACTTGATCCTCTGCAACCCGCCCTTCCACTCCCACCAGGCGACGACGGACGCGACGGCGCTGCGCATGTTCGCGCAGTCGCGCAAGGCGTTGCGTCCGGGCGGCGAGCTGTGGGTGGTCGCCAACCGCCACATGGGCTATCACACGCACCTGCGGCGCCTCTTCGGCAACAGCGAAGTGACCGCGAGCGAACCGAAGTTCGTGGTCCTGCGGGCGGTCAAGCGCGAACAGCCCCGTGGTGACAGCCGCAACGAGGGCCGTGGCGAGGGCCGTGGCGAGCACCGGGTCGAGCACCGCGGGCAGTGACCCGCGCGCGGCCCGGCCCGCGACGCACCATGTGACCTGCCGGTACACCCGCCGGTAGGTCCCCCGGTTCGTCCTACACTCGCCGCGTGAGCAGCCAAGTGGACCAAGCGGAGCAGGCGGAGACCGAAGAGCGGGCGGACGGGAGTACCGCCGGGAGCGCGGACACGACCGCCTCCCGGCGCTACCGCCGGGAGGACGTGGCCCGCGCGGCCGGGGTCAAAGTGCGCAACCTGCGCTACTACCAGGAGCGCGGGCTGCTTCCGCCACCGCGCCGGGAGGGCCGGATCGCCTGGTACTCCGACGACCACCTCACCCGACTGCGCCTGATCAGCGACCTGTTGGGGCGCGGCTACACCGTCAACGGCATCGCGGAGCTGCTGGCCGCCTGGGAGCAGGGTGGCGGGATATCCCAACTGCTGGGCCTTGAGCGGGAGATGACCCGCGATTGGGAGCAGGAGGAGTCGGTCTCCATGTCACGGGCCGAGCTGCGCGAGCTGTTCGGCCCGACGGCTTCCCCCGAGGACACCCGGCGGGCGGCCGAGTTGGGCTACGTGACCATCGACGGGGACCTGGTCACGCACCGCAGCCGGCGCCTGCTGGAGGCGACGACGACGCTGGTACGGGCGGGGGTGCCGCTCGGGGAGGTCCTGGACGCGGGGGACTTCGTACAGGCGCAGGCGGCCGCGGTCGCGGACCGCTTCGTCGGGCTGTTCCGGATGCACGTGATCGGCGCGGAGGGCCTGGAACATCTTTCGGCCACGCGGCTGCGGCACATCACGGAGGCGGTGGCGGCGCTGCGTCCGCTGGCGGGCGGGGTCGTGGCCGCGGAGTTCGCGCGGGCGATGGCCCACCGGGTGGATGCCGAGGTCGCGGAGCTGCTGCGCAGCGAGACTCCCGGGGCGTAACCGGTCAGTAGGAGTCGGCTGAAAAGGCACTCTCGAGCAACCTTGCCAACCCCCATTGGCACTCTTACATTCAACTCGTCGGTAACAACGGTGCACAGCCGAACACAAGGGACGATCTCATGGCAGATTCCCCGAAGTTACCCGAAAGCTCCGGCGAGGAGAGCGGCGAGAGAGCCGTTGGCGCGGGCCGCGTCCGCTGGCGCCGGTTCGCCGTACTGACCGTCCCGGCCATCGCCGTGACCGCCGGCCTCGGCATCGCCCTCGCCCAGGGCGCGCTGGCCGCCTCCTTCGCGGTATCGGGGCAGCAGTTCAAGGTGTCGGCCAAAAGCCTGGAAGGCGAGGGCTTCGCCCAGTACGGAAGCGTCGACGTCAACGCCCGCGAGGAGCTCATCCCGGTGGCGGTCACCGCCATCAGGGAAGCCAAGCTCAACAGCCTCTGCCAGTCGGTGGTCACCTCCCTCCCGATCATCGGCGACATCTCGCTCAACCTGACCGCCGGCCAGAAGACCCCCGTCGAGGCCAGCAACCTCTTCGTGGATGCCACCCAGCTCTCCGGCGACGCGGTCTTCACCAACATCGAGATCGGCCGGGACGCCTCCACCCTCGACAAGGGGCCGGCGGACGCGGTGGGCATGCAGGACCTGTTCGCCCAGCAGGCCGACACCGTCAGCATCACCGATCTCCACCAGACGGCCTGGGCCACCAACGCGGGCACCTTCAAGCTCTCCGGGCTGAACATGAACATCAGCAAGGGCAAGAAGGAATGCTTCTGAGCCGCTGGCGGCGATGGCGGCGCGGCCGGCCGTTCTGGGGCGGGCTCTTCGCCATCCTCGCCGGGGCCGAGATCTGCGCCCTGCCGCTCGCGCCGCTGAAGATCATGCTGCAGCAGGGAGTGGCGGGGATCCCGTCCGTCCTGATGGGCATCGTCATGATCGTGCTCGGCCTCACCGCCTGGTTCTCGCCGCCCCAGCGCGCTCTGGCCGGCGTCCTCACCACCCTCATCGCCACCGTCGCGCTGGTCCTGTCGAACCTCGGCGGGTTCCTGATCGGCACCCTGCTCGGCATCCTCGGCGGCGGCCTGATGTTCGCCTGGCAGCCGTACGCCGCCTCGCGCACCGGCGCCGCACGGGACGCGGAGCCGCCCGGGCCCCGGGCCGAGTCCGTTCCCCCGCACGAGCCCGAACCCGAGAACGCCGCGCTCCCGTCCCCCAAGGTCACCCCCACGACCGCCCCTGCCCTCTCCCCCGCTCCCTCACCGCACCACGATCCCCAAGGAGCACAGCCATGAGCCGTACCCGCACGACCCTCGCGCTCGCCGCGGCCACCGCGGCCGGAGCCCTGTCCCTTGCCTCGGTCTCCGCCACCGCCGCGCCCTTACCCCTGGCCGGGTCGACCACCGTCACCCCGGCCGGGCACGCTTTCAAGGCCACGCTGAGCGGCAAGGCCACCCTCAAAGCCGGTTCGGTGACGGTCAGTTGTACGGTCTCCGTCTCCACCGGGGCGGTGCCGGCCGCCCCCGGCAACAACAACCCGGCCGGTCCCGTCTCCTCCCCGATCTCACCCCCCACGTACAGCTCCTGCACCTCCAGCGTGTGGGGCGTGACCCCCACGGTCACCACCAGCGGCGCCTGGTCGGTGTCCATGCAGAACGGCTCCCCCATCACCGCCACCATGACCGTGCCGACGGGCGGGCTCGTCGTGCACACCACCGGTCTGGCGACCTGCACGGTCACCGCGGCCCCCTCCGGCCCCGCGAACGTCGCCGGGACCTGGACGAACGGCGCCCCGCCGAGCCTGACCTTCACCAACGCCTCGGTGCCGGTCACGGTCACCGGCGGCTTCGGCTGCCCGACGAGCGCGACCTCGTCCACCTTCAACGCCGTGTACAAGGTCACCGACACCACCGACCCGACGCAGCAGATCACCGTCGGCCCCTGACGGCCCGCCGCGTCCCGCACGAAGGCCCGCCGGCCCCGGAGAGATCCGGGGCCGGCGGGCCCGCGTCGTGAGCCGAAGACGGCTCAGCGGTGGCCGGGGAACTCCACCACCTGCTGATAGGTGGGCCGGTTCTGCCAGTTGATCTGCGGGTGGGCCAGGCCGCCCACCGGTCGCTGCACGATCGAGTCCGCGCACCACTGGTTGCCCGCGGCGCAGGTCCCGTCCGCCGGGTACACGGCGGCGGGCGTGGCGGCGGCGGCCTGCTTCAGCGTCGCCGTCATGACGTCCCGGCACCCGGAGAGGGTGCCGCCGCCGCAGTACGCCCGGGCCAGCGGTCCGGACACCGGGCGGCCGAGCACCGTACGCAGGTCCTTGTCGGCGTAGCTCCACCAGCCGTATTGGAAAGCCGATCCGGCGTGCGAACCGGTGGGCCCGTGGCCCGCGTTGGGCGCCTCGTCGACGGTCAGGGAGGCGCGCAGGACGTCGTAGAGCGGGGTTCCGAGGCCGGGCTTGAACTCGGCTTCGACGAGCAGCGGCCACCAGGCGTCCATGATCCGGATGGCGTCGGCATGCGCGTAGGCCTTCGAACCGGGCGCGGTCTCCTTGCGCTTGGAGCCCGCCGCCTGCCAGGCGGACAGCTTGTCGATCGCGGCGCCGACGGCCGGATCGGTGGTGGGCGCGCTGCGCAGCACCGCGAGCGATTCGGGCAGCAGGTTCTCGGCGCGCAAGTCGGTGACCGCGGCCTCCGCCATGGCCTGGGTGAGCTTGGCCCGGGTCACGCCGCCCGCCGCGACGAGCGTCTTGACGCGCTGGTCGAGGAGGTCCCCGCGGTGGACGGAGCCCATCCCGAAGCCGGCCGCGCCGTAGTCCTTGGCCTGCTTGTTGTTCCAACTGATGTAGTAATCCTGGCCCATGGACTGCGGGTGCTCGGCGGACGGGGTGTAGACGGCGGTGTTGGCGGCCGGGTCGAAGCCCTGCCACTCGTACTGCTGCTTCGCCTGCACGGGGAGCGCGGCGTCGACTCCGGGCGCCCGGACCGGGTTCGACCCGCTGTTGTAGTAGGCCGCTTCGCGCGAGTCGGCGTAGAACCAGTTGAAGGCGTAGCCGATGTGCTGGGCCGCCTCCTGGAAGGTGCGGGCGTCCTTCACGTAGGAGGGGTCGTTCAGCATCTGGAAACCGATGATCGAGTCGGCCTCGTGGCGGTAGGTGGAGCGCAGCGCGGTGTAGGCCACGGGCTTGCCCGCGACGGTCGCGCGGTGCGTGACGATGCCGTATTGGGTGCGCCAGACCCGCATCCGGTAGGAGCCGTTCGGCGTGGAGTCGGCGACGGACGACTTCCAGGCGTTGGTGTGCTCCAGCTTCTCCATGGGCGTGCAGGTGCCACGGTAGAGGTAGGACGTGCTCGCCTTGGTGGGGGCGTCGCCGCCCGGCTCGCACAGCTCGACGGCGAAGGTGTCGGTGATGTCCTGGCCGGCGGAGGTGGCGCTCCAGGCGTAGTCCTGGCCGCGGCCCAGCTGTACGTACATGCTGACGCCGGCGAAGGAGGCGCCGCGTGCGCTGATGCCGGGGCCCTGGAGCTCCTGGAGCATGAGGAGTTGAGGGGCGAGGTAGCCGGTCTGCGGGCCGAAGACGGCAACCGGGCGGCTGCTCGCCGTCTTCGCGCCGGAGACGAGCAGGGCGTTGGACATGCTCTGCTTCATCAGCTTGGGCGGGTCGGCCGCGGCGGCGGTCGCGGCCGCGCCCGTACGGTCGTACACGAGCTGTTCGGCGGTGACCGAGCCGGCGTCGGGCAGGGCCGTGCCCTGCGGGTTCGCGGGCTTCTGGGCGTAGGGGAAGCTCGCGCCGTCGTGCACCGTGAGCACGGCTTCCGGGTCCTCGCGCTCGCGGAAGGACTCCCAGACGCGGGTGCCCTCCTCCAGGCCGTACTTCTGCTGCGCGGACAGCAGGGAGAGCGCGGCCTGCACCTCGCCGCCACCGCCGCCGCCGAACAGGCCGCCGACGACGGAGGCGAGGGCGATCAGGTCGGTGAGCTTGAAGGGCTGGATCTCACCGGCGTTGGTGATGGAGTTGATGTGGCCGGTCAGCACGTACTCGCCGGGGAAGTAGCGGCCGTTCTTGGACTGGACGCGGTAGGCGTTGATGCCGTCGATGTAGGCCTGGGCATCCTCCATCGCGAGCCGCCCGCGCTCGCCCTCGGTGGTCCGGATCCGGTCCACCTGGGCCTGGAGGTCCGCCTCGGTGTACGGGGCCTGCGGCCAGAACTGCTGCTCCAGCCCCTGGTTGGCGACGGCGCCGCCCGCGAAGGGGGTGAGGTCGCCGCGGCCGACGTGGCGGAAGAGGTCCATCTGCCAGAGCCGGTCCTGGCCGGCGGCGTAGCCCGCGCCGAAGGAAGTGCCGTACCGGGTGGTGCCCTTGATGTGCGGGACGCCGGTCTTCTTGTCCCGGGTGATGGTGACGTCGGGGCGAGGGCTGGTGGTGGATTCGACCTGGTCGCCGGGGACGCCGAAGGAGGCGTCGTTGAAGAAGTCGTTGACCTTGGCGTCGGTGAGGCCCGGATAGCCGGCCACCAGGGAATCGTAGCGCGCCAGTTGGTCGGAGGCATGGGCGGGCATGGAGCCGAACGCCTTGTGCGCGAGGATCTGGGCGAGGGTGGCGTTGCCGCTCTGCCCGGGCGGCAGGATGTCGGCGCACTGCTGTCCGCAGTAGTCGGCGATGGGCAGCGGCACCGGCACATCGGCCCCGGCGGCGGACGCGGCCGGGGTCGACAGGGCCGCGCCGAGGGCGATGAGCGCGGTGGCGGCGGCAGTTCTGATGCGGGTGGTGGGGCGTCGCATACGTGCTCCTCCGTGGGGGGCAGGAACCGGTCACGGGGAGGGTACTGGGAGGACTACTTCTCAGTAAGATGAACGACCGTCACTTTTTGTGGAGCGAAAAGCCGTTGCATCGGGGCGCGGCCGCGGGCGAAGCTCCGTGACATGTCACAAAGCCCCGTAGAAAGTCATGCCCGCGCGCAACGCGGCGTCGCCGACCTCTTCACCGCCGGCGGCCGCCTCGCGGCCATCCCGCGCAAGGCGGCCCGCCGCGCGCAGCTGCTCGTCCACCTCACCGAGACCCTCTTCGCGACGGACCGCGACTACACGGAGTCCGAGGTGAACCGGCTCTTGCTCACCGTCCACGAGGACTGCGCTGCGCTGCGGCGGTACCTGGTCATCGCCGGGCACCTCACCCGGACCCGCGACGGCGCCGGCTACCGGCGGGCCACGACCACCCGGTAGTGCGTCGTCAGACGCCCGTCCTCGCCGATGACGTGGAAGGCGACGGCGGGCGGCTCGTCCACGTGGATGTACTCGCTCGTACCGGACGCCGCCTCCCAGGGGAGCCGGGTCGTGGACACCACACCCGGCGCCACGAGCAGCGGCCGGCCCGCGAAGGTCGTCGCCGCGCCGGTGTGGGCGTGCCCGCACAGGAACGCGGTCAGGTGCGGGTGCCGCTCGGCGAGCGCCGCCAGCCGCTCCTCGCCGAACTGCCGGATCCGGTCCACGTACGGGATGTGCAGCGGGACGGGCGGGTGGTGGAAGGCGACCAGTACGGGCACCTCCCGCGGGGTCTCGGCGAGCACCCCGTCCAGCCAGCCGATCGTCGAGTCCTCCAGGTACCCCTGGTGCTCGCCGGGTACCGACGAATCGCACACCGCGAGGACGAAACCGTCGCCGCGCAGCACCTGGTCGACCGGGGCCGCGGACGGCCGCTCCTCCCCCAGCAGGCCGCGCCGGAAGGCGGCGCGGTCGTCGTGGTTGCCGGGGCAGACGACCAGCGGGTGCCGCGAGTCGAGGGCCTTGCGCGCCTCCTCGTACTCCTCGGCGGTCGCGTGATCGGCGATGTCCCCGCTGACCAGCACCGCGTCGAGCTCGTACGGGAGCGCCTCCAGGTACTCCATGACGGCGCGGGTCCGCTCGGCGGCCCGGCCGCCGCCGTCGAGGTGGACATCGCTGAGGTGCGCTATGACGATCACTGGCGGTGGCTCCTTCGGTCCGAGCCACAAATCTAACCGGGCTCGGCCGCGAAGGTGAGCCTCTCACCGAACACGGGGCCTGCGGCCTACGCCAGTTGCTCGCCGTCGGCCGGCGGGCCCGGACGGTGACGCCGCGCAACGCGGTCGAGGGCCGTTGGGCCCGGCTCGGGTACACGGCCCGCCACGGACGGCCCCCGGCCTTCGACGGCGACGACGTCTCTCAGGAGGCGGGCCGCACGGTGCGCATCCGCCCGTACGCGTACACGCACCCGGCGAGCGCGAGGTCCGACAGCAGCATGAAGCCGATCGAGTACGAGTCCTTCGCGCTGTAGATCGCACCCATCACCAGCGGGGGCACGAAGCCGCCGAGGCCGCCCATCGCTCCGACGATGCCCGTCACGCTGCCCACCTGCGGCTGTGGCGTCACCTGCGAGACCAGCGCGAAGACGCTGCCGCTGGCGGTCCCGAGTCCGGCCGCCATCAACAGCAGGGCGAGCGTGCCGACGGGGTTCATCGCCGGGTCGAATGCCTGCACGATCGCGAGGAGAGCCACCAGGACCAGAGCCGCGGCCGTGACCAGCGCCGGGTGGATCCGGTCCGACAGCCAGCCTCCGATGGGCCGGAAGACCACCGTGACCAGGGCGAAGCCCGCCGCCTTGGTGCCGGCGTCGGTCGCCGACAGGCCGTACCAGGTCTTCAGGTACGTCGGCAGGTACACCCCGAACGCGACGATCCCGCCGAACCCGATCGCGTACAGCGCGGCCAGCTCCCACGTCACCCGCAGGCGCCCCGCCGCGCGCAGTCGCGAGGCGAGCGAGGCCGTCGGCACGGGCCGGTCGGGCCGGTCCCTGAGCAGCAGGGCCGCCAGGGCGGCGTAGGCGGCGAGCGCCAGCGCCACCACGAGGAAGGGCAGGTCGGGGTCGTGCCTGGCGATGCGCGGTGTGAGGTACCCGGACAGCGCGACACCGCCCATGCCCATCCCGAACACCCCCAGCGCGAAGCCCCGCCGGTCGGGCGGAAACCAGGAGTTGACCAGCGGGATCCCGATCGCGAACGTCGTGCCGCCCAGACCCAGCAGGAAGCCGACCGCGAGCGTCAGACCGTAGCTGTCGCGTGCGGGGATCAGCAGGAGCACGGGCACGATGGTGAGCGCGGCCACCACCGGGAACATCAGCCTCGCCCCGTAGCGGTCGGTCAGCGCGCCCACCGGAATCCGCCCCAGCGACCCGACCAGCACCGGCACCGCGACGAGCAGCGACTGCTGGAACGAGGAGAGGCCGAGCCGGTCCTTGTAGTCACCGGCCAGCGGCGCGATCAGGTCCCACGCCCAGAAGGTGAGTGTGAACCCGACCGTCGCCAGGACCAGATTGCGGTACGCCGCACCCGAGGGCCGCGACGTCGACGTGGAGTCCATCCCGTCAGTCAAGACGCCGTGACTCCTCCCCGCCAT
>NZ_JAGGOT010000062.1 GCF_018614195.1 Streptomyces sp. ISL-43
GGCGGGGTCGGGGGCGGGGTCAGGCGGTGGGCGCCGGTGCGCCCTGCGCCTGGATGGCGGTGATGGCCACGGTGATGACGATGTCCTGGACCAGGGCGCCGCGGGAGAGGTCGTTGACGGGCTTGCGCAGCCCCTGCAGGACCGGGCCGACCGCCACGGCGCCGGCCGAGCGCTGCACGGCCTTGTACGTGTTGTTGCCGGTGTTGAGGTCCGGGAAGATCAGCACCGTCGCGCGGCCGGCCACCTCGGACTCGGGCAGCTTGGTCGCGGCGACCGCGGGCTCCACGGCGGCGTCGTACTGGATCGGGCCCTCGATCAGCAGGTCGGGGCGCTGCTCGCGGACGATCTCGGTGGCCTTGCGGACCTTGTCCACGTCCGCGCCCGAGCCGGAGGTGCCGGTCGAGTACGAGAGCATCGCGATCCGCGGCTCCAGCCCGAAGGCCGCGGCGGTGGTCGCCGACTGGATGGCGATGTCGGCGAGCTGCTCGGCGTTCGGGTCCGGGTTGACGGCGCAGTCGCCGTAGGCGAGGACCTTGTCGGCCAGGCACATGAAGAAGACCGAGGAGACGATGGACGCGTCGGGCCTGGTCTTGATGATCTCGAAGGCCGGGCGGATGGTGGCGGCGGTGGAGTGCACCGAGCCGGAGACCATGCCGTCGGCGAGTCCCTCCTGGACCATCAGGGTGCCGAAGTAGTTGACGTCGGTGACCACGTCGTGGGCCAGCTCGACCGTCATGCCCTTGTGGGCGCGGGCCTTGGCGTAGTACTCGGCGAATCGTTCCCGCAGCGGGGAGGTCGCCGGGTCGATGAGCTGGGCGGCCGAGATGTCGACCCCCAGGTCGGCGGCCTTCTTCAGGATCGCCGGCTCCTCGCCCAGCAGTGTCAGGTCGCAGACCCCGCGGCGCAGCACCACGTCCGCGGCACGCAGCACGCGCTCCTCGGCGCCCTCCGGGAGCACCACGCGCCGGCGCTCGGAGCGGGCCTGCTCCAGCAGCTCGTGCTCGAACATCATCGGGGTGACGCGCTCGGATCGGGCCACCGAGAGCACCTCGCGCAGCTCGGCGGTGTCCACGTGGCGTTCGAACAGGCCGAGCGCGGTCTCCAGCTTGCGCGGGGTCGCGGAGTTCAGCCGGCTCTGCAGCGCGAAGAGTTCGGCGGCCGTCGGGAAGCTGTTGCCGGCCACCGAGACGACCGGCGTCCCGGGCGCCAGCTTCGAGGCCAGCGTCAGGATGTCCTTGCCGGGGCGCTCGTTCAGCGTCAGCAGCACACCGGCGATCGGCGGGGTGCCGGAGGTGTGCGCGGCGAGCGCGCCGATGACCAGGTCGGAGCGGTCCCCGGGGGTGACGACCAGACAGCCCGGCGTCAGGGCGTTGAGGAAGTTCGGCAGCATGGCCCCGCCGAAGACGAAGTCCAGGGCGTCGCGGGCGAGTCCGGCCTCGTCGCCGAGGAGCACCTCGCCGCCGAGCGCCTGGGTGATCTGGGCGACGGTCGGGGCGGACAGGTGCTTGTCGTCCGGAAGTACGTAGCAGGGCACGGGGAGCCGGGCGGCCAGGCGCTCGGCTATCGACTCGCGGTCCTCGGGGGCCACCCGGTTGACGACCATCGCGCCCACGTGGCAGCCCAGGCTCTCGTAAGCCCGGTACGCGTTGCGGGTCTCGGCGCGCACGGCTTCGGCGGGGTGCTTGGTGCCGCCCACGACGGGGATGACCAGGGCGCCCAGCTCGTTGGCGAGGCGGGCGTTGAGCGCCAGCTCGTCGGGGAGGTTGGTGTCGGCGTAGTCGGTGCCGAGGACCAGCATGACCTCGTAGTCGCGGGCCACCCGGTGGTAGCGGCCGACCAGCTGGGACACCAGCTCGTCCGTGCCCTTCTCGGCCAGGATGGCGGAGCCCTCGTGGTACTCCATGCCGTAGGCCGTCGAGGCGTCCTGCTCGATCCGGTAGCGGCCCTTCAGGAGGTCGAAGAGCCGGTCGGGTCCGTCGTGCAGCAAGGGGCGGTACACGCCCACCCGGCCCGTCTGGCGGGTCAGGAGCTCCATGATCCCCAGCTCGACGACCTGGCGGCCGTCCCCCCGCTCGATACCGGTCACGTACACGCTGCGCGTCACGCGTGCTCTCCGTCCCATCGTGTGAAATCTCGGGATCGCCCCACCGGGATCCTGGCCTGGGCGGGGCGGCTATTCGCGTCGGTTGTCCCAGTTAATGTGGGGTTGACCTCTTGACAATACCCTTGCGGATCGTTAGGTCGCCCGCCGGGAAAAGGGCCCGTCCGAGGGGGTCGAAAGGCCTGCCGGGCACCGTGCGGGGGGCATCGCACAGAGCGCGCGCCACCCCGGGCCCGTGGAACAATCGGACAGGCTTCATCAATACGCCCTTCATATGTACGGCTGTCCGCCCGCACGCGTACGGCCAGGTACGACCAGGAGCAGGAGACACAGCACGATGCGTATCGGAGTTCTCACCGCAGGCGGCGACTGTCCGGGCCTGAACGCTGTCATCCGGTCGGTCGTACACCGTGCCCTGGTCGGGCACGGGGACGAGGTCATCGGCTTCGAGGACGGCTTCAAGGGCCTGCTCGACGGCAATTACCGCCCCCTCGACATCAACGCCGTCAGTGGCATTCTCGCCCGAGGCGGCACGATTCTCGGTTCAGCCCGGATGGAGCGCGCGCGTCTGCACGAAGCCGCCGAGAACGCCGCCGAACTGGCGAAGCGCTACGGCATCGACGCGCTCATCCCGATCGGCGGCGAGGGAACCCTGACCGCCGCCCGGATGCTGTCGGACGCCGGCATGCCCGTCGTCGGCGTGCCGAAGACGATCGACAACGACATCTCCTCCACCGACCGCACCTTCGGCTTCGACACCGCCGTCATGGTCGCCACCGAGGCCATCGACCGCCTCAAGACCACCGCCGAGTCGCACCAGCGCGTCATGGTCGTCGAGGTGATGGGCCGGCACGCCGGCTGGATCGCCCTGGAGTCCGGCATGGCCGGCGGCGCCCACGGGATCTGCCTGCCGGAGCGCCCCTTCGAGGTGGACGCCCTGGTGAAGATGGTGGAGGAACGATTCGCCCGCGGTAAGAAGTTCGCCGTCATCTGCGTCGCCGAAGGCGCCCACCCGGGCGAGGGCTCCATGCCCTACGAGAAGGGCGCGATCGACCAGTACGGCCACGAGCGCTTCGCCGGCATCGGCAACCGCCTCGCCGTCGAGCTCGAACGGCGCATGGGCAAGGAAGCCCGCCCGGTCATCCTCGGCCACGTCCAGCGCGGCGGCACCCCCACGGCCTACGACCGCGTCCTCGCGACCCGCTTCGGCTGGCACGCGGTCGAGGCCGTCCACCGCGGTGACTACGGCAACATGACCGCCCTGCGCGGCACCGACATCGTCATGGCCCCCCTGGCCGCCGCGGTCACCGAGCTGAAGACCGTCCCCGAGGAGCGCATGTACGAGGCCGAGTCGGTCTTCTGACCGTCCCGGCCGGTACCTTCCTCCCGACTTCCGAGGGCCGAACGGCCCGTCGCCACCGCCCCGCGGCGGTGGCGACGGGCCGTTCGGCCGGTTCCGGACCGCCGCCGTCCCCGTCGGGGCGCCGCTGATCCACATCCAGCCCCCGCCATGCCGGGAGCTATGATCCGAAGACTCCACCGTTGGGGGAATGAGTGGCCGAGCCGCGTATGGCCGGATCGGGCCGTGAAGTCCAGGCCCCCTGATCCGGTTCCGTGCGCTCGATGGAAGGTGCCCGTTCCCGTGGCGACCCGCCCTGCCCTTTTGCCCAGTAGGAGTGCCGAACGCCCCGAGGCGCGGCAGACCGACGGCCCGGCTCCTGCCAGGGGCGAGCGGCGGTGGTCCGTCCTCGGCGGGGCCGTGGCCGCGTCCTGGGCGCTGCCGCTGCTCCTCGACGCACTCGGCCTGGACGTGGTGCTGATCCCCGTCCTGGTCCTGGCGATCGCCTCCCTGATCCGGGTGGGCGGCGGCCTCCTCGACCGCCTGGTCGTCGCGGCCTTCGTCCTCTGCGGCGCGGTCATGACCTTCGGGCTGCTCTTCTCCGTCTGGCCGTGGGGGCTGGCCCCCGTCCCCGGGACCGGCTTCCTGCTGACCGTCGTGTCCGTCTGCGGCTGGCTGTCCGGCCGGCGCCCCCGCATCCCCCTGCGGCTGCGCGGCTCCGACGCGCTCGTCGTCGGTACGGCGGCGGTGGTCTGGCACTACATGCACAACCCGCTGGCCGGTAAGTCGATCACCGAGCGGCTGGCCTTCTTCGTCACGTCCGAGGACCGGATGGGGCACTTCTCGTACTTCGACGGCATCCACCACGTGGGCGGTTACGCGTTCCTCCACCAGGAGGCCGCCAAGACGTTCATGATGACCCCGTCCGAGGCCGTCTACCCGCAGGGCACCCACTTCCTGCTGGCGTGGATCGACGTCCTCGTGAAGTCCTCCACCGACGGCGGCCCCGCCGCCGAGATGATGAACCGCTACCTCCTGTACGTCATCGGCGCCTACGCGCTGCTCTGCGCCGCGCTCGTCTGGGCCGCCCGCTGGGTCGGCGGCCCGCGCCTGCGCGGCTGGCGCGCGGCGGCGGTCTGCGCCAGTGTGATGGCGGTGATGCTGTCCGGCTCGATGGCGCAGCTGGTCGAGAAGGGCTTCGACTCCGAGACCGTCGGACTGCTGTTCCTCGCCGTCGGGCTGGCGCTGCTCGTGCGGCCCGCGATGGGCCGGGTCGAGTTCGCGCTCGTCGGGGTGGCCGCGCTGGTGACCGTGACCTTCGTCTACAACCTCTACGGGGCCCTCCTAGGCCTCGCCCTGGCCGCGGTCCTCATCGTCCACCGGCGGCGCTTCGCCCCCAGGAGGCGCCTGCTCATCGGCGCGCTGGCGGGCGGCACGCTGATCGCGGGACTGCCCAGCGTCTTCTCCGTCCTGACCAAGCTGGACGTCTCCAAGACCTCGAACCTGGCCGGCCCCATGGTCGTGCCCGACCGCCCCGTGTTCATCGGATGCGCGCTGCTGGCCCTGCTGGCGGCCTCCCTGCCGGCGAACCGCCGGACGGGTACCGGACAGATGGTGCTGGCCCTCGTCCTGGGCGGGATCACGGTGATCGGCCTCTTCGGCGCCTGGCAGAAGCACACCATCGGCTACTACTCGTACTACTTCGAGAAGCTGGCCGCCGCCGGTCTGGTGATCACCCTGATCGCGGTGGGCATGGTCGGGCTGATGCTGCCGCCCGAGCGGCTGGGCGGCTCGTCGCGCCGCCGCCGCCGGGCGGAGCGCCTGGTGCACTCCGGCCTCGCGACGGCCGCCGCGCTCGCCATGTTCGCCAGCGTGCAGTTCGGCGTTCCCACGGGGTGGACCGACCCCGAGGCCAGGTTCAACCCGCCCTCGGCCTGGTACGGCAGCTCGATGCTCAAGTGGGCCAGGGGCGAGAGCCGCAGCGACATGGGCCCGCCGGCCCGAGCGCTCACCCGGCGGGACCTCCCGGGGGTGTCCTCACCGGTGATCGCCCTGTACTCCAACGACGCGTACCTGAACCTGAAGTCCACCTTCCTCGCCCAGCTCCTGAACCACCGGGCGGGCGACATGGTGGAGCTCTACGAGATCTTCTACGTCAAGATGGGCGGCCCGGTGACCGCGGACGTGGAGAAGCAGTACGGGACCTCGCTGGGCCACCTGAAGAAGGCGATCGCGGAGCTGCCCTCCGCACCGACCGTCCTGGTGGGCGACCGGGCGATGGCCGACCGGCTGTCGAAGGACCTCGCGGCAGCGGGCGTCCGGGCGACCGTGGTCCACGCGCCGCTGAAGTAGCCGCCGCCCACCGGGCGCCGACCGGCCCCCGCGGCGGGACTCCCGCCCCGACCTCCCACGCCGAACGGCCCCGACCGCGTCCCGCCGAGGACGTGGTCGGGGCCGTTGCCGTAGGGAGCGCTGCGGCGGAATGTGTCCTACGCCGCACCGCCCGCGAGGGCCCAGAAGCGGTCCACGATGTCCGCGAGGTACTCGCGCCCCGAGTCGCCGCTGCCGGCCTCGCCCTGCGCGGCGCCCCAGCCGAGGGTCGCCACCATCCTCGACTGGTACTCCCCGTGCAGCTGCTCCAGCACCCGCTCCAGGTGCGGCTTGGGCACCGGCAGCAGTTTGGCCAGCGGCTTCACGTACGCCTGCCAGCGCGTGGTCGCCGCGCTGCGCAGCAGCTCGGCCAGCTCCTCGTGCTTGCCGGTCGCGGTCACGAACTGGGCCAGGGTCAGCCCCAGCGCCGTGGCCAGGGCGGCGGACTGCCGCTCGTTGCCCTTCCAGCGGCCGGTGTCCTCCATCTTCTGGTAGGAGCCCGCCTCCACTCCGACCCGCCGGGCCAGCTCCTCGGCGGCCAGCCCCCTGGCGATCCGGTGCTCGCGCAAGGTGACCGGCTCGGCCAGGAGCTCGCCGGGGGAGCACCAGAGCACGCCCGCGAGGGCCGTGAGTTCGACGGAGGTCGGCGATATCTCGCCACGCTCCCACGCCATCACGGTCTCGGGAGTGACGATCAGTCCGTACTGGGCACGCAGGCCATAGACGACATGACCGGGAGCCATGCCCAGGGCCGCGCGCAGACGACGCGCGGCGGGGGCATTGAAAGGTGGGCTGGAGTGCACAGGGCACACCGTAGGAGTGGCCGAGGTGTGGCGACTACAGACCAAACAAACAAGCCCATACCTCGTAGGAACGTCCTATGAAGTAAAGGGCTTTGGTCCGTTTTCTCTGCGACTGACCGGTAATCGGATCGGGCCGTGATCCATTTCCAAGCGTACGTTTCCGGCCGCCCCGAGCGGTAGCCCTGCGCGTGATCCGCCTCACACGATCGGGAAGGTCTCGAACCGGCCACCCCGCCAGAGCGTGCTCCCGGACGGAGGCCCTCGCATACGGGGGTGGCGAGGGCCTCCGCCCTCCCCCTCTCCCGCCCTCTCCCACCTCCCTCCCGCGCCTCTCCTTGCCTTGACGCCTACGGCAAGGATTACGGTCGGGGCATGCGAATCGGCGAACTGGCCGAGCGGGCGGGCACCAGCACGCGAACGCTCCGGTACTACGAGGAGCGGGGCCTGCTGCCCGCCCGGCGCGACGGCAACGGCCACCGCACCTACGACGAGGACGACCTGCGGATGCTCCGCCAGATCCGCACGCTCCAGGACTTCGGCTTCGACCTGGAGGAGACCCGCCCGTTCGTGGAGTGCCTGCGCGCCGGTCACCCGGCCGGCGACTCCTGCCCGGCGTCGCTGGCCGTCTACCGGCGCAAGCTCGCCGAACTGGACGGCCTGATCGGCCGGCTCACGGGCGTACGGGACCAGGTGGCGGGCCAGCTCGCCGAAGCCGAAGCGGCACAGCCCAGATGCGAGATGACCGGCTGACCGGCCGGGACGAGAGGGGAAGCAATGATGAAGGCACGCGGTGTGGCCGAAGTGACCGACGCGGACTTCGAGACGGAGGTGCTCGGCGAACGCGGCCGGCCCGTCCTGGTGGAGTTCACCGCCGACTGGTGCGGCCCGTGCCGCCAGCTCGCCCCCGTCCTGTCCGCCGTCGCCGCCGAGGAGGCCGACCGGCTCAAGGTCGTCCAGATCGACGCGGACAGCAACCCCGCCACCCTCGTGCGGTACGGGGTGCTGTCCATGCCGACCCTGCTCGTCTTCCGTGACGGCGAGCCCGTGCTGCAGATGGTCGGGGCCCGCGCCAAGCGCAAGCTCCTCCAGGAACTGGAAGACGTCATGGCGGCGGCCGGGGCCGCCGCCACGGCTACGACACGGGCCTGAACCAGAGCGTCGCCAGCGGCGGGAGGGTCAGGCGCAGGCTCGCCGCCCGCCCCTGCGCGGGCACCGGCTCGGGGCGCAGCGGCCGCGCGTGGTGAATACCGCTGCCGCCGTAGAGCTGCTGGTCGGTGTTGAGCACCTCCCGCCACAGCGGCACCTCCTGCGGCACCCCGAGGCGGTACGCGTGCCGGACCACCGGCGAGAAGTTCGAGACGCACAGCAGCTGCGAGCCGTCCTGCGCGAACCGCAGGAACGCGAAGACGTTGTCCTCTGCCGCGTCCCCTTCCACCCACGCGAAGCCCTCCGGCACGGTGTCCCGCTCCCACAGGGCGGGCGCCGCCCGGTAGGTGCGGTTCAGGTCGCCCACGAGGCTGCGTACGCCCCGGTGGTCGCCGGCCGCCGCGTAGGAGGAGTCCAGCAGCCACCAGTCCGGCCCGTACGTCTCGGACCACTCCGAGCCCTGCGCGAACTCCTGCCCCATGAAGAGCAGCTGCTTGCCCGGGTGGGCCCACATGAAGCCCAGGTACGCCCGGTGCGCGGCCCGCTGCTGCCACCAGTCCCCGGGCATCTTCGACACCAGCGAGCCCTTGCCGTGCACCACCTCGTCGTGCGAGATCGGCAGCACGTAGTTCTCGCTGAACGCGTAGACCATCCCGAAGGTCATGTCGTTGTGGTGGTACTTGCGGTGCACCGACTCCTTCGACGCGTAGCGCAGGGTGTCGTGCATCCAGCCCATGTTCCACTTCAGGCCGAAGCCGAGACCGCCCACGTCGGTGGGCCGGGTGACGCCCGGCCACGCGGTGGACTCCTCGGCGATCGTCACCACGCCCGGGCAGCGCCGGTAGACGGTGGCGTTCATCTCCTGGAGCAGCGCCACCGCGTCCAGGTTCTCCCGCCCGCCGTGCTCGTTCGGCGTCCACTCGCCCTCGCCCCGCGAGTAGTCGAGGTAGAGCATCGAGGCCACCGCGTCCACGCGCAGCCCGTCGACGTGGAACTCCTGGCACCAGTACACGGCATTGGCGACGAGGAAGTTCCTGACCTCCCGGCGGCCGAAGTCGAACTCCAGCGTCCCCCAGTCCGGGTGCGCCGCCCGCTGCGGGTCGTGGTGCTCGTACAGCGGGCGCCCGTCGAACTCGGCCAGCGCCCAGTCGTCGCGCGGGAAGTGCGCCGGCACCCAGTCGACGATCACCCCGATCCCGGCCCGGTGGAGCGAGTCCACCAGGAAGCGGAAGTCGTCCGGGGAGCCCATCCGGGAGGTCGGCGCGTAGAAGCCGGTGACCTGGTAACCCCACGAGCCGCCGAAGGGGTGCTCGGCGACCGGCATCAGCTCCACGTGCGTGAAGCCGAGCTCCTTCACGTACGCCGGGAGCTGCTCGGCCAGCTGCCGGTAGGAGAGCCCGGGCCGCCAGGACGCCAGGTGCAGCTCGTACACCGAGAAGGGGGCCTGGTGCGCCGGGAGGTCCCCGCGCGCGGCCATCCACCCGGCGTCCTGCCAGACGTAGGAGGAGGCCGTCACCACCGTGGCGTTGGCCGGCGGGACCTCCGCGTGCCGGGCCATCGGGTCGGCGCGCAGGGTGTGCGAACCGTCCGGGCGCGTGACGTCGTACTTGTACAGGGCGCCCTCGCCGACGCCCGGCAGGAACAGCTCCCACACGCCGGTCGAACCGAGCGAGCGCATCGGGTAGGCGACCGGGTCCCAGTACGAGAAGTCGCCGGTGACGCGCACACCCTGCGCGTTCGGGGCCCACACCGTGAACCGGGTGCCGGCCACGCCCTGGTGCTCCATCGGCTCCGATCCGAGCGCCGTCCACAGCTCCTCGTGACGTCCCTCGCCGATCAGGTGAAGGTCGAGCTCGCCGAGCGCGGGCAGGAAGCGGTAGGGGTCGTGGACCTCCACCTCGTCGCTGTCGTACGTCACCAGCAGCCGGTACTCCGGCACCCCGGTCAGCGGCAGCAGCCCGGAGAACAGCCCGTCGCCGTCGTCGAAGAGCTCGGCACGCAGCCCCTTGGCGACGATGGTGACCGCCTTCGCGTACGGGCGCAGCATCCGGAAGGACACCCCGCCCCGCTGGGTGCGGGCGCCGAGCACGCCGTGCGGATCGTGGTGGCGGCCCTCCAGCAGCCGGGCCCGTTCCTCCGCGCCGAGTGCGGGCGCCGGCCGGACCCCGTGCGGCGGTGCCGCCCGGCGGGCCCGCGGGGCCCGGGCCTTCTTCGCCTGCGTTTCATGGGCGGGGGCGGTGACGGCGGGCTTGGCTTCGTCGCGGACGGTCGGTGACGGCTGTCGTGCGGCGCTCACGCGAGCGGCCTCCTCGGGGGCTTCGGTCGGGGGATGGTGGAGCCGGGGGCGGGGGGATGCGTGCGGTGGGCGGGGGGACCCTGCGGCTCGGACAGCCGCCGGATCGCCGCCATCGGCACGTGCAGCCAGTCGGGGCGGTGCCGGGACTCGTAACGGGCCTCGTACACCGCCTTGTCGGTCTCGTAGGCGCGCAGCAGTACGGGGTCCTCGCGCGGGTCCCGGCCGGTCGTGCGGGCGTAGCCCTCGCAGAAGGCGGCCCGGCAGGCGTCCGCCCAGGCGGGTGCGAACGGCCGGTGCGACCGGGCGGCGTAGTCGAAGGAGCGCAGTATCCCGGCGATGTCCCGGACCGCGGGCTCGGGGCGGCGGCGGTCGGCCAGCGGCCGGGCCGGCTCCCCCTCGAAGTCGATCAGCGCCCAACTGCCGTCCGCGGTACGCAGGGTCTGCCCCAGGTGCAGGTCCCCGTGGATCCGCTGGGCGGGCACCCCGGCTCCCCGGGAGGCGGCCAGCGCGTCGAAGGCGCCGCGCAGGCCCGCCTCGTAGGGCCGCAGCGCGGGGACCTCGCGGGCCGTGGCGGCGAGCCGCGCCGTCATCCCGGCGGCCAGCCGGGCCGTCTGCTCGGGGCCCAGCGCGAGGGTGGGCAGGGCCCCGGCCAGCGCGCTGTGCACCTCGGCGGTGGCCCGGCCCAGCGCGTGCGCCTCGGCGGTGAAGTCGGCCCCGGCGCGCAGCCGGTGCAGGGCGAGCTGCCAGCCGTCGTCGGAGCCGCGCAGGTAGGGCTGGAGCACGCCCAGGGTCAGCGGTTCGGAGCCGGGCAGCTCGGCTTCGTACCAGGCGACCGGCGCGGGCACGCGGGCGCAGCCGGCGGCGGCCAGGGCGCGGGGCAGCTCCAGGTCCGGATTGACCCCGGGGCCGACCCGTCTGAAGACCTTCAGGATGTACGAATCCCCGTAGATCAGCGAGGAGTTGGTCTGCTCCCCGGACAGTGGCCGCGGGGTCGGTGCCTCGGGGATCACGGCGGCCGGATCCCGGTCGAAGCGGAGCGGGCCCAGGATACCGGGGGAGCGCAGCCGCTCCAGCAGCAGCGAGGCGAGCCGCGGATCGCCCAGGCCCTCGTAGACCGACTGGCCGGCGTACGGGCCCTGCTCGGCGCGGCCGATCAGCGCGGGCGCGAGCGCGGGCGGCAGCGGGCTCGGGCGTACTCCGAGCAGCAGTTGGTAGCAGTCCCCGTCCACGTCCAGCAGCAGGTGCAGGAGCCCGGGCGTGGATCCGGGCGGCAGCAGTTCGGCCGCCGAGATCGTCCTCAGCCGTCCGATGGCGCGGCCCTTGCCCGCGAACCAGCGCTGTGCGGGCAGCCAGGCCCGCAGCATCGGTTCCAGCGGGCCGAGCCCGGCGACCCGGTCGGCGGTGAGCCGATCCCGGGCGGATGCAGCCTCCGACATGGCGTCGCGTCCTTTCCCCGGGCCGTCAAAGAATGCGCAGAGTGTCCCGGATCGCTGTGAATGCTTCTCCGGCGTGTGTGAGTGTCGGGTCGGGATGGTCCTTACAGGGGCGGGCGATTGACCCATTCGCCGCGCCCGCCCCCGGGCCGGGCTGTTATTCGGAGCGCAGGCGGAACCAGTAGAAGCCGTGGCCCGCCAGGGTCAGCAGGTACGGCCACTCGCCGATCGGCGGGAAGCGCACGTCACCCGTCAGCTCCACCGGGACCCGTCCGTTGAACGACTGCAGATCAAGCTCGGTGGGCTGCGCGAAGCGCGAGAAGTTGTGCACGCACAGCACCAGGTCGTCCCCGAACTCCCGGAGGAAGGCGAGCACCGCCGGGTTGGTCGAGGGCAGTTCGGTGTAGGAGCCGAGCCCGAACGCCGGGTTCGCCTTGCGGACCTCGATCAGCCGGCGGGTCCAGTGCAGCAAGGAGGAGGGCGACGCCATGGCCGCCTCGACATTGGTGACCTGGTACCCGTGGACCGGGTCCATGATGACCGGCAGGTTCAGCCTGCCCGGATCGCACGAGGAGAAACCGGCGTTGCGGTCGGGGGTCCACTGCATCGGCGTGCGCACGCCGTCGCGGTCGCCGAGCCAGATGTTGTCGCCCATGCCGATCTCGTCGCCGTAGTAGAGGACCGGCGATCCGGGCAGCGACAGCAGCAGGGCCGTGAACAGCTCCATCTGGTTGCGGTCGTTGTCCAGCAGCGGGGCGAGGCGGCGCCGGATGCCGATGTTGGCCCGCATGCGCGGGTCCTTGGCGTACTCGGCGTACATGTAGTCGCGCTCTTCGTCCGTGACCATCTCGAGGGTGAGCTCGTCGTGGTTGCGCAGGAAGATGCCCCACTGGCAGCGGTCCGGGATCGCCGGGGTCTTGGCCAGGATCTCGGAGACCGGGTAGCGGGACTCTCTCCGCACGGCCATGAAGATGCGGGGCATGACGGGGAAGTGGAAGGCCATGTGGCATTCGTCCCCGCCCTTCGCGAAGGCGCCGAAGTAGTCGACGACGTCCTCGGGCCACTGGTTGGCCTCGGCGAGCAGCACGGTGTCCGGGTAGTGCGCGTCGATCTCCGCGCGGACCCGCTTGAGGAGGGCGTGGGTGCGCGGCAGGTTCTCGCAGTTGGTGCCCTCCTCGGCGTACAGGTAGGGCACGGCGTCGAGGCGGAACCCGTCGATGCCGAGGTCGAGCCAGAAGCGGAGCGCGGAGACGATCTCCTCGACGACGGCCGGGTTCTCGTAGTTGAGGTCCGGCTGATGGGAGAAGAACCGGTGCCAGTAGTACTGCTTGCGGACCGGGTCGTACGTCCAGTTCGAGGTCTCGGTGTCGACGAAGATGATGCGGGCGTCCTGGTACTGCTTGTCGTTGTCGGCCCACATGTAGTAGTCGCCGTAGGGCCCCTCGGGGTCCTTGCGGGACTGCTGGAACCACTCGTGCTGGTCGCTCGTGTGGTTCATGACGAAGTCGATGATCACCCGCATGCCGCGGGTGTGCGCGGCGTCCACGAACTCCACGAAGTCGGCGAGGTCGCCGAACTCCGGGAGCACGGAGGTGTAGTCGGAGACGTCGTAGCCCCCGTCGCGGAGCGGGGAGGCGAAGAACGGCGGCAGCCAGAGGCAGTCGACGCCGAGCCACTGGAGGTAGTCCAGCTTGGCGGTGAGCCCCTTGAGGTCACCCACGCCGTCGCCGTTGCTGTCGTGGAAGGAGCGGACGAGGACCTCGTAGAAGACCGCCCGCTTGAACCAGTCGGGATCGCGGTCCTTGGCGGGGGTGTCCTCGAACGTGTCGTGGACGGGATCGTTGATCATCATGTGGTGGGTGACCCTCCGGTGGGCGGGGACGGTCGCAGAGCGGCCAGTACGTGCGCGGGCGTGCGGCCCGGCTCTAGGCGCACGTAGTTCGCCCTGCCCCAGTGATAGGTCTCGCCGGTGAGCTCGTCGCGCACCGCGAGGGACCCGTGCCAGTCGAGGCCGAGTACCGGCATGTCCAACGAGACCGTCGCCTCCTGGGTGTGGTGCGGATCGAGGTTGACGACCACCAGTACGGAATTGGCGCCGGCATGCTTCGAATAGGCGATCACCTGTTCGTTGTCGGTCGGGTGGAAATGGATGTCGCGCAGCTGCTGGAGCGCGGGGTTGCGGCGGCGCATCCGGTTCAGGGCGGTGATCAGCGGGGCGATCGTGCGGCCCTCGCGGTCGGCGGCCGCCCAGTCGCGCGGGCGCAGCTCGTACTTCTCGGAGTCGAGGTACTCCTCGCCGCCCTCCTCGAGCGGGGTGTTCTCGCAGAGCTCGTAACCGGCGTAGACCCCCCACGTGGGGGAGAGGGTGGCGGCGAGCACCGCGCGGACCTCGAAGGCGGGGCGGCCGCCGTGCTGAAGGTACGCGGGCAGGATGTCCGGGGTGTTGACGAAGAAATTCGGCCGCATGACGGAGGCGGAGCGGGTGTCCGCGAGCTCGGTCAGGTACTCGGTGAGCTCGGCCTTGGTGTTGCGCCAGGTGAAGTACGTGTAGGACTGCTGGAAGCCGATGGCGGCGAGGGTCCGCATCATCGCGGGACGGGTGAAGGCCTCGGCGAGGAAGATCACGTCGGGGTCGGACTTGTTGATGTCCGCGATCACCTTCTGCCAGAAGACGACCGGCTTGGTGTGCGGATTGTCGACCCGGAAGATGCGGACGCCGTGGTCCATCCAGTGCCGCAGGATCCGTACCGTCTCCTCGACGATGCCGGCCATGTCGGTGTCGAAGTGGACCGGGAAGATGTCCTGGTACTTCTTCGGCGGGTTCTCCGCGTACGCGATCGTCCCGTCGGCGCGGTGGCGGAACCACTCCGGATGCTTCTCCACCCACGGGTGGTCCGGCGAGCACTGCAGGGCGAAGTCCAGCGCCACCTCGATCCGCAGCTCGCCGGCCTTGGCGACGAAGGCGTCGAAGTCCTCGATGGTGCCGAGGTCCGGGTGGACGGCGTCGTGGCCGCCCTCGGTGGAACCGATGGCCCACGGCACGCCCGGGTTCCAACTCCCGGCGGACAGCGTGTTGTTCGGGCCCTTGCGGTAAGTGCTCCCGATGGGGTGGATGGGTGGCAGGTAGACGACGTCGAAACCCATCGCGGCGATGGCCGGCAACCGTTCGCAGGCCGTGCGGAAGGTCCCGCTGACGGGTTCCTCGCCGGACTCCAGCACCGCCCCCTCCGACCGGGGGAACATCTCGTACCAGGAACCGAAGAGCGCCCGCTTGCGCTCGACCAGCAGCGGCAGCGGCTTGGAGGCGGTGACCAGCTCCCGGTACGGGCGCTTCGCGAGCGCCGCCGCCGCGGCCGGCGCGAGGGCCGCCGCGTACCGGACGGCGACGTCCCGGTCCTCGTCCCGCATGGCATCGGCGGCGGCGAGCGCGTGCTCGCGCCCGTCCCGCTTGGGAATCTTCGCGGCGGCCCGCTCGTACAGATCGGCGCCTTCGAGGAGCGTCAGCCCGGCGTCGATACCGGCGGGGATCTTGATCGCCGCATGGGCCCGCCAGGTGGCCACCGGGTCACTCCACGCCTCGACGGTGTACGTCCACCTCCCCTCGACCTCGGCGGACACCCGCGCCCCCCACCGGTCGGTGCCGGGAGCGAGCTCGGACAGGGGCACGGGGGGCCGCAGCCGCCCGCTCGGATCTCGGAGCACGACATGGGCGGCGACCGCGTCGTGCCCTTCGCGGAACACGGTGGCGGAGATCTCGAAGACCTCGTCCACGACCGCCTTGGCGGGTCTGGCGCCGCAGTCGACGGCGGGGCGGACGTCCAGCACGGGAATGCGACCGATCATGATGGGATCACCTGGGGGCAGTTCGCGGGGCTCGGTGACGACAGGCCAGCCGGCATGGCGGCTGGTAGTGCACGCTCTGTTCGCTCTGTTTCTAGCCGCTCGGAAGACGGCTGGGCTGCGGGCATGGCCGCTCCTGTCCGCGTTCACTCGGGTGGCGGGAGAGGTCGGGGGAGGCGGTGCGCAGTGCGCGTACCCGGGAGCCCTTCCCACTCCTGCCCGGCCCAATCCGCGTGCTCGGTTAACTACTGGTACGTAGTCGCACAGGCATCCCCGAAACCCCACGCGGAATTCACCGATGCTCCGTCAACTCCAAGTGGACTACCGGATGTCCACGGTGATCCATTGACCCGGGCGAGCCGGTGGAGGGGCGGTAGAGGCGCCATGGCCGCGCGGGAGACCCGCCGCTAGCCTTCCGAGGGTGATGCAGGCGCCGCACAGCGTGGTGCGGCCACTTCGATCCGTCATCCCCTGCGAAGGTGGAACGCGTGAAGGCTATCCGTCGATTCACCGTGCGCCCCGTCCTCCCCGAGACCCTCTCGCCACTCGCCGACCTCGCGCGCAACCTGCGCTGGTCCTGGCACACCGAGACCCGCGAACTCTTCCAATCCGTCGATCCCGAGGGCTGGCAGGCCGCCGGCGGGGATCCCGTCCGGCTGCTCGGCGCCGTGTCCGCCGCGCGCATCGCGGAGCTCGCCGATGACCGGCGGTTCCTGCGGCGGCTCGCCGTCGCCGCCGCCGACCTGGACGACTACGTCCACGGCGGGAGGTGGTACCAGGGCCACGAGGCCGCCCCGGAGCTGCCCGCCGGCATCGCCTACTTCTCGCCCGAGTTCGGGATCACCGCCGCCCTGCCCCAGTACTCCGGCGGGCTCGGGATCCTCGCCGGGGACCACCTCAAGGCCGCCAGCGATCTCGGCGTCCCCCTCATCGGGGTCGGACTCCTCTACCGCCACGGGTACTTCCGCCAGTCCCTCTCCCGGGACGGCTGGCAGCAGGAGCACTACCCGGTGCTCGACCCGAACGAACTGCCCGTCTCGCTCGTGCGCGAGGAGGACGGGGCGCCCGCCCGGGTGTCGCTGAGCCTGCCCGGCGGGCGGGCCCTGCACGCCCACATCTGGCAGGCCCGCGTCGGGCGGGTGCCGCTGCTGCTCCTCGACTCCGACGTCGAGGACAACGACGCCGCCGCCCGCGAGGTGACCGATCGCCTCTACGGCGGCGGGAGCGACCACCGGCTCCTGCAGGAGATGCTCCTCGGGATCGGCGGGGTACGGGCCGTCAGGAGCTACTGCCGGATCACCGGGCATCCCGACCCCGAGGTGTTCCACACCAACGAGGGACACGCCGGCTTCCTGGGGCTCGAGCGCATAAGGGAACTGGAAGGACAGCGGGGACTCGGCTTCGACGCCGCCGTCGAAGCCGTGCGGGCCGGGACGGTCTTCACCACGCACACGCCCGTCCCCGCCGGCATCGACCGCTTCGACCGGGCCCTGGTCGCCCGCCACTTCGGCGAGGGCGGCGAGCTGGCCGGCGTACCCGTCGACCGGATCCTGGAACTCGGCGCGGAGACCTACCCCGGCGGCGACCCCGGTGTCTTCAACATGGCGGTGATGGGGCTGCGTCTCGCCCAGCGGGCGAACGGCGTCTCCACCCTGCACGGCGCCGTCAGCCGGGAGATGTTCGCCGGGCTGTGGCCGGGATTCGACCCCGCCGACGTGCCCATCACCTCCGTCACGAACGGGGTGCACGCCCCGTCCTGGGTGGCGCCGGAAGTCGTGAAGCTCGGCGCGCGCCAGATCGGCGCCGGACGCACCGAGGACGCCCTGTCCGTCGGCGGCTCCCAGCGCTGGGACGCCGTCGCCGACATCCCCGACCAGGACGTCTGGGACCTGCGCCGGGTACTCAGGGAGCAGCTGGTCCAAGAGGTACGGGACCGCCTGCGGGCCTCCTGGCGCCAGCGCGGGGCCGCCGACGCCGAACTGGGCTGGGTGGACTCCGTCCTCGACCCGGACGTACTGACCATCGGCTTCGCCCGCCGCGTCCCGTCCTACAAGCGGCTCACGCTGATGCTGCGCGACCCCGACCGGCTGCGCCGCCTGCTCCTGGACCCGGACCGGCCGGTGCAGATCGTGGTGGCGGGCAAGGCGCACCCGGCCGACGACGGAGGCAAGCGGCTCGTCCAGGAGCTGGTGCGCTTCTCCGACGACCCGCGCGTGCGCCACCGGATCGTGTTCCTGCCCGACTACGGCATGGCCATGGCGCAGAAGCTCTACCCGGGCTGCGACGTCTGGCTCAACAACCCGCTGCGCCCGCTGGAGGCGTGCGGGACCAGCGGGATGAAGGCGGCGCTCAACGGCTGCCTCAACCTCTCCGTCCTGGACGGCTGGTGGGACGAGTGGTTCGAGCCGGACTTCGGCTGGGCCATCCCGACCGCCGACGGCCTGGGCACGGACGAGGACCGGCGCGACGACCTGGAGGCGAACGCCCTCTACGACCTGATCGAGGGCCGGGTCGCGCCCCGGTTCTACGACCGGACCGGGCGCGGCGGACTCCCGGCGCGCTGGATCGAGATGGTCCGCCGCACCCTCGTCTCGCTGGGGCCCAAGGTGCTGGCGGGACGGATGGTGCGGGAGTACGTGGAGCGGCTCTACGCTCCGGCCGCGCTCTCCCACCGCGCCCTGACCCCGGAGGCGGCGCGGGACCTCGCCTGGTGGAAGGGCCGGGTCCGCGCGGCCTGGCCGAAGCTCACCGTCGAGCACGTGGAGGCGCTGACGGCGGGCCCGGTCGGCGGCACCGCCGAACTCGGGGCCACCCTCACCCTGCGCGTGCAGGTCTCGCTCGACGCGCTCGCGCCCGAGGACGTGGAGGTGCAGGCCGTCGCGGGCCGGGTCGACGCCCAGGACGTGATCCGGGACGGCCGGACCTTCCCGCTCAAGCCGGCCGGCGGGCCGGACCTGGAGGGGCGCCGGCTGTACGAGGGCCCGCTCGCCCTCGACCGTACGGGGCCCTTCGGCTACACCGTACGGATCCTGCCGACGCATCCGCTGCTGGCGACCCCGGCCGAACTGGGCCTGGTCGCCGGGCCGCTGGACACGGACGCGGGAGGCGGCGTACTGCTGCGCTAGCGGCTGGAACGGCCCGCCGGTTCGCGGACATCCGCGGGCCCGCGGGGCTCAAGGGGCGGGCGGCGGGTCCACCAGCCGCCCGTCCTCCACCAGCATCCCGGCCCGTTTGACGCTGAGCAGGGACGGGATCACCTCCACGTGGCCCACGCCCTCCACCGCGCCGATCCGCTCGGTCAGGTACGTGTAGAGCGCGTTGGTGTCACGGCACACCGCCACCGCCATCAACGAGGCCGCCCCGGTGACCGCCGCCGCGAACGCGATCTCGCGGTGTCCCGCCAGCGCGGCCCCGACCTGCGCCAGCCGGGCCGGCGGCACGGTCAGCACCAGCGTCGCCTCCGCCTCGTAGCCGAAGAGCGCCGGGACGAACTCCACGTCGAAGAAGACCGCCCCGAGCTCGCGCAGCCGCTCCAGCCTGCGGCGCGCGGTGGACTCCGCCAGCCCGGTGGCCCGCGCCAGTTCCGGATATCCGGCCCGGCCGTCGCGGCCCAGCACCGCGAGCAGCGCGAGCTCCGCCGCGTCCAGGACGTACGGGGCATCCGGCGCGGGCGCGGCCGGCGGCCGCTCCAGCGCCGCGATCTGGTCGGGGCGCAGCACGTCCGTACCCGCCCACGAGTCGGGCCCGCCGAAGAACTTCCGCAGGATGGTGTGGGCGCTGATGCCGGTCACCCGGCGTGTGCGCGGCAGCTTGTCCAGCAGCAGGGCGTCCCGGTCCTGGCGGGTCCGGGCCCGGGTCATGCAGTGGACCTCCGTGCCGCCCGAGTTCAAGGTCACCCACGCGATGTCCGGGCGGCGGGCGAGCGCCTCGGCCACCGGGAGCGCCGCGTCGGGGGCGCACTGCACCCGCAGCCAGGACTCGAACAGCCCGACGCGGCTGCCCAGGGGCAGCCCGACGACCCTGATCAGGCCGGTGCTCCGCAGGCGCCGGTAGCGGCGTACGACGGTCTGGTCGGAGACCTCCAGCACTTCGGCGATCCGGCTGAAGGCGGCCCGGCCGTCGATGACGAGGGCCTGGACCAGGGACCGGTCGAGCGAGTCCATCTCCATGTCGTTCACGGTTTCCATCATCGCAGGGGCTCCCATGATGGAAATCCGGCAGGAGCGGGCCGCTGGGTGGGGGATGGGGGCGGGGCGCTGACATCTTGGGCCGACCGAGGATCCTGCCCCCGCCTTCCCCCCTGTGACCGAGGAGAACTCCCATGCGCAAATGGCTGCCGTTGACGGCGGTGTGCCTAGGGGCCTTCATGCTTCTGGTCGACGTCACGATCGTGACCGTCGCCCTGCCCGACATGGCCGACGACATGAGCACCGGGTTCTCCGGGCTGCAGTGGGTGATGGACATATACGCCCTCGCCCTGGCCGCCCTGCTGCTCGGCGCCGGTTCGCTCGCCGACCGGATCGGCCGGCGCCGCGTCTACCTCGGCGGGCTCGGCCTCTTCGCCGCCGCCTCCCTCGCCTGCGGCCTGGCCGGCGGGCCGGCCGCGCTGATCACTTTCCGCGCCGTGCAGGGCGTCGGCGCCGCCGCGATGTTCGCCACCACCATGGCCCTGCTCAGTTCCGCGTACCAGGGCCGAGACCGGGGCGTCGCCTTCGGCGTCTGGGGGGCGGTCAACGGGGCCGCCGCCGCGGCCGGTCCGATCGTCGGCGGGCTGCTCACCGAGCAGTTCGGCTGGCGCTGGATCTTCTTCATCAACCTCCCCGTGTGCGCCCTCGCCGTGTACGTCACGCTCAAGGCCGTCACCGAGTCCCGCGACCCGCACGCCAAGGGCTTGGACCTGCCCGGCACGGCCGCCTTCACCACCGGCGCCGCCGCTCTCACCTACGGCCTGATCCGGGTCGGCGAGAACGGATGGACCTCCGCCACCACGCTGGGCCTGTTCGCCCTGGGCGCGGCCGCCTTCGCCGCCTTCGTCCTCGTCGAACTGCGCAGCTCCCGGCCGATGCTGGACCTCTCGCTCTTCCGCAGCCCGACCTTCGTCGCGGTCATGGCCGCCTCGCTGCTGATGGCCGGCGCCGCCTTCGGGTACCTGATGTACGTCTCCCTGTGGCTGCAGAGCGCCGAGGGCATGGGGCCGGTCGGCGCCGGCCTGGCGCTGGTTCCGCTCAGCCTGGCCGGCTTCTTCGTCGCCGCCGCGACCGGCAAGCTGATGCACGGGGCCTCGCCCCGGATCACCATCGGCGGCGGCCTGTTCCTCATCGGCGCGGGCGCGCTGCTCCAAGGCTGGATGCTGGACACCGGCGACGGCTGGACGGCGCTCGTGCCCGGCATGATCGTCACCGGTGTGGGCGTGGGCATGAGCTCCCCGGCCCTGGCGGCCACCGCGATGGGGGCCGTGCCCCCGGCCCGGGCGGGCATGGCGGGCGGTGCGCTGAACACCGCGCGGCAGCTTGGCATGGCGCTGGGCATCGCGGTGCTCGGCGCGGTCTTCCAGGCCGGGCTGGCGGACGGGCTCGAAGGCTCGGGCCGGCCGCACGGCACGGCAGAGGCGATGGCCGGCGGCGGGGCGGGCAAGGTGCTCCAGGCGGCCCCGGAGGCCGCGCGGTGGGTGGAGGCGGCCTTCGTGAGCGGGCTGCGCGACACCTTCTGGGTCTCGGGGGCGATGGGCCTGGCGGGGGCGCTGATCCTGGTGGCACTGGTCCGACGGCCCACCGCCGTGGGGGCCCCGGAGGCGCCGCGGGCCCCGGCGGCGCCGCGGGCCTCGGCGGCCGCAGAGGTTCCGGCGCCCGGAGCGGGCGAACGCGCCGCCGTCTGAGCCGCCTCGGCCCCGAGGGGGACCGTGAGGGTGAACCTTCGAACGTGCTGCGCATGCCGAATCGTTTCAGCGCTGTGGCCCGCTCCTACGCTGCCTCGCGGATGTCATCCGGAACCGGCATCCGCGAAACCCCGAGAAACGGACTCCTCATGCGTCTTCGTACCACCGCCGCGACGCTCCTCGCGGCCCTCGCACTTGTCCTGCCCACCGCGGGCCAGTCCCTGGCCAACGACCACGACGACCGCGACAGCCTGGGCGAGCTGAGCTACCGGTTCAGCGACGACGGTGACACGCGCCACGGGCGGATCGAGCCCGCCGACAACGACACCTGCTACCAGCTGACCCACGCCTCGGGCAACCACCCGGCCTTCGAGGTGCGCAACGACACGGAGTCGCTGGCGCTGCTCTTCGAGGACCGCCACTGCGGCGGCCAGGCCGTCGAGGCGCTGGAGCCGGGCGAGCGGGCGCGGGACCTGGAGGTCCGGTCGGTCTTCGTCAAGCCTTCCGACGACAACCACCACGGCCGCCACGACGGCGACCGCCGTGACGACTGGAGCGACGACGAGGACCGCAGCCGCGGCGGACGCGTGGCCCAGGCGCCGGACTTCGTCGACTCGGTCTTCCGCTCCATCGGCTGATCTCGGCCGGCAGGCGGCAGGAAGGGCCCGGCACCCCTCGGGGTGTCGGGCCCTTCGCGTGCGGTGTATCCGTGTGTCCGTGTGTCCGTGTGCCTGCGTTGGCCGTGTGCCGGTGTGCCGTGACTCAGTCCGCCGCGGGCCGGACCGTGCCGGCCGCCAGCCAGCGCACCACGTCCGCCGCCGCGTACGGTTCGGCGTTCGGGGCCAGTTCCTGCAGGAAGGACAGGTCCTTGCCGATGGTCACCAGGGGGGGTTCCACCCGGCCGTGCGGCCGCCGCTGCGCCAGCCCGATCGTGGCCAGCAGGCCGTTGCACAGACACTGGCGGCCCTTGGTGTCGGCCGCGTCGCCGCCCTTGCGGACGTAGGCGGCCACCGGCTCGGCCGCGCACCGGTAGACGAGCCCGCGCGGCCCCCGTACGGGAGTGCGCAGGAACCCGAGGTCGCAGACCCGCCGCCGGGCCACTGCCACCTCCGGCTCGGAGACGGTCCCGGGCAGGTCGGCCACCTTGAAGGGGAACGCCGTCGGCGAGGCCTCTGGGTCGTTGCGGACCGAGAGGGTGCCGGTGCGGGCCCGCTCCAACAGTTCCTCGCGCAGGTGCCGGGCCATCCCGGACTCCTCGCACAGCGCGAACGCGCTGCCGACCTGGACTCCGGCCGCCCCCTCGGCGAGGGCCGCGGCCACCGCCTCGGGCCGGGCCTGGCCGCCGGCGAGCCAGAACGGCAGCCCGAGCGCCGCCATTTTGGCGAGATCCGGGTCGTCGCGCGGGCCGTAGACCGGCTCGCCGTCCTCGTCGAGCTTCATCGGACCGCGCGGCGGGGCGCTGTGGCCGCCCGCCCGGCTGGTCTCGATCACGAAGCCGTCGGGTCGGGTGGCCTCGTCCAGGGCCAGATAGGCGGCGAGTACCGGGAGCGAGACGATGGCCAGCACGTGGGGGCGGCGCAGTGGGCCGGGCAGGTGCCCGGCGAGCAGGGCCGAGGGATCGAAGAGGTGCTCCAGGGGCTCTTCGTCGCCCTCCACGCGGATCTTGTTCACGCAGCGTTCGTAGCGCGCCAGCCGCGAGGCGAGGGCAGGGATCCGACCGGGGACTCCCGCGCCCACGAGCACGTAGTCGACGCCTGCCAGGATCGCGCCGAACATCGCGGGGGCGGTGGCGAGCTGGATCTTCTCCAGGTAGTTGATGCCGATGACACCGTCGTGTCCTTCCTTGGCGAGCCAGACCTCGACGAAGTTGCCGAGGACGGTGAGGATTTCCGCCTGCGCTCCGCCGGCCGCCCGCAGGCGCGGGGTCGTGCGCATCGAGGCGCCGTCCGCGAGGCCGTCCTCGCGGAAGTAGCAGTCGATCGCGCTCCGGGCGAGCTCGGGGAGCGGGAAGGCGGCCAGGGCCCGGCGGGCGTGGCCGCCGGGGTCTCCGGTCTGCAGTACGCGGGCCAGTACGACGTCCAGTGCCGTCCCGGAGACCACGCCCATCCGGCCCTCGCCGGAGACGGCCTTCGCCAGCCTCCAGCCGGAGACTCCGACGCCCATGCCGCCCTGGATCAGCCAGGGGTGGCGGGTGGCGGGGACGGTCGTGGGGGTCTGCGGCACGGGTCACGTCCTCGGGATCACCCGAACCTACGGTTCCGTAGGTTCGCTGGTTTCCACTATGACGCCGGCCCGGCCGGCCGAAGGGCGCCGAAGGTCCCGGCCCTGGGGGGAGGTGGACCCTGGCGCCCGGGGCCCAATGGAACAGGGCCGCCCGGGGAGGTCTGCTCCCGGGCGGCCCCGTGATCTGGCTGTTCAGCTCTTGCTCACCGAATCCCTCGTGGGGATCAGAAGGTGAGCTTCCAGCTGTTGATGTAACCGGTGTCCAGGCTGGCCAGGTCGGCCACCCGGAGCTTCCAGGTGCCGGCCGCGACCTCGGAGGAGGCGTTCACGGTGAAGCTCTGGACGATGTTGTCCGCGCTGCCGCCGCTGCGGTTGCGCAGGTTGTAGACGGTGCCGTCGGGGGCGACCAGGTCGACCCGCAGGTCACCGACGTAGGTGTGGACGATGTTCACGTCCACCTTGAGGGTGCTCGGGGCGTTGCCCGTGCGGTTGACCGGGAGCGGGGACTCCACCGTGGCGTTGTCCGCGATCGTGTAGTCGGTCGTGTTCTCGAAGACGCTCTGCTGCGAGGTCCCGACGGTCCAGACGAAGGACGCCGTACCGGTCTGGTTCGCCGAGTCCGTCACCGTGACCGTCGTGTTGTACGTACCGGCGGTGGAGGCGGTCCCGGAGATCAGGCCGGTCGAGGAGTTGATCGACAGACCGGTCGGCAGACCGGACGCCGCGTAGCTCAGGGCGCCGGCGTTGGTGCTGCTGGCCTGGATCTGGAGGCTGACGGCGCTGCCCGTGACGGTGTTCTGGTTACCGGGGCTGGTGACCGAGACACCGGCGACGATGCGCGGACCGACGTTGATGCCGGCCCAGGCGTTGGCCGTGTTGTTGTACGTGGCCGAGCCGGCGCCGTACAGGTCGGCGGCGGCCTGCAGGGTGGCGACGCGGGCGGCGGCGTAGTTGGTGTTCGACTTGAAGTAGCCGGCCGTCAGCGCGCGGAACCAGATCTTCGAAGCGGCTTCGCGGCCGATCGCGGCGACCGGGATGTTGTCCGAGGTCGGCGAGTTGTAGCTCACGCCGTTGATGACCTTGGCGCCCGAGCCCTCGGAGGCGAGGTAGTACCAGTGGTTGGCCGGGCCCGAGGAGTAATGGACGTCGATGGAGCCGATGCCCGAGTACCAGGCGTCCTTGGAGCCGCCGTCCTTGCTCGGCTTGTCCATGTAGCGCAGCGGGGTGCCGTCGCCGTTGATGTCGATCTTCTCGCCGACCAGGTAGTCGCCGACGTCGTTGGCGTTGTTGGCGTTGAACTCGACGGCCGCCGCCATGATGTCGGAGGTCGCCTCGTTGAGGCCGCCGGGCTCACCGGAGTAGGTCATGTTGCCGGTGACCGAGGTCAGACCGTGGGTCATCTCGTGCGCGGCCACGTCGATCGAGGTCAGCGGGTGGGTGTTGCCCGTGCCGTCGCCGTAGGTCATGCAGAAGCAGGAGTCGCTCCAGAACGCGTTGACGTACGCGTTGCCGTAGTGGACCCGGCTGTACGGGGCCACGCCGTCGTTGCGCAGGCCGTTGCGGCCGTGCACGTTCTTGTAGTAGTCCCACGTCAGCTGGGCGCCGTAGTGCGCGTCGGCGCCCGCGGTCTCCCGGCTGGAGGCGGCACCGGTGCCCCAGGTGTCGTCCGGGCCGGTGAAGAGGGTGCCCGTGCCGCTGCCGGAGCCCCCGTTGAGGTCGTAGGTCTTGTGGGCGCCGCGCCCGGCGTCGTTCAGCGTGAAGTTGCTGCCCGACTGCGAGGTGCCCAGCGTGACCTGACCGCTGTACATCGTGTTGCCGACGCCGGTCTCGATCGCCTGCCACTCGGTGATCTTCGCGCCGGTCTTGGCGTTGGTGACCACGTGCAGTTCGCTCGGGGTGCCGTCGTGCTGGAGCCCGCCGACGACGGTCTCGAAGGCGAGGACCGGAGCGCCCTCGGCGGCCCAGATCACCTTGCGGGCGCCCTTGGCGGCCTTGGCGTCCTTGGCACCCGCCGCGTTGGCGGAGGTGAGCGCCGTGCCCTCGGCCGAGGCCGGGGTGACGGCGGCGGTGGTGTCCGCGACCTTGATGTCCGCGTTGGTGGCCTTGGTGACGCTCTTGGTGACGCCGCCCTTGGCGTGGACGGTCAGGTCACCGCCGAGCACCGGTATGCCGTCGTAGGTGCGCTCGTAGGTGGTGTGGGTGGTGCCGTCCGCGTCCTTGACCACGTCGCGGACTATGAGCTTCTCCGTGCCGGCGAGGCCGAGGGCCCTGGCCGCCTGCTCGGTGGTGGAGTTCGCCTCGGCGAGGAGCGTCGCACGCTCCGAAGCGCTGAGTGCGCGGTTGGCCGCGCCCGGGTTGGCCTGGGCGACCGTGCCGGCCTGAGACGCGGTGGCGTCGGCGGTGGCGGTTCCGGTCTGGATGCCTACGGCGAGGAGAGCGGCCGCGGCAACAAGCGCGCCGGCCGTGGTGGCACGCCGCTGGGGGGTGGGACTCAACGCAGACTCCTTCTGCAAGGGGGGTTCCGGATGGCTGGGTGGGCCTCCGGGCAGATCGGGCTGGTGCGAAGAACGGTCGAAGAGTGCCATCTGGGCGCCGCGATGTCAGGGCCGCGTCAAAAGGTTGGCTGGAAATGGTTCGTTGTCCGAAGAGACGTATCCGGTATCCGGAACATTCACTTTGGTGTGGGAGAGAAGCGACCAATATCCGGAATGTGCAAGGCCGACCTCTAACGCTTGGGCAACAAGACGCCCGGTTCCTCGAAACGGCATTTGCCGTACGGGTGTTTGTCGTACTGTTTCCCGGTGCGTCAACTGTCCACTGCTTGGGGAAGCCGGGACACACGCCACCGTCAGTGACCACGTGCCAGGGGGGCCCATGAGGCATGTCCATATTCCTGTGCAAAGAGTGGCTAGGAGGGCGCTCGAGTCGGCGGCGCCGGTTCGGGGGCTCGGCGACAAAGCGCGCTGGTACCTGCCCGCCGCGGTCACCGCGGACCTCATCGGCGCGGGGGTGCCCGTCGGCCTGGTCTTCGAGGCCGCGCAGCAGGTCCGGCCCCTCTACTGCGCCTTCGGTGCCGCCCTGGCGTGGAGCGGCGTGCAACTGCTCCGCCGGCGGTACGCGGCCCGTGCGCTCGGAGAGTCCCGGGGAGTCCTGCCGGTCGTACACGACTGGCTGATTCTGATCGGTGTTCTCGCCGTGGCCCGTGTGGTCACCGGTGAGGACACCCCCCGGCTGTCCGCGCTCGGCGCCCTGCTGCCCGCCCTGCTCGTCACCATCGCCTGCCACAAGCTGACCTACCGTCACCTCTCCGCCGCCCGGCGCGAGGCCCAGGCCGTGAGCCGGGTCCTGGTCGTCGGCGAGCCCGACTCCGCCGAGTCCGTCATCGGCCACCTCGCCGCGCGCACCGACCACCCGTACGTCGTCGTCGGCGTCGTCCCGGTCGGCCCCGGCGGGCTCGACAGTGGGGTGCTGGTTGCCGCGCGGCTCGGCTCCGCGATGGCGCAGACCCCGACCGGGGACTCCGCCGCCGTGCTCGACGCCGTCGCCGCCCACCGCGCCGACCTGGTGCTCGTCGCCCCGGGGGCGCGGCTCGCGGGGGAGCGGCTGCGCCGGATCGCCTGGGCCCTGCACGACGCCGGGCTGGAACTCGCGGTCTTCCCGGGTCTGGTGGAGGTCTCCGTCAAGCGGCTGGAGACGCTGTCCGCGGGCGGCCTGGCCGTGCTGCGGGTGGCGCCGCCCGTGAGCCGGGGGATCCAGACGCTGCTGAAGTCGGTACTGGACCGGGCGGCCGCGGGGATCGGACTGGTGCTGCTGTCACCGGTGTTCCTGGCGATGGTCCTGGCGATCCGCCTCGGCTCCAGCGGGCCGGCCTTCTACCGGCAGCGGCGCATCGGCCGGGACGGGGTCCCGTTCGTCATGTGGAAGTTCCGCACGATGGTCGTCGACGCGGACGCGCTGAAGGCGGAACTGTCCGGATCCAACGAGAACGACGGCCTGATGTTCAAGATGCGCCGCGATCCGCGCGTGACCAGAGTGGGCCGGCTGCTGCGGCGCACCTCCATGGACGAGCTGCCGCAGCTGATCAATGTGGTGGCCGGTGACATGTCCCTGGTCGGCCCGCGCCCGCCGCTGCCGGAGGAGGTGGCGAAGTACGACGAGGTCGAGCTGCGCCGGCTCACCGTGCGGCCGGGGATGACCGGACTGTGGCAGATCAGCGGCCGGTCCGACCTGTCGTGGGACGAAACGATCCAGCTCGACCTGCAGTACGTCGACAACTGGTCCTTCACCAGTGACGTCGACGTCATGGGCCGCACGCTCCGCGCCGTGGTCGACGGTCGCGGAGCGTACTGAGGCCGTCTTGGGATCAGCTCCGCTCGTCGCTCTGCTCGCGCCACCACGCGTAGGTGGCGGCGATGCCGTCCCGCAGCGGGATCGCGGGCTTCCAGCCCAGCGCGCGCAGGCGGGTCACGTCCAGGAGCTTGCGGGGCGTCCCGTCCGGCTTGGAGGTGTCCCAGGCGAGCCTGCCCCGGAAGCCGGTCACCTCGGCGACCGTCTCGGCGAGGGCCTTGATCGTGAGGTCCTCGCCGCAGCCGATGTTGACCGGCTCGGCGCCGTCGTACTCGCGCAGCAGGACGGCGCAGGCGGCGGCCAGGTCGTCGACGTGCAGGAACTCCCGGCGGGGCGTGCCCGATCCCCACAGCGTGACCTCGTCGCGCCCCTCGGCCGCGGCCTCGTGGAAGCGCCGGATGAGGGCGGGCAGGACGTGCGAGGTCTCCAGGTCGAAGTTGTCGCCCGGGCCGTAGAGGTTCGTCGGCATGGCCGAGATGTACGAGGCCCCGTACTGCTTGCGGTACGACTGGACCTGGACGATGCCGGCGATCTTCGCCAGGGCGTACGCCTCGTTCGTGGGCTCCAGGGGCCCGGTCAGCAGGGAGTCCTCGCTGATGGGCTGCGGGGCGAGCTTGGGGTAGATGCAGGAGGAGCCGAGGAACAGCAGCCGGCCGACCTCCGCGGCGTGCGAGCCGGCGACGACGCTCAGCTGGATCTTGAGGTTGTCCTCCAGGAACTGCACCGGGTAGGTGCTGTTGGCCATGATCCCGCCGACCTTGGCGGCGGCCAGGACGACGGCGTCGGGCCGGACGTCCCCCAGGTACGCCGCGGTCGCCGCGGCGTCGCGCAGATCGAGGTCGGCGCGGCCGCGGGTGAGCACCTCGTACCCGTCGGCGGTGAGCCGGCGGACGACCGCGGACCCCACGAGACCGCGGTGGCCTGCGACGAAGACGCGGGCGTTCGGGGGCAGGAACGGCGAACTTGTCATACCGCCGATGATGCCAGCCCGCCGTCCGCGGGTTTACGGCGGAGCCGCCTCCCGCGTACCGCTGCCGGGCCCCCGCGCAGGCGGCGCCGGGCGCCGTCTCCGCACCCTGGATGCGGCGGATTCCCTTCCGGATGAGCCGTGTACGGTACCCATCCAGTCCTCTCGGGGCGGGGCCGCCCGGCGCGCCGGCCGCTCAGGGGCCTAGCCGCAGCCCCAGTACAACAAGACCGCAACGATCCCCAGGGGGGACCCAATGGGCAAGACCGCGCTGATCACCGGCGTCACCGGGCAGGACGGCTCGTACCTCGCCGAGCTCCTGCTTTCCAAGGGCTACACGGTGCACGGGCTCGTGCGGCGCTCCTCCAGCTTCAACACGGAGCGGATCGACCACATCTACCAGGACCCGCAGACGGCCAACCGGTCCTTCGTGCTGCACCACGCGGACCTCTCCGACGGCGTGTCCCTGGTGAACCTGCTCCGCGAGATACGCCCCGACGAGGTGTACAACCTCGGCGCCCAGTCGCACGTGCGCGTCTCCTTCGACGCCCCGCTCTACACCGGCGACGTGACCGGCCTCGGGGCGCTGCGGCTGCTGGAGGCGATCCGGGCCAGCGGTGTGGACACCCGCATCTACCAGGCCTCCTCCTCCGAGATGTTCGGCGCCACCCCGCCCCCGCAGAACGAGGGCACCCCGTTCCACCCGCGCAGCCCGTACGGCGCCGCGAAGGTGTTCGCGTACTGGACGACGGTGAACTACCGCGAGGCGTACGGCATGTTCGCCGTCAACGGGATCCTCTTCAACCACGAGTCCCCGCGCCGCGGCGAGACCTTCGTGACCCGCAAGATCACCCGCGCGGTCGCCCGTATCAAGGCGGGCCTGCAGGAGAAGCTCTACCTCGGCAACCTCGACGCGGTCCGCGACTGGGGCTACGCCCCGGAGTACGTGGACGCCATGTGGCGGATGCTGCAGCAGGACGAGCCCACCGACTACGTCGTGGCCACCGGCGTCGCCGCCACCGTCCGCGAGTTCGTCGAGGCCTCCTTCGCCCACGCCGGTCTCGACTGGAACGAGCACGTTCGCTACGACCCCAAGTATGAGCGCCCCAGCGAGGTCGACGCCCTGATCGGCGACGCCTCCAAGGCCCATGCGCTGCTCGGCTGGAAGCCGACGGTCCTGGTGGCCGAATTGGCCAAGATCATGGTCGACTCCGACATTCGCCAGGTCGAGGACCAACTGGCGGGCGTGAGCGTTCGCATCGACCGCTAGGCCTTATATTTGCGCCTACGATTTGCCGTGTCCCGGTCATTCATGGAGCTTTCCGTGGGTCCGACCGGGGCAAACCTGCCGTATGTCCGTAGTGCGCCATCCGTTCTGAACCTTCTTGATTCCAAGTTGGTATGCAATGGGTCAAGTGCGGTGACCAGGCCCTCGCGTGAGCCCTAGTCTGCGCCAGTACATATGGCTGTTCGGATAGTTCCAGCCATTCAAACCGGGCAATAGCCCTGGGGGGCTCATGCGTAGATCCAGAGGGCTGACTGCTGCCCTCGTCCTGTCACTGGCCGGGGCCGGCACCGGGATAGGCCTGGTGCTGATACCCGAGGCGTCGGCCATCACGCAGCCGGTGGCCTTCACCGCCGACAACCTGCCGACGTGGCAGCCGAACGGCATCGTCTGGGCCATGGACCAGGCCAACGGCACGGTCTTCGCCGGCGGCACCTTCTCGGCCGTCCGCCCGCCCGACGGCGCGGCCGGTGCGGAGCAGGAAGCAGTGAACTTCGTCGCGCTCGACGCGGCGACGGGCGCCCCGAGCTCCTGCAAGCTCTCCTTCACCGTCGGCGAAGGCGGCGCGACCGTGCGCGCCCTCACCGTCTCGAAGGACGAGAAGACGCTGTACGCGGCCGGCTACTTCGGCGCCGTCAACGGCACCCCGGTCTCCAGCGTCGCCGCCATCGACATCGAGACCTGCACCCCCAAGGCCTCGTTCCACCCGAACTTCCCGGCCACCGTGCGCGCGCTCGCCGTCACCGACGACACCCTGTACGCGGCCGGCGACTTCAGCACCGTCGAGGGCCAGACCCGCGAGCGGTTCGCCGCGGTCGACGCCGCCTCCGGTGCGCTGAAGCCCTTCGTCGCCAACGCCGACGAGCCCGGCCGCGCCGTCAAGGTCAGCAACGACGGCAAGAACGTCCTGCTGGGCGGCGACTTCTTCACGGTCAACGGCTCCAACAGCCACGCCCTGGCCGTGGTCAACGCCACCACCGGCGCCGTGAACAAGACGTACGCCAACATCCCGCCGAACTCGGTCGTCAAGCACATCGCGGCCGACTCGACCGGCTACTACACCGGCAACGAGGGTTCCGGCGGCGGCGTCTTCGACGGCCGCATCGCCCTCGCCACCAACTTCACCGAGAAGTGGCGCGACCGCTGCCTCGGCGCGACCCAGTACGTCCTGCCCTACGACGGAGTCCTCTACAGCTCCTCGCACGGGCACGACTGCAGCACCGAGGGCCAGTTCCCCAACGGCAAGCGCCACTTCCTGCTCGCGCAGCTGACCGACCAGGAAGGCGCAGCCCCCGCGCCCGTGGACGGTTTCGTGCGCAGCCCCCGCAAGCTCGGCTGGCACCCCACCGCCAACGACGGCCTCGGCGAGGGCATCGGCCCGCGCGTGATGGCCATCGCGGAGAAGAGCACCACCAAGTACATGTGGGTCGGCGGTGAATTCACCATCATCAACGGCAAGGCCCAGCAGGCCCTGACCCGGTTCGCCTCCACCGGCGACGTCGGCGCCCCGACCACCCCGGTCTCCAGCGTCTCCAGCGTCAAGCCCGGCGAGGTCCAGGTCCGCTGGCGCGCCAGCTACGACGCGGACGACAGCAAGCTGACCTACCGCGTCTACCGCAACGGTTCCGCGACCCCGGTCGCCACCCTCACCGCGGACTCCCTGGAGTGGCTGCGCCCGCAGGCCTCCTGGACCGACACCACGGTCAAGGCCGGCCTGTCCTACAGCTACCGGGTGACCGCGACCGACGCGGCGGGCAACACCAGCGCCCTGTCGGCCAGCACTTCGGTGACGGTCCCGATGTCGGTGCTCGGGTACCCGAACCAGGTCCGCGCGGACGGCGCCAACCTGTACTGGCGCTACGACGACACCCTCAGCCCGTACGTCGCCGACTCCTCGGACGGCGGCAATACCAGCGGCCTCCAGCTGAACGCCCCGGCGCTGCGCCAGACCCCGGGCGCGGTCACCGGCGCCAGCACGGCCATGGGCTTCAACGGCACCAGCCAGCAGGTGTACAGCGACCACCGCCAGACGGTCGGCAGCTCGTACACCATCGAGACGTGGTTCAAGACGAACACCACGCGCGGCGGCAAGCTGGTCGGCTTCGGCACCAACACCGACCGCAGCAGCGGTCTGTACGACAAGCACGTCTACATGACCAACACCGGCCGGATCTTCTTCGGCGTCAACACGGGCTCGGCGAAGACCGTCTCCACCGGTCTGACCGAGACCTACAACGACAACAAGTGGCACCACGTCGTCGCCACGCAGGGCCCCGCCGGCATGGCGCTGTACGTGGACGGCCAGTCCAAGGGCACCCTCAACGTCACGGGCTCCCAGCAGTACGAGGGCTACTGGCACGTCGGCGGCGACGCCCTCAGCGGCTGGCCCTCCAGGCCGACCAGCAACTTCTTCGCCGGCCAGATCGACGAGACGGCCGTCTACCCGAAGGTGCTGACCGAGGCCCAGGCCAAGAACCACTTCGACCTGGCCAAGGCCGTCAGCGACACCGTCTCCAAGGTCGGCGCGACCGAGGACACCTACATCAACCAGGGCGCGCCCAGCACCCCCTACGGCACCGCGGGCTCGCTCGCCGTGCGCGGCACCTCGGCCTACGAGACGTACCTGCGCTTCGACATCCCGGCCGCCCCGGCCGGCCAGGTGCTGAAGTCGGCGTCGCTGCAGGTCAAGACCTCGACCGCGGCGGGTGCCGGTACGGTCGACACCGTCTCCGTGGTCCCGGTCACCGGTACCTGGAGCGGTGCGGGCACGACCTTCAAGACCAAGCCCACCCTCGGCACGACCCCGCTGAGCTCCTTCGCGGGCATACCGGACGGCTCGGCCGTCCAGAACGTGCAGCTGGACACGGCCGCGCTCTCCTCGGTCCTGGGCACCAGCTACAGCCTGGGCCTGACGAGCACGGGCACCGACCCGCTGTGGATCTGGTCCTCGGAGGCGACGGCCGCGGACGCGAAGCCGCAGCTCGTCCTCACCTTCGGCGCGAAGTGACCGCTTGACGGAGTGCGGGGCCCGGCCGCGGGTGCGGCCGGGCCCCGCACACCCATCTCATACGTACGGGAGCCACCTCATGTACCGACGCTCCGCAGCGGCTGCTGTCCTGCTGACCGCCGCCCTGACGCTGACCGCCTGCAGTTCGGGCGGGGACGGCAAGGCCGACGCCTCGGCCGCCAAGCCCAAGCCGCCGGCCGAGTCGCCGGCCGCCGACCCGGCGGACGCCACGGCGCCGCCCTCGACGGACGCGAAGCCGACGGGCCCCGTCCTGCCGGACGCCAAGCTGACCCCGAAGACGGGCAGCTTCACCGCGACGGAGAAGAAGTACCTGAGCGGCCGGGTCCCGGAGAAGATGGACCCGGCGGCCGTCCTGCAGAGCGGCCAGGAGTCCTGCCAGCGGGTGGAGCGCACCGCGAAGCGCGACAAGGACGCGGCGGTCGGCTCCGTCGTGGCCGGGGAGATCCCGGGCGCGACGGACGCGATCACCTACCTGTGCCCGGAACAGAAGCCGGTCCTCGCGGTGGCGGAGAAGGGCTTCCCGGACGGTACGAAGCAGTCCCCGGCCGCGGGCGGCTACCGCGCGCTGACCCAGAGCACGACGTGCACCTGGGAGGCCAAGGGCAAGGACGGCGCCGTCCTCGCCTCGGGCCCGGAGACCCCGCCGAACCCCGGCGACAAGATCACCGCCACGATCCCGGCGGGCACGGCGGAGTTCGTCTCGAACGGCTGCTACGCCTGGATTCCGGCGTAGCACCGCCATCCGCGAAATCGGCCCCGCCGCCCCGGCCCGTGGGCGGCGGGGCCGACCCGTTTCCCGGACGCGCGGCTCCCTCCGCCGGGCCGTCAGGACCCGTTTCCGTTCCTGATGGTGGTGGGGGCCATCCTCACTTTCGCGGCCGACTGGCAGATGCAGAGCGTGAACCTCGACCTGGTCGGGGTGATCATGATGGTGGCCGGCGTCATCGGTCTGCCGGTCTACGCGAGCGTCCTCAAGCGCCGCCGCACCGCGGCCCTCCCGGTGGTGGACGAAACCCGGCGCGGACTGTGAGTCCGACGCCGGGCCCCGGACCTCAACCCCGGTGAAGGGCGCCCTCGTACACGGGCAGCAGGGTGTCCAGGACGGCTTCCATCGAGAAGGACTCCCCGGCCAGTTCGCGGGCCGCCCGCGAGGCGGCGGTGTTGGCCGCGGGGTCGAGGAGGGCGAGGACCGCCGTCGCGACCCCCGACGGGCCCGGGGCGACCACCGCTCCCGCACCCGCGGAAGCGATGTCGCGGGCCAGGCCGTTGGAGTGGGTCACCACCGAGGGCACGCCCACCGACAGGGCCTCCAGGACCGACATCGGGAACGGCTCGTCCACGGACGGCAGTACGTAGACGTGCGCCCGGCGCAGTTCCGTCAGGACCTCCGCGCTCGACAGCGCGCCCGGGACCGTGAAGCGGGCGCCGAGGCCCAGCTCCGCCACACGGGCGCGGACCGCCGCCAGTTCGCCCTCGTCGGGGCCGGCCACCACGAACTCCGCGTCCGGGTGCGCCGCCAGGACCGCCGGGGCCGCGTCCACGAAGTCCACCGGCCGCTTGCGGGCCTGCAGCCGGGCCGAGTACAGGATCCGGGGAGGGCCGGCCGGGGCGGGGCGCTCCTCCTGGGCCGGGGTCCCGTTGACCAGGCGGACCGCCCGGGGCAGGGCGCCGCCGACCACGGCGTCGAGGCCTTCCCGCTCGTGCGGGGTCAGGTACAGCACCGCGTCGGCGCCGCGCAGCAGCCGGCGTACCGCCACCGCGTCCAGCACCTTGGCCAGGAGCCGCTCGCTCGGGTCGACCATCCCGTGGGTCTGCAGGACGAGCGGTTTGCGGGCGCGCAGCGCGGCCAGGGCGACCGGCAGGGTCACCAGGTCCCGCGCCAGGTGGACGTGGACCACGTCGGCGTCCCGGACGAGCCGGCCCGCCGAGGCCAGCAGCGCGGGCGAGGTCATTCCGCTGAAGCCGAGCGGGAGCAGGCGGCGGGCCGGGAAGAGCTTCGCGGGGACGCCCTCCACCGAGGTCGGCCAGGGGTCCGGGAAGCCTTCGCCCAGAGCCAGCAGGCCCGCCTCGTGGCCGCGGGACCGCAGCCCCTTCGCCAGGTTCAGCGCGACCCGGACCGGCCCGCCGAAGGCGTGCGTGGGGGAGTGCAGGGTGACGGCGTGCAGGACTCTCACTTGGGCTCCTCGACCGGGCGGCGGCGCCCGTCCTGGGTCTGCAAGGTCAGCGCGGGCAGGTCCTTGTGGACCACCGAACCCGCGCCCGCCACCGCGCACCGGCCGACTGTCACGCCCGCCAGCACGGTGGCCCGTACCGCCACCCACGCGCCGTCCTCGACGGTGATGGGTGCGTTGCGGTAGCGGAAGTCGGCGGCCCGGTGGTCGTGCGAGCCCGTGCACAGCAGCGCCTCCTGCGAGACGCAGACGTGCGCGCCTATGGTGACCGGCTCCAGGTTCAGCAGCCAGGCGCCCTCGCCGATCCACGCGTGGTCGCCCACGGTCAGCTTCCAGGGCCACAGCACGCGCACCCGGTGCCGGATCAGCACGCCTTCGCCGATCTGGGCCCCGAAGGCGCGCAGCAGCGCGACGCGGAGCCGGGCCGGGCAGAACCAGCTCATGAACAGCGTGTTCATCACGGCGAACCAGAGAGCCTGGGTCAGCAGCCCGCGTCCCTTGTCGTATCCGGCCAGCGTGAAGGCAGGAAGATCACGCACAGCTACCCCTCATCGTCCGGCCCGTCGTCCGGCCCGTCGTCCGGCCACGGGCGCCTCCCCGGGCGCCGAGCGCTCAGACTAGACTGCGCCCGGATCAGGCACAGGGGTGGGGGCAAGCGTGGCAACCGACATACGCGAGAGCGCCGTCAGGGCCGCCCCGCCCCACCCCGACGAAGAGAAGAACTGGGGCCGGGTCACCACCCCGCGCACCCTGCTCTCCCGGGCGCTGTCCGTCCCGCTCGCCCTCGGATTCACCGTCTTCCTGCCGCTCTTCGTCGCCGTCCAGCCCGGGGACGGCCAGCGCGACGCGGCCTTCTGGCTCCAACTGGTGCTCACCATGTACGCGGGCGCCCGGCTGTCCGCGATGGTCCTGACCAGCCGCCGCAAGCTGCTCCAGGGCTCCTTCTGGCTCTTCGTCTACATGGCGATGGGCGTGGCCCCGCTCGCCCAAGCCGTCCTGGGCCGGGTCCCCACCCCCGTCGTCGGCCCGCGCTCCGACCTCACCGCCGCCATCACCCTGGTACTGCTCGGCTGCGCCGCCTTCGACGTGGGCGTCCTGCTCGCCCGGCACCGGCCGAGCGGCCGGGCGGGCGGCGCACGGAAGGAGCCGCGGCCGGTCATGGCGCACCGGCGGCGCCTCCAACTGCTGACCGCCGTGTCGTTCCTGGGCAGCGCGGCCCTGATCATGAAGCTCGGCGGCCCCGCCGTCTTCTTCTCCAGCCGCCAGGAGATCATCGCGGGCATCGAGGAAGCGGGCGTCTCCCAGGACGGCCAGGCCGGCCAGGCGCTGCTGCGCGGCTTCGGCACCGTCCCGGCGCTGCTCTCCCTGCTGCTGTACACGCGCTGGCTGATCACTTCGAAGTTCGCCCGCCGCAAGGTCTCGATCATCGTCACCTGGTCGGCGCTCGCGGTCCTCAACCTGATCGTCAACAACCCGATCTCCAACCCGCGCTACTGGTTCCTCACCGTCATGTTCTCGCTGCTCTTCACCGTCTTCCCGGTGAGCGCGGCGATGTACCGGGTGGCGCTCTCCATGGCCGTGGTCATCGCCCTCCTCGTCTTCCCCTTCGCGGACCGCTTCCGCTACGACGAGAAGAACTACAAGCCGGTCGAGACGACCTCGTTCCTGGAGCCGATGGCGCTCAAGGACTACGACCAGATCGGCATGTTCGCGAACACCATCACCTACTCGGACTCCGGCCCGGGCCATTCCTACGGGCACCAGCTCGCGGGGTCCGTCTTCTTCGCGGTGCCCCGCACCATGTGGCCCGGCAAGCCGCGCGACACCGGCGTGATGGTCGGCCAGTGGATGGGCACGGTCAACACCAACCTCTCCTCCCCGATCTGGGCGGAGCTGTGGATCGACTTCGGGTCGCTGGGCATGGGCGCCGGGCTCCTGGGCCTGGGGTACGCCTCCGCCCGCGTCGACCGCCGCTACGCGAAGCGCGCGAGGCGCAGTTCGCCGCCCGGCAGCCTGATCTCCACCGTGGTCCCCCTGGTCGCCGGGTACTCCTTCATCCTGCTGCGCGGCCCGCTGCTCCAGGCCTCGGGACGCATCGCCATCGCCGGGATGTGCCTCGCGCTCGTGGCCACGTACCGCCAGGACAAGGGCACGACCCTGCGCTGACCCGCGCCGGTCCGGCGGGCAAGTCCCGCGGACCGGACGGCGGTCGACCGGACCGCGGCTGACCGGACTCCGGCGGTCAGGCCGCCCGGACCCGGTCCGCGGCGGCGGACGGGTCCGCGGCCGCCGGCACCCGCAGCCGGCTCACCCTCAGCCAGCCCGCCGCGGCCTTCGTCGCGGAGCCCAGCGCCAGGCCCCACGCGGCCCCGGACACGCCCCACACGGCGTACCCGCCCAGCAGGAGGGCGACCGACAGCAGCGAGAAGACGACCTGGAGCGAGAGCGTGGCCTTCGGGTTCAGCACCCGCAGGGTCAGCAGCGCGCACGTCCCCAGCCCCATGACCGCGTACTGGGCGCCCGTGGCGGGCAGCAGCGCGACCGCCCCCGCCCAGGTGTCGCCGAGCAGTTGACGGCCCAGCCGGTCGGGCAGCGCGTACAGCACGGCCCCCCACGCGGCGCCGGTCAGCGCCAGCGCGCCGCCCATCAGCGCGGTCAGCCGCACCACGCCCCGCTTCCCGCGTGCCCGGCCGACGACCGGCGGGCCGAAGGAGTTCGCGGAGTTCAGCAGCACGTTCAGCGGCCCGAAGAGGGTGGTGGCCCCGCGCAGCGCGCCCACGGCCAGCGGCGTCGCGAAGACGCCGAGGCCCAGGACGGCGAGCTGGCTGGAGCCGTTGCCCACCGCGAACTCGACCACGAACCGCTGCCCCAGGTGCCCGCGCCGCAGGTACGGCCGCACCCCCCGGACCAGCTCGGCGGCCCGTACCCCGCGCACCCGCGGCCGCAGCAGCCACAGGCCCAGCGCGAGCGCGGGCAGCGCCGAGACGCCCCACACCAGCACCAGCCGGCCCGCCGAGGCCCCTTCGGGCTGCAGCAGCAGCGCCGGGACCACGCAGGCGAGGCGTAGCGCGTCGGCGGCCAGGGCCCGCCCGGGCGTGCGCAGGGCGGAGAAGCAGTAGCGCAGCCCGTCCTGCAGGAGCACCAGGGGCAGTACGAGTCCCAGCGCGAGGAAGGCCCGTCCGGTGGCCCCGGGCAGCACCAGCCCCACGACGGCCAGGGCGGCCCCCACCGTCGCCGAGGCCACCCCGGTGAAGGCGAGGCCCGAGCGGCACGCCGTCGCGAGCCGCTCCTCGTCCTTCTCCAGCACCACGCTCTGGCCGACGTAGGCCATGTTCAGACCGAGGAGCACGCTGAAGGTCACGTAGACCATCGAGAAATCGGCGAAGCCGGCCGCCGAGGAGAGCCGGGCGGCCAGCACCAGCACCAGGATGTTCGTGGCGCTGGACGCGGCCTGGTCCAGAACCGAGGCGACCGCCGCGAGGCCGCGTCGGCTCACCGCCGGCCCGTGCGGACCGTACGCAGGGCGACCGTGTCGGTGCCGTCGCCCGGGATGTGGTGCGAGGCGTCGGCGGCCGCCACCTCGTACGGGATCGGCTGCGGTTCACGTCGTCGGGGCGGCGCTGGAGCGGGCTCCGGGGCCTCGGCGGCGGGCGCGCCGCCCTTGCGGAAGCTGCCGCGGCCGCGCTTCTCGCCCGGCAGCGGCGCGTGCAGCACCGCGCCCAGCACCGTGCCGCCGGCGCCGCTGATCAGCTCGCGGATGCGGGTCAGGTCGGTGCGGTGCACCGCACCGGGGTTGCAGACCACCAGGACCCCGTCGACGCGGTCCACGAGCGCGAGGGCGTCGGCGTAGGAGAGCACGGGCGGTGCGAGCACCACGACCGTGGAGTTGGGGGAGTCGGCCTCGGAGATCAGCCGGGTGGCGCGCGAAGAGGTCAGCGCGCGGGGCACGTTGCGCACGCGCTCGCCCGGGATCAGGTCGAAGGCGCCCGACTCCCCGGCGTCCACGACGAGCTGCCGTCCGTCGGGCCACTCGGTGTCCCCGTGCTGCGCACCGGCGGTGCCTTGGTTCTTGCTCCAGCGCGGCCGGCCGGCCGCGTCGGTCGGCAGCTGGCTGGCCAGCACCGGGGTGCGCAGGTCGGCCTCGATGAGCAGGACGTCCTTGCCGGTCTCCGCGAAGGAGGCGGCCAGGTTCACCGCCACGGCGGCGGCGATCTCGCTGCTGCCGCGCGGGGCGACCACGAGCAGTCGGCGCCGGTCGGCGAAGCGGGAGTCGTAGGCGAGCCGGAAGGCCACCGAGCGGAACTCCTCGGCCAGCCGGGGGTCCTCCTCGCCCGCCGCGAGCAGCGGCCCGCCGTCGGCCTTGCCCCGGGGCAGGGAGCCCAGCACGGGCGCGCGCAGGGCCCGGGCGACGTCGCCCTCGGAGCGCGGCGCCGGGTCGAAGACGAGCCGCACCCAGGCGGCGAGCAGGCCGAGCGCGAGACCCACGGCCGCGCCGAGCGCGAGCGACATGGCCAGGCCCGGGCCGTCGGCCCCGTGCGGCGGGACGGCCGCGCTGGTGACCCGGCCGGGGGTCATGTCCAGGGCCTGGAGCTTGGCGATGTTGCTGTTGAGGGTGTTGACCTTGCTCTGCTGGTCGGTCTTCGAGGAGTACGCCGCGTCGCGCGCCGGACCGGCGGGCATGCCGTTGATCTGCTTGACGAGCTCGTCGAGCTGCTTGGCCACCGGATCGCGCTGGTCCTGGTAGCCCTTGACCATCTTGTCGCGGGTGACGTCGAGGGCTTCCTGGCGCTTGAGCAGGTACGCCTCGGTCATCGCGTTGGCGCGCTTGGCGGCCACGGCGGGGGAGCTCGCGGTGTAGGTGAAGCGCAGCACCATCGACTGCGGTGGGTTGGTCACCTGCAGGCCGGCGCGCAGGGCGGCGAAGTCGGAGGCCGAGACGCGGAGCTTCTTCGCGGCCTCGTTGGCTATGGAGCTGGAGAGCGCGACCTGGCGCTCCGAGCCGATGTTGATCGCCTTGTCGGGGGCGAGGCTCGGGTTGAACGGGTCGTCGGTGGGCGCGCGCAGCACGATGTCGGCGGTGGCCACGTAGGTGTCCGCCGTGGAGACGCCGAGGTAGACCCCGCCGAGCAGGCCGATGCCCACGCCCGCTCCGATGAGCCGGCGGTAGCGCAGGAGCTGGCGGAACTGGTCCCGGAGCAGGTCCGGTTCGTCCTCGGCACCCGGCGCCGCCGGTCGGTTGGTCTCGATCACGGCCGGGGACCCCCAAGTGCTTCGTCCATCAGTGCGTCGATGCGGGCCAGGCCCGCCTCGCGGCTCAGGTGCGCCGCCACATGGCGCGGCCCGGCCGCGCCCAGAGCGTCCGCGCCCGCGGGGTCCTCGGCCAGGGCCCGTACGGCCTTCAGAAGGGCCTCCGGGTCCTCCGGCGGTACGAGCACTCCCGCGCCCGAGCGTTCCACTTCCTGGGCGGTGCCGCCCAGTGCCGCGACGGAGGCGACGACGGGACGGCCGGCCTGGAAGTACGAGGTCAGCTTGGACGGCACGCTCATGTCCATCACGGCGGCGTGCTGCGTGACCGCGAGCACGTCCGCCGCGGCGAGGATATCCGGGAACTCCCCGTCGGCGGCAGGGGGGATGATGTCGAGATTGGGGACGTCGGCCGCGAGGTCGGCGAGCGCCGAGCGCTGGCTGCCGTCGCCCATCAGGACGAAACGGACGCTCGGGTCCAGCCGGGCGGCGCCGATGAGGACCTCCAGCCCCTGCTTGAGCCCCATGTTCCCGGAGTGCAGCACGACGGTCTGGCCGGGCGCCCAGCCGAGGTGGTGCCGGGTGCGGCCGCGCGGCTTGGTGGGCAGCGCCACGTGGGACCAGTTGGGGACGAGCCGGATCTTCTTCGGGTCCACGCCCATGCCGACGACCCGGTCCACGAACGTCTCGTGGATGACGCCGACGAGGCCGGCGCGCCCGAGCACGTGAGCCTCGGCGCGCCCGGCCAGCGCGGCCGCCCTGTCGCCGCCGCTGATGCCGCTCTGTGCGGCGGCGGCGCCCATCAGGTCCTGGACGACGGGGACGAAGGGGACCTTCCAGCGCGCCGCCAGACGGGCGGCCAGCAGGCCGCCGGCCAGGCTCGGCATCTGGGCGAGCACGGCGTCCGGCTTCGCCATCCGGGGCGGGGCCACGGCGCCGTGCAGCAGAATCGATCCTTCGAAAAGGGCCCGCCGGACGGCGGTCTGGCGCGGCGGCACGGTGTGCGCGCGCCGGTGCACGGTGACCCCCGCGCGCCGTTCCGTGCGCCGTAGCGCCCCCTTGTACTCCGGCTCGAGGGACCAGGAGGGGTAGTGGGGCATGCCGGCGAGGACGTGGGTCTCGTGGCCGAGATCAGCCCAGTGCTCCGCGATCTGGGTGGCGTACGGGCCTATGCCCGTGTGCTCGGGGGCGTAATTCGTGGAAACCAGCAGTAGGCGTCGCTGACCGGTTTTCGACACTGGACGTCCCCTTCTTCCCCAGGATGATGCGCACGTCACCCTATTCGTTCATCAACGTGGTGCGGAACGTGCACGCTATTGTCTGCTAATCCGCCACACCGGGGGGTGTGGCCTCAGGGGGATAACAGATGACGGAGCGGGACATGTCCGAACTTACTGCGCCCGCGCGCAGACCGTACAAAATCGGCTATGCGCCAGGAGCGTACGATCTGTTCCATATCGGACATCTCAATATCCTCCGGCATGCCCGGAGTCAGTGTGACTACCTGGTGGCGGGGGTCGTTTCCGATGAAATGGCGGAAGTGGCCAAGGGGCGCCGCCCGGTGATACCGCTGGTCGAACGGCTTGAGATAGTCCGCAGCGTCCGATATGTGGATGCGGCGTTTGTGGAGACCGTCCCGGACAAAGTGGAAACGTGGCGGCAAGTTCGGTTCGATGTGATCTTCAAGGGCGACGATTGGCGCGGCACCCCCAAGGGCGACCGGTTGGAGAAGGACTTCGCCGCCCACGGAGTCGACGTCGTCTACTTCCCGTACACGGTGCACACCTCCAGCACCCAACTGCGCCGGGCCCTGGACGCGCTGGCGGAGCCGCCGGCCGCCGAACAGCGGGGCTGACCACCGGACGGCGGGGCCGGCCGCGACGGCGCCGGTCACCTCGGTAGGGCGTTCAGCTCCCGGAACCACTTCGTGAGGAACGCCAGCAGGAACAGCGTGGCGACGACGCCCATCCCCGCGTACGCCCAGCGGAACAGCTGCCCGCCGCCGAGCGCCAGGAACACCATGCAGAACACCCCGTAGTCCACGGGGAGCAGCGCCACCGCGCGCAGCTTCGACGGTGCGGCCGCGGGGCTGCCCGGGGCCGCCTTCGGCTTGAGCTTCTCGGTCAGCAGCCCCCCGAAAAAGGTGACGACCGAGGCGAACTGGAAGCCCAGAGGCACCAGCAGCCAGCCATCGCCCTCCGTTCCGTACGCCTGCGGGAAGCGGTAGAAGGCGATGAGCACGCAGGTATGCAGCGAGGTGAGCTTCGCGCAGTCCACGACGTGGTCCAGCCACTCGCCCGCCGGGCAGCCGCCTCCGCGCAGCCGGGCCAGCTGCCCGTCGGCGGAGTCGAAGGCGAAGCCGGCGGCGAGCAGGGCCCACACCATCACCCCCAGCCCCCACGAGGGCGCGGCCAGCGCGACGACGGCCGCCCCGGCGAAGCTCAGGGCGGCGCTGATCAGCGTCACCTGGTTCGGGGTGAGCCCGAGCACGTAGGACACGGCGGCCAGCAGCCGCCCCACGGGCCGGTTGACCCGTCGCGAATAGAGGGACACCCCCTTCGCCGACTTCTGCGCCCCGCGCAGCTCCCGCAGCGCGGTCCGGACACTCGCCATCGACACAACCCCTCGAACATCCGTCATGCGCATGTGCGTACGAAGGGCACATCATCGCAGGACGCGCGAGGGCTCCCGCCCGGGGCCGCCCAGACCTCCGCGCGGGGCTCTTGGAGGCCGGTGCGCGCCGGCCCCAGGGGGCGTCTAGCCCACGACCTTCAGCAGCAGCACCGACCGGGCCGGGACCGTCAGGACCTCGCCCCCGCGGTGGCGGGTGGCCGGGGCGTCCGCCTGGTCCTCCCGGGAGGTGTCCAGGACCAGCTCGTAGGCCGCCGCCCACGGCGCCCCCGGCAGCGACCACGCCACCGGCCCGTCCCCGGAGTGCAGCAGCGCCAGGAAGCTGTCGTCCGTCACCTGCCGCCCCCGCTCGTCGCGGCCCGGGATGTCCCGCCCCGACAGGTACAGCCCCACCCCGGCCGCCGGGGCGTACCAGTCCCGCTCGGTCATCTCCGCGCCCGCCGGGGTGAACCAGGCCAGGTCCCGCAGCCCGTCGGCCGCCTGCGAGCTCCCCGAGAAGAACGCCCGCCGCCGCAGCACCGGATGGCTCCGGCGCAGCGCCAGCAGCCGCCGGGCCAGCGTCAGCAGCCCCTGCCAGGAGGGATCCTCCAGCAGCGACCAGTCCACCCAGCTCGTCTCGTTGTCCTGGCAGTACGCGTTGTTGTTGCCGCCCTGCGTCCGGCCGAACTCGTCGCCCGCCACCAGCATCGGCACCCCGGTCGACAGCAGCAGCGTGGTCAGCAGGTTGCGCAGCTGCCGCCGGCGCAGCGCCGCGATCCGCGGGTCCGCGCCCTCGGGGGGCTCGCCCTCGGTCCCGCAGTTCCACGACCGGTTGTCATTGGTCCCGTCCCGGCCCGCCTCGCCGTTCTCCTCGTTGTGCTTGGACTCGTAGGACACCAGGTCGCGCAAGGTGAACCCGTCGTGCGCGGTGATGAAGTTGACCGAGGCGTACGGCCTGCGCCCGCCCCACGCGTACAGGTCGCTCGAGCCCGACAGCCGGTACCCGAGGTCCCGTACGTCGGGCAGCGCTCCCCGCCAGAAGTCCCGGACGGCGTCCCGGTAGCGGTCGTTCCACTCCGTCCACAGCGGCGGGAAGGCCCCGACCTGGTACCCGCCCGAGCCCACGTCCCAGGGCTCGGCGATCAGCTTCACCCGCCGCAGCACCGGATCCTGGGCGATCACCGCGAGGAACGGCGACAGCATGTCCACGTCGTGCATCGAGCGGGCCAGCGCCGCCGCCAGGTCGAAGCGGAAGCCGTCCACCCCCATCTCCGTCACCCAGTACCGCAGCGAGTCGGTGATCAGGCGCAGCACGTGCGGGCGCCCGGCGTGCAGGGTGTTCCCGCAGCCCGTGTAGTCCGCGTACCGGCGCTGGTCCGACTGGAGCCGGTAGTAGGCGCGGTTGTCGATGCCGCGCAGCGACAGCGTCGGGCCCAGCTCGCCGGCCTCCGCCGTGTGGTTGTAGACCACGTCGAGGATGACCTCGATCCCGGCCGCGTGCAGCGCCTTGACCATCCGCTTGAACTCGCCGACCTGCTGCCCGGCCGTACCGCTCGACGAATAGCCCGCGTGCGGGGCGAAGTAGCCGATCGAGTTGTAGCCCCAGTAGTTGCGCAGACCCCGGCGCAGCAGGTGGTCCTCGTGGGCGAACTGATGGACCGGCAGCAGTTCCACCGCCGTCACCCCGAGCCCGGTCAGGTGCTCGATCGCCGCCGGATGCGCGAGGCCCGCGTACGTGCCGCGCAGGTGCTCGGGGATGCCCGGATGGCGCATCGTGAAGCCCCGCACGTGCAGTTCGTAGATGACCGAGTCGGCCCACGGGGTCTTCGGCCGGACGTCGTCCGCCCAGTCGTCGTCATCGTGGACCACGACCCCCTTGGGGACGTGCGGCGCCGAGTCGCGGTCGTCGCGCACGGTGTCCGCGATGTACTGCTGCGGCCAGTCGCGGACGTGCCCGTACACCTCCGGCGGCAGCGTGAACTCCCCGTCCACGGCCCGCGCGTACGGGTCCAGGAGCAGCTTGGCCGGGTTGTAGCGGGCCCCCGTCCAGGGGTCCCAGCGGCCGTGCACCCGAAATCCGTACCGCTGGCCGGGGCGCACGTCCGGCAGGAACCCGTGCCAGATCTCGTGGGTCAGCTCCGTCAGCGCGCACCGGGTCTCGGTCCCGTCCGCCGCGAAGAGGCACACCTCCACCGCCTCCGCGCCCTGCGCCCACAGTGCGAAGTTGGTCCCCGCCCTGCCGTCCGGACCCTGATGGAACCGGGCCCCCAGGGGATGCGAGGACCCGGGCCACACCGGTGGCCCGGTACGGGTCCGCGCCCGGACCGGTTGGGGCGCGGCCGTCCGGCCGCTCCGTACCTCACCCGCGACGGCTTCCACCGTCTCTTGCTCGGCTGCGCTCGACACTGCCCGCCTCCACGGCTCTCGGTACCGGCAGGGGTGGGGAACGTGCGGCCCCGGCGTCCCGGCCCGGGCCCGCCCCCGTCTGGTCCTTCCCACTGTTCTGCCCGGACTGTTGTGCCTGGAACTCGAGCCGCGCCCACGTTTCCCTCGGAGGGGCCCCGTCGTTGGTGGGACGTGACTCTTCTGACGAGGCGGGCAGGGGCGGGATTGGCCGCCGTGGCGGCATGGGCGGGCCTCCTCGGAGGCCTGTCCGGATGCACCGAAGACGGCGGTTCCCCGATCGAGATCCAGCTGCCCGGCAAACCCCGGTCACCGGACGAGGCGATCCGGATCACCCCGGACGACAACGCCAAGGGCGTGCCGGCCGAGGGCCCGCTGACGGTCACCGTGCCCGAAGGCCGCCTGGAGCGGGTCGTGGTCACCAAGGTGGAGGACGCCCAGGAGGAGAAGGTGCCCGGCACCATCGCCGTCGACGGGCTCAGCTGGAGCCCCGACCCGGCCGCCGGACGGCTCGCGCTCGCGGCCAAGTACACCGTGGACGCGGTCGCGCTCGACGGGCACGACCGGCGCCAGGCCCGGCACACCACCTTCACCACCTATGTTCCCGAGGAGCGCTTCATCGGCTACTTCAAGCCCGAGAACCGTTCCACCGTCGGCACCGGGATGATCATCTCCTTCAACTTCAACCGGTCGATCGAACGCCGCGCCGATGTGGAGCGGGCCATCACCATCACCTCCGACCCGGCCGTGGAGGTGGCCGGCCACTGGTTCGGCGACGAGCGCCTGGACTTCCGGCCCAAGGAGTACTGGAAGCCCGGCACCGAGGTCACGGTCAAGATGAACCTGCGGGACGTCGAGGGCGCGCCCGGCTCGTACGGAATCCAGGACAAGACCCTGCGCTTCACCGTCGGCCGCTCCCAGATCTCCACCGTCGACGCGGCCGCGCACACCATGGAGGTCCGGCGCGACGGCGAGCTGCTGTCCACCGTGCCGATCACCGCCGGGGCCCCGAAGAACACCACGTACAACGGCAAGATGGTGGTCATGGAGCTCTTCGACGTGACCCGGATGAACGGGCAGACCGTCGGCTTCGGCGGCGAGTACGACATCCCCGACGTCCCGCACGCCATGCGCCTGACCCGTTCCGGGACCTTCCTGCACGGCAACTACTGGGCCAGCCCCGACACCTTCGGCTCCACCAACGCCAGCCACGGCTGCATCGGACTGCGCGACGACAAGGGCGGCGGCTCCGACACCCCGGCCGGCTGGTTCTTCGACCGGAGCCTGGTCGGGGATGTCGTGGAGGTCGTGAACTCGCAGGACAAGACGGTCGCCGCGGACAACGGGCTGGGCGGCTGGAACATGTCCTGGCCGGCCTGGGTCGCCGGCTCCGCCATCGGCTGACGTACCGCCACCGGCCGGGACCGCAGGGGCGATCCGTACACAGGGCCGCAGCAGTCGAGTGATTGTCGTACCGGATTGACGTAGTGCGCGAGTGTCGCTTCGTCCGCCGCGCCGAAACCCGCCTCCAGCCTGTACGGGCAGCGGTGCGGGGCAGGTCGGCAGGCAACGGACGGAGCGTCATGTCAGCAAGGAAGTGGACCCTCGGGCCCCTGGGGCTCGCCCTGGGAGCCGTCCTGGCGGCGGGCGCCCCCGCCGCCCTGGCGGCGCCTCCCGCACCGGGCCCCCGGCAGCAGCCGGCGCCGGCCCGGGAGGCCGCGGCCCTGCGGGCACCACTGCCGGGCGGGCTCGGCCCCTGCCTCGGGTCCCGGTGCCCCGAACGGTTCCCGCCGGTCGAGGTCGGCACCGACCCCAACGGCTACGACGAGGGCGTCAACATCTTCGTCGGCGCCGACTTCCTGGTCCGCGAGCGCGCCGCCGAGGCCGAGGGAAAAGTCGTCGTCCTCGGCACCTTCGACCAGAACAAGAACCTGGCGGAGGCCGGCGGCGGGTACGACATCGGCATCGTCGGCGCGGGCTCGCTGGTGCGGCCCCCGGCCGGCTCGGACTTCCTCACCACCGGCCGCGACGTCAGCATCGCCGCCGGCCAGCGGCTGATCTCCGACGGCGGCACCGTCCGCCACGCGGGCACCGCCCCCGGCCCCGGCACCGTCAGCGGCCCCCTGGTGTCCGACCCGGCCGCGACCGTGCCGTACGCCGGCCTGCGCGACGAGCTCACCGCGGCGAGCCGGTGCTACGCCCGGGTCGACGGCCGGCCGCGCCCGGCGACGGGAACCGCCGTCAACCGGGACGGCTCCACCGTCTTCACCGGGGACGGCAGGTCCCCGCTGCAGGTCTTCAACGTGGACTTCGACATGGTCGGCGCGACCGGCGGCGCCATCGGCATCCGCTTCGCGCAGATCCCGGCCGACGCCACCGTCCTCGTCAACGTCCTGGGCGCCGGCCGCACGCTCAGCACCTTCAGCGGCAGCATCAACGACACCGGGCCGTCCGCCGACCCGTGGAACGGCTACCGCACCCGGCTGCTGTGGAACTTCCCGGACGCCACGGCCGTCCAGCTGACCGGCAGCGGGCAGTTCCAGGGCAGCGTGCTCGTCGGCGAACAGGCCTCGCGGACCACCGTCACCCTGCCCGGGACGAACGGCCGCTTCTTCACCACGGGCGAGCTCGTCCACACCAGCGGCCGAGGCGGCGGCCAGGAGCTCCACGCCTACCCCTTCGACGGCGACCTGCCGGACTGCGGGGAGCCGGACCCGGCCGAGGGCCAGGTCTCCGTCCTGAAGCAGGACACCGCGGGCGGGCCGCTGGCCGGCGCCACCTACGAGCTGTGGCGCGAGACCAACGGCGCCGCCGGAGCCCAGTTCACCGGCCCCGGCGCCGACACCAAGGTCGCCGACTGCGTCACCCCGGCGAGCGGCGTCTGCTCCCGCACCGTCCCGCTCGGCACGTACTACTGGCGCGAGACGAAGGCACCGGACGGGTACGAGCTCGCGCAGGACGCCGTCGCCGAGCTGACGCTGACCGCACGGAACGCCTCCGCCGGCGCGCGCGCCCGGATGAGCGACGCGAAGGTCCCGGGGAGCGCCGAGGTGGTGCTCTGGAAGTCCGAAAAGGACACCGGGGTGCTCCTGCCGGGCGCCCGCTTCGAGTTGTGGCGCGAGAGCAACGACACCGCGGGCCTGCAGTCCGGCGGAGCCACACCGGACGAGAAGCTCGAAGGCTCCTGCACGACGGACGCGCAGGGCAGCTGCACGGTCCAGCTGCCGGTCGGGGAGCGGTACTACTGGCGGGAGACCCAGGCGCCGGCAGGCTACGACCTGCCGGCGGACACGGTCACGGCCTTCGACCTCGACGAGGGCGACGTACGGACGGGCATCGTCGTCAACGTCCCCAACGACAGGCGCGAGGAGCCCGGGTACACCGGGTCGATCAAGGTCCTGAAGAAGGACGCGAAGACGAAGCGCCCGCTGCGCGGCGCCGTCTTCGAGGTGTGGCGGGAGACCAACGACACCCAGGGTCTCCAGACCCGCGGCATCAACGCCGACCGCAAGGTCTCGGAGGGCTGCGCGACCGACCGGGCCGGGGTGTGCGAGTTCCCGCGCCTGGAGGAGGGCTCGTACTACGTGGTCGAGACGGCCGTCCCCGAGGGCTACGTGCTTGTGCCGAACCGGGTCACGGGTCCGCTCCACCTGGACGGGCAGACCCCGGACCACCGCCTGGTGGTCACCTTGCAGAACAAGCGTGACGACCACGGCAAGGGGAAGGGCAAGGGCCGGAAGCCGCGTCCGGCCACCGGCTGACCCGCGGTGCCCCCGACCGGACCTGACGGCCCGCCCGCCCGCCGCGCCGGCGGGCGGGCAGGCGGGTAGGCCGGTCGGGTGGGTCCGCGCCGACCCCAACGCGGCCGGCGCCTGCCCCGTCCGCCCGCACCGGGTGACCTGCGTGGACCTGGAGCGGCAGCTGCTCTGGGTACAGCGCGGCAGCGCCGTCGTCTTCCCGCCGGTCCCCGTCCGCACCGGCCGCGACGACGAGGAGACCCGCCCCGGCCGGCACGAGGTCTACTGGCGCAGCGAGGACCACAAGTCCACGCTCTACGACGACGCCCCCATGCCCTACTGATTCCCGGCGTGTCCCGACTCTTGGGACGGAACGGTGACATGCTCGTACCATCCCGTGATCCCCCCATGTGATTTCCTGGCAGGAAGCGCGCGACTGTCCGCGCGCGGGGGACATGGGGAGAACGAGAGTGAACCTGCAGCCGATACGCGGCCGCGTCCGCACCGGCCTGCCGGCCCTCCTGCTGGGCGCGGCCCTGCTGCTGACGAGCGCTTGTAGCAGCGGAGGCAACGGCGGTGGCGCCGGCGGGAGCGGCGGCACGGACGGTGGCGCCGGCACGACCGGTACCGAGGCGTCCAAGGCGGTCGTGAGCGTCAAGCCGGACGACGGGTCCAAGGAGGTCGCCACCAGCGGCGTCCTCAAGATATCGAGCACCGGCGGCAAGCTCAGCACGGTGACGGTCGCCGACACCAAGGGCAACGCGGTGGAGGGCAAGCTCGCCGAGGACGGCGCGAGCTGGGAACCCGCCCGCAACCTCGCCTCCGCCACCGAGTACAAGGTGCACGCGGTCGCCAAGGACGAGGCCGGCCGCGAGTCGGCCAAGGACACCACCTTCACCACCCTCACCCCGGTGAACACCTTCATCGGCCACTACACGCCCGAGGACGGCTCGACCGTCGGCGTGGGCATGCCGGTCTCGATCAACTTCACCCGCGGCATCACCAACCCCGAGGCCGTCGAGAAGGCCATCACGGTCACGGCCGAGCCGGCCGTTCCGGTCGAGGGCCACTGGTTCGGCAACGACCGCCTCGACTTCCGCCCCGAGAAGTACTGGGCCGCGGGCACCACGGTCACCGTGAAGCTCGCGCTCGACGGGGTCGAAGGCCGCCCGGGGGTCTACGGCAAGCAGACCCGTACGGTCACCTTCAAGGTCGGCCGCTCCCAGGTCACCACCGTCGACGCAGCCGAGCACGACATGCAGGTCGTCCGCGACGGCCAGGTGGTCAAGAACATCCAGATCACCGCCGGCGCCCCCTCGAACACCACGTACAACGGGCAGATGGTCATCAGCGAGAAGTACAAGGTGACCCGGATGAACGGCGCCACCGTCGGCTTCGGCGGCGAGTACGACATCTCCGACGTCCCGCACGCGATGCGGCTGACGACCTCGGGCACCTTCGTCCACGGCAACTACTGGGCCTCGTCCGGCACTTTCGGCTCGGAGAACGTCAGCCACGGCTGCGTGGGTCTCAAGGACGTCCGCGGCGCGGGCGACGGCAACCAGCCCGCCGCCTGGTTCTTCAACGAGTCGCTGATCGGCGACGTGGTCATCGTGAAGAACTCCAAGGACAAGACGGTCGCCCCCGACAACGGCCTCAACGGCTGGAACATGGACTGGGCGGAGTGGATCAAGTAATCCGCCCTCCCTCGGAGTAGAGGCCGCGCCCGGTGCTGTGACCCACGGCGCCGGGCGCTCCCGCGTTAACCGGCGCTAACCTTCCCGTATGACCATCTCTCTCGAAGTCTCCGAAGGCGTCGGCGTCATCCGTCTGGACCGGCCGCCCATGAACGCCCTGGACATCGCCACCCAGGACCGGCTGCGCGAGCTCGCGGTGGAGGCGACGGACCGGGCGGATGTCCGTACGGTCGTCATCTACGGCGGCGAGAGGGTGTTCGCGGCGGGCGCGGACATCAAGGAGATGCAGACGATGGACCACGCGGCCATGGTCGCCCGGTCCCGCGGACTGCAGGACGCCTTCACCGCGGTGGCGCGGATCCCCAAGCCCGTCGTCGCCGCGATCACCGGCTACGCCCTGGGCGGCGGTTGCGAACTGGCGCTGTGCGCCGACTACCGGATCGCCGCCGAGAACGCGAAGCTCGGCCAGCCCGAGATCCTGCTCGGCCTGATCCCGGGCGCGGGCGGCACCCAGCGGCTCTCCCGGCTGATCGGCCCCTCCAAGGCCAAGGACCTCATCTTCACCGGCCGCATGGTCAAGGCAGACGAGGCACTCGCCCTCGGCCTCGTGGACCGGGTCGTGCCCGCCGCCGAGGTGTACGAGCAGGCGCACGCCTGGGCCGCCAAGCTCGCGCAGGGCCCGGCCCTCGCGCTGCGTGCCGCGAAGGAGTGCGTGGACGCGGGTCTGGAGGCCGACATCGACACCGGGCTGACCATCGAACGGGGCTGGTTCGCGGGCCTGTTCGCCACCGAGGACCGCGAGCGCGGGATGCGCAGCTTCGTCGAAGAGGGGCCGGGCAAGGCCAAGTTCCTCTAGTTCCTGTGGTTCTTCTACGGGTGGACCGCGGCCGCGGGCCGTCTGCGCGGCCGGGTCCTCCCTGTGGGTGGATTAGCCAGGCCTTAAGGGAACCTTAAGACGAAAAGCTGATCCACTCAGCGTGATCACCGCTTAGCGGTACGTCACCGCAGGTCAGGACGGTGCCGTCGGCTTCCGCTTGCCGAACGCATATGCCGGAGCACCCCCTTGGAATCCATGATTCCAGGGGGTGTTTTCCTCTGGAACGGCCCGGAGGGCCCTGCCGGCCGTCCATGATGGGTGCATGGCGGGTCTGGAGGGTGTGGAACAGCCGCGGCAGCGCAGCAGCGCTTCCGCCGTACGGCTCACGGCGGCCCTGGAGGACGAACAGGCCCTCGAGGCGCTGGAGTTGTACGGCAACCCGGCCGAGGCGGAAGTGACGCTGCCGTCCATGCCCGAGTCGGCGAGCACCGCCCGCCGGCTCACCCAGTGCGTGGTGGTGCGCCTTTGGGGCCTCTCGCCGCAGATCGCCGAGCATGCCGTGCTGCTGGTCTCCGAGCTCGTCGGCAATGCCGTCCGGCACACCGGGGCCCGGTCCTTCGGTTTACGGATGCTCAGGCGCCGGGGCTGGATCCGCGTCGAGGTGCGCGACCCCTCGCGCGGACTGCCCTGCCTGATGCCGGTGCACGAGATGGACACCACCGGCCGGGGGCTGTTCCTCGTCGACAAGCTCTCGGACCGCTGGGGCGCGGACCTGCTGCCGCGCGGCAAGATCACCTGGTTCGAGATGCGCGTGGCCGACCGCTGAAGCGCTTCGGAAACACAGAAACCCCCTGTCGCCTCTGGTGGGGCGTTGCGGGGGTTTCATGGGTGTGCCGAGGATCGAAGGGGGTGTGATCCTCGGCAGGGGGCTTCGCTCGGGTCAACGGGAAGCCGTGATTCCGACTATGGCAGACGAGGGACCAAATGCCAAAAGTCCCAAGTTGGACATAAGTGTGCATATCCTAAGAGTTTCCACCTAAATCTTAGGTGAGATGGGCCACTGGCCTCGTAATCATTGAATAAGTATCCACTGCTCTGCGTGAATCGTTGATCACATAGCGGACGGGGTCCCCGTTGGGCGGGGCCCGTCGAAGGTCCTGAAATGGGTCAATCATTACCCAGGCGGGCATCCACCCCTTAAATGGGCAGGTGCTCTGCTACCCGGACCGCCGATCCGCTCTCCGTGCCGGCGCGGCGGTCGCCGCCGGCGCCCTCACCGCCGCCTGCGCCGCGGACTCCCGTACCTCCTCCGCGCCCCCCGCCCCGTCCGCGCCCCCCGCGAAGGCCGCGCCGGACAGGGCGGCGGCCGCGGCCAAGGCCGCGCCGGCGCCGCGCCGGTTCGCCGGGCAGCCCGTGGAGATCGGGCACGGTCCGCGCGGCCGCCCGGACGTCGCGCTCACCTTCCACGGCAACGGCGACCCCGCCATCGCCAAGGCGGTGCTCGCGGAGGCGGAGCGGGCGGGCGCGCGGGTCACCGTACTGGCCATCGGCGCCTGGCTCGACGCCCACCCGGAGATGGCCCGCCGGATCCTGGACGGCGGCCACGAGCTCGGCAACCACACTCAGCGCCACCTCGCGATCAACACGATGCCCGAGGCCCAGGCGTACGCCGAGATCACCGGCTGCGCCGACCGGCTCAAGCGGCTGACCGGGTCGATCGGCACCTGGTTCCGGCCGTCCCAGACCCAGTACGCCACCCCGCTGGTGCGAAAACTGGCCCAGCGGGCCGGCTACCCGCACGTCCTCTCCTACGACGTGGACTCCCTCGACTTCACCTCGCCCGGTGCCGCGGCCGTCATCCGCACCGTCATCGGGACGATCCAAGGCGGATCGGTGGTGAGCCTGCACTTCGGCTACGCGGACACGGTCGACGCGATGCCGCCCCTCCTCGAAGAACTCGCGCGCCGCGAACTGCGCGCGGTGACCACCACGGAGCTGCTGACCCCATGACGACCACCCGCCTTCCCCGCAAGGCCACCGTGCTGCTGGCCGGTCTGGTCCTCGCCGCCCTGACCGGCTGCGGGAAAGCCGACAAGGGACCCGCCGAGGCACTCGGCACGAAGGGGCCCGCCGTGCCCGCCAAGATCGCGCCGGCCGTGCCGCCGGGCCTGGCCGGGATGCCGCCGCTCCTCGATCCGAACGACGTGTACGCGGCCGACCGGCCGAACAGACTCTCCCCGGTGGTCAAGGACTTCCCGTCACGCGTCTACGTGCCGAACACCAACTCCAACACGGTGTCCGTCATCGACCCGGTGACGTACAAGGTCATCGACACCATCCCGGTCGGCGTCCAGCCCCAGCACGTGGTCCCCTCCTGGGACATGAAGACCCTCTGGGTCAACAACAACCGGGGCCACACGCTCACCCCGATCAACCCGGCCACCGGCGAGGCCGGCAAGCCCGTCGAGGTGCACGACCCGTACAACCTGTACTTCACGCCCAACGGCAAGTACGCGGTGGTCATGGCGTCGATGGACAAGGAACTGGTCTTCCGTGATCCGCACACGATGGACCGCGTGAAAACCGTCCCAGTGACCTGTTTCGGCGTCAATCACGCGGACTTCTCCGCGGACGGCCGCTACTTCATCGTGAGCTGCGAGTTCTCCGGTGAACTGCTCAAGGTCGACACCGAGAAGATGGAGGTCATCGGCCAGCAGAAACTGCCGTTCGAGGGCGCGATGCCACAGGACGTCAAGGTCTCGCCGGACGGAAAGACCTTCTACGTCGCGGACATGATGGCGCACGGCATGTGGGTGCTCAGTGGAGACAAGTTCGAGACCCCCAAGCTGCTGCCCACCGGAAAGGGCTGCCACGGTCTGTACGTCAGCCGCGACTCCAAGGAGATGTACGTCTCCAACCGGGGCGAGGGGTCCGTGTCCGTCTTCGACTTCACCCAGAACAAGCTGACGAAGAAGTGGGAGCTGCCCGACGGCGGCAGCCCCGACATGGGCGGCGTGTCGGCCGACGGCAAGGTGCTGTGGCTCTCGGGCCGCTACAACTCCGAGGTCTACGCGATCGACACCACGACCGGCAATCAGCTCGCCAAGATCCCGGTGGGCGGCGGCCCGCACGGCCTCGCCGTGTACCCGCAGCCCGGCCGCTACTCGCTCGGCCACACCGGCATCTTCCGGTAGGGGAACCGGGTCCGCGGACGCGGTAGTGCCCCGGGAGCTCGCACAGCCCCCGGGGCACGCTCACGCGCTCACCGTCACCAGGCGACGGGGAGCCGCTCCGGGAGTCGCTTGATGAAGCCGGTCCGCCACACGAGGTTCTCCGCCGGTACCGCGAGGCGCAGGTCGGGCAGCCGCTCGACCAGCACCTCCAGCGCGATCTCGGCGTGTGCCCGGCCCAGCGCGGAAGCCGGGCAGAAGTGCCGGCCGGCGCCGAAGGCGAGGTTGGCGTTGGTGCCCTCGCGCTCCAGGTCGAGCTCGTCCGGGTTCTCGAAGGCCTCCGGGTCGAAGTTGGCGCCCTCCAGCAGGACGAGGACGAGTTCGCCCTCCTTGACCAGCACGTCGCCGACCTGGATGTCCGCCATCGCTATGCGCGGCAGGCCGTCGCCGACGGACAGGTTCCAGCGCAGCAGTTCGTCGACGGCCTTGCCCATGCGCTCCGGGTGCTTGCGGAGGTACCCGATGAGCTCGGGCTTCTGCAGCAGTGCGAGGACCGCGAGGGTCAGGAAGGCGGAGGTGGAGACCGCGCCGGCCCCGAAGAGGGAGACGGCGACGGTGGCGAACATGTCGTCGGTCAGGTGCGCCGACTCCGGGTCCGCCTCCTTCAGCTCGGCGAACTTGCCGAGGAGCCCCGTACGCTCCTCGGCGGGCAGTGCGAGCTGGGCCTTCAGTTGGTCGACGAAGTACCCGACGTCCTTGTACCAGTTGAGCGCCGAGTCGGCGAACGGCTCGCGCGCGGTCATGAACGCGACGTCCAGCCCCGACATCAGCCGCCGCCAGTCCTCGAACGGCACGCCCAGCACCTGGCAGTGCATGGCCGCCGAGAAGGGGTCGGCGAAGCCCGCCCGCAGGTCCGCGGGTCCCCCCTCGGCCACGATCCGGTCGATGAGCTCGCCGGCCTTCGCGCGCAGCCAGTCCTGCAGGCCCTTCTGGCGCGGGTTGAGCGCCTTCATGACCGCGTTGCGCAGTCCGGCGCTGTTGATGTTGCCCATGTTGTTGACGACCTCGGGCGGGATCGTCAGCGCGTACTGGCGGGGGACGCCGGCGTTCGCCGTGTCCTTGAGGCTGAAGCGCTCGTCCTCCAGCACCTGCTTGGCCAGCGCGTAACTGCTCACCAGCCAGGCCGGGTCCCCGGTGAGGGTACGGACCTTGGCGACCGGCGCCTTCTCGCGCAGCCAGGTGCACTCCTCGGGGAGCACGTCACCGCGCCGCGAGAGCGGGAAGTCGAGGAGGGCCCCACCGGTCCGCTCGGTGCCCTCAAGCTGCTCGACGCTCATCGACGGTCCCTTCGACTGGTGCGGTGTTCTTGTGCGTGTTCGGGTTGCTCTGAGCCATTTCGGCCGCCTCGGGCCTTACGACGGCATAGGCCTGGTTCCTCGTCGCGCGCAGTCCCCCTCCGCGCGCGAAGAGGACATCGGTCATCGGCATCTTGACGTGGTAGGCCGCCACCGAGGACGGCACGTCGAGAATGCTCGGGGTGTCCACGAAGAAGGGCAGCTCGGCCGCCATGTAATCGAAACACACCTGCAACTGCGCGTCGGTGATGGATTCACCTTCCTGCAACTTGGAGCCGACAAAATGCAAGGCCATTTCCTCGCAGCCCTTGCGGAATTCGTCGTCGGTCTCCAGGAAATGGAGCACGCGCCTGTGTAGAAGTTGGTAGACGGGGTTCGCCTGGAACTCGGAAAGTGCCCTCACTCGGATCTCGGCATGGGAGGTTCCTGATTCCTCCACGCCCTTGAGAATCCGCCGCCGGACTGCCTTTATTTCCTTCGTCGCACGCTTCTCCGCATGTTCCCGGGTGTAGCCGAAGGCGGCGAACATCCGGTCGACGTGGAGGTCCGCGTAGACGAAGTCGACCTGCGCGAAGCGGGTCGTGGCCCATCGGGCGAGGCTCGTGATGCGCTCGGAGCTGAAGTAGCTGTTTCCGGGACTCACTCCGATGAGCACATGGTCGCCGTCTTCCCAGATATGGCGGCAGGTGCGGGTGAAGGGCAGAACTTCGAATGATGCGTCAGCTGTGATCGTCACCTGTGTGATCGCCCTTGTTGCCGCTGGTCCCTGGGAGCCCTGCGCTCCCGGTGTGGCGGCAATGTCGGTACGTTATGCCGTGATCCCGGAGCGTGACAAGTGGGGGCCGGAATTGTTGGCTGGAATTATCGCTTCCGCGTTACGGAAGAGTAATCGGATATCTATCTGCCGCTCGAACGGGACCCGGGGCGTGAGGGGCATCGCCATGCCGCTACCCTGAGCCGGTCAACAAGCACCAAGAAGGGGTGGACCCAGTGGCGGACATCGAGAGCGCACGGACGACGTTCGGCAAGTTCGACGTGAACGGTGACGGCTTCGTGACGGCCGACGAGTTCCGTTCGGCGATGGCGGAGATGGGCGACCCGTTCGTCACCGGCCCGGTCGCGGAGGCCGTGATCGCCTCCAAGGACGCGAACGCCGACGGCCTGCTGAGCTTCGACGAGTTCTGGGCCTCCCTGAACAAGTAAGCCCCCGCGCCGCCCCCAGGCCCTGCCGCCCGCGTGCCGGGCCGGGGGCGCGCGTCAGCTCTGCGGGCCGGCCATGCCCTCCACCTCGGCGAGGGCCTCCTCCAGCCAGCGGAGCCAGAAGGTCTCCAGCCCGATCCCCGCGTGCAGCACGAGCCGGCGCAGCCGGTCCTCGTCCGCGTCCCGGCCGGCCGGGAAGTCCTTCTCCTCGATGCCCCCGTACACGGCCAACTGCGAGCGGTGCAGCTCCAGATGGCGCCGCAGCTCCTCGCCCAGGCCCTGCGTCCCGACCACCGCCGCCGCCCGGATCCGCAGCAGCAGGGGATCGCGCACCGGCTTCGGGTCGTGGCTCTCCCCGACCCACCGGGCCAGCTCCCCGCTGCCCGCGGCCAGCACCTCGTACTCCTTCTTCTGCCCCCGCACGGGCACCGCGCTGGGAAGCGCCCGGATCAGCCCGGCGTCCTCCAGCCGGCCGAGCTCGCGGTAGATCTGCTGGTGCGTCGCGGACCAGAAGTACCCGATCGACTTGTCGAACCGCCGGGTCAGCTCCAGCCCCGACGAGGGCTTCTCGAGCAGGGCGGTGAGGATGGCGTGCGGGAGCGACATGCGCCCATCCTAGGTTTGCGGGAGCCCGAGCACCGCGATCGGCTGCGGGGACGGCACCCGCCGCCTGTCCGGGGGCGTCGGACCTGTCTACCGCCAGGCGGCCAGCGCTTCCGGAATGCGGGGGCCGGGGGAGTCGGCGTCGAGGAGGCCGTGCGCGCGCAGGAAGGACGTCACCGCCGGGGACCAGGCCTGGCGCAGGCCCGCCGAGGCGAGGAGGTCCGGGTCCGAGAGGAGGGTCCGCGCCGGGCCGAAGCGGATGCCCGGCGGGGTCAGGACCGCCGCGTCGTCGGCCCAGCGGACCGCCAGGTCCACGTCGTGGGTGGCCATGACCACCGTCGTGCCGGAGGCCTGGAGGCCCGCGAGGACGGCCAGCAGCCGCTCCTGGCCGTCCGGGTCCAGGCCGGCCGTCGGCTCGTCCAGGATCAGCACGCGCGGCGCCATCGCCACCGCCCCCGCGATCGCCGCGCGCTTGCGCTGGCCGTAGGACAGGAGGTGCGTGGGGCGGTCCCGGAGCCCGGTGATGTCCAGCGCGTCGAGCGCCGAGTCCACCCGGGCGCGGACCTCCGGCTCGGGCAGCCCCAGGTTCATCGGGCCGAAGGACACGTCCTGTTCGACCGAGGCCGCGAACAGCTGGTCGTCCGGGTCCTGCACCACGAGCTGGACGGACGTGCGCAGCCGGGTCAGGCCGGCGCGGTCGTACGCGACCGCCGTGCCGTCGAGCCGCAGCGCGCCCGTGCCGGGCCGCAGGCCCCCGCTCAGCAGCCGCATCAGCGTGGTCTTGCCGCTGCCGTTGCGGCCCAGCAGGACCAGCGCCCGGCCCGGCGCGATGGCGAAGTCGACGCCGCTCAGCACCGCCGGGCCGTCCTCGTAGGCGTAGCCCGCGCCGGCCAGTTCCACCAACGGGTTCACAGGTAGAGCCCCTCGGCTATATGCATGAGTGGGGAGACCTCTCCAGCACCTCGTGGATGGACAACGTGCCCCGGCCGGTCTCCTGGCTCACGGGTGCTGATGTCCTGTCTCCGCCTTCCCGGGCAGCGCGGAACCTCCCGCGCAGCCCAGTGGCTTTCCCGCAGGAGTGGAGCCGGACTTCCCGATCACAGTGGCGAGGGCCGCACCGGTTTTCCACCGGTTTCCCGAACACCAAGGCCCGATGACCTAGTCGCCCGGACGGACCAGTAACAACCCGCCCCAATCCGTACGGACGCGGTCCGGTGGCCGGCCCGGACGGCGGCGGCGAGGGTGGGGGAGTGGCTGCCGACTTCGACTACTCCGACCTGACCGCCGTCTACGTCAACTGCACGCTCAAGCGCTCGCCCGAGCCCAGCAACACCGAGGGCCTGATCGACAAGAGCCGCGCCGTGATGGAAGCGGCCGGCGCCCGGACCTCGCTCATCCGGGCCGTCGACCACGACATCGCCACCGGTGTCTGGCCCGACATGACCGACCACGGCTGGGAGAGCGATCAGTGGCCGGTCCTCTACAGCCAGATCATGGACGCCGACATCCTCGTGCTGTGCGGCCCGATCTGGCTCGGGGACAACAGCTCGGTGATGAAGCAGGTCATCGAGCGGCTCTACGCCTGCTCCTCGATCCTGAACGAGCAGGGCCAGTACGCCTATTACGGGCGCGTCGGCGGGGCGCTGATCACGGGCAACGAGGACGGCGTCAAACACTGCGCCATGAACATCCTCTACAGCCTCCAGCACCTCGGCTACGCGATCCCGCCGCAGGCCGACGCCGGCTGGATCGGCGAGGCCGGGCCCGGGCCCTCGTACCTGGACCCCGGCTCCGGCGGTCCCGAGAACGACTTCACCAACCGCAACACGGCCTTCATGAGCTGGAACCTGATGCACCTGGCCGCCCTGCTCAAGCGGTCCGGCGGGATGCCGGCGCACGGCAACCAGCGCTCCCTGTGGGACGCGGGCTGCCGCTTCGACTTCCCGAACCCCGAACACCGCTGAGTCGCAGCCCCCTTCCGCTACACCGGTACCTCGGCCAGCGACGACTCCAACTGCGCCAGCAGCGGCCGCGCGTTCATCCTGCGGCAGCTCGACAGGGCCTCCTCCAGCACGGCCCGGGCCGCCGGGGCGTCGCCCGAAGCCAGCAGCGCGCGGGCCAGCGGCGGCACGGCCAGCGCCCGCACCAGGCTCTGCCCCGACCGGCGGCCCAGCTCGTCGGCCTCCCGCAGATGGCGCAGGGCCCCTCCGTGTCCCCGCGGTCCTGGGCGATCCGGCCGAGCCCGATCCGGGCCGCGCTCTGCCCGGCCAGGTCCCCGGACCCGACGGTGAAGGCCAGCACCTCCCCGAAGCCCGCCTCCGCCTCGTCCAGCCGGCCCAGCAGCCGGTGGGCGTCGGCGACCCAGCGCAGCATGCACATCCGGGGCCAGGCCGCGCCGCCCAGCACGGCGACGGCCAGTGCCTCGCGCAGCACCTCCAGGGCGCGCCCGGTCTCGCCGCGCGCGAGCAGCACCTGGCCGATGCCGCGCAGCGCGTGGGCCTGGCCGTAGCGGTCCCCGGCCGCCTCGAAGACGGGCGCGATGCGGCGGCAGCGCCGGGCCGCCTCGCCGAGCCGGCCCTGGATCCGGTCGAGGTAGGAGAGCAGCCAGCCCGCGTACGCCGCCCCGTGCGCGTCCCCGAGCTCCTCGAACAGCGCCTCGCCCGTGGTGAGCATCGCCCGGGCCGGGCCCCACTCCTCGCGGCAGGTCCGCAGCCGGCCCAGCCCGACCAGCAGCACCGCCTCGCCCGTGCGGTCGCCCGCCGCGCGGGCCGCCGCGAGCCCCGCCTCCTGGACGACCTGCCAGCCGGCCAGGTCGCTGCGGAGGTCGAAGAGGTACTCGCCGCCGGCCGCGAGCTCCCAGCAGGCGTACGGGTCCACCCGCGCGGCCTGCCGCACGGTGGCGACCAGCGCGTCCCGCTCGGCGCCGAGCCAGCGCACCGGGTCGGCACGCGGCCCGGAGAGCACCGCCGGGTCGGGGACCCGGGCGGCCGTGCGGCCGCCGAGCCCGGGGTAGTCCAGGCCTTGGTGGGCGCGCCGGCCCTCCCGTACGAGCGCCACCCAGCAGGCGAGGACCCGGCGTGGCACCGCCTCGTCCCGCGGGGCGAGCTCCCGCCCGAAGGCGCGGACCAGGTCGTGCATGCGGTAGCGCGGCCGGCCCGTCCCGTCCGGGCCGGAGGCCTCCAGCAGGTGGGCCGCCGTCAGGGCGTCGAGCGCCTCCTCGGCGGCCCGCAGGGGCCGGTCCAGGACGGCGGCCGCCGTCCAGGCCGCGTAGTCGGGGGCGTCGAGCAGCGCGAGGCCGCGCAGCAGCGCCCGCGCGTCGGCCGGGAGCGCGCGGTAGCTGAGCCGCAGTCCGGCCCGCACCCCGTCGAGCACGTCCAGCCGGGCCCGCTCGTCCTCCAGCCGGGCCACCAGGTGGGCCAGGCCCCGGTGGGGGAGCGCGGCCAGCTCGGCGCCGACGACGCGCAGCGCGAGCGGGAGCCGCCCGCACAGCCGCACCAGCTCCCGGGCCGCCCGCGCCTCGGCGGCGACCCGCTCCGGGCCGGCGGCCAGGGCGAGGAGGGCGAGCGCGGCCGGCTCGTCGAGGAGCGGGAGCGCGAGGGCGACCCGCCGCTCCAGCCCGCCCAGCCGGTACCTGCTGGTGACCAGCACGCCCCCGCCCGTCCCCGGCAGCAGGGGCCGAACCTGGTCCGCTCCCGCCGCGTTGTCGAGCACCACCAGTACCCGCCGGTCCGCCAGCAGGCTCCGGAACAGGGCCGCGCGCTCACCCGGATCGGCGGGAACTGCCGGACCGTCGACGCCAAGGGTGCGCAGGAACCCGGCCAGCACCTCGGCCGGATCCGCCGCGCCGGCCGGATCGGCGCCGCGCAGGTCCACGTACAGCTGGCCGTCGGGGAACTCCCCGCGCAGCCCGTGCGCGACCCGCAGCGCGAGCGCGGTCTTCCCGATCCCGGGTGCCCCGGTGACGACGCAGACCACGGCGGTGCCGGCGCGCAGCCCGCGCCGCAGCGCCTCCACCTCCCCGTCCCGTCCCGTGAGCGCCCCGGGCCCGGCGGGCAGTTGAGCGGGCCGCAACCACCCTGCGGCCCGCTCGGCCGGGGGTGAGGGCGGACGGCGCAGCGCGGGGGCGTCGGCGAGGATCGCCGCCTGCAGGGACGCCAGCTCCGACCCCGGGTCCAGGCCCGCCTGCTCCGCCAGCCGACGCCGGGCCGCGGCATACGCGGCCAGGGCCTCGCCGCGCCGCCCCGAGCGGTGGAGCGCCAGCATGTACAGCTCCACCAGCCGCTCCCGCAAGGGGTGTTCGGCGCACAGTTCCGACAGCTCCGCGCACACCCGTGCGTGCCGGCCGAGCGCGAGGTCCGCGGCCAGCGCGTGCTCCACGCAGTCGAGCCGCTCCTGGGCCAGCCGGGCCGACGCGGCTTCGAAGACCCGCCCCCGGAGCCCGGCCAGCGCCACCGGACCCCGCCACAACTCCAGCGCCCGTCCCAGCAGTCGGCGGGCCTCGCCCGGGTCGTGGCGGGCCGCCTCTCCCGCTCGGCGCAGACGCGCGAAGTCCCGTACGTCGATCTCCGCCGCGTCCGCCGCCAGGGCGAAACCTGCCTCCGTGCGCGCCACCGCCACGCCGGCGCGCCGCAACGCCCCGGCCGTGTTCTGCAGTTGCTCGCGCGCCGTCGCCGGCGGGTCGTCCCACACCGCCGCCGCCAGCCCGGCGACCGGGACCACCCGCCCCGCCTCCAGCGCCAGCGCCGCCAGCACCCGCCGCCCGCGCGGCCCGCCCGTCGCGAGCGGGACGCCGTCCAGGGTGATGCCGACCGGGCCCAGCAGTGAGAAGACGAGGGTCATCGCGGACTCCCTGACACTGCGTCGAGGACGGATGGACGACGGATGGGCGGCCGGTGGGCCGCGATCGTAACGTCTGGCCACCCGGCCGGAGCAGGGGTGCCACACATTCCGCTCCGGCCAGGGAGCGCCGGGGCGCACCCCACCTCCCCGCGCCCCGGCGACGCCCCTGCCCACCGCTCCGAGAGGACATGCCCGATGCGTTCCCGCACGCGCACCGCCGCGCTGCTGACCGCCGCCGTGCTCGGCCTGGCCGGTCTCACCGTTCCCCAGGCCACGGCCCAGGCCACGGCCCAGGCCCGGGCCTCGGCGGCATCGCCGCCCTCCGGCCCGGCCGTCGCCGTGGCGATGGGCGACAGCTTCATCTCCGGCGAGGCCGGCCGCTGGCTCGGCAACACCGACCGCTACGCCGGCAGCCGCAACGGCACCGACCGGGCCTGGACCAGCGGTTCGGCATACGATCCGGCCAAGGTCTACGGGGCGTCCGGCGCGGTCGGCGGCTGCCACCGCTCCGACGTCTCGGAGATCGCGGTCGCCCCGCTGCCCGGCATAGAGCAGCGGATCAACCTCGCCTGCTCCGGCGCCGAGACCGTCAACGTGCTCAGCGCCGCGAAGGGCGGGCAGCCGTACAACGGCGAGGCCCCGCAGACGGACCGGCTGGCGGCGCTCGCGAAGACGAAGCGGGTCAAGCTCATCGCGCTGTCCATCGGCGGGAACGACCTCGGCTTCGGCCAGATCATCGGCGACTGCGCGTACGACTGGTACTTCAGGCGGCTGTGCTGGAAGAAGCAGGCGCCGGTCGTGGAGGGGAAGCTCCCCGGGGTCAAGGCCAAGGTCGCGGCGGTCGTGGACGACATCCGCTCCGCCATGCGGGGGGCCGGCTACGCGGACGGCGACTACCGCCTCGTCCTGCAGTCCTACCCGTCACCGCTCCCGGGCGGGGAGTCCTTCCGGCTGTCGCAGAACGACTCGGACCGGATGTTCAAGGACGGCTGCCCCTTCAACGACCGCGACGCGACCTGGGCGGCGTACACGCTGGTCCCGCAGATCGGCGGCATGGTCGAGTCGGTGGCGGTCGCCAAGGGCACCGACTTCATGGACCTGAGGGACGCGCTGGCCGGGCACGAGGTGTGCGCGCTCGGCACCGAGCAGGTGGACCAGGGCGGACCGGACCCGCGTGAGCACGAGTGGTTCCGCTTCCTGGACTACACGAACACGCAGGGCACGCTGGAGGAGTCCACGCACCCCAACGTCCACGGACAGAAGGCGATGGCCGCGTGCCTCGGCCTGGTGAGCGCCGCCGCGCTCAGCACACGTTGCGGTGCGCGATGTCCAGCACGAACCGCTCGGGTCCGTGCAGCTTGAACGAGGTGAAGGCGGGCTTGGTGTCGAAGGCGGCGCTGAGGGTGACGTAACCCTCGTAGTCGCCGGTCAGGGCGACGCCCTTCAGCTTGGGCAGATAGATCTTGAGGACCTTGGGCCCGTGGTAGACGTTGCGCCCCGCGTCGTCGTGTCCGGCGGCGGGGTTCAGGCGGATCTCCAGGAAGTACCGCCCGGCCAGCGGTACGGGCTTGCCGGACCCGTCGTAGACCAGCTTGGGGACGGGGGTGACGGTGACCGCGGGGACGCGTCCCCGCAGGTCGACGACCAGCCGGTCGTACGTGCAGTGCCCGCCCCAGCGGGCATTGACGACGAGCGCGGTGCTGGAGGCGGAGGAAAGGGAGGAGGAGGCCGCGGAGGCCGGTGCGGCGAAGGCGAGGGTGGAGGCGAGCAGTGCGCCCGTACCCAGTGCGGCGGCCTGCCGACGGCGTGGACGGTTCATGACGTCCCCCTGATTCTCGAGAGACGGGGACTGGTGTCACCAGGGAAGACGCCGCCCGCGCGAGCGCGGTTGCACCGGACTCAGCCGGGCAGGAGCGCGCTCAGCTCGGCGTCGAGGTCGTAGTGCCGCTGCTCTTGGCCGCGGGGCACCATCTCGGTCATCCGCCGGCACAGCTCCCGGACGTCCTTCGCGCGCGCGGACACCACGCACGACTGGTCGCCGTCGCTGAAGGCGAGGAAGATCCGCGGCTCGGCTCCCTTCCAGCGCGGCCACACCTGTATGTCGCCCTCGCCGGTGGCACAGACGTGGCCGTCGAGCAGGAGCTCCCGGGAGAACACCCAGCGCGCGAGGTGGAGCCCGGCGGCCTCGAAGTCGACGCGGACCTCGTAGGGCCGGTCGCTGCGGTACACGAAGACGCCCCGCATCGCGATGGGGGCGGGCGCCGCCTCCAGCCGGAGCGGGAGGACGCGGTGTTCGATGCCGGTCATGCGGGCGGCCTCTCTCTCGGGTCGGGTTCTCGCACCCCACTCGGGCAAGCTAGCCCACCCGCGGGCCGCCCCCGCCGTCCAAAGGTCCCGTCCGGCAGGGCCCCTCGGCCCGACTTCGCACAACGGGCCGAGCCCGCCCTCCGGGGGGAGGGCGGGCTCGGCGCGGGCGCTTGTGTCCGGGTCAGCGGGGACGGGAGGGAGACGAAGGGCTCGTCAGCACTCGATGACGTTGACCGCGAGGCCGCCGCGGGCGGTCTCCTTGTACTTGACCTTCATGTCGGCGCCGGTCTCCTTCATGGTCTTGATGACCTTGTCGAGGGACACCTTGTGCGAGCCGTCGCCGCGCATCGCCATCTTGGCCGCGGTGACGGCCTTGACCGCCGCCATGCCGTTGCGCTCGATGCAGGGGATCTGGACGAGGCCGCCGACCGGGTCGCAGGTCAGGCCGAGGTTGTGCTCCATGCCGATCTCGGCCGCGTTCTCGACCTGCTCCGGGGTGCCGCCCAGGACCTCGGCGAGGGCGCCGGCCGCCATCGAGCAGGCCGAGCCGACCTCGCCCTGGCAGCCGACCTCGGCGCCGGAGATCGAGGCGTTCTCCTTGAAGAGCATGCCGATGGCGCCCGCCGCCAGCAGGAAGCGGACCACCCCGTCCTCGTCGGCGCCCGGCACGAAGTTCATGTAGTAGTGCAGGACCGCCGGCAGGACGCCCGCCGCGCCGTTCGTCGGGGCGGTGACGACCCGGCCGCCGGCCGCGTTCTCCTCGTTGACCGCCATCGCGTAGATCGTCGCCCACTCGCTGCGGTGCATCATCGGGTCGCCCTCGGTGCGCAGCTGGCGCGCCGTGGAGGCGGCCCGGCGCTTGACCCGCAGGCCGCCGGGGAGGATGCCCTCGCGGGACATGCCGCGCGAGACGCAGGCCTGCATGACGCGCCAGATCTCCAGCAGACCCTCGCGGATCTCGTCCTCCGTGCGCCAGGCCTTCTCGTTCTCCAGCATCATCGAGGAGATCGACAGGCCGGTCTCGTTCGCGAGGCGGAGCATCTCGTCGCCGCTGCGGAAGGGGTACTTCAGCACCGTGTCGTCGAGCTTGATCCGGTCCTCGCCGACCGCGTCCTCGTCGACGACGAAGCCGCCGCCGACCGAGTAGTAGGTCTTCTCCAGCAGCGGGGTGCCGGCCTGGTCGTACGCGAAGAGCGTCATGCCGTTCGCGTGGTACGGGAGCGAGCGCCGGCGGTGCAGGATCAGCTGGTTCGGCTCGTCGAAGGGGATCTCGTGGCCATCGCCTATCTCGGTGCCCAGCAGGCGCAGGCGGCCCGAGGTGCGGATGCGCTCGACCTCTGCGTCGGCGGTCTCCACGTTCACCGTGCGGGGGGAGTGGCCCTCCAGGCCGAGCAGGACCGCCTTGGGGGTGCCGTGGCCGTGGCCGGTCGCACCCAGCGAGCCGAAGAGCTCGGCCCGGACCGCGGCCGTCTGGGCGAGGACGCCGTCCTTCTTGAGCCGGGTCACGAACATGCGCGCGGCGCGCATCGGTCCGACGGTGTGGGAGGAAGAGGGACCGATGCCGATCGAGAAGAGATCGAAGACGGAGATGGCCACGGTTGCGGACTCCTATGTCTGCTCGTGGGTGGAAAGCGGGGCAGGAGGGGTGGATCTGCGGATTTTGTCCGGCAGACGAGCTTAACTCGGTGAGGTGAACGGCTCGGCTGCCGGACGGGTCGGGAAGGTGGTGGTCAAGCGTGGGTCAGTTCGCGCTCCGGTGCGGCGGGCTCCGCGTCCGAGCCGTCCAGGACCGGGTCGGGGCCCGGCAGGCCCGCGGAGTGGGCCTCGACCCCGGCCTTCACGGCCCAGAAGTACGTGGCCAGGGCCATGGCGGCCACCAGGGCGATGTCGTAGCCGCCCGGGATGGTGCCGCGGCCGCCGAAGTCGGTGGAGCCGAGGTAGGACAGCAGGGACAGGGCGCCGAGGAAGAAGACGATCCACCAGGCCGGGGCGAACTGGCGCATGAGGTTCTTCTCTCCCTTGCGGGACAGCACCAGTGCCGCGATCGGGGCGGCCAGCAGGGTCAGGGCGGTGACGATGCCGGTGTTGGGCCACTTCGACCAGTACAGCGCGCAGGCGGCGAAGACGAAGGTCAGCGGGCACATCACGGAGGCCAGCGGCAGCCGGAAGGGGCGGGGCAGGCCGGGCTTGGTGATGCGGAAGACGCCCACCGCGATCGGGCCGATGAGGTACGAGATCACCATCGCGGCCGAGATGACCGGCGCGAGGGTCTTCCAGCTGTGGCCGACGGTCAGCAGGAGCAGGACCGAGAAGCCGAGGTTCATCCACATCGCCGGGCGGGCGGTCCCGTAGACCGGGTGGGTCCGTGCGAGCTTCTTCGGGAAGAAGCCGGTCTCGGAGAGGTTCCGGACCATGTACGCGGCCGAGGCGACGTTGGCGATGTTGGAGCCGGCCGGGGAGATGAAGGCGCCGAACTGCAGCATCACGACGACCCAGTGGATCATCAGCAGCTTGGCGAGCTCCGCGAACGGCGAGTTGAAGTTCACGCCCGACCAGCCGCCGGCCTGTGCCAGGTGCTCCGGCGGGACGGCGCCGATGAAGGCCGTCTGCAGGGCCAGGTAGATGACCAGGCCGAGGGAGAGCGCGCCGACCAGGGCGATGGGGATGGCCCGGCCCGGGTTCTTGGCGGCGCCGCCGAGGTTGACGACGGCCTGGAAGCCGTTGAAGGCGAACACGACGCCGGAGGTGGTGACGGCGGTCAGGACGGCCGTCCAGCCGTTGGGGGCGAAACCGCCGTGCGAGCTGAAGTTCTCGGTGTGGAAGCCGGAGGCGACGAGGGCGACGACGGCGAGGACGGGGATGGCGAACTTGACGATGGTGAGCAGTGAGTTGATCTTCGCGAGCAGCTGGACCGACCAGTAGCAGGACAGCCACAGCAGCACGGTGAGCGCGAGCGCCACGAACATGCCGAAGCCGGTCAGCTGGTGCGACTGGGCGTCGACCAGGTCCTTGGCCCAGCCGTAGCTCCACGAGGACATGTACTGCGTCGCCGCGATCGACTCGATCGGGATCAGCGACGCGACGGCGATCCACACCGCCCAGCCGGTGATGAAGCCGAGTACCGGGCCGTGCGAGATGGAGCCGTACCGGGCCATGCCGCCGGGGATCGGGTAGGCCGCGCCCACTTCGGCGTAGGACATGGCGATCATGCCGATGAAGACGGCGCCGATCACCCAGGCGACGAGGGCCGCGGGCCCGGCGACCTGGGCCGCTGTGCCCGCTCCGAAGAGCCAGCCCGATCCGAAGATGGAACCTATGCCGATCATGACCAGCGCGAAGAGGCTGAGTCCCTTCTTGCCGGCTGCGCTCATGTCCATGAGGTGTGCTGTCCGTCCTGCCGAGGAGGCCGTCGAGTCGGCGAATCCCTTTTTCGAAGCCTATTTGCCATGAATTTGAACAAATCAGTGGCGATCGGCAGGTTGGATGGGGCCAATGGTCATGAGAAGGGCCCGGTACCTGTGGAAAACAGGCAGGAACCGGGCCCTTCGCGTGACGTCAGAGCGTCGGGTACAGCGGGAACTTCGCGGCGAGCGCCGAGACGCGCGCCTTCAGGTCGTCCGCGTCGTAGGCCGGCTTCAGCGCGGCCGCGATGATCTCCGCGACCTCGGTGAAGTCCTCGGCGCCGAAACCGCGCGTCGCCAGGGCCGGCGTACCGATCCGCAGACCCGAGGTGACCATCGGCGGCCGCGGGTCGTTCGGGATGGCGTTGCGGTTGACCGTGATGCCGATCTCGTGGAGCCGGTCCTCGGCCTGCTGGCCGTCGAGTTCGGAGTTGCGCAGGTCGACCAGGACCAGGTGGACGTCCGTACCGCCCGAGAGGACGGAGACGCCGACCTCGGTGACGTCGGCCTGCACCAGGCGCTCGGCGATGATCTTCGCGCCCTCCAGGGTGCGCTCCTGGCGCTCCTTGAACTCGGGCGAGGCGGCGATCAGGAAGGAGACCGCCTTGGCCGCGATCACGTGCTCCAGCGGGCCGCCCTGCTGGCCCGGGAAGACGGCGGAGTTGATCTTCTTGGCCAGCTCCTGCGTCGACAGGATGACACCGCCGCGCGGACCGCCGAGGGTCTTGTGCGTGGTGGTGGTGACGACGTGGGCGTGCGGCACCGGGTTCGGGTGCAGGCCCGCGGCGACCAGGCCGGCGAAGTGCGCCATGTCGACCATCAGGTACGCGCCGACCTCGTCCGCGATGCGGCGGAAGGCGGCGAAGTCCAGCTGGCGCGGGTAGGCGGACCAGCCCGCGACGATCAGCTGCGGCTTGGACTCCTTGGCGAGGCGCTCGACCTCGGCCATGTCGACCTGGCCGGTCTCGTCGACGTGGTACGGGACCACGTTGTAGAGCTTGCCGGAGAAGTTGATCTTCATGCCGTGGGTCAGGTGACCACCGTGGGCCAGGCTCAGGCCCATGATCGTGTCGCCCGGCTTCAGCAGCGCGAACATCGCGGCCGCGTTGGCCTGCGCGCCCGAGTGGGGCTGCACGTTCGCGTGCTCGGCGCCGAACAGCGCCTTGATGCGGTCGATCGCGATCTGCTCGACCACGTCGACGTGCTCGCAGCCGCCGTAGTAGCGGCGGCCGGGGTAGCCCTCGGCGTACTTGTTGGTCAGGACCGAGCCCTGGGCCTCCATGACGGCGACCGGAGCGAAGTTCTCCGACGCGATCATTTCCAGGGTCGACTGCTGGCGCACGAGTTCGGCGTCGACGGCGGCGGCGACGTCAGGGTCGAGCTCGTGCAGAGAGGTGTTCAGTACGGACATCTTCGGTCCCCTGGGGTCAGTTGCCGGCGGTGAGCTTGGCGTACTCGTCGACGGAGAGCAGGTCGGCCGGCTCCTCCGTGACGCGCACCTTGAAGAGCCAGCCGCCCGCGAACGGGGCGGAGTTCACCAGGGACGGGTCGTCCACGACGTCCTGGTTGGACTCGACGACCTCGCCGGTGACGGGGGAGTACAGGTCGCTGACCGACTTGGTCGACTCCAGCTCGCCGCAGGTCTCGCCCGCGGTCACCGTGTCGCCTACCTCGGGGAGCTGGGCGTAGACGACGTCACCGAGCGCGTTGGCCGCGAACTCCGTGATGCCGACCGTCGAGACGCCGCCCTCGGCGTCCGACAGCCACTCGTGCTCCTTGCTGTAACGCAGCTGCTGGGGGTTGCTCATGACCTGATTCTCCTGGATGCGGGGGAGTGGATACGAACGGTGGTCTTGCGTACCGAGACGGGGCGCGGGGGAGCGGCCGTACGGGAGATCCGTGCGGCCTGGGCCTGGGCCCTGGCGTTCTGGTGTTCTGGCGCGAACAGCGGACAGGATTACTTCTGCCGCTTGTAGAACGGCAGAGCCACGACCTCGTACGCCTCATGCGTACCGCGAATGTCCACGCCGACGCCGGAGGTGCCGGGCGCGGCGTGCGCCGCGTCGACATAAGCCATCGCGATCGGCTTGCCCAGCGTCGGGGACGGGGCGCCCGAGGTGACCTCGCCGACCATCTGGCCGTCGAAGGTCACGGCGAAACCGGCGCGCGGTACGCGGCGGCCCTCGGCGATCAGGCCGACCAGCTTGCGCGGCGGGTTCGTGGCGGCGCGCTCGGCGGCGGCCTCCAGGGCGGCGCGGCCGACGAAGTCGCCCTCCTTCTCGAACTTCACGACCCGGCCCAGCCCCGCGTCGAACGGGGTGAGGGCGGTGGTCAGCTCGTGCCCGTACAGCGGCATGCCCGCCTCCAGGCGCAGCGTGTCGCGGCAGGAGAGACCGGCCGGGACCAGGCCGACGCCCTCGCCCGCCTTGGTCAGCGCCTGCCACAGCTCCACGGCGTGCTCGGGGGAGACGAACAGCTCGAAGCCGTCCTCGCCGGTGTACCCCGTACGCGCGATCAGCGCGGGCACCCCGGCGACCGTGCCGGGCAGGCCGGCGTAGTACTTCAGCCCGTCCAGGTCGGCGTCGGTGAGCGAGGCGAGGATGCCCGGGGACTCGGGACCCTGCACCGCGAGCAGCGCGTACGCGTCACGGTCGTCACGGACCTCGGCGTCGAAGCCGGCGGCGCGCTCGGTGATCGCGTCGAGGACGACCTGGGCGTTGGAGGCGTTCGCGACGACCATGTACTCGGTCTCGCCGAGGCGGTAGACGATCAGGTCGTCGATGATCCCGCCGTCTTCCCGGCAGATGTGCGTGTAGCGGGCGCGGCCGACGCCGACGGTCGAGATGTTGCCGACCAGCGCGTAGTCCAGGACCTTGACGGCCTCGGGGCCGGTCAGGGTGATCTCGCCCATGTGGGAGAGGTCGAACAGGCCGGCCTTGGTGCGGACGGCGTTGTGCTCGTCGCGCTCGCTGCCGTACCGCAGGGGCATGTCCCAGCCCGCGAAATCGGTCATGGTCGCACCGAGGGAACGGTGCAGCGCATCGAGGGCGGTCAGGCGGGGGGCAGTACTCATGGGTGTGGCTCCCGGGTCCCAGGGCATGACATGACGAGGAGGAGTTCCTCCCCATCTGTCATCGGAACCTGAGAGGTTCGCCGAGAGTTCCCCGCTTCCGGGGGAAGGTCTTCGACTTGCACCTTGGGTGGAGCCGACGCCGGTGCCCTCAGGGGCGGTGGCGCGGCTCGCTTTTCAGATCTGCCTCATCCACGCGGTACGGGGCCTGAGAGATTCAAGGGAGGTACTTGCTCCTTCGGCGCCCGGGCACCGCCTTGCGGCGTGCCGGGACTCTCCCGCGCGGATTCAAGCGGCCGGTATGCAGTTGGTGTCCAGATGGCGCACATCATTGCACGGTGTGCGGCCGAATGGTGGAGGGGGTCCGCGAGCGGAGCGGAACCGGTGGTCCCGGATTACCGTCTCTTTACACTCAGGGGGACGGGTCCCGGTGACCCGATGCGGGGGAGGCGATCACTGTGCGGAGATTCGGAGTACTGGCGGCGACGAGTACGGCCGCGGGCGCGGCTACGGGGGCGGCCGCGGGGCCGGGGTCCGTGTCCGGGGTACCGACGCAGCGCGGCGTCGCCCGGACGCCGGCGCAGGCGGCGGCGCCCGTACGGGACCTGCGCGGGGCCGCGGGCCCCGGGCTGCTCCACTTCGCCGAGGGGGACGTCGTGGTCGTGTCCGGACTGCCCGGCGGCGGCAAGAGCACCCTGATCAAGCGGGCAGCGCAGGGCCGCGGCATCGACTCCCAGGACGCGCGCGAGCGGTGGGAGCTCCGGATGCCGGCCGCGCTGCCGTACGCGGTGTACCGGCCGGCGGTCCGGATCGCGCACTACTGGGGGCTGTGGCGGGTGCTGCGCTCCGGCGCCTCCGCCGTCGTCCACGACTGCGGTACGCAGAGCTGGGTACGGGCCCTCCTCGCCGGGGTCGCCCGGCGGCGCGGCCGCGCCCTGCACCTGGTGCTGCTGGACACCACCCCCGAGGAGGCCCGGGCCGGGCAGGCGGCGCGGGGGCGGGGCGTGTCGGCGTACGCCTTCGCCCGGCATCGGGGCGCGGTGGCCCGGCTGCTGCGCGAGGCCGAGTCGGGCCGGCCGCCGGCCGGCTGCGCGTCGGTGACCCTGCTGGACCGCCCGGCGGCCTCGCGGCTGACGACGATCGGCTTCCGCTCCTAGGACCCGGCCGGGCGGCGCTCAGTGTGGGCGGCGCTCAGCGGGCGGCTCGCGGCGGGCGGTCCCCGGCGGGCGGCTCGCGGCGGGCGGTCCCCGGCGGGTGGCCCGCGGCGGGCGGGTCGCAGCCGCCCGTTAATCTCGGGTCGAGACGAGGGCGAGCTAGCGGAGGCGTACATGTGGCCGGGTAACGAGCTGGAGCAGGTGCTCGGGGCGGCGCTCGGGCAGGCGGACGCCGGCGGGCGGATCCTGGAGGTGCTCGGGCGGAGCCCGCTCTGGATCCCGCTGCCCGGCGGGGTGAACAGTCTGAGCCTGCCCACCATGGAGATCAACGGCGCCGCCTACGTGCCCGTCTACAGCTCCGAGGAACAGTTCCGCGCCTGCGCCGGTCCCGCCATGGACTTCGCCGTCGCGCCCGCCGTCGACTTCGCCCGCGGCCTGCCCCCGCAGCTCGGCATCGCGGTCAACCCCGAGGGGGCCGTCGGAGTCCCGCTGCCCCCGCCCGCCGTCGCGGAGCTCTGCCGGACGGGGCGCAGCCCGCTCGACGGACCCGCCACCGGGGGCCGGGTCCGGCTCTACGAGCCGGACTGGCAGGAGGATCCGGTCGACTTCCTGGCCGCCGCCGGGGAGGAGTTCCGCGCCACCGGAGTCGTCGCGGCGGCGTACCGCTGCCTGGCCAGCGTCGAGGGCGGGGCGCCGGAGCTGTACATCGGCGTCCAGCTGCTGGGATGGGAGCCCGAGATGCGAAACGCCCCGATGGACGCCCTGGGCCGCGCCCTGAACCGCGTAGTACCGCCCTGGCCTGTGCAGTTGATCCTCCTGGACGCTGCCGAGGACCCGGTCGTCGACTTTATCCGTGAGCGCGTACGCCCCTTCTACCTGCCGTAGGCACGCTTAAGCTGGTCGCGGACACGCGTGGACGACGGGCGGACGAAGAGACGAAGAGGGGTACCGGGTGAGTGCGTCAGGCACGGCCGCGGTCGGGCAGGTCGAGCACATGCTGCGCCAGGTGACTCCCGGGCGCTACGAGAGCTACGAGGCGCTCCTGCACGCCCTGGCCGAGGGGCGGCTGTGGATGCTGCTCTGGCAGGGGCGGCCCGGCTCCCCGGACGCCCAGTACGGCGGCATGGAGGTCGAGAGCCTGGGGTACGCGCCCTGCGTGACCTCCCCGCAGGAGCTGGCGGCCAGCGGCTGGAACCGGGGCTACGAGGTGGTCACGGGCCGGGACATCGCCCGCGCCCTGTACCCCGACCGCTGGGGGCTGTGGCTCAATCCCCACGCCCAGGGCGGCGGCGTCGGCATTCCCTGGGCCGACCTGCGCCGGATCGCCACCGGCCTGGACCGGATGCCGGCCGGGCCGCTGCGGCTGTCCGAGCCCGCCATCGAGCTCCCGCAGTTCTACGGGCTGCTCACGCAGCACGCGCACCGCACGCCCGCCGTCCGCTCGCTGCGCCGCGCCTGGGTGCAGCCCGCGCTCGGGTCCCCGTACCTCGCCGTCGGGCTCGACCTGTACGACGCCTCCGCGCACGCGCTGGAGTCCGTGCGGGAGATGATGCGCCAGTCGGTCGGCGCGGTGCCCGAGGGAGTGCCGGTCTGCACGGTCGCGCTCGCCGACGAGCACGATCCGGTGGCGATGTGGCTGCGTGCCCAAACCCGCCCCTTCTATGACCGCGAGGGTCAGGCGCCCGCCTACTGAGACATCGGCATCAAGCCACCCGAGGCCGCACGGAACAGTCGTTCCGTGCGGCCTTTGCGTTGTCCTGATTTCGCCGCCGATGTGCGCCCAATAGGCACGCTAGTAACCCGAGTTGGGTGCCATGTCCGATTCCGTACCGAACGGACGGTCTTGCTCCGCTGAGGTGGCAGTGAAGTCCGGATAACGGGAACTCGACCCTCAGATCACGGTTGCGCATCCATTCACCTGCGGGTCTGGCGGCTGATCGACGGCCCGATGAAGACTCCCCACCCAAGAGCGGGTCAGTCCTCCGAGGACCGGGTTCGCCACGGGAAATCCGCTTGTCGTTTCGTACGGCACCACGTGCACCACCAGTACCGCCTGCACCGCACGCGCCGCACGGCGCACGCTGCACTTCCGCACTTCCGCACTCTGCACTTCCGCACCTCGCACTCCGAGCGCCACTCCGCACCAACGCCGCCACAGCGGCGGGCATGGGCCGGCTCACCCGTCGGCCGAGAGGGGTCCCCACCACGATGACGGCACCACTGCATGACACGAGCGCGGAGACGCCCGCTCCCGTGTCCGTAGCCGACGTCCCAGCCAAGGCCATCGAAGGCCGCTCGCCCGGCCGCATCGCCTGGATGCGGCTCAAGCGCGACAAGGTCGCGCTGACGGGCGGCGTGGTCGTGATCCTCCTGATCCTGGTGGCGGTCTTCGCCCCGCTGATCGTGGGCCTGCTGGGCCACCCGCCCAACGAGTTCCACGAGGATCTGCTCGACCCGGAATTCGGCACGCCGCTCGGATCCTTCGGCGGCATCAGCTCCGACTACCTGCTGGGCGTCGAACCGACCAACGGCCGCGACGTGTTCAGCCGGATCGTCTACGGCGCCCGCATCTCCCTGGTCGTCGCCTTCCTCGCGGCTTTCGTCTCCGTCATCCTCGGCAGCCTGCTGGGCGCGCTGGCCGGCTTCCTCGGCGGCTGGGTCGACGGTGTCATCAGCCGCACCATGGACCTGCTGCTGGCCTTCCCGCAGCTGCTGTTCACCATCTCGCTGGTCTCCGTCGTTCCCAACTCCCTGTGGGGATTCACGGGTTCGGGCGTCCGGATGGGCGTGCTCATCGTCGTCATCGGCTTCTTCGGCTGGCCGTACATCGGCCGCATCGTGCGGGGCCAGACGATCTCGCTGCGCGAGCGGGAGTACGTCGAGGCCGCGCGCAGCCTCGGAGCCGGCCGCGGCTACATCCTGATCAAGGAGCTGCTGCCGAACCTGGTCGCGCCGATCCTCGTCTACACGACGCTGATCATCCCGACCAACATCCTGACGGAGGCGGCCCTCAGCTTCCTCGGTGCCGGCGTCAAGCCGCCCACCGCCTCCTGGGGAAAGATGCTGTCCGACGCCGTTCCCATCTACCAGGACGACCCCATGTACATGGTCGTCCCCGGTATGACGATCTTCATCACCGTCCTGGCGTTCAACCTCTTCGGGGACGGGCTGCGTGACGCACTCGACCCCAAGGGCAGCTGAACCGCTTCAACGATTCACCCACCAATGGAGGTTGGACCAACGTGATTCGCAGAAAGCAGGCACTCGCGGCCACCGCCGTGGTCGCTGCCCTGTCGCTGTCGGCCGTGGCGTGTGACAAGGCCGAGGACAAGAAGCCGGACGCCAAGCCGGCCGCCGGTGCCAGCGGCTTCAACGCCGCGACCACGGGCGTCGTGAACGCGTCGACGACCAAGGGCGGCGAGCTCAAGCTCTGGACCCCGCAGGACGTCGACTACCTCGACCCGGCCCGCGCCTACTACGGCTGGGTCTGGAACATGCAGCGGCTCTACATCCGCCAGCTGTTCGCGTACGACAGCAAGCCGGGCGAGGCGGGCACCAAGCTGGTGCCGGACCTCGCCGCGGCCGACCCGGTCCTGAGCAACGACGGCAAGACGTACACCGTCAAGATCAAGGACGGCGTGAAGTTCGAGGACGGCACGCCGATCACCTCGAAGGACTTCAAGTACGGCATCGAGCGCGTCTTCGCGCAGGACGTGCTGTCCGGCGGTCCCACCTACCTGATCGACATCCTCGACCAGGGCCAGAAGTACCCCGGCCCGTACAAGGACGCCGACCCCGACAAGATGGGTCTGAAGTCCGTCCAGACGCCGGACGACAAGACGATCGTCTTCAACCTGGCGACCGCCAACTCCGACTTCAAGTACCTGCTGGCCATGCCGTCCTCCTCGCCGGTCCCGGCGGCCAAGGACACGGGCGCCACGTACACCAACAAGCCGGTCTCCAGCGGCCCGTACAAGATCTCGGAGTTCACGGCGAACAAGGGCGCGACCCTCGTCCGCAACGAGAACTGGGACCCGAAGACGGACACCATCCGCACGGGCCTGCCGGACAAGATCTCCATGACGGTGACCACCAACCCGGACGACATGGACGCGCGTCTGCTCTCCGGTGACATCGACCTCGCGGTCGACGGCACGGGCATGCAGGCGGCCGGCAAGAACAAGGTCCTCAAGGACGAGGCGCTCAAGGCCAACGCGGACAACCCGTTCACGGGCTACATCCGCTACTTCGTCTTCCCGACGACCGTCGCTCCGTTGGACAACGTCGAGTGCCGCAAGGCCGTCATCTACGCGGCCGACCCCAAGTCGCTGCAGACCGCCCGCGGCGGCCCGACCAGCGGTGACCTCGGCGCGAACATGCTGCCGCCCGGCATCCCCGGCTCGGACAAGAAGTACGACCCGTACAACCTGACCAAGGGCGAGCCGCAGATCGAGAAGGCCAAGGAAGCCCTCAAGGCCTGTGGCAAGCCTGAAGGCTTCACGACCACGATCGCGGTCCGCAACAACCGCGCCCCCGAGGTCAAGACCGCCGAGTCCCTGCAGGCCGCGCTCGACAAGGTCGGCATCAAGGTCACGATCGACCAGTACGACGGCAAGCTCTCCTCTTCCGTCATCGGTTCGCCCGAGAACGTGAAGGCCAAGGGCTACGGCATCATCGTCATGGGCTGGGGCGCCGACTACAACTCCGGCTCGGGCTACCTGCAGCCGCTGGTCGACGGATCGTTCATCCTGCCGAACGCCAACAACAACTTCAGCATGATCAACGACCCTGAGGTCAACGGGCTGTTCAAGACCGCCGCTTCCGCCGCCACCCCGGACGCCGCAGCGCCGTTCTACACCCAGATCAACCAGAAGATCATGGAGAAGGCCCTCTACCTGCCGATCAACTTCGACAAGGCCTTCGTCTACCACAACCCGCGCCTGACCAACGTCTACTTCAACGACTCGATGGGCAAGATCGACCTTGCCACCATCGGCGTCGTGAAGTAGTCGCCACCGTCGAGGAGCCCAGGCCGCCCGGCCCAGCCGGGCGGCCCCGGGCCACCTACGACACGTCAGACACAGCTGGTTCGCCTTCACCGCACATGCGCTAGTCCGAAGGGCAGGTGAAGGCCGCAGGCGGCGGCTGCCGTCCCCACAAGGGGCGGCGGGCGCCGGCCCGAGCGGCCGACTGCAGTGCTCGTCTACCTCATACGGCGACTTTTCAACGTCGCCGCAACGCTGCTGGTGGTCTCCGCGGTCACCTTCGGCATCTTCTTCGCGGTCCCGAAGCTGACCGGCAGCGACCCGGCGCTCATGTACGCCGGACGCGAGACCAACGCGACCGCCCTGGCGGGCATCCGGGTGAAGATGGGCTTCGACAAGCCCATCTCCGAGCAGTACCTGATCTTCATGAAGGGCATCTTCGCCGGCCGTGACTACGACGGCGGCACCGAGATCACGCACTGTGCCGCCCCGTGCTTCGGCTACTCCTTCAAGACCGAGGTCCCCGTCTGGGACACCTTGGTCGACCGCATGCCGGTCACCCTCTCGCTCGCCCTCGGGGCGGCCGTCATCTGGGTGATCGCGGGTGTGGCCACCGGCGTGATCTCGGCGCTCAGACGCCGCACGATGGTCGACCGCACCGTCATGATCGGCGCGCTCGCCGGAGTCTCGCTGCCGATCTTCTTCACCGGCATGGTGGCCCCCGCGGTCTTCGTCTACAGCCTCGGCTGGCTCGACGTCTCCAACTACAAACCGCTCACCGAGGATCCGGTGGCCTGGCTCAACTCGCTGATCCTGCCCTGGGTGACCCTGGCCTTCCTCTTCGCCGCCACCTACGCCCGCATCACCCGCGCCACGATGCTGGAAGTGCTCGGCGAGGACTACATCCGCACCGCCCGCGCCAAGGGGCTCAAGGAGGGCGTGGTCATCCGCAAGCACGCCCTGCGCTCCACCCTCACCCCCGTCGTCACGATGTTCGGCCTCGACCTCGGCGGACTCCTCGGCGGCGCGGTGCTCACCGAGACGACCTTCAACTTCCAGGGCCTGGGCACGGCCGCCGTCGGCGCGATCGGAGCGGGCGACCTGCCGGTGATCATGGGTGTCACCCTGCTCTCCGCGCTCTTCGTGGTGCTGGCCAACCTGATCGTGGACCTGCTGTACGCCGTCATCGACCCGCGCGTGAGGCTGACGTGACCGAGAACCACACCACCGACGCCGCCTCCGCGGCCGCGCCCGCCTTCGTACCCGAGCAGGGCGTGGCGCGGGAGAGGGCCTTCCTCTCGGTGCGCGACCTCAAGGTGCACTTCCCGACCGACGACGGCCTGGTCAAGTCCGTCGACGGGCTCTCCTTCGACCTGGAGCGCGGCAAGACCCTCGGCATCGTCGGCGAGTCGGGCTCCGGCAAGTCGGTGACCTCGCTCGCCATCATGGGCCTGCACCGCACCGGCCACGTCCGCAACCGCCCGCAGATCTCCGGCGAGGTCGTGCTCGACGGCGAGGACCTCGTCCAGGCCGACGCCGACCACGTCCGCACCCTGCGCGGGCGCAAGATGGCGATGGTCTTCCAGGACCCGCTGTCCGCGATGCACCCGTACTACTCGGTCGGCAAGCAGATCGTCGAGGCCTACCGGACCCACCACGACGTCGACAAGAAGACCGCGCGCAAGCGGGCGATCGAGATGCTCGACCGCGTCGGCATCCCGGAGCCGAGCCAGCGCGTGGACTCCTACCCGCACGAGTTCTCCGGCGGCATGCGCCAGCGCGCGATGATCGCGATGTCGCTGGTCAACAATCCCGAGCTGCTCATCGCCGACGAGCCGACGACCGCTCTGGACGTCACCGTCCAGGCGCAGATCCTGGACCTGATCCGGGATCTGCAGAAGGAGTTCGGCTCCGCGGTCATCATGATCACGCACGACCTCGGCGTGGTCGCCGAGATGGCCGACGACATCCTCGTGATGTACGGCGGCCGGTGCGTCGAGCGCGGCAGCGCCGAGAAGATCTTCTACGAGCCCCGGCACCCCTACACCTGGGGCCTGCTCGGCTCGATGCCCCGCATCGACCGGGACCAGACCGAGCGCCTCATCCCGGTCAAGGGCTCGCCGCCCAGCCTCATCAACATCCCGAGCGGCTGTGCCTTCCACCCGCGCTGCCCGTACGCCGACCTCCCCAAGGGCGGCATCACCCGTACCCAGCGGCCCGAACTGGCCCTGGTCGACGGATCCGCGGAGGGCGACGGCCGGCACTGGGCCGCCTGCCACCTCTCCCCGGAGCAGCGGAACCGGATCTGGACCGAAGAGATTGCGCCGAAGCTGTGACCGATATGAAGAAGACGGGTACGGGCGCGGCCACGGTCCCCGCCCAGGCGGCGGACTCCCCGGAGCCGCTGCTGAAGGTGACCGGCCTGGTCAAGCACTTCCCCATCACCAAGGGGCTGCTGCGCCGCCAGGTCGGGGCCGTGAAGGCCGTCGACGGCATCGACTTCGACGTCCGGCGCGGTGAGACCCTCGGCATCGTCGGCGAGTCCGGCTGCGGTAAGTCGACCATGGGCCGGCTGATCACGCGGCTGCTCGAACCGACGAGCGGCAAGGTCGAGTTCGAGGGCAAGGACATCACGCACCTGAGCGTGAGCGGCATGCGCCCGCTGCGCCGCGACGTGCAGATGATCTTCCAGGACCCGTACGGATCGCTGAACCCGCGGCACACCGTGGGCACCATCGTGAGCGCGCCCTTCAAGCTCCAGGGCGTCTCGCCCGAGGGCGGCCTCAAGGCGGAGGTGCAGCGGCTGCTGGCTCTGGTCGGGCTCAACCCGGAGCACTACAACCGCTACCCGCACGAGTTCTCCGGCGGTCAGCGCCAGCGCATCGGCATCGCGCGGGCACTGGCGCTCAAGCCGAAGCTGGTCGTCGCGGACGAGCCCGTCTCCGCGCTGGACGTGTCGATCCAGGCCCAGGTGGTCAACCTGCTGGACGACCTCCAGGAAGAGCTCGGCCTCACCTACGTGATCATCGCGCACGACCTGTCGGTCATCCGGCACGTCTCGGACCGGATCGCCGTCATGTACCTCGGCAAGATCGTCGAGCTCGCCGACCGCAAGTCCCTGTACGAGGCGCCCATGCACCCGTACACGACCGCGCTGATGTCGGCCGTGCCCGTTCCGGACCCGAGGCGGCGCGGCGCGAAGAGCGGCCGCATCCTGCTCAAGGGCGACGTGCCCTCGCCGATCTCGCCGCCGAGCGGCTGCCGCTTCCACACGCGCTGCTGGAAGGCGACGCAGCTCTGCACGACGCAGGAGCCGCCGCTGGTGGCACTGAAGACCGGCCACCAGGTGGCCTGCCACCACCCGGAGAACGCCCCCGACCAGGCCCCGGGCGACCCGGCCCTGCCCGGCGCGGCGGAAGCGGTGGCGACGGTCGTCGCGGACTGACGCCCACCCCGCCCCGGCGCCGCCCGCCTCCCTGCCGGACGCCGCCGGGGCAGACTCTTCACGACCTCGCCGGGGCGGATCCGGCCCCGCCGGGCCGTACGCGGCCCCGCCGGCGTTTGAGGCGCGGGGCTCGGGGCGGAGCCACCGACAGCGGTGCCGCACCCGGCGACGGTCCCCACCCCCGCGGGGTGACGCCCGGCGGGCACGGGGGCCGCCGCCTCCGGAGCCCGCCCCGCGGCCATCCGTTCGGGCACGCCGCCAGGCGACCTGCACAATGGGCCCGTGCTCCACGATCTCTTCCCGCCCGGTGTCCAGCACGCCCTGGACCTCGCGGGCATCTTCGTCTTCGCCACGGCCGGCGCGCTGCTCGCCGTACGCAAGAACTTCGACGTATTCGGCATCGGCGTCCTCGCGCTCGTCACGGCCCTCGGCGGAGGCCTCTTCCGGGACCTCGTCATCGGCGCCGTCCCCCCGGCCGCCTTCGGCGAGCTCAGCTTCTTCGTCACGCCGCTGATCGCCGCCGCGCTCGTCTTCTTCCTGCATCCCGAGGTCCAGCGGATCAACCGCGCGATCAACGTCTTCGACGCGGCCGGGCTCGGGCTGTTCTGCGTGACGGGCACGACCAAGGCGTACGAGTTCGGCCTCGGCCTCACCGCGTCCGCCGCGCTCGGCGTGGCCACGGCCGTCGGCGGTGGCGTGCTGCGCGACGTGCTCGTCAACGAGGTGCCGTCACTGCTGCGCGACCGGGAGATGTACGCCGTCCCGGCCGTCATCGGCGCCTCGATGGTGGCGCTGTTCATCAGCTTCGACTCGCTGAACGCGATCACGACCGGCCTCGCGATCGTCACCACCTTCGTGCTGCGGCTCCTGGCGATCCGCTTCCACTGGCGGGCGCCGCTCGCGTGGAACCGCCGCTCGGCGGTGGCGGAGGAACCGTAAGCGAGCGCCTCGCGGAAGAGAAAGCTACCGCTTAGTAGGTTCCCGGTGTACTTTCGTTCCATGTCACACGCAGCTGCCAAAGCCTCCATCGGCGAGAGCGAGTTCGACCGCGACACCGCCGTCACCGCCCGCGCGGGCGAGCCCGGGGTGTACGACGCGGAGCTCTCCGCCGGGTGGACGATCATCACCGCCGTCAACGGCGGCTACCTGCTGGCCCTCGTCGGCCGCGCCCTGTCCGCGGCCCTGCCGCACCCCGACCCCTTCACGGTCTCCGCGCACTACCTGACCTCGTCGGTCCCCGGCCCGGCCGTGATCCGCACCCAGGTCGTACGGGTCGGCCGGACGCTCTCCACCGGCCAGGCCTCCCTCTTCCAGTTCGACGAGAGCGGCGCCGAGATCGAGCGGATCCGGGTCCTGGCCTCCTACGGCGACCTCGCGACGCTCCCGGACGCCGTCCACACCACGGCCCTCCCGCCCGTCATCCCCGCCTACGAGGACTGCCTCGGCCCCGAGGCCGGCCCGGCCCCGATCCCCGGCAGCTCCGCCATCGTGGACCGGCTCCGGCTGCGCCTGGACCCGGCGACCGCCGGATGGGCGGTCGGGCAGCCCTCGGGCAAGGGCGAGATGCGGTCCTGGTTCGAGCTGGCCGACGGGCGCGACGCGGACCCCTTCTCCCTGCTCCTGGCCGTGGACGCGCTCCCGCCGACCTCCTTCGACCTCGGCCTGGTCGGCTGGACCCCGACGGTGGAACTCACCACCCACGTCCGCCACCGCCCGGCCCCCGGTCCGCTCCGCGTCGCCATCACCACCCGCAACCTCGCGGGCGGCTTCCTGGAGGAGGACGCGGAGGTCTGGGACTCGGCGGACCGCCTGGTGGCCCAGTCCCGCCAGCTGGCCAGGGCCCCGCGCGGCCTTTCCTGACGCGCCCTGCTCCTTCCTGGCGCGGCCGGCGCAAGGCAAGACCCCGGCGGGCCCTGCCCGGTCGGCATCGGCTCCGCCCTGCCCGGTCGGCGTCCGCTTCGCCCGGGCCCGCCAACTCTCGGCTGCGCCCGGCCCGTAGGGCGTCGGCTGCGCCCGGACCCGCCAGGCGCCGGCTCCGCCCGGCACCGCCAGGCCGCGGCTGCGCCCCGGGCCGGCGGGTGTCGGGGTTGGGTGGGTTGGGTAGGGGGCGGGGCGGGTTCCGGGTTCCGCCGGGGTCTGTCGGACCCCGGCGGGGAATTGGTGGGACGGGGGACTCGTAGAATCGGGGGATCATGGCCTACCTCGACCACGCCGCCACCACTCCGATGCTTCCGGAGGCCGCTGCGGCGATGACCGCGCAGTTCGCCGTCACGGGCAACGCGTCCTCCCTGCATGCCGCCGGCCGCCGCGCCCGCCGCACCGTCGAGGAGGCCCGCGAGGCCCTCGCCGACGCACTCGGGGCCCGTCCGAGCGAGGTGGTCTTCACCGCCGGTGGCACGGAGGCCGACAACCTCGCCGTCAAGGGGCTCTACTGGGCCCGCCGCGACGCCGACCCCGTCCGGACCCGCGTCCTCGCCAGCCCCGTCGAGCACCACGCCGTCCTCGACGCCGTGCACTGGCTCGCCGAGCACGAAGGGGCCCAGGTCGAGTACCTTCCCGTCGACCGCTACGGCCGCGTGCACCCGCAGGCCCTGCGCGAAGCGGTCGAGCGCAGCCCCGACGACATCGCCCTCGCCACCGTCATGTGGGCCAACAACGAGATCGGCACCGTCATGCCGGTAGCCGAACTGGCCGCTGTCGCAGCCGAGTTCGGCATCCCGCTGCACTCCGACGCCGTCCAGGCCTTCGGCCAGCTCGACGTCCGCTTCGGCGACAGCGGCCTCGCCGCCATGACCGTCAGCGGCCACAAGGTCGGCGGGCCGTACGGGATCGGCGCGCTGCTGCTCGGGCGCGACCAGAGCCCCGTACCCGTCCTGCACGGCGGCGGCCAGGAGCGGCACGTCCGCTCCGGCACCCTCGACGTCCCGGCCATCGCCGCCTTCGCGGTCGCGGCCGTGCTCGCCGCCGAGCGGCGCGAACGGTTCGCCGCCGAGATCGGCGCGCTACGGGACGAACTCGTCGCCGCCGTGCTCCGAGAGGTCCCCGACGCCGTCCTGGGCGGCGACCCGGCCGACCGGCTCCCCGCCAACGCCCACTTCAGCTTCCCCGGCTGCGAGGGGGACTCCCTGCTGCTCCTGCTCGACGCCCAGGGCATCGAGTGCTCCACCGGCTCCGCCTGCACGGCGGGCGTGGCGCAGCCCAGCCACGTCCTGCTGGCCACCGGCACCGACCCGCAGCTGGCCCGCGGCACCCTGCGGTTCTCCCTCGGCCACACCTCCACCAGGGCAGACGTGGAAGCGGTCGTCGCCGCCATCGGCCCGGCCGTGGCCCGCGCCCGCACGGCGGGCCTCAGCTAGCGGCGCCCGCGCCCGCCTCGCCGACCATACGGAGGTAGCGGTCCCAGTCCCAGTGGCGGCCCGGGTCCGTGTGGTCGGCGCCCGGTACCTCGGAGTGGCCGACGATGTGCTTGCGGTCGGCGGGTATGCCGTACCTGCGGCAGACGTCGGCGGCGAGCCGCGCCGAAGCCTCGTACATCGCGTTCGTGAAGTCCTTCGGCCGGTCCACGAACCCGACGTGCTCGATGCCGACGCTGCGCTCGTTCATGGAGCGGTTGCCCGAGTGGAAGGCGACATCGAGCTCGCGCACCATCTGCTCTATGTGGCCGTCCTGGCCGACTATGTAGTGCGCCGAAGCCCGGTGGAACGGATTCTTGAACGCGTCCACCGAGGACTCGAAGCTGCCCTGTGTGACATGGACGACGATCCGGTCCACCCGGTAGTCGTCGGGCCGGTCCGCCAGCCGCCAGTTCGCCGGCGAGGCCGCCGTCCACGTCGCCCCCGCATGGTCCAGCGCACCGTCCTGGCGCGGCTTGGACACCCCCGGCACCAGCCACCAGGCCCGCCCGAGCTCGTCCCGCCCGGCGACCGCCGCCACCGCCAGGACGCCGAGCCCGCCGAACAGCACCGCCCTGCGGGTGCGCCCCGGGCGCTTGGCCCCCACGGACCCCGCGGCCCCGGCGCCCGCCTTGGCCCCCTTGGCCCCCGTACCGCCCTTGTCGCCCTTGCTCCCCATGGTGATCCACCCCCTGCCACCGATAACGCGCTGTGACCCCGCCCGGTTCCCCCGTACCCTGGACGGTGCTATGACTGAGAACCTGCCGAGCAGCCCCCGCCCCCTCCGCGTCCTGGCCGCCATGTCCGGCGGAGTGGACTCCGCCGTCGCCGCCGCCCGTGCCGTCGAAGCCGGGCACGACGTGACCGGTGTCCACCTCGCGCTCTCCGCGAACCCGCAGTCCTTCCGGACCGGCGCCCGCGGCTGCTGCACGATCGAGGACTCCCGCGACGCCCGCCGCGCGGCCGACGTCATCGGCATCCCCTTCTACGTCTGGGACCTCGCCGAGCGCTTCCGCGAGGACGTCGTCGAGGACTTCATCGCGGAGTACGAGGCCGGGCGCACCCCGAACCCCTGCCTGCGCTGCAACGAGAAGATCAAGTTCGCGGCACTGCTCGACAAGGCCCTCGCCCTCGGCTTCGACGCCGTCTGCACCGGCCACTACGCCACCGTCGTCCTGAACGACGACGGCACGCGCGAGCTGCACCGCGCCTCCGACATGGCCAAGGACCAGTCGTACGTCCTCGGCGTCCTGGACGAGAAGCAGCTCGCCCACGCGCTCTTCCCGCTCGGCGACACCCTCACCACCAAGGACGAGATCCGCGCCGAGGCCGAGGAGCGGGGCCTGGCCGTCGCGAAGAAGCCCGACAGCCACGACATCTGCTTCATCGCCGACGGCGACACCCAGGGCTTCCTCGCCGGCCGCCTCGGCAAGGCCGAGGGCGACATCGTCGACGAGGCCACCGGAGAGAAGGTCGGCACCCACGAGGGCGCCTTCGGCTTCACCATCGGCCAGCGCAAGGGCCTGCGGATCGGCCACCCGGCCCCCGACGGCAAGCCGCGCTACGTCCTCGACATCTCCCCGGTCAACAACACCGTCACCGTCGGCCCCGTCGAGGCCCTCGACGTCACCGCCCTCACCGCGATCCGCCCCCGCTGGTGCGGCGGAGCCCCCGCCGCGCCGGGCACGTACACCGCGCAGCTGCGCGCCCACGGCGGCGAGACCGAGGTCTTCGCCGAGCTCGTGGACGGCGAGCTGCGCGTCTCCTTCACCGAGCCGGTCCGCGGAGTGGCCCCCGGCCAGGCGATCGTGCTCTACGACGACACGCGCGTGGTCGGCTCCGCCACGATCTCCGCGACCACCCGGGCCACCACCGCGGCGGTCTAGGCGCGGACCGGAGCCCTGGGACCCGGAGCCCCGGCGCTCCGGCAGGGCTCCGGTGCTCAGGCCACCGTCAGCACGATCTTGCCGGTGGTGCGCCCGCGCTCGCCGATCTCGTGCGCCTTCGCGGCCTCGGCCAGCGGCCGCAGCTTGCCCTGCGCCACCAGCGCGGCGACGGCCTTGAGGCCCGCGTAGTCCGGCTCCACCAGGGTCCAGCCGGTGTGTACGCCGGGCGCGTCCGCCGGTACGTCGTCCGGGCTCGGCAGGGTCACCAGGTGCCCGCCGGGCTTGAGGACCGCCAGCGAGCGCTGCCCGTAGTCCCCGCCGACCGAGTCCAGCACGATGTCGACGTCTTCGCCGACGGCCTCGGCGAAGTCGGCCGAGCGGTAGTCGATCAGCTCGTCCGCGCCCAGCGAGCGCAGCAGCTCGTGCTTGCCGGCACTGGCGGTGCCGATCACGTACGCCCCGTACGCCTTGGCGATCTGCACGGCGAGGTGGCCCACGCCGCCCGCCGCCGCGTGGATCAGGACCCGCTGTCCGGCCTCGAGGCCCGCCGTGTCGACCAGCGACTGGTAGGCGGTCAGGGCCGCCAGCGGCAGCGCGGCCGCGCCGATGTGGTCGATGTTCGCCGGCTTGCGCACGAAGTGCCGGGCCGGGGCCGTCACGTACTCGGCGTAGGCGCTCGCCTGGTGCGGGAAGCGCGGCATGCCGAAGACCTCGTCGCCCGGCTGGAACAGGGTCACGCCGGGGCCGACCTCCTCGACCGTGCCGGAGACGTCCCAGCCGACCACCGGGACCGCGCCCCAGGAGATCAGGCCGCCCGAGGCGCGGGTCTTCCAGTCGACCGGGTTCACGCCGGCCGCGCGCACCCGCACGAGGATCTCGGCGACGCCCGGCTCCGGCCGCTCCATTTCGGTTTCGGTCAGTGCCTCGGGCCCGCCCCACTGGCTGACGACGATGGCGCGCATGTTTTTCTCCTCAGGTGTGTCCGGTGTTGTGGAACCAGCTTCGGCTCCGGAGCGGGGTCATGGCATTGGCCGTACGGCCACCATGTGACAGGATCTGGCCATGACCCCGCGCCCGCACCGAATCGCCGTACTCGCTCTCGAAGGGGTTCCCCCGTTCGAGCTCGGCATCCCCTCCCGGGTCTTCGGCAATGCCCTCGACGAGGCCGGGAAGCCGCTCTACGAGGTGACCGTCTGCACCGCCGACGGCGCGCCCGTGACCAGTGACGCTGGTTTCACCATCGGGGTCTCCTCCGGGCCCGAGGCGCTGGCCGCCGCCGACACGGTGGTCGTCCCGCCCACCCACGCCATGGACGAGCTGATGCGGGGCGCCCCGCTGCCGCCCGCGATCGCGGACGCCCTGGCCGCGATCCGGCCCGGCACCCGGATCGTGTCCATCTGCACGGGCTCCACCGTGCTGGCCGCCGCCGGACTGCTCGACGGCCGGGCCGCGACCACGCACTGGGTGCACGCGCCCGAGTTCCAGCGGGCCTTCCCGCAGGTCAAGCTCGACGAGGAGGTGCTCTTCGTCGACGACGGCGACATCCTCACCTCGGCGGGCGTCGCGTCCGGGGTCGACCTCTGCCTCTACCTGATCCGCGGGGACCACGGCACGGCCGTCGCCAACCGGGCCGCGCGGCTGTGCGTCGTACCGCCGTGGCGCGACGGCGGCCAGGCCCAGTACATCGACCGGCCCGTCCCGGAGCCCACGATCGCCACCACCACCGCCACCCGCGCCTGGGCCCTGGAACGCCTCGCCGAGCCGATCGCGCTCGCCGAACTGGCCGCTCACGCCCGCATGAGCCTGCGCACCTTCACCCGGCGGTTCCGCGACGAGGTGGGCATGACCCCGGTCCAGTGGCTCACCGGCCAACGCCTCGAAGTGGCCCGCCACTTGCTGGAGTCCAGCGACCTGCCCGTCGACCTGGTCGCCCACCGGTCCGGCTTCGGATCCGCCAACTCCCTGCGCCAGCACATGCGGACGGCACTGGGTGTCTCCCCGATCGGCTACCGCCGCACATTCCAGCCCAACTCCCTTACGACTACAGAGCATTGATGGCCCGTCACTCCGTCGGCATACTGCCTGGTTCCTGCACTCTTCTCTCAGGGGGAACTACGTGCGCAACCACCACGGCAGGGCGGGGGCGGCGGCTTCGGTCGCCGCGGCCGCCGCTCTCGCGCTCGCGGCGGGGCTGACCACCCCGGCCTCGGCCGCGCCCGCACCGAGCTCCGCCGCCGCGAAATCCGCGCAACCGGCGGCATCCGCCGCGCCGGCGGCCTCGGCCACCCGCGTCACCCTCATCACCGGCGACCGCGTCGTCCTCGACGCCGGCGGCGAGCCCATCGCCCTCGAACGCGCCGCGGGCCGGGAGCACATACCGGTCTCGCTGCGCCGCGAGAACGGCCGCACCAGCGTCCTGCCGTACGACGCCCAGCCCCTGATCCGCGCCGGGAAGCTCGACCCCCGGCTCTTCGACGTCACCGAGCTGGGCCGCCCCGAGTACCAGGGCCGCCGCGACGGCCGGCTCCGGCTGATCGTCGGCTACGAGGCCGGCGGGGCCACCGCCGCCCGGTCCGCCCTGCGCGCCGCCGACGGCCTCGACGTCACCCGGACGTACGCCACCCTCGACGCCGAGGCCGTCAGCGCGGCCCCCCGGGACGCCGCCGCCGTCTGGGAGGCGCTCACCGACCCCGGGCGGGACACCGGCCGCCGTGCCGCCGCCCCCGGCATCGCGACGGTCTGGCTCGACGCCGTGCGCACCGCCACCCTCGACAAGAGCACCCGGCAGATCGGCGCCGGCCAGGCCTGGGCCGCCGGGTACGACGGCGCCGGCGTCAAGATCGCCGTCCTCGACACCGGCATCGACGCCACCCACGCCGACCTCTCGGGCCAGGTCGTCGCCGAAGCGAACTTCTCCAGGGCCGCCGACGCCGCGGACCACTTCGGCCACGGCACGCACGTCGCCTCCATCGCCGCCGGTACGGGCTCCGGCTCGGCCGGCGCCTTCAAGGGCGTCGCCCCCGGCGCGAAGCTCCTGAACGGCAAGGTCCTCGACGACCGCGGCTCCGGCGACGACTCCGGGATCCTCGCCGGGATGGAATGGGCCGTCGCCCAGGGCGCCGACATCGTCAACCTCAGCCTCGGCGCCCCCGACACCGCCCAGCTCGACCCCCTCGAAGCGGCCGTCGACAAGCTCAGCGCCGAGAAGGGCGTGCTGTTCGCCGTCGCCGCCGGCAACCGCGGCCGCCGAGGCCCCGGCACCGTCGACTCCCCGGGCAGCGCGAACGCCGCGCTCACCGTCGGCGCCGTCGACGACGCGGAGGTCCTCGCCCCCTTCTCCAGCACCGGCCCGCGCATCGGCGACGGCGGCGTGAAACCGGACGTCACCGCGCCCGGCGTCGACATCACCGCGGCCGCCGCCCCCGGCAGCGTCATCGACCGCGAGACCGGCCAGGACCCGGCCGGCTACCTGACGATCTCCGGCACCTCCATGGCCACCCCGCACGTCGCGGGCGCCGCCGCCCTGCTCAAGCAGCAGCACCCGGCCTGGAAGGGCGCCGAGCTCAAGGGCGCGCTGAGCGCCTCCGCCGAGGGGACGGCGTACACCCCGTATCAGCAGGGCACCGGCCGGATCGCCGTCGAGACCGCGCTCGGCCAGAGCGTGGTCGCCCAGGAGGGGGCGCTGGCCTTCGACGAGCAGCGCTGGCCGCACGCGGACGACACCCCGCAGTCGCGGAAGATCACCTACCGGAACCTCGGCGGCTCGCCCGTCACCCTCGACCTCGCCGTCACCGGCAGCGGCCCCGACGGCAAGCCCGCGCCCGAGGGCTTCTTCACCCTCGGCGCCCGGCAGCTCACCGTGCCGGCGGGCGGCACCGCCGAGACCGCGCTGACCGTGGACACCCGCCCCGGCGGGGCGGTGGACGGCATGTACAGCGCGTACGCGACCGCCACCGCGACCGGCGGCGGCCAGAGCGTGCGTACGGCCGCCGTCGTCGAACGCGAGACCGAGTCCTACGACCTGACGCTCCGGCACGTCGGACGCGACGGGAAGCCGGCCAAGGACTACGGCACCACCCTCCAGGGCACCAAGGGCGGTGCGGCGGCCCGGCGCTTCGAGGCGTACGACGCCTCCGGCACCGTCACCCTGCGCGTCCCCAAGGGCGGCTACCTGCTCGACGCGTCCCTCGTCGTCGACCCGCTGGACTTCACCAAGAGGGCCGACTGGATCGTCCAGCCGCAGCTCGACATCGCCGGCGACACCACGGTGACGCTCGACGCGCGCACCACCCGGCCGGTGGACATCACGGTCCCGTCGAAGTCGGCCGAGGCCCAGTTCGCCATGCCGACGTACACCCTGCGCGAGGGCGGCGAGGAGTACGGCTTCGGCTTCTGGCTCGACTCGCTCACCGGGTTCCGCACCCGGCACCTGGGTCCGCGGGCCGAGGCCGGCGCGCTCAGCCAGCAGTGGGACGTGCACTGGCAGGACGGCGCGTCGGCGGAGTACCACGCCGTGCTGGGCAGCCCGGTACGGAGCCTCGCCACCGGCTACACCCGGCACCTGAAGCCGCGCGACCTGGCGGCCCTCAAGATCGGCCAGGGCGCCTCGGCTCCCGGCAAGGAGGGCTCGCTCATGGCGATCGGCAACCTCCCCGACAGCCGTTCCGCGACCTCGCTGTCGTTCCGGCGGCCGCTGCCGACCACGAGCACGGTGTACGTGTCGACCGTCGACAAGGTGACGTGGGACCTCTCGTTCACCCAGAGCGCGGGCCAGGACGGGAACGGCTTCCCGCTGGAGGAGGCGACGTACTCCGCGGAGAGCGGGCGCACGTTCACGGGCGGCCGCACCTACCGCGAGCACTTCAACACGGCGGTCTTCGCGCCCCGCGCGGACGCCGTCCACGGGGTGTTCCGCGAGGGCGACTCGATCACGGGCTCCGTGCCGCTGCTGGCGGACGGCGCGAACCACGTCGGCGACGTCTACGCCGCCACCGGCAGCACGGTCCTGCGCCGCGACGGCGTGGTGGCGGGCCGCAGCGAGGCCCCGCTGGCGTCGAGCGGGCCGTTCGCGGTCCCGGCGGGCGAGGCGGCGTACGAGCTGACCACGACGACGCGGGTGCGCCCCGAGCTCTCCGGGACCTCTTCGGAGGTCACCGCGACCTGGTGGTTCCGCTCGAAGCAGACGGACGGGCCGACCGCGCTCCCGGTCTCGGTGGTCCGCTTCGACGCCCGCCCGGCGCTGGACGGCACCCTGCCGGCCGGCCGGACGGTGACGTTCCCGGTGACCGTGCAGGGCCCGGCGGCCGCGGCCCCGGCCTCCCTGCGCGTCCGGGTCTCCTACGACGAGGGCCACACCTGGCACCCGCTGCGCGTGCAGGACGGCGAGGTCGCCGTGCGGACCCCGGCGAAGGGCGGGACGGTCTCCCTGCGGGCCACCGTCACCGACCGGACGGGCAACAAGGCGGAGGTGACCGTCATCCGCGCCTACCTCGCGGGCTGACACCACACCCGCCGATGACCCCGGAGGTAATCGCCTTCGGGGTCGTCGGGGGGCAGGATCGGATCAACAAGCCGATCCCGCACCGAAGATGAGGCCCGAGATGACCGCCTACGCCATCGCCCACATACGCCCCGAGACCATGAACGAGGACATCCTGCGCTACATCGAGGAGATCCAGGCCACCATGGATCCCTTCGACGGCCGCTTCATCGTGCACGGCCGCGAGGTCGAGGTCATGGAGGGCACCTGGCCCGGCACGATCGTCATGATCGCCTTCCCGGACCTCGAAGGTGCCCGCGCCTGGTACGCCTCCGCCGCCTACCAGGCGCTGATCCCGCTGCGCGCCGACCACATCGCGGGGGACATCATCCTCGTCGACGGCGTCCCCGCCGACTACGACGCCTCGAAGACGGCCGCCGCCCTCCGCGAAGCGGCGGGCCTCTGACCCCAAGCCCCCCAAGCCCCCCGGGCCCCCGAGACGGCCGCGGCGGCGCGGGCGGATACGGCGGGCCGGTGGGGGCGGGGCACCTGCGAGCATGGGAGGCATGGCCACTCACCTGATCACCGGCGCCGGCTCCGGCATCGGCGCCGCCGTCGCCGACCGCCTGCACGCCCGCGGCGACGACCTCGTCCTGCTCGCACGCGACGCCGCCCGCGGCAAGCAGCTCACCGACCGGTACCCCGGATCCCGCGCGCTCGTCGGGGACCTCGCCGACCCCGACCGGCTGTCGTGGGCCTTCTCCAAGCAGCCCATCCCCGAACGCATCGACTCCCTCCTGCACATCGCCGGCATCGTCGACCTCGGCCCCGTCGGCGAGCTGCGCCCCAAGACCTGGCACCAGCAGCTCAACGTCAACCTCATCGCCCCCGCCGAGGTGACCCGCCTGCTGCTCCCCACCCTGCGGGCCTCCCACGCGACCGTCGTCTTCGTGAACTCCGGCGCCGGCCTCGCCGCCCACGCCGACTGGAGCGCGTACGCCGCCTCCAAGCACGGCCTCAAGGCCCTCGCGGACTCGCTCCGGGCGGAGGAGAAGGAGCACGGCATCCGCGTCACCTCCGTCTTCCCCGGCCGCACCGCCACCCCCATGCAGGCAAAGGTCCGCTCCCAGGAGGGCGAGTCCTACGACGCCGCCGACTGGATCGACCCCGAGTCCGTCGCGACGACCATCGTGATGGCCGTCGACCTGCCCCGCGACGCCGTGGTCAGCGACCTCTCCGTCAGTCCCGGCCGATGAGTGCCGCCGGCGGGGCCACCGGCGTCGGCTCGCTCCCCGGCGGTGACGCCCGCGAATCCGCCAGGACCGTCACCGGGTCCTTCGAGGAGTTCCCGTACCTCGCCGAGCTGCCCGCCCGGGGACCCGGCTCGGACATGATCGGCCGCTCCCTCGGCCTGCTCGTGGACATGTACGCGCACGTGGAGCCGAGCGGCTGGCGCATCAGCGACCGCCCCGGCCGCGACAGCAAGCGCGCGCGCTCCTGGCTCGGCGAAGACCTCGACGCCCTGGAGGAGTTCACCCAGGGGTACCAGGGGAAGCTCAAGGTCCAGGCGGTCGGGCCGTGGACGCTGGCCGGCGCCCTGGAGCTGCACGGCGGCGAGGCCGTGCTCCAGGACCCCGGCGCCTGCCGGGACCTGGCCGGCTCGCTGGCCGAAGGGGTGCGCGAGCACCTGGCCGACGTCCGCAAGCGCATCCCCGGCGCCGAGATCGTGCTGCAGTACGACGAGCCCTCGCTCACCTCGGTCCTGCTCGGGCGGGTGCGGTCCGCCAGTGGCTACCGCACGTACCGCGCCGTCGACCGGCAGGTCGTCGAGGGGACGCTGCGGGAGCTGTTCGCCGTCCACGACGGGGAGGTCATCGTCCACTCCTGCGCGCCCGAGGTGCCCTTCGGCCTGCTGCGGCGAGCCGGCGTCTCGGGCGTGTCGTTCGATTTCTCCTTGCTCACCGAGCGCGAGGACGACGTCATCGGGGAAGCCGTCGAAGGCGGTACGAAACTCTTCGCCGGAGTGGTGCCCGGCACCGACGGCCCGTTGTCAGACCCGGGCGGTAGCGTCATGGGTGTCAGGAAGCTTTGGCGCAGGCTGGGGCTGACCCCGGGGACTCTGGCGGAGTCCGTCGTGGTCACTCCGTCGTGCGGACTGGCGGGCGCTTCGCCCGCCTACGCGCGCGCCGTTCAGGCGCACTGCGTCAGGGCGGCGAGGTCGCTCGCCGACAACCCTGAGTGATGGATCAGGACGGGCCACGGGAGGACACGGCATGGCAGCCGAACAGAAGCAGGGCAGCGACACGGCCGTAGCGGCGGCGGTGCGCGAGCAGCACGCGCTGCTCGCCGAGCAGGTCGAGGAGCACCGCTTCCGGTACTACGTGAACGACCAGCCGGTCGTCAGCGACGCCGAGTTCGACAAGCTGCTGCGCTCCCTGGAGGCGCTGGAGGAGGAGTACCCGGAGCTGCGTACACCCGATTCGCCCACCCAGAAGGTGGCCGGGGCGTACCAGACGGACTTCGCTTCCGTCGTGCACCGCGAGCGGATGCTCTCCCTCGACAACGCCTTCGACGACGAGGAACTGGCGGCCTGGGCCGAGCGCGTGGCCCGGGACGCCAACACCTCCGACTACCACTACCTCTGCGAGCTGAAGGTGGACGGCCTCGCCGTCAACCTCACCTACGAGAACGGCCGCCTGACCCGCGCCGCCACCCGCGGCGACGGCCGCACCGGCGAGGACATCACGCCCAACGTCCGCACCATCGCCGAGATCCCGGACCGCCTGAAGGGCGACCGGATCCCGGCCCTGGTCGAGATCCGTGGCGAGGTCTACTTCCCGATGGAGAAGTTCGAGGAGCTCAACGCCAGGCTGGTGGAGGCCGAGGGCAAGCCCTTCGCCAACCCGCGCAACGCCGCGGCCGGTTCGCTGCGTCAGAAGGACCCCAAGGTCACCGCGAGCCGTCCGCTGCACATGGTGGTGCACGGCATCGGCGCCCGCGAGGGCTTCGAGATCGAGCGCCAGTCGCAGGCGTACGAGCTGCTGCGGGAGTGGGGTCTGCCCACCGCCCGGCACAACAAGGTGGTCTCCTCGCTCGCCGAGGTCCGGGGGTTCATCGCGGACTTCGGCGAGAACCGGCACTCGGTGGAGCACGAGATCGACGGGGTCGTCGTCAAGCTCGACGAGATCGCACTCCAAGGCCGGCTCGGCTCCACCGCGCGCGCCCCGCGCTGGGCGATCGCCTGGAAGTACGCCCCCGAAGAGGTCAACACCAAGCTGATCGACATCAAGGTCGGCGTCGGCCGCACCGGGCGCGTGACCCCGTACGCGCAGGTGGAGCCGGTGACGGTGGCGGGCTCGGAGGTCGAGTTCGCGACGCTGCACAACCAGGAGGTCGTCAGGGCCAAGGGCGTCCTCATCGGGGACACCGTCGTCCTGCGCAAGGCGGGCGACGTCATCCCCGAGATCCTCGGCCCGGTGGTGGACCTGCGGGACGGCAGCGAGCGGGAGTTCGTGATGCCGGCCGAGTGCCCCGCGTGCGGGACGGCGCTGCGGCCGATGAAGGAGGGGGACATCGACGTCCGGTGTCCCAATGCCCAGACCTGCCCCGCCCAGTTGCGCGAGCGGCTCTTCTACCTGGGCGGCCGGCAGTCCCTGGACATCGAGAACTTCGGCATGGTGGCGGCGGCCGCGCTGACCGGCCCGCTGGAGCCGGCCCAGCCCCCCCTGCTGGACGAGGGCGACCTCTTCGACCTCACCATCGAGCAGCTGCTCCCCATCAAGGCCTACGTCCTGGACCCGGACAGCGGGCTGCCCAAGCGGGACCCGAAGACGGGCGAGGAGAAGATCGTCACGGTCTTCGCCAACCAGAAGGGCGAGCCGAAGAAGAACGCCCTGTCGATGCTGGAGAACATCGCGGCCGCCAAGGACCGCCCGCTCGCCCGCATCATCAACGGCCTGTCGATCCGTCACGTCGGACCGGTCGCGGCGGAGGCCCTTGCCCGCGAGTTCCGCTCCATCGAGCGCATCGAGCAGGCCACCGAGGAGGAGCTGACCGCCACCGACGGGGTCGGGGCGATCATCGCGGCCTCCCTCAAGGAGTGGTTCGCCGTCGACTGGCACCAGGAGATCCTGCGCAAGTGGCGGGCGGCCGGTGTCGGGATGGAGGAGGAAGGTTCCGGCGAGGAGGAGGGGCCGCGCCCGCTGGAGGGGCTGACCGTCGTCGTCACCGGCACTTTGCAGAGCCACACCCGCGACGGAGCGAAGGAGGCCCTGCAGAGCCGCGGCGCCAAGGTCACCGGCTCCGTGTCGAAGAAGACCTCTTTCGTCGTGGTCGGCGACAACCCCGGTTCCAAGTACGACAAGGCCGTGCAGCTGAAGCTCCACATCCTCGACGACGCCGGATTCGCCGTCCTGTTGGAACAGGGCCCGGAGGCGGCGCGCGAGGCCGCGCTCCCGGTGGACGGCGCCACCGGAGGGGAGTAAGTACCTGGAGGGACCGCGTCCGCGGTAGCCGTCGCGGGGCAGTGGCGAAGGTGAACGGATGCGTGGCGTGCGGCCGTACGAGCGGGCGCACGCCAGGCGCGGCCGGAGGTGGCATCCGGAGCCGAACGGCCGGTACAGGGCTGAACCGAGGCCGGTACATGGCTGGTCGCGGGCCGTGGGCTGTCGGATCATCGGACGGGTGATCTGGAGGGCCCTGGTCCAAACTCACCCGTTCGGCGGATACCGTACTGATGAGGATGGCTGGGTCGTATTCGGGCAACCGCCGCCGACCGCTGCCCCTGGGTGCCTCTCGCGTCCTACTGTTGAGGGGTGCGCCCGTCGTGCACGGCTGCTTGATGCGCTTCCAGTCGTGATGGCATGACATCGGGGCCATCGCGTGACATCGGCATCGCCGGCTGTGAGAGGGACGGGCATGAAACCCACCGAAAGCGCCGACCCGTCACCAGAATTCGGCGGGGTGCGCCCGTCCATGCGGACGGGCCGGCTCGGTGTCCTGGGCGCCAGGACATCGGAATCCCGACCGCTCGACACGGGAACGGGCGCGGGCGGAGCGGAGCGAGGGCGCCTCGCGCTGCCCTTCGTCGTCATGGGTCTCGCCGCCGCGGTGCTCGCCGTGGGCATCGTCACCGCGCTGACAAGCAGTCACGCCCTGTTCCCCGGCGGCGCGGTCGGCTGGGCGCTCGCGCTGCTCACCGGCATCATCGTCGGCCATCTCGTCGCCCTCGGCCGCGACCGGTGGTGGGGCGGCACCGGATCGGGCGCGGCCCTGACCCTCGGCGTCCTCATCCTGTACGGATGGGTCCCCGCGGGCCTCGTCTCGCTCGCCGTGGTGACCCTCGTCGGCGCCGCCCGCCGGCACCGCTGGCGCCAGGGCCTGCTGCACGGCTCCACGGACATCCTCGGCATCGGCGCGGGCGCCCTCGTACTCGCCGCCTTCGGCGAGGCGCCGTCCGTGGAACACCCGTGGAAGCCCACCGGCTGGGAGGCCGACGCGGTCCCCGAAGTCATCATGGTCGCCCTCGCCTACTTGCTCGTCACCCGCATCCTGCTGTGGTTCGCGCTCGCCCCGCGCGGCGGGGGACTGCCCACCGTCGCCCGCACCGCGCTGGTGCGCCAAGCGCTGGTGGCCGTCGCCCTCCTCGGCATCGCCCCGCTGATCTGCGTGGTCGCCGAATCGCAGCCGGTCCTGCTGCCGCTGTTCGCCGTACCCCTGATCGCCCTGGACTCCACGCTGTGGATCGCCCGCGCCCGCGCCGAGGAGCAGCTGCGGGATCCGCTGACCGGGCTGCCGAACCGGCAGTGGCTGCTGGAGCGGGCCTGGAGCGCGCTCGACCAGGCTGAACGTCTGGGCACCCGCTCGGCGCTGGTGCTGATCGACCTGGACCGCTTCCGCGCGGTCAACGACACCCTCGGCCACCTCGCCGGCGACCGGCTGCTCCTGCAGATCGCGGACCGGCTCCAACAGGCCCTGCCGGAGGACGCCGAGGCGGCCCGGCTCGGCGGCGACGAGTTCGCCGTCCTGCTGCCCATCGCCGACTCCACCACCAGCGCCCAGCGCGTCGCCCGCCACCTCGTCGCCGAGCTCAGCTCACCCCTCGACCTGGACGGCCTGACCCTGGTCCTGGAGGCCAGCGCCGGCCTCGCCGTCTTCCCCGACCACGCGCTTGACGCGGAGGGGCTGCTGCGCCGCGCCGACGTCGCCATGTACCAGGCGAAGCGGGACCGCACGGGCGTCGAGGTGTACGAGTCGAAGCGCGACAGCAACACGCCCGACCGGCTCGGCCTGCTGGGTGACCTGCGGCGGGCGCTCGACGCCGGCGAGGTGGAGCTGCACTACCAGCCGAAGGTCCGCTTCGACGGCCAGGTGGCCGGCCTCGAGGCACTGGTGCGGTGGGTGCACCCGGAGCGCGGGCGGGTCTCCCCGGACGAGTTCATCGCCATCGCGGAGACCTCCGGGCTGATGCCGCACCTGACGGAATACGTACTGGAGACCGCGCTCGCGCAGGTCGCCCGGTGGCGGGCCCAGGGCCTCAAGGTCCCCGTCGCCGTCAACGTCTCGCCGCGCGACGTCCACACCCCCGGCTTCGCCGGCGCGGTGGCCGCGCGCCTCGCCCGGCACGGGGTCCCGGCGAGCGGACTGCAGTTGGAGATAACGGAGCACGTCCTGCTGGAGGACCCGCAGCGGGCCGCCGACACGATGGCCGGGCTGACCGGCCACGGCGTGAAGATGTCCCTGGACGACTTCGGTACGGGCTACTCCTCCCTCGTCCACCTGCGGCGGCTGCCGGTCAGTGAGCTGAAGATCGACCGGTCGTTCGTGGCCCGGCTCGCGGTGGACGCCCAGGACGCGGAGATCGTCCGCTGCACGGTGGACCTCGCGCACTCCCTCGGCCTGCTGGTCGTCGCGGAGGGCGTCGAGGACGACGAGACGTGGGAGCGGCTGCGCGACCTCGGCTGCGATGCCGTCCAGGGCTGGCTGGTCGCCGCGGCGATGCCCCCGCAGGAGGCCACGGCCTGGCTGTTGGCCCGCGGCGAGCGCGGCTGGCGCCGCCCGGCGGACATCACGGCCGAACTGGCGGCGGAGGCGGCGGCGCAGACGGCCGCGGCGCGGACCCAGTGAGATACGTCGAAGCACCGGCGGTGCACCGGCCCGCCCCGGGCGACCCGCCGTCGGTCTTCCTGGCGGGCGGGATCACGCACTGCCCGCCGTGGCAGGCGGCGGCGGCGCGGGCGCTGGCCGACTTCGTCGTCCTCAACCCGCGCCGGACGGACTTCGACGTGTCCGACCCCTCGCAGACGGACATCCAGATCGCGTGGGAGTACCGGCACCTGGGGCTGGCCGACGTGACGCTGTTCTGGTTCCCGGCATGCGATGCGTCGCTGACGGTCCAGCCGATCACCCTGTACGAACTCGGCGCGGCCGCGGCGACCGCGGGCCGCCGTCTGGTCGTCGGCGCAGACCCGGGCTACCCCCGCGCCGCGGACGTCCGCACCCAGCTGCGGCTGGCCCGCCCGGACCTCACGGTCCACCCCACCCTGTCGGCCACACTGGCCGCGGCCCGTGATGCGCTGACCGGCTGACCGCTGCCCTGCGGGGACCGGCCCCCGGCAGCGGCCGGGGGAGCCCCGCGGAGGGACCGGACCGGGGTGGAATCGGCCCCCGCTGGAGGCTTCGTACCGCCCCCGGAGGAAACCGTTGCGTCGGGTGGGGGCCGGGCCCCATAGGATTGGCAGCGAAACCTACACACTCACCACCCCCAGAGGATCGCTGCATGCCTGGCATCACGCGCGAGGAGGTCGCCCACCTCGCTCGGCTGGCACGTCTGGAGCTGAAGAGCGAAGAGCTCGACCACTTCGCTGGACAGCTCGACGACATCATCGGCGCGGTCGCCCGCGTTTCCGAGGTCGCCGACCAAGACGTCCCGCCGACCTCCCACCCGCTGCCGCTGACGAACGTCATGCGCGCGGACGAGGTCCGTCCGTCGCTCACCCCCGAGCAGGCGCTTTCCGGCGCTCCCGCCCAGGAGCAGCAGCGTTTCAAGGTGCCGCAGATCCTGGGGGAGGACTAACAACATGACCGACACGCAGAGCATCATCAGGCTCACGGCCGCCGAGACCGCCGAGAAGATCGCCTCCGGCGTCCTCACGGCCGTCGAGGTCACCGAGGCCCACCTGGCCCGCATCGAGGCGACCGACGAGAAGGTCCACGCCTTCCTGCACGTCGACCGCGAGGGTGCGCTTGCCCAGGCGCGCGCCGTCGACGCCAAGCGCGAGCGCGGCGAGAAGCTCGGCCCGCTGGCCGGCGTACCGCTCGCCCTCAAGGACATCTTCACCACCGTCGGGGTTCCGACCACCGTCGGTTCGAAGATCCTCGAAGGCTGGATCCCGCCCTACGACGCCACCCTGACGCGCAAGCTGAAGGAAGCCGACGTCGTCATCCTCGGCAAGACCAACATGGACGAGTTCGCCATGGGGTCCTCCACCGAGAACAGCGCCTACGGCCCCACCGGCAACCCCTGGGACCTCACCCGGATCCCCGGCGGCTCCGGCGGCGGCTCCGCGGCCGCGCTGGCCGCCTTCCAGGCCCCGCTCGCCATCGGCACGGACACCGGCGGTTCCATCCGCCAGCCCGCCGCCGTCACCGGCACGGTCGGCGTCAAGCCCACCTACGGCGGCGTCTCCCGCTACGGCATGGTCGCCTTCTCCTCCTCCCTCGACCAGGGCGGGCCCTGCGCCCGTACGGTCCTGGACGCCGCGCTCCTCCACGAGGTGATCGCCGGCCACGACCCGCTCGACTCCACCTCCATCGACGCCCCGGTCCCGCCGGTCGTCGAGGCCGCCCGCAACGGCTCCGTCGCCGGCATGCGCGTCGGTGTGGTCAAGCAGTTCGCCGGCGAGGGCTACCAGGCCGGCGTCGTCCAGCGCTTCAACGAGTCCGTCGCCCTCCTCAAGGAGCTCGGCGCCGAGATCGTCGAGCTGGACTGCCCGTCCTTCGACCTCGCGATGGCCGCGTACTACCTGATCGCGCCGTCCGAGTGCTCCTCCAACCTGGCCCGCTTCGACGCCATGCGCTACGGCCTGCGCGTCGGCGACGACGGCACCAAGTCCGCCGAGGACGTCACCGCCCTGACCCGCGAAGCCGGCTTCGGCGACGAGGTCAAGCGCCGCATCATCCTCGGCACGTACGCGCTCAGCTCCGGCTACTACGACGCGTACTACGGCTCCGCCCAGAAGGTCCGCACGCTCATCACGCAGGACTTCGAGAAGTCCTTCGAGCAGGTCGACGTGATCGTCTCCCCGACCACGCCCACCACCGCCTTCCCGATCGGTGAGCGCACCGACGACCCGCTGGCGATGTACCTCGCGGACCTGTGCACCATCCCGACCAACCTGGCCGGCAACTCCGCCATGTCGCTGCCCTGCGGCCTGGCTCCGGAGGACGGTCTCCCGGTCGGACTGCAGATCATCGCCCCGGCGATGAAGGACGACCGGCTCTACAAGGTCGGTGCCGCCGTCGAGGCGGCCTTCATCGAGCGCTGGGGACACCCGCTGCTTGAGGAGGCACCGTCGCTGTGAGCACCAGTGCACTGTCCAAGGCCAAGGGCTTCAAGAAGTCCAAGACCGGCACCTACCTGTCGATCGGCACCACCGCCTTCGGCGCCTTGAGCGTGATCAAGCAGGTCAAGAAGGCCCGCACCGAGCAAGACACGCTGAAGCTGATCGACGCCGTCGTGTCCGCCGCCGCCATCGTCACCGGCCTCGCGATCCTGTACCGCGAGCTCAAGCGTCTCGGCGACGACGACGTCCTGCTGGGCTGAGAGGGAATTTCCACTGTGACTGCCATTGAACTGCTGTCGTACGAGGACGCCCTCGCGTCGTACGACCCCGTCATGGGCCTCGAGGTCCACGTCGAACTCGGCACGAAGACCAAGATGTTCTGCGGCTGCTCGACCGAGCTGGGTGCCGAGCCCAACTCGCAGACGTGCCCGGTCTGCCTCGGGCTGCCCGGCGCGCTGCCGGTCGTCAACGAGATCGGCATCGAGTCCGCCATCAAGATCGGTCTCGCGCTGAACTGCGAGATCGCCGAGTGGTGCCGCTTCGCCCGGAAGAACTACTTCTATCCGGACATGCCGAAGAACTTCCAGACCTCCCAGTACGACGAGCCCATCGCCTTCAACGGCTTCCTGGACGTCCAGCTGGAGGACGGCGAGATCTTCCGCGTGGAGATCGAGCGCGCCCACATGGAGGAGGACACCGGTAAGTCGCTGCACGTCGGCGGCGCCACCGGCCGCATCCACGGCGCGTCCCACTCCCTGCTGGACTACAACCGCGCCGGCATCCCCCTCATCGAGATCGTCACCAAGCCGATCGAGGGCGCCGGCGAGCGGGCCCCCGAGGTCGCCAAGGCGTACGTCGCCGAGCTGCGCGAGGTCATCAAGGCGCTCGGCGTCTCCGAGGCCCGCATGGACAAGGGCCAGATGCGCTGCGACGTCAACCTGTCGCTGCGCCCGACCCCCGAGTCCGAGTTCGGCACCCGCAGCGAGACGAAGAACGTCAACTCGCTGCGCTCCGTCGAGCGCGCCGCCCGCTTCGAGATCCAGCGCCACGCGGCGGTGCTCTCCTCCGGCGGCTCGATCGTGCAGGAGACCCGGCACTTCCACGAGGAGGACGGCTCCACCACGGCCGGCCGCATCAAGGACAACGCCGAGGACTACCGGTACTTCCCGGAGCCCGACCTGGTGCCCATCGCCCCGGCCCGCGACTGGGTCGAGGAGCTGCGCGCGGGCCTGCCCGAGATGCCGCGCGTGCGCCGCAACCGCCTCCTCCAGGACTGGGGCGTCACCGAGCACGACATGCAGTCGATCCTCAACGCGGGCGCCGTGGACTCCATCGTCGCCACCATCGAGGCCGGCGCCGACTCGGCTGCCGCCCGCAAGTGGTGGATGGGCGAGCTGGCGCGCAACGCCAACGAGCAGGGCGTCGTCGTCGACGAGCTGCCCATCACCCCCGTCCAGGTCGCGCGCGTCGCGGCCCTGGTGGCGGCCGGTGAGCTCAACGACAAGCTCGCCCGCCAGGTCCTCGAAGGCGTGCTCGCCGGCGAGGGCACCCCGGACGAGGTCGTCGAGAAGCGCGGCCTGAAGGTCGTCTCGGACGAGGGCGCGCTCGGCGCGGCCGTGGACGAGGCCATCGCGGGCAACGCGGGCATCGCCGACAAGATCCGCGGCGGCAAGATCGCGGCGGTCGGCGCGCTGGTCGGAGCGGTCATGAAGACCACCCGCGGCCAGGCCGACGCTGCGCGCGTCAAGGAGCTCATCCTGGAGCGCCTGGGCGTCTCCGAGTAGTTCCCCGTACGCAACGCACGGCGGCCCCGCACCGGAGAACCGGTGCGGGGCCGCCGTGGTATCGGCGCGCCGGGGCTACCGCTTGAGCTGGGGGGCGGCGATCACGACCGTGCCGTTGTCGCAGCCCTTGTCCACCTTGACGCGCAGCCGCAGGGCGCCGCTCACGTCCACCGTGTGGGTGATCGGCTTGCCCAGTTCCACGAGCTCGGAGAAAGCGGCGGGCTGACCGTCGAGCGAGATGCTGACCCGTCCCTTCTCGTTCTGCGAGCCGTCGTCGATCCCCGCGGTGAACTCCAGCGACTTCCACTCGCGGTTGAGGTCGAACTCCGTGTACGCGTCGAAGTCGCAGCTGCGCTCCTGGATGAACGCGGCTCCGTACTGCTTGGTGTTGATCTTGGCGGGCCCGACCTTGAATCCCCCGAGGTCCTTGACCGGGGCCATGACGGTCAGGTCGGCGGCCTTCACGCCCGGCGCCACTCCCGACGGGGGCTGGGAACCCGTCGCCGTGGGCTGGGTCGTCGGGCCGTCGGACGTGGACTTCGACGGACTGGGCGTCGGGCTCGGGCTCGGGGTGGGCGTCGGGCTCTCGGGGGCCGGGGAGGACGCGGCCGCCTTGTCCCCGCCGCTCGCCGTGTTCGCGCCGTCCGCGTCCTTCTTGTCTCCGAGCAGCTTTACGCCGACCACCGCGCCGGCTGCCACCACCAGCACCGCGAGCACCGCCCCGAGCACCAGTCCGGTCCGCCGCTTCTTGCGCGGGGGAGGCGGTGCGGGCAGCGGCTCCGTACGGGAGACGGCCGGCGCGGGACCGTACCCCTCCGGCACGCTCGCCTGCACCGGCGGCGGGGTGTACACCGGTTCGGTGGGCGGTGGGGCGTACACCGGCTGCGCCGGGGGCGCGGCGGGGGCCGCCGCCGGGACGGCCGGGGCCGCCAGTGGCGCCGCGGGCGGGGCGGACGGCGGGGCGGCCGACGGCTGGGGCGGGGCCGCGGGCTTCGGCGGGACCTGGGCCGGTGCCTGGGCCGGAGCCGCGACCGGGACCGCCCGCTGCGAGGTGGACGTGGTCGTGGACACCACCGCGTGCCGGACGTCCTTCATCCAGCCCGCCAGGTTCACCGGACGCTTCAGCGGGTCGGAGGCGTAGATGGAGGTGATCCGCGCCCGCTGCTCCGCGTCCAGCACGGCGATCTGCGGCAGCCCGGTGAGGGCCTGCGCCAACAACTCCGGGGTCGCGGGCGGCGATTCCCCGCTCAGCAGGAAGTAGGCGATGGCCCCGAAGGCGTACCGGTCCGCGCCCGGGGTCCGCTTGCCGTCGAAGACCTCGGGGGCCGCGTAGCCGGGGGTGAACCAGACCTCCGCGGTCTGGTGGTCGGCGGTCAGCTTGCTGAGGCCGAAGTCCACCAGGGTCGCCTGCCCGTAGGCATCGACCATGACGTTGCCGGGGGACAGGTCACCGTGGATCACCTGGCGCCCGGACGGGGTGGCCTTCCCCGAGTGCAGCCAGTCCAGTACGTCGGCCAGCTGCTCCAGCGTGCGCATCACCTCGCGCCGCTCGGCGGCCGTGGCGAGGGTCCGCTCGGCCCGCCAGTCCCGCAGGTCGAGCCCGTCGACATGGTTCATGACCAGGACGAGGGCCCGCCCGGACAGCGTCCCGGACTCTCCGGGCCGGTGGATCGGAGGCCCCTCGAAGTGCTCCCGTACGCCCACGACCCCCGGGCGGTGGACGAAGCGCAGCAGCTCCGCCTGCTCGTTCCACTTCTGGCTGATGCGCTCGAAGACGTCCGGGGTGATCGTGGTCTTGGAGTCGAGCACCTTCACGACGACCGGTTCGGCTCCGCCGGCGAGCTCGATCTCCGCGAGGTAGAGCACGGCCTCCCCGCCGCGCCCGATGGACCGGAGCAGTCGGTAGCGGTCTGCCGCCGAGTCCGGTCCGATGTGCAGATTCTGGCTGGTCAATTTCCCCCCAGCGCCAAGTGTTTGAGTGGGGATCAGCTTCCCGGCGCGGGAGGGGGATGGTCAAGCGGCGGCGGTGACGAATGCGGCCCAGGCGGCGGGGGCCACGGTCAGGACGGGACCCTCGGTGACCTTGGAGTCGCGGACGTGCACGGCGGCGGTGTGGGCGGCGATCTCCACGCAGTCGCCACCCTCGTCGCTGCTGTAGCTCGACTTCCGCCAGTGGTAGGCGACTTCGAGGCAGTCGCCGCCCTCGCTGCCGCTGTAGCTCGACTTGAACCAGGTCAGTTCGTGGGTCATGACTCTCCTAGCAGGTCGTCCAGCAGGCCCCTGCTGTCCTCCATGGACAGCGCCTGGTTCCGCAGGATCCCATATTTGAGATTCAGCGGATGGACCTCCTCGGGGTCGTCCAGCAGGAAGCTGACGCCCTGCCCTTCCAAGTAGGCGAGCTGGTCATGGTCACCGGTCTCGAGCAGCACCATGGGGCCGGCCAGACCCGCGTGGCTCTCGCGCCCAGTGGGCATGATCTGGAGTCCCAGGAAGGGGAGGTCGGTCAGTTCACGCAGGTGGCGGAGCTGGGCCATGAGGACTTCCCTGCCTCCGATGGGGCGTTCCAGGACGGACTGCTCCAGGATGTAGTGCATCATCGGCGGCCACGGCTTGCGCGCCAGCATGGTCTGCCGGGCCAGCCGGGTGGCCGTCTGCACCTCGATCTCCTCCGGGGTGAGCGGCGGGTAGAGGCAGCCGAAGACGGCCGCCGCGTACTCCGGGGTCTGGAGCAGCCCCGGGATCACCGAGTTCTGGTACGAGAACAGGCTCTCCGCGTCCCGTTCGTGGGTGATGAAGTCGATCGCGAAGGCGGGGTACCGCTCCCGCTTCGGGATCTTCGCCAGTGACATGCTCAACAGGCCGCCCGTTTCGAACAGTTCGTCGAGGGTCGCCGCCATGCGCGGCTGGAGGAGCCGGCGGCCCTGCTCCATGGAGCCGATCGTCTCCGGGTCGGTGTGCAGGTACTCGGCCAGGCTCGCCTGGGTGTAATCCGACTGCCTGCGGAAATGCGCGGCCATTGCGCCCAGGACCCGCCAAGAGACGTTCCTCTGGGGCTTGTTGTCGTCTGCCATGCCTGCGACATCCCCGGCCGGGCGGGGGCTGACGCACCGTCGACCCGTACAGCGCCCGTACAAAATCCAGAGTTCTGTAGCGATCGCTAGTTAAATCGGGTACGTTTCTTTCTGTAGCGACCGCTACGGAAATCAGGGGAGTTTTCGTGAGCACCACACTGACCAGCACTTATGCCCGCACCGTCCGCAAGGGGAGCGGCGGGCCCGGCCTGCTCCTCGCCCATGGCGGAGGCGGATCCATCGAGTCGAACTTCGGTCCGATCCTCGACACCCTGGCCGCCGGCCACACCGTCGTCGGCGTCGACTACCCCGGCACCGGTTCCACCCCGCGCGCCACGCAGCCGCTCGAACTGGACGAACTCGCCGATCAGCTGGTCGCCGCCGCCGACGCCGAGGGGCTGGAGCGGTTCGCCGTCCTCGGATACTCCCTCGGCGGGAACGTCGCCGTGCGCATCGCCGCCCGCTACCCCGAACGGGTCACCGCGCTCGTGCTCACCGCCACCTTCGCCCGGGCCGGGCAGTGGCTCGGGCTCATCACCGACCTGTGGTCGGAGCTGGCCCGGCGCGAGGAGAGCGAGCTGCTCGCGCGGCTCCTCGTGCCGCTCACCCTCAGCCCGCGGGCGCTGGAGGGGCTGACCGACGAACAGGTGGAGGCGGCCGTCCGCGCCACCGCCGCGTCCTTCCCGCCCGGCGGCGGGGACCACGCCGCATTGGTGAAGGGGGCGGACCTGAGCGCCGACCTCGCGCGGATCGACGTACCCGCGCTCGTCATCGCGACCACCGCCGACCGCCTCGTACCGCTGGATGTCCAGCGGGAGGTGGCCGACGCGCTGCCCGGTGCCCGATGGGCGGAACTGGCCACCGGGCACCTGCCGTTCGCCGAGAGCCCGCAGGAGTGGGCGGCGCTGGTCACCGGATTTCTGGCAGAGCTCCCGACACGTCGAGGATGAGGAGGCGGGCCCGCTTGGCCGGGAGGTAGACCTCGGGGAGGTCGATCTCCGGGAGCTCCACCTCCGGGCCGAGCGCGAAACCGGTGCGCCGCAGACGGGCTATGGCCTTGTCGTTGCGGGCGTCCGGCTCGGCGATGACGCGGCGGGTCGTGCCGTCGGCGAGGACGTACGCCATGAACGCGGTCAACAGGGCCGCCGTGAAGCCCTGTTCGACGGTGCCCGCGTCGGGGGCGATCAGCAGGTGCACGCCTATGTCCCCGGGCTGGACCTCGTAGCACTCGCTGACCCGGTCCTCCGCGCAGTCGTACGTCTGGAACAGCGCGACCGGCGTCCCCTCGCGCCGTGCCAGGTAGGCGTGGTGGGTGGTGCGGCGGTCCACGTCCTCGTAGATCTCCCGCACCAGCTCGCGGCTGGCTCCGCCCATGCCCCAGAAGGCGGCCCGCTCCTCGGTGACCCAGGAGTGGATCAGCCCGGAGTCGGCGACCGGGTCGACGGGCGTCAGGGTGACGGTGCCGAAGCCCTCGATGAGGTGCGTGTGGACGGGCTGCCGGGTGGCGGGCCAGGTGCTCATGCCGATTCCTTGGTGAGGCGTGCCCAGTCGGTGACGACGGGGACGAGTTCGCAGCGGGCCCAGAGCGGGAGCTGGTCGAGGTGGTGGGGGCTGTCGGTGACGCCGTCCGCGCCGAGCGGTACCGCCCAGAGGCTGTCCTCGCGGCGGGCCAGGTCCCAGACGTAGCGGGCCGCCGAGGCGCGGGAGGCGAGGTCGGTGAAACCGGGCACGGTGGAGGTGGCGTTGACGCAGTCGTGGTCGCCGCCGAGGCCCGGCCACTCGGTGTCCGGGTCCGGCAGCGCGGACCAGGGTGCGAGGCGGTGCACCTCGGACCACGGGGTGTCGGGAGCGCCCGTGGCCGCCGTCTCCTCCAAGGCGGCGCGGACGTGCCCGGCGCGGTCCAGGGCGGGCAGGAGGGCGGTGGTGAGCAGGCCCTCCAGGGCGTAGCCGACGCGGGGGAGCAGGTACAGCCAGGGGTGGAACACCTCCGGGCCGCCCGGGGCGTCCGCGAGGCCGGCGAAAACCGGGTCGGCGGCGAAGCGGCGTACGGTCGCCGCCCGGAAGGCCGAGAAGACGGTGGCGTCGGTGCTGTCCGCGTCCATGTGCCGGTCCCAGCCGAGCAGCCGGGTGCGCAGCGCGGCGGCGGCGGGGGAGAGGCCGTCGAGCGCGGGCAGCAGGGCGAGCAGCGGCGCGGCGGAGGCGAGGTGCGTGTCCGCGTGTACGCCGGCCATGGACTTCGGGGACCAGTCCGCCGATCCGGAGAGCAGTTCTCGGATGCGGTTGGCGCGGTGCGGCGGCGCGAACTCCACACCCAGCGGCGAGGCGATCCCGCGGGCGTTGGCCATGACGGCGAAGCCCTGCACCGGCTCGGCGGGGGTCTTCGCCCAGCCCTGCCAGGCGTGGCGGGCGTCCGAAGCGGGGACCGGGCGCAGCCGGTTGGAGGGGTCGCGCAGCGGGACGGCCCCGGCGACGCGGTGCAGCAGGCCGCCCTCGGTGTCGGCGGCGTGGACGACGTTGACGGGCTCGGCCCAGCCGTCCAGGGCGGCGTCGACGTCGGCGACGGTCCGGGCGCGCAGGAGGGCGGGCAGGGCGGCGAAGCCGAGGTCGCGGCGGACGCGGGGCGGGTAGCGCAGCGAGAGGGTCCGGCCGCCGCCTTCCGGGCCGCTCGCGTCTTCCTCGCTGCTCGCGGCGCCGGCGCGGGCCTCGCCATTCACGCCGGCCTCGCCACTCACGCCACTCACGCCGGCCGCGCCGGCCGCGCCACTCACGCCGGCCTCGTCGTACTCCCGGACGATCACGGGGCCGCGCGCGGTCTCCAGTACCTCCACCTCGACCGGTTCCGCTCCGGCGACCGCGATGGTCTCGGTGTGGCGCTCGACGGGTTCCCAGGCGCCGTCGGGGCCGAGGGCCTCGATCCGGCCGTCCGCCAGGTGCCGCAACCGCTCGGCGTAGAGGTCCTGGTAGTCGGCCATGGCGTTGGTGATGGCCCAGGCGACGCTGCCGGTGTGGCCGAAGTGGGCGATGCCGGGGACGCCGGGGACGGCGAGGCCGAGGACGTCGTACTCGGGGCAGGCGATACGTATCTGCTGGTACACGCCCGGGTTCTCGATGAACCGGTGCGGGTCGCCCGCGATGATCGCCGATCCGGTGGCGGTCCGGTCGCCCGGCACCAACCAGCCGTTGCTGCCGGCCGTGCCGGGGCCGTCGGTGGCGAAGAGGGTGGCGGCTTCGTCGCCGAGGGCGCGGGCCACGCGCTCGCGCCACAGCTTCGTGGCGAAGCCGGCGAAGAGGATGTGGGTGGAGATCCAGATGGCGAGCGGGACCCAGGGCTCCCAGGGCTCGGGGGCGTTCGCGAAGCGCGCGTCGCGGGCGGCACCGGAGGCGAGCCCGTCGTTGACCCCGGCGACGTACGCCCGGACCCAGTCGGCGGTTTCCGGGTCGAGCGCCTCGTGGCAGCGGCGCGCGGTGTCGGCGAGACGGCTCTGGCGTGCGAAGCGGTCCCAGGCGACCGAGTCGGCGCCGAGGAGGGAAGCGCTCGCGCCCTCGGCGCGCAGGCGCTCGATCTCCAGCTGCCAGGCGCGGTCGAGGGCGGTGGTGCGGCCCTGGGCGTAGGACAGACGGAGCGGGTCCGGGGCGCGGAGGTGTGGAATACCCCAAATGTCCCGGTAGAGCTCGTACTCGTCGTCGCCCTTGTATCCGTCGTCCGTGGTGCTCACAAGGCTCACACTCTTCCCCAAGTGCATTAGGTTAGGCTGCCCTAACTATAGAGGGAAGGCAGGGGTGCGATGAGCGTCGCGAGCGGGGCCGAGAAGACGGCCAAGGGCTGGGAGGGCGTGGTCCTCAAACTGATGCGGGGCAAGGACTTCCGCTTCACGGTGACCGGGGCCGAGGAGGTCGCCGAACACTTCCGGCGCGTACGGCTGTCGGACGGCGGACTGCTCGCGGCGGCGGGGCGGTCGCCGCACCCGACGATGTGGGTCCGGCTCTGGTTCGCGGCCGCCGACGGCAAACCGCACCAGCGGGCCTACACGCTGGTCGACCCGGACCCGGCCGCCGGCACCTTCTCGCTGGAATTCGCCCTGCACGACGGGGTCGCGAGCGACTGGGCGCGGCGCGTGGCGCCGGGCGACACCGTCGAGGCGACCGTCCAGGGCACGGCCTTCACGGCCCCGGACCCGGCGCCCGCCCGCCTCCTGGTGATCGGCGACCCGGCTTCGCTGCCCGCGATCAACTCCCTGCTGGACGCGTTCCCGGACACCCCGGCGACGGTCTGGTTCGAGACCCGGCACGCGACCGACGCCGAACTGCCCCTACGAGTACACGCGGACCGCCACGACGTACGCCGGGTCGAGCGGGGCGCGGGCGGGGGCAGGGCGCTGACCGAGCGCGTCCGGGCCGAACTCCCGCCCCTCCTCGGCGAGGCCGGGTCCGCCTACGTCTGGCTGGCCTGCGACACGGCCACCACCCGCACCCTGACGAGCTGGCTCCGCAAGGACCTGGCGGTGCCGAAGGCCCGTGTCAACGCCCTGGGCTACTGGCGCCCCTGACGGGCACCGGCTCCGCCGGACCACCGCCGTACGGGGTCACGCGCCCGTCGTGCCGTCGATGGCCTCGCGGAGGAAGTCCGCGTGGCCGTTGTGGCGGGCGTACTCGTGGATCATGTGCAGCATGAGCATGCGGAGCGAGGCGTCCTCCTCCCACTTCACGACGTGCGCCGTCACGTCCAGGGACTCGGCGGCCGCCTCCACCGCGCGGGAGTGCTCGACCTCCGCCTCCCAGGCCGCGAAGGCCTCGGCGCGGGTCGAGCCGGAGGCGTCGTAGGCGGCCTGGAAGTCCCGCTTGTCCGACCACAGGTGCGGGACGTCCGCCCCGCCCACCGTCCGGCGGAACCAGTGGCGCTCGACCTCCGCCATGTGCCGGACCAGTCCCAGCAGGGACAGGGTGGAGGGCGGGGAGGCTTGGAGGCGCAGCTCCTCGTCGGTGAGGCCGTCGCACTTCATGGCGAGGGTGGCCCGGTGGAAGTCGAGGTACGCGCGGAGCGTCTCGCGCTCGCCCCCGGTGAGGGGCGGCCCGATGCGGTGGGTGGGTTCTGTCGCTGCCATGGCTGTGATCTTGCCCCGTCGGGACGGGGCGCGGAAGCCGTTCGGGGCGACTACCCCTCCCACACCCACGGCACCGTGGCCCCCAGCACCTCGAATCCCAGCCGCTCCAGGATCGGACGGCTGTCCTTCGACGCGTCCACCTGGAGGTAGCGGATGCCGCGCTCCGCCGCCACGCGGGCGCGGTGGGCGACCAGGAGGCGGTAGATGCCGTGGCCGCGCCACTGCGGCACCGTGCCGCCGCCCCACAGGCCCGCGAAGGAAGTGCCCGGGCGCATCTCCATCCGGGCCGCGGACACCGGGGTGTCGCCCGCCATCGCGACGACCGCTTCGATCGTGTCCGGCTCGTCCCTCAGCAGGTTCACCATCAGCTCCCTGATGCGCGGGCGGTCCGTACCGAAGGCGCCGCGGTGGGCCCGCATCATCAGGTCCACGCCCTCCTCGTCGGTCACCACCCGCAGCGTGATCCCCGCCGGCGGCTCCGCCGGGAGCTTCGCGAGCTCCGACGTCCGGCCGATCAGCAGCGTCTCCGCCGGCTCCGCCACGAAGCCGGCCGCACGCAACCGGTCCCCGAGGTCGGCGGGGCGGTCGTAGTCGTAGAGCTTCCACTCGAACTCCGGCCCCGCGATCTCGCCCCGGGCGGCCAGCCCGCTGAAGAACGCCACCTGCTCCGCGATCGCGGCGTCCGCCGTCCCCTCGTCCAGGTCCGACCAGAGCACGGTGCTCCCGCCCGATCCGGGCACGATCTGCCGTACGACCGAGCCCGCCCGCTCCACGCGCGCGTCGCTCGTGTCGGGCCGCGCCTCCCGGCGCATCTCGGTGTCGAACTCGGCGCGCAGTTTCAGCAAGTCGTCTCGATCGATCGTCATCCGGCCAGCTCACCAGCCGTCAACCACCTGCACAACTGCATTAGCCTCACCCGGGTGAGCGACTCCGCACCCCCCACCCCCGCCGTGTACACCGGCAAGGCCGCACCCGACGCCGCAGTGGACCGCGGCTGGCTGCTCGGCCACTTCAAGCAGCCGGGCGATCCCCGCCACAGCGAGGACGTGGAGATCAAATGGGGTGTGCACCCCGAGGGTGACGAGCGTGCGCAATGGGTGCGCGGGGAGTCGCGTACGGCGCTTCAGGTGCTGATCAGCGGGCGCTTCCGGCTGGAGTTCCCCGGCCGCAGCGTGGTGCTCGCCGAGCAGGGGGACTACGTCGTGTGGGGGCGTGGCGTGGACCACTCCTGGTACGCGGAGGAGGACTCGGTGGTGCTCACTGTGCGCTGGCCCTCGCTGCCCGGTTACCGAGCCGATACCCGGCCGACCACCGGGCCGACCACCGGGTCGACGACCAGTCCGGCCGGACCTCCGCTCCGAAGCCCGTGTGACCATGGTCCCGCACCTGCCCGGCCCCTTGTGACGATGCCCACGAAGGCCGCCAACGATCACGGAACGCTGCGATCGTGAAGGTGTAGACCATAAGTTTTGAGACGTCCAGCGTTCAGTGTTCAAGCGTTCTTTGCGACGGGCCCTTCCCCGGTGAAGATCCGAACCACCAGGGAGCTCGTCCGTTGGCAGCAATCGCACGGTGGTGCATGCGGCACCGCCTCGTCGCCGTCATGCTCTGGCTCCTCGCGTTCGGCGGGACCGCCGCGGCCGCGATCGGCGCCGGAGCGGCGTTCTCCAACGACTACGAGGTCCCCGGCACCGAGTCGGGCAAGGCGCACGCCCTGCTCCGAGAGGGCTTCAACGGTCAGGGCGGTGACTCCGACACCATCGTGTGGCGGGCCCCGGACCATCAGAGCGCGCGGACACCCGCCGTCGAGGAACGCATGGCGCGGGCGCTCGACTCGATAGCCGAGCTGCCCGGCGTCGGATCGGTCGCCGGCCCCTACGGCGGCGAACCCGAGAGCGCCGCCCGGATCAGCGCCGACGCACGCACCGCCTACGCCGTGGTCACCTTCGACCAGCAGGCCGACTCGGTCCCCAAGTCCGTGGCGAAGGCCGTGGTCGACGCCGCGAAGAACCCGACGACCCAGGTCGACGGCCTCGAGGTCGAGCTCGGCGGCCGCGCCATCGGCCTCACCGAGGCCCCCAGCGCGCACCTCGCCGAGGTGATCGGCGTGGCCATCGCCGCCGCGGTCCTCTTCCTGGCCTTCGGCTCGCTGGCCGCGAGCCTGCTGCCCATCGCGACCGCACTGGTCAGCGTGGGCACCGCCTATTTCGGCATCACCCTCCTCGGGCACGCGATGCCGGTCGCCGACTTCGCCCCGATGCTGGGCACCCTCGTGGGCCTCGGCGTGGGCATCGACTACGCGCTGTTCATCGTGACCCGCCACCGCAAGGGGCTCCAGCGCGGCCTGCCGGTCGAAGAGGCGGCCGAGAACGCCGTCGCCACCACCGGCCGGGCCGTCGTCTTCGCGGGGGCCACCGTCTGCATCGCGCTGCTCGGCATGCTGGTGCTGCGGCTGAACTTCCTCAACGGCGTCGCGATAGCCGCCTCCCTCACCGTGGTCCTGACCGTCGCCGCCTCGGTGACCCTGCTGCCCGCCCTCCTCTCCTGCATCGGCACGCGTGCGCTCTCGCGCCGCGAGCGCCGCAGACTGGCCGTCGAGGGCCCGCGGGCCGAGTCGGTCACCGGCTTCGCCGCCCGCTGGTCCGCCTTCGTCGAGCGCCACCCGAAGCTGCTCGGCCTCCTCGCCACGGCGGTCATGGTGGTGCTGGCCCTGCCCACGCTCTCCCTCCACCTCGGCACCTCCGACCAGGGCAACAACCCGGCCACCTCCACCACCCGCAAGGCCTACGACCTGCTCGCGGACGGCTTCGGCCCGGGAACGAACGGCCCGCTGACCGTGGTCGCCCGCCTCGACGGCGCCGGCGACCGGGTGGCCGTGGACCGACTGGCCGAGTCGCTCCGCATGACCAGGGGCGTGGCCTCCGCCGGGCCGGCCGTTTTCAACCGGAGCGGCGACACGGCCGTGGTCACCGTCGTACCGGACTCCTCGCCGCAGTCCCGGGCCACGAGCGAGCTGGTCGACAGGCTGCGCGAGGAGGTCATCCCGCGCGCCGGGCACGGCAACTCCATGCGGGTCCACGTGGGCGGCGTGACCGCCGGCTACGACGACTTCGCCGCCGTCATCATCGGCAAACTGCCGCTCTTCGTCGGAGTGGTCATCGCGCTGGGCTGCGCACTCCTGCTGCTGGCCTTCCGCTCCATCGGCATCCCGGTCAAGGCGGCCGCCATGAACGTCGCCGCCGTCGCCTCCTCCTTCGGCGTCGTCGTCGCGATCTTCCAGTGGGGCTGGGGCAGCGAACCGATGGGCCTGGGAAGCGCCGGCCCCATCGAGCCCTTCCTGCCGGTGATCATGGTCTCGGTGCTCTTCGGGCTGTCCATGGACTACCAGGTCTTCCTCGTCAGCCGGATGTACGAGGAGTGGCTGGAGACCGGGGACAACAAGCGGGCCGTGCGCGTCGGCCTCGCCGAGACCAGCCGGGTGATCAACTCGGCGGCGGTCATCATGATCTCCGTCTTCCTGGCCTTCGTACTCAGCGGCGACCGGCTCATCGCCATGTTCGGCATCGCGCTGGCCGCGGCAGTCGCCCTCGACGCCTTCGTCCTGCGCACCCTCCTCGTCCCGGCCCTGATGCACATGCTCGGCGGCGCCAACTGGTGGCTGCCGGCCTGGCTGGACCGCAGGCTGCCCCGCATCAGCATCGAACCCCCTGAATGCCGGCCCCGTGCGACACTTCCGGCACAGCGGGCCGGCGCCCTCGACGCCACGAGCGAGGAGGGCACCGAGCCCGCCACAGCATCCCGGTGACGCGGCGAACCGCCGCCCGAACTCCAAGGACGAGCCCGCATGTTCTCGATAGACCTCGCCGAAGGCGCCCAGCTGTTCCCGCTGGAGATCCGGCACGCCGAGGAGCTCCTGGCACACATGGACCGCGGCCGTGAGCACATCGGCCGGTTCGTCGGACTGCCGGACGTCGTCGCGGACATCGAGGGGGCCCGGTCCTACCTGGCGGCCTACGCGCAGAAGGCGGCCACCGACACCGGGCGGCTCTACGGCATCAGGGTCGACGGCGTCCTCGTCGGCGGGGTCCTCTTCCGCACCTTCGACACCGGCAGCGGCACCTGTGAGGCCGGCTGCTGGCTGGAGCCCGCCGCGGTCGGCCGCGGCCTGGTGACCAAGGCCTGCCGGATCCTGATCGACTGGGCCTTCCGGGAGCGCGGCATGCACCGCGTCGAGTGGCACGTCGCCTCCGCCAACAAGAAGAGCATCGCCGCCGCCGAGCGCCTCGGCATGACCCGCGACGGCGTCATGCGGGAGAACGACCTCTACCGCGGCGCCCGCCAGGACACCGAGATCTGGTCGGTCCTCGCACACGAGTGGACCCCGGCCCAGCCCGCGTAACCGAGCCTGCAGCCCCTCCCGTTGCCCAGCCCGCCCCCGGTACCCCCGCGGACCCGGGGCCGGACGGCGCGGGCGGTCCCGCCGGATTCTCAGAAACCTCTCATACAAGCCGCCTACGGTGCCCCGCATGGACACCACCAAGACCCCCGCCCCGACCGCTCCCGAGGCGGACTCCCCGGCCGACCTGAAGAAGGCCGACACCACCGGCGAGACGACCGCCCCGGTCGCCGACGGCACCGCCGTCACCGGCCTCACCGACGAGGAGATCCTCGACGAGGAGCTCGACTCGGACCTCGACGACGAGCTCGATGCCACGGCCGACGCCGAGCGCGGCAACGGCGTCGGCGCCGCAGCCTCCGCGATCGTCGCCGCCGGTCTCGGCCTGGTCGCCCTCAGCGGCAGCTGGGTCTCCCGCGTCGTGGCCGAGCGATCGACCCTCATCGGGCAGATCGACTCGGCCAATTCCAACGCCACCTCCACCGAGGCGAAGATCGAGGCCCTGTACGGCAACGCCTGGCAGATGACCGCCCTGGTCAACGGTGTCCTGTCGACGATCGCGCTGCTCATCGCCGTCTTCGTGCTGGCCCTTCCGGCCTTCGGCGCCCCCGGCCGTACGCTCCCCACCTGGGTCCGTGCCGTTTCCTGGGCGGCCATGGCCATCGGCGCCCTCGGCGTGATCGTCTTCGGTGTCATGTACTTCCTCCCCCTCCCCAAGGCCGCCTAGGCACCCTGTAGGCCGCCTCCACCAGGTCTTTCACGCTCGCCCTGCTCTCGCCTAGGCACTGCCTTAGTCCACCTCGGGGACCCTTGCCCCCGGACTAAGGACCCCCGGTCCGCCCAGATGCGGCATGCTCCCGATGTGCCGGTACCCCCTGGGACGCGAATCTTGGATCACACCGAACGAGGTGCCCGAGAAACGCAACCAGGGAGTACGAGATGTTCGAGTACGAGATCGCCAACGCCCGCCGCAACGACCTCATCCGCGAGGCCGACGCGTACCGCCTGGTCCAGGAGGCGAAGAAGGCCCGCCGCGTCTTTTCCCGGTCCCAGGAATCCGAAGGGCCGGTGAGAAGCCTGCGGGGCAGCTTCACCCGCGCCGCGTAGCCCGCGCCGCGAACCGCGTGAATCGCCACGTGATGAGAAGCGCACCGATAACAAGTGCCGGTGAGCAGGACCCCTGTGCGATGCTCACCGGCGTGGAGACCAGATCTGTCAGCCCGGTGTTCGTCGGCCGAGCCGACGAACTGGCCGTACTCACCGACGCCCTGACCCGTGCCGCCGGCGGCCAGGAGCCGCAGGCACTGCTCATCGGCGGCGAGGCGGGGGTCGGGAAGACCCGCCTCACCGAGGAGTTCCTCTGCGAAGCAGACCGCCGCGGCGCGGTCGTCGCCGTCGGAGGCTGTGTGGAGATCGGGGCGGAGGGCCTTCCCTTCGCCCCGTTCTCGACTGCCTTGCGCACTCTGCACCGGCTGCTCCCCGCCGAACTGGCCGCGGCGGCCGCCGGCCAGGAAGACGAACTCGCCCGCATCCTCCCCGAACTCGGCGAGACCCCGCGCGGCCCGCACGACGAGGAGAGCACCGCCCGGCTCTTCGAGCTGACGGCCCGGATGCTGGAGCGGCTCGCCGCCGACCGCACCGTCGTCCTCGTCCTGGAAGACCTGCACTGGGCGGACACCTCCACCCGGCACCTGCTCTCCTACCTCTTCCGGGCCCTCGGCAGCGGCCGGCTCGTCGTGGTCGCCACCTACCGCGCCGACGACGTCCACCGCCGCCACCCGCTGCGCCCGCTCCTCGCCGAACTGGACCGGCTGCGCACCGTCCAGCGCATCGAGCTGGCCCGCTTCAACCGGGCCGAGGTACGCCGCCAGCTCGCCGGCATCCTCGCCTCGCAACCCGACGAGGACTTCGTCGAATCCGTCTTCGACCGCTCCGACGGCAACGCCTTCTTCGTCGAGGAACTCGTCGCCTCCCGTGCCAGCGGCTGCCCTACCGGCCTCACCGAATCCCTGCGCGACCTCCTCCTCGTGCGCGTCGAAGTCCTCCCGGACGCCTCGCAGCGCGTGGTGCGCATCGTCGCCGAGGGCGGCTCCACGGTGGAGTACGGCCTGCTGCGCGCCGTCACCGGGCTCACCGAGGACGAGCTGATCGAGGCCCTGCGTGCGGCGGTCGGCGCCAACATCCTCCTCGCCACCTCCGACGGGGACGGCTACCGCTTCCGCCACTCCCTGGTCCGTGAGGCCGTCTCCGACGACCTGCTGCCCGGCGAGCGCGCCCGGGTCAACCGCCGCTACGCCGAGGCGCTGGAGGCCGACGAATCGCTGGCCCGCGCCGAGGAGCGGATCATCCGGCTCGCCAACTACTGGTACTACGCCAACGACACCGTCAAGGCGCTGCCCGCCGTCCTCGCCGCCTCGGTGGCCGCCCGGCGCCGGCACGCCTACTCCGAGCAGCTGCGGCTGCTGGAGCGGGCCATGGAACTGTGGGAGGGCGTACCGCAGGAGGTGCGCGGCGAGCTGCGCCCGGCGGACTACACCGAGGTGTACCCGCCCTGCGGCTGCGACCCCGCGACCACCCCGCTGCAGCGCCTCGACCTGCTGGCCGAGGCCACCGTCGCGGCCCGCTTCGGCGGCGAACGCGAACGCGCCCTGAAGATCACCAAGCTCGCCCTGCGCTCCCTGGACGACGGCCACGACCCGTTGCGGGCCGCCTGGTTCTGGACCGAGCGCTCCCGGCTCGTCGCCAGTCTCGCCCGCGGCGACGGCTGGGAGGAGCTCGCCATGGCACAGGAGCTCGTCCGAGGGCTGCCCCCGTCCCAGGTGCACGCCGAGGTCCTGGTCCGGGCCGCGAGCTGGGGCATGCTCCACGATCCGGGCCCCGACAACCTCGCCGCCGCCGAACGCGCCGTGGAGTACGCGCGGATGGTCGGCGCCGAGGAAACGGAGCTCAACGCCCGGATCACCATCGGCACCCTGATCACCGACGCCGGGGAACCCGAGCGCGGCCTCGCCGAGATGTACGCGGTCAAGGACCGGGCAGCCGAACTGGGCCTCGGCACGCTGACAGGACGTGCTCATATCAACCTCACCTCTCAGTTGGAAAGCATGGGCCGGTCCCGCGAAGCCGTGGAACTGGCCGAACAAGGTGTCGCACTGGTCAAGAAGTCCCATCTGATGGACTCCGAGGCCTGGGTCCGCGGGAACCTGGCCGAGAGCCTGTACAGCCTCGGCCGCTGGGAGGAGGCCGCGAAGGAGGCCCGGCTCACCATGAGCCTCGTCAGCAGCGCCGCCCCGCGCGCCGCGGCCGCCGCGCGCCTCTCCTACCTGGCCCTGGCCCGCGGTGAGCTCGCCGAGGCCGCAGGCCAGCTCGCCGCCGCCCGAGCCCACTTCGGGGCCCACGACGGTCAGCCCCAGCACCGGATCCCGATGTTCCGCCTCGGGATCGGCGTGGCCGCGGGGGAGGGCCGGATAGCCGACGTCCGCACCCAGGTCACCGAGGCCATCGCCTACGGCTTCCCGCTCGGCCACCACCGCTACGCCTGGCCTCTGCTGCTCGCCGCCGCCACGGCCGAGGCCGACGCCCGGGGCCTGCCGGCCGCCGAAGCCGGCCGCGACGAGGCGCTGACGGTCCTGCGCACCGCCGCCCGGGCCCTGGCGACACCGGTCCCGGTGTGGGGCGCCCACTCCGAGTACCTCCGGGCCGAGCTGCTGCGCGCCGAGGGCCAGGACACCGTCGCCGACTGGACGGCCGTGGAGGAGGCCGTCAGCCCGCTGGAGCGCCCGTACCTGCTGGCCAGGGCCCGCCACCGGCTCGTGGAGGCCCTGCTCGTCTCCGGCGGCGACCGGGAGTCCGCGACCGGCCGCCTGCACGAGGCCTACACGACGGCGGAAGAGCTCGGAGCCCGCCGGCTCCGCGAGGACCTGGCCCTGCTCGCGCAGCGCGCCAGACTTCCGCTCACCCCCGTGGACACCCCCGAAGCTCCCGCGCCCGACGTCGACCCGATCGAGGCACTGGGCCTGACCAGCCGCGAACGGGACGTGCTGCGCCTGGTCGCGGCCGGGCACACCAACCGCCAGATCGCCGAGGAGCTCTTCATCTCCCCGAAGACGGCCAGCGTGCACGTCTCGAACATCCTGGCGAAGCTGGGCGTCTCGGGCCGCGGCGAGGCGGCCGCCCTGGCCCACCGGCTACGGCTCTTCGGGCCGGTCCCCGCGAAGGCTGCCCCCGCGCGTTAGGCCTCGGGCTGCTCCTTGGGGCGTATGAGCACCTTGCCGGAGTCCAGGTCTATCGGGCCCTTTCCCGGGTCGCCGTCATTCACGTCGATCCGGGAAAGCTCCAGCCGCTTCTTCTCGTCGTCCGCGTGCTTGCGTCCCGGGCTGAAGAGCTCCTCGATCATGTTGAACATCGTGCCCACCGTGCCTTTCGTCCCCCCGTCGGGGCCCGCCGGTCATCGCACCGTAAGTGTCAGGATCCTGTCGTCGCCCGATTCCGGCGACCCGCGCCCGTCCGTCTCGCTCGTGACCAGCAGCAGCTTGTCCGCGCCGAGGGCCACCACGGTCCGCAGGCGACCGTAATCACCCTTCAGGAAGGCCTCCGGCTCCGCCACCGGGTTTGCCCCGGCCAGCGGAATCCGCCAGAGCCGCTGCCCCTTCAGTCCGGCCATCCAGACCGAGCCCTGCGCCCAGGCGATCCCGCTCGGCGAGGCCTCGTCGGTCTTCCACACCGCCACCGGATCGCGCAGCCCCGGTTTCCCCGCCTTCCCCTCCGCCTCCGGCCAGCCGTAGTTCCCGCCGGGCTCGATCAGATTCAGCTCGTCCCACGTGTTCTGGCCGAACTCGGCGGCCCACAGCCGTTTGTCCTTGTCCCAGGCGAGCCCCTGCACATTGCGGTGCCCGTAGGAGTAGACGACGGAATCGGCCTCCGGATTGCCGTGCACCGGCTGCCCGTCCGGGGTCATCCGCAGGATCTTGCCGCCCAGCGACTTCTTGTCCTGGGCCAGCCCGGGATCCCCGCTCTCGCCCGTCCCGGCATAGAGCATCTTGTCCGGGCCGAAGGCGATCCGCCCGCCGTTGTGGATCAACCCCTTGGGGATCCCCCTCAACACCGTGTCGGGAGCGCCCAGTCGGTTTCCGACCGGTCTCTTGTCGTCATAGCGGAGCCGGGCGATGCGGTTGTCGGACTCGGTCGTGAAATACACGTACACCATGTGGTCCGAGGCGAAGGAGGGGGACAGGGCCAGGCCCAGCAGTCCGCCCTCGCCGCCCGGGGCCACCCCGGGCACTTCGCCGATCCGGGTCACCGCGCCCGTGCCCACATCGACCCGGCTGATCGTCCCCTTGTCGCGCGAGGCGACCAGCAGATTCCCGTCGGGCAGCGGAGCCACGCCCCACGGGGATTCCAGGCCCTTGGCGGCCTCGCCCGTCACCGTCACCCCGCCCTTGGCCGGCGGGCCGGACACGGAGGGGGAGGCGGACGGCCCGTCGGAGGCCGCCGGCGCCGACGCGGTGGAGGCCGCGCCCGGTGAGGCCCCGCCCGGCCGGGCCCCGGCGCCGCCCGGTGGCGAGCACCCGGCCGCCAGCAGCGCCCCGCATCCGGCCAGGGCGCAGGCCGCCAGCACTCCGCGCTTCCCGGCGCGCGGGCCGGCGTACCCCTGAATCCGTCCGTATCGCATCGCCTTGCTCCCCTCAGGTCCTCCGCTCGTGCCTTTCACATGACCCAACAGCCGCGACCGTTCCCGAAGTTCCACCACTCGTACACTCGATCGAGTGGTTGTGGAGACGGCTTAGTCCCAGGCTCCCACCGGGGCCGGCAGCTCCGACAGCTCCACCAGGTCCTCGGCGGTCAGCAGGACCTCCGCCGCCCGCGCGTTCTCCGCCGCCCAGCGCGCCTGCCCGGCCCCCGGCACCGGCACCACCTGCGGACCCTGCGCCAGCACCCACGCCAGCGCCGCCTGGGCCGCCGTGACCCCTGGCCCGTGCCGCCGCGCCACCCGCCGCAGCCCCGCCACCAGCACCTGGTTCGCCGCCATCGCGTACGCCGTGAACAGCGGATGCCGGGCCCGCACGTCCTGCGGCTCGAACCCCTCGCCCGGGGTCAGCGTCCCGGTCAGGAACCCGCTCCCCAGCGGCATCGCCGCCAGGAACCCCACCCCGCGCGCCGCGCACCACGGCAGCAGGTGCCGCGCCGCCTGCGGAGACCACACCGACAGCTCCGCCTGCACCGCGCTCACCGGGAACACCTGCTGCGCCCGCTCCAGGTGCCGTACGGTCGCCCCGTACGTCCGGTCCCCGCGCCGCCCCGCACCCGGCCCGGCCGCCGCGCCCAGCGCGCAGAAGCCGAGCGCCCGCACCTTCCCCGCGCCCACCAGCTCCGCCATCGCGCCCCACGTCTCCTCGACCGGCACCTCCGGGTCCACCCGGTGCAGCTGGTACAGGTCTATGACGTCGGTCCGCAGCCGCCGCAGCGAGGCGTCGCAGGCCCGCCGCAGGTATCCGGGCCGGCCGTCCGCCACCACGTGCCGCCCGTCCGCCCGCAGCCCCACCTTCGCGGAGACGAAGGCGTCCGGCCGGCGCTCCCGCAGCACCCGGCCCAGCAGCAGCTCATTGGTGTACGGGCCGTACAGATCGGCGGTGTCCAGCAGGTTCGCGCCCAGGTCCAGGGCCGTGTGCACCGTGTGCAGCGAGTCCTCGCGCCGCCTGCGCCCGGGCGCATACGCCCCGCTCATGGGCATGCACCCGAGTCCGACGGCGCCCACCGCCAGCGCCCCCGCCCCGATCGACCTGCGCTCCACCCGTGCTTCCCCCCTGGTCCTCCCGGTCCGGCACACAAACTAACGGCTCGATCCGGATCCCCTGGCATAGCCTCCTGATCATGACCGCAGAGATTCCCGACGTCTGGCTCCCCTTCCCCGCCGAGGAGATCGAGGGCCTGCCCGATTCCTTCCGGTACCGCCGATGGGACGGCGAGGAGGCCTTCCCGGCCGATCCGGCCGCCTGCGTCTTCTACGTCACGCCCTACATGAAGTCCCAGGCCGTCACCCTGCGCCCGCTGCCCGCGATGCCCCGCCTCCAGGTCGTGCAGACGCTGACCGCCGGCATCGACCACGTCCTGGCCGGCCTCGGCGACCTCCGCCCCGGTGTACGGCTGTGCAACGCCCGCGGCGTCCACGAGGCGAGCACCGCCGAACTGGCGCTCACCTTGACCTTGGCCTCCCTGCGCGGGATCCCCGGCATGGTGCGCGGCCAGGACCGCGAGGAGTGGCGTTCCGGGTTCTACGAGGCCCTCGCGGACAAGTCCGTACTGATCATCGGCTACGGGGCGATCGGTGCGGCCATCGAGGACCGGCTCGCGCCCTTCGAGTGCGAGCGGATCACCCGGGTCGCGCGGACGGCGCGCACCACGGCGCGCGGGCCGGTGCACGCCCTCGCCGAACTGCCCCGACTGCTGCCCCGGGCCGACGTGGTGATCCTGTCCACGCCGCTCACCGAAGAGACGCGGGGGCTGGCGGGCGCGGAGTTCCTCGGCCGCATGAGGGACGGGGCGCTGCTCGTGAACGTGGCCCGCGGCCCCGTCGTCGACACCAAGTCGCTGCTGGCGGAGGTGGAGTCGGGCCGGCTGCGCGCCGCGCTGGACGTCACCGATCCGGAACCACTGCCTTCCGGACATCCGCTCTGGCATGCTCCGGGTGTCCTGATCACGCCCCATGTGGGCGGCAGCAGCTCGGCGTTCGAGCCGCGGGCGAGGCGTTTGGTGGCCCGTCAGCTCCGGCGGTTCGCCGCCGGATCGCCCGTGGAGAACACGGTGTTGATCACGGAGTGACGCTTGGTGCGCACGCTCCGCAGTCGGACGGATGCGCTCGGTGGACACAACTCCCCGCATGGTGACGGAGCGTAGAGAAGCTATGTCCCTGAGTGACGAAAGTGGTGTATCGTCCGGAAGAAGGGGCTGCGGCGCGTTGGTCTGGCGCTGGGGAGTGATCGGACACTTTGGGGGGCGACGGGCGATGTACGGCCAATGGGTGAAGGATCCGGTGCGGCGAAGCCGCCGCAAACGACGATGGGTTACGCCGAAACCAGCCAGCGAGGGGGACCGGTGAGCGCCCCGGGGGCGGCGCTCCTGACCCGCCAGCCCCTCGCCGGCGGGGGCGGCAAGAGCCTGGCGATGCAGTTCCTCCTCGCGGTGGTCAGCAGCGGGTACGCCGTGGGCGCCGCCCTCGGCTGGGGCTCCGAGGACCTCGCCGAGATCATGGGCGACTTCGGACTCAGCGCCGCCGGACTGCTGGCCGCCGTCTCCTGCTTCACCTACGCGCGGGCCATCGACAGCCGTGAGCGCCCGGCCTGGCTGCTGTTCGCGTTCTCCTCGCTCATGGGCGGCTGCGGCAACGCCGTCTGGGGCTGGTACGAGGTGGTCCTCGGCGAGAGCGTGCCGAAGCCCTCCATCGCCGACTTCGCCTTCCTCTGCTTCGCACCGCCCGCCATCGTGGGCCTGCTCGTCCTCGCCAAACGCCCGGTCACCAGAGCCGGTTGGGTCTGCCTCGGGCTCGACTCCTGGCTCATCGGCGGCTCCCTGATCACCCTCTCCTGGAGCCTGGCCCTCGCGCACGCGGCGCGCACCGCCCAGTCGGGCGCCCCCGGGAGCGTCCCGCGCGCGGCGCTCTCGCTGGCCTACCCGCTCCTGGACATCGCGCTCGTCTCGATGGTCCTGGTGCTGCACTTCCGTCGCTCCGAGAGCAACCGCTCGGCCGTCAACACCGCCATCGCGGCCCTCGCCCTGACCGTACTCAGCGACGCGCTGTTCACCTCGCCGCTGCTCAGCGCCGAGTACCAGTCCGGCCAGCTCCTCGACGCCGGCTGGTTCGCGGGCTCGCTCCTCCTCGCGTACGCGCCCTGGGGCGCCCGCCGCATGCACCCGGGCCCCGACCCCGCCGCCCGCGCGCACGCGGAGCGGCCGCACAGCCGCCCCATCACCGGCTCCCTGCCCGCCCTGACCCCGTACCTCGCGGCCGCCGTCTGCACCCTCGGGATCCTCTACAACGTGGTGGACGGCCGGAAGGTCGACCGGGTCGTCGTCTTCACCGGCTGCACGGTCGTGCTCGCCCTCGTGATCCGCCAGGGCATCATGCTCCTCGACAACATCGCGCTGACCCAGGAACTGGCCCAGAAGGAGAACCATTTCCGCTCCCTGGTCCAGGGCTCCAGCGACGTCATCATGATCGCCGCGCCCACCGGAACCCTGCGCTACGTCAGCCCCGCCGCCGCCGGGGTCTACGGCCGCGAGGCGGAGGAGCTGGTCGGCACCGAGCTGGCCACCCTGATCCACCCCGACGACCTGGGCCGCGTCATCCACGAGGTACGCCGCTTCCTCGCCGCGCCGCCCACCGAGGAGCCGACCACCCGCATCGAGTGCCGGTTCAAGTCCGGCGGCGGGGAATGGCTCAATGTGGAGTCCACCGTCAACCGCCACCAGGGCGGGCTCATCCTCAACAGCCGCGACGTCACCGAGCGGGTCAGGCTCCAGGCGCAGCTCCAGCACAGCGCCGAGCACGATCCGCTCACCGACCTCCCCAACCGGGCCCTGTTCACCCGCCGGGTCCGCCAGGCCCTGACCGGCCGGCGGGCCGGCGACCACAGCACCGCCGTGCTCTTCATCGACCTCGACGGGTTCAAAGCGGTCAACGACACCATCGGCCACCAGGCGGGCGACGAGCTGCTCATCGAAGCCGCCCGCCGGCTCCAGGACTCGGTCCGGGCCGGGGACACCGCGGCCCGCCTCGGCGGCGACGAGTTCGCCGCGCTGATCCTGGGCGACGGCAGCCGCGACCGCGGCGCCCGCGAGTACCAGGTCCACGAGATCGCCGACCGGCTGCGCACCACCCTCGCCCAGCCGTACCGGATCGCGGGCAGCGAGGTCCGGGTGGCCGCCAGCATCGGCGTGGCCTTCGCCGACCCGGGCATCACCCCTTCGGACCTGATGCGCAACGCGGATCTCGCGATGTACCGGGCCAAGGCGGGAGGCAAGGACCGGGTCGAGATGTACGCGCCGCAGATGCAGGCCGAAGTCGTCCGCAAGGCGGAGCTGGCGGGGCGGCTGCGCACCGCGCTGCACGAGGGCGAGTTCGCGCTGCTGCACCAGCCCGTTGTCTCCCTGGCCACCGGCGAGATCTCGGCCGTGGCGGCACAGGCCCGGTGGCGCTCCGCCCAGGGGATCCTGTTCACGCCCGCCGAGTTCCTGCGGGTCGCCGAGTACAGCGACGGCGGGCACCACTCGGCCGTGCCGGACGCCTCGCGCACCGCCGAGCTGGGGCGCTGGCTGCTGGAGGAGGCCGTGGGGCAGGCCGCCGAGCGGCACCGCGCCGGGCACGACGTACCCGTGGCCGTACGGATGACCGCGCAGCGGCTGCTGGACCGGTCGATGCCGCTGGGCTCGGTGGAGGCCCTGCTGACGCGCAACGGGCTGCCGTCGGGGGCGCTCGTCCTGGAGCTCGCCGTCTCCGACCCCAGAGTGCCCTTCGACGACCTGGAGCGGCGTCTGGCGGCGCTGCGCCGGCTCGGGGTCCTGATCGCCCTGGACGGCTTCGGCAGCGGTTACGCGGCCATCAGCGCGCTGCGCCGGCTCCCCGTGGACATGCTCAAGCTCGACCGGGGCCTGGTCGAGGGCGTCGTCGAGTCCCCGCGACTCCACAAGATCACCGCAGGTTTGTTGCGGATCGCAAACGACCTCGGCATGCAGTCGGTGGCGGAGGGGGTGGACCTGCCCGAGCAGGTCCTGGCACTGCGCGCGATGGGCTGTACGCATGGACAGGGGATGGCCTTCTCCGGCCCTCTCGACGAGTACAGGCTGCGGCGGGCGCTCGTGCGAGGTACGTTCCCTGTACCGGGCGGCGCGGCCCAACCCGCATTGGCCGGTGGTTCCCCAGGGGGCTCGATGGCCATCCACAGAGGCTCACATAATGAGACGCCCGTCCCACCCGCTTGACATCACCCTCCCGCCGGAGGGAGGGTCAATGTCATGCGCACCCGAATTCTCGTACTTGGAAAGCGCGTCGGCTGAAGCTGGGACCTGCTTGTCCCCGCTCAACACACCCGACGCGCTCCCCTCGCTTGCCTCCCGGCACGAGGGGTTTTTTGTTGCACTGGCAACGTCGAATCTCGTAAAACCCTCCTCGTAAAACCCTCAGCTTCGAGAAGAGAATGCCGATGACCGAGCAGGCCACCGGGGCCCACCATCCGCAGCCGCGGGCCCGTACCGGCGGACACCAGTCCGCCGCAGTTGAGCACGTCACGGGTGCGCAGTCCCTCATCCGCTCTCTCGAAGAGGTGGGGTGCGACACCGTCTTCGGCATCCCGGGCGGCGCCATCCTCCCCGCGTACGACCCGATGATGGACTCCAAGAAGGTCCGTCACATCCTGGTCCGCCACGAGCAGGGGGCCGGCCACGCCGCCACCGGCTACGCGCAGGCCACGGGCAAGGTCGGCGTCTGTATGGCGACGTCCGGCCCGGGCGCCACCAACCTGGTCACCCCCATCGCCGACGCGCACATGGACTCCGTCCCGCTCGTCGCGATCACCGGCCAGGTCTCCTCCAAGGCGATCGGCACCGACGCCTTCCAGGAGGCGGACATCGTCGGCATCACGATGCCGATCACCAAGCACAACTTCCTGGTCACCAAGGCCGAGGACATCCCGCGGACGATCGCCGAGGCCTTCCACATCGCCTCGACCGGCCGCCCCGGCCCGGTCCTGGTCGACATCGCCAAGGACGCCCTGCAGGCGAAGACCACCTTCTCGTGGCCGCCCACCCAGGACCTCCCGGGCTACCGTCCGGTCACCAAGCCGCACGCCAAGCAGATCCGCGAGGCCGCCAAGCTCATCTGCCAGGCCAAGCGCCCGGTCCTGTACGTCGGCGGCGGCGTCATGAAGTCCGGCGCGACCGCCGAGCTGAAGGTCCTCGCCGAGCTGACAGGCGTCCCGGTGACCACCACCCTGATGGCGCTCGGCTCCTTCCCCGACAGCCACCCGCTGCACGTGGGCATGCCCGGCATGCACGGCGCGGTCACGGCCGTGACCGCCCTGCAGAAGTCGGACCTGCTGATCGCGCTCGGCACCCGCTTCGACGACCGCGTCACCGGCAAGCTGGACAGCTTCGCCCCGTTCGCCAAGATCATCCACGCGGACATCGACCCGGCCGAGATCGGCAAGAACCGCGCCGTCGACGTCCCGATCGTCGGTGACGCCCGCGAGGTCATCGCCGACCTGATCCAGGCGGTCCAGGCCGAGCACACCGAGGGCAACGCCGGCGACTACAGCGCCTGGTGGAAGGACCTCAGCCGCTGGCGCGACACGTACCCGCTGGGCTACGAGAAGCCCTCGGAGGACATGCTGTCGCCCCAGCAGGTCATCCAGCGCATCGGCCAGATGGCGCCCGAGCACACCATCTACGCGGCCGGCGTCGGCCAGCACCAGATGTGGGCCTCGCACTTCGTCAACTACGAAGAGCCCCGCACCTGGCTGAACTCCGGCGGCGCCGGAACCATGGGCTACGCGGTCCCGGCCGCGATGGGCGCCAAGGTCGGCATGCCGGACCGCACGGTCTGGGCGATCGACGGCGACGGCTGCTTCCAGATGACCAATCAGGAACTGGTCACCTGCGCGCTGAACAACATCCCGATCAAGGTCGCGATCATCAACAACGGCGCGCTGGGCATGGTCCGCCAGTGGCAGACCCTCTTCTACAACCAGCGCTACTCGAACACGGTGCTGCACGCGGACGAGACGGGCATCGACACCGTCGGCTCCCAGGTGGGCGAGTCCATCGCCCCCCGCAAGGGCACCCGCATCCCGGACTTCGTCAAGCTGTCCGAGGCCATGGGCTGCGTGGCCCTGCGCTGCGAGGACCCGGCCGACCTGGACCGGGTCATCGCCGAGGCCAACGCCATCAACGACCGTCCGGTGGTCGTCGACTTCATCGTCCACGAGGACGCCATGGTGTGGCCGATGGTCGCCGCCGGCACCTCGAACGACGAGGTCATGGCCGCGCGGGGCGTCCGTCCCGACTTCGGCGACAACGAAGACGACTGAGCCGAGAGCCTGAGAGAGAGAACGACTCACATGTCCAAGCACACGCTCTCCGTCCTGGTCGAGAACACGCCCGGCATCCTCGCCCGGATCGCCGCGCTGTTCTCCCGCCGAGGGTTCAACATCGACTCCCTCGCGGTCGGTGTCACCGAGCACCCCGACATCTCGCGCATCACCATCGTCGTGAACGTCGAGGACCTCCCGCTGGAGCAGGTGACCAAGCAGCTCAACAAGCTGGTCAACGTGCTCAAGATCGTCGAGCTGGAGCAGCACAACGCCATCGAGCGCGAGCTCGTTCTGGTGAAGGTCCGCGCCGACAACGAGACCCGCTCGCAGATCGTCGAGATCGTCCAGCTGTTCCGCGCCAAGACGGTCGACGTCTCTCCGGAGGCCGTCACCATCGAGGCCACCGGCGGCACCGACAAGCTGGGCGCGATGCTCAAGATGCTGGAGCCCTTCGGCATCAAGGAGCTCGTCCAGTCCGGCACGATCGCCATAGGGCGCGGCGGACGGTCCATCACGGACCGCAGCCTGCGCGCGCTCGACCGCAGCGCCTGAGCCGGTCGGGCCGGACACCGGCCCGACCGCTCCCCGCTCGCTCGCTCGTATGGCGAGACCGAGAACCACGTATTCCGTTCCCCGCCGTACGGTGGGAGCAACACCAGCGCACCAAGGAGATATCCCAGTGGCCGAGCTGTTCTACGAGAACGACGCCGACCTGTCCATCATCCAGGGCCGCAAGGTCGCGGTCATCGGTTACGGCAGCCAGGGCCACGCCCACGCGCTGTCGCTCCGTGACTCCGGCGTCGACGTCGTCGTCGGCCTGAAGGAGGGCTCCAAGTCCAAGGCCAAGGCCGAGGAGCAGGGTCTCAAGGTCCTCCCCGTCGCCGAGGCGGCGGCCTGGGCGAACGTCATCATGATCCTGACCCCGGACCCGCTCCAGGCCGAGATCTACGCCGAGTCCATCGAGCAGCACCTCGAAGAGGGCGACGCCCTCTTCTTCGGCCACGGCTTCAACGTCCGCTACGGCTTCATCACGCCCCCGGCCAACGTGGACGTCGCCCTGGTCGCCCCGAAGGGCCCGGGCCACCTGGTCCGCCGCCAGTACGAGGAAGGCCGCGGCGTGCCCTGCATCGCCGCCGTCGAGCAGGACTTCACCGGCTCCGCCTTCGCGCTCGCGCTCTCGTACGCGGCCGGCATCGGCGGCACGCGCGCCGGCGTCATCAAGACCACCTTCACCGAGGAGACCGAGACCGACCTGTTCGGTGAGCAGGCCGTCCTCTGCGGTGGCGCCTCCGCCCTGGTCAAGGCCGGTTTCGAGACCCTGACCGAGGCCGGCTACCAGCCGGAGATCGCGTACTTCGAGTGCCTGCACGAGCTGAAGCTCATCGTGGACCTCATGTACGAGGGCGGCCTGGAGAAGATGCGCTGGTCGGTCTCCGAGACCGCCGAGTGGGGCGACTACATCACCGGCCCCCGCATCATCACGGACGCCACCAAGGCCGAGATGAAGAAGGTCCTCGCGGAAATCCAGAACGGCGAGTTCGCCAACACCTGGATGGCCGAGTACAAGGCCGGCCTGCCGAAGTACAACTTGTACAAGAAGGCCGACGAGGCCCACCTGCTCGAGACCACCGGCAAGAAGCTGCGCAAGCTGATGAGCTGGGTCGACAACGACGAGAGCTGATCTCGTGCGCGACGGGGCCGGGACGGTGTGTCCCGGCCCCGCCGCACATCGGGGCGGCGACGCGGGCGGGCACGCGCTCCGCGGGCCTGGAAACGGCCCGCTTGTCCACCCCGGCCAATCACGGACGGGTGATCCTTCCGTACAGGCGGAATTCCACACCGGATCCGCCACTACACTGCTCAACACAACGCGTCAGGCCCACAGTGTCGTGCGTCTTCCACGCGGCTACCCCCTCCACCGCCTGCGGCCGTCGGGACGGCCGTCCGCACTGGACTTGTGAGGACCCACGTGAGCTCGAAACCTGTCGTACTCATCGCCGAAGAGCTGTCGCCCGCCACCGTGGACGCACTCGGCCCGGACTTCGAGATCCGGCACGTCAACGGAGCCGACCGCGCGGAGCTGCTCCCCGCGATCGTCGACGTCGACGCGATCCTGGTCCGCTCCGCGACCAAGGTCGACGCCGAGGCCATCGCCGCGGCCAAGAAGCTGAGGGTCGTCGCGCGCGCCGGCGTCGGTCTGGACAACGTCGACGTCTCCGCCGCCACCAAGGCCGGCGTGATGGTCGTCAACGCCCCGACCTCGAACATCGTGACCGCGGCCGAACTGGCCTGCGGCCTGCTCGTCGCCACCGCCCGCAACATCCCGCAGGCCAACACCGCCCTGAAGAACGGCGAGTGGAAGCGGAACAAGTACACGGGTGTCGAGCTCAGCGAGAAGACCCTGGGTGTCGTCGGCCTCGGCCGCATCGGCGTCCTGGTCGCCCAGCGCATGTCGGCCTTCGGCATGAAGATCGTCGCGTACGACCCCTACGTACAGCCCGCGCGCGCCGCCCAGATGGGCGTCAAGATGCTGACGCTGGACGAGCTCCTCGAGGTCGCCGACTTCATCACCGTGCACCTGCCCAAGACCCCCGAGACCCTCGGTCTCATCGGGGACGAGGCCCTGCACAAGGTGAAGCCGTCGGTCCGCATCGTCAACGCCGCCCGCGGCGGGATCGTGGACGAGGCCGCGCTGTACTCGGCCATCAAGGAGGGCCGCGTCGCCGGCGCCGGCCTCGACGTGTACGCGAAGGAGCCCTGCACGGACTCCCCGCTGTTCGAGCTCGACCAGGTCGTCTGCACCCCGCACCTCGGCGCGTCCACGGACGAGGCCCAGGAGAAGGCCGGTGTCTCGGTCGCCACGTCGGTGCGCCTCGCGCTCGCCGGCGAGCTCGTGCCGGACGCGGTCAACGTCCAGGGCGGCGTCATCGCCGAGGACGTCCGTCCGGGCCTGCCGCTCGCCGAGAAGCTCGGCCGCATCTTCACCGCCCTCGCGGGCGAGGTCGCGGTCCGCCTCGACGTCGAGGTCTGCGGCGAGATCACCCAGCACGACGTCAAGGTGCTGGAGCTCTCCGCGCTCAAGGGCGTCTTCGAGGACGTCGTCGACGAGACGGTCTCCTACGTCAACGCCCCGCTGTTCGCGCAGGAGCGCGGCGTCGAGGTCCGCCTGACCACCTCGTCGGAGTCCCCGGACCACCGCAACGTGGTGACCGTCCGCGGCACCCTGTCGGACGGTCAGGAGGTCTCGGTCTCCGGCACGCTCGTGGGTCCCAAGCACCTGCAGAAGATCGTCGGCGTCGGCGAGTACGACGTGGACCTGGCGCTCGCCGACCACATGGTCGTCCTGCGCTACGCCGACCGCCCGGGCGTGGTCGGCACCGTCGGCCGCATCCTCGGCGAGGCCGGCCTGAACATCGCGGGCATGCAGGTCGCCCGCGCCGAGGAGGGCGGCGAGGCGCTCGTCGTCCTCACGGTCGACGCCGAGGTCCCGGTGAACGTCCTCGCGGACATCTCCACCGAGATCGGCGCCGTCTCGGCCCGCACGGTCAGCCTCGGCTGACCATCCGGCAGCGGACGTACGCGAAGGGCCCGGGGGAAACCCCGGGCCCTTTCGTGTTCCCCGCCTTTCCCCGCCCGTTCGCGCCTTCCCGGGCCTTCTTACGTCGCTCAGCGCGCGAGGGCTTCGCCGGCCCCGGCCCGCTCCGCCGCGGCCGGAGCCTGGGCCGCGCGACCCCGGAGCAGGGCCGCGGCGAGCACCGCCGCCGCGAGCAGCAGGACCGTACCGCCCCAGGCCGCGTACTGCATTCCGTGGACGAAGGCCTCCCGGGCCAGGGCCAGGACCTGCCCGCCGGCTTCGCCGCCGACCTGCCGGGCGGTGGCCGCGGCCCCGCCCAGGGTCTCCCGTACGGCCGGGTCGGAGCCGGCCAGGTCGGAGCGGTAGACGGCGGTGCCGAGGCTGCCCAGGACGGCCATCCCGAGGGCGCCGCCGAACTCCTGGCCCGTCTCCAGCAGGGAGGCGGCCGAGCCGGCCTTCTCGGCGGGGGCGGCGCCCAGCGCCATGTCGGAGACCAGGGACATCACGGTGACGATGCCGGAGGCCAGGACGCCGGCGCCGGTCAGCAGCAGCCACAGCGAGTCCGTGCCGACCAGGCCGATCAGGGCGAAGCCGGCGGCGGCGAGGACGAAGCCGCCGGCGATGACGTAGGCCCGGTCGGTCTTCTGGGCCAGGGCCGCGCTGACGGGGGCGGCGGCGCCGATGACGACCGAGGGGGCGAGGCTCCAGAGGGCGGCTTCCAGGGTGCCCATGCCGAGCACCGACTGCAGGTACTCGGTGGTGAAGTAGGCCGAGCCCATCATGGCGAAGGCGGCGATGGTGTTCAGGCCGATGCCGGCGCCGAAGCCGCGGCCCCGGAAGAGGTCCCGGGAGACCATGGCGTCGTCCCGGGTGCGCTGACGGCGGACGAAGGCGTACCCGAAGGCCAGGCCGACGGCGAGGCAGCCGGCGCGGAACGGGGTGAAGCCCTCGGCGGCGATCTCCTTGAGGCCGTAGACCACCGGCAGAACGGCGGCCATGGACAGCGGCACGCTCAGCAGGTCGAAGCGGCCGGGGGCCGGGTCCTTGAACTCGGGGACCAGCACGGGGACCAGGACGAGCAGGAGCAGCATCGCGGGCACGTTGATCAGGAAGACGGAGCCCCAGTAGAAGTGGTTCAGCATCACGCCGCTCAGCACCGAGCCCAGCGCGATGCCGCCGGTCATGGCGCCGGACCAGATGGCGATGGCCTTGCCGCGCTGCTTGTCGTCCTGGAAGAGGTTGCGGATGAGGGCCAGCGTGGAGGGCATGAGGGTGGCGCCGCCGATGCCGAGCAGCACGCGGGCCGCGATGAGCATCTCGGCGCTGGTGGCGTAGCCGGCGCCGATCGAGGCGAGGCCGAAGGCGGTCGCGCCGATCAGCAGCAGCTTGCGGCGGCCGATCCGGTCGCCGAGCGAGCCCATCGTGACCAGTAGGCCGGCGAGGGCGAAGGCGTAGCTGTCGAAGATCCAGAGCTGCTGGGTGGCGCTCGGGTCCAGCTGCTCGGTGATGGCGGGGATGGCGAAGTAGAGGACGGAGACGTCCATCGAGACCAGGAGCAGGGGGAGCAGGAGAACGGTGAAGGCGATCCATTCCCGGCGACCGGCGAGACGTGCTGCGGGGTTCGTCATGAGCAGCAATGTACAAGCGTCATAAACGTCTGTCTAGTACGGCCGTATAGGACGATTGTGTGGAACGTTTGTCTTGGGCGGGCGCCGTGGCTACCGTGGGGGCATGGGACATCGCGAAGACTTGCTGGAAGGCGCCAAGAAGTGCCTGGTCGAGAAGGGTTTCGTGCGTACGACCGCGCGCGACATCGTCAAGGCCTCGGGTGCGAACCTGGCCTCGATCGGCTACCACTACGGTTCCAAGGACGCACTCCTGACCGAGGCGTTCATCGCCGTCATCCAGGAGTGGGGTGACCGGTTCACGGCCGGGGTGGCGGGGGAGGGCGGCTCGCTGGAGCGCTTCCGCTCGGTGTGGGACGGGGTGCACTCCGGGCGCGAGGATTCCGGCCCGATCTGGGCGGCCAGCATGGAGATCGCGCTGACCCGGGACGGGCTGCCGGAACTGCGGGCGATGCTCGCCGCCTCGCAGGGGGAGGGGCGCAAGGGGCTGGTCTCGATGTTCACCGGCGTGCCCGAGGAGGATCTGGCCGAGGAGGACCTGCGGACCACCGGCGCGTTCTACCAGGCCCTGCTGAACGGCTTCATGCTCCAGTGGCTCTTCGATCCCGCGTCGGCCGCGACGCCGGCGGAGCTGACCGAGGGGATGCGGCGGGCGGTGGAGGCGGTGGCGAAGGTGCCGGTCGACGCGCTCGCGGCGGAGCCGTCGCAGGGGGCGGCCGAAACCGGGGCCGAGACCGGGGCCGAGACCGAGACCGGGGCCGAGACCGGGGCCGAGACCGAGACCGGGGCCGAGACCGGGGCCGAGACCGAGACCGAGACCGGGGCCGGGGTCACGGGCTAAGCGGACCCGGAACCGCCGCCGCGACGCTTCCGCCCCCCGGATCGGCCTGACCGGAGGGGGAGTCGCGAGACGTGCGGTGACGGTGGTGACGGTGGTGACGGTGTTTCCTCGGGATGCTCGCGGCGGCCGGATGCGGGGGAGCGGGAGCGCCCCGGACGGTCGCCGCGCCCGAACTCCGGCCCCGCATGGCGCAGGTGGCGCGGGCCTGGGAGGACTCGGCGCAACTGAAGGAGTGGCGCGAGGGGTTCCACCTCGTGCAGGACCCCGTGCGGCTGCCGTCGGACGTTTTCCACGACGGCTACGACAAGACCGCCTACGCGGAGCGGAACTTCGCCCTGCGCGGCGAACTGCCCGAGCAGGGCGGCGGGTCCAGCCGGATCCGCCGGCGGGAGGGCGCCACCGTCGAGGACACGGCGCTGAGCGCGAGTGCGACGTACGCGATGCTCACGGGCGGGGCGCCCACTCGCGAGCGCCCGCTGACCGTGACGGGCGCCCGTTTCGGCGAACTGACCCTGAACACCGGTCGCGGACCGGCCCTGGTCCCGGTGTGGTTCTTCGAGCTGGAGGGGTACGGGGAGCCGCTCGCCCGGGTCGCCCTGGCGAACACCGGGCGGGCCGAGCCGCCGGTCGAACCGCTGGAACCCTCCGGGGAGGGTGTCACCGCGCTGACGGGCCACGGCGCCAGGGGCGGGCCCGAAGGCCCCGTCCCCCGCCCCCGGTCAGCCGTGCAGGCGGGCCGCCTTGAGTGCCATGTGGAGGAGCAGGCGGTCCTCGCCCTCGTCCAGGTCGAGGCCGGTCAGCTCCTCCACCCGGGCCAGGCGGTAGTACAGGGTCTGGCGGTGGATGCCCAGCGCGGCCGCCGCTCGGCCCGCCTGGCCGGCGCAGTCGAGGAACACCTCGGCGGTACGGGCCAGTTCGGGGTGGGCGGGGCCGAGCAGGGCGCGGGTCGCCGGGTCGTCGAGAGCCTCCTCGGCGACGGCCGCCAGCATCCGGTACGGCCCGATCGCGGACCACTGCGCGACCGTCCCGAGCCGCGGCCCGGCAGCGGCGGCCCGGGCGGCGGAGGCCGCCTGCCGCCAGGCCGCGGGGAGCCCCGAGAGGGCCCGCACGGGGTCGGACACCCCGGCGGTCATCCCGCCGGGGACGGTCGGTGCCGGGCGGGCCGCCTGGGCGCCCGGGGTGGTGCCGGGCGTCCCGCCCGCCTCGGGCATGCCGGAGCCGCGGGGCATCAGCCGGGAGAGCGCCGTCAGGGCCGGGGCCAGCGGGTCCGTACCGCGCAGCCGGATCAGGACCGCCAGCGACTGGCGTCCCGGGCCGGCCGGGCCGTCCTCGCCCCGCGCGCCGGGCTCCTCCTCGCCGGCTCCCCGCCAGGGGACCACGCACACCGCCGCCGCTCCCGGGACCGAGGCCGGGGCCTCGCCGGGCCACGGGCTCACGCAGACGGCCGTGTGCGGTCCGTCGGCTCCCGGACCGAGCGCCACCCGTAGCGCGGCCACCGCCATGTCCTGCTGCCAGCCCCGTCCGGCGGTGAGCACGGCGCGGAACTCCCGAGACAGGTCGGCGCCCGCCCTGGCCTCCTCCGCGAGGAGCAGCCCGATCCGCTGGGCCACCTCCATGGCCTCGGCCAGCGCCTCGGCGTCGGGGCCGGGGTCCTGGTCGAGGAGCCACACGTAGCCCTGGACGATCCCGCGGTAGCGCACCGGCAGGCAGATCCGGCCCCGGAAGACCCCGGCGTCCGGGGCGGCGGGGATCCGTACGGGTCCCGTGGCGCGGGCGATGCCGAAGCCCTCGAACCAGGAGCGGACGGCCGCCGTCGACTGGCGGGTGAGGATCGAGCGGGTCCGTACCGGGTCCAGAACCAGTTCGCTGCCGTCGCTGTCGCTGTCGTGCGCGCCGAAGGCGATGAGGCGGAAGTCGCGGTTCTCCAGCGTCGCCGGAGCGCCGAGCAGCGCCGAGATCTCGTCCACCAGGTCCTGGTAATCGCCCTTCACCCGCACATTCTCCCACCCCCGAACCCGCTCTTCAGACAGATGTATGAGATCCGGGCCACGGATGCGTGACAGCTGTCGATGGCAGAGGATCGTGGAGATCCCTAGGTTTCACGGTGGTTTCACTTGCATTTTCCTTATGGCCCACGTCGTCCCGGCGCAGGCCGTATGTCTGCTTCTGCCAGCCACCCGTTGGAGGTCCCCCGTGCTGGGTCCCGCGATCCTCGCCGCCTCGCGCAGCGACAAGATGCGCCGAATCGTCTCTGCCGCCCCGGTGACCAAGCCCGTGGTGAACCGGTTCATCCCCGGTGAGACGGTCGACCAGGTCATCCCGATCGTCGAGGACCTCACCGCCAAGGGGCTGGAGGTGACCCTCGACGTCGTCGGCGAGGACATCACCACGGTCGAGCAGTCCCACGCCGCCCGCGACGCCTACCTGCAGCTCATCGAGCAGCTGGCGCACCTGGGCCTCGGCGTGACCGTCGAGATGTCCGTGAAGCTGTCGATGTTCGGCCAGGCGCTGGAAGGCGGCCACGAGCTCGCCCTCGCCAACGTCCGCCCGGTCGTCGAGGCCGCCGCGGCCATCGGCACCACCGTCACCCTGGACGCCGAGGACCACACCACCCTCGACTCGATGTTCGCCATCCACGACGAGCTGCGCCGCGACTTCCCGCAGACCGGCTGCGTGATCCAGGCGTACCTCTTCCGCACCGAGGCCGACGCCCGGCGGCTGGCCGACGCCGGCAGCCGCGTACGCATCGTGAAGGGCGCCTACAAGGAGCCCACCGAGGTCGCGTACCAGGACAGGGCCGAGATCGACCTGAGCTACGTCCGCATCATGAAGATCCTGATGGAGGGCGACGGCTACCCGATGATCGGGTCCCACGACCCGCGTCTGATCGCCATCGCCCAGGAGCTCGCCCGCAAGGCGGGCCGCAAGCTCGACGAGTACGAGTTCCAGATGCTCTACGGCATCCGCGGTGAAGAGCACCTGCGGCTGGCCGCCGAGGGCCACCGGATGCGCGTGTACACGGCGTACGGGACCGACTGGTACGGCTACTTCATGCGGCGCCTCGCGGAGAAGCCGGCCAACCTCCTCTTCTTCCTCCGCTCGATGATCACCAAGAACTAGGCCCTCCCACTAGCTCAAGGAGTTACCAGCCACATGGACGCTGTGACCCAGGTTCCCGCGCCGGTCAACGAGCCGGTCCACTCGTACGCCCCCGGAACCCCGGAGCGCGCGCGCCTCGAGACGCAGCTGAAGCAGCTGTCCGAGAACCCGATCGACCTCCCGATGACCATCAACGGCGTCAAGCGGATGGGCGGCGGCGAGCGCTTCGACGTCGTGCAGCCGCACGACCACAAGGCCGTCATCGGTACGTACGCGAACGCCACCGAGGCCGACGCCCAGGAGGCCGTCGACGCCGCCCTGGCCGCCGCCCCGGCTTGGCGCTCGATGTCCTTCGACGACCGCGCCGCGATCATCCTGCGCGCCGCCGAGCTGCTGGCCGGCCCCTGGCGCGAGAAGCTGGCCGCGTCCACGATGCTGGGCCAGTCCAAGACCGCGCAGCAGGCCGAGATCGACTGCCCGTGCGAGCTCGTCGACTTCTGGCGCTTCAACGTCCACTTCGCCCGCCAGATCCTGGCCGAGCAGCCGGGCGCGAACTCGGCCGGCGTGTGGAACCGCAGCGACCACCGCCCGCTCGAGGGCTTCGTCTACGCGATCACGCCGTTCAACTTCACGGCCATCGCCGGCAACCTGCCGACCGCCCCCGCCCTGATGGGCAACGTGGTCGTGTGGAAGCCGTCCCCGACGCAGACCCACTCCGCGGTCCTCCTCATGGAGCTGCTGGAGGAGGCGGGCATGCCGAAGGGCGTCATCAACCTGGTGACCGGCGACGGCATCGCCGTCTCCGAGGTGGCCCTGAACCACCCCGAGCTGGCGGGCATCCACTTCACCGGCTCGACCAAGACCTTCCAGTACCTGTGGAAGACGGTCGGCAACAACATCGAGAAGTACAAGTCCTACCCGCGCCTGGTCGGCGAGACCGGCGGCAAGGACTTCGTCGTCGCGCACCCGTCCGCGGACCGCGCCACCCTGAAGACCGCCCTGACCCGCGGCTCCTTCGAGTACCAGGGCCAGAAGTGCTCGGCGTCCTCGCGCGCCTACGTCCCGGCCTCGATCTGGAACGACGGCTTCAAGGAGGCCTTCGCGGCCGAGGTCGACGGCATCACCATGGGTGACGTCCGCGACCTGACCCACTTCATCGGCGCCGTCATCGACGAGCGGTCCTTCGCGAAGAACAAGGCCGCCATCGACCGGGCCATCGCCGACCCGACCTGCGAGATCGTCGCGGGCGGCACGTACGACGACTCGGAGGGCTACTTCGTCCGCCCGACCGTCATCGCCTGCACGGACCCGGAGAACGAGGTCTTCACGACCGAGTACTTCGGCCCGATCCTCGCCGTCCACGTCTACGAGGACGCGGACTTCGACGCGATGCTGGCGCAGATGGAGTCCGTCTCGGCGTACGCCCTGACCGGCTCGATCATCGCGGGGGACCGCTACGCGGCCGCCGACGCGATGGAGAAGCTCCGTTTCGCGGCGGGCAACTTCTACATCAACGACAAGTCGACCGGCGCCGTCGTCGGCCAGCAGCCCTTCGGCGGCGGCCGCGCCTCGGGTACGAACGACAAGGCGGGCGCGGCGACGAACCTGCAGCGCTGGACCTCGACCCGCTCCATCAAGGAGACCCTGGTCGCGCCGACGGACTACCCGTACCCGCACATGGGCTGACCCGGCCCCGCTGAACCCCGCCCCCGCTCCGGTACCCCCAATTCCGGAGCGGGGGCGGTCCCATGTGCGCGCCCTGTTCAGCCGATCATCTGCCGCGAGGCGGACAGCCCGGCCTAGGCTTGTGTTCGAGGAGGCCAGACCTCGACCAAGACCTGGTCCAGGGACTTGCGGACCAGGTCCGGGACCTCGCAGTCGGGCGCGGGGTAGCCGACCGGGATGACCGCGAAGGCCTTCTCGTTCTCGGGGCGGTTCAGGACGTGGGAGAGGAAGCGCATCGGGCTCGGCGTGTGGATCAGCGCGGCCAGGCCCGACAGGTGGAGGGCGGACAGCAGCATGCCGACCGCGATGCCGACCGACTCGTCGACGTAGTAGTGCTTGTGCTTCGTACCGTCGTCGCCGAGCCAGTAGCGCTGCTGGAAGACCACGATCAGGGCCGGGGCGTCGGTGAGGTGGGTCTTCACGGCGTCGGTGCCGATGGGGCGCAGGGCCGCGAGCCATTCGTCGCCGAGCCGGCCGTCGTAGGACAGCTGCTCCTCCTGCTCGGCGGCCGCGCGGATCTGCTCCCGTACGGCCGGGTCCTTGACCAGGACGAAGGTCCACGGCTGCTGGTGCGCCCCGGAAGGCGCGGTCGCGGCGCACGCGACGGCGTCCCGGACCACCTGCTCGGGGACCGGGTCGGGGGAGAAGTGGCGTACGGTCCTGCGCTCGTCCATCCGCGTACGCAACTCGGCGGCGCGCGCGAGGGATTCCTCGCTCGGCATCCGCTCGGGCCGGTAGGCGGCGGGACGGTAGGGCCGGCCGTGGATCGGGGTCCACTGCTGGGTATCGGGCGACATGCGCCGAGTCTGCCGAGGCAATGGTCCGGACCGCCAGACCCGCGTCGGCCGAATCCGGCCGGTGAGCGCCACTTCGCGTCCGTATAGCGGGGACCGGCTCCGGGGATTCCGCTTGGTACGGTCCCGCCATGGCTGACTGGGACGCGGGAGCGGTACGGGCGATGCTGCGGCAGACGGCGACGGGACGCGCATGAGGGCCCTGCGGTCGGTGTTCCTGCGGCACACCTCGCAGGTCGCCGAGTGGGAGATGCGCCGGGTGCGGGAGCTGCTCGACGCCGCCTTCGAAGGGGACTTCGGGGAGGAGGACTTCGAGCACGCGCTCGGCGGGATGCACACGCTGGTGTACGACGGCGAGGAGCTCGTCGCGCACGGGAGCGTCGTGCAGCGGCGGGTCGTGCACGCGGGGCGGGCGCTGCGTACCGGGTACGTCGAGGCCGTGGCCGTGCGCGCCGACCGGCGGCGGTCCGGGCTCGGCGGGGTGGTGATGCAGTCGCTCGAGGGGGTCGTCGCGCGGGCCTACGTGCTGGGCGCGCTCAGCGCCTCCGCCGCCGGGGCCGCGCTGTACGCCGGGCGCGGGTGGCGGGTGTGGGGCGGGGAGATCGGAGTGCTCGGGCCCGGGGGGCCCGAGCGGCTGGCCGACGAGGAGGGGTCGACGTACGTGTGGGCGCCGAGCGGCGGGGTCCTGCCGGACCCCGCCGCCGGGCCGCTCCACTTCGACTGGCGGGACGGGGACGTCCTCTAGCGCTGTGACCGGCAGGGTTCACCGGGTCGCGCGCCCCCCCGCAGACCCTTCCGGCCACAGCACTGGCCGGCGGGGCGGGAGACCGGGCGTCAGCCGCTGATGCTCGCCGCGCCCGACTCGATGTGGCCCGTGTATCGGCGCGACCAGGTGCCGTCCGAGTCGGCAAGGATCGTGAAGTCGTACCAGCCGTTGCTGTAGGCCACCGCGTTGAAGTAGTCCTCGCGCGAGGAGTTCGCCGGGACGGTGTAGGTCCACGGGCCGTCGGTGCGGTAGGCGTTCGAGCGGATCGTGAAGGTGACCGGCGAGGCCGAGGAGTTGGTCATCTTGAAGTAGACGGCCGTCTTGCCCGTGCCGGGCTCGATCGCGAAGCGCGCCGCGACCTCGATCGACTTGCCCGCCTTCGACGCGTCGCCGATGAAGCGCCGCAGGAAGCGGTTCGGCCCGTACATCGAGATGTCGTACTTGCCGGAGCCGCTGCCGAGCCCGATGTTGAAGTAGTCCGTCGACGTCACGCCCGGGTCGACCGTGTACTGCCAGGCCGCGGTGTCCCGGTACTGGTGCGGGTGGATCGAGAAGTGCGCCGCCCGCTTCGCCTCGGTGCCCGCGTTCGTCATCGAGAACCAGGCCAGGATCTTGCCCGCCGACCCGAACTCGAAGCGGTCCAGGTTCCCGTTGACCTGGTACGGAAGGGCCCGCGCGGGCCGCGTGCCGGCCTCCTGCGCCGGCAGTGCGTTGTCCTGCGGCACCGGGTTGGAGAGCGGGCCGCAGGTCGCCTGGCCGATGACCTTGGCGGTCGACGGGAGGCCGGCGGGGACCCCGTAGACCGGGTGCGTGAAGTCGAAGACGCCCGTCAGGTCGCCCGTCACCTTGCGGCGCCACGCGCTGATGTTCGGACAGGTGGCCGGGGTGCCCAGCGCCGCCGTCCAGGTCTCCATGAAGCGCAGCACGGAGGTGTGGTCGAAGACCTCGGAGCTCACCCAGCCGCCGCGCGTCCAGGGGGACATCACGATCATCGGGACGCGGAAGCCGAGCCCGATGGGGGTCCCGTCGATGTACTCGCCGGGCGTGCCGGGCGGGGCGACGGGCGGCGGGACGTGGTCGAAGAAGCCGTCGTTCTCGTCGTAGTTGAGGAAGAGGACGGTGGAGTCGAAGACCTCCGGGTTCGCCGAGAGCGCGCGGTAGACCAGGTCCACGAAGTGCGCGCCGTCGCCGGGCGGGGCGTAGGGGTGCTCGGAGAAGGCCTCGTTCGCCACGACCCAGGAGACCTGGGGGAGGGTGCCGGCGACGACGTCCGCGCGGATGGCGGCGGCGATGTCGTCCGGGGTGGAGCCGGTGACCTTGGGGACGGAGCCCATGCCCCGGTCCCACAGCGGGTTGCCGGGGGCGGCGTCCGTGAACTTCTTGAAGTAGGCGAGCCCGTTGTCCCCGTAGTTGTCCTGGGCGTTCTGGTAGACCTTCCAGCTCATCCCGGCGCGCTGCAGGGCCTCCGCGTACGTCTCCCAGGTCAGCCCGGACTCGTCGCCGCCGTCCTTGCTGCCCGCGTCGACCTTGCCGCTCCACAGGAAGGTGCGGTTGGGGCCGGTCGCGCTCAGGGTCGAGGAGAAGTAGGCGTCGCAGACGGTGTAGTTGTCGGCGAGGCCGTAGTGGAAGGGGATGTCGCCGCGGTCGAGGTAGCCGAGGGTGCGGGTGTTGCCGACGCCGGTGACGAAGTTGTCCATGCGGCCCTTGTTCCAGGCCGCGTGCTGCGAGCTCCAGCTGTGCGGGAGGTCGCCGTTGCACTGGGCGAGGGTCTCGCCGTCCACGCCGCCCACCGGCGGGGTGGAGCTCAGCTTCCACGGGTAGTGGCGGCCGCCCCAGTTGGGCTGGTTGAACATGCTCCAGCCGCCCGGGATGTTGCCGGCGGCGCGGTCGCCGAAGCCGCGGACACCCTTCAGCTTGCCGAAGTAGTGGTCGAAGCTGCGGTTCTCCTGCATCAGGATCACCACGTGCTTCACGTCGGTGAGCGTGCCGGAAGCGGCGGCGGCGGCCGCCGACGTCGGCGCGATCGCGGGCAGGGCCGCCCCTGCCATCAGCCCGGCGCCGATTCCCACGAATCCTCTGCGGCTGATCGGTGTCACTGGCTACTCGCCTCCAACTCAAGTGCCCCACTGGCACATTGACGGCAAGCGTGGCGGCAGCCGGCCCAAAGGTCTACATCCGTGCAGTAAGAACTCGGTGAACATTCGGATGGCTGGAATCACGCGGTGGCCCGGGCCGCAGATTGGTGTGAAAGCGAACCAATGCGTCCGCACGGTGCAGCTGCTTGCCGGTGACCGGGCAAGGGCCCTCCGTGCCGAGCGGGTCCGCCCCGCGGCCCGAGGGGCCATTGGGGCGGGTGGGGTACATCACTCCACCGGAATGGGCGTACCGGCACCGATCATGGCTCTGACCAGCAGATTCACCGCTCCGGACGAGTGAAATGGACCCCCGGAACGGAGCCTTCCAAGCGGTTTCGCGTCTCAGATAGTAGGAAGTCCGAGTAATTGCCGAGACATACAGCGGGAGCTGGCCTACTTTGTAGAAGCCGAACGTCTCGCCGATCCGGCGAATGGCGGTCGAGAGCGCGCGCCCCATGGCAGGCAACCCCTGCCGCGCACCGCTCCCCGCCTCTTCCGGCGCCTTGAAGGAACCCCTCATCCGTGGCCCCGCCACGCCGTGATCTCAAGGAGTCGATCACCATGACGCAGAACTCCGTCGCCGTCCGCCGCGCCCGTCGCTCCGTCGCCGCCGAAGCCGACCGCAAGAACGCCGCCGCCGCCCTCCAGCGCGCCCTGGACCGCCGTGACAACGGCGGCTCGACCGGCCACTGAGCACGCCCGCGGCCCGCTCCCGTGCCCGACATATTGCGTCCACATGGTGGACGCAATATGTCTGAGGGATGGGACAAGGAGTACGGTTCCACCATGTCGACCAGCATCAATCTCGCAGTGATCCCCGGTGATGGCATCGGCCAGGAAGTCGTGGCTCAGGGCCTCAAGGTCCTTACCGCGGTCCTGCCCCAGGATGTGAAGCTGGAGACCAAGGAATACGACCTCGGCGCCCAGCGCTGGCACCGCACCGGTGAGACCCTCCCGGAAGCGGAGCTCGAGGCCCTCAAGCACCACGACGCGATCCTGCTGGGCGCCATCGGCGACCCCTCGGTCCCATCGGGCGTCCTGGAGCGCGGTCTGCTGCTGAAGCTCCGCTTCGCCTTCGACCACTTCATCAACCTGCGCCCGTCGAAGCTCTTCCCGAACACCGCCACCCCGCTGGCCGGCCGTCCGGAGATCGACTTCGTCGTGGTCCGCGAGGGCACCGAAGGCCCGTACACCGGCAACGGCGGCAGCCTGCGCACCGGCACCCCCGCCGAGGTGGCCACCGAGGTCAGCGTCAACACGGCGTACGGCGTCGAGCGCGTCGTCCGTGACGCCTTCGAGCGGGCGAACGCCCGCCCCCGCAAGAAGCTGACGCTGGTCCACAAGAACAACGTCCTCGTGTACGCGGGCCACCTGTGGAAGAACACCTTCGACAGGGTCGGCCAGGAGTACCCCGAGGTCACCACCGACTACCTGCACGTCGACGCCGCGACGATCTTCTTCGTCACCCAGCCCGAGCGCTTCGACGTCATCGTCACGGACAACCTCTTCGGTGACATCCTCACCGACCTGGCCGCCGCCGTGACCGGCGGAATCGGCCTGGCCGCCTCCGGGAACATCAACCCGACCGGCGCCTTCCCGTCCATGTTCGAGCCCGTCCACGGCTCGGCCCCGGACATCGCCGGCACCGGCAAGGCCGACCCGACCGCGACGATCCTCTCGGTCGCCCTCCTGCTGCGCCACCTGGGCTACGAGGCCCAGGCCGTCCGCATCGAGGACGCGGTCTCCGCGGACCTGGCCGAGCGCGACGGCACCTTCCGCTCCACCGACGCGATCGGCGACGCCCTCGCCGCGCGAGTAGCCGGCTGACCCGGCAGCCCCACCTCGAGGAAGCCGCCGGGTCGCGACCAACGCACCCGGCGGCTTTTCCTGTGTGGCCCCGGGTGCCACCATCTCCCCTGGGCCGCAATCACGCCGTTTCACCGAAGCCTCCTCCCGCGCGATAATCGAACGCGAGGCCGCGGAATACGGGGAAGCTCGGACGTCCTAGTACGCCGTGAGCGCGGTCCGCCATACACAACCGGTGAAGGACAAGCACTCATGACGACGACGCCCACGATCGAGCTGAAGCCCTCCTCGAACCCCCTGTCCGCCGCGGAGCGCGACGCGATCCTGGCGAGCCCCGGTTTCGGCCGCCACTTCACCGATCACATGGTGACGGTCAAGTGGACCGAGGGCCGCGGCTGGCACGATGCCGAGCTGGTCCCGTACGCACCGCTGTCGATGGACCCGGCGAACATGACCCTGCACTACGCGCAGACCATCTTCGAGGGCCTCAAGGCCTACAAGCAGCCCGACGGGACCGTCGCCACGTTCCGTCCGCGGGCGAACGCCGAGCGCTTCCAGGCCTCCGCGCGCCGGATGGCCATGCCCGAGCTGCCGACCGAGCTGTTCATCGCCGCCTGCGACGCGCTGATCAAGCAGGACCGCGCCTGGGTTCCGGACTCCGGCGAGGCCTCCTTGTACCTGCGGCCGTTCATGTTCGCCTCCGAGGTCGGCCTCGGCGTCCGCCCGGCCAACGAGTTCCTCTTCATCGTCATCGCCTCGCCCGCCGGCGCGTACTTCCCCGGCGGCGTCAAGCCCGTCTCCGTCTGGCTCTCCGAGGAGTACGTCCGCGCCGTCAAGGGCGGCACCGGCGCGGCCAAGACCGGCGGCAACTACGCGGCCTCGCTCGTCGCGCAGGCCCAGGCCGCCGAGCACGGCTGCGACCAGGTGGTCTGGCTCGACGCCGTCGAGCACCGCTGGATCGAGGAGATGGGCGGGATGAACCTGTACTTCGTGTACCAGGACCGCATCGTCACCCCGGAGCTCACCGGCTCGCTCCTTCCCGGCATCACCCGCGACTCCCTCCTCACCATCGCCCGCGACCTCGGCTACACCGCCGAGGAGGGCAGGATCACCACCGAGGACTGGAAGCGCGACAACGAGAACGGCACCCTGACCGAGGTCTTCGCCTGCGGCACCGCCGCCGTGATCACCCCGGTCGGCTCGGTCAAGTCCGAGCGCGCCAACTGGACCCAGGGCGACGGCGAGCCCGGCGAGGTCACCATGAAGCTCCGCAAGGCGCTGCTGGACCTCCAGACCGGCCACACCGCCGACACCCACGGCTGGATGCACCCGCTCGGCTAGATCCCGCGGATCGCGTGATCCCGCAGATCCCGCGCCCGTACGCACGAAGGCCCGCGCCCGGCTGCTCTCGATTCGACGAGCAGCCGGGCACGGGCCTTCATGCGTACGGGGTGACTCAGGCGGCCACCGGCTCCTCGACGGCCTCGGGGGCCGCGGCGGGGGAGGTGCGGGCGGTCAGGGCCGTGTAGACCAGGCCGCCGGCCAGGCCGGACAGGACGAAGGAGCAGTCCACGCCACCGGTCAGGGCCAGCAGCGGGCCCTCGTAGAAGGGGGTGGTCACGGCGAGCAGGCCGACCCCCGCGCCGATCACCCAGGAGGCGGCGGCGGCGACGTTCCAGCCGGAGCGGAACCAGTAGATCCCGCCCACCGACCGGCGGTTGAAGACCTGGAGGGCGTCGGCGTCGTACCGGCCGCGGCAGCGGACGTAGCCGATCAGGGTGATCACGGCCCACGGGGTGCCGATCGCGGTGAGCAGCAGCACGAAGGAGGTCATCGCGGACTGCACGTCCCACGAGAAGGAGCCGACGAAGACGAAGGCGGTGGCCACGGCGGCGGCGACGAGGGTGGCGGTGCTGCGGGTGGCCCTGGGCACGATCGCGTCGAGGTCGAGGCCCATGGAGTAGAGCATCAGCCCGGCGTTGCCGACCGAGCCGGCGGCCGCGGCGGCGAGCAGCGGGACCAGGTACCAGAACGGCGCGGCGTCGACCAGCGGCCCGGCGTACTCGGTGGCGGCGCGGGCTGCCAGCGCCGTGTAGGTGCCGAAGAGCTGCGGGACCAGCAGGCCGACGAGCAGGCCGAGTCCGGTGGACCAGAGCACCTTGCGGGAGCTGTGCTTGTGGGGGGAGATGTAGCGGGTGTAGTCGCCGAGCAGGGTGATGAAGGCGACGGGCCCGCTGAGCCCGGCGGCGACGGCGGCGAGCAGCCAGGTCGGCCAGAAGGAGCCGAGCAGGTACGCGGTGTCCGGCGGGGCGGCGGTGGTGAAGTCCGGGGCGTAGGCGAAGACGCCGACGGCCAGCAGGACCACCATGCCGATGGAGAGGACCTTGCTCATGCGCAGCAGCAGCCGGTAGCCGAAGACGGCTGCGACGACCGTGCACGCGGCCAGTACGCCGTACATCACGGCCCGCGAGACGCCGGTGTCCGGGAGTCCGGTGAGCCGGGACAGGGCGCCGACCATCACGTCGCCGCCGATCCACAGGGTCAGCGCGGTGTAGCCGAGCGAGAGCAGCAGGCCGACCACCGAGCCGACGAGCCGGCCGCGGACGCCGAACTGGGCGCCGCTGGAGGTGGAGAGGTTGGTTCCCGTGCGCAGGGAGACCAGAGCCAGCGGCGCGGTGAAGGCGATGCCGACGAGGGTGCCGATCACGATGGCGGTGACCGACGGCCACAGACCCAGCCCGAAGGACGGGGGCAGCCAGCCGAAGATGATCACACCGAGGCAGAGATTGGAGCCGAGGAGGATCGAAATCAGGTCACGGGGACCGCTCGTCCGCTCCTCTTCCGGGATGGTGTCGACTCCGCGCTGTTCGATGGGCATGGGGGGACTCCCTTGGAAGGGCGGGGGGTGGCAGCTCAATGTTTGAGCGACACTCAATGTGACCTAAGCCCTGGTCTCAGGTCAATGCTTCATCGCGGGGAAATGAAGAGTTAGAGTGATGCTCTAACCCATCGACTCAAAAGGTGGTGGATCGGCGTGCGGCTGACCCCAACGGAGCGCGACCGGCTGCTGCTCCGCAGCGCTGCGGAACTGGCCAGGGCCCGGCGGGCCCGCGGACTCAAGCTCAACGTCCCGGAGGCCACCGCGCTCATCGCGGACACGGTCTGCGAGGCCGCGCGCGACGGCAAGCGACTCGCCGAGGCCATCGAGGAGGCCCGCTCCGTGCTGGGCCAGGGCGACGTCCTGCCCGGCGTCAGCGACGTGGTCACCGAGGTGCACGTGGAGGCCGTCTTCGACGACGGATCCCGCCTCGCCGTGGTCTCGTCCCCGATCCGGGACGCCGTCGGCCTGGGCGAGAACGCCCCCGGCGCGGTCGTGCCCGGCCCCGGCGCCCCCCAGCCGGAGCCCGCCCTGCACCTGCACGTGCGCAACACGGCCTCCGTGCCGGTCAGCGTCACCTCGCACTTCCACTTCTTCGAGGCGAACCCGCGCCTGGACTTCGACCGCGCCGCGGCCTACGGCATGCGCCTGTGCGTGCCGGCGGGCTCCTCGGTCCGCTTCGACCCTGGCGGCGAGGCCGAGGTCGGCCTGGTCCCGATCGGCGGCGAGCGCGTCGCCATCGGCTTCGCCGGCCTGGTCGACGGACCCCTCGACGCCCCGGGCGCCAAGGCCGAGGCCCTGCGCCGCGCCGCCGCCTGCGGCTACCTCGGAACCGATGCGACGGACGGAGACCAGGCGTGAGCAAGCAGACCCGGCACAGCGACCACTGCGCCCCCGGCAGCCGGCACATCGACCCGCACGAGTACGCCTCCGTCTTCGGCCCCCGCGCCGGGGACCGGGTCCGGCTCGGGGACTCCGGACTGACCGTCCGCGTGGAGTCCGACTCCCAGAAGCCCGGCGACGAGTTCCTGGCCGGCTTCGGCAAGACCGCCCGCGACGGACTGCACCTGAAGGCCGCCGCCGTCCGCGACACCTGCGACGTGGTGATCAGCAACGTGCTGGTCATCGACGCCGTCCTCGGCATCCGCAAGGTCTCCATCGGCATCCGCGAGGGCCGCATCCACGCGATCGGCCGAGCCGGAAACCCCGACACCCTCGACGGCGTCGACGTCGTCGTCGGCACCGGTACCTCGATCGTCTCCGGCGAGGGCCTGATCGCCACCGCCGGAGCCGTCGACACCCACGTGCACCTGCTCTCCCCGCGCATCATGGAGGCCTCGCTCGCCGCGGGCGTCACCACGATCATCGGCCAGGAGTTCGGCCCGGTCTGGGGCGTCGGCGTCAACTCCCCGTGGGCCCTGAAGCACGCCTTCAACGCCTTCGACGCCTGGCCCGTCAACATCGGCTTCCTCGCCCGCGGCTCCTCCTCGGACGCCGCCCCGCTGATCGAGGCCCTGGCCGAGGGCGGCGCGTCCGGCTTCAAGGTCCACGAGGACATGGGCGCCCACACCCGCGCCCTGGACACCGCCCTGCGCGTGGCCGAGGAGTACGACGTACAGGTCGCCCTGCACAGCGACGGCCTCAACGAGTGCCTGTCCGTCGAGGACACCCTGCGGGTCCTGGACGGCCGCACCATCCACGCCTTCCACATCGAGGGCTGCGGCGGCGGACACGTCCCCAACGTCCTGAAGATGGCGGGCGTGCCGAATGTGATCGGCTCCTCCACCAACCCGACCCTGCCCTTCGGCCGGGACGCGGTCGCCGAGCACTACGGCATGATCGTCTCCGTCCACGACCTCAAGCCCGACCTCCCCGGCGACGCCGCCATGGCCCGCGACCGGATCCGCGCCGGCACCATGGGCGCCGAGGACGTGCTGCACGACCTGGGCGCGATCGGCATCACCTCCTCCGACGCCCAGGGCATGGGCCGCGCCGGCGAGACCATCCGCCGCACCTTCGCCATGGCCGCCAAGATGAAGGGCGAGCTGGGCCCGCTGGCCGGCGACGGCGACGGCGACGACAACGCCCGCGTCCTGCGCTACATGGCCAAGCTGACCATCAACCCGGCCATCGCCCACGGACTGGCCCACGAGATCGGCTCCATCGAGGTCGGCAAGCTCGCCGACATCGTGCTGTGGCGCCCGCAGTTCTTCGGCGCCAAGCCGCAGCTGGTCCTCAAGTCCGGCTTCCCGGCCTACGGGGTCACCGGAGACCCCAACGCCGCCACCGACACCTGCGAACCGCTGGTCCTCGGCCCGCAGTTCGGCTCGTACGGGGCCACGGCCGCCGACATCTCCGTCGCCTTCGTCTCGGCCGCCGCGGCGGCCCTGGGAAGCGACGAGATGCCGACCCGCAGGCGCCGGGTCGCCGTCCGGGGCACCCGCGGCATCGGCCCGGGGGACCTCCTCCTCAACTCCCGGGTGGGCGCGGTCGATGTGGACGCGCGCAGCGGGCTCGTCTCCCTGGACGGGGAACCGCTGCGCTCCGAAGCCGCCGAATCGGTGTCCCTCAACCGCCTGTACTTCCTGTAAGGACCCCTGCCATGACGAACAAGCCCGCCCACCACGGATTCCGGATGCCCGCCGAGTGGATGCCCCACGAGCGCACCTGGATGGCCTGGCCCAGCCCCAACCCCACCTTCACCAACGCGCAGGAGCTCGCCGAGGCCCGCGAGGCCTGGGGCGCCGTGGCCCGCGCGGTGCGTACGTACGAGCCCGTGACCCTGGTGGTCTCGCCCGGTGACGCCGAGAGCGCCCGAGCCATCGTCGGCGACGACGTCGAGCTGGTGGAGCGGGAGCTCGACGACGCCTGGATGCGCGACATCGGCCCGACCTTCGTCACCAACGACGCCGGCGAGCTGGCCGCCGTCGACTGGACCTTCAACGGCTGGGGCGCCCAGGAGTGGGCCCGCTGGGACCACGACTCGAAGATCGCCCAGGCCGTCTCGGACCTCGCCGGGACCCGTACGTACAGCACCCCGCTCGTCAACGAGGGCGGCGCCATCCACGTCGACGGCGAGGGCACCGTGCTCCTCACCGACACCGTGCAGCTGGGCAAGGGCCGCAACCCCGACTGGAGCCGCGAGGAGGTCGAGGCCGAGATCCACGCCCACCTGGGCACCACCAAGGCGATCTGGCTCCCGTACGGCCTGGCCGGCGACTACGGCACCTACGGCACCCAGGGCCACGTCGACATCGTCGCCGCCTTCGCCCGCCCCGGCGTGGTCATGGTCCACACCCAGCCCGACCCGGCCCACCCGGACCACGAGCGCGGCAAGACCATCGCCGCCATCCTGCGCGCGTCCACCGACGCGCGGGGCCGCCGGCTGGAGGTCGTGGAGGTCCCGGCGCCGACCGTGCTGGAAGAGGACGGCGAGTGGGTCGACTACTCCTACATCAACCACTACCTGTGCAACGGCGGCGTGGTCCTGTGCGCCTTCGACGACCCGCGCGACGAGGAGGCGGCGGAGATCTTCCGCTCTCTGTTCCCCGAGCGGACCGTGACGCTCGTCGACGCACGTACGATTTTCGCCGGGGGTGGCGGAATCCACTGCATCACCCAGCAGCAGCCGAAGGTCTGACCCCGTCCGCAGGACGGGACGGGCCGACCAGAACGAGGAGTGGGCCATGGTGGCGGGTGAGGTACGTGCCGCGCGCAAGAACGCGCCGCCGCGCGAGGACGTACTGGTCGCCGCCATGGCCACCATCGCCGAACGAGGCCTCGAAGGGCTGACCATGGCCGGCCTGGGCCGCCAGGTGGGCATGAGCAGCGGCCACCTCCTCTACTACTTCCGCACCAAGGACGAGCTCCTGCTGCAGACGCTGGAGTGGAGCGAGGCGGCGCTGGGCACCGAGCGGCGGGCCCTGCTGTCCCGCCGCGGCCCCGCGCGCGAGCGGCTGCAGGCGTACGTCGACCTGTACGTGCCCCAGGCCGCCCGGGACCCGCACTGGACACTGTGGCTGGAGGTCTGGAACCGCTCGCAGAACGCCGGACACGGGGAGCGGGAGCGGCAGGCTGCCATCGAGGGCGCCTGGCATCGCGACCTGGTGGCCCTGCTCGCCGAGGGCATCTCGCGCGGGGAGTTCCGCCCGGTCGACCCGGACCGCTTCGCGGCCCGGCTGCGGGCCCTGCTCGACGGGTTCAGCATCCAGGTCGCCGTCGGCCTGCCCGGGATAGGGCGGGGCGACATCCTGGCCCACGTCTCGGAATTCCTCGATGAGGCGCTCGTATCGTGAGACGCGCGTCCACACATGCGGACGCCTGTGGCAGACTGCCGACGTGCCTGCTCAGCTCATGATTATGGACAGCAGCGCGCCGGTCCGCAGTGACCGCTGAACCGTGAAAGAACTTCGCGGAGGCGGCCATCGTGCCCCAGACCCGCGCGCAGACCTCTCGCACCCGCGAGAGGTTTTTTCGTTTTCCGGCTCCAAACATGCCGGGAGCGGGCAGCGCGCGATGATGGGGGCAGTGGATCCCGGGCATCCGGAACCACTCATCCGACAGGAGTCAGATCAGCATGACGACGACAGAGGCGACTGAGCCGACTGCGCCGGCTACGGGCCCCGACGACGGCTTCCACGTCTTCGACACGACCCTGCGCGACGGCGCCCAGCGTGAGGGCATCAACCTCACGGTCGCTGACAAGCTGACGATCGCCCGGCACCTGGACGACTTCGGGGTGGGGTTCATCGAGGGCGGCTGGCCCGGCGCCAACCCCCGTGACACGGAGTTCTTCTCCCGCGCCCGCGTGGAGATCGACTTCAAGCACGCCCAGCTCGTCGCCTTCGGCGCGACCCGCCGGGCGGGCGGCTCCGCCGCCACCGACCCGCAGGTGCGCGCCCTGCTGGAATCCGGCGCCCCGGTGATCACTCTGGTCGCCAAGTCCCACGACCGGCACGTCGAGCTGGCCCTGCGCACCACCCTCGACGAGAACCTGGAGATGGTCCGCGACACCGTCTCCCACCTGGTCGCCCAGGGCCGCCGGGTCTTCGTCGACTGCGAGCACTTCTTCGACGGCTACCGCGCCAACGCCGAGTACGCCAAGTCCGTCGTCCGCGTCGCGCACGAGGCCGGCGCCGACGTCGTCATCCTGTGCGACACCAACGGCGGCATGCTGCCCGCACAGGTGACCGCGACCGTCGCCACCGTCCTCGCCGACACCGGAGCCCGCCTGGGCATCCACGCCCAGGACGACACCGGTTGCGCCGTGGCCAACACACTGGCCGCCGTCGACGCGGGCGCCACCCACGTCCAGTGCACCGCGAACGGCTACGGCGAGCGGGTCGGCAACGCCAACCTCTTCCCGGTCGTCGCCGCGCTGGAGATCAAGTACGGCCGCAAGGTCCTCCCCGAGGGCGCACTCGCCGAGATGACCCGGATCTCGCACGCCATCGCCGAGGTCGTCAACCTCACCCCCTCCACCCACCAGCCCTACGTCGGCGTCTCCGCCTTCGCGCACAAGGCGGGCCTGCACGCCTCGGCCATCAAGGTCGACCCGGACCTGTACCAGCACATCGACCCCGAGCGGGTCGGCAACACCATGCGGATGCTGGTCTCCGACATGGCCGGCCGCGCCTCCATCGAGCTCAAGGGCAAGGAGCTCGGCGTCGAGCTGGGCGGGGACCGCGCGCTGATCTCCCGGGTCGTGGAGCGGGTCAAGGAGCGGGAGCTCCAGGGCTACACGTACGAGGCCGCCGACGCCTCCTTCGAGCTGCTGCTGCGCGCCGAGGCCGAGGGGCGTGCGCGCAAGTACTTCCGCATCGAGTCCTGGCGGGCGATCGTCGAGGACCGCCCCGACGGCACGCACGCCAACGAGGCCACGGTGAAGCTGTGGGCCAAGGGCGAGCGGATCGTCGCGACGGCGGAGGGCAACGGCCCGGTCAACGCGCTGGACCGCGCGCTGCGGGTGGCGCTGGAGCGGTTCTACCCGCAGCTGGCGAAGTTCGAGCTGATCGACTACAAGGTCCGCATCCTGGAGGGCAAGCACGGCACGGAGTCCACGACGCGCGTGCTGGTCACCACGACGGACGGCACCCGCGAGTGGAACACGGTGGGCGTCGCCGAGAACGTGATCGCGGCGTCCTGGCAGGCCTTGGAGGACGCCTTCACCTTCGGCCTCCTGCACGCGGGCGTGGAACCGGCGGAGTAGTCCCGGCGGCGGTCGGCGGGCGTCGGCCTGCTCCTTGCGGAAATCCTCGCGGGTCATGGCCCGCGCGTCGGCCCAGACCTCGCCCGGCTTCGGCCCGGCGAGGTCTGCCGCCGTGAAATCGGTGGGCGATGGTCCTTATGTCCATCTCACACAAGATTGCACCTGTTCGGGTAGCGTCGTGACCATGAGGACCAGGCATATATCCGTACTCTCCGGCCGGCTTCTGACCGGTCTGCTGCTGGCCCTGTCCGCGACCGCCCTGGTGGTCGCCCCACAGGCTTCGGCGGCCACCGGAACCAGCACCGTGGCGGAGGCCCTCAAGAAGGGCCCGGTCTACGTCGACCCCCGCGCCGAGGCGCAGCTGCCGCCCGCGCAGGCGGAGGCACTCGCGAAGAAGATCAAGGATGCCGGGAAGCCGGTGTTCGTGGCCGTGCTGCCGGCCACCGCCGAGTTCCCCGCGGCCACCGTGCTCAAGACGGTCCGTACCGAGACCGGCATCACCGGCCTCTACGCGATCCGGCTCGGCGACGGCTTCAACGCCGGCGCCGACAAGGCGGTCATGCCGACCAACGCGGTCCGCAACCTGGTCGACGCCGTCAAGGCCGGCGGCCCGGTCGACGCGAGCACCGAGCTCAACAACTTCGTGGATCAGGCCCTCGCCCAGGCCAAGGGCAAGGCCCCGGCCTCCTGGAGCGGTGCGAGCACGGAAGGCGAAGGCGCCCCGGTCGGCGCCCTGATCGGCCTCGGAGCCGTGGCCGTGGTCGGCGGCGGCGGTGCGTACGCGCTGGTCAAGCGCAACCGCAAGAAGAAGGAAGAGATCCGCCGCGAGGCCGTCGCCCGGCTGGGCGTGGTCGTCGACGAGGACATCACGGCCTTCGGCGAGGAGCTCGACCGCCTCGACTTCCACCCCGGCGAACCCGGCGCGGACGACGCCATGCGGGCGGACTACGAGCAGGGCCTCGACTCGTACGAGAAGGCCAAGCAGATCATGGCCTCCGTGCAGCACCCCGAGGAGGTCAAGGGGGTCACCCAGGCGCTGGAGGACGGCCGGTACGCCCTGGCCCGCCTCGACGCGCGCCGGCAGGGCCGGCCGCTGCCCGAGCGCCGTGCGCCCTGCTTCTTCGACCCGCGCCACGGGCCGAGCACCGAGGACGCGGACTGGGCCCCGGCGGGCGGGGCCGCCCGTACCGTGCCCGTCTGCGCGGCCGACGCGGTACGGCTGCGCGACGGCCAGGACCCGGCGGTCCGCACCGTCGACACCGAGCACGGGCCGCGCCCCTACTACGACGCCGGCCCGGCGTACGGTCCCTGGGCCGGCGGCTACTTCGGCGGCGGCATGCTGCCCGGCCTGCTCATGGGCACGATGCTCGGTTCGATGATGTCCAGTCCGGCCTACGCCTCCGACTTCGGCGGGGGCAACGGCTTCGACGGCGGTGACGTCTCCGGCGCCGATTTCAACCCGTCCGACTTCGGCGGCGGGGACTTCGGCGGCGGGGGCGGGTTCGACGGCGGAGGCGGCTTCGGCGGGGGCGACTTCTGAGCCGCCCCCGGTCCTGGACGAGGTCGTGGACCAGGTCCTGAAGCGGCCGGGGTCAGGCCTGCTTGATCGCCGAGATGTCGAAGGTCAGCTTCACCTTGTCGCTGACCATCACGCCGCCCGTCTCCAGGGCCGCGTTCCAGGTCAGGCCCCAGTCGGAGCGCAGGATCTCGGCGGAGCCCTCGAAGCCGACGCGCTCGTTGCCGTAGACGTCGGTGGCCGAGCCGTTGAACTCCAGGTCGATGGAGAGCGGGCGCGTGACGTCCTTGATGGTCAGCTCGCCGGTGACGCGGTACTTGTCGCCGCCGAGCTGTGCCGCCCGCGTGGAGCGGAAGGTCATCAGCGGGAACGTCTCGGCGTCGAAGAAGTCGCCGGAGCGCAGGTGGCCGTCGCGGTCGCCGATGCCGGTGTCGACGGAGGCGATCTTCACGTCGATGGAGGCGGTGGAGCGGGACGGGTCGGCGCCGTCGAGGCGCAGGACGCCCTCGTGGTCGGCGAAGGCGCCGCGGACGTTGGTGACCATCGCGTGGCGGACCGTGAAGCCGATGCTGCTGTGGGCGGCGTCGATGGTGTAGTCGCCGGTGAGGGCGGCGAGGGCCGGGTCCACGTCGAGCGTGGCGACGGCGCCGAGGCCGCCTTCCTGGGCCTGGGCGGTCTGGTTGCGGCGGGTGAAGAGACCCATGACTTGCTCCTCGGTAGCGTGCTGCTCGGTTCGGTACCCGGGTGTCCACCCGGCCTTATGTTCGTTTAACTTTCAACAAGAATGACGCTAGACCCATTTCGTTCAAATTTCAACTTCTAGGGTTCGTGTCGGCGGTTTCTCGCGATGTTTGTGGGATACCGACAAAGGAAGAAGGTCCCCTCTGGCAGTGTCCACTCGTCCCTCCGTGGTTCTGTCCGGGCCGGACAGCGGAAGACACCCGACACTGTGTGGATTCGACGGAGGGTTTTGCCGGTCCCACTTCGTAAGGTCGGTACATGACCGTTGTGGACCAGATTCCGAGCGAGCCGACGGACGCCCGCGGGCGCGTGGCCGAGCTGCACGACCTGCGCGAGCAGGCGAAGCGCGGACCGAGCGACCGGGCGACCGAAGCCCAGCACGCCAAGGGCAAGCTCACCGCGCGTGAGCGCATCGCGCTGCTGCTCGACGAAGGTTCCTTCAAGGAGGTCGAGCAGCTCCGCCGCCACCGCGCGACCGGGTTCGGCCTGGAGGCCAAGAAGCCGTACACCGACGGTGTCATCACCGGCTGGGGCACGGTCGAGGGCCGCACGGTCTTCGTCTACGCGCACGACTTCCGCATCTTCGGCGGCGCCCTGGGCGAGGCCCACGCCACGAAGATCCACAAGATCATGGACATGGCCATCGCGGCCGGTGCCCCGCTGGTCTCGCTCAACGACGGCGCCGGTGCCCGTATCCAGGAGGGCGTCTCCGCCCTCGCCGGCTACGGCGGCATCTTCCAGCGCAACACCAAGGCCTCGGGCGTCATCCCGCAGATCTCGGTCATGCTGGGCCCCTGCGCCGGCGGCGCCGCGTACTCCCCGGCGCTCACGGACTTCGTCTTCATGGTCCGCGAGACCTCGCAGATGTTCATCACCGGCCCGGACGTGGTCCGCGCGGTGACCGGCGAGGAGATCACCCAGAACGGCCTCGGCGGCGCGGACGTGCACGCCGAGACCTCCGGCGTCGCGCACTTCGCGTACGACGACGAGGAGACCTGCATCTCCGAGGTCCGCTACCTCATCACGATGCTCCCCTCCAACAACCGCGAGAACCCCCCGGTCCACCCGACCGACGACCCCGCCGACCGGCGCTCGGACGTCCTGCTGGACCTGGTGCCCGCCGACGGCAACCGCCCGTACGACATGCTCAAGGTCATCGAGGAGCTCGTCGACGAAGGCGACGTCCTGGAGATCCACGAGCGCTGGGCCCGCAACATCATCTGCGCCCTCGCGCGGATGGACGGCCAGGTCGTCGGCATCGTCGCCAACCAGCCCGGCCACCTCGCCGGCGTTCTGGACATCCACGCCTCCGAGAAGGCGGCGCGCTTCGTCCAGCTCTGCGACGCCTTCAACATCCCGATCATCACCCTCCTGGACGTCCCCGGCTTCCTGCCGGGCGTCGACCAGGAGCACGGCGGCATCATCCGCCACGGCGCCAAGCTGCTGTACGCGTACTGCAACGCGACGGTGCCCCGGATCTCGCTGATCCTGCGCAAGGCCTACGGCGGCGCCTACATCGTCATGGACTCCCAGTCCATCGGCGCCGACCTCACCTACGCCTGGCCGACCAACGAGATCGCCGTGATGGGCGCCGAAGGCGCCGCCAACGTCATCTTCCGCAAGCAGATCGCGGATGCCGAGGACCCCGAGGCCATGCGCGCGCGCATGGTCAAGGAGTACAAGGCCGAGCTGATGCACCCGTACTACGCGGCCGAGCGCGGCCTCGTCGACGACGTCATCGACCCCGCGGAGACCCGCGAGGTGCTGGTCAGCGCCCTCTCGATGCTCCGCAACAAGCACGCCGATCTGCCGTCCCGCAAGCACGGCAACCCGCCGCAGTAATCGCGAAGGAGACCTGCCACCGATGAGTCACACCAACACCCTGCTGCGTGTCGAAAAGGGCAACGCCGAGCCGGAGGAGCTGGCCGCGATCACCGCGATCCTGCTCGCCCGCGCCGCCTCCGCCCCCGAGGACGACACCACGGCCGCCGCCCGCTCCCAGGCCGGCTGGCGCCGCCTCGAGCGCACCCCCGGCTTCCGCGCGCCGCACAGCTGGCAGGGCTAGTACCAGAAGCTCGCGAGCTCACGGCCCCGTGGGCACCGAGCGAAAAAGCCCCTCGCACTCCTTCGAGTGCGGGGGGCTTTCGCGTGGAGCGGGACGCGACTACCGCAGGCGGGCCATGAGGGCGTGCTCGACCAGGGTGATGAGCGCGCTCTTGGCGTCGCCGCGGTGGCGGGCGTCGGTGGTGATGATGGGGGCGTCCGGGCCGATCTGCAGGGCCTCGCGGACTTCCTCCGGGGTGTACGGCTGGTGGCCGTCGAAGCCGTTGAGGGCGATG
>NZ_JAGGOT010000063.1 GCF_018614195.1 Streptomyces sp. ISL-43
GGCGGGCCGCTTCGCGGCCCAGAGCCCCGGCCTTCGGCCGGGGCTCCTCCGCTTCGCTTCGGAGAGTTCCGCGCTGCGCGCGGAGGAGAGGACCCCCTCGCTGCGCTCGGGGGCGGGCCGCTTCGCGGCCCAGAGCCGGCCTTCGGCCGGGGCTCCTCCGCTTCGCTTCGGATGATTCCGCGCTGTGCTGGGGGCCGTTCGGGTTCCGCTCCGCTGCACCCGAACGGGGCTTGTTCCGTAGGCCCAGAGGTGCCCAAGGGGTGAGTGCTTGGAAGTGGAGTTCCAGGGTTTGTTCTGAATGGCTTTAAGCAGAGACCCTCCGCTTCGCTCCGGGTTGGGAGCGCGTGGTTTTACTAAATGGCTCTTGGGTGGCTAGAGACTCCTGAAGCTGCCGGACGATGCTCAGTGGGTGGTGGACGAAGACTGGGTGGTTGCTGAAGGCCGGAGCTGATTCCGTTTCTGGTGTCGAGGCCTGGGGCTGGTGTTGGTCTGGGGGTTGGGAGTGATGTGGAGGGCTTGGGGTTGGGCCTGAACCGGCCAACTTGGTTGGAGGTGGGTTTAAGGGTGGTTGGTGATCTGGAGCCTTGGTTCGCTGAGGTGAAAGGTGTCTCGAATTTGGTTGAGGGGTCATTTAGTTAGTGAGACCTCTGTGACCTGCGGGTTTGATGGTGGGCTTAACGGAGTTGAGGTTGTTGGCTGGGTGGGGTGTTAACGGCGTTAAGGGTCTGAAGAGCTGTCTGATTCAAAATAGAGAGTGGATAGAGACGGGAATCAGTCAGATTCTGCGGGGTGTTGGCTTGGGAGTGGGGGGGCTTGGGGTGGGTCAGGGGCGTCTGGAGGGGCTTGGTTCGGGGGCCGGCAGATGTCTGCGGCAGGCGTTGTAGACGGCCTTCAGTACGCGCAGCGCGGCGACCACCGGCCTATAGAAGGTACGGAGATGCGTTGCCGCAGGTCAGAGGGGGTGCGGGGGGAAAGATATGTCCCCTCAGGAGGGACATATCTCGGTGGTTGTGTCGCTTCTAGGGGGACACAACGACGACAAAACGTCAGTGCCGTTGACGTAAAACGCGCTAAAACGTCGGGGCGGCTGACGTTTTAGCGGAGATGTGCCGGTGAACTGGCGGTGGGGTGGGTGGCGTTGGTCGGAGGGGTTCGGCGAGGGGGCTGAGGAGGGTGTGGCTGAGATATGTCACCTGTGAGGGGACACATGACACGCCGAACGTCAACGAGCGTGACACTTGTGTCACCCTTGTTGACATACTGATCTCCGCAGATCAACGGAGTGGAGAGCAGCCTCGTGTCATCAGAGCCACAGCGCCGCCGGGGCAATCCGGTAGGGACCCCGCGTCCCGATCTGCCGGTGGACGACGCGATCTCTGCGTGGAGTCAGCCGCTGGCTCCGGTCAAGGATCTGGACAGCCTCGCCAGGCGGTACCCGACGCGGAAGCTGACTCTGGACGGCGAGCGCAAGCCGCTGGAGTTCTACGGGACCGAGAATCAGCCGAACGCGTTCTCGATGGACAGCCTCGAGTTCTTCCTCGTGATCGCCCAGTACTTCCGGGAAGCGCTGCCTCTGAGGCTGATCCTGCTGCTCATCGCCTGTCAGCGAGCGGGGGGGCGGATTCCGCTCACGCAGGAGGAGATGGCTACCATCCTGGATGTCAGCCGGACGAAGACGTCGGAAGCTCTGCATACGGTGATGTCTCATGGGATCGTCTTCAAGGTGCGGCGGGGTGTGTATCAGTTCAACCCGCCCTACAGTTACCGGGTGGCGGAGTTCATCCCGGGTACCGAGATGACGGGTGAGTTCGTGAAGGTGGAGCAGCACGGCACCATTTCGCAGATTCGTAGCGATACGAGCCTGCCGGACCTGGTGCGCTTCCCCTCGCTGGACCACATGAGGCAGGCCATCGCGGAACTGCGGGCCGAACGGGCAAGAGAGCGCGCTGCGCGTCGGGTGAGCCGGACGAAGCGCACGGGAGAAGGGACGGCTCAGTGAGCACCTTGCGATTCGCTGCGGTCAACGCCGACGGGCTTCTCTCGGACCTCGACCTTCCGCCGGCGGCCTACCGCGTACTGCTGAAGCTGCGTTCGCTCAGTGAGCCGGGCGGGCGGATCCTCATCGACCAGGCGACGGTCGGTCAGATGCTGGACCTGAGCCGGCCGAGCGTGAACGCCGCGCTGCGGAGCCTGGAGTTGGCGAAGCTGGTCAGGAAGATCCGCAACGGGATCTACCAGATCAACCCGATGCTGGCCGGGTACACCTCCTTCGAGGACGCGGTCGCGGCCGTGAACGAGATGGACGCGGACGAGCGGCTGGACGCGCGGGGCTATGTGGCCAGCTACCACCGGGCGGTGGCGGCGTATCAGGACCAGCTGGCCGAGCAGCGCAAGAAGAGGGCGGCCCAGGCCGTCGCGAAGAAGGCGGAAGAGTCGAAGCGGCGTAGGGCTCTGCACGCGGTGGGATGATGACGTGTCGTTTTAAGGGCTTCTGAGGGGTGCTCAGGGGCTTGTGAGGGCCTCGGGGTATCCCGGGGCCCTTTGTGGTTCTCCAGGGGCCCTGAGGGGCGTGGAGGGGTTCTTGGTGCGAGGGGTGCCGTGGGCGCGGACGTCGACGTCCGCGCCCACGGTGCGAGCCGGGACAGCCCTCAGGGGACGAGGATGTCCAGCTCGGACACGCCCGAGGGGGTCATGACGACGGAGACCTCCGTGATGCGGGAGTCCGCGATGGTGAACATCATGACGCGGAAGGTGCCGTCGACGCGGGCGACGACGCCCACGCCGCCGTTGACGAACGCGACCTGCGCGGTCTGGGCGAACTGCGCGAACGTCGCCGCCTGACGGGCCACCAGGGCCGCTCCGCGGACGGCGGAGAGGGCGTTTGCCATGCCGATGTCCGAGCGCGCCACGACATCGGGGTCGAGGACTTCGAGGAGGGCCTCGAAGTCTCCGCCGCGCGCGGCGCTCAGGAACGCGCTGACGATGCGGTGCTGGCGGGTGAGGTCGGGCCGGGGCTGTGCCTCGGCGCCGCGGACCCGGCGGCGGGCGCGGCTGGCGAGCTGGCGGGCCGAGGCGGGGGTGCGCTCGGTGATCAGGGCGATGTCTTCGAAGGGCACGGCGAACAGGTCGTGCAGGACGAACGCGAGGCGTTCGGCGGGGGCCAGCTTGTCCAGGACCACGAGCATGGCGGCGCCCACCGAGTCGGCCAGCAGGGCCTCGTCCTCCGGGTCGCTTGCCGGCCGGGCGACACCGGTGGTGTCGCCGGGGACCGGCTCCAGCGGCCGGACTTCCAGGGGGTCTTCCCGGCGGGACGTGCGGGAGCGGAGCATGTCCAGGCAGATCCGGCCGACCACCGTGGTCAGCCAGCCGGCCAGGTTGTCGATCTCGGCGGCGTCGGTGCGGCTGAGGCGGAGCCAGGCCTCCTGGACGGCGTCTTCCGCCTCGCCCAGGGAGCCGAGCATCCGGTAGGCCACTGCCCGGAGTCGGGTGCGTTCCTCTTCGAAACGTTTCGCCAACTCGTCGTGCTCGTTCACGGGTCGATCCTGCCTTCCGGTGGTTCGGCGGAAGGCAATTGTCGGTCAGTTCCAGGCCGCGCCGGCGATCTGGCGGGTCGCGAGGTTGATGCGGTTCCAGAGGTTCACGGTGGCGATGGAGAGGATGAGCGCGGCGAGCTGCTGCTCGTCGTAGTGCTTGGCGGCCTCGTCGTAGACCTCGTCCGGGACCGCGTTGCTGGTGTCCGCGGTGCGGGTGACGGCCTCGGCGAGGGCCAGGGCCGCGCGCTCGGCGTCGTCGAAGTACGGGGTGTCGCGCCAGCCGGCGATCGCGTGGATGCGCTCGTCGGTCTCGCCGAGCTTCTTCGCGATCTTGGGGTGCATGTCGAGGCAGACGCCGCAAGCGTTGATCTGGCTGGCGCGGATGTGGGCGAGCTCCAGGGTGCGCTCGCTGACGCCGGTGGCGATGACGGCCTTGCCGATGCCCAGGAGGGCCTGCATGGCGCCGGGGACGACGGCGGCCGGGTTGCCCATGCGTGCGTTCATCGGGACTCCTTCGGTGTGGGGGCTCGGTGCCCCGCTCGCTGCTACACCGGTATGACGGAGCCGGTCGCGCGGATGTGACAGCGCTCCGCGGATTCCTTCTAGAAGTTGAGCTCGACGTAGTCGATGTCGGTGAACTCGACGAGGAGGCCCTGGGCGCGGGCGCCGTGGTCCTTGAAGTAGATCTCCTGGAGGCCTTCGGCCGCGATGTGGCGGAGCTGGGCCTCGTTGGCGCCGGCCTCCTGGGCGGCGAAGAGGCGTGAGGCGTACTCCGGGGGGAGGTGCTGGGTGATGCGGCGCATCCGGCCGTCGTCGGTGGTGCCGGGGGCGGCGCTGAAGCCGAAGCGGGCGCGGGTCTCGATGACCAGGCCGGTCTGCTTCGCCGCCTTGGCACGGGCCCGCTTGCGGACCAGCGGCTGCCAGCGGCGGCGTACCTCGCGCTCCAGGCGGGTGGAGAGCGCCGGCTTGGGCTGCTTGATCTGGTCCTTCACGTACCGCTCGACGGTGCGCCGGGAGATGGCGAGGAGGTCCGCCACGGCCTTGGTGGACTTGAGCTGCTTGACCAGGTACCGGATCTGGGCACCCGCGGACTTGGGGATGGGACGCGTGAAGTTCAGTTCGTCGGCGCGGTCGAGGCTGTCGCTGATCTCGGACATGGGTGGCTCTTACTCTCCGTCGGCCGCGGCGTCGTGGCCCTTGATGTGGCGGGCGGGGTTGTGGCGTTCGTCGAGCATCTGAACGGCCCAGAGGAGGGGCTGGGTGCCCTCGTGCTTGACCATGCCGGGGCTGACGCCGAGGCGGAATCCGCCGGGCAGCGGCTTGCCCTCCGGGGTGCGGGGGAGGAAGTCGAGGGGGCTGGGGCCGTCGGAGAGGTAGACCGCGCAGTCGGAGAGGACGGCGATGGGGTACTCGCCGGCTTCCGTCGCGAGCTTGCGCATCTTGCGGTGCATGTTGACCCGGGCCGTGGAGATGACGGCGGCGCGGATGTCGGGGCGCCAGGTGGGGCGTTCGAGGGCCGGCCAGCTTTCGCCGGGGCGGTAGCCGGCGCCCTGCGGGCGTTCGCGGAGCTTGCCGATGCCGCCCTTGACGGTCGACTTGATCGCGGAGAGGACCGCGGCCGGTGACGGGTTGTGGTTCTTGTCTTCCTTGTACTCCGCCATTGCCGTGAGGAACTCGGCGTCAGTGAGGGCCGCGTGCACGCCGAGCTCCGCCATGGTCGCCATGTAGGCGTCGCGCAGGCGGGTGTACCAGGCGTCGAGGTACGGACCGTGGTCCGGGCGGAGCCAGGCCTCGGTCGGCTGGACGGAGAGGCCGAGCTCCTGGGCGTAGGCCAGCGTCGGAGTGGCGTACCAGGCGGGGCCGGTGGGCGGGCGGCCGTGCGGGGTGAAGGGGCTCGGGAGGCGGGGGTCGAGCTCGGCGGTGGAGAGGTCCGCCAGCCAGCAGCCGGGCAGCTTCGGGTCGAAGCGGGGGCGCGGGGTGTGCACCGCGGGGCCGATGCCGACGAGGAGGCGGTTGGCGGCGGCGGCGAAGGCCATGTTCACGTCGATGCCGACGGCGTGGGTACGGACGCACTCGGCGTCGGTGAGGAGCTGCGCATCGCGGATCCAGTCGTACGCCTCTTCGTCGAGGACCTGGTCCGGGGTGCGCTGGTGGGCGCGGGGGTAGAGGGCCGCGACGACCGGGTGCTCGTCGGGGGCCTCCGGGGGAGCGGGGTCGACGGGGCGGGTGAGGGAGCCGGGCACCGGGGCCGAGACCCAGGCGCCGGTCGCCTCGTCGCGGGCGGCTCGGGTCGGGGGGCGTAGCGCCGTCATGAGTTCCAGGCCGGAGACGGCCGTGGAGCCGCGCGGGGTGATGACGCGGGTGGCGTAGGAGGTGAGCAGCTCGGCGAGGTCCGGGGCGGGGAGCTCTGCGGTGTCCTCGCCCCAGGCACGGGGGTCGAGGGCACCCCAGGGGAGGATCGCGAGCTGGACGCACTGGCGGCCGGTGGTGGGGGTGGCGGGGCGGTAGATGCGGGGCCAGGGGCCGAAGCCGCGACGGGTCAGCTGCCACTTCGCCTTGGTGAGCTGCTTGATGACGGGGTGGTTGTCGGGGAGGCGCAGGCCGCGGCGGTCTTCGAGGACGAGGGGGAGGCCGAGGGCCTCCGTGGCGGCGGGGGTGAGTACGAGGAGGGGGTCGCCGTCCTTGCCGTTGCGGTGGAGGCGGGGGGAGCGGAGGTCGGCGGCGGGGCTGAGGGCCCAAGTGATGAGGGCGGGGAGGTCGGTGGCGGGCGGGTCGAGGATGAGCCCGCCGGCGGCGTGGGCCTTGCCGGTGCCGTCCAGGACGGCGAGGGGGCCGTTGCCTGCGAGGGGGGTGGTGG
>NZ_JAGGOT010000064.1 GCF_018614195.1 Streptomyces sp. ISL-43
CGGCCTAAATCACCAGCATTGAGCCTAGGCCTGCGCCGTCCCGCTCGCGCGACGGGCGAGCGCGACGGGCGAGCGGGACGGGCGAGCGGGCAGGCGGGCGGGCGGGGCTACCGGGGCGGGCGGCCCGGACTAGGCCCTGTCACCCGTGACCCGGCGCGGGAGTCCCAGCGGGTTGGCCTCCCGCAGCTCCGGCGGGAGCAGGGCGTCCGGTACCGACTGGTAGGCCACCGGCCGCAGCCAGCGCTCGATCGCGGTCCCGCCGACCGAGGTGGAGTGGGAGGTCGCCGCCGGGTAGGGGCCGCCGTGGTGCTGGGCCGGGGCCACGGCCACGCCGGTCGGCCAGCTGTTCACCACGACCCGCCCGGCCAGCGTCGTGACCTGGGAGATCAGCTCCGCCGCGGGCCCCGGGCCGCCGTCGGCCTCGGCGGCCGACAGCTGGAGGGTCGCGGTGAGGTTCCCGGGGAGCCGGCCGAGGACGGCGGCGGCCTCGCCCTGGCCGGCGTACCGCGCGAGCACGGTGACGGGGCCGAAGCACTCCTCGAGGAGCAGCTCGTAGGGGCCGCCCTCGATCAGGGTCCGCGCCGGGACGCTCAGGTAGCCCGCGCCGACGGTGTGTTCGCCGCCGGAGCCGGGCGTGACGGGCGCGTCGACCCCGGGCAGCGCGGCGCGCTCGCGGACGCCGGCGACGAAGTTCTCCCGCATCCGGTGGTCGAGCAGCACCCCCGGACCGGTCTCCCCGAGCGCCTTGGCCAGCGCCCCGGCGAGCCGGTCGCCGGCCGCGCCCTCTGGTACGAGGACCAGGCCCGGCTTGACGCAGAACTGGCCGACGCCGAGCGTGACCGAGCCCGCCAGTCCGCCGCCGATCTCCTCGGCGCGCTCGGCGGCGGCCGCCTCGGTGACCACGACCGGGTTCAGGGAGCCCAGTTCCCCGTGGAAGGGGATCGGCACGGGCCGGGTGGAGGCGGCGTCGAACAGCGCCCGCCCGCCCCGGATGGAACCGGTGAACCCGGCGGCGGTGACCAGCGGGTGCCGGATCAGTTCCAGGCCGGAGTCGAACCCGTGCACCACCGAGACCACCTCGGCCGGCAGCCCCGTGGCCACGGCCGCGCGGCGCAGCAGCGCCGCGCACAGCTCGGAGGTGGCCGGGTGGTCGGGGTGCGCCTTGACCACGACGGGGCAGCCGGCGGCCAGCGCGCTGGCGGTGTCGCCGCCGGGTACGGAGAAGGCGAGCGGGAAGTTGGAGGCGGCGTAGACCGCGACCACGCCGAGCGGCACCTTGTAGCGGCGCAGTTCGGGGCGGGGCGGGGCGGTGGCGGGGTCGGCGCGGTCGATGCGGATGTCGAGGTAGGAGCCCTCGTCCACGGCGTCGGCGAAGGAGCGCAGCTGGCCGGTGGTGCGGGCGAGCTCGCCGGTGAGCCGGCCGGGGCCCAGCGCCGTCTCGGCGTCGGCGGCCTCCACGACCTGGGCGGCGGCCTCGTCGAGCAGGTCGGCGGCGGTACGCAGGAAGGCCGCGCGGGCCCCGGCGTCGGCGAGCGCGCCACGGGCCGCGTGGGCCGCGCGCACGGCTTCGTCCACCTCCTGGGGTGTGGCCTCCACCGCAACCTGCTCGCGCGGCTTCCCGGTGCGGGGGTCCACACTCCAGACTGGTCCTGCTGCCATGGCGAATTGCCTCCTGGATCTACGCTGACCCGCGCGGTTGCGTTCAGTATTGTGAACGCCGTTCCGGTGGATGAATGATCACATTCATCGTGGACTCTATTTCCGCGTCTTACGGGTTGACAAGAGACAAAGGGGCACGAAGGCGAATGACGACAGCTGAGTCGGGGGGCTCGGGCGCGCCGGGGGCCGTCAAGTCGGCGGTACGCACGGTCCAACTGCTGGAACACTTCGCGTCGCGGCCGGGGCTGCACAGCCTGGCCGACATCCAGAACGACCTCTCCCTGCCCAAGTCCAGCCTCTACATGCTGCTGCGCACTCTGGTGAACCTGGGCTGGGTGGAGACGGACGCGGCGGGTACGCGGTACGGCATCGGAGTGCGGGCGCTGCTCGTCGGCAGCTCGTACATCGACGGGGACGAGGTCGTCGCGGCGGCGCGGCCGACGCTGGACCGGCTCTCCGACGACACGACGGAGACGATCCACCTGGCCCGGATGGACGGGACGAGCGTCGTCTACCTGGCGACCCGGCAGTCCCAGCACTACCTGCGGCCCTTCACCCGCGTCGGGCGCCGGCTGCCCGTGCACTCGACGGCCCTCGGCAAGGCGCTGCTGGCCACGCACACGGACGAGGAGGTACGGGGACTGCTGCCGCGGCGGCTGGAAGCCGTCACCGAACACACCATCACCGACCGGGACCGGCTCATCGACGAGCTGGCGCTGGTGCGCGAGCAGGGGTACGCGGTCGACCGCGAGGAGAACACGCTCGGACTGCGGTGCTTCGGCGTGGCGGTGCCCTACCGGACGCCGGCGCGGGACGCGGTGAGCTGCTCGGTGCCGGTGGCGCGGCTGACGCCGGGGCACGAGCGCGCCATCAAGGCGGCGCTGTTCGAGGCGCGGGACCGGCTGTCGGTGGTGACACGGCGGATGTGACGCAGCGGGCGCGGGTCGCCCGGCGCGGGTCGTCCGGCGCAGGTGGTGCGGCGGAGGCCCTGCTTCCTCCCCCGGGCGGGGGAGGCGGTTCCCCATCAAGGGGGAGGTGGCGGGGGCGCGGAACCGGGACCGTTGAGTCATGACCACACGAGCCGTTCACACGACGCGATCACCGCGACCGACGCACGAGGAAACACAGCCGCGGACCCCCCGGGCGGGAGCCGGACGCACCACCCTGGCCGTGGTGGCCATGGCCGCCACCCTCCCGTATCTGACCCTGAAGACCGCCTGGCTGGCCGGGAGCCGCATCGGGATACCGGACGGCAGCGTGCTGCTGGAGCCCGGGCTCTTCATCACCGCGGCCAATGCCGTCACGGTGCTCATGGACGCCGCCGTGATCGTGCTCGCGCTGGTGCTCACCAGGCCCTGGGGCATGAGGGCGCCTTCCTGGCTGCTGACGGTCCCGGTCTTCGTCGCCACCGGCCTTCTCACGCCCATCGTGCTCGGGTTCCCCGGCCAACTCCTCCTGAGGGCGCTGGGGGCGGGGCCGGACGCGGTCGAGCAGGCGACCAGGACGCCCTTCCTCGATCCCTGGGTCTTCCACGTCGTCTACACGGGCTTCATCGTCCAGGCGATAGCCCTGGCCGGTCTGTTCGTGCCCTATGCGCGGGAGCGCTGGGGCCGGCGCTGGCAAGGCGTCCTCGGCGAAGGGCTCCCGTCGCCCACGGGGGTGGTGGCGGGGTCCGCGGCGGCGCTGTCCGTGGTGGTCGCGTTGACGCACTTCTACTGGGCCTTCGGCGGCACGGCCGGACACAACGCGTCGCAGATCGCGCAGTACTCCTCGGACACCGCCGTGGGCTCCGCCGTCCACGGGATATGCGCGCTGACCGCCGGGGCGGGGGCGGTGCTGCTCGCCAAGGGCGGGGCCCGGCGGGCGTGGTGGCCGCTGGCCGTCGCGTGGACCGGTTCGGCGGCGACCCTGTGCTGGGGGATGTGGCTGATGGTCGCCGCGACGGGCGGTGGCACCGGCCCGGACGAACGGACCACCACGGCGACCTACCTGATCTACGCTGGCCAGATGATCACCGCGCTCCTCGCCGCCTCCGTCATGGGACGTTTCCTCGCCGGCCGGCGCCCGGTCTGACGGGGCGGGCGTGGAGCGGAGACCGAAGGCGCGCGTCCGGCTGAGCCCGGGCCGGGAGGGTCTGGCCCCGGTGGGGCCGGGTCGGGGCCGGCTCGGGCGGGGCCGTCCCGGGCGGGAGTGGCGCAGCCGGGTCCGCCTCGGCTGGGTCCATCTCATACTCGGCGGGGCCCTGCTGATGCCGTACTTCCTGCTCGCGCAGGTGGCGGTCGGTGTGGTCGCCGGCGGCGGGTCCCCCGTGCTCGACTCCCTGCCGCTCAGCCTCGCCGCCTACGCCGTCAGCCTGCCGCTGGTCGCCGTGAGCGGGCTGTTCGGACTGGTCCGGCCGATGTCGGTGGCCGCGGTGCGGGCCATGTGCGCGGTGCCGGGGGAGCGGCTGGCCGAGGGGCGGGCCCGGAGCTGGGCGGCCCGGGGGCGGACCGCGGCCTGGTGGACCCTGCACCTGGGGGTCGGCGCGCTGGTCAGCGGGATGACCCTGGCGGTCCCGCCCATGGCGGTGGTGCTGATCGCCCTGCCGTTCGTGAGCGCGCTGCGCGAGATCCCGCTCGGGTTCGGCTGCCTGAGCACCCGGACCGAGTCGTATGTGGCCCCCCTGCTGGGGATCGGACTGCTGGCGGGACTCGTCCTGTGCGCCGCCGGGGCCACGGCGCTGCTGGCCCGGCTGGCGCCCGTGCTGCTCGGGCCGACGGCGGCGGACCGGCTGGCCGCGGCCGAGGAGCGGGCCGCCGACCTGGCGCTACGAGGCCGCCTGGCGCGGGAGCTGCACGACGCCGTAGGGCACGCGTTGAGCGCGGTCACCCTCCAGGCGAGCGCCGCCCGGCGGGTGCTCGACAGCGACCCCGGCTTCGTACGGGAGGCGCTGGCCGCGATCGAGGACACCACCCGGCGCACGGTGGGGGAGCTGGACGCGGTCCTCGGCCTGCTACGAGAGGGGGACGGCACGGAGGCCGGCCGAGCCGGGCCCGCGCCGACGCTCGCCGCCGACTTGGAGGGGCTGCTGGCCCGCAGCCGGGCCGCGGGGACCCCGATCAGCACGCACCAGGACCCGGGGCCGGCCGGGGACTGGGCGCGGCTCCCGGCACTCGCCTCGCGGGAGGCGTACCGCATCGTGCAGGAAGGGCTGAGCAACGCCCTGCGGCACGGGGCGGCCCCGGTCGACCTGCGGATCCTCGTAAGGGAACGGAACGGACACAGTGAAATGGAGATCACCATGACCAACGGACCGGCCGCCTCCCCCGAAGTGGGGGAGGCCCGGGAAGCGCGTACCACCGGGGGCCGGGGGCTGCGGGGCGCCGCCGAGCGGGCCGCGCTGCTCGGCGGGCACGTCGAAGCCGGGCGGCACGAGGGCGGATGGCGGCTGCGGGCCGTCCTGCCCCTCGGCGGAGCAGCCCGATGAGCACGGCGCCCCGGCCGCCGCTGCGCGTCGTACTGGCCGATGACGAGCGGATGGTCCGCACCGCCCTGCGGGTCATCCTCGAGGCCGAGCCCGACATGACGGTCGTCGGGGAGGCGGCCACCGGTACCGAGGCCGTGTCCGTGGTCCGCGCGCTCGCCCCGGACGTCGTGCTGATGGACGTCCGGATGCCCGAGATCGACGGCATCCGCGCCACCGAGCGGATCCTGGCCACCATGGCCGAGCCGCCCCGGATCGTGGTGGTCACCACCTTCGAGAACGACTCGTACGTCTACGACGCGCTGCGCGCGGGGGCCTCCGGGTTCCTCCTCAAGCGGGCCGACCCCGACGAGCTGACCGGCGCGGTCCGGCTGGTGGCGCTGGGCGACTCGCTGCTCTTCCCGGCGGCCGTCCGCTCCCTGGCCGCCACCCACACCCCGCCCGGAGGCGGAGCGGCCGCCGCGCCCTGGGTGGCCCGGCTCACCGACCGGGAGGCCGACGTACTGCGGCTGATGGCCACCGGGCTGTCCAACCACGAGGTGAGCGAGCGCCTGGGCGTCGGCCCGCAGACGGTCAAGACGCATGTCGCCTCGGTCCTGGCCAAGACCGGCTCCCGGGACCGCACGCAGGCGGTCATCGCGGCGTACGAGGGGGGCTTCCTCATGAGGAAGGGCTGAGAACTCCGCCACAATCGGGGCAGAGCGGAACGGCTGGGACGGCTGGGGCGTCCTTCTGGGGGATGAACAAGACGATCAGGCGTGCGTCGGTCTTCTGTCTGCTTCTGGTGCTGGCCCTTTTGGTGCGGGTCACCTGGGTGCAGGCGTATCAAGGCCAGGCCCTCGCAGACGACAAGAACAACAAGCGGAACCTCATCGGGCAGTACGAGAACCCGTTGGGGAACATCATCGTGGGCGGGGAGGCGATCACCGGCTCCACGAAGACGGACGGCAAGACCTACTCGTACAAGCGGACGTACACCGACGGAGCGCTGTACGCGCCGATCACCGGCTACAGCTCCCAGGCCTTCGGGGCGAGCATGCTGGAGGGCGTCTACAGGAACGTCCTCAACGGCTCCGACAACCGGCTCAAGACGATCATGGACACGCTCACCAACAAGCGCGCGGCCCCCGGCAACGTGCTGACCACGATCGACAGGGACGTCCAGAAGGCGGGCTGGGACGCGCTGCAGGACAAGCAGGGCTCCGCCGTGGCGATCGATCCGGCGACGGGCGAGGTCCTGGCCGTCGTGAACAATCCGACCTTCGACCCGGGCACCATCGCCGGCGCCACCGACGCGGACCAGAAGGCCTGGGACGCGCTCAACGCCGACAAGGGCAAGGCGATGGAGAACACGGCCCTGCGCAAGCCGCAGGCGCCCGGTTCCACCTTCAAGCTGGTCACGCTGGCGGCGGCCATCGAGAACGGCCTGGTCACGAACATCGACACGCCCACCGGGGTCCCCGGTGACTACACGATTCCCGGCACGAGGACCAAGCTGCCCAGCGAGGCGGGCGACGCGGCCTGCAACAACGTGTCCCCGCGGACCGCGCTGAAGCTGTCCTGCAACAACGTCTTCGCGGACCTGGCCCACAAGCTCGGCCAGGACAAGATGCGCGCGATGGCGGAGAAGCTCGGCTTCAACGTCGTGCAGAAGATCCCCGTCTGGACCAGCCCGGCCAGCAAGTACCCGACGAAGAAGATGTCGGTCGACCAGGTCGCGCAGACGGGTATCGGCCAGTTCGACGTCCAGGCCACCCCGCTCCAGATGGCGATGGTGACGGCCGCGATCGAGAACGGCGGCAAGCTGGTCTCCCCGCACGAGGTCTCCGAGGTCACCGACTCCAACGGCAACGTGCTGGAGAGCTTCAAGGACCCGAAGACCCAGCAGGTGATGAGCGAGAAGACCGCCTCGATGATCCGGGAGGCGATGCTCACGGTCGCCACCGAAGGCGGCGGCAAGAACGCCCTCGTCCAGGGCGCCGAGGTGGGGGCCAAGACAGGTACCGCCCAGCGCGGCGTGAACAACAGCCTGTCACCGCTCGCCTGGTTCACCTCGTACGGGAAGCTGAACGGCAAGCAGATCGTGGTCGCCGTGGTGATCGAGCGGTCGGACACCGACCGTTCCGAGATCGGCGGCGGCAAGCTGGCCGCCCCCGTCGCGCAGAAGATGATGGAGGCGTGGCTGAAGAAGTAGCCGCGCCGGCCGGCCCGTACGCGTGGCCGGATCGGGTGTGCGCCGGACGCGAAGGACGCGCGCCGGGAACCGGCAGGGTTCCCGGCGCGTTTCCTTTTCCATGATCCGCAGCGCGCAGCCCGCCGACCTCGACGCCATCGCCGCCCTCCACACCCGGGCCCGTGCCACCTACTACCGGGGCCGGATACCGCAGGAGGTCTACGGCGGCGCGGCCGAGCTGGCGCGCACCCGCGAGGGCTGGTCGCTGGCGGTGGCCCGCGCCGGAGCCGAGGGCGGGGTGCTCTGCGCCGAGCGCGACGGCGAGCTCACCGGGGTCGCCGCCTTCCGCACCGCCGACGGCGAGACCACCCTCACCCAGCTGCACGTGGACCCCGGGCACTGGCGCCGGGGGACCGGGGCCGCCCTGCACGCCGCCTGCCTGGACGCCTGGCGCCGGGCGGGCGTCCGCAGGGTCCGGCTGGAGGTCTACGAGCACAACCTGCGCGCCCAGGCGTTCTACGCCACCCACGGCTGGCTCCCGGACCCCGACGGAGCCCAGGCCGGCTCCCACCGCACGCTCTGGCTCGCGGTGGGGGAGCCGTCCGGGGAATGAGACCGGAGGGCGATTGGTTGAAGCCGGAACAGTTGATTCCGTGGAGAGAAGAAGGAAAATGCGCGTCGAGATCTGGAGCGACATCGCTTGCCCGTGGTGCTACATCGGCAAGGCCCGGTTCACTCGGGGACTGGCCGACTTCGCCCACCGTGACGAGGTCGAGGTCGTCTTCCGCTCCTTCGAGCTCGACCCGAACGGCGCCAAGGGGCAGGTGGCGCCCGTCGTGGAGATGCTGGCCAAGAAGTACGGCCGCACCCTCGAGGAGGCGCGCGGCATGGAGGAGCACGTCGCCGCGAGCGCCCGCGCCGAGGGGCTGACGTACCGCACCGAGGGCCGCGACCACGGCAACACCTTCGACATCCACCGCCTGCTGCACCTGGCCGCCGCCCGCGGCCGCCAGGAGGAGCTGCTCGACCTCGCCTACCGCGCCAACTTCGGCGAGGAGCGCTCCGTCTTCGACCCCGAGGTGCTGGTCGCGCTCGCCGTCGAGGCCGGGCTGGAGGAGGCCGAGACCCGCGCCGTGCTGGCCGACGAGTCCGCCTACGCCGCCGAGGTCCGGGCCGACGAGCGCGAGGCGGCCGAACTGGGCGCCAACGCTGTGCCGTTCTTCGTGCTCGACCGCCGTTACGGGATTTCGGGCGGCCAGCCCGCCGAGGTGTTCACGCGGGCGCTGGAGCAGGCGTGGGCCGGGCGCGAGGTGTCGGCGCCCGCCGCGCCCGAGGGTGAGGCGTGCGAGCCCGACGGCGCGTGCGCGGTGCCGCAGCCGTAAGTCGGATTCATAAGTAAATCTTTGGGGTAATGCGCAAAACCCGCCAATGGACTTTGGGTTCCTCCTGGCGCAGAGTGGGTGGTATGGACCTTCTTCCGCCCGAAGCCGTCCGCGGCGAGTTCGCGCACTCCACCACCTATCTCAACACCGCCACCTGCGGCGTCCTCCCGCGCGGAGCCGTCACCGAGGTGCGGCGGCTGGCCGAGGCGGCCGGGGCCGGAATCCCGGCCGGCTTCGGCGACTTCGACCGCGTGAACCGGGTCCGGGAGGCCTTCGCCCGCCTCGTGGCGGTCGCCCCGGAGCGGGTGGCCGTCGGCTCGGCCGTCGCCACCCACGTCGGCCTGATCTCCGCCTCGCTCCCCGCCGGAGCGGAAGTCCTGTGCCCCGAGGGCGACTTCGCCTCCGTCATCAACCCCTTCGTGGTGCGCGACGACCTCAAGGTCCGCTTCGCCCCGCTGGAATCCCTCGCCGAGGCCGTCGGCCCCGGCACCGCGCTGGTCGCGCTGAGCGCCGTACAGTCCGCCGACGGGCGTACGGCGGACCTGGCGGCGATCCGCGCCGCGACCGCCGCGCACGGGGCGCGGATGCTGGTCGACGCCACGCAGGCGGCGGGCTGGCTGCCCTTCGACGCGGCCCCGTACGAGTACACGGTCACCGCCGGCTACAAGTGGCTGCTGGCCTCGCGCGGGGTCTCCTACCTCACCGTCTCGGAGGAGGCCCAGCACAGCCTGACCCCGCTGCACGCCGGCTGGGTGGCGGCCGAGTCGATGTGGGACGCCACCTACGGCCCGATGCCGCAACTGGCCCATGGGGCCCGGCGCTTCGACGAGTCCCCGGCCTTCCTCGGCTACCACGCCGCCGAGCCCTCGCTCGCCCTGCTCGAACGGATCGGCGTCGCCGCCGTCCACGCCCACGACTCCGCCCTGGCCGCCCGCTACCGCGCAGGCCTCGCCCGGCTCGGGCACGAGCCCGTCCCCGGTGCGTCCCCGATCGTCTCGGTCCCGGGCCTGGCCGACCGTCAGAGCGGGCTGCTCGCCGCGGGAATCGTCACCGCCGCCCGCGCCGGCAACCTGCGGGCCTCCTTCCACCTCTACAACACCGAGGCGGACGTGGACCGGCTGTTGAACGCCCTGGAAGGCTGACCCGACGCGGGCCCGGCCGGACACCGCACCCCACGCCTCACCGACACCCGGCCCGGCGCCCCGGCCGGGCCGCGGGAGCCGTCGCCGTCAGGCGGTCGGGGCCGCCGACCAGGCCGAGGCCGCCGCCGCGAGGGCCCCGGCCGCGGGCAGGGAGAGGGCCGACGCGAGGGCCGTCAGACAGGAGCCGACCGTCTCCAGGGAGGCCGCCGTTCCGTAGTGGTTGACCCGGACCATCTGATGGGCCAGTGCGCCGCCGCCCGCCGCGAGGGGCGCCGCCGGATCGGCCGCCAGGGCCTTCGCCACCACCAGCGAGGCCTCCGGCACCCGGAGCGTGGTCGCCACCGGAGCGGCCGCCGCGTCCCGGCCGACGTACGGGGCGATGCCCAGCGCCACCGCGCCGGCGCGGGTCGCCGCGGCCGCGGCCGCGTGGCGGGCCGTCACCGCGGGCAGGCCCTCGGCCGCGATCCGGTCCAGGCACGCCTCCAGCGCCAGCATCTCCAGCTGCGCCGGCGCGTGCGGCAGCGCCTTGCGCCCGCCGTCGATCCAGCGCTCCTTCCAGTCGAGGAGCGAGAGGTACGAGCGGCGGGGCGCCGATCCGTTCGCGGCGAAGCGGGCCCACGCCCGGTCGGACACCGACACGGCCGAGACGCCCGCCGGGCCGCCCATCGCCTTCTGCGCGCCGATCACGCACAGGTCCACGCCCCACTCGTCCGGCAGCAGCGGCTCCGCGCCGACCGAGGCCACGGCGTCCAGCATGAACAGCGCCCCGTGGGCCCGTACGGCCTCGCCGATCTCCGCGACCGGGTTGGTGTTCCCGGTGGCCGCCTCCGCGTGGACCAGCGAGACGAAGTCGATCTCAGGGTGCGCGTCCAGGGCGGCGGCGACCTGCGCGCCGGTGACGGCGGTGTCGAAGGGGACCTCCAGGTCCACCACGCTCGCCCCGCAGTCGCGCAGCCAGTTGCCGAAGGTGGTCCCGTAGGGGCCGGTGACGACATTCAGCGCCGTGGAGCCGGGGCGCGCACCCGACCGGATACAGCCCTCCAGCGGCAGCAGCGCCTCGCCCTGTGTGATCACCACGTCGGCCCGCGTCCCGAGCAGCTCCGCTACGCCCCGCTCGATCGACCCGAACCGCGCGGCGGTGAGGGGCCGAAGGTCCAGGAGGGGGTGGTTCACGGGGGGTGCTCTCTTCGTCCGGGGTCGTCCGGGATCGTCCGGAGTGACCTGGAGAGCCTACCGAGCGCCGCCGTACAGTGCCGATATGAGCGACGACAGCGGTGTGCTGCATGTGAAGGGGCGGGTGCTGGTCGGGCCCGAGGAAGTGCGTGACGAACTCTGGGTGGTCGGCGGCCGCGTCTCGTACGAGCGCCCGCGCGGGGCCCGTGAGGTCACCGAGGTCACGGGCTGGGTCCTGCCCGGGCTGGTCGACGCGCACTGTCACGTGGGACTCGACGCCCACGGCCCCGTCGACGCGGACACCGCCGAACGCCAGGCGCTGACCGACCGCGACGCCGGCACCCTCCTCATCCGCGACGCCGGATCCCCGTCCGACACCCGCTGGATCGACGACCGCGAAGACCTGCCGAAGATCATCCGGGCCGGCCGGCACATCGCCCGTACCCGCCGCTACATCCGCAACTTCGCCCACGAGATCGAGCCCGCCGACCTCGTCGAGTACGTGGCGCGGGAGGCGCGCCGCGGGGACGGCTGGGTCAAGCTGGTCGGCGACTGGATCGACCGTGAGGCCGGCGACCTGACCGCCTGCTGGCCGCGCGCCGAGGTCGAGGCCGCCATCGCCGAAGCACACCGCCTCGGCGCCCGCGTCACCGCGCACTGCTTCGCCGAGGACTCCCTGCGCGACCTGGTCGAGGCGGGCATCGACTGCGTCGAGCACGCCACCGGACTCACCGAGGACACCATCCCGCTGTTCGCGGAGCGCGGCGTCGCGATCGTCCCCACCCTCGTGAACATCGCGACCTTCCCGAAGATGGCGGCCGGCGGCGAGGCCAAGTTCCCCGCTTGGTCGGCGCACATGCGCAGACTGCACGAGGGGCGCTACGACACCGTCCGGGCCGCCTACGACGCGGGCATCGGGGTCTACGTGGGCACGGACGCGGGCGGTTCCCTGCCGCACGGCCTGGTCGCCGCCGAGGTCGGCGAGCTCGTCAAAGCCGGCATCCCGCCGCTGGAGGCCCTGTCGGCGACCGCGTGGGCGGCGCGCGAATGGCTCGGCAGGCCGGGCCTGACCGAGGGTGCGCCGGCCGACCTGGTGGTCTACGCGACCGATCCGCGGGCCGACGTACGGGCGCTCGCGCGGCCGGCGCGGGTGGTGGTGAACGGCAACGTCGTGGCCTGAGCGCCGGGTTGACGGCGCGTGACGTCGGCAGCCGCGCGGTCGTTGTGTACGCCTTCGCGCGGGAGAGGTGTCCGCAATGTCTGAGGTCGGAGGGAACTCCCGTTCTGCAAGGGGCCGATTAATTCGAACCTATGCGTGGAAACCATCCTTTGGGGTGAACTCACGCCGGGTTGGCACCCGTTCACTCTCAGTGCGTAAAGATTCCGGAGTCGAGGCCGTCGGCGCGCGCAATGTCCCCCATTGGCGGCGCGACGGCTCCCATCTCCCTGGGGGTTCCACCAACTTGAACAGCAACACCTTCCGCATGCCCGTGGCCGCGCTGTTCGCCACGGGAGCGGTTGCCCTGCTCGCCGCTCCGCCCGCCTCCGCCACCGGTTCCCACCCGGGCGAAGGGAAGGCCGGCGCCGTCGTCCTGCGCACCGGACTGGACGTGGGCCTGCTCAGCAAGACCGTGCACATCCCGCTGAAGGCGACCCTCAACGAGGTCAGCGCCCCGGCGGACGCGGCGAAGACGGCGCTGACCGTCACTCTCGACGGGGTCGACAACGGGCAGCCGGTGAGCGTCCTGCGTGCCGACGTCGCCACCTCCAAGGCCACCGCCGACAAGAACCGCGCCGAGGCGGAGGCGAACCTCGTCAAGGCCCGGGTGCACGTACCGGGCCTGCCCGGGCTCTCCCTGATCGAGGTGGAGAAGGTCACCTCCAAGGCCGTCTGCGCGGCGGGCGAGAAGCCGGTCGCCACCTCGAACGTCCTCGGCACGGTGACCGTCCTCGGCAAGAAGGTCACCCTGTCGGCCGGCGGACCCACCAAGGTCGAGGTGCCGGGGGTCGGGCTGGTCAGCCTGGAGCTCTCCGCCACCGAGACCACCTCCACCACGGCCGCGGCGGCCGCGCTGCGGCTCAGGGTGTCGCTGAACCCGCTCAATTTGAACGTCGCGCAGGTGGAGGGCGAGGTCGTGCTCGCCGAGGCCCGCTGCGAGTCCCCGGCCGGGCCCGCCCCCAGCCCGTCGGCGAAGCCCGACATCAAGCCCCAGACGGTGGGCACGGGCACGGGTACGGGTACGGGCACCTCGGGGACCGAGGCCGGCCTCGCCGAGACCGGCGGCGGTTCGCTCACCCCGTACGTGACGGGCGGCGCGCTGATCCTGCTCGGCTTCGGCGCGGCGGCGCTGGTCGTGACCCGGCGCGGCAGGGCCTCGTAGCCGGTCCGCGAGGCCGCGAGGCCATGAGGCCATGAGTCCGCGAGGCCATGAGCCGGTGAGCTGTCGCCGGCGCCGCGCGGGGCGGTGCGCCGCGGGCTACCGCGTGGCGCGCGTCAGCCCCTGCTCCCCGGCGCCGCGCGACATCACGGCCTTCGTGACCTCGCGGTCGACGGCGGCGTACATGCTGTCGGAGGAGTCGCACGAGGCGCAGACGACGCGGAACGGCGGCCGCATGTCCGAGTACTGCGTGAGGTATTCGGCCTTCACCACCTCCCAGCGGCCCGGATGGGCGGCCGCCGGGGCGAAGGTGAAGCGCGGGATCGAGGACATGTTGCCTCGGGCCTTGTCGGCCTCGTAGAAGCTGGCCACCTGGTCGCCCATGCCGTACACCACCCAGGTGCCGTTGACCTTCTCGTAGGGCTGCGGCACGTGGTTGTGCGTGCCGAGGATCAGGTCGATGTCGGGGAGGCCGTCCGCCCCGCGCGAGGCGGTCAGCGCCCCGGCCAGGTCCAGCTGTTGCCGGTCGGGCGCCGTCTGCCACTCGGAGCCCCAGTGGACGCTGAGGACGACGACGTTCGCGCCGGCCGCGCGCGCGGCGCGGGCGTCGGCGACGATCCGGTCCTGGTCGATCAGGTTCACGGCCCAGGGCTTGCCGGAGGGGAGCGGGATGCCGTTCGTCCCGTACGTGTAGTCCAGCTGGGCGACCTTGGCGCCGCCGGCTTCGAGCAGCGCCGGGGCCTTCGCCTCCTCGGAGCTGCGGGCCGACCCCACGTGCTTGATCCCGACGCGGTCGAGGTTGTCGAGGACGCGGACGAGGCCGTCGTAGCCGTCGTCCAGGGTGTGGTTCGAGGCGGTGGAGCAGCTGTCGTACCCGGTGTCCTTGAGGCCGTCGGCCAGTTGGTGCGGGGCTTTGAAGAGGGGATATCCGGTGTAGGGGCCGCCGGGCCGGCCGTACGGTATCTCGTGGTGGCACACGGCCAGGTCAGCGGCGGAGACGATCGGCTCGACCCCGGCGAGGATCTTCCGGAAGTCGTGGCCGCCCTGCTCCGCGGAGTCGGCGGCGGCCCGCTGGACGATGGACGGGTACGGGATGATGTCGCCGGTCCCGACGAGCGTGAACGGCTTCCCGGGGGCGGGGGCGGGGGCGGTGCCGGTGGCCGGCGGCGTGGTGGTGGCGGCGTCGCTCGGGCGCGGTACGGGTCCCGGTTTCGCCCGCAGACGCTGCTCGGTGGCCGCGCCGCCCGCGTCGCCGGTGAGGTGCGGTATGCCGTACGCCGCTCCCCCGACGACCGCCAGGCCGGCCGCGGCCGCGGCTATCTTGCCCATAGTGCCGAGCTTCTTCATCCCCGTACCCCCGGTGTCGCATGGTGGCCGATGCCTGTGGTGATCCTCGCGCAGCGCCGCGGACACCGCCATGCTCACCCGTGCGGAGTAGGGCCGTTCGGGTGAGGCCCGCGGCGTGGCACCGGGCAGCGGGCTCGGCCGGGGGCCGGGGGCCGGGGGCCGGGGCGGGGGCCGAGGGCCAGGGCCCAGGGTCCGGGCTTCGGGCTTCGGGTCAGCGGGCGGCGAGGGCCAGGTCGAGTGCCTGGAGGAGGCGGCCCGTGGTCGCGCGGTCGCGGACGGCCAGGCGCAGCCAGGAACGGTCCAGGCCCGGGAAGGTGTCGCCGCGCCGGACGGCGAAGCCCAGCGCGCGCAGGCGGGTGCGGATCTGCGCCGCGCCCTCGATCCGGATCAGCACGAACGGCCCGGCCGCCGTGCCCGCCACCGAGATCTCCTCGAACTCCGCGAGCCCGGCGAGGAGGTGCTCCCGGTCCACCGCGATCTGCCGGGCCGCGGCCTCCGCCTCCGCCAGCGCGGCCGGGGCCACGCACGCCTCGGCCGCCACCAGCGCCGGCGTGGACACCGGCCACAGCGGCTGCGCGGCCGACAGCTTCGCGATCACCTGCGGCTCGGCCAGCACGTAGCCGATGCGCAGCCCGGCCAGCCCCCACGTCTTGGTCAGGCTCCGCAGCACCACCAGGCCGGGTATGTCCGTCCGCCCGGCCAGCGCCTCGCGTTCGCCCGGGACCGCGTCCATGAACGCCTCGTCGACGACCAGGATCCGCCCGGGCCGTGCCAGCGCGGCCAGCGTGGCCGCCGGGTGCAGGACCGAGGTCGGGTTGGTCGGGTTGCCGACCACCACGAGGTCGGCGTCCTGCGGCACGGCCGCCGGGTCCAGGCGGAAGCCGTCCGCCGCGCGCAGCACCACCCGTTCCACCCGGTGGCCCGCGTCGCGCAGGGCCGCCTCCGGCTCGGTGAACTGCGGATGCACCACGACGGGTCTCGTGGCGCCCAGCGCCCGCGCGATCAGTACGAACGCCTCCGCGGCCCCCGCCGTCAGCAGGACCCGCTCGACCGGCAGCCCGTGGCGCAGGGCCACCGCGGCGCGGGCCGACCGGCCGTCGGGATACGCGGACAGGACGTCGAGCGAAGCCGCGATCCGGTCCTTCAGCCACTGCGGCGGCGTGTGCGCCCGTACGTTCACCGCGAGATCGACCAGCGCCGCGCCGGTGTCCGCCACCTCCGCGTCCCCGTGGTGGCGCAGGTCGTGCGTGTGGGCCGTCGCGACCGCGCAGGTCGCCGCCACCGACCGCCGTTTGGGTACGAGGAGTTCCCCGCCCCCGGCGAGCGCGGCGGCCTCCGCCACCGACGGGGTGCCCGCGGCGTCGCGCGCCGCGTCCGAGGGGTGGGGGACCGGGATCGCGGCCAGCCGGTCGGCGGGGTAGCTCAGCAGCGGCACGCCGAAACGTTCCGCCGCGCCCGCGATCCCCGCCTCCACCGCCTTCGTCTCCACCGTGGCCAGGGCCGTCACCGCCCCTGCCGATAGCCCGGCACCGTGCAGGGTCTCCTCCACCAGAGCGCAGACCTCCGCCACGGACACCCCCGCGCGGCCACCGACCCCGACCACCAGCTGCGTCGCGTACTCGCCCACCAGGTTCACCTGTTCTCAGTCGTTCTCGGCCGTCGTGGTCGTGGTCGTGGTGCTCGTCGTGTTCGTCGTGTTCGCCGTGTTCGTCAACCGTCCGTGTTCCGCTACCCGTGCGCGGAAGTGCGTGGACGGCCGACAGTCGGTATGCAAGGGCACATGGCCGTGATCGTGGCGTTGGGCGCGTTCCTGATGACCCTGGCGGGCGGATGGACGGCGCAGCGCGTCACCGACCGCCGCCACCTCGTGCTGGGCCTGGCCGGCGGGCTGATGCTCGGCGTCGTGGGCCTCGACCTGCTCCCGGAGGCCATGCACGCGGCCGGCGATGAGGTCTTCGGCGTCCCACTGGCCCTGCTGCTCTTCGTCGGCGGGTTCCTCGTCGCGCACTGCGTGGAACGCCTGCTGGCGGTCCGCCAGGCATCCCACGGGGGTCGCAACGGGGACGGGGGCGACAGCCACGGGTACGTTCACGGGGGCGCGCCCGACGATCACGGAGGCAGGGTCCCCCAGGTCGGCCTGACGGCGGCCGCCGCCATGGTCGGCCACAGCCTCGCCGACGGAGTGGCCCTCGGCGCCGCGTTCCAGGTCGGCGGCGGGATGGGCGTGGCCGTCGCGCTGGCCGTGATCACCCACGACTTCGCCGACGGGTTCAACACGTACACCCTGACCCGGCTGTACGGGAACGCCCGCCGCAAGGCGCTGATGATGCTCTTCGCGGACGCCGTGGCCCCCGTGGTGGGCGCCGCGTCCACTCTGCTGTTCACCCTTCCGGAGGAACCGCTCGGGGCGTACCTGGGCTTCTTCGGAGGCGTCCTGCTGTACCTGGCCGCCGCCGAGATCCTGCCCGAGGCGCACCACAAGCACCCCGCGCTGTCCACGCTGATGTGCACGGTGGGCGGCGTGGCCGGGATCTGGCTGGTGGTGGGCCTCGCGGACTGACCCGTCCGGCCGGCCCGGCCCGACCGACAGGCCGGACCGGGCCGACGGGACCGGCCGGACGGCCCGGCCCGGCCGTACCGTCCGGTCCTGCCGGTCCGAGTGCCCGAGGTTCACCGATGCGCCGCCGCGGCCTCGGCGAACCGCACGGCCACGGACGGCTCCGCCGCCCAGTGCGTGTGCAGGTAGCTGGCGTGCACCCCGCGCTCCACGAAGCCCTCGACCCGGCGCTCCGGACGCGTGAACCCCCACGCGGGCGCGGCGCCCGCGCCGGGCTCGATCACCGTCCTGTGGAACTCGTGCCCGCGCAGCCGGGTTCCGGCCGGCGCGAGGACGCTGTCCGACACGGCGACCGCCTCGCGGTAGCCGAGTGTGAGCCGCTCCGACATCCGCGCGTCGGCGTCGAGCACCCCGCACATGGGCTTCCCGTCCAGCGAACGGGCCAGGTACAGCAGCCCCGCGCACTCGGCGGCCACCGGGCCGCCGGCCGCGGCGAAGCCGGCGACGGCCTTGCGGAGCGGCTCGTTGGCGGACAGCTCGGGGGCGTAGACCTCGGGGAACCCGCCGCCTATCACCAGGCCGGCGGTCCCCTCGGGCAGCGCCTCGTCGCGCAGCGGGTCGAAGGTGACGACCTCCGCGCCGGCCGCGCGCAGCAGCTCCGCGTGCTCGGCGTAGGAGAACGTGAACGCGGCCCCGCCCGCGACGGCGACCACCGGTCGTTGCGGCCCCGCCGGCCTTCGAGGCGCGGGGTTCCGGGCGAAGCCCGCGGTGCCCGCGAAGCCCGCAGTGCCCGCGGTGCCCGCCAGGGCGTCCTCCGGCGACCACGCGACGCAGTCCAGCGGCGGGGCCGTCCGAGCCAGGGCCATCAGGGCCTCCAGGTCGCAGCCGGCCCGGACCTGGTCGGCCAGCGCGGCGACGGAGGACACCGCGTCCGCGCGCCGCTCGGCCACCGGCACCAGTCCCAAGTGCCGTGAGGGCGCGGCCACCTGGGGCGCCCGCCGCAGCACTCCGAGCACCGGCATCCCGGCCTCTTCCAGCGCGTCGCGCAGCATCTCCTCGTGCCGGTCGGAGCCGACCTTGTTCAGGATCACGCCGCCGAGGCGCACCTGCGGGTCGAACGAGGCGAAGCCGTGCACGAGTGCCGCCACCGACCGGGACTGCGAGGACGCGTCGACGACGAGCACCACCGGCGCCCGCAGCAGCTTCGCGACCTGGGCCGTCGAGGCCAGCTCGCCGCGCCCCGCGGCTCCGTCGTAGAGACCCATCACGCCTTCGACGACGGCCAGGTCGCATCCGGCGGCCCCGTGCGCGAACAGCGGAGCCACCAGCTCCGGCCCGCACATGAAGGCGTCCAGGTTGCGCCCGGGCCGGCCCGTGGCCAGCGCGTGGTACCCGGGATCGATGTAGTCGGGCCCGGCCTTGTGCGGGGACACGGCGAGGCCGCGCTCCGAGAAGGCCGCCATCAGGCCCGTCGCGACGGTGGTCTTGCCGCTGCCGGACGACGGCGCGGCGATGACCAGCCGCGGAACGTTGAGCGAGGTCACCACTCGATGCCCTTCTGGCCCTTCTGGCCGGCGTCCATCGGGTGCTTGACCTTGGTCATCTCGGTGACGAGGTCCGCGAACTCCACCAGCTTCTCCGGCGCGTTGCGCCCGGTGATCACCACGTGCTGCGTACCGGGACGGTTCCGCAGCACCTCGATGACCTCGTCCACGTCGATCCAGCCCCAGTGCATGGGGTACGCGAACTCGTCCAGCACGTACAGCCTGTGCGTCTCGGCGGCCAGGTCGCGCTTGACCTGCTCCCAGCCCTCCTTGGCGGCCTGCTCGTTGTCGAGCTGCGCGTCGCGCTGGACCCAGGACCAGCCCTCGCCCATCTTGTGCCAGACGACGGAGCCGCCCTCGCCCGAGGCGCCGAGCACCTTCAGCGCGTTCTCCTCGCCGACCTTCCACTTCGCCGACTTGACGAACTGGAACACCCCGATCGGCCAGCCCTGGTTCCAGGCGCGCAGCGCCAGCCCGAAGGCAGCCGTCGACTTGCCCTTGCCGGGGCCGGTGTGGACGAAGACGAGCGGGCGGTTGCGGCGCTGACGCGTCGTGAGTCCGTCGTCCGGAACGACGGACGGCTGTCCCTGCGGCATTACGCGGCCCTCCTGAGGGTCGGGGATGGGGTACGTACGTTCTTCACGAGCCCGGCCAGCGAGTCGGCCCGCAGCCCGTCGAGGGTGACGGCCGGGCCGCCCAGGTCGGCGGCCAGCACTCCGGCCAGCCCCAGCCGGACCGGTCCCGACTCGCAGTCCACGACCACGGAGGCGACCCCTCCGGCCGCCAGCAGCCGGGCGCTGCGCCCGGCGAGCTCCCGCGGCGTGCCGTCCGGCCGGCCGCCGGCGGCGGTGCCGGCCGAGGTGGCCCGCCCGTCGGTGACGACCACGAGGAGCGGCCGCCGGCTCGGGTCCCGCAGCCGTTCGATCCGCAGCACCTCGTGGGCCTTGAGCAGCCCGGCGGCGAGCGGGGTGCGCCCACCCGTCGGCAGTTTCTCCAGCCGGGCCGCGGCGGCGTCGACGGAGGAGGTGGGAGGCAGGGCCAGTTCGGCCGTGGCGCCGCGGAAGGTGATGAGGCCGACCTTGTCCCGGCGCTGGTAGGCGTCGAGGAGCAGGGACAGCACCGCTCCCTTGACCGCGCTCATGCGCTGCCGGGCGGCCATGGAGCCGGAGGCGTCGACGACGAACAGCACGAGGTTGCCCTCGCGGCCCTCGCGCGTCGCCTGCCGCAGGTCGTCCTTGCGGATCACCAGGCCGCGCCCGGTGCGCCCGCGCGCCTTCTGGTGCGGTGCGGCCGCGTGGACGGTCGCGGCCAGGTGCAGCTTCGTCAGCTGGCCGCGGGGGCGCTGCGCGCCGGTGGTGCGGCCGTGGGCCGTGCGGGCGCGCGAACGCCGCCCGGAGGCCCCCTCGCCGAGTCCCGGGACGCTCAGCATCTTGGTGCGGAACGGCTCGGCGGCCCGCACGGCGGCCTGCTCGGCCGCGTCGGCGCCCTGGGCGGAGGGCTGCGGCTCGGATACCTCCGGGGCCTCGGGCTCCGGCTGCTGCTCGGCCTGCGCCTCGGGGGTGTCGGGGCCGGGCCCCTGCGGGGGTACGCCGCCTCCGCCGTCACCGTCGCCGCCGCCGTCGGGACCGGCGTCGTCCGGGCCGCCGTCGTCCGGGCCGCCGTCCGGACCCTGCGGATCCGGCTCGGGCTCGGGCTCGTGTTCCGGCTCGTCGTCGGGGAACTCGTCCAGGATCCGGTCGAGCTTCTCCTCGTCCAGGCCCGGCGCGTCGAAGGGGTTGCGGCGGCGCCGGTGGGGGAGAGCGAGCAGGGCGGCCTGGCGCACGTCCTCCTTGCGCACCTCGGTCCGCCCGGCCCAGGCGGCCAGCGCGGTCGCGGTCCGGGCCATCACGATGTCGGCGCGCATTCCGTCGACCTCGAAGGCGGCGCAGGTCGCGGCGATCTGCAGCAGCGCGGTGTCGCCGAGGCCGACCTTCGGGAGCAGGGCCCGGGCGGCCACCACACGGGCGCGCACGTCGTGTTCGTCGGCGGCCCAGCGGCCGGCGAAGGCGGCGGGGTCGTCCTCGTAGGCGAGCCGGCGGCGGACGACCTCGACCCGCTGGACGGGCTCGCGGGAGGCGGCGACCTCGACGGTCAGCCCGAACCGGTCGAGGAGCTGCGGGCGGAGCTCGCCCTCCTCGGGGTTCATCGTGCCGACGAGGAGGAAGCGCGCCGCGTGCCGCACGGAGACGCCCTCGCGCTCCACGTAGGAGGCGCCCATCGCGGCGGCGTCGAGGAGGAGGTCGATGAGGTGGTCGTGGAGGAGGTTGACCTCGTCGACGTAGAGGATGCCCCGGTGCGCGTCGGCCAGCAGGCCCGGCTCGAAGGCCTTCACACCGTCGGCGAGGGCGCGTTCGATGTCGAGGGCGCCGACGAGGCGGTCCTCGGAGGCGCCGACGGGCAGCTCCACCATGCGGGCGGGTCGCGCGGAGCCCGCACCGGGCTCGTGCGGGCCGTCGGGGCAGCCGGGGTCCGGGGCGGCGGGCGCGCAGCTGAACCGGCAGCCGGGCACGACGTCCACCTGCGGCAGCAGGGCGGACAGGGCGCGGACGGCGGTGGACTTGGCCGTCCCCTTCTCGCCGCGCACGAGTACGCCGCCGACCGCGGGGCTGACCGCGTTGAGCAGCAGCGCGAGGCGCAGGTCGGTCTGGCCGACCAGTGCGGTGAACGGGTAGGGCGTACTCATGCGGTGGCCCCTCCTTCTATGCGTGTACGGATGCGCGTGCTCGGGCGGTTGCGGGCGGCGGGGCCGTGCTGCGGGCAAGGGCGGGTAGGGGACGGTCCTCGCAGGGCCGCGGCCCTCACGGCGCGCCCGGCGGCAGGAAGGGGAGGCCCGACGGGGCTCCGCCGTCGATGAGCCGCAGCAGGGCATCGGTATCCGCGTGCTCCTCGATCAGGTCGCCGAGCAGGTCGAGCTGTTCCTCCCGCAGGGAGGAGAACGACGTGTCCGGGGCCGGCACGAACCGGCGGCCGGCCGCAGCCGCGACCTCGCGCAGGAACGCCCGGCGGAAGCCGTCGGACTCCAGCGAGCCGTGCCAGTGAGTGCCCCACACCGACCCGACGCGGCATCCGTCCAGGAAGGGGGTCCCGCCCAGGACTTCGGCCACCCCGTGGTGGATCTCGTAGCCCTCGACGGGCTCGCCCAGCGCCGAGCCCACGGGCCGCGCGAGGGTCTTCTCCCGCTCGAAGCGCACCCGTACCGGCAGCAGGCCGAGCCCCGGCACGGAGCCGGCCTTCGACTCGACCTCGTCCTCGATGTGTGCGCCCAGGACCTGGAAGCCGCCGCAGATCCCCAGGACCGGCCGCCCCTCGGCGGCCCGCCGTGCCAGCGCGTCCGCGAGCCCGCGCTCGCGCAGCCAGGCGAGGGCCTTCACCGTGCCGCGGGTGCCCGGTACGACGACCAGGTCCGCGTCGGCCAGCTCCTCGGCCCGGTCCACGAACCGCACGACCACCCCCGGCTCCGCCGCGAGCGCGTCGACGTCCGTGAAGTTCGACATCAGCGGCACCGCGCAGACCGCGACCCGCAGCACGTCCTCGCCGACGGGCGGGGCGACCACGGATTCCCGTACCGCGCCCCGCAGGGCTGTGTTTTTGAAGAGGGGCCGCAGGCCGTCCTCCTCGTCGATGCCCAGCCCGTGCTGGAAGGGGAGCACGCCGTACGTCGCCCGCCCGGTCAGGCCGCGCAGCATCTCCATGCCCGGTTCGAGCAGGGTGACGTCGCCGCGGAACTTGTTGACCAGGTAGCCCGCGATCAGCGACTGGTCCTCGGGGGACAGCAGCGCCGTCGTACCGAAGAACGACGCGAAGACCCCGCCGCGGTCGATGTCGCCGACCACGACCACCGGGAACCGCGCGGCGCGCGCGATGCCCATGTTCACGATGTCGGTCCGGCGCAGGTTGATCTCGGCCGGGCTGCCCGCCCCCTCGCAGATCACGGCGTCATACGTGCCCCGCAACTGCTCCAGGCAGTCCGTGACGATGCCGAGCAACTGCTCCTGCCTGCCCCCGTGGTAGCCCCGCGCGCTCATCTCGCCCACCGGCTTGCCCAGCAGCACCACCTGGCTGCTCCGGTCGCTGCCGGGCTTGAGCAGCACCGGGTTCATGAGCGCGGTCGGCTCCACCCGGGCCGCCTGGGCCTGCATGGCCTGCGCACGCCCGATCTCGGCGCCCTCGCGGGTCACGAAGGAGTTCAGCGACATGTTCTGCGCCTTGAACGGGGCCACCTTCACGCCGCTGCGGGCCAGCCAGCGGCAGATGCCCGCCGTGACCACGCTCTTGCCCGCGTCCGATGTCGTACCGGCGACGAGGAGTCCCCCGCCGCGCTTCGCGCCGCTCATGCGCGTCCCTTCCTCATCCGGGAGACCAGCGTCCGGGCAGCCACACAGGCCCCCAGCGCCACCCACGTCACTTGCCGCGACAGCCGTACCGCCCGCTCGATGTCCGCGACCTCCACGGGCCGCCCCGACTCCCCGTTCAGCACGGCCCGGTGCTCGACCCGCCCCCCGTACGCCAGGGTCCCGCCCAGCCGTACGCCGAGCGCCCCGGCGAACGAGGACTCCACCGGCCCGGCGTTCGGGCTCGGGTGCTTGGCGGCATCCGCGCGCCAGGCCCGTACGGCTCCCCGCCGGTCGGGGCCGGCCAGTACGGCGGCCAGTGCGGTCAGCCGCGCGCCCGGCCAGCCCGCGACGTCGTCGAGCCGGGCCGAGGCCCAGCCGTAGCGCAGGTGTCGGGGGGATCTGTGGCCGACCATCGCGTCCAGGGTGTTGACGGCGCGGAAGGCGAGCAGCCCGGGGACGCCGGCGACGGCGCCCCACACCAGGGCGCCGACCACCGCGTCGGAGGTGTTCTCGGCGACCGACTCCACCACCGCGCGGGCCATCTGCTGTTCGTCCAGGGCCTGAGGATCGCGTCCGCACAGGTGCGGGAGCCGCTCGCGGGCCACCTCGGCGTCCCCGGCGGCGAGCGCTCCGCCGATGGCTCGGGCCTCGCGGCCCAGCGAGGTGCCGCCCACGACGGCCCAGGTGGCCGCGGCGGTCAGGGCGATGCGGGCGGCGGCGGGGCGGGAGCGCACGGCGCGGGCGCCCAGGACGCCGATCGCGGCCGCGCCCCCGGCGCACACCAGGGTGTGCACGGCGCCCCGCGCGCGGTCGTCGCGCCACAGGGCGCGTTCGACGGCGGCGGCGGCTCGTCCGAAGGCGGCCACGGGATGCCCTCGGCGCGGATCCCCGAGGATCCGGTCGCCGATCAGGCCGGCCGTGGCGCCGTACGCGAAGACGCGGTCGGCACGCATGGTGGCAGGTATGTCCTCACTCAGGGTCCGCGCCCTGGGTCGACGTGTCCGGTGGCGAGAGTTCCTGGCTCCCGGTCGCACTCGGCCCGAGTGCTCCGGTGACAGTGGCGGGACCGCGCCGGATTCGCACCGGACTTCCTCTCCATGCCGCCGTATTGGCTCGCGCAGTCCACCACGCACCGCGAATGCCCGTCAACTCGCCGTTGACCTGCGGTGGGGTGGCGTGCGGGGGCGGCCCCGGGCACACGAAAGCTCCCCCCGGGACAAACCCGGAGGGAGCCTTCACGGATGGTGCCCGGCGCCCTAGGAAACGATCAGGTAGATGCCGTAGGCCACGGCCGCGGCGCAGAGCGCGAAGCAGGCGTACGCACCGCTGCGGGCCAGGGTGGCGGCGCCGCCCTGCTCGGTGGCGGCCTCGTGCTTGGACAGGCCCACCAGGCCCAGGGTGAACAGGGCCACGAGGGCGACGGTGGCGGAGAGGCTGACCCCGAAGACGGAGCCGAGTGCTTCCCAGTCGATCTTCATACCGCTGATTCCTCTGTCGTTCTCGGGGTCAGACCGCGGCGGCCGGAGCCGCGGGGGTCGCCGTCGCGGCCAGGATGGTGGCCTTGAGTTCCTCGTCCGTCACCGCGGCGGTGCTGCCGGCGGCGGCGACGGTCGGCGGGACGGTGACGGCCGCGATCGCCGTGGTGACGACACCCGGCTCCTCGGCGTCGGCCGGCGGCACCTCGTTGACGTTGTGGTGATCGACGACCTGGCGGCGGGAGATGAGCCAGATGGCGACGCAGGAGGCGACCAGGAAGACCGCGACGGCGGCGACGCCGATGTCACCGGTGCGCATGACCAGCTCGGCGCCGGCGGCGACCAGGGCGGCGGCCGGCAGGGTCAGGCCCCACGCGATGAACATGCGGGAGGCGGTGGACCAGCGGACCACGCCGCCCTTGCGTCCCAGACCCGAACCCATGACCGCGCCGGAGCACGCGTGGGTGGTGGAGAGGGAGAAGCCGAGGGAGGAGGAGGCCAGGATGACGCTGGCGGCCGAGGTCTGGGCGGCGAAGCCCTGCTGCGGCTGCAGGTCGGTCAGGCCCTTGCCCATGGTGCGGATGATGCGCCAGCCGCCCAGGTAGGTGCCCATCGCGATGGCCATGCCGGCGGAGACGATGACCCAGACCGGCGGGTTGGAGCCGGGGGCGAGCGCACCGCCGGCGACCAGCGCCAGGGTGATGATGCCCATCGTCTTCTGCGCGTCGTTGGTGCCGTGCGCGAGAGAGACGAGACCGGCGGAAGCGATCTGGCCGGTGCGGTAGCCCTTGGCCGAGGTCTTCTCGCCCATGCCGCGACCGACCTTGTACGTGACCTTCGTGGCCAGGTACGCGGCGATGCCGGCGACCAGCGGCGCGGCGATCGCGGGGATCAGCACCTTGGTGACGACGACGCTGCCGTTGACCGCGCCCATGCCCGCGGAGGCCACTGCGGCGCCGATCAGGCCGCCCATCAGGGCGTGGGAGGAACTGGAGGGCAGTCCGACCAGCCAGGTGACGAGGTTCCAGAGGATCGCGCCGACCAGAGCGGCGAAGATGACCTCCGGCTGGATGCCTTCCTCGTTGACCAGGCCCTTGGAGATCGTCTTGGCGACCTCCACGGACATGAAAGCGCCGACGAGGTTGAGCACGGCGGACATGGCCACCGCGGTCTTGGGCTTGAGGGCGCCGGTCGAGATGGTGGTGGCCATCGCGTTGGCCGTGTCGTGAAAACCGTTCGTGAAATCGAACACGAGAGCGGTGATGATCACGATCCCGAGGAGAAGCGTTATGTGCTCCATTTACCCAGGCTTCTGTTTGATGTCAGTGGTTCGTGGACCGTAGGCAATCTGGATGAACGGAAGGTGAACTGGCAGGGGCGGCGCGGTGTCTCATCCCGGCGCCGGATGGGGACCTCTGCCCCGATATCGGTATGGATCTATCGATCAATGCACGTCAAGGCGGCGTGTCCGCACCCCCGCGGGCGGGACTTCCGGTACGCCGCCCCGCGCGGCCGTGGCTCCGAAGAGACCCAGATCACCCTCCCGGACAGCCCTCCGGGCCACCGGCCGGTCCGGTTCCGGAAGGTCGTGTACGGACCGCGGGGGAGCGGTGGGGATCTCCGGGGACCCCCGGCCGGAATGCGCTCCTCCGGTGGCCCGCCGCCGTATACGCCCCGACACTGGAGCGGTGCGCACCGCTACAGCGACGGCAGCGGCCGTCACCACGACCTTGCTCGGCGCCGGCGCGGCCGCCGTCACCGCGGCCGCCCTGGCGGGCCGGTACGCCGCCGACGCCGCCCTGCGGACCGAGCCCGGCCGCCCGCTCCCCGGGGGCGCCCGGCTCAGCGTCCACTCCACGGCCGCCGGCCGGGTCGAACTGACCCGCTCGCTGGCCTCCCTGCGCCCCGGTACGTACGGGCTCACCGCCCCCGGGGTGCACGCCGTGGTCGGGCCCGTCCTCGCCGACGCCCCGCACGGACCCGACACCGTGGTCCGCCGGCTCGTCGCCGTCACCCACGGCAGCCTCGAACCCGGCACCCGCGTCACCCTCACCCCCCAGATCCACCTGGGGAACCCCGCCTCCGCCCTCGGGCTGGACCACGCCGACGTGGACGTCCCCGGCGAGCTCGGCGCGCTGCCCGCCTGGTTCCTGCCCGCGGCCCGGGACACCTGGGTGATCACCGTCCACGGGCTCGGCGCCACCCGCGAGCACCCGATGGTGGTCATGCCCTTCCTCCACCGCCAGCGGCTGCCCGTCCTGGACCTCGGGTACCGGGGAGACCTCGGCGCCCCCGCCTCCCCGGACGGCCTCGGCCACCTCGGCGAGTCCGAATGGCGCGACCTCGACGCCGCCATCCGCTACGCCCTGCGCTACGGCGCCCGCCGCGTCGTCCTGCACGGCTGGTCCACCGGCGCCACCATGGCCCTGTACGCGGCCGAACGCTCGGCGCTGGCCGACCGGATCTCCGGGCTGGTGCTCGACTCGCCCGTCCTGGACTGGCACGCCACCCTGCGCGCCCTCGTCGCCGCGCGCCGCACCCCGGCCCCGCTGCTCCCGCTCGCCGTCAGGGCCGCCGAGGGCCGCGCGGGCCTGCGCGCCGACCGCCGGGCCCCGGGCGCGGATCCGGCCGCGCTGAAGATCCCCGTCCTGATCTTCCACGGCCCCGACGACGCGCTCGCCCCCTGGGAGCCCTCCCGCCGGCTCGCCGCCGCCCGCCCCGACCTGGTCACCCTGCGCACCGTCCCCGGGGCCGCCCACGGGGCGATGTGGAACGCCGACCCGGCCGGCTACGAGGAAGCCCTGCGCCGGTTCCTGACCCCTCTCATGTAAGGCACCCGCCGGGCTTCGCCGAGGCGCCGTCACGGCGTCGCCAGGGCTTCGCGCGGCGCGCCATGTGACGTTCCGTCGGGTCCGAAGTCCGAAGCGTGTGGGTCGCGGGGGGCGGGCTGGGCGGATCATCCCGGTCTGTCCCTCCGGTGCCCGGTGGCAATGGCTGGTTCCGTTTGGGCTTTCGGCCGGTGACGGGCGAGACTGCTCACGTGACGTCCCGAAAGCCTGATGAGCAGTTGGCTCGCGACTCCAGACTCCGACTCGTCTACCCGCGGTCCGCGGGTACGGTCCGCAAAGCGGTGGCCGACCGGCGAACCCGGACCACCCCCAGGCCTCCGGCGGGCACCCCCGCCACGGCCGACCTCGCGAACAGGGCCCGCGCCTCGCTCGCCGACGCCGTGAGACTCGCCCGCTGGGCCGAGCTCAACCTCGGTGCCGGAGACGGCGGCAGGCCCGCACCGACGGGCGCCCTGCCCGCCGACGACGTCGAACGCGCCGCCGCCGAGCTGCGCCTGACGCCGGGCCAGATCCGGGTCGGCTGGGACCGTGCCCGGCTCTCCGGCCTGGTCGAGGTGCACGGCGGCCATGCCCGCCCCGGCTGGCGCCTGCGCGCCTGGGACCGGGACGACGCCGCCGTACTGCGCGGCTGGGTGGCCCTCTTCGACGCCTGGTCACTGGTCCACCCCGCCCCCGCCGACATCGCCCCCGCGGCCGTCGCCGAGGTCGTCGAGGCCATGCCCCAGCTGCTCTCCCTGCTCCAGCTCTCCGCCGGTCCCGTGACCGTCCCCGACCTGCTGGACCTGCTCGGGCAGCGCGTCGACGAACTGCGCGACGAGCGGTGCGAGGTCCCCTACGAGGCCACCGCGCACGCGGGCGCCCCCGCGCCGGCCGATCCCGCGCCGGCCGCGCCCCCCGTACCGCTCGCCCGGCTGCTGCGCTGGGCGCTCGGCGGACTCGCCGCCGTCGACGCCGTCACCCTCGGCCCCGCCCGGGCCACCCTCACCCCGCTCGGGAGCTGGGCCGTCTGGGTCAAGCTGGAGCAGATCTGCGTCGCCGCGCAGAGCCCGGCCGGGAACATCGAGCAGTCCGCGGCCGCGATGCTCCACGGCTGCGCCCGGCTCACCCCGGGCCCGGCCCGCGCCGAATACCAGGCCTGGCTGGCCGCCCGGCCCGTCGGCCACGCCGTCTCCGAACTGCTGCACGCGGCCCGCGGCGAGGACGCCCTGCTGCGCGGGCTCGCCTTCGAGGCGCTGCGCGTGGTGGGAGCCCCCGCCGAGCCCGAGGTCCGCGCGGCCTCCCGCGAGGCGACGCTGCGCCCCTACGCCCTGCTCTGGCTCGCCGTGCACGACGGGGTCGACCCCGACGAGGCGCAGGACGTGCTCACCGCCGAGGAGCAGACCTGGCTCTGGGTGGACACCGCCGCGGCCATCGCCGACCACGGCGAGGCCGACCTGCTCGCCCGCCACCTCGACTCGGCCGTGCGGACCACGGTCCCGCGGCTGCTGGACGAGGTCCGCGCGGTCGGCCATCCCCGCACGGTGCAGGTGCTGGTCGCGCTGGCTGCCGCGCACCCCGACCCGGCCCTGGCCAAGGCGGTCCGCCGGGCGGCCTTCCAGGTGCACACCGGCGGCGCGTAGCGCCCCGCGGGACATCAAGGGGCGTACGCGCCGCGGCTCAGGCCTGCGGCGCGTACGTCCCGAAGCTCCACACGTTGCCCTCGGCGTCGCGGGCCATGTAGTCCCGCGAGCCGTACTCCTGGTCGGCCGGCTCCATCAGGATCTCCACGCCGTGCTCGGCGGCCCGGCGGTGGTGGGCGTCCACGTCGTCGACGACCACGTAGACCCCGGCCGGGCCCGCGGCCTCCATGGCCTTGTCGAAGGCGCCGCCGCGGCCCTTGCTGCCGAGCATCACCATGCCGTTCCCGTAGGACAGCTCCGCGTGCATCACGGCCCCGTCCTCCCCTTCGTACGCCGCGACCTGGGTGAATCCGAACGCCTCCGTCAGCTGCTGGATGGCGGCTTTGGCGTCGGTGTAGAGCAGTGTCGGATAGATGGACGGAACGCCTGCCATGGCGATCACTTCCTCATGTGCCGTGTGCGGACGGTGGACGGTGACCCGCGTCACAGCATGGCAGGCGCCACCGGCAGTCAGCGGAAGGTGTTGCACTGGGCCATGTCGCCCGTCCGGTAGCCCTGGTAGAACCACTGCTGGCGCTGCTCGGCGCTGCCGTGCGTCCAGGACTCCGGGGACACCCGGCCCTGGAACTTCTCCTGGATCCGGTCGTCGCCGACCGCGGCGGCCGCGTCCAGGCCGTCCTTGATGTCCTGGTCGGTCAGGCTGGTGATCAGCGGCTTGCCGGTGGACTCGTCCGGGGTCTTCGTCGCGTTGTGCGCCCACACCCCGGCGTAGCAGTCGGCCTGCAGCTCGACCCGTACGGCGTTGCTGTTCGCACCCTGCCGGCCGTCCTGGGCCTTCTGCAGGGTGCCCGTCAGGTTCTGGATGTGGTGCCCGTACTCGTGGGCGACCACGTAGGCCTGGGCGAAGGGGCCGCCGCTCGCGCCGAACTTGGTGCGCAGCTCGTCGAAGAAGCCGAGGTCCAGGTAGACCTGCCGGTCACCGGGGCAGTAGAACGGGCCGACCGCCGAGGTGGCCGCCCCGCAGGCGGTGCCCACCTTCCCGGTGAAGAACACCGTCTGCGCCGGGCTGTACTGGCCGCTCCGCTTGGTGAACTCCTGCCGCCAGAAGTCCTGGGTGCTGTTGACCACGGCCACCAGCCGGCAGTCCTCGCGCTCGTTCGCGTCCTGCCCGGTCTTGCAGGTCTGCTGCACCTGGGCCGCCGAGGACGAGGTCGCCGCCGGCTCCGGGCTCCCGTCGGACAGGCCCAGCTGCTCCGGACCGACCCCGAAGAGCAGGCCCATGACGAGTGCGATGAGACCCACGATGCCGCCGCCGATGGTGGCCTTCCCGCCGGGGACGCGGCTGCCGCGCACGTCTTTGACCTCGGAAGTGTCCAGATTGGCGTTGTCGTCGAACTGCATCCCGCACCGCCCTGCATCGTGAACAAGAGGGGCCCGTCTCCACCCCTGCGGCGAGTATCAACCGGTTCGTCCTGATGCGCCCCTCCGCCGGGCGGTGTGATCCTTGGGCCGAACGGGGGATACGGGCAAGGGGGCGCGGCCGGTCCGGTGGCGGAGCGGGGTGGAGCGGACGGCCCCGAAAGTAGTTGCGCACCCCCGGTAGAATGACTCCCATGGCAAATCTCCTCGCGGATTAGCGGCGTCGAAGCATCGCGTCCTGCCCCCTTTCCGCCGTCCCGACCCGCCCTGGAGTATTTCCGTGATCACCGCCACCGGCATCGAGCTGCGCGCCGGCGCCCGCATCCTCATCGAGAACGCTTCCTTCCGCATCGCCAAGGGTGACCGCATCGGCCTCGTCGGCCGCAACGGAGCCGGCAAGACCACCCTCACCAAGTGCCTCGCGGGCGAGGGCCAGCCGGCCGCCGGCAGCATCGCCCGCTCGGGCGAGGTCGGCTACCTCCCGCAGGACCCGCGCACCGGCGACCTCGACGTGCTGGCCAGCGACCGGATCCTGTCCGCGCGCGGTCTCGACGTGCTGCTCAAGAAGATGCGGATGAACGAGGAGCGCATCTCCTCCGGCTCCGGCGCCACCCGCGAGAAGGCGATGCGCCAGTACGAGCGCCAGGAGACCGAGTTCCTCACCAAGGGCGGATACGCCGCCGAGTCCGAGGCCGCGACCATCTCGGCCGCCCTCGGCCTGCCCGACCGGGTCCTCGGCCAGCCGCTGCACACCCTCTCCGGCGGTCAGCGCCGTCGTGTCGAGCTCGCCCGGATCCTCTTCTCGGACGCCGACACCCTGCTCCTCGACGAGCCGACCAACCACCTCGACGCCGACTCGATCGTGTGGCTGCGCGACTACCTGAAGACCTACCGCGGCGGCTTCATCGTGATCTCGCACGACGTCGACCTGGTCGAGACGGTCGTCAACAAGGTCTTCTACCTGGACGCCAACCGCTCCCAGATCGACGTCTACAACATGGGCTGGAAGCTCTACCAGCAGCAGCGCGAGGCCGACGAGAAGCGCCGCAAGCGCGAGCGCCAGAACGCCGAGAAGAAGGCCGCGGCCCTGAACTCGCAGGCCGACAAGATGCGCGCCAAGGCCACCAAGACGGTCGCCGCGCAGAACATGGCCAAGCGCGCCGAGCGGCTGCTCTCCGGCCTGGAGGCCGTCCGCGTCTCCGACAAGGTCGCCAAGCTGCGCTTCCCGGACCCGGCGCCCTGCGGCAAGACCCCGCTGACCGCCGAGGGCCTGTCGAAGTCCTACGGCTCGCTGGAGATCTTCACCGACGTCGACCTGGCCATCGACAAGGGCTCCCGCGTCGTCATCCTCGGCCTCAACGGTGCCGGCAAGACCACGCTGCTGCGCCTGCTCTCGGGCACCGAGAAGCCGGACACCGGCACCGTCGTCCCCGGCCACGGCCTCAAGCTCGGCTACTACGCCCAGGAGCACGAGACCCTGGACCCGGAGCGCAGCGTCCTGGAGAACATGCGCTCCTCGGCGCCGGACCTGGACCTGGTCGCCGTACGCAAGACGCTCGGCTCGTTCCTCTTCTCCGGTGACGACGTGGACAAGCCGGCGGGCGTCCTGTCCGGCGGTGAGAAGACCCGGCTGGCCCTGGCGACCCTGGTCGTCTCCTCGGCGAACGTGCTGCTGCTCGACGAGCCCACGAACAACCTCGACCCGGCCAGCCGCGAGGAGATCCTGGGCGCGCTGCGCACGTACAAGGGCGCGGTCATCCTCGTCACGCACGACGAGGGCGCCGTCGAGGCGCTGGAGCCGGAGCGGATCATCCTGCTCCCGGACGGCGTCGAGGACCTGTGGGGCCCGGACTACCGGGACCTCGTGTCGCTCGCCTGAGCCGCTTCCGCTTCCGCTTCACCGTCCGCGCGGGGGTGATCCAGTTCCTTATGGATCATTCGGCTCAGGCGTGATCCATCATCTGAGTGAGACGGTCTCGTACCGTGCCGCGCTCGACAACGGCCCCGGCCGCATCCCTACGGATGCGCGACCGGGGTCGCCGGTTTTCCCGATTCGGCCCCTGACCTGGTGATTCACCCCCGGGTTGCGGGAATGTGACGGAGGTCATGCAGCGGAAGAGGAGATTCCGTTCTGCTCGGGTGTCCACTCCGCGAGAAATGCCGTCGTACCGACCTTGCTGAATGGGTGGCCAGGAAGGCGGGGAGGGGTGATCATGAGAAGTCCAGAGCGCACTTCCCATGAGGAGGCACGGGTGGCCGAAACTCTGAAGAAGGGCAGCCGGGTAACCGGCGCCGCGCGCGACAAGCTCGCGGCAGACCTGAAGAAGAAGTACGACTCCGGTGCGAGTATCCGGGCGCTGGCCGAAGAGACCGGCCGGTCCTACGGATTCGTCCATCGGATGCTCAGCGAGTCCGGAGTCACGTTGCGTGGTCGCGGAGGCGCGACGCGCGGCAAGAAGGCGGCTACGGCCTGACCATAGGTTCCGTTTGGTTCCGAAGGTTTTTCCGTACTCAGCTTCATCGGTTCCAGCTCAACCGTCTTCGGTGACCCCCGGTCGGCTACACGGCCGGCTGGGTGGTTACTGTGCAGTCACTTAGGCCGAGATCGCGGCCGACCGACCGCACAACCCACCGGAGGCATCAGATGGCTCTGCTCGACAAGGACGGCGTACGGCTCACCGTCGACGAGACGGTCGCCACGGTGACATTGACCAATCCGGCCAAGCGAAACGCTCAATCCCCCGCGCTCTGGCGGGCGTTGACGGAGGCTGGACGGTCGTTGCCGGGCACCGTCCGGGTCGTCGTGCTGCGCGGCGAAGGCAAGTCCTTCTCCGCAGGGCTCGACCGGCAGGCATTCGCCCCCGAAGGCTTCGAGGGCGAGCCGTCCTTCCTTGATCTGGCGCGCGGTTCGGAGGAACTGCTCGACTCCACCATCGCCGAGTACCAGGAAGCGTTCACCTGGTGGCGGCGCAACGACATCATCTCCGTGGCCGCCGTTCAGGGGCACGCGATCGGTGCCGGTTTCCAGCTTGCCCTCGCGTGCGATCTGCGCGTCGTCGCGGACGACGTGCAGTTCGCCATGCGCGAGACCGGGCTGGGCCTGGTCCCCGACCTCGGCGGCACCCAGCCGCTGACCTCACTGGTCGGCTACGCCCGCGCGCTCGAAATCTGCGCGACGGGCCGCTTCGTGCACGCGGAGGAGGCCGAACGGGTCGGCCTCGCGAACCTGGTCGTCCCGGCCGGCGAACTCGACGCGGCGGTCCAGGACCTCACCACGGCGCTACTGGCTCCGCCGCGGGACGCCGTGGTCGAGACGAAGGCGCTGCTGCGGGGTGCGGGGTCGCGTACGTACGACGACCAGCGCACGGCGGAACGCGCGGCCCAGGCCCGCCGCCTCCGCGACCTGGCGGGCGTCTCGGACTGACCGAGGCCCCGGAGGGCCGGCCGCGGTCGTCCGCGGCGCCGCGGACGAGCCTGCCCGGGTCCGCGTAGCGGGAGCGGGCCCCGTGGGGCGTGCGTGCGGCGGGTGGGGGAATGGAAGGGGCCGATCGGGGTAGTCCCGCGCGGTGAGGTGACGGGCGACTTACTGTGGTCGGGAGCCCAACCGCGCGAAGGGACCCGATATGACCGAATCCGCCACAGGCGGCAGCGCCGCCAAGCCCGCCGCCGACCGGGGCCGCACGAGCATCGCCGACGGGGTGGTCGAGAAGATCGCCGGCCTGGCCGCCCGCGAGGTGGTCGGCGTCCACGCCATGGGCAGCGGCAGCGGCCTGTCCCGTACCTTCGGCGCCGTCCGCGACCGCGTCCCCGGCGGGGCCAAGTCCTCCGTCAGCCGGGGCGTGAAGGCCGAGGTCGGCGAGGTGCAGACCGCCCTCGATCTGGAGATCGTCGTCGAATACGGCGTGTCGATCCGCGACGTGGCCCGGGCCGTTCGTGAGAACGTCGTCTCCGCGGTGGAGCGGATGACCGGCCTGGAGGTCGTCGAGGTCAACATCGCGGTCAGCGACGTCAAGCTGCCCGACGAGGACGACGAGGAGCCGGAGTCCCGACTGCAGTAGAGGAGCCCGCATGAGCATGGCGGTCGTCGGCCTGGTGGCCGGCATGGCACTGGGGTTCGCCGGCTACTTCGGCGGCTTCGGGGCCTTCCTGCTGGTGGCGGCGCTCGGCGCCATCGGCTTCGTCGTCGGGCGGTTCCTCGACGGGGACCTGGAACCCGGCGACTTCTTCCGTCCCCGAGACCGGAACCGTGACCGCGACCGCGATCGCGACCACCGCGGCCGGGACCGGGACCGATGAACACGCCCAGGCCCGCCCCGCCCCGGGTGGCCGCCGCCGAGCGGGGTGCCACCCGTATCGTCGACCGGGTCGTGGCGAAGATCGCCGCCCAGGCAGCGCGCGAGGCGCTCGCCGGACAGGGCGCCGCCCCGCCGCACGCCACGGTCACCGTGCACCACGACATCGCCCGCGTCCGGGTGGTCCTGGAGCTGGCCTACCCCGCAGACCTCGCCGCCCAGTGCGCGGCCGTACGCCGCCAGGTCGCCCAGCGCGTCGAGGAGTACGCGGCGATGACCGTGCCCGAGGTCGACATCGACATCGAGCGGCTGCGCCCCGAGCGGGCCCGGCCCGCCGCCGGGCGGGACCGGCGGCTGCGGTGACCGCCCGGTTCCGCTCGCCCCGCCGGATCCCGGCCGCGGTGGCGGCGTTCGCCCTTCTGGCCGTTGCCGGGCTGTTCCTGTACGACCTGGCGGCGGTACGGGCCCACCGGCCCGGCATGGGCTGGCGACGCGAACTCGGCCGCGAACTGGAACGGCACACCCCGGCGGACCTCGGCGTCCTGATCGGCGGCGGCGTCCTCGCCGCGGCCGGGGCGGTGCTGCTGCTGTACGCCCTCACACCGGGCCTGCGCGGGATCCTGCCTATGCGCGCCGAACACCCCGAGGTCCGGGCCGGACTGGAACGCAAGGCCGCCGCGCAGGTGCTGCGCGACCGGGCGATGGAGGTGTCCGGGGTGCGGTCGGTGCGGGTCACGGTGGGCCGGACCCACATCGGGGTCCGGGCCGTGTCCCACTTCCGCGAACTGGACGAGGTACGGGCCGACCTGGACGCGGTGCTGGCCGTCGGGACCGAGGAGCTGGGCCTGGCGCACGAGCTGCGGCCGAGGGTACGGGTGAACCGGCGGTGAACCTGGCCGTGGTGAACAGGATCCTGCTCGCGCTGCTCGGAGCGGCGCTGCTGGCGGCGGGGGCGCTGCTGCTGACCTCGTCCTGGCCGCTCGCGGGCCGACACGAGCCGCTGCTGACGGCACAGGAGCGCCGGGGCCTGCCGTGGTGGGCGGTGCTCGCCGTACTCGGCGTGTGCGTACTGCTGGCGCTGTGGTGGCTGCTGGCCCAACTGCGGCGCGCACGGCTGGCGGCGGTGCTGGTGGACACCGGCGACGGGGCCTTCGCGGTGCTGCGGGGCCGCGCCCTGGAGGAGGCCGTCGCGGCCGACGTACTGGACACCCTGGAGGGCGTGGCCCACTGCCGGGTCGCGCTGTGCGGGCGGCGCGGGGCCCCGGCCCTGCGGCTCGCGCTGGAACTGGAGCCGCACGCGGTGCCGGCCGACGCGCTGGCGGCGCTGGCGGGTCCGGTCCTGGGCCGCGCCCGCGCCTCGGCGGGGCTCTCCGCCCTGCCGACGGAGGCCCGCTTCCACGTCACCCCTCACCGGGCGCGGCGGGTGACGTAGACGGGCGACCCGGAAAGGGAGTACGGGCCGCCCGGTCAGAAGCCGTGGCGGAAGCCGCCGTCCACCGGGAGCATGATCCCGGTCAGGTACGAGGCCGCGGGGGAGAGCAGGAACGCAGCCGTGCGGCCGAACTCCTCCGGGGTGCCGTAACGCCCCAGCGGGATCCGGGACTCGTGGCCGGTGCGGGCGGCGGCCGCGTCCCCGGACAGGGAGTCGAGCTCGCGGACCCGGTCGGTGTCGATGCGGGCGGGGAGCAGGCCGACCACGCGGATGCCGCGCGGCCCCAGTTCCACCGAGAGGGACTTCGCGAAGCCGGCGAGGCCCGGGCGCAGGCCGTTGGAGATGGTGAGACCGGGGATCGGCTCGTGCACGGAGCCCGAGAGGACGAAGCCGACGACCCCGCCGTCGGAGAGCTCGGCGGCGGCCGCCCGCGCGAGGCGCACCGCGCCCAGGAAGACCGACTCGAACGCCGCCGTCCACTGCTCGTCGGTGCTGCCCGCCGCCGAGCCGGGAGCCGGGCCGCCCACGCTGATGAGGATGCCGTCGAAGCGGCCGAAGTGCTCGCGTGCCGCCTCGATGAGGCGGGAGGGTGCCTCGGGGTCGGAGTTGTCCGCGGCCACGCCGACCGCGTTCGGGCCCAGCGTCGCCGCCGCGGCCTCGGCGCGCGCCGCGTCCCGGCCGGTCAGCACCACCTTCGCGCCGTCGGTGGCCAGTTCGCGGGCGGAGGCGTAACCCAGGCCCCTGGTGGCGCCGGTGACGACGTAGACACGGTCCTTCAGTCCAAGATCCATGCCCGACACGCTACGCCGTCGGTGCGGGCTCCCGCTCCGAGGCGGCGGCCGCGGCGGCCGAGGCCGCCTCGCGGTCGCGCTTCTCGCGCCGCACGAGGACGATCCAGCCCACCGGCACCGCGAAGGTGAAGAGCCACCACTGCACGGCGTACGCCATGTGCGGCCCGATCGAGTCGTGGTCGGGTTCGGCGACCGGCTCCGGCTCGCCGTCGGCCGGGACGGGGGCGGTGAGTTCCAGGTACCCGCCGAGGACCGGCCTGCCCACGTACTCCGCCTGCTGCGCGCTGTTGATCAGCATCACCTGGCGGTCCGGCAGGCCCTTGCGGTCCTTGATGCCGCTGCCGCCGCTGGTCTCGTCGGCCTTCAGCCGCCCGGTCACCGTCACCTCGCCCGTGGGCGCGGCCGGCACGGGCGGGTAGGCGCGCGGGTCGTCGCCGCCCGCCACCCAGCCGCGGTTGACGAGCACCACCCGGCCGTCGGCCTGCACCAGCGGGGTCACGACGTGGACGCCGACCCTGTCGTCGTTCGAGGTGCGCATCCGTACGACGACCTCGTGCGCGGAGTCGTAGGTGCCGATGGCGGTCACGGCGCGCCAGTAGTCGGCGCGCGGGACGACGTGCCCGGGAGAGGTGACCTCGGTCATCGGGACCGCCTTCGCGCCCAGGTTGGCCGCGATCAGCTCGTTCTGCGCGACCCGGTGCTCGTGGCGGTGGAACTGCCAGAACCCCAGCTTGATCATCGCGGGGATGAGGACGAGGCCGATGAGGGTGAGGCACACCCACTGCCGGGTCAGTACAAAGCGGTACACGCCCACGACGGTACCCCCAGCGGCGAGGACCCCGGCGGCCGGGTGGCCGTCCGGGGCCGTGGAGGAGGCGGGGCGCGGTCCGGGGCGCGGTCCCGGAGCGGGTTCCCGCAGGGGTCCCCGGGAGTGCGGTCAGACGCGGTCGGTGATGCCCACCTTCCCTTCCGCGCGGGCGCAGTGCGCGCCACAGAACCACTGCCCCTCCACCTCGATGCCCTGGCCGATGATCTGGACCCGGCAGTGCTCACAGATGGGCGCCATGCGGTGAATGGCGCAGGAGAAGCAGTCGAAGACGTGCACGGCGCCTTGCGCGTGCACCTCGAAGGACATGCCGTAATCATTTCCGCAGACTTCACAACGTGCCATGCGCCACAGGGTGGGACCGGACCGGCCGGCCGGGAAAGCGGGCGCCGGGCGAGTCGCCCGAGGCTCACCCGTCTGCCGCAGCCACGTCCCGCAGAAGCTGGGTGAAGGCCGCCTCGTCGACGACCGGGGTTCCGAAGGTCTTCGCCTTGACCGTCTTGGAGGTCGCCGAGTCGGGGTCGTTCGTCACGAGCAGGCTCGTGAGCCGCGACAAGCTCGTCGCGATGTGCAGGCCCGCCTCGACCGCGCGGTCCTCCAGCAGCTCCCGGTCCACCGAGGTGTCGCCGGAGAACGCGATCCGCATGCCCTGCTTGAGCGGCTTGCCGTCCGCGTACCGCCCCGGGTTCGGGTACGGGCACAGCGGCCGCTTGCGCGAAGGCCGCCAGCTCGAACCGGCACCGTAGGAGGCCTGGTACCCGACGCGCGGGACGGCGGGGGAGTCCGACCACTCCGTCAGTGGCCGGCATTCCAGCAGGGGCAGCCGTACGTTGTCCCGCGCGGCGTGGTGCAGGGACGGACGGAACGCCTCCGCGAGGACGCGGGCGTCGTCGAGCGCGTGGTGCGCGCGCTGCTGGACCACGCCGAAGTGCGCGGCGAGCGACTCCAGCTTGTGGTTGGGCAGCGGGAGGTTCAGCTCCTTGGACAGGGCGATGGTGCACAGCCGCTGACGGACCGGCGCGGTCGCGGCGGCCCGGGCGTACTCGCGGGCGATCATCTGCCAGTCGAAGATCGCGTTGTGCGCGACCAGCACCCGGTCGGCGAGCCGGGCGGCGAACTCCTCGGCGATGTCCTTGAAGAGCGGCGCGTCCTGGAGCATGTCGCTGGTCAGACCGTGGATCCACACGGGTCCGGGGTCCCGGAGCGGGTTGACCAGTGTGTACCAGTGGTCCTCGACGTTGCCCTGAGCGTCGAGCCGGTAGACGGCGGCGGAGATTATCCGGTCGTCGCGAGCGAGCCCGGTGGTCTCCACGTCGACGACCGCGTACCCCTGTGGGTACGCGGTCGGCCACATCGTCTCTGCGGTCGTACGGTCGGCGAGCATGGTCACAGAGGATATCGGCCCGCGCCGACACCCGGTGCCCGATGTCCTCTCAGCCCAGCTCGGCCACGAGGTCCCCGGCGCTCGGCCGGACGAAGGCCCCGGGCGCTTCGCCTGCTCCGGGGAAGAGCCGGTAGGCCGTCCCCGAACCGCCCTCGGGGGCCACGCTCGCGCAGGTCAGCGCCAGGAACGCGCGCTTCCCGGCGGCCAGTTCGGCGGTATGCGCGTCCGCGTCCTCGCGGGGCCGGCGCTCCTCGGGCGGCTCCAGGGCCGCGATCCGGGAGGCGAAGGAGGCCGGTTCCTCGCCGGCGGAGGCCCGGTACAGCCACAGCTCGTCGAGCTGACCGGGCACGGCGTCCGCCGCAGGACGGCCACCTCCCGGGTGCGGACCGCCGCCCGCCACACCGCGAGGTCCCACAGGGTCGTACGGGAGCCGGAGGCGAAGTGCGTCCACACGTCCGCGGCGACGACTCCGAGCCGGTCGCCGTGTGTGGATCGTAGGAGGAGTCGCGCGGGCCGTCCGCCGGCAGGGTCATGAACCCGGCGAAGGCGTCGCTCAGCTCCTCGAACGGCACGTTGTCGCAGCTGAACACCAGCGGGACCGCGTACGCGTCCCCGTGTCCGGAGTCCAGGACGGCCGGCTCGTACGGATCCCCCTCGGCCAGGGCGAACCGGCGCAGCACCTCCGCCTCCAGCAGGGACACGGCCGCCCGGGCGAGCGGCACGGGCAGCGGCGGCCAGGGCGCCGTACAGCTCCCGGCTCATGGCATGGCCGCGTTCCAGCGGCCGTGCGGCGGCAAGCCGGTTACCTGCCTGGTGACAGCAGGGCCTGCACCAGCGAGCGGACGGACAGCAGGAACAGCCGCTCAGGGTCCACCGGCCGGGCCAGCGCGCGGGCGAGCGGCGGGTCGTGCGGGGCGCCGGAGGGGTCCCAGAGCTCGCTCTCGGCGGGGGACTGGGCGGGGGAGCGTTCGCGATTGCGCTCGACCAGGACGAAGCCGATGATCTGGAACTGGATCGCGCGCACCGCGTCGGCGGCCCGGGCCCCGCGCAGGCCGGCGGCGTGCACCTCGTGGACCAGGGCCTGCTGGGCGGGCAGGAACATCCGGTCGGTGAGGCCGCGCTCGTGGACCATCGCGATCAGGTGCGGGCGCTCGCGCAGTTCGCGGCGCAGGATCCGGGCGACCGAGAGGATCCGGTCGCCGGGGTTGCGGCCGACGGGCAGGATCGCGCCCATGTCCTGCACGGTCCGCTCCACGAGGGCGTCCAGCAGGGACTCGCGGTTGCCGACGTGCCAGTAGATGGAGGTCACCGCCGTGCCCAGCTCGGCGGCGAGCTTGCGCATGGTGAGGGCGGCCGGGCCGTGCTGTTTGACGAGCGAGGCGGCCGCGTCCAGGACCTCGTCGCGCGTCAGCGTGGTTCTGGCCATGTCAGCCGTCCCAACTTTCTGTCGATCCGTCAGTTCAGTTACGTGCAGGGGTCTTTACCCTTCATCGGTGGCGGTGTAACTGTGTTACAGAACCGCCCCAGCTACCGCTGGGAGGGGCCCCCGGAAGGGTGATGCGAGAGATGACACGCGTACGGTACGGAGCGCGGACCGAAGCTGAGATCGCGGCGTCGCGCGAGAAGAGTTCCAAGCTCCCCGACATCTGGTCAACCGGTGTGGTGGCCGTCTGGGAGAGCGACCCGGACGTGGTGGCGGCGGTCCTCCCGCCGCCGCTGAAGCCCGCCGACCGGCCCCTGGTACGGGCCAACATCAGCAAGGTCGACCTGCCCGGCTATCCGCTCGGCGCCGGCTCCGTGGCCGTCGCGGCCCAGCACGGCGGGGTCGAGGGCTGGTATCCGCTGGTCATGCCGATGACCCACGAGCGCGCCCTGATCGGCGGCCGCGAGGTCTTCGGCGAGCCGAAGAAGCTCGGCGAGGTCACCGTCGAGCGCGAGGGCCTGGTCGTACGGGCCTCCCTCGCCCGGCACGGGATCGCCTTCGTGGAGGTGCGCGGGGCGGTGGACCGCGAGCTGCCGCTCCCCGAGCCCACCACGAAGACCGACTTCTACTTCAAGTTCCTTCCGGCGGTGGACGGTTCGGGCTTCGACGCCGACCCGGTGCTCGTGCACTGCACCCGCAACGAGAAGGTCCGCAAGCTGGAGCACATCACCGGCGACGTCGTGCTCCGGGAGTCGATGTTCGACCCCATCGCCGACCTCCCCGTCCGCCGCCTCGTCGAACTCACCATCGGCGAGAAGACCACCGACCAGAAGGGCAAGGTCGTCGAGCGGGTCAGCGCCCAGGCCCTGCTCCCCTACATCCACCAGCGCTACGACGACCCCATGCAGATCCTGGACGGCCCCCCGGAAGGCAGCGTCTGACATGCGACTCGAACCAGGACAGGTGGCCGTCGTCACCGGAGCGGCCGGCGGCATCGGCCTCGCCATGGCCCGCCGCTTCGCCGCCGAGGGGCTGAAGGTCGTCCTCGCCGACGTGGAGGAGGGCGCCCTGCGCAAGGCCGCCGGCGAACTCGCGGCGGACGGCGCCGAAGTGCTCGCCGAGACCGTCGACGTCAGCGACCGCGACTCGGTGCTCTCGCTGGCCGACGCCGCGTACGAGGCCTTCGGCGCCGTGCACGTGCTCTGCAACAACGCGGGAGTCGGCTCCGGCGCCGAGGGCCGCATGTGGGAGCACGAGCCCAACGACTGGAAGTGGGCCTTCTCCGTCAACGTCTGGGGCGTCTTCCACGGCATCCAGGCCTTCGTCCCCCGCATGATCGCGGCCGGCGACCCCGGCCACATCGTCAACACCTCCTCCGGCGACGGCGGCATCGCCCCGCTGCCCACCGCCTCCGTGTACGCGGTCACCAAGGCGGCCGTCGTCACCATGACCGAGTCGCTCTACGCCCACCTGAAGGCGGAGGGCGCCGCCATCGGCGCCTCCGTCCTCTTCCCCGGACCGCACATGCTGCGCACCGGGCTGTGGGAGTCGCACCGCAACCGGCCCGACCGGTACGCGAAGGAGCGCCCGCGCAAGTCCCCGTACCGCAGCCTCGACCAGTACGAGGCCGCGATGAAGCAGGCCGGCCACGAGGTGAACTTCACCCCCGTCGAGGACGTCGCCGACCACGTCGTGGACGGCATCCGCGCCGACCGCTTCTGGATGCTCCCCGACAGCGAGCACAGCGACCGGCAGATCCGCGCCCGGTCGCAGTCGATGCTCGACCGCGCCAACCCCGCCTACCTGGAAAGCTTCATCCTTGACTGAGGGTGCCCACATGAACGCTGAGAGCGCGTACGAAGACCCGTATCTGATCATCTCCTCCGACTGCCACGCGGGGCTGCCGACCGAGCAGTACCGCCCCTACCTGGACAGCGCGTTCCACGCGCAGTTCGACGAATTCCTCGGTGAGCGCGACGCCCGCCGCGCCGAGGCCACCCGCCTCGGCGTCCGCAACGAGGCCTTCGCCGAGAAGTGGTTCCACGACCACGAGGAAGGCCTCAAGGGCGGCTGGGACGTCGCCCAGCGGCTGAAGGAGCTCGACGGCGACGGCGTGGCCGCCGAGGTCGTCTTCCCCGACGCCGACGCCGTGGACAGCCAGACCGCCGCCCCTTTCGGGGTGGGCCTCGGACTCTCCGGCGACCAGGACCCCGAACTCGGCATGGCCGGCGCCCAGGCGCACAACCGGTGGCTGGCCGAGTTCGTCTCCGAGAACCCCGAACGGCACTGCGGGGTCGCGCTGCTGCCCATCACCGGCGATCCGGACAAGGTCGTCGCCGAGATCCACCGCGCCAAGGCATCCGGGCTCGGCGCCCTGATGATCCCCGCGATGTGGGTGGACAAGGCGCCCTACCACGACCGCCGTTACGACCCGGTGTGGGCGGCCGCGGCCGAGACCCGGATGCCGATCGTCACCCACTCCGGATCCTCGCCGCGCCACGAGTACGGGGACCATCTGGGCATCTTCGTCTCCGAGGTCACCTGGTGGCCGGCCCGCCCGCTGTGGTTCCTGCTGTGGTCCGGGGTCTTCGAGCGCCACCCGGGGCTGAAGTTCGGCGTCGCCGAGTCGGGCTGCTGGTGGCTGCCGAACCAGCTGTGGTTCATGGACCGGCTCTACCTCGGCGCGCACGGCGGCAAGAAGCTCTCGCCGTTCGAGGAGCTGAAGCGGCCACCGAGCGAGTACCTGGACCGGCAGGTGTTCATCTGCGCCACCAACACCAAGCGGCGCGAGCTCGCCCAGCGCTACGAGATCGGCGTGGACAACATCCTGTGGGGCTCGGACTTCCCGCACCCCGAGGGGACCTGGCCGAACACCCGGAACTGGCTGAAGAAGACCTTCCACGACATCCCGGTCGAGGAGACCCGCCGGATGCTCGGCCTGGCCGCGGCGGACGTCTTCGGCTTCGACACCGAGAAGCTGGCGCCGATCGCCCGCCGCATCGGCCCCACCCCGGCGGAGCTCGGGCAGAGCGCGGACCAGGCGGCCGTCGAAGCCTCCTGGGCGCGCTCGCGCGAGGTGGGCCGGCACTGGCTGACCGACAACGACTTCCCGGTCCTGGGGGTGGACTCATGACCACCGAGGACCGGTACACGGTCATCTCGGCCGACTGCCACGCGGGCGCCGACCTGCTGGACTACAAGCCGTACCTGGAGAAGCGCCACCACGCCGACTTCGACGCCTGGGCCGCCACCTACGTGAACCCGTACGAGGACCTCCTCGCGGACACGGCGGACCGCAACTGGAACTCGCAGCGCCGGGTGACGGAGCTGGAAGCCGACGGGATCGTCGCGGAAGTCCTCTTCCCGAACACCATCCCGCCGTTCTTCCCCAAGGCCTCCCTGATGGCGCAGCCCCCGACGGCGGCCGAGTACGAGATGCGCTGGGCCGGGCTCCAGGCCCACAACCGGTGGCTGGCGGACTTCTGCGCGGACGCGCCGGGCCGCCGCGCGGGCGTGGTCCAGATCCTGCTGAACGACGTGGACGCGGCGGTCAAGGAGATCCGCCGCACCCGGAAGGCGGGTCTGACCGGCGGCATCCTGCTGCCCGGCGTCCCGCCCGGCTCCACCGTTCCGGAGCTCTACTCGGCCGTCTACGACCCGATCTGGGCGGTCTGCGACGAGCTGGACGTCCCGGTCAACCACCACGGCGGCTCGGCCTCGCCGCCGCTGGGCGACGAACCGGCGGCGCGGGCCGTCTTCATGGTGGAGACCACCTGGTTCTCGCACCGGGCCCTGTGGCACCTCATCTTCGGCGGGGCCTTCCGCCGCAACCCCGGGCTGAAACTGGTCCTGACGGAGCAGGGCTCCGGCTGGATCCCCGGCGTGGTCGAGATGCTGGACTACTACCACGGCCGCCTGGTCGCGGCGTCGGCCACCGCCGAGGCCAAGTTCGGGGCGGGCCTGGCGGAGTCGATGGGCAAGGGCCCCAGCGAGGTCTGGCGGGACAACTGCTTCGTGGGAGCGAGCTTCATGCGCCCCCACGAGGTCCCGCTGCGGGACCGGATCGGCCTCGACAAGATCATGTGGGGCAGCGACTACCCCCACGACGAGGGCACCACCCCCTTCTCCCGCGAGGGCCTGCGCATCGCCTACGCGGGCCTGCCGCGCGAGGAGGTCGCCGCCATGGTCGGCGGCAACGCGGCCCGTGTGTACGGCTTCGACCTCGCCCTCCTCGACGCGGTGGCCGCCAAGCACGGCCCCCTCGTCTCGGAGATCGCGCAGCCCCTGACGGAGGTCCCGGCGGCCGCCACCAGCCCGGCCTTCGCCCGAGGGGGCTCGGTCCGGGTCTGGTAGACGCTGTGGCCCGCCGGAGCGGCTCAGTCCTTGCGGACGAGCCGTTCCGGCGGGATCAGCTCCGTCCCGCTCACGTGGGTGCCCCGGCGCACCTCGATGACGAGCTCGTCCAGGGGTGCGAGCGGCGAGAGGTCCACGGTCCCCAGGCACTCGCTCAGCACCAACCGGCGCAGCTCCCGGAACTCGCGGAGCGCCTCCAGCGTCCCCTCGAGGGCGCACCGGATCAGCACGAGCCGGCCCAGGCGCTCGTACGGCAGGAGCGCCGCGGCCGACACCGGCGCGGCATGCCGGATCTGCAGGCCTGCCAGGGCCGTGAGCGGCAGCTCGCGCACCAGCTGCCGGTACTGGGCGCTCCCGGCGACCGTCAGCGTCCGAACCCCCGGCCACCGCTCGATCCCGTCGAGCGTCATCCGGCGGGCCCCCTGCCACAGGTGCAGCGCGGTCAGCGACTGGGCCGCCGGGACGTCCCCGATCCGCCGCTGCTCCGGCTCGAAGCCGATGACCAGGGAGCGCAGCCCCGCCGCTCCCGCCAGCGGGGCGAGCGAGAGCTCGTCCCGCAGGTAGCCGAAGGCGAGGCTGTCGGTCTCCAGCTCGGTCACCACCTCGATCCCGGTGACCTTCGGGCAGTCCAGCACGCCCAGATGCCGCAGCAGCGGCTGTCCGGCCAGCGGGGACAGATCTTCCAGCCGTGGATTGCGGTGCATGGTCAGCGACTCCAGGTCCCGCCGCAGCGCGATCTCCGGTGGGACCGGCCCGTCCCAGGTGACGTGCAGCCGGCGGACGTGCGGAAGCCGGTCCAGGGCCCGCAACTGGCCGGCCGTTCGCACGTGCAGGTGGGCCGTGCTCATGGGGGCGTCCGCGAGCACCGTGTCCGCGTACACGTCCACGGGAAACCGCCCCCAGGCATCGGACAGTTCGCGGGCGGCCTCGTAGCGGTCGTCCCTCCGGAAGCCCGCGATCACCTGGAGCGCCCGGTCGCCGCCGACCAGTGCGGCCGTACGGATCGTCGCGGCCGCCTCGCCCTCGATGAGCCCGGCCGGCTCCGGCAGCAGCTCCAGCACCAGTTCACCCGCCTTGGCCAGTTCCTCGGCCTGGCCCGGGGAGCGCGGGGGCAGCAGGAGCGCCGTTCGGGCCGTCACCTCGCGCCGGACCTCCGGCTCCAGCTCCGGCGCGTGCTCCAGGCAGGCCGCCGCGAGCAGCACGAGCCGACTGCGGTCGAGCTCGGAGCGATCGGCTCGCGCCAGCAACTGCCGGAGCAGATAGGCGCGTTCGTCGGGCCGTGCGTGCCCCACGGCCATCCGGACCACGTTGTCCCAGGTGTACTCGTGCGCGTTGCGCACCAGTACGCCGAAATCCCGTGCCTCCACTGCCGCCTTGGCGCCGAGATAGTCCTGGAAGGTCTGGTGGACGAACAGGACCGAGCCCGGTACCGGCTCGCGGAGCAGCCCGCTGCGGATCAGCAGGTGCCTGAACACCGTTTCCGCGCCGGCCTGAGCCTTGACCTGGGGCATGGAGTCGAGCGATTCGGCGATCATCCCGATCGCCTCCTCGGCGGACGCCTCCACCTGTCCGTTGCGGATCAGCCAGTAGGCGAGCCGCTGGAGCAGCAGGGTCTGCTCGTCGCGGCTGAGGTAGACGCCCTCGATCCCGGAGATGTCCCGTTCGCTGTCGCGGCGTATCAGCAGCATGTCCAGGGCAGTGTCGTAGAGCTCCTTGCGGGCCCGGGGCAGATGCATCCGGCGGTCCCGGTTCAGTGCGCACAGCAGGGCACACATCAGCGGGTTCGTCGCGAGCCTGCCCAGATCCCGGCGCGATCCCACGGCCTCCAGGAGCGCCTTCTCGTACCGGTCGAGCAGTTCCCGCTCCGGCCCCGCGCCCTCGCCGTCCGCCTCGGCCCGGGCGGAGGCGTGCCAGTGCGTGATGAAGGCGCCGACGTCGTCGCGGTCCATCGGCAACAGGGCGAGGGAGGAGAAGCCGTGGGCGGTCAGCCAGTCCTCCGGTACGGCCGAGTGGCGGGTGGTGACCACGAAGCGGGCGGCCGGGTACTCGGTGAGCAGGGCCCGCAGCCAGGATTCGGTCCTGTCGCGCAGCCGCGGAGATACCTCGTCCACTCCGTCGACCAGCACCAGCGCCCGCCCGGCGGAGAGGAGCCCGGTGACCCAGTCCTCCGGAGGCGACAGCGGGACTCCGGTCGCGTTGAGCCAGTCCTGCGGCCGGGGCAGTCCGACGGGGGAGTTGAAGGAGCGCAGCGGCAGGACGAAGGGCACCAGGCCGTTCCAGTCCCGCAGCTGGGGTCCGAAGCTGCTCCGGGCGGCGTTCAGGGCCAGCCACTTGACGAGGGTGCTCTTGCCCGAGCCGGCCGGGCCGCGCAGCAGTACCCGCTCCGTCGCGTTCAGGGCCACTTCGGCCTTCACCGACGTCTGCAGGCCGGGTTCTTCGAGGAGCTCCCCGCCGCTGACCGCGAGGCTGATGTAGGCGAGGTCCAGTGACCAGTCCTGGCGGGCCTGGCTGAGGGTCAGGCCGTACAGCTGGACCCGCCCCTGGGTTTTGGCCACGTGGTGCGCGTACCGCTCCTCGAAGGCCGCGGCCCCGCCGGTCCCGGCGCCTCCGCCCGGCGGATCCTGAGGCCCGCCTCCGCCCGGCGGATCCTGAGGCCCGCCTCCGCCCGGCGGATCCTGAGGCCCGCCTCCGCCCGGCGGATCCTGAGACCCGCCCCCGCCCGGCGGATCCTGAGACCCGCCTCCGCCCGGCGGATCCTGAGACCCGCCCCCTGCCTCGCCCGTCGTGTCCCGCGCCGGCCCGGCCGGCGACCCGGGCGGCCCCGCCACGGCGTGCGCGCGGCACAGCGCGAGCAGTTCCCGGTAGGCGCCCTCTGCCGCCGGGCTCAGGGCCGCGCCCGGCGGGGGCGCCGGGTCGGCCGCCGCGCCCGCCCGGGCGGGGTCCGCCGCGAAGAGGGCCCGGGCCTCCTTCGCTCCCAGCGCGGCGAACGCCTCGCCGACCGCGGCCACCGCCGCCCGCCGGTCGGACTCCGGGAGCCCGGCGCCCGCCCCGGCCAGCAGGGCCGCCTGCTCGCGCGCGAGCTGCCGTACGCCCGGGTCGCCCGGCTTCGGCGGCCTGAGCCGGCGAGCCCCCGGCCGGGACCTCGCCAGTGCCAGCGCCACCGCGTCCGCCGCCCGTAAGACGATCGTCTCGAAACCCGCCTCGAAACCCGCCTCGAAGTCCGCCATCCCCATGCCCTCCCCTTGGCCTGGACACCCTCGTCCGAAGCATCTCGTGAACCGTCGGTAACACCGATGGATACCGATCGGTAACAACCCCTAGCCGAGCCCCGGAACCCGCCTCTATGGTGCGGACATGCCGAACCTGCCCGATGTCGTGCTGTGGTCCATACCCGCCTTCGTACTGCTCACCGTCATCGAGATCGTGAGCTACCGCATCCATCCCGACGAGGACGCCGCCGGGTACGAGACCAAGGACGCCGTCACCAGCCTCGGCATGGGGATCGGCAGCCTCGTCTTCGACTTCCTCTGGAAGATCCCGATCGTCGCGATCTACACCGCGGTCTACGAGCTCACCCCGCTCCGCGTCCCCGTCCTGTGGTGGACCGTCCTGCTGATGCTGCTCGCCCAGGACTTCCTCTACTACTGGCAGCACCGCGGCCACCACGTCATCCGCATCCTGTGGGCCTGCCACGTGGTCCACCACAGCAGCCGCAAGTTCAACCTCACCACCGCCCTGCGCCAGCCCTGGACCAGCGCCACCTCCTGGCCCTTCTACCTGCCGATGATCGCGCTGGGCGTGCACCCGGCCGCCATCGCGTTCTGCTACTCCGTCAACCTCGTCTACCAGTTCTGGATCCACACCGAGCGCATCGACAAGCTGCCCCGCCCCGTGGAGTTCGTCTTCAACTCGCCCTCCCACCACCGCGTCCACCACGCCTCCCAGGGCGGCTACCTGGACCGCAACTTCGGCGGGATCCTGATCGTCTGGGACCGGATGTTCGGGTCCTGGGTGGGGGAGACCGACAAGCCGGTCTTCGGCCTCACCAAGAACATCGGCACCTACAACCCGCTGCGCGTCGCCACCCACGAGTACGCCTCCATCGCCCGGGACGTGCGAAAGGCCGCCACCTGGCGCGAGCGTGCCGGACGCGTCTTCCGCGGCCCCGGCTGGCAGCCCGCGCCGGCCGCCGAGGGCGCCCCGGTCACGCAGGCCGGGGCACCCGCCCCGGAGCACGCCGCGTGAGCGCCGCCGGATCCACCGGGCACGCGGAGCGCGCCGAGCGCCCGCAGTCCCGTACGCCGTCCTGGGCGCGCCCCACCGCACCCGCCGGGGCCGGCGGCGCCGGCCGGCTGCTGCTCGCCGCCTTCGCCCTCGCCGCCGCCCTCGACCTCGGCTCGCTGCTCGCCGACTGGCACACGGGGCACGTCCTCGCCAAGCCGCTGCTCATGCCCCTGCTCGTCGGCTACGTGATCACCCGCCGGGCCCCCCGGCTGCTCGTGGCCGCCCTGCTGTTCGGCTGGGGCGGGGACCTGGCCCTGCTCTTCGACGCCGATCCCGCCTTCCTGATCGGCATGGGCTCCTTCGCCGCCGGGCACGTCTGCTACCTCGTGCTCTTCGGCCGCCGTCGCACGGGTCCGGCGCTCGGGGCCGCGTACGCCGCCGCGCTGCTGTCCACCGTCACGCTGCTCTGGAGCGACCTGCCCGAGGAGCTGCGGATCCCCGTCGCCGGCTACAGCCTGCTGCTCACCGCCATGGCGTACCGCTCCAGTGCCCTCGGGTGGAGGGCCGGGCTCGGCGGGGCGCTGTTCCTGCTCTCCGACACGCTCATCGCCACCGGAGTCGCCGAATGGCCGCAGCTGCCCCGCCCGGACTTCTGGATCATGGCCACCTACCTGGCGGCCCAGTACCTGCTGGCCACGGGAGCACTGGCTCCGGCGCAGGCGTACGGTAAGGAGGCCATACAAGGCTCAACCATTCCCTAGCCGGAGGACTGCACCACCATGCGCGCCACCGTCATCCACGCCCCGCACGACATCCGCGTGGAGGAGGTGCCCGACGCTGCGATCCAGCGCCCCGAGGACGCCGTCGTCCGCGTCCTGCGTGCCTGCATCTGCGGCAGCGACCTCTGGGCCTACCGCGGCGAGGCGGCCCGCCAGCCCGGCCAGCGGATCGGCCACGAGTTCCTCGGCGTCGTCGAGGAGACCGGCTCCGCCGTGTCCGGCCTGCGCGCCGGCGACCTCGTCGTCGCCCCCTTCATGTGGTCCGACGGCACCTGCGACTACTGCGCCGAAGGCCTGTACACCTCCTGCCCGCACGGCGGCTTCTGGGGCTCCGTCGGCCACGACGGCGGCCAGGGCGAGGCCGTCCGCGTCCCGCACGCCGACGGCACCCTGGTGAAGCTGCCCGCCGACGCCGCCTCCGACGACCACCTGCTGACCGCGCTGCTCGCGCTGTCCGACGTCATGGGCACCGGCCACCACGCCGCGCTGGGCGCGGGCGTGCGCAAGGGCTCCACGGTCGCCGTCGTCGGCGACGGCGCGGTCGGCCTGTGCGGCGTCCTCGCCGCCAAGCGCCTCGGCGCCGAGCGGATCATCGCACTGGGCCGCCACACCGCCCGTACGGACATCGCGAAGCTCTTCGGAGCCACCGACGTCGTCGCCGAGCGCGGCGAGGCGGCCGAGGCGGCCGTCCGCGAGCTCACCGGCGGCCAGGGCGCGCACGGCGTCATCGAGGCGGTCGGCACGGAGCAGTCCATGCGCACCGCCGTGAACATCGTCCGCGACGGCGGGGCCGTCGGCTACGTCGGCGTCCCGCACGGCAGCGGCACCGGCCTCGACCTGGGCGTCATGTTCGACCGCAACATCACCCTGCGCGGCGGCGTCGCGCCGGTCCGCGCGTACATCCCGGAGCTGCTGGCGGACGTGCTCAGCGGTGCGATCGACCCGGCGCCCGTCTTCGACCGGGCCATCTCCCTCGACGAGGTCCCGGACGGCTACCGCGCGATGGACGACCGCAGCGCGCTCAAGGTGATGATCACGCCCTGATCCCCAGCGCGAAAGGGCCGGGCGGGGTGATCCCCGCCCGGCCCCTTCGTTCCCTCTGCTACTCGACGGCCTTCAGCGCGTCGACCACGCCGTAGCCGTAGTAGCCGGTCTGGCCCCACTTGCTGTTGCAGGTGGTGGCGTCGACCAGCGCGCCCGTGGCGTCGTAGACCTTCTCGGGGCAGGCCGCCTTCGTGGCCTGGCCCTTGAGCATCGCCTGGAGCTGCGACGGGCTCGCCCACGGGTGGCGGCTCTTGAGGAGCGCCGCGACGCCGGCCACGTGCGGGCCGGCCATCGAGGTGCCCTGCTTGTAGCCGTAGCCGCCGCCCGGGAGGGTGGACAGCACGCGGCCGTTGGCGTCCGGGGTGGCGGGGACCTGCCACTTGTCGCCGCCGGGGGCCGCGACGTCGACGACACCCAGCCCGTAGCTGGAGTAGTACGACTTGAAGCCCTGGTCGCCGGTCGCGCTCACCGTGACCACGCCCGGCAGCTGGGTGGGCAGGTCCAGGCAGACCTTGGGGTCGATGGTGCGCGGCACCGGGGTGGTGTCGTTCGGGCTGGTGTCGTCCACGATCGCGCTGGACGCGAGGTCGTGGTTCGAGTTGCCGGCCGAGGCCACGCTGAGCACGCCCTTGCGCTCGGCGTACTTCGTCGCCCGGGCGAGGGCCTCCACCAGCGCCTTCTGGTCGTCGTCCGACTTGCAGTTGTAGAGCCATGGGTCGACGTAGTAGCTGTTGTTGGTCACCTCGATCCCCTTCTCGGCGGCGAACATGAAGCCGCAGACGACCGCTTCGGTGTAGAAGAGGCTGGTCGCGGGCTCGCTCACCTTGATCGCGGCGACCTGGACGCCGGGCGCCACACCGCTGATGCCGAGGCCGTTGCGCGCGGCCGCGATGGTGCCCGCCACGTGGGTGCCGTGGTCGCTGCCGTCCGCGTACGGACGCCAGGCGCCCTCGGTGGTGTCGGCGACGCCGCCGACGCAGTTCGCGGACTGGCCCTTGGAGAAGTTCGGGGCGAGATCCGGGTGGGTGTCGTCGACACCCGTGTCGATGACGCCCACCGTGACGTTCCGGCTGCCATCGTTGATCTTGTGAGCCTGATCGGCCTTGATCGCCCGCAGGTCCCACTGGTTGGACTCCAGGGGCTCCTGCCCCGGCTCGGCCTGCGCCGCCGCCTTGGCGGCGTCCGCGTCGCTCAGCCGCTGCGTCGTGCCCTCCTCGGTGGTCTGCACCACCGACAGGGGAGCCGTACGGGTGGCGCCGACCGACACGAACAGGCTTCGCTGCCCACGGAGCTGCTTGGCGAACTCCGGGTTCTGGGAGTGTGCGACCACCACTCCTATCTGCTCATATGCGATCACCACCGTGCCACCGGCTCGCTCGATGGCCTTCCTCGCTTGCTTCACCGTGCCGTACGCGGTCAGGTTCGCGACGTACGACAGCTTGGGGCCGGAGGTGTCGGGCTTGGCGGCGGCCACCGTTTCGGCCCCGCTGCCGAGGGGTGCGGCACTGGCCGTCACCGCCGGCAGGAAGGCGAGCGAGGCGGTGAGTGCCAGTCCGACCGGAAGGGCGAGGGTGCGCCGCCGGTGACCGGTTCCCAGATGAGCCATGGGTTCTCCACATCATCATGAAAAAGCCGCGCGGGCGCGGTCGCGCCCGACGGGTTCATGTCACGTGAACCTAGTGCCGCCGTTCGGCTTTGCGCCATCAGTTCGAGAAATCAGTTCCCAGAGAAACCGCGGGTGTTGAACCGTCCCGACGCACCGGCCGTGCCGTTGACAGGGGGGATCAGCGCCACCGTCCCCCTGCACGGAGGTTGTTTTGTCCGTCGTCCCCACCGCACCCGCGTCACAAGGAGAGTCCCCCGTGACCACCGAAGCAGCGCCGCCCCCGAGCAGCGCGGGAACGCCGCCGGCGAGCCCCGCGGCCGAAGAGTTCGTACGCGTCCAGCAGAGCGCGGAGTTCGCCGGACTGCGCCGCGCGCACCGTTCCTTCGCCTTCCCGCTCACCGTGGCGTTCATCGCCTGGTACCTGCTCTACGTCCTGCTCTCCAACTACGCGGGCGGCTTCATGGGGACGAAGCTCTTCGGCAACATCAACGTCGCCCTCGTCCTCGGCCTCGCCCAGTTCGCGACGACCTTCCTCATCGCCTGGCTGTACTCGCGCCACGCGGCGGCCCAGCTCGACCCGAAGGCCTCGGCCATCAAGGCACGGATGGAGGCCGGAGAATGAGCGCCCCGCTCCTGGTGGCCGCGGGCACGGCGGCCACGGCGGGCACGACCGTCGCCGCCGGCGCCTCCGAGCACCGCCCGCTGATCATCACCCTGTTCGGACTGTTCGTCGTCGCCACCCTGGGCATCACGATCTGGGCCGGCCGCCAGACCAAGGACGCCGCCGACTTCTACGCGGGCGGCCGCCAGTTCACCGGTTTCCAGAACGGCCTGGCCATCTCCGGCGACTACATGTCCGCCGCGTCCTTCCTCGGCATCGCGGGCGCCATCGCGCTCTTCGGCTACGACGGCTTCCTCTACTCCATCGGCTTCCTCGTCGCCTGGCTGGTCGCTCTGCTCCTCGTCGCCGAGCCGCTGCGCAACTCCGGCCGCTACACGATGGGCGACGTGCTCGCGTACCGGATGCGCCAGCGCCCCGTGAGGACCGCCGCCGGCACCTCCACCATCGTCGTGTCGATCTTCTACCTGCTCGCCCAGATGGCCGGCGCCGGCGTGCTCGTCTCGCTGCTCCTGGGCATCACCAGCGACCTCGGCAAGGTCGTGATCGTCTCGCTGGTCGGCGTCCTGATGATCCTCTACGTCACCATCGGCGGGATGAAGGGCACCACCTGGGTCCAGATGATCAAGGCCGTGCTGCTCATCGCGGGCACCCTGCTGATCACCTTCCTGGTGCTGGTCAAGTTCAACTTCAACATCTCCGACCTGCTCGGCAAGGCCGCCGACAACAGCGAGCAGGGCGTGAAGTTCCTGGAGCCGGGTCTGAAGTACGGCAAGGACTCGATCACGAAGCTGGACTTCATCTCGCTGGGCCTCGCCCTGGTCCTGGGCACCGCCGGACTGCCGCACATCCTGATCCGCTTCTACACGGTGCCCACGGCGAAGGCCGCCCGTAAGTCCGTGAACTGGGCCATCGGCATCATCGGCGCCTTCTACCTGATGACGATCGTCCTCGGCTTCGGCGCCGCGGCCCTGCTCAAGCGGGCCGACATCATCGCCTCCAACAAGGCCGGCACCACCGCGGCCCCGCTGCTCGCCCAGGAGATCGGCGGCGGCGCGGGCTCCACCGGCGGCGCGATCCTGCTCGCCGTGATCTCGGCGGTGGCCTTCGCCACCATCCTCGCGGTCGTCGCGGGTCTGACGCTGGCCTCCTCCTCGTCCTTCGCCCACGACATCTACGTGAACGTGATCCGCAAGGGCAAGGCCACCGAGAAGGAAGAGGTACGGGCGGCCCGCTGGTCCACCGTGGTCATCGGCGCCGCCGCCATCGGCCTCGGCGCCCTGGCCCGCGACCTCAACGTGGCGGGCCTCGTCGCCCTCGCCTTCGCGGTCGCCGCCTCCGCCAACCTGCCGACGATCCTCTACAGCCTCTTCTGGAAGCGCTTCACCACCCAGGGAGCGCTGTGGTCCATCTACGGCGGCCTGGTCTCCTCGGTCGTCCTGGTGCTCTTCTCCCCGGTCGTGTCCGGGAAGCCCACCTCGATGTTCAAGGGCGCCGACTTCTACTGGTTCCCCCTGGAGAACCCCGGCATCATCTCCATCCCGCTCGGCTTCCTGCTGGGGTGGCTGGGAACCGTCCTCTCCAAGGAGAAGGCCGACCCGCAGAAGTTCGCGGAGCTCGAGGTCCGGTCACTCACCGGAACCGGCGCCCACTGATACCCAGCGCCCGAGCGAATTGATCCGAGTACCGTCCGTGGCCGTGTCGTATTTCCCTACGACACGGCCACGCCGCGTCTCGTTCTTTCGGGCGCCCCTACGCGCCACACCCGTCGCGTAGGCTCGGATACGGCGCGAGCGCTCTATCCATGGCTCGGCAAACCTCTACGAACCGGACAGGGGAGGGGGCCCACAGTGCTTCTCGACACCTACGGCCGCGTGGCCACTGACCTGCGCGTCTCGCTCACCGACCGGTGCAATCTGCGCTGCACGTACTGCATGCCCGAGGAGGGCCTGCAGTGGCTCGGCAAGTCCGATCTGCTGACCGACGACGAGATCGTCCGGCTGATCGACATCGCCGTCACCCGGCTCGGCATCAAAGAGGTCCGCTTCACCGGCGGCGAGCCCCTCCTGCGCCCCGGCCTCGTCGGAATCGTGGAGCGGTGCGCGGCCCTGGAGCCCCGCCCCAAGATGTCGCTGACCACCAACGGCATCGGCCTCAAGCGCACCGCGCAGGCCCTCAAGGCCGCCGGCCTGGACCGGGTGAACGTTTCTCTGGACACCCTGCGTCCCGAGGTCTTCAAGACCCTCACCCGGCGCGACCGCCACCACGACGTCATCGACGGCATGGCCGCCGCCCGCGAGGCCGGCCTCACCCCCGTCAAGGTCAACGCCGTGCTCATGCCCGGGCTGAACGACGACGAGGCCCCCGACCTGCTCGCCTGGGCCGTGGAGAACGAGTACGAGCTCCGCTTCATCGAGCAGATGCCCCTCGACGCCCAGCACGGCTGGAAGCGCGACGGCATGATCACCGCCGGGGACATCCTGGAATCCCTGCGCACCCGCTTCACGCTCACCGAGGAAGGCTCCGAGGAGCGCGGCTCCGCCCCGGCCGAGCGCTGGGTCGTCGACGGCGGCACGGCCACCGTCGGAGTCATCGCGTCCGTCACCCGTCCGTTCTGCGGCGCCTGCGACCGTACGCGCCTGACGGCCGACGGCCAGATCCGCACGTGCCTCTTCGCCACCGAGGAGTCGGACCTGCGCGCGGCCCTGCGCTCGGACGCCCCGGACGAGGAGATCGCCCGCCTGTGGAAGGTGGCGATGTGGGGCAAGAAGGCCGGGTCCGGCCTCGACGACCCGACCTTCCTGCAGCCCGACCGCCCGATGTCGGCGATCGGCGGCTGACGCCCCGCCCCGAAGGACGGTCCGGAGGGCTCGCGGCGGCTACGGCCGCTGCGAGCCCTCGGGCTGTACCCACTCGTCGAGCTTCACGACGTCCTTGAGGAAACCGCGCACCCCCAGGAACTGGGAGAGCTGCTCGCGGTGTTCCTCGCACGCCAGCCACGTCTTGCGGCGCTCGGGGGTGTGCAGCTTGGGGTTGTTCCACGCCAGGACCCAGGCGGCCGCGTCGCGGCAGCCCTTGGCGGAACAGGTGGGTGCGTCGTTCCCGGCGGCAGGCGTGCGGGGCGTGTCGAATGCGTCGTCAAGGGGAGTCACGGCTCAACCCTAAGACGGAAAGACGACGCCGAGCAGCCACGGGGGGAGCTGCCCGGCGTCGGTCCGTCACTCCGACGGGGGATGCGGAGCGCGTAGGCAGTATGTCACGCAGGACCCTGTGCGGTGCACTGGAACGTCATGATTGATCTGAGCTTTTCTTGAGGTTTCCCTCGCCCAGCGCGGGGTGCACCGGAGTCGGCACGAAGTGCGACGGCAGGGAGGGCGTCGACTCGCGCCCCGCGTTGGCGATGACCACCGCCACGTACGGCAGAAGGGCGCCCGCGACGAGCGTCACGATGGCCACCGGGCGCTGCACGTTCCACAGGAGGACCGTCGCGACGACCGACAGGGTCCTGATGACCATCGAGATCACATACCGGCGCTGGCGACCCCGTACGTCCTCGGCGAGGCCCATCCGCGCCCCCGTGATCCGGAAGACCTCGGACCCGTTCCGCTTCGTCCGCTCCACAACCCACCACCCGATCGACGGCCGACCGCCGGACACTCCCCGGCCCGGACCCTCCCACGGTACGCCGCCCGCCCGGGGCCGGGCAGAGGGGGTGTCCCCCGAATGGAGCCGTCCGAAATGCGCGGTAGGCCGGACGAGCCGAGACTGGGCCCACATGCGTACAACGCGCCAGGAGGAGGCTCGACATGGGTTGGTTGTGGGCGATCATCGTCGGTTTTGTACTGGGTCTGATAGCCCGGGCGATCCTGCCGGGCAAGCAGCACCAGCCCCTGTGGCTGACCACGATCTTCGGCATCCTCGGCGCGGTGCTCGGCAACGCGGTGGCCACGTGGATCGGCGTCAACGAGACCAAGGGCATCGACTGGGTCCGGCACTTGCTGCAGCTTGCCGGAGCAGTCGTGGTCGTCGGTCTCGGTGACCTGGTCTACAACGCGGTCCGGGGCGACAAGCGGCGGATGACCTAGACGAAGGACGAGGCATGGCGCGGGGGCCGGCCCGGACAGTGCGTCCGGACCGGCCCCCGCGTCGCGCGCGGTACGGGCCCCGCTATCCGGTGACCTCGACCGCGGCCAGGTTCTTCTTGCCGCGGCGCAGCACCAGCCAGCGCCCGTGCAGCAGGTCCTCCTTGGCGGGGACCGCGTCCTCGGCGGTGACCTTGACGTTGTTCACGTAGGCACCGCCCTCCTTCACGGTCCGGCGGCCGGCCGACTTGCTGGCGACCAGTCCGGTCTCCACGAGGAGGTCCACGACCAGGCCCGGCTCGGCGACCTCGGCGTGCGGCAGCTCGGACAGGGCCGCGGCCAGCGTGGCCTCGTCCAGGTCCGCCAGCTCGCCCTGGCCGAACAGCGCCTTGGACGCCGCGATGACGGCGGCGCACTGGCCGGCGCCGTGCACCAGCGTCGTCAGCTCCTCCGCGAGCGCCCGCTGGGCGGCGCGCGCCTGCGGCCGCTCGGCGGTCTGCGCCTCCAGCTCCTCCAGCTCCTCGCGGGACTTGAAGGAGAGGATGCGCATGTAGGTGGAGACGTCCCGGTCGTCCACGTTCAGCCAGAACTGGTAGAACGCGTACGGGGTGGTCATCTCCGGGTCGAGCCAGACGGCGCCGCTCTCGGACTTGCCGAACTTGGTGCCGTCCGCCTTGACCATCAGCGGGGTCGCGATGGCGTGGACGTGCGCGTCCGGCTCCACCCGGTGGATCAGGTCGAGACCGGCGGTCAGGTTGCCCCACTGGTCGGAGCCGCCCTGCTGCAGCACGCAGCCGTGGCGCCGGTACAGCTCCAGGAAGTCCATGCCCTGGAGCAGCTGGTAGCTGAACTCCGTGTAGCTGATGCCCTGGTCGGACTCCAGCCGCTTGGCGACCGAGTCCTTCGTCAGCATCTTGTTGACGCGGAAGTGCTTGCCGATGTCCCGGAGGAACTCGATGGCGGACATGCCCGCCGTCCAGTCCAGGTTGTTCACCATGACCGCCGCGTTCTCGCCCTCGAAGGACAGGAACGGCTCGATCTGGGAGCGCAGGCGCGTCACCCAGTTCGCGATGGTCTCCGGGTCGTTCAAGGTGCGCTCGGCGGTAGGCCGCGGGTCACCGATCTGCCCGGTGGCCCCGCCGACCAGCGCCAGCGGACGGTTGCCCGCCAGCTGGAGCCGGCGCACGGTGAGGACCTGCACCAGGTGCCCCACGTGCAGCGAGGCCGCCGTCGGGTCGAAGCCGCAATAGAACGTGACGGGACCGTCCGCGAACGCCTTGCGCAGCGCTTCTTCGTCGGTGGACTGGGCGAAGAGCCCGCGCCACTTCAGTTCGTCGACGATGTCCGTCACGGTTCTGGGTCTCCTTGGCGAGGTGGAACAGAGAGCTGAGGGGTTCCCCGCCAGTCTAGGCGGGGAAGGTGCGCACCTCAGACCCCTTTACGTGATCAGACTCCCTTGCTGACGGAGCTCATGTTGAAGTCCGGGATCCGCAGCGCCGGCATCGCGGCCCGGGTGAACCAGTCGCTCCACTCGCGCGGCAGGGTCTTCTCTGTCCGGCCGGCCTCCGAGGCCCGTGACAGCAGGTCCACGGGGGACTCGTTGAACCGGAAGTTGTTGACCTCGCCGACGACCTGCCCGTCCTCCACCAGGTAGACGCCGTCCCGGGTCAGACCCGTGAGCAGCAGCGTGGCCGGGTCCACCTCGCGGATGTACCACAGGCAGGTCAGCAGCAGACCGCGCCCGGTGTCCGCGACCATCTCCTCCAGGGACTTCTCGCCGCCCCCGTCCAGGATCAGGTTCCCGAACGTCGGGGAGACCGGCAGCCCGGTCAGGCCCGCGCTGTGCCGGGTCGAGGTCAGCCGGGCCAGCTCGCCGTCCTTGATCCACTCGGTCGCCGGGACCGGCAGGCCGTTGTCGAAGACGGACGCGTCGTCGCCGGAGCTGTGCGCGATCACGAACGGCGCGGACTCCAGGCCCGGCGCGTTCGGATCGCTGCGCAGGGTCAGCGGCAGCGGGGACAGCCGCTCGCCGAGCCGGGTGCCGCCGCCGGGCTTGGAGAAGACCGTGCGGCCCTCCACCGCGTCCCGGGCCGACGCCGACCACATCTGGTAGATCAGCAGGTCCGCCACGGCCGTGGGCGGCAGCAGGGTCTCGTACCGCCCGGCGGGCAGGTCGATCTTCCGCTCCGCCCAGCCGAGCCGTACGGCCAGCTCCGCGTCCAGCACGGTCGGGTCCACGTCCTTGAAGTCCCGCGTTCCGCGGCCCGCCCAGGCGGAGCGCAGCCGGTCCGGGGACTTCGCGTTGAGCTCCAGGGTGCCGTTGGGCTGGTCGTGGCGCAGGCGCAGCCCCGTAGAGGTGCCCATGTAGCTGGAGACCAGCTCGTGGTTGGCGAAGCCGTACAGCTCGCGGCCGCCCGCGCGGGCCCGGGCGAAGGCCTCGCCGAGGGCCGGGGCGAAGTCCGCGAAGACCGCCGAGGAGGTCTCGGCCGGGGCGTCGGTGAAGTCCGGCAAGGACGGGGTGCCGGTGACCAGCGGCTGTGCGTCCTCCGCCGGTCCGGCGCCGCGCGCGGCCGCCTCGGCGGCCCGGACCAGCGGCTCCAGGTCCTGCGCCGTGACGGCGGAGCGCGAGACGACCCCCGAGGCCGTGCCCTCCTTGCCGTCGACGGTGGCGATGACGGTCAGGGTCCGGCCGCGGGTGACGCCGTTCGTGGTGAGCGCGTTGCCCGCCCAGCGCAGGTTGGCCGTCGACTCCTCGTCGGCGATGACGACGCAGCCGTCGGCGGTGGACAGCTCGAGCGCCCGCTCGACGATCTCGTGGGGACGGGTTCGCGGGCTCATCGGCCGGCCTCCTGCGTGGTGTTCAGGATGTTCACGTCGCGGAACAGCGCGGACGGGCAGCCGTGCGAGACGGCCGCGACCTGGCCCGGCTGGGCCTTGCCGCAGTTGAAGGCGCCGCCCAGGACGTACGTCTGCGGGCCGCCCACCTTCTCCATCGAGCCCCAGAACTCGGTGGTCGTGGCCTGGTAGGCCACATCGCGCAGCTGCCCGGCAAGCTTCCCGTTCTCGATCCTGAATGCCCTCTGCTGGGTGAACTGGAAGTTGTAGCGCTGCATGTCGATCGACCAGGAGCGGTCGCCGACCACGTAGATCCCGCGCTCCACCCCGCCGATCAGGTCCTCCGTCGACAGTCCGCCCGGATCCGGCCGGAGCGAGACGTTCGCCATGCGCTGGACGGGCACGTGCCCGGGGGAGTCGGCGTAGGCGCAGCCGTTGGAGCGGCCGAGGCCGGTCAGCTTCGCGATCCGCCGGTCCGTCTGGTAGCCGGCCAGGGTGCCGTCCTTGACCAGGTCCCAGCTCTGCGCCTCGACGCCCTCGTCGTCGTACCCGATGGTGGCCAGCCCGTGCTCCGCCGTCCGGTCGCCCGTCACGTTCATGATCGGGGAGCCGTAGGACAGCTTGCCCAACTGGTCGAAGGTGGCGAAGGAGGTCCCCGCGTACGCCGCCTCGTAGCCCAGCGCCCGGTCCAGCTCGGTGGCGTGGCCGATGGACTCGTGGATGGTGAGCCACAGGTTGGAGGGGTCCACGACCAGGTCGTAGCGCCCGGCCTCGACGCTCGGCGCCCGCATCTTCTCGGCGAGCAGGCCCGGGATCCGCTCCAGCTCGGAGTTCCAGTCCCAGCCGGTGCCGGTCAGGTACTCCCAGCCGCGCCCGGCCGGCGGGGCGATGGTGCGCATGGAGTCGAACTCGCCGGTGGTGGCGTCGACGGCGACGGCGGTGAGCTGCGGGTGGACGCGCACCCGCTGCTGGGTGGTGCTGGTGCCCGCGGTGTCGGCGTAGAACTTGTTCTCGTGGACGGCCAGCAGCGAGGCGTCCACGTGGGCCACCCCGTCGGCCGCGAGCAGCCGCGCGCTGAAGTCGGCGAGCAGCGCCGCCTTCTCCGTGTCCGGCACGTCGAAAGGGTTCACGTCGTAGGCCGAGACCCACGTCTTGTCGGCGTGCACCGGCTCGTCGGCGAGCTCGACCCGCTCGTCGGAGCCGGCGGCCTTGATCACCTGCGCGGAGAGCTTCGCCATGGCCACGGCCTGCGAGGCCACCTTGGCGGCGCCGTCCATGGTCAGGTCCACACCGGAGGCGAACCCCCAGCTGCCCCCGTGCACCACTCGGACCGCGTAGCCGAGGTCGGTGGTGTCGGACCCGCCGGAGGGCTTGGCGTCCCGCAGCCGCCACGAGGCGCTGCGGATCCGCTCCAGACGGAAGTCGGCATGGTCGGCGCCCAGCGCGCGGGCCCGGGCGAGCGCCGCGTCGGCGAGCGCCCGCAAGGGCAGCGCGGTGAAGGCCGCGTCGATGGAATGGGGCACGGAGGTCCTCCCGGAGTCGGGGCAGATGGCACGATCATGTCGCGCCACGGGTTGCCGTGCCTACATCTTTCTGTAGGGACTCGACAGAGCCCGTACCGAGGCGCTGTCGGAGCCGATTCTCCGTATGGGGTACATGACCTATAGGTTTTTGGTATTCAAACCGCTAGTCGAAAGGGTGATCCGTTGAGCCGCTCGGTTCTCGTCACCGGAGGAAACCGGGGCATCGGCCTCGCCATCGCCCGAGCCTTCGCGGAGGCCGGCGACAAGGTCGCGATCACGTACCGGTCGGGTGAGCCCCCGGCGGAGCTCACGGCCCTGGGCGTGCTTGCGGTTCGCTGCGACATCACCGACTCCGAGCAGGTCGACCAGGCGTACAAGCAGGTCGAGGACGCGCACGGCGCGGTCGAGGTCCTGGTCGCCAACGCGGGCATCACCAAGGACACGCTGCTGATGCGCATGTCCGAGGAGGATTTCTCCTCGGTCGTCGACACCAACCTCACCGGCACCTTCCGCGTGGTCAAGCGCGCGAACCGCGGCATGCTCCGCGCCAAGAAGGGCCGCGTCGTCCTGATCTCCTCGGTCGTCGGTCTGCTCGGCTCGGCCGGCCAGGCCAACTACGCGGCCTCCAAGGCCGCGCTGGTCGGCTTCGCCCGCTCCCTCGCCCGTGAGCTGGGCTCCCGCAACATCACCTTCAACGTCGTCGCCCCGGGCTTCGTGGACACCGACATGACGAAGGTGCTCACCGACGAGCAGCGTGCGGGCATCGTCGGCCAGGTGCCCCTGGGCCGTTACGCGCAGCCCGAGGAGATCGCGGCTGCCGTCAGCTTCCTGGCGTCCGACAACGCCGCGTACATCACCGGAGCCGTCATTCCCGTTGACGGCGGATTGGGCATGGGTCACTGATCACCATGAGCGGAATTCTCGACGGCAAGCGCATCCTCATCACCGGGGTGCTGATGGAATCGTCCATCGCCTTCCACACCGCCCGGCTGGCCCAGGAGCAGGGCGCCGAGGTCATCCTCACCGCGTTTCCGCGGCCGACGCTGACCGAGCGCATCGCACGCAAGCTGCCCAAGCCCGTCAAGGTGATCGAGCTCGACGTCACCAACGACGAGCACCTGGCCCGCCTGGAGGGCCTCGTCCGCGCGGAGCTCGGCGGCCTCGACGGCGTCGTCCACTCCATCGGCTTCGCGCCGCAGGACGCCCTCGGCGGCAACTTCCTGAACACCCCGTTCGAGTCGGTCGCCACTGCCATGCACGTCTCGGCGTTCTCGCTGAAGTCGCTGGCCATGGCCTGCAAGCCGCTGTTCCCGGAGGGTGAGGGCGCCGCGATCGTCGGCCTCACCTTCGACGCGCAGTACGCCTGGCCGCAGTACGACTGGATGGGCCCGGCCAAGGCCGCCCTGGAGGCCACCAGCCGCTACCTCGCCCGTGACCTGGGCAAGGAGAAGATCCGCTGCAACCTGGTCTCCGCCGGTCCCATCGGCTCGATGGCCGCGAAGTCCATCCCCGGCTTCTCCGAGCTGGCGGACGTCTGGAACCACCGCTCCCCGATGGAGTGGGACATGAGCGACCCGGAGCCGGCGGGCAAGGGCGTCGTGGCCCTGCTGTCGGACTGGTTCCCGAAGACCACCGGCGAGATCGTCCACGTGGACGGCGGCCTGCACGCGATGGGTGCCTGATCCGGGCCCGTTCCATCCGTACGGCGGCGGCCGCGCTTCCCTCCAGGGAGGCGCGGCCGCCGCCGTTTCGCGTGGGGCGGCGTGGGCAGTGCGGGGCGGCTCGATCAGATTTGCGCCGTCTCAGCGGATGTTCCCGAGTCGAGAATCGGGACATTTCCCTGCAAACTGACCCCGTCGGGATCTTCCCGGTTCCTGCGGGGAGGAGGTACAGGAGTGATCGCGAGGCGGAGCCGAGCGGTATCGCTGCTGGTCACCTCGGTGGTCCTGACCGGACTCCTGATCCCGGGTGCCGTCGCGCAGTCCGGGGACACCGGCCCCGCTCCCGGCCCGGAGGCCCCGGCCGTCGTCGACCTGGACCGGATCCCCGCCGAGCCGCCCGTGCCCGCGCCGCCCTTGGCCCGGGACCTCTTCGGCGCCGACTGCGACACCCGGATCGCAGGCTCGCAAGTGGTCGCGTACTGCCACAACAGCTATCCGCAGACCGACCTGGTCCGCCTGCACGTGGAGTGCGACCGCTGGTGGGACGTGGACGGGGACGGCGCCGCCGTGGCCGTCCACCCGGCCGGCCGGGTGGAGCTCACCAGCCGCTGCTGGAAGGAAGTCCGCTCCGCCTGGGTCAGCCACCAGAGGCAGTGACGGCTCCAGGTCCCCCTGACGGCTCTCAGGGCTCCCTGCCGAGGCAGACGAACGGATAGCCGGCCGCCTCCGAGGCCGCAGCGTCCCCGTCGCCGCGCCGGATCGCCTCGATCAGCCGGCCGTGGTCCAGGTGGGACGCGGGATCGAGGTCGGTGCCCACGTCGGTGCGCAGCCAGTCGGCCACCAGATCCCCGAGGTCCGCGTACAGCTCGATGAGGACGTCGTTGTGCGAGGCCGCCACCACGGCCATGTGCAGGGCCACGTCCGATGCGATGAACACCTCCGCGTCCCCGCCGGCCCACGCCTCCTCGCGCCGCGCCAGCAGCGCGTCCAGCTGTACGAGGTCCCGCTCGGACCGCCGCTCCGCCGCGAGGCGGGCCGCCGAGGACTCCAGCGTCGAGCGCAGCTCCGCGATGTGCCGGGGGTCGGCGCCGGCGAAGCGGCGGTGCATCACGCCGGCCAGCTCGCTGGTGGCGATGACGTACGTCCCCGAGCCCTGGCGGATGTCGAGGAGTCCGTTGTGCGCGAGGGCCCGGACCGCCTCCCGCACGGTGTTGCGGGCGACTCCCAGCAGCTCCACGAGCTCCGGCTCGGTGGGGATGCGGGACCCGACCGACCACTCGCCGGTGGTGATCTGGTTCCTGAGCTGGGCGATCACCTGGTCGACGAGCGCGGATCGCCGGGGCGAGGTCAGCGGCATGCGGTCGGGGTTCCTCTCGGGGCGGGGACGGGGACGGGGGCAGGCGAAGGGCTGCGGGGCCGCGGGTGTGACGGCGGATACGTTCGGCGATACGGCTTCGGGGTGGACAATCAATCATCCCATGATTCTATGATGGTTGAATGTCCGACGAAGAAATCCAGACCCTGAACCGGCCCCAGGCCGCGCGCACGGCGCCCCCGCAGCCACTTTCCACCCCCGCCACCCCGCAGCCTGCGTGGCTCGGACCCGTGCTCCTCGTCGGCATCGTGCTGGCCGCCCTCAACCTGCGGCCCGCCATCACCAGCCTCGGCGCCCTCTTCGAGGAGACCCGTACGGGCCTCGGTATGAGCGGCACCGTCGCCGGACTCATCACCTCCGTACCCGCCCTCTGCTTCGCCGTCTTCGGCGTCACCGCGCCCCGGCTCTCCCGCCGCTTCGGACCGGCCGCCGTCGTCTGCGCCGGCATGGCCGCCGTCGCCGCGGGCCTGCTGATCCGGCCCTTCGCGAGCAACGCCGCCGGATTCCTCGCCGCCAGCGCCCTGACCCTGGCCGGCATAGCCCTGACCAATGTGCTCCTCCCGGTCATCGTCAAGCGCTGGTTCCCCGACCGGGTCGGCACCATGACCGGCCTCTACTCCATGGCCCTGGCCGCCGGCACCTCGCTCGCCGCCGCCGCCACCGTCCCGATGACCGAGGCCCTCGGCGGCAGCTGGCGCACCGGCCTGCTGATGTGGGCCCTCCTCGCCGTGGCCGCCGTACTGCCCTGGCTGGCGATCGCCGCAGCCGCCCGCAAGGAGAAGGCGGCCGCCGCCGCCGGACCCGAGGGCCCTGCCCTCCGCGCCGACACCGGCCCGCGCGTCGTCCGCAGCCGCACGGCGTGGGCCCTGGCCTGCTACTTCGGCCTCCAGGCCACCGGCGCGTACATCACCATGGGCTGGCTCCCGCAGATCTTCCGCGACGCCGGAGTCTCCGCCGGCACCGCCGGCATCCTGCTCGCCGTCACCATGGTCATGGGCGTCCCGCTCGCCTTCGTGATCCCCCGCCTCGCCGGCCGGATGAGGAACCAGGGCCCCATCGCCGTCACCCTCGGGCTCTTCGGCCTCGCCGGCTACCTCGGCCTCTACTTCGCCCCCGCCGCCGGAGCCTGGCTCTGGGTCGTGCTGCTCGGCGTCTCCAACTGCGCCTTCCCGCTCGTCATCACGATGATCGGACTGCGCGCCAAGAGCCCGGCCGGCGTCGTCAAGCTCTCCGCCTTCGCCCAGAGCACCGGCTACCTCATCTCCATCCCCGGACCGCTCGTCATCGGCGCCCTCTACCAGCACAGCGGCGGCTGGGACCTGCCGCTGGCCCTCATGGCCGGACTGCTCGTCCCGCAGATCGCGCTCGGCCTGCTGGCGGGCCGGGACCGCACGATCGAGGACGAATGCGGCATGCGAGACTGAACGGCATGTCGCCCGTACTCGAACCGAATCCCCAGAACGGCCACAAGAAGCTCGGCATCGTGCTGGGCGCGATGCTCCTCGTGACCGTCGTCATCTCCGTGATCGCGACCATCGCCTCCCCGTAGCGGCCGCCGCGAGCCTCCATGGTGGGGTTATCCCCCCAACCCCTAGGGGGTCAGGCTCAGGGACAAGTGGGGTGCGTCCCCGATGGGAACCGCGGGCTCGAATCCTTAGATTCGAAGAGCAAGAGCGAGCCCGTCCCACGCGCACCCCACGGAGGCGGCCATGTCGGCCCCCACGCACCTCTCCGCTCCCCGAGCAGTCGGAGCCGATGCCCGCCTGCACTGGTGGGCCCTCGCCCTGCCCGCCCTCGGCTTCGGCCTCATGCTCCTGCTCCTCGCCGGATCCGCCGAGGCCCACGCCGCCTCTGGCGAGGGCTCCGCGCTCGTCCAGGTCACCGAACAGCTGCTGCGCGCCGTCGGCTGACACCACGCCAGGAGCCGGGAGCGCACGGACGCCCCCGCACGCCGGGGCGCGCCTCCCCACCAGCGGCCGAGCACCTCAACACCCTGCGCCCCGTGGCCCGATCCATGCGAAGCTGGGAGCCATGAGCGCCGACACACCCCGCAGGATCGTCCTCCTCCGGCACGCCAAGGCCGAATGGTCGGACGGCACAGACCACGACCGCCCGCTGGCGGAGCGAGGCCGTCACGACGCCCCGGCGGCCGGCCGGAAGCTGGCCCAGACCGGCATCACCTTCGACCTGGCCCTCTGCTCCAGCTCGGCCCGCACCCGCGAGACCTGGAAGCTCGTCGTCCAGGAGCTGCCGCACCGGCCGAAGACCTCCTACGAGGAACGGCTCTACGACGCTTCGCTGGGCGAGCTCATCGCCCTGGTCAACGAGACCTCCGACGAGGTCGGGAACCTGCTGGTCATCGGCCACAACCCCGGTATGCACGCCCTCGCCGACGCGCTGGCCGGGGGCGCGGAGGGGGACACGCTGTCGCGGATGAACCGCAGCGGCTTCCCGACCTCCGCCCTCGCCGTCGTCTCCTTCACCGGCTCGTGGAAGTCCGTGGAGCACGGCGTCGGCACCCTGCTGGACTACTGGACCCCGCGCGGCTGACGAGCGGCGCACCCACGAAACAGCGGGCCCCGGCACGTCCACCGTGCCGGGGCCCGCGCCGTTCGCGAGGGGGAAGCGCCGTTCGCGAGGGGGAAGCGCCGCCGGGAGTCCCTGCCGCCGGGCGGCGTGGACCGCCCGGCCGGGGCCTACCCCAGGTCGGCGGCCTCGACCTCTTCCCGGGTGATCCCCAGCAGGTACAGCACGGCGTCCAGGAACGGCACGTTCACGGCGGTGTCCGCGGCCTGGCGGACCACCGGCTTGGCGCAGAAGGCCACGCCCAGCCCGGCCGCGTTCAGCATGTCCAGGTCATTGGCCCCGTCGCCGATGGCCACCGTCTGGGCCAGCGGTACGCCGGCCTCCGCGGCGAAGCGGCGCAGCAGCCGGGCCTTGCCCGCCCGGTCCACGATCTCCCCGACGACCCTGCCGGTCAGCTTGCCGTCGACGATCTCCAGGGTGTTGGCGGAGGCGAAGTCCAGCCCCAGCCGCTCCCGCAGGTCGTCCGTCACCTGCGTGAACCCGCCGGAGACCACGCCCACCTGGTAGCCGAGGCGCTTGAGGGTGCGGATCAGGGTCCGGGCCCCGGGGGTCAGGCGCACCTCGGAGCGGACCTTGTCCACGACGGAGGCGTCCAGCCCCGCCAGCAGCGCGACCCGGGCGTGCAGCGACTGCTCGAAGTCCAGCTCGCCGCGCATGGCCCGCTCGGTCACCTCGGCGACCTCGGCCTCGCAGCCCGCGTGCGCGGCGAAGAGCTCGATGACCTCGTCCTGGATCAGGGTCGAGTCCACGTCCATGACCACCAGGCGCTGGGCGCGCCGGTGCAGCCCGGCCGAGACCACGGCCACGTCGACGCCGATGTGTGCGGCGGCGGTGGCCAGGGCCGTGCGCAGCGGCTCGGTCTCGGCGCCGGAGACGGCGAACTCCACGGCCGTCACCGGATACTTCGCGAGCCGGAAGATGCGGTCGATGTTGCCGCCGGTCGCGGTGATCCGCGCGGCGACGGCGGCCGTGGACTCGGCGGTGAGCGGGTGCCCGAGGACGGTGACGTGCGAACGGCCACTGCCGCGCGGCCGGTTGTCACCGGTGCCGGAGAGGATCTCGGCCTGTAGTTTGAGCGACTCGGCCCAGCTGTGGACGGTGGCCCGCAGCTCGCCCTCGGTGCCGCCGGCGGGATGGGTGACGAGGGCGCACAGGACGATGCGCCCCCGGGTGACGACCTGCTCGATGTCGACGACGTCGACGGAGTAGGCCGCGAGGGTGTCGAACAGCCCGGCGGTGATCCCGGGACGGTCCTTGCCGAAGATCTTGACGAGGAGGGTGGGGACGTCGGAGGTCTGCGAAGCGCTCATGGTGCCTTCACCGTATCTCCCCGGCCTTCGTGCAAGGACCCCCGTCCCACCTGCCGGAACCGTTTCGTTGCGGACGGGTGCCGGGGCCGCCCGCCCGCGGTGGCGCCCCGACCGCTCCGGCGTGCGCCGGAGCGCCGGGAGGAGCGGCCGGGAAGTCCCGAATCGGACGCTGCGGGCGCTTTCGACCCCCCTCGCCGGAGCGCCGCGGACGCCACGGCATGGCCCGGATTCCCCTTGTGGCCGTGCGCCTGAAATAGTTCCCCCGGATGTTCGCCATCCCTAGACTCCCTGACGTCATGGGGGATTCTCGGGGGACTTAAGTGGGGCTGGAGTGCCGGAACTCGTACTGGAATTGAATGGAAGGACCTGGACGCTCGATCCGTCCAGGTCGTACTCGCTGGGGCGCGACCCCCAGGGAGACGTGGTGATCGATGACGCCCGGGTGTCGTGGCGGCATGCCACCATCGCCTGGAACGGGCGGGGTTGGGGAATCGAGGACCACGGAAGCACCAACGGCACGTATGTGCACGGGTCGAGGGTCCAGCAGGCCGAGCTCGTACCCGGCACGCCGGTGTACCTGGGCAACGCCACCGACGGACCGCGGCTGAATCCGGTCGGCGCGGCCGCCCCGGCGCCGCAGCCGGCCGTGGTGCAGCAGGCGCAGGCGCAGTCGCCGGCGCAGGCGTACGCGCAGCAGCCGCAGGCCCAGCCGCAGCACCAGCCGCAGCCGTCCTGGGAGCACCAGGCGCCGCAGCAGCCGCAGCAGGTACCGCACCAGCAGGCGCCGCAGGCGCAGCCGTTCCCGCACCAGCAGGGCGGCGGCGCTACCCCGGGCTACGGCGACCACCGCAGCCCGACGACGTTCCACCAGCTCGCGCTGGGCCACGTCATCCGGATCGGCCGTGCGCTGGAGAACGAGCTGGTGGTCTCCGACCTCCAGGTCTCCCGCAACCACGCCGAGTTCCGCTCGATGCCGGGCGGCCGCTTCGAGATCCGCGACCTGGGCAGCCACAACGGCACCTACGTCAACGGTCAGCCGCTGGCGAAGTCCGGCACCGCGCTGCTCGGCCCGAACGACATCGTCGGCGTCGGCCACTCGACCTTCCGGATCGTCGGCGACCGCCTCGAGGAGTTCGTCGACACCGGCGACGTCTCCTTCTCGGCCCGCCACCTCACGGTCACGGTCGACGGCGGGAAGCAGATCCTCAAGGACGTCACCTTCGGCGTCCCGGAGAAGTCGCTGATCGGCGTCATCGGTCCCTCCGGCTCCGGCAAGTCGACGCTGCTCAAGGCGCTGACCGGCTACCGGCCGGCCAACGAGGGCGACGTCCTCTACGACAACCGCAACCTGTACAAGCAGTTCGCGGAGCTCCGCCAGCGCATCGGCCTGGTCCCGCAGGACGACATCCTGCACAAGGAGCTGCGGGTCCGCACCGCTCTGAAGTACGCGGCCAAGCTCCGCTTCCCGGGCGACACCGCCGAGTCCGAGCGCGCCGCACGCATCAACGAGGTGCTGCGCGAGCTCAAGCTCGACATCCACAAGGACAAGAAGATCACCGCGCTCTCGGGCGGTCAGCGCAAGCGCGTGTCCGTGGCCCTGGAGCTGCTCACCAAGCCGTCGCTGATCTTCCTGGACGAGCCGACCTCCGGTCTCGACCCGGGCATGGACCGCGACGTCATGCAGCTGCTGCGCGGCCTCGCCGACGACGGCCGCACGGTCCTCGTGGTCACCCACTCGGTCGCCGAGCTGGCCATCTGCGACAAGCTGCTGGTCATGGCGCCGGGCGGCTCGGTCGCGTACTTCGGTCCGCCGGACGAGGCGCTGAACTTCTTCGGCTACACCACCTGGGCCGACGTGTTCTCCGCTTTCGAGAGCTACCGCGACTACGACTGGGCCGGCCGCTGGAAGGGCTCCCAGCACTACCAGCTGTACGCGGCCGACATCGACGCGGTCGCCCCGCAGTCGGTGCAGCCCCCCGTGCAGCAGACCCGCCCGCCGAAGCCGCAGGGCTGGGGCTCCCAGCTCTGGACCCTGATGCGCCGCTACGTCTCGGTCATCGCGTCCGACAAGGGCTTCATCGGGCTGATGCTGATCCTCCCGGCCGTCCTGGGCGTGGTCTCCACGGTCATCCCCGCGAAGTTCGGACTCGCGCCGCCCGTGGCGCCGTCCCGCTTCAACGGCGACGCCGGCACGATCATGCTGATCCTCGCGGTCGGCATGTGCTTCTCCGGTGCCGCGAACTCGGTCCGTGAGCTGATCAAGGAACGTGTCATCTACGAGCGCGAGCGCGCGACCGGCCTGTCCCGGTCGGCGTACCTCGTGTCGAAGGTGATCGTCCTCGGCGTGATCACGGCCGTCCAGGGCGTGATCATCTGCGGGATCGGCTTCTACCCGCGCGACCTGCCCACCGAGGGCCTGCTGATGCCGCCGGCCGTGGAGATCTGCCTGTCGGTCATCGCGCTCGGCTTCACCTCGATGATGTTCGGCCTGGTGATCTCCTCGCTGGTGAAGACCGCCGAGAAGACCATGCCCCTGCTGGTCATGTTCGCGATCGTCCAGGTCGTCTTCACCGGCATCCTCTTCCAGGTCTACGACTCCCCGGGCCTGGAGCAGTTCGCCTGGCTGATGCCGTCCCGCTGGGCGATCGCCGCCGCCGGCACCACGCTGAACCTCGGCGTGCTCATGCCGCCGTGGGACGCGGACAACCCGACCAACACCGACCCGCTCTGGGACGCCACGGTCGGCCAGTGGAGCCTGAACATCACCATCCTGCTGCTCATCGGCGTCGCGTGCGGCTTCGCCGTGCAGCGGCTGCTGCGCCGCCACGAGCCCGAGGTCATGCGCGCGGGCAAGTAGGGGCCACGGCCCCGTACGCACGAGGGCACGAACAGCACGAACGCCTCAGGGCGGCACCCGGAACACCGGGGGCCGCCCTGAGGCGCATGGGGGCTTGTCGCGTCAATGGCCTAGTAGGCGCTGTTGACGTTGTCCATCGAGCCGTAGCGGTCGGCCGCGTAGTTGCAGGCCGCGACGATGTTGGCGACCGGGTCGTACTGGTCGAACTTGGTGCCCTTGATGTGGTACGTCTTGAAGGTCGGGGCGATGACCTGGAGCAGACCCTTGCTGGGGATGCCGTTCTGGGCGTTGATGTCCCAGTTGTTGATCGCCTTCGGGTTGCCGCTGGACTCACGCATGATGTTGCGGTGGATGCCGGCGTAGGTGCCCGGAATGCCTTCCTTCTTCATGATGAAGAGGGCTTCCTTGATCCAGCCGTCCAGGTTGTTCGCGAAGACCGGGGTGCGGGCGGCGGAACGGCTGGCGGCCGCCTTCTGCTCGCGGTCCTTCTTCGCGTCCGCCTCGGCCTTGGCCTTGGCGGCGTCGTTCGCGGTCTTGGCCTGCTTGGTCGCGACGACCTGCTGCGCCGTGAGGTGGTCCTGCACGACCTTCGACTGCGCTCCGTCGACGACCTTGGTCCAGGCCACGGGAGCGGCGGCCACGACCGTCTCGCTCTCGGCGGCACCGGCCGGGACGAGGGAGAAGGCGAGGGCGGCGGCGCCCAGGGTGGCGACACCGGCGAAGGACAGCTTGTGCGCCTTCGTCAGACGACGACTGTGGCCGGGGGTGCTGGTCTCGGTCATGCGTAGCAACCTCTTCGAATAGCGGGGGCCGCAGGAAAGCGCCGCTTGGATCCGGGATCTGCGGCGCTGTGCGACGGGAGCAATTCTTAGCGGTGGCAAAAACTTGTGGCAAAGGTGTGACGTACGAAGCCGCTTAGTGGATCACGGCCGGGCGCCGAGCCCGGAATTCCGGGCCCGGCGCTAGGCGTAGCAGCGCTGACAGGCTCTTTATCTGTCCACTAGGCAACTTCGTAAGTGATGTGCGTCCTATGTGCGGGCTCACATCGGGCACGTAACAATCTCACCGAGAGTTGCGTCAGCAATTCATTGTGTGAGTGCTCTCATCCTTGAGTAGCAGATGCACGTCCCCGAACTCGTGCCAAAGGCATAGACGGGCCGCCGCCTCGGCGTACCCGCGCCGTACGGCCTCCCGCCCGGCGACCGCCTCCAGCATCAGCAGATGCGAGGCCTGCGGCTCGTGCAGCCCGGTCAGCAGCCCGTCCACCACCCGCACCCCGCGCTCCGGCGTCACGACCAGATCGGTCCAGCCCCCGGCGGCCCGCACCACCCCGTCCCCGCCGGCGGCCGACTCCAGTGCCCGCACCGCCGTGGTCCCGACGGCGATCACCCTCCCGCCCGCGGCCTTCGCGGCGTTCACCAGCCAGGCCGTCGTCGCGGGCACCGCGTAGGGCTCGGGGTACGGCGGCTCGTGCGCCTCCTGCGAGGCCACCCCCGTGTGCAGGGTCAGCGGCGCGAACTGCACCCCCCGGCGCACCAGCTCCGCCACCAGCTCCGCCGTGAAGGGCCGGCCCGCGCTCGGCATCTCCGCCGACCCCGCCCCGTCGGCGCCCGGCACGGCGAAGACCGTCTGGTACGCCGACAGCGGCTGGTCCCGCTCCGTGTACCCGTACCGGATCGGCCGCCCGTACGCGTGCAGCAGCGCCGGTACGTCCTCCCGCGACGTCCTCGCCCACCACAGCCGCTCCGCCCCGGCGGCGAGCGGCTCCTCCAGCACGAGTCGCTCCCCGCCCGGCAGCTCCACGACGGCCCCGGCGGGCCCCCCGGGCCGGGGCCGGGTCGTCCCCCGCGCGGCCCGGTCCCGGTCCCGCAGCTCCACCGCCCAGCGGCCGTCCGGGCCCCGGGTGGAGAAGTGCGCGACGACCTCCTCCCCGCCGAGGCGGGCGTCCACGGCGGCCGGCAGCGTCGCCGAGGTGTTCACCACCAGGACGTCCCCGGCCCGCAGCAGCCCCGGCAGCTCCCGGAAGGCGTGCAGCGACACCTCCGCCGCGCCCCGGGAGACAAGCAGCCGCACCGAGTCCCGGCCCAGCCCCGGCCCGCGCTGCTCGGCCGGCACCCGGGCCACAAGGCCTGGCGGTATATCCGTTATATGCAGTCCCTTCTCCCGTAGCGCCCGGTCCCCGCCCACCACCCCGCTCACTGCCCCACCTCCGCGGCCGCCCCGGCCCCCGCGGCCGCCCCGGCCCCCGCGGCCGTCCAGCCCTCCGCCGACCCCGCCGCCAGCCCCTGCGCCGTGTACCGCCCGCTCGGCAGCCGCTCCGCCACCAGCCGCAGCAGCACCGGAGCCACCTCCTCGGGCGCCGGCAGCTCCGTCAGGTCCTCCTCCGGCTCGGCCGCCGCCATCATCCGCGTCCGCATCGAGCCCGGATCCGCCCACCACACGCGCAGCCCCGGCTCCTCGACCGCCAGGACCGCCGACAGCAGGTCCCCCGCCGCCTTGGTCGCCCCGTAGCCGCCCCACGTCGCGTACGCCACCACCGCCGCGTCCGAGCTGACGTTCAGCACCGCCCCCTCGCCGGCCCCCGCCGCCCGGAGCAGCGGCAGCGCCTCCTGGAGCAGCCCCAGCGGCGCCACCACGTTCACCTCGAACGCCTCGCGCAGCCCGTCCAGCGGATGCGCCGCCAGCGGGACCAGCGGCTCCGTACCGAGCACCCCCGCGTTGTTCACCAGCAGGTCCAGCCCGCCCAGCGAGCGCGCCGCCGCCACCAGATCCGCCCGGTGCCCGGCCGAGGACACGTCCCCCGCCACCGCCGTGACCCGCCCGCCCCGCGCCCGCAGCCCCGCCGCGGCCTCCTCCAGCGGCCCCGCGCTCCGCGCGCTCAGCACCAGGTCCCATCCGTGCGCCGCCAGCTCCCCGGCCAGCGCCCGGCCCAGCCCCCTCGACGCCCCCGTCACCATCGCCACAGCCATGACCGCGCCCTCACCTTCCGTACCGATCGGCAGATGCCCCCAACCTAGGAACCGGGCCGTCCCCGCCGCCTCGGCCGTCGGCCGCACCCCGCCACGTCCCTTCGTCCTAGACCCGGGACTAGTCCCCCCCGCCCCCCGGCCTACGACCCGCGACCGATCCCGCAGGTCAGCGCCGCGAGTACGGTGAGGCCATGCATCCCGGACCCCGCGGACCCGGCAGCGGCCTGGCCGCCGTGAGCACCGCGCTGCTCGCCATGAGCCGCCGGCTGGAGGTCCGCGACGTGCTGCGCACGATCGTCGCCTCGGCCCGCGAGCTGCTCGACGCCGAATACGCGGCCCTGGGCGTCCCGGACGACCACGGCGGCTTCGCCCAGTTCGTCGTGGACGGCATCAGCGAGGAGCGGTGGCGGGCGATCGGCCCGCTGCCCCGCCAGCACGGCATCCTCGCCGCGATGCTCCACCAGGACGGCCCCGAGCGACTGGCCGACGTACGCCAGGACCCGCGCTTCGAGGGCTGGCCCGCCGCCCACCCCGACATGTCCGACTTCCTCGGGCTGCCCATCCGGGACGGCGAGGAGACGCTCGGCGCCCTCTTCCTTGCCAACAAGCGCGGCCCGCGGGGCTTCACCGACGAGGACGAGGACCTCCTCTCCCTCCTCGCCCAGCACGCGGCGATCGCCCTCACCAACGCCCGCCTCTACGAGCGCAGCCGCGAGCTGACCATCGCCGAGGAACGCTCCCGCCTCGCCCACGAGCTGCACGACGCGGTCAGCCAGAAGCTCTTCTCGCTCCGCCTGACCGCCCAGGCCGCCGCCGCCCTCGTCGACCGCGACCCGGCCCGCGCCAAGGACGAGCTCCAGCAGGTCGCCGCCCTCGCGGCCGAGGCCGCCGACGAACTGCGCGCCGCCGTCACCGAGCTGCGCCCGGCCGCCCTGGACGAGGACGGCCTGGTCGCCACCCTCCGCAACCAGGTCCGGGTCCTGGACCGCGCCCACACCGCGCGGGTCACCTTCACCTGTGACGGCGTACGGGCCCTGCCCGCGGCCCAGGAGGAAGCCGTCCTGCGCGTCGCCCAGGAGGCGCTCCACAACGCCCTGCGCCATTCCGGCGGCGACCGGATCGACGTCACGCTGACCCGCCGGGAGGCCGGGGGAGCGGTGCTCCGGGTGAGCGACGACGGGGCGGGCTTCTCCCCTCCCACCGTCCGCCGGGCCGGCCGCCACCTCGGCCTGGTCTCCATGCGGGACCGGGCGGCCGGCGTCGGAGGCCGCCTCACCGTGCACTCGGAGCCCGCCGCGGGCACCACGATCGAACTGGAGGTCCCCGGTGGCTGACGCCCCCGACCGGTCCGGCCGCATCAGGATCCTGCTCGTCGACGACCACCAGGTGGTCCGGCGGGGCCTGCGCACCTTCCTGGAGGTCCAGGACGACATCGAGGTGGTCGGCGAGGCCGCCGACGGCGACGAGGGCGTCGCCCGTGCCGAGGAACTGCGGCCCGATGTGATCCTGATGGACGTGAAGATGCCGGGCACCGACGGCATCGAAGCCCTACGGAGGCTGCGCGGGCTGGACAATCCGGCCCGGGTGCTGATCGTCACCAGCTTCACCGAACAGCGGACGGTGGTCCCCGCCCTGCGCGCGGGCGCCGCCGGCTACGTCCACAAGGACATCGACCCCGACGCCCTCGCCGCCGCCATCCGCTCCGTCCACGCGGGCCACGTCCTGCTCCAGCCGGAGGTCGCGGCGGCCCTGATCTCCGAGGAGGGCCACGGTCCCGCGTCGGCCGGACGAGGCGGCAACCTGACGGAGCGCGAGCGCGAGGTGCTGCGGCACATAGCGGACGGCCGCTCGAACCGGGAGATCGCCCGGGTGCTGGTCCTGTCGGAGAAGACGGTCAAGACGCACGTCTCGAACATCCTGATGAAGCTGGACGTCGCCGACCGCACGCAGGCGGCGCTGTGGGCGGTCAGACACGGAGTCACGGAGTGATTCATACGGTCGGGTGTATGTCGCCCACATGGCGTATCCCGTTCGTCTGATGAACGTTCTTCATGGCGTGCCGCGGCGGCTGGCCGCGGCAGACGTACTGGAGGACGAGAACGTGAAGAACTTCAAGAAGGCCACCGCCGTCACCATGATCGCGGGAGGCCTCCTGGCCGCCGGCGCGGGTGTCTCGTCGGCGCACGGCGGTGCGTCGGCGGAGGGCGAGGCCCTGAACTCGCCCGGCGTGGCCGCGGGGAACCAGCTTCAGCTCCCCGTCCACATCCCGGTGAACGTCGTGGGCAACTCGGTCAACGTGATCGGCCTGCTGAACGGCGCCTGGGGCAACACCGGCGTGAACGCCTGACCCCTTTCACGAGGAGGTCCTCGCACCGCCCCGCGTAGCGGCCACACCACCCGGCCCCGCTTCCCCCCTCTCCCCGGGAAGCGGGGCCGTTGCCGTGAGGTGCGGCCAAATCCGGCTCCGCCGCGTTTGAGGCGCGGGGTCTGGGGCGGCGCCCCGGGAAGGCCCGGCGCAGCCTGGGACGCTCGCGCGGCGGCGCCGCACCCGAACCCCGCCCGCCGCACCCGAACCCCGCCCGCCGCAGCCGAGCCGGGACCCCGCACGAGCTCGTTAGCGGAGCCGCTCCTCGACGGCCGAGTTGTACGCCGCGACCAGCGCCCGCCGCGCGACCCGCTCCACGGGCCGCAAGGCCTCCGCCCGCGCCGCCATCTCGGAGGCGGCCACCGCGGCCCCGTGCCCGCGCTCGTACGCCAGCGACACCATCAGGTCCACCCGCTGCGCCATCGACAGCACCCGTACCGCCCGCGCCGGATACCCCGGCGCCAGCGCGTCCCGCCCGGCCTCCGTCCGCGCCCGGTACGCGGACAGCGCCGCCTCCGCCACCGGGCCCGACCCCGCCACGTCCAGCCGGGTCAGCACCACCGCGGCCTCGCGCAGCGCCTCCGCGAGTTCCCGTTCCGCCTCGCCGAGCGACGGCACGTCCGCCGGCGGGGCCTCCCGTACCGGCAGGCAGTGCCAGGTCACCGACACGTGCACGTCGCCGGCGGGCCCGGCCTCGTGGACCTCCGGCACCAGCCCCAGCGCCGCGCCCACCGCCACGACCGCCTCCTCGGCGTCGAGCGCCCGCGCGTTGAACTCCGGCGGCCCGCTCAGCCCGAGCGGATGCCCGGGCGCGGGCAGCGCGACCCGCAGCCCGCTCACTCCCAGGGCCCGCAGCCGCCCCAGCGCGAGCGTGAGCCCCACCGGTCCGGATTCCCTCGGCAGCCCCTCCACCCGGTGCACGGAGTCCTCGCCCACGATCGACAAAACGGCCTCGTCGGGCGAGACGAGACCGGCCAGCAGAGCGTTCCCCCAGGCGGCCAGCCGCCCTGAACGTGGTTCGAAAAGCATCCCCCCACTTTACGGATGGGCCCTGCGACCCGGGCCCGCGCCCGGACCCCTCCCGCAGTGGCGTAGGTTTTCCCCTGGGGCTGCGCCTTCCGGTGCACAGACGAACCGAGACTGCAAGGGGAGACAACACGCTCATGAGCGATGTTCTGGAGCTGGTGGACGTATCCGTGGTCCGCGAGGGCCGGGCTCTGGTGGACCAGGTCTCCTGGTCGGTCAAGGAGGGGGAGCGCTGGGTGATCCTCGGCCCCAACGGCGCCGGGAAGACCACCCTGCTCAACGTCGCCTCCAGCTACCTCTTCCCCACCAAGGGCGCCGCCACCATCCTCGGCAGCACCCTCGGCAAGGTGGACGTCTTCGAGCTGCGCCCCCGCATCGGCATCGCCGGCATCGCGATGGCCGACAAGCTCCCGAAGCGCCAGACCGTCCTGCAGACCGTGCTCACCGCCGCGTACGGCATGACGGCCACCTGGCAGGAGGAGTACGAGGACGTGGACGAGCAGCGCGCCCGCGCCTTCCTCGACCGCCTCGGCATGACGGACTACCTCGACCGGAAGTTCGGCACGCTCTCCGAGGGCGAGCGCAAGCGCACCCTGATCGCCCGCGCCCTGATGACCGACCCCGAACTGCTGCTCCTCGACGAGCCCGCCGCGGGCCTGGACCTCGGCGGCCGCGAAGACCTCGTACGGCGCCTCGGCCGCCTCGCCCGCGACCCGCTCGCGCCCTCCATGGTCATGGTCACGCACCACGTCGAGGAGATCGCCCCCGGTTTCACCCACGTCATGATGATCCGCCAGGGCAAGGTCGTCACCGCCGGTCCCATCGAGCTGGAGCTGACCTCCCGCAACCTCTCCCTCTGCTTCGGGCTGCCGCTCGTCGTCGAGCGCAACGAGAACGAGCGCTGGACCGCCCAGGGCCTGCCCCTGCGCTGAGCGGGAGTCTCCCGCACCCTGTCCGGACCGCGCCCACCCGACCTACCATGACCATGTGGACATCGACGCGTGGGTGTGGTGGCTCATCGGCGCGGTCGGACTGGGCATCCCCCTCGTCCTGACCGCGATGCCCGAGTTCGGCATGTTCGCCGCCGGCGCGGTGGCGGCCGCGATCACGGCGGCCCTCGGAGGGGGAGTGGTCGCCCAGGTACTGGTCTTCGTGATCGTGTCGGTCGCGCTCCTCGCGGTGGTCCGCCCGATCGCCAACCGGCACCGCAACCAGAGGCCCCAACACCGCAGCGGAATCGACGCGTTGAAGGGCCGCAGCGCCGTCGTCCTGGAACGGGTCGACGCCGGCGGCGGCGGGCGGATCAAACTCGCGGGCGAAATCTGGTCGGCCCGCGCCCTCGACGCGGACAGCAGTTTCGAACCGGGCCAGTCCGTCGACGTGGTGGAGATCGACGGAGCGACCGCGGTCGTCATGTGAGCAAGCAGCCGACTCGCGGCCCCGGGGTCTGCGAGACTCCGCTCAACGGGGCAGCACAGACAGCCGGAAGGGCACGGGGAACCGCATGCAACCGATCATCATCGTCCTGATCATTCTCGTGGTTCTGGTCTTCATCGCACTGGTCAAGACGATCCAGGTGATCCCGCAGGCCAGCGCCGCCATCGTCGAACGATTCGGCCGCTACACCCGCACCCTCAACGCGGGCCTGAACATCGTCGTCCCGTTCATCGACTCGATCCGCAACCGGATCGACCTCCGCGAACAGGTCGTCCCCTTCCCGCCGCAGCCGGTCATCACGCAGGACAATCTGGTCGTCAACATCGACACCGTCATCTACTACCAGGTGACCGACGCCCGCGCGGCGACGTACGAAGTGGCCAGCTACATCCAGGCCATCGAGCAGCTCACCGTCACCACGCTCCGCAACATCATCGGCGGCATGGACCTGGAGCGGACCCTGACCTCCCGCGAGGAGATCAACGCGGCCCTGCGCGGAGTCCTCGACGAGGCCACCGGCAAGTGGGGCATCCGCGTCAACCGCGTCGAGCTCAAGGCCATCGAGCCGCCGACCTCCATCCAGGACTCGATGGAGAAGCAGATGCGCGCCGACCGCGACAAGCGCGCCGCGATCCTCCAGGCGGAGGGTGTCCGCCAGTCCGAGATCCTGCGCGCCGAAGGCGAGAAGCAGTCCTCCATCCTGCGCGCCGAGGGTGACGCCAAGGCCGCCGCCCTGCGCGCCGAGGGCGAGGCGCAGGCCATCCGTACGGTCTTCGAGTCCATCCACGCCGGCGACGCCGACCAGAAGCTGCTCGCCTACCAGTACCTCCAGATGCTCCCGAAGCTCGCCGAGGGAGACGCCAACAAGCTCTGGATCGTCCCGAGCGAGATCGGCGACGCCCTCAAGGGACTCTCCGGCGCGATGGGCAACTTCGGTCCGATGGGCCCGGGTTCGGGCTTCAACCCCGGCGGCTCCGGCAAGGACGGCGCGGGCGACAAGGCCGCCACGGAGCGCCGCGAACAGCCCCCCATCGACTGAACGGCCCGGCCCTGTTGCATGATCAGTGAGGCCCCTCGACCTTCACGGCGGGGAGGCGACTCACTCACGCAAAGGGGACGGCCTTGCCCTCCTTCTCGATGTCCCTCTGGGAAGCGCTCGCGGTCCTCGCCGCGGGCGTCGGCGCCGGAACGATCAACACCATCGTCGGCTCCGGCACCCTGATCACCTTCCCGGTGCTGCTGGCCACCGGTCTCTCCCCGGTCACCGCCAACGTCTCCAACACCCTGGGCCTCGTGCCCGGTTCGCTCAGCGGAGCCTTCGGCTACCGCAAGGAGCTCCGCGGCCAGCGCGCCCGCGTCCTGCGGCTCGGCGCCGTCTCGCTGGTCGGCGGGCTCGCGGGCGCCGTCCTGCTCCTCACCCTGCCGTCGGACTCCTTCGACACGATCGTGCCCGTCCTCATCGGACTGGCCCTCGTCCTCGTCGTCTTCCAGCCCCGCCTCGCCGCGGCCCTGCGCAGGCGCCAGGAGGCGGCCGGCGGCGATACCAGCCACCCCGACGGCGGACCGGCCCTGCTTTCCGGAATGCTGCTCTCCAGCGCGTACGGAGGCTACTTCGGCGCCGCGCAAGGCGTGCTCTACCTCGGCCTGATGGGCCTGCTGCTCCGCGACGACCTCCAGCGGATCAACGCCGTGAAGAACGTCGTCGCCGCGATGGTGAACGGCATCGCGGCCGTCTTCTTCCTCTTCGTCGCCGAGTTCGACTGGACGGCGGTCCTGCTCATCGCCGTCGGCTCCACCATCGGCGGCCAGGTCGGAGCCAAAGTCGGCCGCCGCCTGCCGCCCACTGTCCTGCGCGCGGTCATCGTGACCGTCGGGATCATCGCGATCGTCCAACTACTGCTCCGCTGAGCGACGTAGCCAACGTACGCCGCCCAGCGCATCCGTCCAGCCGCCAGGACCGAGCAGCCCTACGCGATCACGCGCGGCCCTAAGCGGAACGCTCGAGCCACTGCGGCAACGCCTCCCGCCCGCCCACACCCAGCGCGAGCAGCATGGCGTCCGCCGGAGACGGCACGAAGGGCTTGCGCAGCAGGGGCATCCCCGCCTCCTCCGGAGTCCGCGCCGCCTTGCGGTGGTTGTCCTCGGAGCAGGAGGCCACCGTGTTCAGCCACGTGTCCCCACCGCCCTGCGCCCGCGGCAGCACGTGGTCCACGGTCGTCGCGCGCTTCCCGCAGTACGCGCACCGGTGCTGGTCCCGGATCAACACCCCCCTCCGTGACCAGGGAGCATGTCTTCGGAAGGGCACCCGGACGTACCTGCAGAGTCTGATCACCCGCGGCATCGGAAGGTCCATCGTGGCCGCGCGCACACGGAGCTCGGGATGCGACTGTTCGACCACGGCCTTGTCCTGCAGCACCAGGACCACCGCCCGGTTCAGCGTCACCGTCGACAGCGGCTCGAAGCTCGCGTTCAGCACCAGCGTGTCCCGCATCTCGCCCACCTCCCGTGTGCAGGCCCGCGACCACCCTGGCGGCAAGGCCCGCAACCACTCTGGCCGCGCGCGCCACGCGGGACAACGCAATAAAAATGCCCGGTCCTGGCCGTCCTTAGACCAGGACCGGGCAAACGCTCGGAGAACGAAAAGCGCGGCGATCAGCCCGCGGGGGCTTCGTACTCGCCGATCAGCTGCGCCCGCCCCAAGGAGTGGAAGCGCAGATTGAAGCCGACCACGGCCGGCGAGACGTCCGCACCGGGACCCAGCTTCACCTTGTCCACCGCGTACATGGTGAAGACGTACCGGTGCCGCTCACCGGCGGGCGGAGCCGCCCCGCCGAAGTCCTTGGTGCCGTAGTCGTTCCTCACGTGCACCGCCCCGGCGGGCAGCCCCTCGAACTTCCCGCCGCCCGCACCGGCCGGCAGCTCGGTGACCGAGACCGGCAGGTCGAAGAGCACCCAGTGCCAGAACCCGCTGCCCGTAGGAGCGTCCGGGTCGAAGCACGTCACGGCGAAGCTCTTCGTCCCCTCGGGGAACCCCTCCCACCGCAGCTGCGGCGAGGAGTCCCCACCCGACTTCACCTGGGCGTCCCCCAGATCGGCCCCGGGTTCCAGATCCGCGCTGGTCACGGTGAACTCGTGCACCGGGGGATGGAAATCGTGGGGGAGCGGCGCCCTGTTCTGCTCGGCCACTGCTGAACCTCCTGCTGGGTTGCGTCGTCGCCTGCCGGCACGGGTAAACCGGCTGCCGGAGCGAGCCTAGAACCGCTCAGAGCCAGTTGCGCTGCGAACCCACCGAGGAGATCCACTGGTTCAGGTACGCCGCCCAGTCGGTCTCCTGGTACGACTGCAGACCCACCTGGAAGCAGCGGTAGGTGTCGCTGCCCTCGCTGAACAGGCCCGGCTTCTTGTCCATCTCCAGGACGACATCCATCTCGCGGCCGTCGGAGACGAAGGTCAGCTCGACCTGGTTCAGCCCCCGGTACTGCGACGGCGGCAGGAACTCGATCTCCTGATAGAAGGGCAGCGTTTGCCGCGTCCCCCGGATGTGCCCGCGCTCCATGTCCGCGCTGCGGAGGGAGAAGCCCAGCTGGGTGAAGGCGTCGAGGATCGCCTGCTGCGCCGGCACCGGGTGCACGTTGATCGCGTCGAGGTCGCCGGCGTCCACCGCGCGAGCGATCTCCAGCTCCGTGCTGACCCCGATGTTCATACCGTGCAGGTGGCGACCGCCGAAGTGGGTGATCGGCGTCTCCCACGGGATCTCCAGCCCGAAGGGGACCACGTGCAGAGCACCGGCCTGCACCTGGAAGGCACCACCCAGACGCTGCTTGGTGAAGACCACGTCCTGCTTGTACTCCTGGTCGCCGCCCTCCACCTCCACCCGCGCCTGGAGCCCGACGGACAGCCCCTCGATCTGCTGCTCCACGGACCCGCCCTGGATCCGCACCTCGCCCTGGACGATCCCGCCCGGCACGACGTTCGGCTCGGTGATGACCGTGTCGACCGACGCACCACCGGCACCCAGGCTCGCGAACAGCTTCCTGAACCCCATGCTCTGACTCCCCTTGAAGACGTGCTTGAAGACATGCTTGAAGACGTGCGCGAAGACATGTGCGAAGACATGTGCGACTACGCGCAGGACTACTCCTACAAACGCGGAACCTTAGGCCCCGGTTGCAGATCTGCGCAGTCCACTACGCTCGACCGGATGAGCGCGCGCCCCGACCGTACGCCCCTGCCCCGGTCCTTCTTCGACCGCCCGGTCCTCACCGTGGCCCCGGACCTCCTGGGCCGCACCCTGGTCCGCCGCACCCCGGAGGGCCCCATCGAACTGCGCATCACGGAGGTGGAGGCGTACGAGGGGGAAGCGGACCCGGGCTCCCACGCCTACCGCGGCCGGACGGCGCGCAACGCGTCGATGTTCGGCCCACCCGGACACGCGTATGTCTACTTCATCTACGGCATGTGGTTCAGCCTCAACCTGGTGTGCGGCCCGCCGGGTCACGCGAGCGGCGTCCTACTGCGGGCCGGGGAGGTCGCCGTGGGTGCCGATCTGGCCCGCAAACGCCGACTTTCAGCCAGAGGTGACCGAGAACTGGCCAAAGGCCCGGCTCGGCTGGCCACGGCCCTGGACGTGGACCGCTCCCTCGACGGCGCGGACCTGTGCGCGGGCCCGGATTCCCCCTTGTCCCTCCTGGCCGGCACCCCCACCCCGCCCGACCTGGTGGCCAACGGCCCCCGCACCGGAGTGGCCGGCGCCGGCGCCGCCCATCCGTACCGCTACTGGATCGCGCAGGACCCGACGGTGAGCCCGTACCGCGCCCACGCGCCACGCCGCCGCTCAACTTGACTCGGGGTGGCCGGACGCCTAACGTAGCCCGAGCCGCTTGAACGGGGCACTGCTATCAGCAGACCCCCAGAGCGGTCAACCCACTACCTACGACTTACCCCTGGCGGGGTCCTATTCGGCATGCCCGAATTCGATTCCAAGCGGCCGATTATGAGCCGCAAGGGATAAGCGCTAATGTGGTGGAGCGCCGAAAGGCAAAGACCCCGACGGTCACCAAATTCAAATCCAAGTCGACTGCAACTTTCGAGAAGCAGACAGCGGAAATGATCTGGTAGAGTTGGAAACGAAGGAAGCGCCCGGAGGAAAGCCCGAGAGGGTGAGTACAAAGGAAGCGTCCGTTCCTTGAGAACTCAACAGCGTGCCAAAAATCAACGCCAAAAGTTGATACCCCGTCCATTTCGGTGGATGAGGTTCCTTTGAAAAAGACCTGTGAGGTCGCGGTTCTGCCGTGATG
>NZ_JAGGOT010000065.1 GCF_018614195.1 Streptomyces sp. ISL-43
GGCTCAAGCCCCGTTGATAACACCCGCAGGGGTGATGTTCCGCTTCGGAGGGAACCGGCGCAGCCGCCCGAGGCGTGTTGTGGGCTGACGCCGGGTGTGTGGGCGTAGCTTTCCGACCGCATCGTCTCCCCGCGGAGGACTACACATGACGATCGAATTCGGCACCAGCGGCTCCAGGGGTACGGAAGAAGAGACCGTTCAGGAGGCGCCTGCACCTTCCGTAGCCTCCGCAGACACCGGGGACGGGCACGATGCCGTCACCATCTCGTCGTCGGAGTACGAGCGGATCCAGGCCGCTGCCGAGCTCTACGTCTTCGCTGAGAAGCGTGGGCTGCGGCTTGTTCGTGCCGACGGCCCTAACGGACACCTGCTGACACATGCGCTGGTCCTCGACAACCTGCTTGTGTTCCCACCTGGCCGCCACCCGAGGGATGTACTGCGCGACGTCGGCTGAGGGGTTGCTCAGGTCAAGCCAGGTCGCCCCGTCGTACCGCTTCGACGAGGGAAGACCATGCGGCGGACGGGAAAATGATCACCGTGTCATCGGTGCGTTTCGAGTCTCGGACAGGGGCTTGGCCCGGTGGGGGGGGGGTGAGTAGTTCCAGGCAGGCGTTCTCGTTGCCGCTGTAGCTGCTCTTCCGCCAGGTTCTGGTGATGGCGTCACTCACTGTGCCTGCTCCTCGTTCTCGTCCGTTGGTGTGGGTCCCGGCGCGGCGGTGGCTTCCCGGTGGGCACGCCGGCATTCCTGCGCGATCGGGTGGTCAGGGCCCAGCACCCGCGCAGCGGCGTCGAGTGCTGTCGCCGAGATTTCCCGGGCAGTAGTTGTTAGGCCGGCCCCGGTGAGGATGCGTGCCAGGCGAGCCTGGATGGCCAGGGTGTGGGGATGCTCCGGGCCGAGGGTGCGCTCGCGCGCTGCGAGGACCGTACGCGCCGCTTCCTCGGCGTCGTTCCAGCGGCCTTGCCGCAGCAGGATGCCGGCCAGGAGGTCACGGGCAGCCAGGGTGCGGGGATGGTCCGTACCCAGATTCCCTTCATTGCCGTCGATGACGGACCGGGCAAGGAGCTCGGCTTCGGACCACGGCCCCCGCCGCGAGAGCACCCAGGCGAGCGTGATCCGACTGATGAGCGTGTGCGGGTGTTCGGTACCCAGGGACTGTTCGGCCACGGCAAGGTTCGGCCGGGCCAGAGCCTCCGCCTCGGCCCAGCGTTCCTGTTCGCCGATCGCCTCGGCGAGGCAGGCAACGCTTTCGATCGTGTCTGGGTGCCCGGAGCCAAGGACCTCGGTGCGGCCTTCTGCGGCTCGACCCATGTGGAGTTCGTCCTCGGCGTAGGCGCCGAGGCCGTACAGGGCGAGGCCGAGTGCGTGAGCGCTGTCCAGCACGTGAGGGTGGGTCGGGCCCAGTTCCTCTTCGCGGTGTGCGAGCGTCGACCGGTGGAGCTCTGCGGCTTCTGCGAATCGTCCGAGACCTGCCAGGGCCCGGGCCAGTTCGAAGCGGTCGGTCAGAGAGTCCGCGCCGATGTCCGCAGCGGTGTCGCATACGGCGGTGGCGAGCAAGTGGGCCGTCGTGTAGTCGCCACGGTCGAGGGTCTGGGTACGCAAGTCCCGGACGACGGCGAGGGCTGCCGCAAGGGAGGTGCTCCTCCCCGCGGCGCACCGGCGAACCAGCGCGATCGCGTGCGAGACGAACAGCCTCACGGTTTGGGAGTCCGGGTACACGCCGGCCCGAACGGCGAGGATCTGCTTCAGGAGAGTTGCGGCGGCGGACAGTACGTGGTCGCGCTGGTCGAGCGGGATGCGTGACGACACCGAGTCGAGCAGCAGGCCGTGTGCCTGGATGCACCGTACGGGTTCGCGTCCGGGGTCTCCGGGAACGTCGAGAAGGGCGACGACGCTCTGCTCCAGCAATCCGTGCAGGGCGTGGTTCGCGCGGGAACCTGCCAGAGGCGGATCCGCTTGCGCCAGCGCGGTGACGTCAAGGCGATCGGAGGTGAGCAGTCCCACGGGTAGGGGATCCGCTGCGAAGCAGGAGAGCAACCGGATCAGTGTCGTTGCTTCCGGGTTCCCCTGGTCGGCGAGCATGTCGAGGGACAACTGCCAGGTACTGCTGATGAGCCTTCGGACGTCGCGTTCCCCGGGAGAGGCTCCGAGGTCGAGAATCGTGTTCGGGTCGTCGTGTAAACGGCGGCGGTATTCGTCCACGGAGACCGGCTCCAGGAGTTGGTGGCCGAGGAACGATCCGGCCAGGACGAGGGCGAGGGGATGGCAGCCCAGCTCCCGCGCCAGGGCTTCGAGAGCAGCACGGTCGTGGCTTCCGGGGGCCAGGTCCTGGAGGACTTCCACGGCGTCCGGTATGTCCAGGACATCGAGTGGATGCGTGTCTGCCTCGCGCCACAGAGGCGCGCGACCGTGGCGGGTGGTGACCAGGGTGGTGCCTCTTGAGCTGGTCCGCAGCCATCCGCCTTCGAGGAGCGCGGGATCGTCCGCGTTGTCGAGGACCAGCAGCCAGCGCCCGGGTGACTTGTCCAGGTAGTGCCAGACGAGGTCGGCCGGTGGCCGGCGGCGTGCCCAGGCGGCATCGACTTCGTCCTGTCCGGCGCCGCGGTCGAGTGCGACGGAGAGCATCCCTGCTCGGAGGGAGGAGGCTCCGGCGGCGTTCACCCACAGTCCGATGACGCCGTGCTCACGCACAGCTTCGTCGAAGATGCTCTGTGCCACCGCGGTCTTCCCGCACCCGGGCATGCCGTGTACGACGTGGACGGAGTCCGTTGTACTGGTGCCCGCGGCGGCATCAAGCAGGTGCCGTCGCAGGCTTCTGCGGTCCCGCACGGGAGAGCGCAGGCGAGGGGCGAGCGGGACCCGGACCGATTCAGGACCGGGGTGAGCGGTGGCGAGGGCTGCGTGCGGGTCCTGGTGGTAGTGCGTGTGGTACTCGGTGATGTGCTGGTCCCGCTCCGCCTGGAAGACACGGCCGTGTCCCTGCGCTACGGCATGCCGGTACGCGGACGTACCCGGGCTGCTCTCCATCCCCGACGTCACCCTCCCCCACGGGTCATGATGTCTGACCGTCGGAACATTCTGTGGCGCCGACGGAACGAACGAAAGCCATCCAGCTCTCCGTGGTGCAGATCAGAGCCGGTCGTGACAGATCCTTCGAATCACGGATGCGTGTTTTTCCCCGCCGGGGGGGGGGGTGCGTATTTCCAGGCAGCCATTGGTCTCACCGCTGTACGTGCTCTTGTGCCAGCGGAACCCGAAGTCGTCGGTCACGAAGTCTCCTTGGCGGCACGCGCGGCTGCACATGCCTCTTGCGCCGTTCGCAGAACCGCCCGGCAGCGTTCGGTACGGGGGTGATCACGGCCGAGTGTACGTACGTATCCGTCGAGCGTCGCCGCGGCCACGGTCACCGCTTCCTCTGCTCGGTTGCTGCCTGCCAGGACCGTTGCCAGGTCAGTGCGGGCGGACAACGTGTGCGAGTGCTCGGGGCCGAGCATGGACTCGCGCGCCGCGATGACGTGGCGGAGCAACTCCTCCGCCTCCTGCCATCGGCGCAGCCGGAGCAGGACCGTCGCGTGCAGGTGGCGGGCCGCGAGGGTCCTGGGATGCTCTGGTCCGAACACCTCCCCGGCAGCCAGGGCTGTTTCCCGGGCGAGCGGCTCCGCCTCGTCCCACCGCTCCTCGCCGGCCACGGCCCAGGCATGGGCGAGGAGACTGAGCACGGTGTTTGGGTGGCTGACCCCCAGGCCGGCCTGGGACCGCTCCAGCGTGGTCCGGGCGAGGGAACGGGCCTCCTCCCACCTGCCCAGCTCGCCGACCGCCTCGGCGAGCCGGCCGAGCGTGTCGAGGGTGTCCGGATGGGAGCTGCCCAGGACGCGCTCACGGCCGTCGAGGGCGCGCCGTAGTAGCTGCTCGTCCTCGGCCCAACGGCCCAGCCCATACAGGGCGATGCCCAGGGCGTGGACGGTGTCCAGGGTGAGGGGATCGTCGGCGCCGAGCAGGACTTCCCGCGAGGTGAGCACACCGCGCAGCGTCTGCTCGGCCTCCGCGAAGAGCCCCAGGCCGCTTTGCGCACGCCCCGTCTCATGGGCATCCGACAGAGCTTCACCGTGCTCCGCACCGAACAGCCCCGAACTGAACCGCTGCGCTGCCACGGCCAGGTCGAGGGCGGCCGTGAACTGCCCGCGCTCGTAATACAGCGACCGCAACCGCCTGATCAACGGCAGGGGTTCCGGACCGCGAGACCGGCGCAGGAGCGCGATGGCGTGCGGGGCCAGCAGTCGCAGGTCCTGATCCTCCGGCGGGTCGGGGATGGCCGCTTCGAGCAGCTCTGCCGCGGAACGGACGAGATCGTCTCGGACCTCCGCCGGCATCCGGCCGGCGACCGTGTCCAGGAGCAGCCCGTGGGCCTGCAGACCGCGCACGGGCGGGCGACCCCGGTCACCGGGCACGTCGAGCAGGGAGACGAGCGAGGTGGCGACGAGCCCCCGCAGCGCGGCATCGGCACGGGCGCCGGTTAGCGGCGGGTCGAGGCGCCCAAGCGCGGTGGTGTCGAGCCGGGCCGGAGCGAGCAGGCCGAGCGGGACCGTCGCCGGCTGGGCCGCGAAGCAGGACAGCAGCCGGAGCAGGGTGACGGCCTCCGGCAGGTTCTGCCGGTCCAGAGCATCGAGGGAGAGCTGCCAGGTACTGCTGAAACGCGCCCGGGCATGCTCCTCCGAGGGGTCCGAGGCCTGGTCGAGGAGCTCGCTCGGGTCCTCCGGAAGCCGCTCCAGGTAGTCGCTCACGGTCCACCTCTCCAGCAGTTGGCGGCGTAGGTGGTTGCCCGCGAGGGAAAGCGCCAGTGGGTGACGGTCGAGCCGTAGCGCCAGCCGCTCGAAGTCCTCCGGGTCCCCTGTGCCGGGGGCCAGATCGAAGAGCACCTGGGCAGCCGCGGTGAGCGGTAGCACGCCCACGGGGTGGGTGTCGCAGCCGCGCCAGACCGCGGCCGCGGTGTCGCGGGTCGTCACGAGTACGGTGCCGCGTGGGCTCCGCCGCAGCCACCCGCCCTCCTGGAGCAGACGAGGCTCGTCCGCGTTGTCGAGGACGAGCAGCCACGGCTCGACGGACCGGGCGAGGCAGTCCCAGGCGAGATCGGCGGCCGGGCGCCGCCCGGCGTGGGCTGCCTCCAGCTCGACGGGGGAGGCGCCGCGATCCGCCGCGATACCGATCATGAACGACCGCAGCGAGGTCGCGGACGAGGAGTCGACCCAGAACCCGATGACACCTTTACGCTCAACGGCTTGAGTGAAGACGTGCCGGGCCAGGGCGGTCTTCCCGCAACCCGCCATGCCGTGCAGGACCTGCGCCGGCCCGCCGCGGCCGTGGGTGACCGAACGCATCAGCTGATCGCGCAACTCGACACGGTCCCGTAGGGCGGTCGCGGGCTCTGCGGTCAGTGGTACCCGGACGGAGTGCGGCACGGGCCCCATCCAGTCGCCCGGCGCGGGCGCGTGGTGGTGGTGCTCGGTGACGTACTGATCACGCTGCGCCTGGTAGACACGGCCGGACCCAGACGCGGAGGCGGACGCGGAAGAGTGCGGCCGGTCGCTCACCGCTCGGTGATCTGCTGGTCGCGCCCGGCCTGGTAGACGCGGCCGCGGCCGCTGGCACGTGCTTCCAACCGCATCGTGCCGATCACCGTCTGCTCGGAGGCGGGCAACTGCGCGCGGGCATCGCGCAGTACACGATCCAGATCCTGCGCGGCGTCGGGGTGCGCCGTGAGGAATTGCAGCAGCCGCCCCTGCCACTGGAGGGCGAGGGCCTCTTCGGCGGCCGTGTCGCCTTGCTCTCTGGCCAGTACGACATCGGCGCGCGCCTCAGCGAGTGAGGTCTCCACGCCATCTGCGCGAGCCGGACTCATCCGTCGCCAGAGGGCGACCACTCCGTCCCTGGTCGACTGCCAGGCATCCGTGGCCATCACTGCCACGAGTGTCGTCCCGGCCGTCTCCAACAGTTGCGGATCCATCGGCCCCCCGATCGGCTGAGTTGCCTTACGGCACATTGGAGAGATCGTATGGCCCGTCGGCTCATCTCGTCCGAGTTGCCAAGGTATTGGGCGGTCTCGAAGGGTGCCGTTGGTGTGGCGTGGCTCCCCGGACTGCCCGGTTGCGCTACCCGAGCAGCGCGGCAACCGCGGCAGTGAGACCTTGCAGCAGAGTGACGGCTGCTGCGGCTGACCCGATGGCGAGCCCGAGGTCTTCAAGGTTGTCCCGGATGCGGCGCTGGTCGGGTTGGGTGCTGTTCAGCTCCTCGCCGATGCGTCCGGCGGTACGGCGTGCCAGATCAGCGTTGCTCAGCCCTTCTGGGTGCTCCTGTATGGCGGCGTAGAGCTCGGAGAGCTTGGCCAGCGCGGCCTGGAGGCGGGCATCGTCTTGACCTGAGCCGACGTACGACTGCTGCTGATTCCCTCCGATCCGGCCGGTGTTGACCTGATTTCCGTTGCCCGTGATCTGCATGCCACCACTCGTCTCGCGACCCCGCCACACACTCATGATCATCCTTTCGGCTGCGTGTTGTCGGTCTCGGCACCCTGTGCCTGACCGCCCTGCATGGTTCCGGTGTTCACCTGGTTGTGGTCGCCGTTAATGAAGATCTTGGTGACGACATCCGCTGCCTGTCGTCTGAAGTCGCCGGTATAGACGCCGTGGTCATCGAGGAAGGCGCTGACCGTACTGAACATCCGTGACTGCAGGATCGAAATGTGCCGGGCGGCATCCTCGATCTGGTGCATGTCCTCCGGTTCGTCGAGGGCACAGTGCTCACGGAGGCCGACTGGCTTGCCGGTGTCTCTCTGCTCTGCTTTGTCCAAGACCGTGGCCACCTGTTGCTGTGCGGAACGACCGAGCAGGCCGCTGGCGATCGCGTCCAAGGCCTGGACAAGGCCGGTGTGGGACCTGAGTGCCAGCGCGGCTGTGTCACCGAGGGCGTCAACCGGAGTGAGCAGGATCTTCTTGGCGAGCTCCCATCCCTTCGCCGGCTCGGAGCGAGCCTCATCCTTCAGAGGCGCCAAGACGTGCGGCCGGGTTACGAAGTGGAGCGTTTTACCCTCCAGTGCGGCGTGGGCGAACACCGTGACGACGATGTCTCCGTCCCAGTCGACTACCTGCGCTGCCAGATATCGGCGCGAATGGTGGCCTGAGGGAGCCCTCCCCCCTTCCTCGGTCATTTCTCGCGCTTCTGGCCAGGTTTCATCGAGCCCCTTGCGATGTAGTACGCCGGCTTTGCGGGCGGGCTTGCGCGGGAGCTTCTTCCACCTGGATTCCGGGACGGCGAGAGCTTCGAAGACGTCGCAGTTCGGTAGTGCATGGGTCTCCACGAGGACGCCGCTGAGGCGCCCGACCTCGTCGCGGACTTTGTCCAACAACTCGTCGGCCTCGAACTTGCGGATACCTTGCGTCTCTTCCCCCCACAGGTTTTCTTCCTCGTTGGGTATCCGTGACCTGCGAGTGGGCTCTTCCCTGTCGTGCTTGTTGTCCTCCGCGTCGTCGGCGCGACGGGCGGCCGTGAGCTGGATGCGTGGCCCGGTGGCGCGCCAGGCATCAAGACCGGCACCGACGAAGCGGTTGATCCGGTCTTCCTTCCGGTACGGGACGCTCTGCCATCCCTCGCTCACCTCGCATTCGGCAATCCGGGCCGCCGCGCGCGGAGCAAGGCGCGGCCGGGCGGTCGGGTTGTTGCGCCACGGGCCCAACGAGGCCAGGTAGGCCAGGGCCGTCCATCGGTCCACCGTGTAGACGGAGGCGAGCAGGAGGGCCGTCCGCACCGCGGCGGCGACGGAATCCCGTAGGGCAAAGGCGAGGGTGGGAGTGTGCGGCTGCAGCCGGGTCCAGGCCAGGTAGCCACCCGCGACCACAAGGAGCAGGGGAACGACGGAGCTGAAGCCCCAGCGAAGCGTCGCGCGAAGCAGACCTACTCTGAGGAGGTAGTGGTGGAGCACCGCCATCACGACCAGCGCGACCGCGCCCCATGGATGGCGCACTGCCACCAGGCCCACCACTCCCGCCAGGACAGCACCGCGCAATCGGCGCTGCCGCTGGGCGGCCACGCCATGAGTGAGCACGAGGGCAAGGCTGAAGCCGAAGGAGGGAGCAGGGCGCTTCCGTGCGTTGAGCACGTTGTCCAAAGTCCATCGGACGAGTTCCTCGCCGGCGAACGGGCCCAGGTGCCGGATATCCCGCTTCTTACGGCCCCGGACGCGGTCCTGCCACTGGCCCATCAGGTCGCGTGCCTGACCGATCCGGTTCACGCGCTCGTGCATGACTCCTGCGAGTAGACGGGTCACCTTGTTCGTGGAAGGCGGCTCGTCGCGTTTCGCGTAGGTCGTACGCACGGACCCACGGTCATCCGTGGCGGTGCTCTTGCTGGAGACCCTCTGGAGCGGAATCCCCGGGACAGCTTCGGCATGACCTGGCCCGGCGTTGATTGCGTGGGGCGAGCCGCCGGGCACGGAGGCTCGCCAAAACAGCAAGGACATAGGCCATCTCCCCCGAGACCAGCTGCTCTTCGGCGGCCCATCCTGCCCATGAACGATTGGATCAGTCAGGGTAAACGGGAGACGCGCCAACAGGACGGTTGAAGCAGTGGCGGGAATTACCACCCGGTGGATCTACATAATCCCAGGTGGGAAGTACTCACCACCGCCGGTTGGACCCACGCCCCGTAACGCCATCTTGGCCGGTTCCTGTCCTCGGCTGGTACGCCGGCGCCAGCCCTCTGCAGGCAGAGTGGCCACGGGCCTGAGGCGCTGTCAGAGGTGTCAGCGAGACTTCCCGTTGTGAAGACGTTTCTGGTGCTGGTAGTTGAACTGGCCATGCTGCTGGCGGTGGCCATCTTGTTCTCCTATCTGCCTTTCCGTGCATGGTGGCGACGGCGCGTACTTGAGCCGTTCGACCGGCGAGTGGTCCAGGAGATCAAAGATCGAAGGCGCGTCCTGGCGGACCGGCATGCGGAGGTGCTCCTGGCTGAAGCCAGGGATGTGCTTCCACGGGTTGTAGAGGGGGGTGTCCCGCTGGGCCACGGTCTGCCTCCCGTGTGGGTGGTGAGATGGTGGTACTCCGCGCAAGTTGCGATTCCTGTATACCTTGCAGGATTGACCTATTTCGCGCTCATCGTATGGAATGCTGGCGACATTTTCTTTCGGAATTCTCGCGGGAGCCATCCGGTCAGCAGTGGATCCGGCCCGTTGGGTGACTTGGTGGGGTGGTTCCTCGCGATCCCAGAAAGTATCCGTAACTGGGAAGGGCCTGCCGAAGCCTTTGAGGCGCTGCGTGGAATACTCGTGGTTCTGGTCCTCATGCTCGCCGTACCCCTTATCACCCGGGTGAGCGCCGCGCTCTCTCATAGTCCGGAACGTCGTCGGCAACGAGAGCGGGCAGAGAGGAAAACCAGGGTCGTTGGCGACTATCTGCGATGCTGGCCGGTGGTCGTTTTGGTTGTCGCCGCTGTGCAATGCGCACAGGCGCGGAGGCGTTGGCAAGAGGGGCAACCGGGGGATGACGTGCCCCGAGTCTCACTCAAAGCGGTGGAGAGCGTGATATGGCGAGCCCCCCGATCGCGTCGTGGGGATGTGCGAAGTCATTACGAGCGCGTGGTCGGCGCCCATACGGCTCGTGTGGTAGGCGCGCTGCGCAAGGCCGAGGCCCGGCAAGACACCGACCCTGAGCAGGCGCTACAAGCCCTCACGGTACTGCTGCTGACAATTGCAGAGCGCTATGCCGAAGGTAGAGTCGGCCAACTGCTCGACGAAGAACAGATAGGTGACGCTGAACCTGTCGTGCCTCGTGAAAGGCTGCGGCTTGCGATAGTGGGATTGATGGTTGTTCTCGCTGTGGCTGGTGCCTCATTGGCGGGCCTTCCCGAGGCTGCTCTCGTTGCCTTACTCCCTGTGGCCGTGATTGGGGCGGCAATCACGGTCAACCGGGGGAAGATCCCTACGCCAGGGCAGTTGACTGACTTGATCATCCCGCGCTGATCTCGGGGCTGCCCGTTGCGCACGCCGAACGAGCAGCGTCCTGCGGCTGCACCCCCTCGGGCAGGTGCTCCAAATGCTTTACGCCTCTCCGATAGAGATCGCTTTCATCTTGACCGGAGGCGGACCGTTCGGACCAGCACCGTCCGAACAATTCTGAAGGGAGATGCACGAGACCGGATCGCCCCGGTTGCGGGTGATCACGGCGAGATGGCCCGAACCGGTCAGGTCAGCGAGGGACTTCCGCCTGGAGTGCTTGCTCCGTGATGGCGGCGATGCGTCCGACCTGATCTCGCAGCCGAGCAAGCTCTGCGGTCTGCTGCCGTCCTGCCACGATCTCGGACAGGGCGGCGATGACGGTTTCCTGGTGGTCGCCCGTGCCTAGTACCTGGGCGGCACGGCGGAGCAGAACGGCATCCACCTTGACCGAGTGGCTCGACTGCAGCGCGGATGGGGTGGTGGGCTCAGAGGTCGGCCTGGCCTTCCGGCGGGGTGCAGGTGGCGCCGGAGTAGGCGCGGGTTCGGCAGTCGGCGGGGGTTCGGGCGCAACGGTGTCGGGGCTGCCAAGCACCGTGACCACCGGCTTTCGGTAGCAGACGTCTCTGCCCGCCTTGGTCGTGTAGACGACGAGCTCGATGGTGAGGTCGCAGACGGCCGGGCCGGCGACACGTTCGAGCGCGTCCGTCAGGTCGGAGAGCTGAGCGGCCATCTTCCACGAGCCCGTCATGAAGTGGAACAAGCCGAGCTCGGGTGCCGCTGCGATCTGGAAGGTGATGTCGACGGATGGTGTCGGGCCGCGCCCGTCTCGGGCCGCCAGTTTCCTGTCCTCGAACAGTGGAGGGCAGCCGCAGGGCTGGCCCTTCTTCTCTTTCGGTGACAGGAACTCCACGCCGTCGCACTCGTGGAGGATGCCCCTACTGCCCCAGAGGACCATATGAGCCGTCACCGCGTCGGGCCCGTCCAGGAGAACGCGTACGCTCTCGCGGCTCGTCAGCACTTCGTAGGCAAGGCCAGCTCCTCCTGTCGCTTCGTTCGGTTGAGGTTCGCCGCCCAGTAAGCCGGCGACACGGGCGGCCACATCGGCATCGTCTGTGGTGACACGCCAGGCCTCGAGGGCCTGGGGCAGTCCCCCGGATAAACGCCCCGTGTGGAAGCGTCCGGCTCGGGCGGTTGTGCTCTGCGTCATTCGCTACCTTCGATGGATGATCGGGGACGACAGATGTTCTTCACCGTGTACCAATGGCGCGGTGCACTTGGCGTGTCACAAGACCGGCTACAGCGGCGCTCCCCATTGTGGCCAGACCGAGCGGCCTCGTTCAGCTGGTTCCAACCAGGCACAGGCCGGGGAACGGGAGCGACAGCTCGGCGAGCGCGGGCCTTCTCGAACGCTCTGTGTGTCGGGCGCGCGGTAGCGTTTCTTGCGAGACCAATCGCGGAGGGGACGGTCACTGGATGCCGCACAGCACTGACACCACCTATGGACAGGAACAGCTCGGCCTGATCCTCGACTTCGCCGGCGTGCTCACCGCCAGCCCTCTCGCTGTCCACCGTGCGTGGTGCGTATCCGAAGGGCTGGCCCCGGAGGCGTGGCGCAGCACCCTCAACGACCACCCGGAGGGTCGGCGTCTGTACGCGGCCCTGGAGGTCGGGGAGATAGGGCAGGCGGAGTGGAACGAGGGCACTGCCGCGTTGCTGGGTGCGCACGTGGACCCGGTGAACCTGATGGGCCGGGCGTGGGCCGGGGTGCCCGCGGCTCGTCGGATGGCTGCCCTTGCCTGTGCGGCACGGGCGGCCGGGCATCGAGTCGCCCTGCTGTCCAACAGCTTCGGCCTGGACCCGTTCAACCCGTACGAGCACGTCGGAATCTGGGACCTGTTCGATGTCCACGTCGTCTCCGAGCTGGTCGGCATGGCCAAACCTGATCCGGAGATCTATCGACTGACCCTGGACCGCATAGGCCTGCCCGCCGAGCGGTGCGTGTTCGTGGACGATCACGCGGTGAACCTCCCGCCAGCCGCCGAGCTGGGCATCACCACCGTCCACGCCACCGATGAGGACGAGGCCGTTGCGGAGCTTGAGGCCCTACTGGGAGTCAGTGCGGTCCTCGCCGCGTGACTCCAACTTCCGGCTGATCAAGGGCTGTCGGCCCCACCACTCCTGCCAGTACCGTCCGTATGAGGCCAATCACACGGAGGTGCTGGAACATGCAGTGGTCGGAGTACACCACCTCTGAGCGGTTGAAGACGCTGCGCGGCGGGATGACGCAGGAGCAGTTAGCGGAAGCCGCCGCAGTGTCCGTCGGCGTGGTCCGCAAACTGGAACGCGGCGGCACCGCGTCGCTGCCGTCGCTGCTGTCCATCGCCGACGCCCTCGGCACGGACATCGCCGTACTCCTTGGCCAGCAGGCACCCCGCCGGTCCATGGACCGCGACGAGCGCGCCGCGCTTCGGATGGTGTCTGCGGCCACCCATGACGCCGCCATCGGCATCCCCGCCGATGTCGAGCCGGGCACCGTTGAGGAGCTGCGCGCCGCCGTCCGCCGGGCGGATGACGCCTACTGGGCAGGCCGGTACACCGAACTCGGTACGCTCCTGGGCCAGCTCCTCCCCGAGGCAAAGGCCCGGTTCGATGCCGCCGGCCCGGCCGAGCGGGAGGCCGCCAGCGGTGTCCTGATCGACACCTTCCAGACGGCAGGTATGGCCGCCAATGTGCTGGGCTCTCGCGATCTGGCCTACGCGGCGCTGACGTACGGCCGCCAGATCGCCGTGCAGGCCGGGGACGACCTCCGCGACGCCCACCTGGCCGCCACGACGGCGTGGGTCAACCTGCGTGACGGCCGCACCACGCAGGGGTTCGCCCTTGCCGCGGCGCAGGCCGACCGGATCGAGCCCAAGATGAGCGAGCACGACCCCGACCGGCTGAGTGTGTACGGGCAGCTCGTCACCAACGCCGCCGTGGCCGCGTCCCGAGGCGGCGCGAGCGCGGACAGCGCCCGCGAGTACCTCTCCCAGGCCCACGCCGTGGCCGCCCGCATCGGGGAGGAGCACGCCCGCGGCGCCCACGCCCAGCCGTACGGGCCCATGTACGCCGCGACCCAGGCGATGAGCATCGCCGTGGCCCTCGGCGACACCTCCGGAGCACTGCGCCTCATGGACACGGTCCGCCTGGACGACACCGTGCCGCTGGCCACCCGCGCCCGCTACGGCTTGGACGTCGCCCTCACCCACGTGGAATGCCGCCGCTGGGAGGCTGCCGCCGACACCCTCGAAGCCGTCTGCACGATGGCCCCCGGCTGGGTGCGCCACCAGATGCTGCCCGGCGTCATCATCGGCCGGCTCGCCGGGGTTTCCGTCGGTCGCCTGCGCGGTCTCGCCAACGTCGCCGGGGTCCCCCTCGGGGTGCGCTGACCCGCGGCCCGACTACCACGCCCCGTAGCAGTCGGTCGGCCACCACCTGCCCGACTGCTACGGGGCGTTGCACATGCTCGACCGCCGGGTCCTACGCTGCCACGCCCCGTGGCACTGAAACCCGGTACGGACTGCCACCGCTGCCACGGGCCGTGTCTGGGCCCACGTGTCGGTGCGCAGCAGCCTTGTGGGCATGCCGACCAACCCGCCCAGCGGCCTCGGGCACGTATCCGTCGCCGTCTACGCCTGCTCTGCCACCGCCACTGCCGTCCGAGACGGCGAAAGGCGCGGTCGCCACTACGCCGACGCCCGACACTGGCACGTTGCCGGAGCGTGGTCCGATACCGACCCGACGGTGTCGCTCGCAGAGCGCCCCGGCTGGCAGGCCATAGCGTCCGCCCTGTCCACCGGGATGATCCGGGGAATCATCGTCGGTTCCATCTCCCATGTCGCTTCCGACACCGCCCAGTTCGCCGGACTCGGAGTCATCATCCGCGACAGGGGCGGGTTCCTCGTGCACGCCGCCGACACCCTGCCCCGCCGCACCCCCGGTCAGTTGCAGCGGCGTCGCGTCATCGCTGACGCCTCCTCGGAGTGGTCCCCGTGGGAAGACACGCCACGGGCAGACACCCCATGAACGCCCGGCGCTTCTCGCCCGGTGCGGCCGACAACGTCGAGCCTGCCCGATGAAGCAGCACATCGCGGTCTTGGCCTACGTCATCGCTGTCACCGCCGTGGTGCTTGCCCTGGCCATCGCTGGAACCCCGGACTACTGAGACATCGGAGGAGCGACATGACCCGCACTGCGAACCGTGGCTTCAACCACCGGCAGGCGATGAGCGAGGAGTGGTTCCGTACTCGGGTTCTTCCCCGTGTATCCGGCCTACGGTTCCTCCCCTACCAGGTGCGGCAGATGAGCCGCGAGCACCTGCCCACGATGCTGCGCGACGGTGGCAGGAAGAGCGTGGCCCGTATCGCCGGGGATCTGGTGATGGTCTCCGCGCGGTGGCGCTGCCTGCCGTTCCACTATTTCCGCTACGGCGGCTACCGGCGCGAGGTGTCTGTCGAGCGGGCCTGTTCGTACCTGCCGGAGACCACCTTGTTTCACCGCCTCCTTCCCCGCGTGAATCGGGACACCGTCGACCTGGACGACAAGGTGGTCTGCAAGAAGATCCTCGCCTCCGCCGGCATCCCGCAGCCCCCACTGATCGCGAGCGGTGACGGCCGTGCGGGCGTCACCTCCGAGGGTGAGGAGGTTTCGCTGGAGGCCGTCCTCGACATCGCGTCCGGCTTCGGGCGCGTGGTGGTCAAGCCCTCCCGCTACTCCAGCGGCGGCTCCGGAGTCGTGATCGTGCGGCCCGACAAGGACGGGTTCGACCTTGCGGCCTACGCGCAGCGGTGGGGCACCTGGCTGGTGGAGCAGCACGTACCGCAGCACCACGACCTGGACGCGCTGAACCCGTACGCCCTCAACACCTTCCGCGTCATCACCCTGCTGACGGAGGGCACCGCCGAGGTGCTCTACATGATGCTGAAGCTCGGCGGCGTCGACAGCACGACGGACAACTCGGCCGATGGTGGCTTGCAGATCCGGGTGCATCCCGATGGGGAACTGGACCGCCACGGCTACGACCGGTACCTCAACGCCCAGACGTGCCACCAGGTCAGCACGGTGCCGTTCGCCGGCCACCGGGTCGCCCACATCGGCGAGGTTCGTGAGCTGGCTGCCCGCTGCGCCCGTCTCTTCCCGCAGGTGCCCTTCATCGGCTGGGACATCGCTGTCACTCCCGGGGGGCCGGTGGTCATCGAGGGGAACAGCAGCCCTTCGCTCGCACATATCCAGCGCACCCATGGCGGTGTCGCTCCGGATCTCGTCCCGGCGCTCCGCGCCGTGATGGATCGCCCGCTCATCTGACAAAGGGGTTCTCGTGGAAGATCTGAAAATGCAGGCCCGTGCCGCAGCCGCCGGCCTTCTCGACACTCTCCAGTCGATGCCCGAGGTCCAGGCGCTCTACGTCCTTTCCTCCTCGGCAGTCGCGCCCAACAACGTCACAAGGTTCAGCACCGACTCCGATTTCGACCTCGCGGTCGTCCTCGACGTCCCGCTCAAGGAGGACGAGTGGAGGCCGTCGCCGGCGGACACGTACGCCCTGGTCCGCGAACGGCTCCCCGCCTGGGTCCCGGAGTTCAGCTTCTACCTGCCGGTTCCCTGGGGGCGCATGGAGGTCAACGTCCACCAGCTCCTGTTCCAGTACGAGGCCGACCCGCGCACGACGTGGAACAGCGACAAGTGCGACGCCTACGCGAACAAGGGCGAACCGCTGCTCGACCGCGAGAATGCCTTCGAGGCGGTGATTCTCCGCAAGACGAAAGAGCAGCTCTGGCAGCTGGAGGGCGAGACCCGTCGGCTCCACAACCGGATCACCTGGGACGTGCGCGAGATCCCCCTGCGCATGGCGCGTCGCGTCGGGACGCCCACCGGCCACTTCGTCCTGTCGGGCGCCCTGGACGAGATCGTGGACTGGCTGTACGCCCGCTCGGGCCGGCTGTTGCCGAACATGAAGTGGAAGCTGCACTCCCTCGGCGCGCTGGGCCTGATCAGCACCGAGCAGGAAAACCTTCTGATCGAGGTCCAGCAGTGCGACCCCCTGTCGATGGTTGACCTGGAGCGGCGGTGCGAGGCCCTGGAGGCGTTCTGCCGCTCGGCCGGAATGGACCTGAGCACCCGGGCCATCGAGACCGTGCGCAAGGCGTACCAGCGGGCCAACCACCACATTCTCGGGGAACACGCATCGGTCTTCGCTGACCGCCCCTTCCCCCGATTCGTCTCCTGAGGTGAGTACGACGATGCCAATTAGACGCTGTTGTCAGCACGTCAGTACGCTGCGTGATCCGCTCACCCAGGAGGAACGATGGCGATCAAGGTCCACAACACACTGACCGGACGGACGGAGGATTTCCGCCCCGAGCGGGAGACCGAGGTGCGGATGTTCGTGTGTGGACCTACCGTCTACGGCCCAAGCCACGTAGGGCACGCGAAGACGTACACGCAGTTCGACTTCATCGCCGCGTACCTGGAAGCCAGCGGCTACAAGGTCACCTACCTCCAGAACATCACTGACGTGGACGACAAGATCATCAGGCGTGCGAAGGAGGAGAACGTACCTCCGGAGGACATCGCGGCCCTCTTCGAGAAGCAGTACCTGGAGGACATGGTCGCGCTGGGGAACACCCGCGTCGACGTCCACGCACGGGCCCACGACCACATCGACGCGATCGTGGACCAGGTCAAGAGGCTCATCGACCGCGGCCACGCCTACCAGCTCGACGACGGCTGGTACTTCGACCTGGCCTCGTTCCCCGCGTACGGCAAACTCTCGGGCCGCACCGACCTGCGCCCCGAGGACTCGGTCTCGCGGATCGACGACCACTCCAAGAAGCGCAGTCCTGGCGACTTCGCCCTGTGGAAGGGGCGCAAGGACGGCGAACCGTTCTGGGAGACCGAGCTGGGGCCGGGCCGTCCGGGCTGGCACATCGAGGACACCGCGATCACGGAGACCTTCTTCGGGCCCTCCTACGACCTGCACGGCGGCGCCGTCGACCTCATCTTCCCCCACCACGAAGCCGAGGTGGCCCAGATGGAGGCCGCCTCCGGCATCGAGCCCCTGGCCCGCTACTGGATGCACACCGGTCTCCTGCGCGTCGACGGCGACAAGATGTCGAAGAGCACCGGGAACTTCCTCACCATCCGCGACGCGCTCGCCCGGACGGACTCCCGCACCCTGCGGTACGCCTTCCTCTCCCAGCACTACCGATCCTCCATGGAGCTGAACGACTCCACGCTGGAGCAGGCCCGAGCGGCACGCCGCCGGATCGAGAACTTCGCCCGGACCATCGACCCCGCGCACACCGACAGCCCGGCGAACACGTCACGTGCCGACGCCACCTGGAAGGAGATGCGGGAGCACCTGGACGACGACTTCGACACCCCAGGCGCCCTCGCCGTCCTCTTCCAGTTCATCCGCGAACAGAACCGCACGCAGGAACCCTCCGGGCCGGCCTCCCTGCGGCTGATCCAGGACGTCAACAACCTCTTCGGAACCTTCGACATCGCCGGCGCCGACCAAGGCGACACCGCTGTCGACGACCTCGTCAAGGAACGCGACCGACTCCGCGCAGCGAGGAAGTTCACCGAGGCCGACGCGATCCGCGAACAGCTCACCAAGCAGGGCATCACCCTCGAAGACTCGCCCGAAGGCACCCGCTGGTGGAAGGAGAACACCCAATGACCTGGAAGACCCGGTTACCCCTTCTCGCAGAAGGCGCCATCCCCCTCAGCCTCTGCGGCGCTCTGATGGACCACGTGAAGAACGAGACCGCGAGGCCGCGTACCTTCCAGGGCGTCGTCGACGAGACGCTGCGCAAGAGCGAGTACGTGGAGATCCCGACGCAGCTGGAGGAAGCGGTCATCTCCCACTGCGCTCCCTACATCCGCAGCCACTTCCAGACCCTTCCGAAGCGGATACCCACCCAGCCGGCGGTCGTCTACCGCTACGGTCCCGGCGTCGGGTTCGTGGCGCACCACGACGAGGTCACCGACGTCGAGCGCGAGCGGGCCCGGACCAACGGACAGCCGGTCGTCGGAGGAGACCTCACCCTGCTGGTCTGGCTCAACACGCCGGACTCCTACTCCGGGGGCGAGCTGTTCTTCGAGAACCCCGCCCAGGAGATCAAGCCTCCCTGCGGCACCTTGGTCGCCTTCCCGGCCACCCGCGACCACATCCACGGCGTACGGCCGATCACGAGGGGAGAGCGCATCACCCTCGTCATACGCACCGATGCCGAGAGCGTTAGGGCAGCCGTACTGCGGTAACCACCAGGATGATCGAGGGACGCCGCCGGGGCCAGCGCTGAACTGCGCTGGCCCCGGCGGCCTTTATAGGGTCAGATCTCGGTGGTCAGACGCGTGGCGACGGCGCGTGCTTCGGGTGTGAGGCCGTCGAGGACTTCCCGTGCGTAGGGAGTGTTCAGGCGGTCTGCCAGGCTTTCGACGTCAGGCCAATGGGCGGCTAGCTGTTCGAGGGTCTGCCGGGTTCGGTGGATGGCGTCCTGCCGCTGGGAGCGGTGTTCTTCCGCTAGCCGGTGTGCCTCGTGCCAGGTGAGCTCCCCCTGCTGGGCGCGCTGGGTGAGCTGGGGAGCGGTGTCCCCGTCGGCCTTCCGGATGGCGTCCATCTCTGCGACGAGCAGTTGCAGCCGCGCGTCTTCGAGCTGCTGGTCGAGGGCGGTGGTGGCCTGATCGAGGCTGAGGATGCCTTCGGAGACCTGGTCAGCGAGGTCGGGTGCGTGCTGGCGCAGGTGCTCGTGCCGGGCGATCAGCGCGGCGGCTTCGGCCTTGCGCCGACGAGCGGTCTCGTAGGCGGAGTCGAGTCGGAGGGCACCGATGCGCACCTCCTCGGCAAGGTCAGGGGAGTACTTGAGGACGGTGGTGGTGTTGGACAGCCGGGTCAGGCTGATGGCGTGGAGCTTGGCTTGGGTGCGCAGCGAGTGTTCCGAAACGGAACGGGCTATCGCGAGGATCACCGCCCTCTGGCCCTTGCTGAGGTTACGGCGCAGCGCGTTCGCGGAGAAGATCACGCGGACGTGATCGTCGCCGGCATAGGTGGTGAAGCGGGGTTCGATCCCGGCGATCGCGCATGCGGCGAGGCGGTTGCGGCCGTCGAGGAGGAGTCCGTCAGGGGTGAGGAGGAGGGGCTTGTGGAGGCCTTCGGCCTTGATGGACTCGGCGAGGTCGTGCAGCTCTTCCTCGTCCAGCATGGGGAAGACGGCGGCGAAGGGGTGGATCTTCAGGATGGGCTCCTTGTCGGGTCGGGTCGGGGTACGCGGATCAGCGCGTGGGGCGCTGGCGGGCGGGACGGGCTGCTCGTGCCGGAGGCGTCCTGGGGGCGGGTGCCGGTGAGCCCGGCGAGGGGTGCAGTGGCAGCTCGGCGAGGTGGCGCAGCCGCCATACCAGGACTTCGCTGATGGACGTTGCGGTGCTGAGCTCCCGTTGGCCTGCGGCCTCGGCGAGCAGGGCGCCCGGGTCGCGGCCGGAGGCTTCGGCATCGGCGAGGGTGGCGGCGAGCGCGGGCCAGCCGGGCTCGGCCAGGACCCGCTGGGAGTGTTCCGAGAGTGAACGCCGAAGGGTGGCGGTGTGCCGGTGGAGCACGGGCTGTGGGAGGAGACGGCCGCGTTGCGCGAGGGCGCCCAAGGGCTGTGCGGCGGCGGCTTCGTAGGCGGCGCGCAGGTGCCCGGCCGCCTGATGCGCGGCGACGGCCTGCTGGGCGTGGCCCTTCTTCGCGTGCCAGTTGGCTGCTGCCATGGCGAGGAAGAACGCCATGTCGATCAGCATCGCGGTGGTGGCGCCGTCTTCACCCCGGCCAAGGGCCGGACCGCTGTGGATCAAGTCGCGGGCGGCTTGGCGCAAGGCCCGGTCCTGTCCGCGCTCGGTCCGGACGTGCGAGCGGGTCGCCCGCTCGAACACCGTTGCTGCGTCCCGGAGCTGGCGCCGGGTCTGTTCCGCCGAGGTCTTTGCGAGGGCGTCGAGGACTTCGCTGGCGGCGGCGATCTGCGCGGCCACGGTCCCGTCGTCGCCGTGGTTGATGACGACGACGGCTTGCCAGGCCGTGCCCGTGGCGCGGCGCCGGGCTGATGCCGGACCGCTCACAGGCAGCGCGGGAGCCTCACCAGGCGTGCTGGTCCAGCGTTCTCGGAGGCGGGGCAGGGAGAGGTCGGGTGCCAGCTTCGACCCGGAGTAGTGGACGGGCGCCCCGTCCTTGTTGCGGTCCTCGGGCAGGGCGACGGTGTAGCCGAGAGTGTCACCGGAGGGTGCGGTCCGGCGCTTGATGAGGAGGCCGGCGGAGGCGAGGCGATCGAAGAACTCTGCCTCCGAAGCGGTGCCCGCCGCGGCGCGGCGGACGGTCTCTCGCAGTTCCTCGCGGACGGTACGGTCCCGGCCCTGGCGCTGGGCTTTGTGGCGTTCTGCGCTGGTGGGGCGCTTGGCGGCGGTCCCGTCGCCGGGCGCCACGCGATACAGGTCGTAGTCGGCCTCGATGCGGCGGCATTCCGCCTGGGCGCGCTTGCCGGAGCGGTGGTGGTCGGGCTTGCGGCCGTCTTCGCGTACGAGTGTGGCGATGAGGTGGATGTGGTCCTCGGCGTGGCGGACGGCAGCCCAGCGGCAGCCCGCGCCGTCGCCGGGGTCGATGCCTGTGGCGGCTATGACGCGGCGGGCGATGCCGGCCCACTCGTCGTCGGTGAGGGTCCGGTCGCCGGGGGCGGTACGGACAGAGGCGTGCCAGACGTGCTTGTCCGGGCGGGTGTCCGCGGGGCGGAGGTGGAGGGGTTCGTCGAGGAGCTGCTGGAGGTCCGCCTCGGTGGCTTCGGGGTCGCGGCCGGGGTCGGGGGCGAGGCCGTCAAAGGAGGCGACAAGGTGCGGGTCGGTGTGTTCCTCGCTGCGGCCGGGGCCGTAGAGGTAGGCCAGCAGGCCGGCGGTGTCGCCGCCCTGTTTGTGGATGGAGGGGATCAAGCGGCTTGGGTTCCTTCGGGGTTGGTCATGTGGGTGGTCACGCGGTGGATGTCCTCGGCGGCACGCAGGACGGCGGCGATGGTGTCGTCGAGCCCTTCTGGGGCGATGCCCCTGTTCAGGGCCTTGGCCGCCTGGTTGAGGTTGTTGCCGGCGATGCTCAGCTCGCGTCGCAGTCGGAACAGGCTGATGAGGACGTCCTGCTCGGTGGCTATGACGGCAGCGGTGCGGTTCAGGTCGCGGGCAGCGGCCAGGGTGCTGTGGGCGATGAAGCCGGCCAGTTGCATGCCGACGGCATCGGCGCCGGCGGAGGCGAGTGCGCGCTCTGCTTCGCTGAGGCGGACGCTGACCGCAGGGCGCTGCTTGCCGGCGCGGATACGGGGCTTGCCCCGGCGCCTGCCAGGCTGTGGTCCGCCCTCGGCCGCAGCCTGCCCGTCCCGTGCCCCCTGGCGCGGGACGGTGCCCGCCACCCCCGGGGCGAGCTCCGGTTCGGACGCACCCCCGACGGGGGAGTGTCCGAACCTCCAACTTGCTGCCTGGTGTTGGCCTGTGGTGGTAGGTGTCAGCTCAGGTCGTGCGGGAATTTCGTGTGGCTGATCGTGCAAGGGAATCTCCAGGGTCGGTTGGGGTCATGGGGGGCCGGCTACTCAGTCAGTGGTGTCGTCAAAGTCGGCATGGAGGATGTCCATCGCCATGACCAGCCGGTCCTTGCCTACGGGGTAGCCCTCCTTCCGGACGGCAGCTTCGAACCGCTTTCGGGGGATCAGCCCGTCGGGTCCTCGCGGGACAGTTCGTCCGATGGCCAGAAGCTGCTCCTCGCTCGCGGCAGGGCGGCGCCCCTTGGGCTTGACCACCGGTTCGGGGACATCCGCCAGGGTGGCCAGTGGACTTTCCGCCATGCCATCGCCACCGCTCAGTGACACAGGCGTTGGCGCCTCGGCCTGCTCCGTCAGGGCGAAGGTCGGCTCGTGCTGCGCCTGGTGGTGGCGGGTGACGAAGTAGAAGTGGACGGCGCCGGCGAGGGCGAGTGGCGCGATGGCGGAAAGGACGCCGACGGTCACGTCGTCGAGGCGGAGTCCGTCGTGGAGGATCTGCTGGTTGAGGCGGATGGCGTGCAGGGCGTTGGCCCAGATGCTGGTCAGGGTTGCGAGGCCGACCAGTGCCCACACGTACAGGCGGGCCCGCAAGGGCGCGGTGCGCATGAGTAGGAGGGCGCCGATGCCGATGGCGATGAACCCGTCGATGACGAGGGGGAAGGCGTAGGTGAGAGGGCCGGGGACGTGGGTGGCGACGGCCATCTGGCGCAAGGCCGCGTAGGAGAGGGCGAAGGCGGTGACGCCGAGGAGGGTGATACCCAGGCGGATCGCGGAGACCCCTATGCCGATGGGGGCGGAGATGGTGGTGGGTGCGGACAAGCGGGTGGGCTCCAAGGAGAGGGGGTGGGGGGCGGCCTCGGCTGCGGCTGGGCAGGGCGAGGCCGCCTGGGGAGGGTGGGGAGTCGTTGCGACTCGTCGCGTGCCTGGTCAGGGCAGGTACGGGTGGGGTGGCGATGTCGAGTCGACTCGTTGCGGGCCGGTGACTCGTAACCGCGTTGACCTGCGGTGCGACGGGTCGCGACGGGTGGTGTCGGGTCAGGCGCCGGTGTCTGGTTCCGGCTGGGGCTTCGGCTCGGGGCAGTAGCGGGCCCAGGAGTCGGTGAACTGTGCGCGGGTGAAGCCCTTGGCCTGGACGTCGCCGTGGAAGCGGCGGTTGGCGGAGCTGATGCCGTAGTCCTTCAGCAGGATCTGCAAGCCGCGCGCGGTGAGGCCCCGGTCGGTGTGCTCCGGCCAGGGCGTCTCGTCGTCCTTGTTCAGGATGTCGAGCAGGCGGCTGGTCCGGATCACCGAGGGGTCCCCCTCTGTGGCGAAGGCGCGGTGGATGTCGGCCAGGAGCCGGACGCCTTGGCCGCTGCTGTCCTGGTCCTTCTCGGCCTCGTGGCTCGTCATCGCCCGGCAGGCGGCGCGGGCGAGGTCGGGCCACTGGCCGCCTGCGAGATCGGCGACGGCGACCAGCGGCTCCCAGGTGTCGGCGGCCCGGTCCTCCACCGGCATCGGCGGCGTCAGCGCCATCGCCTGGGATCGCAGAGGCGCCAGCCATGTCGCGAGCCGGTCGCGCAGGGTGTTCAGGCCGGGGATGTCGCGGGCGCTGCGGAAGGCTGCCACGCTTTCGCCGGGCCGACGGCGGCGCATCCGGATCACGACCGAGCGGTCCATGATCGTGTCGGGCAGGTCACCGATGCCGGCGAGGGCCGCCATGGCGAAGGTGGGGAACTTCGAGACCTCGTGGTTGGGGCCGGAGACCCGCAGGGTGGGGCGGTTGCGCTGGGCGCCCGCGTTGATGAGGCCGCGCATCTCCTCGTTCTTCTCGGCGACCTTCGCGGAGCCGAAGAGGGTGTCGGCCTCGTCGACCAAGAGGGTGGGCGGCGTCTCGGTGATCGACCGGAAGATCGCGGCGGCGGAGGCGTTCACCGTGACCAGCGGATCGTGGACGGTCTCGGTGATCACGTCCAGCAGGCGTGACTTGCCGCACCGCTTCGCAGGACCGACCACGGCCAAGCGCGGGGCGTGCTGCCAGGCCGTCTGCAGATGCGTGGCAGCCACCCACAGGGCCACCGCTGTCAGGGCCTCGGCGCTCGGCAGGATCACGTAGCGCGCGATCTCGGTACGCAGGTCGTCGAGGACCTGTCCGCCCTCGGTGACGGGGCCGATAGGCCGGGCCGCTAGGGCAGGGGACTGGGGCTGCGGAGTGGAGGACGGGGTCTCCTCCGGTCCTTCAGGAACGCTTCGCAAGTGCGCGCCCGGCTGACCGGGGACGGCCGTCGCCGGCCAGGTCATCGCGGCGGGGGTGGAATCGGCGGGGGTGGGGGTCAGTTCCAAGGGGCAGCTCCTTTGTTGGGGGATGCGGGCATGCGGCAGCGCCCGGTCACCGGGTCGTCCGCAGGTAGCGGTTGGGAGAGTGGAAGAAGGGTTTTCGGCGTCGATGCGCCGGAGAATTCGCCACGGGCTACGGGTAGTTGCCGAGCCGAGCGAACACGAACAGTACGTACGGCCGTGGACGAAGTCCAGCGATCCGTGTCAGCTCCGCGCAGAATCCAATAGGGCGGCGGCGCGGGTCATGCGGCAAGGCTCAGCAGGTTCAACAGGTCGGCGGTCACCACCCGGTAGGCATTGCCCAGCCGTAGCACCTTGCACGGGTACTGGCCGCGCTTCGCCAGCTCGTACCCCTTGCTCCGACCGAGGCCCAAGGCCCGGTTGCCGGTGTCCAGGTCAACGGCCACGGGGAGGGCCAGTAGCTGCTCCCGGCTCATCCCCTTCGCCGGACCGTCCTTCTCGTCGTCGCGCACGCGGCGCTCCTTTCCTCACAGCCCACGGCGAACACGGCATCGCATTCGACTCCAGGCCTTGATTACTAAGTCTGAAGAAGCAAATGTGTCTCCATGACACAAGCTGATTTCGATGATGGAAACGAGGACGACGTCCCCGAATGGGCCGACCGACTCATGGCCGACGTGGCCCGCGAAGTCCGCAGACGGAGGAAGGAGATGAAGTGGAGCGCCCAGGACCTGGCCGACCGGTGCGAGCAGATCGGCTTCCCGATCCCGCGCAACGTCATCGCCAACATGGAGTCCGGCCGCCGCGCCGTCCTGCCGCTCGTCGAGGTCATGGTGCTGGCCGAGGCCCTGTACACCCACCCACTCCGCCTGATCTACCCCGTCGGGTACGTGGAGGAGGTCCAGCAGCTCCCGCTCACGTATCCGGTCGACACCGCGAAGGCCATGCGCTGGTTCGCCGGCCTGAACGAGGACTACCAGGCCGACCACCGCATGCTCCGCCACCATGTCGCCCACGCCACTGCTCTGGAGAGGGCAGCGATCGCCGTCCAGCTCGAAGCCCAGCAGGGGTGGGTGGTCGAGAGGGCGATCGATGACACCGCGCGGGCGAAAGCTCTGCGCACCCAAGCCGAGTTCGCCGAACGCGCCGCTCGGGCAAGGGACGAGCTCTACCAAGTGCGCAGCGAGATCTACGCGGACGGCGAGCCGCTCCCCGACCTGCCGGACGAGCTCGCCGACGTCGACCCCGCCGAAGGCTACGAAAGGGACACCGATTGAAGGGCTCCACCCACCGCCGCTGCTACTGCCGCGACCCCAAGACCAGTCGCCCCCTGGGCAAGAACTGCCCCAAGCTCTCCAGCCGCAAGCACGGCTCCTACTCCATTCGCCAGGAGCTCCCGCCCCGCGAAGACGGCGCCCGCCGCTCCTTCAGCCGCGCCGGCTACGAGACTCTCAAGTCCGCACAGGCAGACCTCGACCACATACGCGCCCTGCTCGGCCTGGCGGAGAGCGACGACGTGGAGAACCTGGCCCGACTCGCCGACATGCTGGAGCAGGTCGGCGACGAGAAGGCCCCCCTCCCTGACATCGAGGCGACCCGTCGCCGTCTGAGCCACGGCCTCGACCTGACCAGTCGGCTGACCGTCGGCGAGTGGCTGGACATGTGGCTCGCGGGCAAGAAGGGGCGGCAGAGCGCGATCAGCCGCGACGAGAGCAACATCCGCGTGCACCTCAAGCCGCGCATCGGGCACTTGCGGCTGGACCGGCTGCGGGTCATCCACCTGACGGAGATGTTCGACGCGATCGCCGAGGGGAACGTCGAGATCGCCGAGGGCAACGCCGCACGCCGCAAGGCGGTCGAAGACCTCGCCCTGATCCCCTGGAAGGGCCGTGACCACCGCGCTCGGCGCAAGGCCATGAAGGCCGCCATCGCGGAGATGGACCCCTACCGGCGCATCGTCGGAGCGGCCACGCGCCAGCGCGTCCGCTCCACCCTCCGGGCCGCGCTGAACGCCGCCATCGCGCAGCAGTTGATCACCTTCAACCCGGCCGCGCACGTCGATTTGGAGACTGGCAGGCGGCCGAAGGCGCTGGTGTGGACGGAGGAACGCGTCCTCCATTGGAAGAGGACCGGCGAGAAGTCCTCCCCCGTGATGGTCTGGACGCCGGAGCACACCGGTCTCTTCCTCGATCACATTGCCGAGGACAGGCTGTACGCGCTGTTCCACCTGATCGCCTTCCGCGGGCTCCGGCGCGGCGAGGCCTGCGGCCAGCGTTGGACCGACACTCATCTGGACGCCGGGCTGATCACGGTCGCCAAGCAACTCGTCGTCAACGGCTGGGAGGTGTACGAAGACGACCCGAAGACCGACGCCGGCGCCCGCACCATCGCCCTCGACTCCGACACCGTCCACGCGCTGCGAAGCCACCGAGCCCAGCAGGACGAGGACCGCGTCGAGTGGGAGAGCGCGTGGGTGGAGACCGGCCGCGTCTTCACCCACGAGAACGGCGAGCTCCTCCACCCGGCGAACGTCACGCGCCGGTTCATCGAGCTGTACGAGGAGATCGGGCTCCCGCCGATCCGGCTCCACGACCTGCGCCACGGCGCCGCGACCCTGGCCCACGCGGCGGGGGCCGACCTGAAGGACATCCAGGAGATGCTCGGGCACTCCTCGATCACCATCACGGCGGACACCTACACGAGCTTGCTCCCGGAAGCGGATCTGGCGATAGCCGAGGCCGCCGCCCGGCTCGTCCCGCGTGCCCGATCTGCTGCCCAAGCGGCCCCCGCAGAGGACGCGGCGATCACGGACGGGGACGTGGCGAGCGTGCCGGATCGTGCCGATCCGTCGGCGGCAATCCCCGAGGCCGATGGCACGTCCGCTCACGCACCGCTCACGCAAACGGCCCCGGACCAGGGGTCCGGGGCCGAATAGAGCGCCTCGCTGGGAGGAAATCCCAGGTCAGCGACTTGTGTGCTGTGCCCTCGGCAGGATTCGAACCTGCGACACCCGCTTTAGGAGAGCGGTGCTCTATCCCCTGAGCTACGAAGGCGGGCCTTGCGTGAAACGTGGCGGAATACTCTGCGTGAGAATCCGGCTCGCCTCGGCAAGGTCCTGGGCTGCCACACGGGCAGCCCAGGGACAGGGTAGCGGATCAGGGCGGGGCCCCGCGGCTCAGTTCTTGGGGGACCGGGTGAGGCCTTCGGCGGTCTCGGCGTCCGCGTCGGCGTAGGTGGGGTCCTCTCGGTAGCGGGCAGCGCTGGTGGCGTTCTGGGCGAGGAGGAAGCCGAGGATTACCAGGCTCTGGGCGTCGGCGCCAAAGGCGATCATGCGGCGGTTCCAGAGGGAGCGGTCGAGCTGGGAGAAGCCGGACTCGGTGTCTTCGCGGCCGCCGTAGAGGTGCTGGTGGGTGGCGGTGTTGCCGGGGATCTGGAGGAGGTGCTCGGCGCGGTGGAAGCCGGTCTCGGTGTCGCTCTGTCCGTCGTCGCGTTCGCCGGGGGTGGTGGTGATGGAGACGGGTTCGCGGTGCTCGTGGGCGCCGCGGGGGCAGGGGACGGCGATCAGGTGGTACCAGCGGTGGGTGTTCGGGCTGGCGCGGCGCTGGAGTTTGAGGATGGGCAGGGGCAGGAGCGTGGTGGTCCCGGTGTCGAGGAAGACGCGTTCGTGCGCGCGTCCCTGCTGGGACCACAATTCGTGTCGGCATAGGCCGTAGTCGAGGGTCCGCAGGTAGCGGGGGCGGGCGCCCTTGTGCTGCTTGTTGATGAGGAGCCGGCCGCGGCGGGCGATGACGTCGCGGTGCATGCCGCGGAAGGCTCCGTCGTACAGGACGCCGAGGCAACCGTCCGCGGTGTCGAGGATGGCGCAGGCGAGTTCGAGGGCGACTGCAGCTTCGCCTCCCTCGATGTTGCGGGGGACGTGGGCGAAGCGGAGGAAGACGCGGCGGAGGTAGCCGCGGTGGCGGGTGGAGAACACGACGAACTTGCTCCCCAGCACCATGGTGGAGTCCGAGTCCCGGCTGTCCTTCGGCTCCCGGACCTCCTGGTTGTCCCCGTCCCCGTCCCCGTCCCCGTCCCCGTGGTCGGTGTCCGGGGTGGGGTTCTCGTCGTCGCGGTTGCCGCCGCCCTCCTTTTGCCAGGAGGAGGCGGGGTCGACGCGGTGACGCCGGCGGACACCGTTGGCATCGACGCTGTAGGGGACGGTGGACAGGGTGGGGGATTTGGCGACGGTGCCGTCGCCGGCGATGAGCTGGTGGCGCTGGGGGCTGGACCAGGATCGGCGGGCTTCGGGCGGCAGGAGTCCTTGGCGCAGGGCCTGGGCGAGCGCGAGGTCGGCGAAGGTTTCGCAGAGTTCTCCGAGCCGGGGGATGAGCAGGGTCTTCTGGGCGTACTGCCACTGGTGGCGGGTGGGGCCCGCCTCGGGGAGCCGTGAGGCTTCCCCCTCGCCGAGGTGGTGGGCGACACCCTTGCGGATTTCTTCCCACAGCACAGGGTCGCCGAGTTCGGCGGCGCAGTAGCGGGCGGAGCCGTGGATCCCGCGCAGGGCGAGGAAGAGGACGTAGACGTAGGGCGGGAAGACGCCGGGGTGGCCGGGGCGCGGGCCGGTGGGGGTGTCCAGGACGGAGGCGAGGCGGTAGATGTCCTCGAAGAACGCGACGTCCCGCATCCGGCGGGAGATGGTGCGGATGTCGGTTTCCAGGGCCCGACGTGCGGCCTTCTTGCGGATGGTGCGCGGGACGGGGTCACCGAAGAGGTCATCGGGCATCGTGTCCGGCCTCCCTTTCCGTGGTGGTGGGCTGCCAGTAGTGCCCGATGAGGGCGGCGGTGCTGTCCAGGGAGGCCAGGCCGAGATGACGCGCGGCTGCCTCGATGCGGCCGGTGCGGGTGAAGGTCTCCCAACCGGCGTACGCGGTCACGGAGGCGGGACGTACGCTGCTGTCCGCGCCGAGCCCGATCCGTTTGAGGAGGTCCCGCAGCGCGACACACACCCTCGCCTGGACCTGTTCGTCGGAGCCGGCCTGGGCAGAGACTGCCAGCGGGCTCAGGCCACCTACCGCGATGTTCTCCAAGTGCCGGGTACGGGCGATGAGTACGCGCATGCCCCAGGTGTCCAGCGAACACCATCGAGGCAGGGTCTTCGTCGAGCCGTGCATCCATACCCGGTGCCCGGTCAGGTCGAGGTCGGCGGAGCGGATGTGCCCGATCTCTCCGCTGAATCCGCCGGCCAGGGCCAGAGCTGCCGCGGCGGCGTGCCGGGTGGGGCGCTCGACGTACTCGGCAGCGCGGCGCAGGGCGATGGCCTCGTCGTCGCTCAACGGGCGGGTGCCACTCTTCACCCGAGGCGGCAGTTCGATGCCCCAGGTCGGGTCGGCGTCGGTGAGGCGGAGTTCGCGGGCGGTGGTGAAGCACATCCGCAGGACGCTGCGCCGCAGATAGCGGGTGGCGAGTGCGGCCGGTGCGACGTGTCCGTGCCGGGTGCGGCCGTGGGCGTCGATGAATCCGGCCGCGACGGCCGGAGCGACGCCGTCGAACTTCGACACTCCGCGGGCGCCGGCGAAGTGCTCGAAGCGATGCAGTAGCTGGCCGAAGCGGCCGAAGGACTGCTTCGACATCTCGCCCCTGGCGACCAACTCTTCCCAGGAGTCCAGGACGCGAGCGATGCCGTCGCGGAGGGGTACCTCACCCGCCATGAGGTACCGCCTGAGCGGCCCGAGAGACAGAAGTTGGAGTTCCGGGCACAGTGCGACCTCCACATTGATGGTGCGAACATGCACCACGGTGTGGAAGGTCCGGCTTACCCGCAACAGGAAGACGTCGCAGGAGTGAGTGCTACGACCGTACGGCTGACGGACTGATGTGTGATCAGAGAGCTGGGCGTACTGGCGTGATGTGCATGCGTACTGGCTCCTCTCGGTGGCGGGGTGTCATGCTGGTCGGCAAGGGGTGGATGGCGAGGGGATCGAACCCTCCGCGTGCGGGTCCAGAGTCCAGACGCGGACACCAGCCGCCACCCTGGAGGCGCCGGACCAGCCGAGTGCCGGTCCGGCGCTTCGCTCAGGCAGCGGGCGCGAGGGCTCCACGAAGGGTCTGTAGGACACCCTCCAGGAAGGCGACGTAGCGGGCGTCGGGCAGCTCCTGGATCTCGCGCAGGGTCAGGCCGAGAAGGAAGGCGGGGTCGGGATCTTCGGCTTCCGTCTTGGGCCCCGGCCCGGGTTCTTCTGCCCGTGGCGCGGTGCGCGGACCTGGGCGAGGCGGGGCTTGGCCGGGAAGATGGATGTGCAGGCGGTCGTCGCGTTCGACCACGAGGCCGATGACCAGCCATTCGACGAGGTACACGCCGCGCATGGGCATGCCGCGCAAGCCGGTGCGGAGAACGCGGGCCAGATCCTCCTGGGGCAGCGGTCCACCGGCCAGGTGTTGGGACACGACAGTGGCGGACCAGTGCGCCTGCATGAGGGGGTGGAGCAGGAGGCGGGCCTGGGCGGAGTCACGCGGCCAGGCTTCGGCGAAGGCGCGTCCTTGATCGGTCAGCGCGTACCGGCCGCGTCCCGGTTCTGCCAGCCCGACCTCGACCAGGAACCCCATACAGTCGCTCACCGTGTCCATGCTCTTGCCGGTACGTGCTGCCGCGGCCGCGCGCCCGACCTCCTCGCCGCCGGCACCCAGCTCGGAGAGAGCGAGGACGAGCTGGATCTGCTGGGTGGGACTCGTACGGCCGCTGGGTAGCGTCCGGCGGGGCGGTTGAGGGCCGCCGCCGTTGCCCTTTCCGCCTGAATGTGTCGGTCCGCCGTGAGCAGACCAGGTCGAACTGGAATCGGGGTGGGAAAAGAAAGGCATGGTGAGCCCAATCCCGGCCACTCGGGCCGATTTCTCGCAGGGCTCTCGCGCCATCGGGTATCAACACCTAGAATGACGGTGATGCGTGAGCCCAGAAGAAACGCGCGTCCATGTGCCGCCGACTGGTTGTGACGCCTCGGCGGCACTTGCGCGTGTGAAGTCGTATCCGAATTCATGCCATCCTCTACGCACCATCTCCTCGGGTGCTGGAGGGAATCGCGTAGGTGCCGTGGCTGACGCGGAGCAGCACTCCTGCCCTCGTCAGTCGGGTGAGTTCGGGACCGACGCCGGTGATCTTGATGTCAGGGCGTGCGGAGCTGAGGTGCTCGACGATCTCGGTACGTGTGATGCGCCGCCTGGCGCGAGCAAAGGCGAGCAACTCCTCGCCGAGCGTCCTGGCTCCACCCTCTTGGGCGCGCTTGCCTGATGTGGGTGTGCCCGTCTGATCCTGGTCGGTGTGGGGCAACAGCTCCTCGGCCTCCAGGGCCACCCGCTGTGAGATCTCGGCGCGGGTGTCCGCCGACTCGAAGAGCGAGCGGGCGAACGCAACCTCCTGTTCTGCCCGCACGAGGCGGTCCTTCGCTTCCGCGCGCTTGGATGCGTCACCGGCGGCCAGGCGCCTCAGCTGGTCAAGGACACCCCGTGCCCGACGTGAACGCATGAAGTGCCTCCCCTCAATTCCCTGAACTGGAATTCCTCTTGAGCGTATCGACAGTCTCATTGCCCCGGTAGGGCATCTTCGTAATTCCCTCATGTGAGGCCGCAGTGGAAAATGTGGAAAGGGGTCGAACGAGACTGGAATGCCGTGGCCCAGGCTTTGCGGGAACATGATGTTTCACAAAAGCGTCCCCGGTCTGGCCTGCGAATCTTGCTCGACTCCTCAGCTACCCAGAGTCAGTGAGGCAAGCACGTGCCGAGTGGGGGCGCACGGGAGTGAAGTGGGGGAGGCAACCCACCTGTGGGCGGGTGAGCTGCCGGGCCGGGTTGGCCCCGAGCGGCGGAGCGTGCGGCCGGCTCTCGCCCGGTGTGTTCCGCCGACCTCAGGGGTGTCGGGCGTGGGAAGCTTGGCGCGCGCTGCATGTATGCACCGTTCTGGCCTCAGTCTCGCGCATGGAGAGGGGAACGCCAATGGGTGCATGGGATGATCCAGGCATGCCCCGGAGCAGTAACGACAAGGTGCCCAGCGCGTATGTGGCTGACGGCGCCTGGCCTCACGCCGCTCTCGCCCCCGACGCACCCGTCAGCGCCCACTTCGCGCAGGCGCTGGCGCGAAACCTCGAGCGCGGGCTCGCCTCCAGCGGTCAGAGTCTGCGAACTCTGGCGGAAGCCACGGGGATCAACCACACGACGATCGGTCGCGTCCTGGGCGGCAAAGTGTTGCCCGACATCGGAACCCTGGCGCGCCTGGAGGTCGCACTCGGCTTCCAGATCTGGCCTGGCCTCGCAGCCCTGCCGACCAGCCCTCCGGCCGAGTAGGCCCGACCGGGCGGTCACCTGCCTGGCCCGTCGTGGATGCGGGGCGCCGCGCTGCCTCCTACGCTCACGCCTATGTGCATGTATGCACCGAAGGTGCGGCGTGACGTGTTCCTCGTGTGCTTCGATACGCGCCACCGGGTGGCGCTGCTCCGAGCCGGGCCGCCAGGCGCTGGTGGCCGCTGGGCTCTTCCTGCAGGGCGGCGATCCGACGGGGAGTCTCATGTCAGGGCAGCCCGGCGTCTTGCTTCCGTGGTGGCGCCGCTGGGTGGGGTGCATTTCGGGGGCCTGACGGGCAGGTTCAAGGCCGACACGGGCGGCGTGGGTGCCGGTCCTCACCGAAGTGAGGCCTGGATCTTCACTGTGCATCTCGGTCTCGCGTCCGCGCTTCCTCACGTACAGGGCAAGGCGGAGTTGCGCTGGGTCCCGTACCGACAGATTCCTCTAGAAGTACGGCACCTGGGCATCCCGGATCTGGAGCTCTTCCTCGAGGGATACGTGGAGGGGTGGATCCCGGACGGCTGGATCACTCTGTGCTGAACGGACGAGCCGATGGTGCCGATCCGGAGGCTGCCTGCGCAGTCGTGTCATGAGAGGTGCGAAATCTTCCTCCGGTGCGGTCCTCCCCCGAAGGCGCCAAGCGCGAGGTAGGCGGTCACGACTGAGAGTGAGGTCAGGGCTGCGAGGAGGTGGGGATAGCCGTCGATTGGGCCCGCGGCTCTTGGCGGGGTGTGTCGCTGTGACCAGCGCGGACGTCGTGTGTGACCTGCGTGGAATGTGCCCTTAGGTGCCGGGTGGTCTTGGAAATCTGCCCGTCTGCCGGGCGTACTGACCTATCGTCCGTGCATGGAGTCACCCATCTCGTCCGAGTATCTGACCTCCGGCGCCCGGGACTTCGCGCGTCTGGCCATAGACGCGCATGCCCGCGGGGGAGGCCGAGGTCTTCCTCCTGGAGGCGGGAGTCAGCATCGAGCGTTTGGCCAAGGCTGCGCTTGCCCGGGTGAACCCGGTCCTGCTCGTGGAACTGTCCAGCCGGCAGGACGATGCTCTGCTGCACCTGGCCGGCGCTACATCCTTGCCCAAGAAGCTCCGCACGGTCGGCGCCCAGGGAGCCATCGACCGACTGCGGAAGATGGAGGTGCTGCCGGTGAAGGACGAGGAGCTGGATACCCTCATCCAGCTCCGCAACGGTGTCGCACACCTGGGCACCAGCGTGCCGGAGGACTTCCTGGAGCCGTTCGTCGAGGCAGTCTGTCTGCTGCTCAACCACATGGATCTGGACCATGCAGAGTTCTGGGGTCACTGGTCTGACCTGGTGCGCGTGGTGCTCGATGACCGTGCCGATCGGCTCCAGAAGAGCGTTCGGCTTCGTCTGCAGCAGGCGTCCTCGCGGGCCCGGGCCAGATTCACGGACATGCCGGAGGGGACTTCGGACCGCTTGGCGTCGCTCGTCGCGCAGCGCGGGCTCGTGGTTGTGGAGGTCGATCAGGCGGGCGGCCCTCTCTTCCAGGCGCTGACGAGATGCCCGGCCTGCCAGACCGAAGCGGCTGCCCTGTTTCTGCGGGCCACGACCACCGCCCTGCTGTTCGACCTGGAACTGGCGGCTGAGGGGTTGTGGTGCGATCTGTGCCAGCTGCACCTGGCAACCACGGAAGAAGTGGGTCTGGCTGGGCTTCCCACCTCAGCCCGGTACACGGCTGAGGACCTGATCCAGATTGGCCTCCAGGGCAGCGTAGCGGCGATGGATGTCGTCTCGTACGCCATGCGGCGTCTGCCCGAAGACAGTTTCTGACATCGAGCCTGTCCCCATGGGGAGGTCTGGCCGCACGGTCGTGCTGGAGGAGGAAACCACAAGGCGGTCGGCCGGGAGACCCAGGCCGAGCGCCTTGTGGTGGTTGGTGGTGGGGCTACGGGGAGTACGGCAGGTTCGCCGCGGTCAACGTGGGAATGCTCCAGCGCTGGGCCGGGGTGCCGTTGCAAGCGACCAGCATGAAGGTGGTTCCCCAGGTTCGGCTTGCCCAGGGGACGTCCAGGCACATGTTCGCCTGCGGGTTGTAGAGGCTGCCGTCAGCGCGTAGGAGCCACTGCTGGCCGCCCTGACCCTTGCAGCTCGAGAAGACGACCGGGGTACCGGACGCCGTCTGGTTGCCGTCGGCTGAGACGCACTGTCCGTTCAGGGTGATGGTGCCGGCGGCATTGATGTCGAACTGCTGGGCCGGTGTGCCGTTGCAGCCGTGCAGTGCGGGGCGCTGGCCGTCGGCGGTGTTGTTGTTCGGGGCGTCTATACAGACATCCGGCGATGCGGCGAACCGGATCGGGACGTTGGACGCCGTCATGGAGGGAACGTAGTCCTGGTAGACGGACAGGTTCGCAATGCCGCCGCTGAGCCAGTTCGCCGGCTTGCTCTGGTACTTTTCGCGGCCGAGGATCAGTCGGCCGCTGGGTGCCGGGCTGGTGGTCGCGGAGTGGTGGCCGCTGGAGGCCAGAGCGCCGTTGACGTAGAGGCTCATCGCTCCGGTCGTGGCGTTGTACGTGGCGGTGAGCTGGGTCCACTTGCCCTTGTCGACGGCGTTCGCTGCAGTGACCGCGGCGTTGTGGTCATAAGGCCAGGCGTCGTCGTCACCACGGGCGATGGCGAAGCGCCAGTCGGTGCCGTCGGACCAGATCTTGAAGCTGCTCGCGTGCACCATGTCCTGGCTGACGATGGTGTCCTCGGCCTCGTTGGCCTTCGCCCAGGTGCTGATGGTGAAGGACTTCCGGGTGTCGACGACCTTGGCCGGACCGGTGACCACCGACGAGACCGTCTTGTCGAAGGATCCGACCGGACGGTCCCGGCCGTCCAAGCGATCCGTCGGGTACGTGACACCCGAAGCGGTGGTCGTGTTGGAGACCCCCTCGGAGTTCACCGCGGGAATCGCCTTGGAGTTGCCGTCGAGCCGCCATTCGATCGTCGGGGCCCGCCCGGTGGCACGGGCCTCGCGCTCGACGAAGCCCGTCACCGTACGGATGCCCGAGACGGGAGCGCTCGCCGTCCCGGACCAGGCGTACAGCACTCCGGCCTTGTCCTGTGCCCAGAGGTCCGGGATGCCGTCGTCGGTCAGATCTCCGTCCGAGCCCACCCGCGGGTAGTCGACGCCCTTGATGCCTGAGTGGATCCGGGTGGACGGCTGCTTGCTCAGGCCGGTCACCACGATGAGTGCGGGACCGGTGGGGTCATTGGGATCGATGGGGCGCGAGGCCGTCTTCATGTCGTACTGGAAGACGTCTCCGGTGGTTCGGTTGCGCACCCAGAGGGCCGGCGCGGTGTCGGTCGTGGCGCCGATGCGCAAGGCGTTGCCCGGGACGATCAGGTCCTTGTCGTCCCAGGGGCTGCTGTCGTCGACCAGGGTGGGTTCGCCGAGCTTCTGATTGGAGCGCACCGGGTAGAACCAGAGCTTGCCTGCTTCCACCGCGAGGGCTCCGGTGGCGTCCGTGACGGTTCGGCTGGGCGTACGGGTGGTCCTGGCCGGGCCCGTCATGGTGATCTGGCTCGAGTACTCCCAGGAGATGACGTTGTGGTAGCCCGCGCAGGAAGGGGTGTAGGTGCTCTCCTTGCAGGCCGGCTTTGCGATCGATTCCTTCGTGCTCAGGTCGAACGTGCCGGGGTTGGTGAGGTTGTTGTCGTAGGAGAAGAGGTCCGTGCCTCCGAGACCCCCGATGGTGGTCGGCTCCTGGTGGACGAAGAGGTCGTCCACGTTGCGGCCCGGGTCGCGGGAGCCGCGGTGGGACGTCCGATAGTCCTTCCACGTCGTACCGGCACCCGTCTCCGGCCCCTGGAGGGCGGTGGCGGTGGTGCCGCTGGGGATCATGCTGGCCGCGGTTCCGTCGCTGGCGCGTCCGTAGGCGATCAGGTTCCCCGCACTGTCCGGGAGCAGGATGTCGGGGCGGGCGTCGCCGCTGGTGTCGCCGAAAGCGACCGGGCCCGGCTTCCACGGCACGTAGAAGGCGTACGAGTGGGTCTGTGAGGCGTTGCCGGCCTCGTCGAGGACCCGTGCGTAGACGATGTTGGTGCCCCAGTGGGTGGGCTTGACGCTGATGCCCGTGAGGGAGAGCGGGCTGCCGCACTTCTGGGTTGCATCGGCGAGTTGCGGATCGAAGCCGAACTCGACGCAGGCCAGACCGGAACGGCGTAGACCTGTGCCGGGGCTGGCGTCGGAGGCGACGACGGGGATGGTGCCGGTGTCGCCGAGACCGAGCTTGGTGGTCTGCCCGTTGCCTGACGGCGGGAATTGTTTGGTCAGGTCGGTGACCTTCCCGAACTGCATGACTGGCGGGGTGAGGTCCACCGCGAAGTGGCAGGTGGTGCTGGAGGGGCCGCGGAGCAGTCCGTCGTCTCCCCGGGTGGCCCAGGCGTAGTTGTGTCCGTCCTTCAGAGTGCCGTAGGGCGTTGTGTACCGTGCCTCGCTGCCCGTTCCCACGAAGCCCGACCAGCCCTGCTGTGCTGTCGCGGAGTCGGTCGTGTCGAAGAGGTCCACCCATTGGGTCAGCTGTCCCTGGTTGGGGCTCTTGACGGTGGAAGCGAGGGTGACGTTGCTCGTGGTGATCCACCCGTACTGGGCCTCGGCCACATTGCCGCAGGCCTGCGTGTCACCGGCGACCACGCGGCGCGGCCCTGGGATGGTGTGCGGGTTCTCCGGGGCCAGGGGCGGGAAGTCGTACTGTGTGCTCAGCGTCGCGTTGTACGAGAACCGCTTGAAAGCGATCTTGCTTCCGGAGCCTTCCGGCCCTCGCAGAGCGAAGGCGAGCGGCTTGCTGGTGTCGCGGATCGCGTCACGCATCGTGTTGGTGACGTTGAAGTCCACGGGGACGTCATCGGCGCAGCCGGAGCTGCCGTTGCCGGGGACGTCCTGGGCGGCGATCCACTCCCGGATCTCGTGGTTGTTCCAGGACACGGAACTGTCGAACTCCCGGGCCCGGTAGACGTCCACGGAGTACTTGTTCGTGCACGACCAGTCGGAGGAGATGTACTGGCTCACGCGCAGGTTGGCGTAGTTGATGGTCGCGCCGGAGTACCCGTTGACGGCGAACTCGTACAACGCGCGCTCGATGCCCTTCTGGGTCTCCCAGCCCTGGTAGCCGACACCCGGACGGTCGCGTTCGGACGAACCGGTCCGGTCGAAGTTGCCGGTCCCGGGCCAGGCACTGCCGACCCAGGCATGGTGCTGCTTGCCGCGGGCGTCGGCGGACCAGGCGGGGTCCACGTAGATCGGGTAGCTGGTGTTCGCACCGTCGAGTAGATCCGGGCTCGGCGCGAGCGCGATGGCACCGGTGGCCTGCGTGTCCGACCCGGTGACCTCGGCCCGGGTGACGGGGATGCTCGCCACGGTGGCACCCGCACCGGGCCCCTCAGCACTGCTCAGGCCATTCCGGGAGCTTTCCTCCTCGGAGGTCGTTTCCGCTGGCGCCTCGAGATCCGCGTACTTGGCCCCTCGTGTGGCCGGCTGAAGGGCTTCCTTCGCGGACCACATGAGCGGCGCTGGCGCCCGGAAGGCGACGTCCTCGCCGCTCGCCGCCTTGAGGCTGCCGTCCTCGCCCTTCGACAGGGTCAAACCTTTGGTCGTGGCGGGGAAGACCAGGTTGTGCACGGCAGGGTTTGCGGCCGCGGTCGGGGTGCGAAGGATCAGGACCGTGGTGTAGCCGCCCCACTTGGTGGCGGTCACCTGGAGATCGGTGTCGACGGCGACGTTCTCGAAGAGCGCGCCGTTACCGGTGAGCTTCGGTGTGGGCAGCGCACCCGGGAACGGTGAGGACACCGACAGCTGCTTGCCGTCTTCGGTGGTCATGGTGGCGAGCGGTCCCGTGCCGCCGCCGGAGATGGCCAATCCGGAACTCGACACCTTCGGTACGACCGTGCCGTCCGCCCCCACGGTCAGCGTGTCGTCCAGCGCGACCCATTCGCCGCCGTCCTGCTTGTTCTTCGTCCGCTCCGGCAGCAGGCTCTGCTCGGTGCGCAGCTTGCCTTCCGGCGTCACCAGGGTCGTGGAGTACTCCGTGGTGAGCTCGGGCACAGGCACCTCCTCACCGGTTCTCACCGCTTCCTCACGTGCCTTCTCGGCGGGCGTGAGGACAGCGGGATCGGGTGCGGCGGTGCTGCTGCCCGTAAGGGGCGGCTGGGTGGCTGCCTGCGCGGCGTACGGCGCGGACATGAGCATAGCCGTCGAAAGGACCAAAGCCGCCATGGCCGAATTTGGACGGTACATGGCAATCCGCTGCTTCAGTAGGATCCGCATGGTGGGTCTTGGTGCATTTCTCACGATTGCGAACTCCCCCCATTTCCTGTGCGCCTCCGCACAATTTCGCGCAGAGATCCGGAGCACTCTGACAGGAACGCGACTGTCCAGCAACCTGTAAAGGGAATCTTCCACCCCTCATGCATGAAATGCCGCAGAGTGCTGCAAAGCAGCATCGAAAAGCAATCGGCATGTTCGGGCCGCCTTGGCTGAAATTGCCACTACGGATCCCCTGTGCCTGCCGGTGTGGGGCGCTGGCCTGGTCGAGGTTGCCCTGAGGTGCCTAGGGTCAGTATGCCGTCAACGCCCGACGGGGCATTCGATCGGGAGGTTGTGGATTTCGGCCGTTCGCGCCTTCCGGGGGAGGGTGCGAGAGTCAAAATTCCACCATCTGGTGTGACGTAAAACACGTCACGATCCAAATATCTGTTGGGCTTGAGGTTGGGGATGCAGGTAAATTCCCTTCGATTAAGCCGTTGATCGTCAAAGATCGCGGCCGTCTCAGCTTCAGGGGGAATCGCGATGCCATCCTTTGGTATGCGCAGACGTCGTCGCAAATATCGGATACGGGTGTCTGTTCCGATCGTTCTAGCCCTTACAGGGTCATTGCTCTCCGTGCCTATCGGGCAGGCGCTGCCGGACGAACCGGACTTCAGCAAGGTATGGGAGCCTCCGCAGACGCCACTTCCGGAAACCGCCTCGCTGGGGGTGACGGCTGCCAGTGCGGAGGGAAAGGTCGAACCGCCTTACCCGGTTCCTGAGCGTCTGGAGCCAGGGCAGGTGCCCGCCGAGCGACCGGCGCAGATTGGAGAGGCGGATCTGGCATCGGCACGGCCCGGAGTTCCCGCCCAGGCAGGCGATCTACCGGTGTGGATTGCACCTACCGGCGCGGAGGGTCAGGCCGGGACCACTGTGACGGTCCTTCGAGGAGCTACGCACTCCACTGAGGGAGCGGGAGTCCACGGTGAGCTGCTGACACTCTCGGCGTCGCAGCAGGGCACCGGTAGCGCGGCCAGCAGCGTTTCCACCCGCGTCTCTCTCGATATGGGTGCCCTGCAGGGTTCCACGGACGGGGAGTTCGTCTCGCGCGGCCGTCTGGTGGCACTACCCTCGTGCGCCGCACTTACTCCGGAACGCGCCGAGTGTCGCGAACGCACGCCCGTGGCGATGGACTACGACAAGGTCACCGGCCGCGTCAGCGCAGTCGTTGCCGTCCCACTAGTGGGCCAATCGGTTCTGACACCGATGGCCAAGCAGTCCGGGAAACTGGCGGGATCGGCATCACCTCTTCCGCCCGCCGCACCCGTGCAGGGCATCGTGCTCGCCGCCGAATCCAGCCCCTCGGGCGGCGGCGGCTCATATACGGCCACTTCGTTGGCCTCCTCCTCCGGCTGGGCAACCGGGGCTGCCGCCGGCTCGATGATGTACAGCTACCCCATTGAGATGCCACCAGCCCTCGGAGGCGTGGCACCCGGTGTAAGTCTGGGCTACAACTCATCCTCGGTGGACGGTCGTACGTCCGCGACGAACTCCCAGGCTTCGTGGGTCGGTGACGGCTGGGACTACAACCCCGGTTACATCGAGCGGACTTTCAAGCTGTGCGACAAGAACGGCATCGACAACTCGGGCGACTTGTGCTGGAGCGGTTTCAACGCCACCGTCTCGGCGGGCTCCCACAGTGGGCAGCTCGTCCGGGACGACAGCCAGGGCACGTCCGGAGCCACCACTGATGCTGCCACGGGCACGTGGCGCCTCAAGGGGGACGACGGCAGCAAGATCGAGTTCGGCTCCGGTGCCGCCAACGGCGTCCAGGGTGGCGGCTACGCCAAGATGACGGATAGCTCCGGAACAATCTTCTACTTCGGCGTCAACCACCTGCCCGGCGGCGACAAGTCCGACCCGGCAACCAACTCCGTCTCCAGCGTCCCGGTCTACTCGCCGAAGAGCGGAGACCCTTGCTACGACAGTTCCAAGGGCAAGGCCTCGTACTGCAAGATGTGGCAGCGCCTCTCCCTCGACTACGTCGTGGACCCGAACGGCAACCTCACCACATACACCTGGGCTCCCGAGACCAACTGGTACGAGCGTGGTGGCGCTCAGAACGCGGGAACTGGTAGCCGCACGGAGTACACGCGCGCGACGACCGTCCACAAGATCGCCTATGGGCAGCGGCTCAGCGAGCAGATCGCGGCCAAGGGCGCGCTCGAGCCGGCCTCCCGAGTGACCTTCGGCACGGACGAGCGCTGCGACCAAGAGGTCTGTGATGCGGCCAAGCGTACGGCGGCCAACCAGGTCAACTGGCCAGACGTACCCATCGACCAGGAGTGCAAGGAGACCGGGACCTGCACCACCTACAGCCCGACCTACTTCACCACCAAGCGTCTGTCGGACATCACCACTGAGGTTCGAATCAACAAGGCCTGGAAGGCCATCGACCACTACGAACTCAAGCACTCTTTCCCTTCCCCGTCGGACGCCACCAGCCAGAAGGTCCTGTGGCTGGACTCCGTGCTGCGCACAGGCAAGGCCGAGTCGCCGGCCGTACCCCTGAAGCCGGTCACCTTCACGCCCGTCATGCTTCCGAACCGGGTTGATGGCACGGATCTGGTGCCGGCCCCACCACTCATGAACCGCGCGCGCATCCAGCAGATCAAGACGGAGACCGGCGCCGTCCTCAATGTGGACTACAACCTCCCGGGCTGCTCCCGCATCAACAAGGTGATGCCGGCCGCGGAAGACAACAACACCATGGCCTGCTACCCGGTCCGGTGGTCCCCGAAGGGCTCGTTTGTCGACGCGGATCCGGTCCTGGACTGGTTCAACCACTACACGGTCAAATCCGTGACGGAGAATGACACCACCACGGACGCGCCGCGGAAGACCACCAACTACACCTACGGTCCCGCCGCATGGCACCGGGACGACAGTGAGTTCACTGAGGCCAACGCCCGCACCTGGGGAGACTTCCGCGGCTTCACCACCGTGACCTCCACCGTGGGCAGTGGCACGGACGGCCCACGCTCACAGTCCCGCACCACGTACCGGCCCGGCATGGACGGCGACAAACGGAAGAACGGAGGCACTCGCAGCGTTCACCTGACCGATGCGCTAGGCCAGGACGTCACCGACGTGGATTGGCTGAGCGGTGCGGTCCTCCAGACCGAGACTTTCGATCAGGCGGACGGCACCGTCACCGCCCGGACGGTGAACAGCTCCTTGCGCGAGATCGAGACGGCGAGACACACCGTCGGAAATAGCTTGCCCGACCTTGTGGCCAGATACGCCGCCACTTCGACCACGGCCACCAGCCAGGAGCGCAAGGCTGACGGGACCTGGAGGACTCGTACCCTCACCACGAAGTCCGATGAGACCCACAACAACCGTGTGAAGAGTGCCCTCGATCAGGCAGACGGCCTGCCGGACCTGTGCACGCGCACCGAGTACGCGACAGGACCGGACGCCCAGCGCAACGACCTCATCTCCGAAACGGTCACGGTCTCCGGTACAGGCGCCTGCACCGTCCCGGCAGTCGCCGCGAACACGGTTGCAGGCAAGCGGACCCTGTACGACGGCAAGCCATACGGTCAGGCTGGAGCTATCGGTGCACCGTCCGGCACCCAAGCGCTGGATCACTACGGCACGGATGGCGCGGCGGCCTACGTCACCACCGCTACTTACACAGGAGACGTCTACGGGCGCACGGTGAGTGTGACCGACCCGCGGGTCACCGACACCGAGCACCCCACGGGCACCACCACCAAGACGAGCTACACCGCGCCCTCGACTGGTGAACTCCCGCAGAAGATCACCGTTTCCGTCCCGGCTCCCGGAGAGTCCGACGCCACCTGGGACACGGTCTACACGATGGGAACGCGCCGCGACGCCCGTCTGACCAGTACGGACCCCAACGGCAAGGTCACAACCCAGACCTACGACGCCCTCGGCCGGGGGACAGCCGTCTGGCTGCCGGGCCGGACCCCGCAGCTCAACCCCGAGGCGAACATCACCTTCGCCTATACGGTGTCCGACACGCCGGGCGTACCGTCCTCGCGGACAACCAACACGCTCACCAGGGACGGAGGCACACCGGTCCGGACGAAGGCTGTGGACCTCCTCGACGGCTTCGGTCGCAGCCGCCAGGTCCAGTCGACTCCGCCGAATCCGGCGTACACGGGCCGGCTCGTCAGCGACAGTCGCTATGACTCCCAAGGCCGCGAGGCCAGTGTCAGTACCGCCTGGTACGACAAGACTGCTGGCCCGGGCGGCACGCGTGTGGTGGCGGCAGACTCCACCATTCCCCATCAGGTCCGGACCTCCTACGACGGCCGCGGCCGGCCGAGGGTGTCGGCCTCCTGGTCCGCTGGCGTGGAGCAGGCGCGCACGACGAGCAGCTATCCGGACGCGGGACGCACGGACGTCGTTCCGCCACAGAGCGCGTATCCGACGAGCACGTTCAGCGACATCCGAGGCCGCACCAGCGAAGTTTGGCAGTACAACACGGCAACGGTCACTGGCAACCGCAGCGACGCCACCGTCACGGGTTACACCTACACCGCTGCCGGTGCGGCCGAGACCCGCAAGGATGCGGCGGGCAACACCTGGGAGTACAGCTACGACCTTCAGGGACGGCTGACGCAGCAGGTGGATCCGGACTCCGGGACGTCGCTCACGCAGTACGACAGCGCCTCGCGCGTTGCCACCACGACCGATGGCCGCGGAAAGAAGCTCGCCTATACCTACGACCTTGCCGGCCGCAAGACCGGCATGTACGAGGATTCCGTCACAGCGGCGAAGCAACTCACCAAGTGGACCTTCGACACCGTGGCCAAGGGGCAGGCGACCGCATCGACCAGGTATGTAGGTGGAAGCGCCGGCAAGGCTTACACCACCACGGTGAAGGGGTATGACGACGCCTACCGCGTCATCTCCTCAACCATGAGTATCCCGGGAACAGAGGTCGGCCAGGCTGCGGGCACTACGTTCAACTACAACACCACTGCGACGTACGACAACGTCACGGGTCAGCTCACGGATTCGTTGCTTCCTGCCATGGGTGGCCTGCCGCTCGACGAGTTGTCCTACTCGTACAACGACTACGGCCAGATGTACAAGTACGCCGGCGCGACGACGTACGACGTGCAGACCAAGTACGACGCCCTCGGTAGGGTCATTCGCTCGACGGTGAACCCCGACGCGACACAGGTTGTGGTCACCACCGACTATGACCAGGCCACGGGCCGGATGCGCAACCAGTACCTGGACAAGCAGACCTCGCTCAACGGCGCTGTCCAGCAGATCGGATACACGTACGACGACGCGGGTCGGATCACTTCCGTCACCACAGTCCCTGACAACACGCCCTCCGCCACCGACCGGCAGTGCTTCTCCTACGACAGCCTCGGGCGGATGACCACGGCTTGGACTGACACGGCCGGCATCACCGTTCCCGCCGCAAGCCAGAAGCAGACCAAGGACCAAGGTCGGTGCACCAGCGCGGCCCCGACGGCGGCAACGGTCGGAGGAAGTAACCCGTACTGGCACGACTACACGTACGACGTGACGGGCAACCGGAAGACGTTCACCGTCCATGACGTCACCGGCGACACCACGAAGGACACGGTCAACACCCAGACCTTCACAGCTGCGGGAACCGTAAACAACGGAGCAGGCCTCGGAGGCCCGCATGCACTGACCGGCACCACCATCAAAGTCGGTGGGACCGCCATCGGATACGCCAACAACCGCTTCGACGCCGCCGGCAACACGACGAGCATGTACACCTCTAAGTCTGGCACCGCTGGGCTGGTGTGGAACTCCGAAGGCAAGCTGGCCAGCTACACCCCGCCCATTTCGATCACCGGCATCGGTGGCAAGTGTTTGAGTCTTCAGGCCAGCTCTGTCAACGGCACGCCTGCTCAGATCGACACATGCAACGGAACCGGCGCACAGAAGTTCAACCTGACAGGTTCCCTGCTCAAGACCTTCAACAAGTGCCTCACCGCCTCCGGCACCACGGCTGGCTCCACCATCCTGCTTCAGCCCTGCGACGGTACCCCCGCCCAGACCTGGACCAAGCGCTCCGACGGCACCCTGTACAACCCGGCGGCTACCCGCTGCCTGGCCGTACCCGGTGATGTCAGCACGAACGGTACCGACCTGGTACTCGGTGACTGCGGGACGACGGTGCCGGCCGGCCAGAAGTGGATGGCAACAGACCAGACCACCTCATACGTCTACGACGCCAGTGGTGACCAACTGATCCAGCGCAACCCGGGTAAGACCACGATCCGCCTCGGCGGGGACGAGCTCACCTACGACACCAACAGCAAGGCGCTGACTGGTACTCGCTACTACCCGATCCCGGGCGGCCTGACCATGGTCAGGGTGGCCACGGAGGCTATGACGATTCAGCTCTCCGATCACCATGGCACTGGCCTGCTGACCGTCGACTCTGGCAGCCTCGCCATCTCTCGACGGGCAATGGACCCCTTCGGGAACCCCCGCGGTTCCCAACCTTCGCCCGGAACGTGGGAGGGGGACAAGGGCTTCGTTGGCGGCACCTTGGACAGCGCGACCGGTCTCACCAACCTGGGTGCCCGCCAGTACCAGCCGTCCACGGGACGTTTCATCAGCACGGACCCCGTCCTCCTGCCGGGCAACCCACAGCAGTGGAACGGCTATGCGTACAGCGGCAACGACCCGGTCAACCTGGCCGACCCGTCGGGCCTCTTCTGCGACGGTTGCAGCGTCAACAACCCGGACTCCATTTGGAACGAAGACCCGGACACCAACGGTAGTGACAAGAAGTGCCCGCCCTTCTGCAGCAGCGACGGCAAGCCGCACGGACCGAGCACTGCTAGCGGCAGCAGCAACCTTCATGTCAACGGAAAGAAGGGCGGCGGCACTACCGGGGTCATCTATGATCTCGGAGACGGCGTGGCTCCACTGCCCCCGAGGAATCTCGTCAAGCACTATCCGACAGTGCGGCAGATGCAGTGGAATGGAACGTACAGCCCGTACCTCAGCTACGAACTAAATGTCGAACTCTGGTTCCGGGACTTCGCCTGCGACGACATTACGGTTCAGGGCTGCCTCGAGATCCGGAATTCCTACGGGCGCTGGGATCAAATCAAGAGTGTTACGCCGGAAAACCGCTGCCCTGTCTGTGAAAACATCGGATTCCAGATGATTCTGGCCAAGGGTCTAGGTGGGCGTGTGGGGGGGAACTGTGGAAAGTGCTTCCTCGCCGGCACTCAAGTGCAAATGGCTAACGGATCCCGCAAGTCGATTGAGGAAATTCAAGTCGGCGACCAGGTCCTGGCGACAGACCCAAACACAGGCGAGACCGGTCCCCGGGCTGTGACGCACCTCATCATCACGGATGCCGACAAGCGCTTCGTCAACCTCACAGTCGCTACGCCTGAAGGCGATCGCGACCTCACGGTGACGACGGAACACCCATTCTGGTCCGTCTCGGCCCAGGACTGGATCCCTGCAGGGGAACTCCGTCCCGGCATGACGCTCCGCTCGGACGATGGTGTCATCGTCCCAGTGAAGGGTGCGAACTTCTTCGACCTCTCCATCCGGACGTACAACCTCACGGTCGACGACCTACACACGTACTATGTACTTGCTGGTGAGACGCCAGTTCTGGTCCATAATTCTGGTGGCGGCTGGACGCCCGACGCTGCCACGAAGGTAATGCGCGGTGGGCCGTTCGGAGCGACGTATTATCAGATGCCTGCCGACCGGCTTGGGAACGTCTATTGGTGGAGCAAAGACATGGCGGGGCATGGCGGTTCGCAATGGAAAATCTTCACTGAGTCGAAGACGGGCTTGGCGTGGTACAGGGATGCTGATATTAACGGCACCTACATCGACGGAAAATATAAGGGCGACACTGGCAAGTCGATTTCGTTTAAGAACCTCAAGGCGGTCAACGTCAAGCCTGGTAGTGTCTGCTGATGATCGAGACTGCTGCCGATTTCGTCCGGCTCGTGGAGAGCGAAGATCCTGTGGAGCGCAGGCGTTCAACCTGTGAGGATGCGCCGCTGTCAGTCTGGAAAGCTCTAGTGGCAAGCCATCCGGATATGCGATTCTGGGTCGCCAATAATCGAACCGTGCCTGACGGCATACTCCGGATACTCGCGCGCGATAATGATTGGCGTGTGCGCCACCGAGTCGCAAGCAAGATGTCTTGCCCAATTGACATTCTCGAGCTGCTTTCGGCCGACGAGCACGATAGTGTCGCCTCGTTGATTGCTGGCCATCCGAAGACTCCGACCACTGCATTGCGGCGACTATTGAAATATCCCTGGGACCAGGTTGTTGAGAAAGCGACTCGACAGCTTATGGTGCGAGGCGAGGAACTTAAAGGGTAGCCATTTCAACCGTAAACAGTCACGCTGAATGACTTCACAGCCCCACCAGAATTTGTTTCTGGTGGGGCTGCTGTGGTGTTTGACGGCAACGTCAGTGGACGACGACTGCAGCGGGTGGGTCGTTGGGGTCGTCGTCGGTCAGGCCGAGCGCACCGCCCAGGGTGTCGATGGCCTGGCGCTGCAGGCGGAGGCGTACGTGGGCGTAGACGCCGGCGGTGACGCCGATGTGGGCGTGGCCGAGGAGTTCCTTGATGACGACGAGATCGATGCCCTGTTCCAGGAGGAGGGTGGCGGTCGAGTGTCGGAGGTCGTGGAAGCGGATCGTCCGGAGTCCTGCGTCGTGGAGGAGGCGGCGGAAGCGGCGGGTGAGGTTGGTGGGGTCGAGCGGCCTGCCTTTCGGGGTGGTGAAGACGAGGCCGTTGTTCGTCCAGCTCGTTCCGCCGCCTGGCGCTCCTCCTGCTGACGTTCCTGATGGATCTTGAGGGAGCTGAGGCATTCGGTGGGTAGGGCGATGCGCCGCTCGGAGGCCAGGGTCTTGGTGTTCAAGACGGTCAGACCCTGGCTGCGGGTCCGCTGGAGCGAGCGGTGGATGCTCGCGGTGCCGCCGTCGGGGTCGAGGTCTTCCCAGTGGAGGCCGAGGAGTTCGCCCTTGCGGAGGCCGGTACGCAGCGGGAGTTCATACAGGGGCGTGGAGCCGATCACCGTGGGCCGCGTGGAGGAGTCGTCGGGCTTCGGTGAGGGGCTGGAAGCGCCTGGGGCGTGGCGTGGTGGTCTTGACCTTCCGGGCAACGTTGCGGGGAAGTTCGTCCTCGAGGACTGCGTGGATGCGTGGTCAGGGTCGCGGGAGGACTCCCTCATCGTCCGGTGACCGGGCGATGAGGGAGTCCTGCCACTGAGACCACGATCCTGCCGGTGCCCCGGCCCGCCTGCTCGGCACTAAGTCGGTGGTGGGTCACCCTCATGGGCCCCCGTTAAGAATGGTCAGTAGGGGGCTATGGGCCGTGGGGGTGAATCCGGTTGGTAGCTGATCAATTCAAGCCAAGCGAACATCATGCCCTTGATGCGCTGGACACTCTCCAAGAGCATCCCGGAGTCGCGAGTGGGTCGATCCATCGAGGGCGCGCGGCGACTGGCTGACCTGCGAAGGAGCCTCATTCGTTCCCGAAATGGGGGAGAGGCGTTCCTGAGGCTTTGGGAAGTGGGGCTCTGAGCTGCGGTTTCGGAGTTTTCCGCAAGGCCCACGAAGGCGGGGGCTTGCGTGAAACGCGGCTGAATACTCTGCGCGAGCTTCCAGCCGCATTCGGCAAGGTACTGAGCTGCCACTTGGGCAGCCCAGGGACAGGGTAGCGGATCAGGGCGGGGGGCTGCGGCCCAGTTTTGGTGGGCCCGCTTGCCGGTTTCATCAATGGGTATGGCGGTGGCTGGATCCCAGACGGGTGGATCGTGCTCAGAAGCCTCTGGCCCGTCTCCCTTGGGGTGACCGGGGAAGACGGGCCAGCGGTCTTAGACATTGGGTCAGGGTTAGCCGGTGGTTCCTAGGGGTGAGGCGAGGCCGGACGCGTGCCAGCGTTGTGCGTTGGAGGCGTTGCAGTCGGACAGTTCCAGTTGGGTGCCGTTGTCGGTGCGGGCGTACGGCAGGTCGAGGCAGCGTAGGGACTGCGGGTTGTAGAAGCCGCTGGTGGCGGTGGGTAGCCACTGCTGGCCGCCGGCACCGTTGCAGGTGTTGAGTTGGACGAGGGTGCGGTTTCCGGTACCTCCCGCTGCGGTGGTCAGGCATTTGCCGGCCACGCGCAGTTCGCCGTTCTCTCGAATCTCGAACGTCTGAGAGGGGCCGGGGTCGGTGTTGCAGTCCCAGATGTGGATGCGGGTGCCTTCAGCATTGCTGCCGTGGTCGTCGTCCGCACACTTGGTGCTACTCACCGCTGAGACGACGGTGGTGCGGGTCGCTGAGGGGACGGTGGAGTGGTCGTAGACGGACACGTTGCTTATCTGTCCCCTCCAGAAGGACCAGGGCTTGCTCTGGTTCTTGAACCGGCCGAGGACGAGAGGGCCGGTGGCCTTCCAGGCGTTGGCCTTGGGGTGGTGGCCGGTGCCGGCGAGGGTTCCGTTGACGTAGAGGGCGATCAGGCCGGTGGTGTCGTCGTAGGTGGCGGTCAGCTGGGTCCACTCGTTGATCCGGACCTTGGCGGCGTCGTTCATGACGGTGGTCTGGTCGTAGTCCCAGCCGTCGTCGTCCTTCTTGGACATTCCGAAGTGCCACTTGTCGTCCTGGTCGTGCCAGAGCATGAAGCCGCTGGCATGCTGCCCGTCCTGGCTGAGGACCACGGCGTTCGCCTGGGTCTTGGCCCAGGTGGAGACGGTGAAGCTGCGGGTGGTGTCGACGGCGGGGCCGGCGGCGGTGACAGTACCGGTGATGCCGTCAAGGTTGACGACCTCGGTGGCGGTGCCCGCGACGGTGTCCGCGGCCCAGGTGGCGCCGGTGGCGCCGAGTGTGGCGTTGTTGCGGGCGCGCAGGTCTGCGGCGGCCGTGCCGGTGCCTTCGTTCAGCTTCCAGTGGGAGGTCGAGATGCGGGCGTCGCCCATGGTCTGGGCCTTGCGGAAGCCTGTGACCTTGCCGCTGGTGGCGATGCCGTTCCAGGTGCGCAGGCGGTGCTGGCTGTCGAGGGCCCACAGGTCGGGGACGCCGGGCACGTCGGCGCTGGTGTCGCCGGAGGAGCCGATCACCGGGAAGGCGGCTGCGGAGACTCCGGAACCGATCTTGGTGCGTTTGGTGTGGTCGCCGAGGGCGGCCGGGTTCCCGGCGACGTTTGCGTACTGGTAGAGGTCACCGGTCGTGTTGTCGCGGGCCCACAGGTCGGCCAGGCCGTCTCCGGTGGCGTCTCCGGGGGCGATGAGGGTCAGGTTGTCCCAGCCGGAGGGGCTGAGGACGAGCACGACCGGCTTTTCCAGCGCGCCTGTGGCCCCCTTGCCCTGAAAGAGCAGCAGGCGGCTGCCGTTGCTGTCACTCTCCACGGTGACCAGGTCGTTGAGCGGGGCGACTCCGGCTTCCGGCTTGGCGTCACCCACGGCGAGGATCTGCTTGACGCCCGACCAATTCGACGCGTAGTTGACGCTCCCGCAGGGGGCGCCAGTGGCTGCCACCGTGCAAGTGGAGGCATCCGGGCGAACGACAACCCCCCTGTCGCCTGCGGTGAAATAGAACCCGCCGTGGGCTTCGAGGCCGCCATGGGTGAAGGCGTTTCGGTAGAGGTAGAGCTGTCCGTCGCGGTAGGCCCACAGGTCGTCGGTACGGATGCCGTTGCCGCCGCGGTGGGTGGTCAGGGTGCCTCCGCCCCAGCCCTTGCCGCCCGGGCTGTTGGCCACGTTGGAGGCGGTCACGCCGCCGGTTGCCGGGTCGGTGGCGGTCGGGTAGACGATCAGGTCGCCGTTGTCGGCGGGCGCGATGAAGTCGACCCGTTCGTCGCCGGTGATGTCGCCGAGAGTCGTCTTGGCGTTGGGGTTGTCGGGGACGTAGAAGGTGTACGTCTGCTGCTGCGAGCGGTTGCCCGCCCGGTCCACGGACTGGACCCGCAGGACGTTGGTGCCCCAGGTCGTGGGCGTCAGCGGAATGGTGGCGCCGCCGCCGACGGCTGCGGCGTCGACGCGGTTGGCGCCACCCACCGGGATCGCCGAGTTGAAGGCCCACTCGTAGTACAGGACACCGGAGAGGGAGTCGGTCGCCGCTACCGTGAAGTTTCCGCTCTGGCCGATGTACTTCGTGGAGCCGGGCAGGGTGCCGGACGGGGGGTACTCGGCGGATGTGACGACCGGGACGGACGGTGGCTGCGTGTCCATGGTGAAGCGGCAGCCTTCGACCCAGGCCGAGCCCAGTTCGCCGTCGAAGTTCTGGACCTGCCACGAGTAGGAGGTGCCGTCGGCGAGGTTGGTCGGGTGTGCGGAAACCTGGTGGTCGCCGCTGCCCTGTCCGATGTAGCCGCTGTCGTAGGCCGGAGCACCGCCCTTGGTGTCGTAGACCATGAAACGGGATTCGGTGGCCATGTCGTCCGGGTCGCCGGTCCAGGCGCTGACCCTCATGCCGGCGTAGGAGGTGGCACCGACCCAGCCACAGCTGTTGGCGCTCGGGCTCTGCGGCGCGGGGGACATTGCGAGACCCCACGGGGTTTTCGGGGCTCGGTTGTACTCGATGTAGAGGAAGGGCAGGTTGTTCTTGTCCCGGGTGAAGCGTTTGAAGCCGTTGTTGGAGCTGCTCTTGGTCTCGTTCGAGGCGAAGAGGGCGTAGGTGATGTTGCCGCGCCACATGTTGGCGGTGAGGTGGTCGGCTACGTCCCACTCGCCGCGCGTGGTGGAGTCGGGGCAGCCGGAGCCGCCGGCGCTGTTGAGGGAGGTCGTGCGCAGGACCTCCCAGTCGCGGGGCTGGCTGCCCCAGGTGATGTTCGGCAGGAGCGGCTCCGTGGAGTGGAGGTCCACGTTGTAGGTGTTGCCGCAGGTGGCGTCGGCGGCGTACGACTGGGTCGCGAAGAAGGACGCCTTCTTGATGCTCTTGTCGTTCAGGTCGCTGGTGTCGAGTTGGACGTAGTAGCGCTCCAGGCCCGTCTTGGTCCGCCAGCGCTGGTAGCCGACACCCGGGTCGTAGGTGTCGGCGTAGTCGTCGTAGCTGGTGGTGGTGGGGTAGGCCTCCTGGACCCAGGCCCAGTGCTGGGTGCCGCGGTTGGTGGGGGTCCACGCCGGGTCGATGTACACCGGATAGGCGGTGGCCGGGTCGGCCAGGAAAACCTGGTCCGGGGTCAGGGCGATGCTGTCCTTGCCGAGGTCGGCCTGCAGCCGCGTGCTCTTGGCGAAGTCGCCCGGGCCGTCGCTGTCCGAGGCGGTCTTGGCCACGCCCTCGTCCGCCGCACCGGACGGTGCGCTCTCCGCGCTCATGACCGTCCGAGAGAAGGCGGCGGTGCCGGAGGGCTTGGCGAGCGGGGCCTGGACGGGGGCGGTGGAGTCCCACATGGTCGGGGTCGGCGCCTGGAAGACCGTGCGGCCCGACGCGTCGGCGGCCTTCAGGTTGCCCTGGCCGTCTGCGGAAACGGTGACACCCTCACCCTTGAGCCCCATAGTCAGCTTCGCGAGCTTCGGATTCCTGGCGGCCTCGGCGGACTTGACGACGAGGATCTGCGAGATCCCGCCGCTCTGGTCCGCGGTGACCATGAGGTCGGTGCCCGGGACCACCTCGCGGTAGACGGCGCTGGCCCCCTCCAGCACCGGGGCGGGAAGCGGCTCCGGCCAGCTCAGCACCAGCTGCTTTCCGTCCTGGTCCAAGGTGGCCAGCGGGGCGGTGCCGCCACCGGACAGGGTCAGACCGCTCACCGAGGCCTTCGGACGGAACGTTCCGTCAGCCGCCTTGACCAAGGTGGCGTCGAGGTCCACCCAACCGCCGTCGCGCTTGGTGCGCACGGGGGCGACGCTGCGGGTCAGCCCCAGGGCGCCGTCCGGATTGGCCACCACGGTGTCCGTCTCGGTCGTCGCCGCCGACACGGTGACGGGCCTACCCGTGCGCTTCGCCTCCGCCAGGGCGGCGTCCTCCGCCCGCTCCCGCTCGGTCGTCGGCCGCTCCGGCGGAGTCTGCGCGCTCGACGTGTCCACTGCTGGTGCTGCCGAGGCGCCTGGTGCGGCGCTGATGCCTGTCACGGACAGGGCCAGCGCGACCAGCCCTGCCACTGCGACTGGCCGGCCGGCCCGTCGCTGTCTTCTCTGTATGCCCCCCACGGCAAAACTCCCCAATGCGGTTGTGATTGCAACTGGGCGTGAACGCTAACAGCACCGTCGGACAACCCATCGGCAGTTGAGGATTCGGAAGCGCAAATTCCATGGGGGTTATTTTGGGTAACTGGGATCAATCGACCGCCTACATTAAGTCATCGCGTAGGCAAATTGCTGATTTTCGGTCATTGTTTGGAACGCGGCACTTCAAGGCGGAGTCTATTGTCCGGATTGAGTCATGTTTTGCGAACGACTAACAAGCTAGTGTCTAGTGATCCCAAT
>NZ_JAGGOT010000066.1 GCF_018614195.1 Streptomyces sp. ISL-43
GACCACACAGGACAAGTTCCACTGCATAGCCTGCGGCCACCTGGCGCACGCTGACACGGTGGGCGCTGTCAACGTTCTACGGGCCGGGCTGGTCCGTCGCGAGCCTCAACCGGCATAGCGAGAAGCCCCCTCATTTATGAGGGGGAGGAGTCACGAACCTCATGACCGACCAGCTGCGCGAGGACGACTCGGTCGCCGTCGTCACCTTCAGCGGCAAGGCCCAGACCCGGCTGCCGATGACCCGCGTCGAAGGCCACCGCGAGCAGATCCACCAGGTCGTCGACGGCCTGCGCACCGCCGATTCCACCAACGTGGAGGCGGGCGTCACCCGCGGGTACGACGTCGCGGTCAAGGCGCTGCGGCCGGGCGCCACCAACCGTGTCGTCCTGCTCTCCGACGCCCTCGCCAACACCGGCGCCACCTCCGCCGACGCCATCTTGAAGCGGATCGCCGAAGCCCGGACCGAGCACGGGATCACGCTGTTCGGCGTGGGTGTGGGCAGCGAGTACAACGACGCCTTCATGGAGCAGCTCGCCGACCGGGGCGACGGACACACCACGTACGTCTCCGACACCGAGGGCGCCCGCAAGGTCTTCTGCGAGGACCTCCCGGCGCAGGTGCAGCTGCGGGCCCGCGACGCCAAGGCGCAGGTCTCCTTCGACCCGCAGAGCGTCGAGCGGTTCCGGCTGATCGGCTACGACAACCGCCGCGTCGCCGACGACGCCTTCCGGGACGACACCGTGGACGGCGGCGAGGTCGGCTCCGGCCACACGGTGACCGCCCTGTACTCGGTACGGCTGCGCCCCGGCGCCGCCGGGCACTTGGCGACGGCGACGGTGCGCTGGCTGGACCCGCGCACCCGGGTGGCGCACGAGGAGTCCGGCCGGGTGGAAGCGGCGGCGCTGTGGGGCGATCTGTGGACCGGGGCGCCGCCGCGCTTCCAGGTCACCGCGGTGGCCGCCTACTTCGCCTCCGCGCTGCGGGAGCGCGACGGCGGCTGGGAGCGGGTGCCGGGCGCGGTTCCGCTGGGGAGCCTGGCCGGGCACGCGGACCGGCTGGCCGGACGCACGGAGGACCCCGCCGTGCGTCAGCTGGCGCAGGCCGTACGCCAGGCCGGGCGCCTCACCGGCTGACGCCCGGAACCGGCCGGGACGTACGCCTACTCCAGCACGGCGGCGCGTACGCACAGGACGTCGGGGAGGTGCTCGGCGAGCAGCTGCCAGCTGTCCCCGTCGTCCTGGCTGGCGTACAGCTCGCCGTTGCGGTTGCCGAAGTAGATCCCGGCCGGATCCGCGTCGTCCGTGCAGAGCGCGTCCCGCAGCACCGTGCCGTAGTGGTCGCCGTCCGGGAGCCCCTTCGACAAGGGCTCCCAGCTGTTGCCCGCGTCCCGGGTCCGGAAGACCCGGCAGCGGTGCTCCGCCGGGACCCGGTCGGAGTCGGCGTTGAGAGGGAAGATGTAGGCGGTGTCCGGCCGGTGCGGATGGGCGGCCACCGCGAAGCCGAAGTCCGAGGGCAGGCCGGCGCCGATGTCCGTCCACCGGGCCCCGGCGTCGTCGCTGCGGTAGACGCCCCAGTGGTTCTGCAGGTACAGCCGGTCCGTGTTCCCCGGGTCCTGGGCGATCTTGTGTACGCACTGCCCGAACTCGGGCTGCGGATCGGGCAGGAACACCGCCGAGATCCCGCTGTTGGACGGGCCCCAGCTCGCCCCGCCGTCCTTGGACCGGAACACCCCGGCCGTGGAGACCGCGACGGTGATCAGGTCCGGGTCGCCGGGGTCGGTGATCACGGTGTGCAGGCCCTCGCCACCGCCGCCGGGCACCCACTTGTCCCGGGTCGGGTGCTCCCACAGCGGCCGGACCAGCTCGAAGGACTCGCCCCCGTCGGCCGAGCGGAACAGGGCGGCCGGCTCGGTCCCCGCGTAGACCACGCCCGGGGCCTCCGGGCCGGCCGGATGCAGCTGCCAGACCCGCTCCAGGGAGGCGCCGGTGTCCTGGGGGAACTTCACGGCGGCCGCGGCGGGCTCCCGCCAGGTCGCGCCCATGTCGTCGGAGCTGAAGACGGAGGGCCCCCAGTGCGTGCTGTCGCCGCCGACCAGGAGTCGGGGTGTGCTCCCGCGCCGGTCGATGGCGACGGCGGAGACCGCCTGGGCGTTGAAATGCGGCCCGTCGAACTCCCACGTGCCGCCGGAGCCCCGGCGGCCGATGAAGAGTCCCTTGCGGGTCCCGGCGAGCAGTACCACGTCGGTCATGGCCGACACCTCCGGACGTCGTTGTCCTGCATGGCAGCTTTTCCGTCAGTCTGCACCCGGCCACTGACAGCGGCCGGTCGGCACGCGCGCGGCCGTCTCGGGTTGTACGGGAGGTCTCGTACTACGAGAGATTTCGTAGTACGGTGATGCTCGTACTTAGCCGCCGATCCCCGGTGCGCGTCCGGTCCCCTCTGGAGAGCCCTCATGAGTGTTGCCCCTGCCGCCTTCGCCGCCCTGTTCCAGCCGTGGACCATCCGCTCGGTCACCATCCCGAACCGGGTGTGGATGGCCGCGATGTGCCAGTACAGCGCCGAGGCGTTCGGCCCTGACGCGGGAGTGGCCCACGACTGGCACTTCGCGCACTACGCGGCCCGCGCCACCGGCGGCACCGGCCTGATCATCCAGGAGGCCACGGCCGTCGCCCCCGAGGGACGGATCTCGCCGTACGACCTCGGCATCTGGAACGACACCCAGGTCGAGGCGCTGCGCCGGATCACCTCCTTCCTGAAGGCCCAGGGCGCGGTCCCCGGCATCCAGCTCGCCCACGCCGGCCGCAAGGCCTCCACCGACCGCACCTGGAAGGGCGGGCGCCCCGTCGGACCCGACGCGCACGGCTGGCGGCCCAGCGCCCCGAGCCCCGTGCCGTTCGCCGAGGGGCACCCGGTCCCGCACGAGCTGACGGCCCAGGAGATCCGGGACGTCGTGGAGCAGTTCGCGGCCGCCGCCCGGCGCTCGCTCGCCGCCGGCTACCAGGTCGTCGAGATCCACGGTGCCCACGGATACCTGATCGGCCAGTTCCTCTCCCCCCACAGCAACCAGCGCACCGACGAGTACGGCGGCTCCTTCGAGAACCGCACCCGTCTCGCCCTCGAAGTCGTCGACGCGGTACGGGCCGTGTGGCCCGTGGAACTCCCGCTGTTCTTCCGGATCTCCGCCACCGACTGGCTGGAGGAGGACGGCTGGACCGCCGACGAGACCGTCCGGCTCGCCGCGCTGCTCCAGGAGCACGGCGTGGACCTGCTCGACGTCTCCACCGGGGGCCTCGCCCCCGGCGTGACGATCCCCGTCGGCCCCGGCTACCAGGTCCCCTTCGCGGCCCGGATCAAGGCCGAGACCACCCTCCCGGTCGCCGCCGTGGGTCTGATCACCGAACCGGAGCAGGCCGAGAAGATCCTGGCCAACGGCGAGGCCGACGCCGTCCTGCTGGGCCGGGAGCTGCTGCGCGACCCGTACTGGGCCCGCCGCGCGGCCGCCGAGCTCGGCGCCGGGATCCGTACGCCCGACCAGTACCACCGCTCCTGGTGAACGGGTGCGGCGCGGGGCCCCGATCCCCGCGCCGCGGCCCATCCGATCGGCTCCGGTCCTACGACGGTTCTCGTACGATGGACCCTGGAACCTGGACCCGGATCACCCGAGCGAGTGGAGTGCGGACATGACGGAACGTGACGCGGCGCGTGTCCTCGCCCACCCGGAGGCCGCCGAGATCCGGCTCGAAGGCGTCCTGCACGCTCTCTCCGACCCGGTGCGGCTCTCCATCGTCCGGGACCTCGCGGCCACGGACGCCGAGCTGGCCTGCTCGTACTTCGAGCTCCCGGTCACCAAGTCCACGACCACGCACCACTTCCGGGTCCTGCGCGAGAGCGGTGTCGTACGCCAGTGCTACCGCGGCACCAGCAAGCTGAACGGACTGCGCCGCACCGACCTGGAGGCGCTCTTCCCCGGCCTCCTCGACCGCGTGCTCGCGGCGGCCGCCGCCGAGGAGGCGCGCGGCCGGGGCTGAGGCGGGGCCCGTCCCGCGCGGGCCCGGGCGGATTCGCGGCGTCGCCGAGGCCCCGCCGTCCCGCCGCCGGCTTCCCGGCTCCCGGCCTCAGTCCGCCCGGTCCGCGGCGCCCAGCAGGCCCGCCCAGTCCGGGATCTTGACGGAGCGTCGGCCCAGCGAGCGCCCGAGCTCGGCCTCCGCCGTCTCGATCGCCAGCCACCCCGGCCACTCCACCGGCCGCAGCCCCGCCGCCCGCATCGTCTCCAGGGGGTCCCCGTCCCGCTCGCGGCGGGCCAGTGCCCCCGCGTCCTGGAGCAGGGAGGACGCCGTCTCCTTCGCGCACGGCCGGTTGGTGCCGATCACCCCGGTCGGGCCGCGCTTGATCCAGCCCGCCACGTACTCGCCGACCGAGGCGCGGCCCGCCCGCACCACCCGGCCCGCCGCGTGCGGGACCGTACCGGTGCGCTCGTCGAAGGGCAGGCCGGGCAGCGGGACGCCCTGGTATCCCACCGAGCGCAGCACCAACTGCGCCGGGACGTCCTCGTGGACGCCCGTCCCGGTGACCCCGCCCCGGCCGTCGGGAGCGGTCCGCTCGAACCGCATCCCGGTGACCCGGCCGTCCGGTCCGCCGAGCACCTCCACCGGGCGCAGGAAGAACCGCAGCGCGATCCGCCGGCCGCCGTCGCCCGCCGGGCCGTTCGCCCAGCCGCGCAGCACCTCCACGTTGCGCCGGTTCACCGCGGGCAGGGCCGCGCCCGGATCCGCGTACGCCGGGTCGATGGCCAGCTCCGCCGGGTCCGCGATCACGTCCACGCCCGGGAGCGTGCCGAGCTCGCGCAGCTCCTTCGTGGTGAACTTCCCCTGCGAGGGCCCGCGCCGGGCCACCATGTGGACCTCACGCACCCCGCTGGCGCCCAGCGCCCCGAGCGCCGCCTGCGGCATGTCGGTGGGGGACAGCTCCGGTTCGCCCCGGGCCAGGATCCGTGTCACGTCGACCGCGACGTTCCCCGCCCCGACCACGATCGCCGAATCCACCCCCGAGAGGCCGAAGGCCTCGGCCGCCGCGTCCGGGTGCCCGCTGTACCAGGCCACGAAGGCCGTCGCGGAGTGCACGCCGACGAGGTCCTCGCCGGGGATGCCGAGCAGCCGGTCCCGGGCCGCGCCGACGCAGTAGACCACCGCGTGGTACAGCTCCAGGAGCCGGGCGGTGGGCAGCTCGGGTCCGCCGACCTCGATGTTCCCGAGGAAGCGGATCCGCTCGTCCTCCAGCACGGTCCGCAGGCTGCCCTGCAGCGACTTGATCTTCTCGTGGTCGGGGGCCACCCCGTAGCGCACGAGCCCGTACGGAGCCGGCAGCCGGTCGAGTACGTCGACCCGTATGCCCGGGACCTCGCGCTGCTGTACGAGTGTCTGGGCGGCGTAGACCCCGCTGGGGCCCGATCCGACGACGGCGATACGAAGCACGGCGGAGCTCCTCCCGCAGGTGTTCCCAGCATGACACCGGGTGCCCGGGCCGTCAGCCCATCGAGCGCATCCGGTGGATCTCGGCGGTCTGGGTGGCCACCACCTCGGTGGCCATCTCCTCGACGGCGACGTTGTTGCCCGAGGCCAGCGCCTCGCCGGCCATCTTCAGCGCGCCCTCGTGGTGGGCGGTCATCAAGGTGAGGAAGAGCCGGTCGAAGTCGGCCCCCGTGGCGTCGGTGAGCTCCTTCAGCTGCTGCTCGGTGGCCATGCCGGGCATCGCCGCGTGGTCGTGGCCGCCCGCGTCCGCGGTGGGCGCCGGGAGGCGGGCCGACCACCGTTCCATCGCGCCGATCTCGGGCTGCTGCGCGGCCGTGATCCGCTCGGCGAGCCGCTTGACCCCGTCGGCCGAGGCCCGGGACGGGGCGAGGGCGCTCATGGCAAGGGCCTGCCTATGGTGCTCGGTCATGTTCCGCACGTACGCTCGATCGGCCGCGTTGGGGCTGTCGTCGGGCAGTTCCCTGGCGGCCTGTTCGGGGGAGATGGTGCGCGCCTTCTCGCCGGGCTTGCCGGGGGCGATCACCGCGGCCGGGCCTCCTTCCGCCCCGTCCGCGCCGCCGTCCTGGCAGCCGGTGAGTGCGAGCAGGAGTCCGGCGGCCAGGGCCGCCCCGACGATTCGCCCGAGTAACACTTTCGCCATGTCCATGCAAAGGACCATACTGCCGGGGTCCGCGTTCCGTTCCCACCACGGGCGGAACCGACAGGACTCATGGGAGGGCACAGTGACCTCGATGCAGACCAGCAGGGCGCGGCGCAGATTCCTGGGGGCGGCCGCAGCGGCGGCCGGCCTACTCACCACGCTCCTGGCGGCCGGACCCGCGGCCGCCACCCCCGACCCGGGCGACTTACTCCCGGGCGTGGGCGCGCCGCGGAGCGCCGCCGCCACCGCGGCCGGCGCGGGCCGGGAAATAGCGCCCGGCGAGATCCCGGGCCAGGACGAGATCGTCCACAGCAAGAACATCAAACACCTGGCGAACATACCGAGCACCGACCCGGCCGGCATCAACTCCGACCTGGCGTTCCAGGGCAAGTACGCCTACGCGGGCAGCTACAACGGCTTCACGATCTACGACATCGGCAACCCGAAGGCGCCGAAGACCGTCACCGAAGTCCTCTGCCCCGGCGGACAGAACGACATCTCGGTCTCCGGGGACCTGCTCTTCCTCTCCACCGACTCCTCGCGCAGCGACGACTCCTGCAACAGCGTCTCGCAGCCCGCCACGGAGAAGTCCTCGTGGGAGGGCATCAAGATCTTCGACATCAAGGACAAGAAGAACCCCAAGTACATCAAGTCCGTCGAGACCGCGTGCGGCTCCCACACCCACACGCTGGTGCCGGGCGGCCGGGACGTCTACCTCTACGTCTCCTCGTACTCCCCGAACGACGCGTTCCCCGACTGCAAGCCGCCGCACGACGGCATCTCGATCGTGAAGGTGCCGAAGAAGAACCCGACGCAGGCCGCGGTCGTCGCCTTCCCGGTCCTCTTCCCGGACGGCGGCAACCCGGGCGGACCCACCAACCCGGGCGTCTCCAAGACCACGGGCTGCCACGACATCACCGTGCTGCCCTCCAGGAACCTCGCCGCCGGCGCCTGCATGGGCGACGGCATCCTCTTCGACATCAGCAAGCCCGAGGAACCGCGGGTCATCGACCGGGTGCAGGACAACGTGAACTTCGCGTTCTGGCACTCGGCCACCTTCAACGAGCGGGCGGACAAGGTGGTGTTCACCGACGAGCTGGGCGGCGGTGGCGGCGCCACCTGCAACGAGGCCACCGGCCCCACCCGGGGCGCGGACGGCATCTACGACATCACCGGCCGCGGTGACCAGCGCAAGCTCGTCTTCAAGAGCTACTTCAAGATCCCGCGCCACCAGGCCGACACCGAGAACTGCGTGGCCCACAACGGCTCGCTGATCCCGGTCGGCGGAGGCCGCGACATCATGGTCCAGGCCTGGTACCAGGGCGGCGTCTCCGTCTGGGACTTCACCGACTCCACCAGCCCCAAGGAGATCGGCTACTTCGAGCGGGGCCCGCTGACCACCGACAAGCTCGGCCTCGGCGGCTCCTGGTCCGCGTACTACTACAACGGGCACATCTACTCGAACGACATCGCCAAGGGCTTCGACGTGCTGCGGCTCGACGACTGGCGCACCGAGAGCGCCAAGTGGGTGTGGATGGACCGGCTCAACGTGCAGAGCCAGCCCGACTACCGCTGACGCGGAGAGGGAAACGTCCCGCCGGGCGGTCCGCCGTCCGGCGGGACTCCCATCTCCCAGTCCAGCCCGTACCGCTGGAACAGTTCCGCCCGCAGCCGCGCCGCCGGCATCGGCGCGCCCGGCAGCAGCACCGCCACCACCGCGCCCATCAGAAGGGCCCGCAGCAGCGGATAGTCGGTCTCCGCGTCCGCCGAGCCGTACCGGACGACGGTGTCCCGCAGCAGCTCCGCGAGCCGCTGCTGCTCCACGCACTGGACGAAACCCTCCGCCTGCAGGATGCCCGCCATGTGCGTCCGCATCAGCCGGTGCTGGTCCCGGGCCAGCCCGAGGATCGCGTCGATCGCGCGCGCGAGGCGCTCCCGGCCGTCGTCCGAACGCGGCTCCCGCTCCAGCGCCGCCTCCAGCGTGAGGTGCATCAGCCGGTGCACGGCGGACTGCAGCAGCTGACGCTTCCCGGGAAAGTAGTACGACACCAGGCCGCGGGCGGCGCCCGCCCTGTCGGCGATGTCGCCGAGCTTGGTGGCCTCGTAGCCACGCTCGGCCACGAGCTCGACCGTGGCCTGCAGCAGCCGCTCCCGGGAACGCCTGCGCAATTCTTCATTGACCGATGCGCTGCGCGGGGACATGCTTGCTCCTGCGTTGACTGGCTTCGAGCCAGTATACTCAGCGCACTGGATCGTCTGTTCGGGGCGACACGGGGGATCGCCCCGAACAGACACCATCCGCCGTCGCGAGCAACACGAGGGCCGCGCCCAGCAGCCAGCCCGCCAGGACGTCCGAGAACCAGTGGACGCCGAGGTAGAGCCGGGTGAAGCCGACCCCGAGGACCGAGACCGCGGCCAGGAGCAGGGCCAGGCCCGGGGCGAAACGCGCGAAGCGGCCCGGGCTGCCGCGCGGGACCAGGCACAGCAGCAGGCCGCAGACCACGGTCGCCGTCATCGCGTGACCGGACGGATAGGCGGCGTACTGCGCCGAGTCGACCGGATCCGGCCACACCGGACGCTCCCGTCCCACCCATACCTTCAGACCCAGCTGAACCGCCGAGGCGGCGAGGGTGACCAGCCCGACCCTCAGCGCACACCGGCCCTCGCCCTTGCGCCACAGCCAGAGACAGGCCGCGGCGGCCAGGGCCCGCATGGTCCACGGATCCCAGAACCAGTCGGTGAGCACCCTCATCAGGTGGGTGGTCCCCGGGTGGGAGGCGGCGTAGGAGTGCAGACTCCGCGCGATCCCCTCGTCGTAGGGCGTGAGCGGCTGCCGGTGGGCCATCACCAGGGCCGTCAGAAGGGCGACGGCGGCGAGCAGTACGCAGCCGAGCCAAGTCCGCCGCGGCCGTACCCGATCGCTCCGCATGCGGTGATCCTCGCACCCGGGGCTCCCTGTTCCCGGCGCCCGCCGCGCGGGACCGCCCGGACGGGACCTACGCCAGCGTGCTCAGGCCCGGCCCGAACGCCACCAGCAGGGGGATCGCCGGAGCCAGCGTCGCCAGCGCGGTCAGCCGCATCCGCCGGACCGCCGGGAGGCGGGGCGCGGCCGACAGCAGCCGCCGGACCCGCTGCGGGACGTGCGCCTGCGGGGCCGGGCAGGGGCCGAAGACCCCCCGGTCCTCGTTCAGGCCGACCAGGGCCAGGGCGATGGTCAGGCGCCCGTACCGCCGCGAGGCCACGTCGTCGGCGGCCAGCTCCACCAGCCGGTGCATCTCCGCCTCGAACGCGGCGAAGACCGGGACCTGCGGGAACCCCCCGGACAGCGCCCGCGAGCAGTGCAGCAGCCAGTCGTGCCGGGCCGCCGCGTGGCCCTGTTCGTGCGCCAGTACGGCGTCCAGCTGGCTCCCCTTGAGCCGGCCCAGCGCCGCCGTCGTGACCACCAGCTGAGGGGTCGGTCCGGGCAGCCACCAGCTGTCGGGACGCTCCCCCTCCAGTACGACGAGCCGCGCCCCCGCGGCCTCCTCGCCGGGCAGCAGCGGGGCCCGCAGCAGCAGTTCGGCGTCCTGCGCGCGCCGCCGGGACCGAGCCCGCATGACCTCCCGGGCCAGCATCGCGCCCGTCCACAGCCCGCCGCCCGCCAGTACGAGGGCGGTGCCGGTGGCCCAGAGGCCGCCCGCGGCGCCGAGCGCGTACGCGTCGACCACACCGCGCGGGGCCGGCGCGAACAGCCTGCCCCGTACCGCCTGCCAGGCGGCGGCCGCGCTCAGCAGCATCGACAGTGCGAAGCACAGGAGCACCGAGCCCACCACGCACTGCCACGCCCACAGGGCGACGACCGGTTCGCGCTCGGTCCATTCGGCCCGGGCCAGCAGGCGGGGCGCGAGCACCGCGGTCAGGGCGCCGAGCAGCAGGAGAACGGCGGGGACCATCATGGACCCAGCCTATGAGCGTGCGCCTACCTGCGGGTACGGTCCCGGTGAAGGGTGACGGAGCACACGTTCGCCCCGCCCGCCGCCGCGCCCGCGCGCGCCCTCACATCGTGAGCAGCATCGCCAACATCCCTATTCCCATGGTCAGTCGGCAGGCCCGGATCACCTCCGCGGGCCCGGTCGGGACACTCGCGCCGCTCACCGTGACCAGCCGGGCCCCGCCCAGCACCACGTACCCGGCGTAGTAGACGAGCAGCAGCCCGGTCAGCAGCGGCAGCCCGGCTCCCTGGCCGTGGCCGGGAGCCTGGCCGTGGCCGGAACCCTGGCCGGCTCCCGGAGCCAGGGACATGTAGACCATCGTCAGCGAGCCCACCAGGTGGTGCGCGTGGTGCGGACCGGCGCGCAGCAGCCACACCGCGTGCAGCGTCGCGCCGCAGAAGACCGCGCCGAGCACCGGCGCCTGCCATCCGCCGCCCGTCCCCAGCGGCAGTGCCATCAGCGCCATGCCGAACCCCATCGCGGCCTCCCCGGCGGCCGCCGGACCGCCGCCGGATCTGCCCGCGCGGCGCAGACAGTACGCGCCGCTCACCGCGCAGAGCAGGACGAGCAGCCAGGCGGAGACGGAGGTGGAGAGGGACATGGCGGGACCGTGCACGGCGGAACCTCCCGGTTCGTCGGCTTCACCGGAAGAGATGCCCCCGTTGTGCGGGCCACACGCCGCCCGAGGTTAGGCTCTGTCGCGCGGGTGTCGGGCGTGCCGTACGCCACCCCGCCCGCGTCCAGCCGTCACCCCGCAGAACGGATCCCCCGATGCACAGCGCCGACCCCCGGGCCTTGAACTTCCGCAGCGCCGTGGAGGCCGATATTCCGGCGCTGGTGGAGCTCGTCGAATCGGCGTACCGGGGCGACTCGAGCCGCGCGGGCTGGACCACCGAGGCGGACTTCCTGGACGGGCAGCGCACTGACGCCGAGGACGTGGCCCGGATCGTCGGGCACCCCGACGGAATGCTGCTCGTGGTGGAGCGCGACGGGGAGATCGTGTCCTGCTGCCACCTCGAACACCGCGGGGACCACGTCTACTTCGGGATGTTCGCGGTCCGCCCCGGCCGGCAGGGCGGCGGACTCGGCAAGGAGGTCATGGCCGAGGCCGAGCGCCGCGCCCGCGAGCAGTGGGCGGCCAAGGAGATGCGGATGACCGTGATCAACGTACGGGAGGAGCTCATCGCCTACTACGTGCGCCGCGGGTACGAACGCACCGGCGAGATGAGCCCCTTCCCTTACGGGGACGCGCGCTTCGGCGTCCCGCTCCGTGACGACCTGGCCTTCGAGCTGCTGGTCAAGTCGCTCTAGTGACCTGGTCCGGAGATCCTGTCGCAGTAGCGGCAGATGCGGTCGATGATCTGGTCGGCGGTCTTGGTCCACTTGAACGGCCGGGCCTCGTCGTTCCAGACCTTGACCCAGTTCTCGAGCGCGGCCTTGAGGTCGTCGAGTGAGCAGAACACGCCACGCTCGAGGCAGCGCCGTTCCAGCTCACCGAACCACCGCTCGACCTGGTTGATCCACGACGAGTACGTGGGTGTGAAGTGCAGCCGGAAGCGAGGGTGCGCCAGCAGCCACTTGTGCACCACAGGCGCTTTGTGGGCGGAGAGGTTGTCGCAGATCACGTGGACCGCCAGGCCGGGATCGGTCTGGCGGTCGATCTCGTCCAGGAAGTCCCGGAAATCGACGGCCCGGTGCTGGGCGGACAGCTTGCTGATCACCTTTCCCGTGGCGGTGTCCAGCGCGGCGAACAGGTCGACAGTGCCGTGCCGGACGTAGTCGAAACTCCGCCGCTCTGGGGTGCCGGGCAGCATCGGCAGGACCGGCGCGGTCCGATCAAGGGCCTGGATCTGCGGTTTCTCGTCCACGGCGAACACCACCGCGTTCGCCGGCGGGGCGAGATAGAGACCGACCACGTCGCGGATCTTGTCGATCAGCAACGGGTCCGGGGAGATTTTGAACGTCTCGGTCCGCCAGGGCTGCAGGCCGAAGGCCCGCCAGATCCGCAGCACGCTGGACGGTGAGATACCCGTCTGCCTGGCCAGTTCCCGTCGACCAGTGCGTGGCCCCCTGCGGTGTCTCCTCGAGGGTGCGGACCACCACCGCTTCCACCTGGGCATCGGTGATGGTCCGCGGAACTCCGGGCCGCGGCTCGTCCGCCAGGCCGTCCAGCCGGTCGCACAGAAACCGGGTCCGCCATCTCGCCACCGTTTTGCGTTCGGTGCTCAGTCGAGCGGCCACCACCGTGTTGTTCCACCCACGCGCGCATGCCAGCACGATCTGCGCCCGTTTGGCCAAGCCCTGCGCGGTCGAACGCCGAGCGGCCCAGTTCTGCAACGTCAGCCGTTCAGCGTCCGACAACACGATCGGTGGCAGCCTGTTGTCGCCCATGACAGCAGCACAGCGCGCCGACACCAGCCCCGTCAGGCAAAGCCCAAAATCTGAAACAGAACACGACTCATGAGGCGAGCCAGGAACTCAAGACCAGGTCACTAGGCCCTGTCGGGCGTGGCCGTGGGCGGCCCCGGACCTCAGGCGGTGAAGCGGCCCGTGGAGCGGATCTCCGGGAAGTCGGTGAGCACGCCGTCGAGTTCGAGGGCCCGCGCGAGGCGCAGCCGCTCCAGCGAGTTGACCGTCCAGCCCGTCACGCGCAGTCCGGCCTCGTGCGCCGCCTCCACGGTGTGCGGGGTGAGGTGCTGGATGTTCAGGGCGATCGTTTCCGCGCCCGCGGCCACGGCCCGGCCGATGGCCGCTCCGGCGTCGGCCGTGCCCTGGTTCACGTAGAGCACGGTGCGCAGGCCCGGCACCAGCCCGGCCGCCTCCACGAGCACCTCGTCGACGAAGGAGGCCACCTCCACCCGCCCGGTCAGATCGCGGCGCAGCAGCAGCTCCGCGAACGGCCTGACGGCGGAGAGCTCGTGGACCTGCACGCGCAGCGGCGCCCGGACCGCGTCGAGGACCTCCTCCAGGAGGGGCACCTGCTGGCCATCTCCGGCGTCCAGCCCGCGCAGTTCGGCCAGGGTCAGGTCGGCGACGGCTCCCGAGCCGTCGGTGGTCCGGTCCACGTCGGCGTCGTGCAGGACGACGAGGGCGCCGTCCTTGCTGAGCCGCAGGTCCAGGGCGAGGACGTCCATGCCGGAACGTTCCGCGCGGACGAACGACCGCAAGGTGTTCTCGGGTTCCACGCCCATGACCCCGCGGTGACCGATGGTGAGGAAAGTCAAGGTTCTCTCGCTTCCGTCGACGGCGGCTCCCCGCGCGGTCGCGGTGTCCCGGCCGGCCGCGCGTGGTCGAGGATCAATGCTAGTGCGCCGCACGGGCGATGGGACCGTCCGTGCGGGCCGACCGGATGCCGTCCGGCCGCATCCCGCCGGACTCGACGGGGCTCCGGAGGCCCGGACGGGGCCCGTCGTGTCACCCGGGGGTGGGCGCGCCCCCACCGCCTTGACGATCCTGCCCGGATCCCGGCCGCGACCCGCCCGGCGCGGAGTCCACCAGGTCATCAGGGTTCTCGAGGTTCTCCAGGTCTGCCAAGAGCGCCCGTGTCAGCTCCAGTTCGGCCAGGTGCTGGCGCTCGCTCCAGCGCAGGGCGAGGACCGGGAACGCCCAGTCCGGTTCGGCGGCCGCCTGCGCCATGGCCTCCCGTACGGCGGCCAGCTCGTGCGTGGTGCGCTCCATGTGCTCGCCCACCATCGCGCGCAGCCGCTCCGGCTCGGCCAGGTGCCCGAGCCAGACCCGCAACAGCAGACCGTGCTTGAGGACCGGGGGGCCGGCCTCGGCGGTGTCGCGGGCCCAGCCGGCCAGTGCCTCACGCCCGGCGGGGGTGATGCCGTAGCGGCGCTTGGCCCGCACCTCCTCGGGCCCCGAGCGCACGGAAGCCGCGTACCCGAGTTCCTCCAGGCGGCGCAGTTCGGCGTAGATCTGGCTGATGGCCGGAGACCAGTAGAAGAAGCGCAGGGAGGAGTCGGCCCACTTCTTCAGCTCGTAGCCGGTGCGCTCCCCCGGGAAGGAGAGGAGACCCAGAACGGCCCACGCGGTCGGTGGCAGCTCTTGCTTCTTCGACGTCTGACTACTAGTCATATTTCGAATTGAAGTGAGACCGGGCACGGGACGCAACCCTGGAGGCATCGTGAAATTCTCCGTGATCTTCGAAGCTCAGCTCGCCGACCCGACCGTGGAACGGGAGCACCAGGTCATCCGCGACTGCGTCGAGCAGGCGGTACTCGCCGAGCGGATGGGGTTCGACCGGATCTGGGCCGTGGAGCACCACTCCTTGAAGTGGTACGCCCACATGAGTGCTCCCGAGATCTTCTTGACCTGGGTGGCGGCCCGGACCAACACCATACGCATCGGGCACGGAGTCGTGTGCATGCCCTTCGCCTTCAACCACCCCGTCCGGGTCGCGGAGCGGGCCGCGATGCTCGACCTGCTGTCCGGCGGCCGCGTCGACCTCGGCGCCGGACGCGGCGGGACCGCGCAGGAGACCTCGCTGTGCGGGGTCGACAAGGACCGCACCACCGCGGAGGTGGAGGAGGCGCTGCGGATCATCGGGAAGGCCTGGCAGGAGGAGGAGCTGGAGTACCACGGGGAGCTCATCGACATCGACCCGCACCCGATCCTGCCGAGGCCGAGCCAGAGCCCGCACCCGCCGCTGTTCCTGGCGTGCAGCCGGGCCGAGACCCTGACGCAGGCCGCAGAGCTGGGCGTCGGGGCGCTGGTGATGGGGTTCGCCGGGCCGGAGTCCATCGCCCGGATGCGCGCCGTCTACGACGCCGCGATCGCGGGCCGCGACGGCGGCCGCTTCGTCTCCACCGCGGTCAACGACCACTTCTCGGTGCTCTGTCCGACGATCGTGCTCGACGACCCCGAGGAGGCGCGCCGGATCGGCGTCCGGGGGCAGCGGTTCTTCGCGCAGTCCATCGGCCACTGGTACGGCGGTGCGGGCATCCCGGACGAGGCGGTGGTGGCGGGCGCCGACGAGGAGGCGGAGATGCGCAAGGCCGCCGAGCAGGTGGTGGCCCGGCTCAACGAGCTGGACATCCCGGTGCGGCCCACGTCCACCGCCACCTTCAACGCCGATCACGCCTACGGGAGCGCGGACGAGGCCATCGCCTACGTCGAGCGGCTGAGGGAGGCGGGGGCCGACGAGGTCATGTGCCTGATCCAGATGGGGACGGTGCCGCAGGAGGCCTGTCTGGAGACCTTGCGCCAGTGGGGCGAGAAGGTCATCCCGCATTTCGCGAACCAGCGGGGCGGGAACGCGTAGGGGCCGCCGCCATGACCGATGTGAACCCCGGGTCCCACGCCGACCCGGCCGGGTCGGCCGGCGCGGCCGACCGGCTCGACCCCGCCGCCCGGCCCTACGCCGACGCGCTGGCGGCCTTCTTCCCCGACCTCGGCGGGAGCGTCACCGACGCCGGCGAGGCGCGCCGGATCCTCGCCGCCCCGCGCGCGACGGTCCCCCCGCCCGCCGTCGGCTCCGTGGAGGACCGGGACGTCCCCGGGCCGGACGGGGCGCCGCCGGTCCCGGTGCGCGTCTACTACCCCGACCCCGAGCGGTGGCCCGGGCCGCGGCCGACCGTGGTGTTCTGCCACGGCGGCGGCTGGGTCCTGTGCGACCTCGACAGCCACGACGCCACCGTCCGGACCCTGTGCCGGGCCTCCGGCGCCGTCTTCGTCTCCGTGGACTACCGCCGGGCCCCCGAGGACCGCTTCCCCGCCGCGGTCCACGACGCTTACGCCGCCCTGTGCTGGGCGGCCGCGCACGTCACCGAACTGGGCGGCGACCCGGCCGCCCTGGTGGTGGCCGGGGACAGCGCCGGCGGGAACCTCGCGGCCGCCTCGCTGCTGCTGGCCCGGGAGCGCGGGGGACCGGCCGTCGCGCTCCAGGTGCTCGTCTACCCCTGTCTGGACGCCGGGCAGGACACCGGCTCCTACCGGAGCAACGGGGAGGGCTACTTCCTGACCGCGGCGCACCTGCGCTGGTTCTGGGAGCAGTACCTGGGCCCGGACGGCGACGGAGGCCATCCGCTGGCCTCCCCGCTCGCCGCCGACCTGCGGGGACTGCCGCCCGCGCACGTGGTGGTCGCCGGGTGCGATCCGCTGCGGGACGAGGGCGAGGCGTACCACCACCGGCTGATCGGGAGCGGGGTTCCCTCGGTCCTCGACTCCCACCCCGGGATGTTCCACGGGTTCCTCGCGCTGGCCGGCGTACTCCCACAGGCACGCGAAGTCCTGGCGCGGCTGGCCGAAGTCATCGACTCCACGCATAAGAACGGGAAGAATTTCGGTGACACTGGGGGTGACGCAGGATAATTTCCCGGATCTCCTCTTGAACAGGAGACCCTCACATGCATACGCTGCCTTGACGTGAGGTTCTCCTGTGGAGGAAGTGACATGACGGAAACTCTTGTGCCGGGTATCGGCGGCGCCGTGATAACCGCCGGTGTACGGGTGGTGGACCACCCGGCGTGGCCCGAGCTCAAGGCCGCCGTGGAGGAGATCCGGCCCTGGCAGTCGGCCGACGGCTCCATCGACTTCGACGCGGAGGGCGCGCCCTCCCGCGCCGCCGCCGAGGTCGCGGTCGAGCGCGTGATCGCGGGCGTCGAGGCGCTGTCCCCGCTGCTGCCGCACGGGGGCGCGTACCACCGTGCCCTCGTCGCCGACCTGCGCAAGTGGGCCGCCGACGGCTTCGTCGTGCCGGACTTCCTCGACTCCCTGCTGGCCTTCCACCCGGCGGCCGACCGCGCCGACGGGCTCCAGCACCTCGTGGTCTTCCCCATGTACACGCAGAACGGCAACCCGGACCGCAACCTCGAGGCCGTCGTGCTGAAGATGGTCTGGCCCGAGTGGCTCGCCGAGCTGGAGCGCACCCGGTACGACAACCCGCTCTTCCTCGGCATCACCCTGGAGGACTTCACCCCGGGTTACGACACGCACTCCGCCGTGCTCTTCCCGGAGACCATCGCGGTCCGCGAGGCCCCCGAGCGCTTCACCTGGGGCGGGATCTTCTGCGACCGCGAGGCCGCCCGCTACCGCAAGGTCACCGAGGCCGCCGTCGACATCCTCGGCATCGAGCTGCCCGAGGACATCGCCCGCATGGTCGAGGACCAGGAGCGCTGCGAGAAGGCCTTCGTCCTGTGGGACATGGTCCACGACCGCACCCACAGCCACGGCGACCTGCCGTTCGACCCCTTCATGATCAAGCAGCGCCAGCCGTTCTGGATGTACGGCCTCGAAGAGCTGCGCTGCGACCTCACCGCCTTCAAGGAGGCCGTGAAGCTGGAGTCCGAGGGCAACGAGCACGGCCGTGACGTGCAGTACGCCGTCCTCTTCGACCGGATGTTCCGCTTCCCGGTGTCCGGCGACCGCAACCGCAACTACGACGGCCTCGGCGGCCAGCTCCTCTTCGCGTACCTCCACAAGCACGACGTGGTGCGCTGGACGGACAACAAGCTGAAGATCGACTGGATGCGGGCCCCGCAGGTCACCAACCAGCTGTGCGCGGAGATCGAGGAGCTCTACCGCGCCGGGATCGACCGCCCCAAGCTCGTACACTGGTTCAAGGCCTACGAGCTGGTCTCCGGGTATCTCGCCCCCCACCCGGGATCCCGCTGGGCCAAGGGCCCCGACGCCCTGGACCTGACGCAGCCGCCGCGCAAGCTCGTGGACGACGTGCTTCCGGACGAGTTTCCGCTCAGCATGTTCTATGAGGCGCTCGCCAAGAAGCTCAAGGGTGTGATCGCCTCCACGAAGGGCATCACCGCTCTGAACTCTGACGACGCACAGCGAGTGGCCGCGTGAGCACTCGCCCTCAGGAGGCTGCACCGATGAACGGCTCCGGGAACGGCAACGGAAAGCTTCATGGAGCGGTAGTGGCGGTGGCCGGGGCCGGCGGGCCCGCCGGCCGCGCCACCCTGCTCCGCCTGGCCGAGGCGGGCGCCGTGGTCGTCGCGTCCGACGCCGATCCGACACGCCTCGCCGAAGCGGTGGACGCGGCGCGCTACGCCCACGGTGGAGCCACCATCACCGGTGACACCGTGGACCTGCTCGACCTGGCCGCCACCAAGGCCTGGGCCGAGCAGATCGAGAAGGAGTTCGGCCGGATCGACGGCGTGGTCCACCTCGTCGGCGGCTGGCGCGGCAGCACCACCTTCACCGACACCGACCTCGCGGACTGGGACTTCCTGGAGAAGCTCCTCATCCGCACCGTCCAGCACACCTCGCTCGCCTTCCACGACGGACTGCTGCGCAGCGACCGCGGCCGCTACGTCCTGGTCAGCCAGTCCGGCGCGCACAAGCCGGTCGCCAACAACGCCGCCTACAACGCGGGCAAGGCGGCCGCCGAGGCCTGGACGCTGGCGATGGCCGACTCCTTCCGCAAGGCGGGGGGAGAGGACGGTCCCGGGGCCGCGGCTGCGATCCTGGTCATCAAGGCACTGGTGCACGACGCGATGCGCGCCGAGCGTCCCACTGCGAAGTTCGCGGGCTTCACCGACGTCAAGGAGCTGGCCGAGGCCATCGCCGGCGTATGGGAGCGGCCCGCCTCCGATGTGAACGGACAGCGTCTGTGGCTCACTCCGCAACCGTGAGGACCGCGATCAGGAAGTCCGAAGCGAAGACCGACGCCCGCCGGCACCACGACCCGGCGGTGCGCGGCTTCGCCAGCGACAACTACGCCGGGGTGCATCCGGAGATCCTGGCGGCCATCGCGCTGGCCAACGGCGGCCACCAGGTCTCCTACGGCGACGACGAGTACACCGAGCACCTGCAGCAGATCTTCCGCAGCCACTTCGGCACGGACGCGCAGGCCTACCCGGTCTTCAACGGCACCGGCGCCAACGTGACGGCCCTGCAGGCCCTCACCGACCGCTGGGGCGCCGTGATCTGTGCCGAGACCGCACACATCAACGTCGACGAGGGCGGCGCGCCCGAGCGTATGGCGGGCCTCAAGCTGCTCACCGTACCGACCCCGGACGGCAAGCTCACCCCCGAGCTCATCGACCGGCAGGCGTGGGGCTGGGAGGACGAGCACCGGGCGATGCCGCAGGTCGTCTCGATCACCCAGAACACCGAGCTCGGCACGGTCTACACCGTGGACGAGATCCGGGCCATCTGCGAGCACGCGCACGGCAAGGGCATGAAGGTCCACCTCGACGGCGCCCGGATAGCCAACGCCGCGGCCTCGCTCGACGTGCCGATGCGCAGCTTCACCAACGCGGTCGGCGTGGACGTGCTGTCCTACGGCGGCACCAAGAACGGGATGATGGCCGGCGAGGCCGTCGTCGTGCTGAACCCGGACTCCGTCCGGCAGCTGAAGCACATCCGCAAGATGTCGATGCAGCTCGCCTCCAAGATGCGCTTCGTGTCGGTGCAGCTCGAAGCGCTCCTCGCGAAGGACCTGTGGCTGCGCAACGCCCGCCACGCCAACGCGATGGCGCAGCGGCTGGCGGCCGGCGTGCGCGAGACCGACGGGGTGGAGATCCTCTACCCGGTGCAGGCGAACGCCGTGTTCGCGCGGCTTCCGCACGACGTGACGCGACGGCTCCAGGAGCGCTACCGCTTCTACTTCTGGGACGAGATCGCCGGCGACGTCCGCTGGATGTGCAGCTACGACACCCAGGAGGAGGACGTGGACGGCTTCCTCCAGGCCCTCAAGGAAGAGCTGGCCCGCTAGCTCCGGAGCGTCGTACATCCGCCGTGAATAGGTAGTGCCATAAATCTATAGGCATGCAGAGTGTTGCATGAGTATGCTCCTGGATCATGGAACTGATCCAGGAGCATACTGACCTTGCCGCCTATCTGGCCGCCGACGAAGCGGTCGATCACGGCCACCCACTCGTCCAAGAGACCGCCGACGCCTTCTGGGCGGCCACGGGCGATGCATATTCATACGCCAAAGTGGCCTTCGAGTTCGTCCGCGACACCATCCCGCACAGCGCCGACTCCGGCGACGACCGCGTCTCGTGGCGTGCCTCCGAGGTCCTGAGCACGCGCAACGGCATCTGCTACGCCAAGGCCCACGCGCTCGCCGCCCTGCTGCGCGCCCGCGGCATCCCGGCCGGCCTCTGCTACCAGCTCCTCGGCGACGACGACGGGTCGAACCTGGCGGTCCACGGCCTCGTCGCGCTGCGCCTGCCCGGCAGCGCCGCCTGGGCCCGGGTGGACCCTCGGGGCAACAAGCCCGGTGTCGACGCCCAGTTCACCCTCGACCGCGAGCAACTGGCCTTCCCGGTCCGCCCCGAGCTCGGCGAGGTCGACTACCCCGAGCTCTACGCCGCACCGCACCCGGCCACGCTCAAGGCGCTCCAGGAGTCCGCGGACCGGCCGCAGTTGTGGCGGAACCTGCCGACTGCCCTGTAGCGGCCGGGGCGGCGGCCGCTTCCGGTACGGGGCCGCGTGCCGGGCCGCGTGCCGTCACCAGGGTGTGCAGCAGGGCGGCGGCCAGCTGCAGGGCGGCGATCGCGAGCACCAGGATCCACGGCGGCGCGGCGGCCGCGAGCCCCACGAGGGCGGCGCCCGTCGACGCGGCCGTCACCTTGAGCCCGGCGCCGAGGGTGAACACCTGGGTCCGCACCCCGTCGGGCGCGAACTCCGAGCGGATCCGCAAGGTGGCCGTCAGCAGCGGCCCGTCGCACACCCCGGCGGCCGCGAACGCCGCCGCGGTGAGGGCGACGGACGGGGCGAACGCGGCGGCCGTCAGCGCCACCCCGGTCGCCGCCATGGCCCAGCGGGCCAGCCGGCCCGGCGGCACGGCCGTGATCCGGCCCAACGTCAACGAGCCGGTCAGGGCGCCCAGGGCGAACGCCGTCATCAGCACCCCGCCGCCGCCCGGGCTGCCGAGCGTGGTGGCCAGCAGCACCGAGGTGGTGGTGAGCGCCCCGATGCCCACGAAGGCCAGGGTCGTGGCTGAGGTGACCGCCCGCAGTTCGCGGACCCGCCACAGGGCGGCGAGCCCGGCCCCGAGCCCGGCCCGGGGTGCGCCCTGGCCGGGGCCCGGGTCCGGCTTTCCGTACGGAAGGGTCGCCGCCAGCGCCGCCGCCACCGCGCCGGACGCGGCCAGGAGTCCCATCGCGGGCCCGGCCGAGCCGAAGGCCGCGACCAGGCTGACGGCCGCCGGAGCGGTGACCGCGGCGCCGTTGTAGGTCGACGCGTCCCATCCGTACGCCCGGTCGCGCGCGGGACCGGCCGGCACCAGCCCCGCCACCAGGCTGGACAGCCCGCCCGTCACCATCGGCCCGCAGGAGCCGCCGAGCACCGCCACCACCAGCACCACCGGCGTCGGCGCCCGCCCGAGCAGTACGGCCAGGGCCGCCACGGCCGTGGTGAATCCGGCCAGGGCGCCCACCTGGAAGAGCCGTGGCCGGCGCGACCTGGCCGCGGCGGCGCCCGCGAGCGGAGCCGCCAGCACGTGCGGTGCCAGCCAGGCGGTCAGCACGAACGCGCCGTGCGCCGCGCTCCCGGTGCGCTGCAGGGCGAGCAGCACCACCGCCATGCCCATCCCCTCGGAGGCGAACCGCGCGGCCAGCGCGGCGGCCAGGTACCGTCCGAGCCCCTGCATCCCAGGCCCCTCTCGCGATGTAACGTGATGGAGGAGCAAGACGTTACGTCCTTTGGGTGTAGGGCGAAAGGATCGCGGGATGGCCGACCCCGCGCCGGGATTGCCGGCGGCCCAGCGGCTGATCGAGCTCGCCGAGGCCGTCCGCGTGGCGCCCGAACTGCCCCGTGCCGAAATCGCGTTGCTGCTCGCGCGGCACGGGGAGAACCCCGGCGACCTCACCGGCCGGGCGTTCACCGAGGCCGACGCGGCCGCGCTGCGCGCCGCTGCCCGGCGGATGGGGGAGGTGCTCGGGGAGAGCGGAGAGGACCGCGCAGCGCGGGCCCTCAACGCCCTGTTCGAGGAGTACGGCACCCGTCCCCGGCTCACCCGGCACGACGGCCACCCCTGGCACCTGCACGTGGACCGGGGGGAGGGCGCCGGCTGGGACGGCTGGTTCCTCGCCTCGGGCGCGCTGGTGCTGGCCGGTCTGCTCACCGAGTACGGGCGGGTCGCCTGGGGCGCCTGCGTCGCCGAGGGCTGCGGCCGCTACTTCCTCGGCACCGGGCCCGGCAGTGCCCGCCGCTACTGCTCCACCACGTGCGCCACGCGGGCCCGGGTCGCCGCCCACCGGCGTCGGAAGCGGGCCGGCGGGGCGCGCTGACGGCGGGTTTCGGTCAATAGGAAACCTTCCTGTCTGACATCGTTGTCAGCTTGGCATGCGCATGAGTATCTTCGGCCGCAGGAATCCCCCCACGGACCCTCCGCAGGACCCCCCACCTCCGACCGGAAGGCGCTTCATGCGTTACGGAGTCCCCGCCGGGCTGGTCGCGACGGCCCTAGGCCCAATGCTGGTGATT
>NZ_JAGGOT010000067.1 GCF_018614195.1 Streptomyces sp. ISL-43
CCCGAATTAACCAACAGCGTCGGATGATTCCGGGCGGGGCCTTCCCCATGTGTCATTCCTGGCCGGTTGCCCGGTCAGTCCGTCTCGTCCCCGGATTCAGGGCCGATGTCGATCTCATCGCCGTCGGAGTCCCAGGCCCGGGTGTATCCGTCGGTCGGAGCGATGATGACGATCGCGCCTTTGAACCAACGGACTTCGCCGTCTTCACCGCCGAAGAACTTCACCAGAACCGGGTCGCCCGGGTCCAGCTCGTACTGTTGTCCGGTTGGTTCGAAGAACGCCAGGGTCGGTGTATCCGTCTGGAGGGAGAACTGCATGATCAGTCCTAGAGGTTCTTCGAGAAGTAGTGGAAGAGCTGTGCCCGAGGAAGCGCGCTCACGTTTAGCGTGCTCTTGCCGTTCTTCGGGTTCACGGCCAACCTATCCGGGCGCATGGTGTGGTTGTGCTGCCCGAGGTAGAAGTCACGGAACTGCTCCGCGTCCGCCTTGGTCAAACCGCGCTTCTTCATGGCCTTGAGATATGTATCCCTTTTCTCCAAGGCTTCGTCCATGCTGTGACCTCCCCATGCCGTGGGGCCGAGGTCTCCGAGGTTCTTGAAGCCCAGACGTTTCGCAGTCTCATTGGCCGCTGCCGTGCCCGCCGCACCCGGCTTCGGGACGTTCTTCCAGTCGGGCATGTCTTCGAGCGCTTCTGCGAGTTTGTCGAGCTTCTTACCGCCCTTGACGACGATCTTCAAACCCTTGGCCCACTTGGCCCACGGGAGGTCCAGCGCGGCGCTTCCGCAACCCTTCACCAGCGACCCTCCGGCGCAGGCCGCCCAAGCGGCCGCGTCCGGGGCGATGACGAGTAGGAGGAAGTCTCCGATGATCGCGTTGGTCGGGGTCCTCTCGTACGAGAACAGGCCGAGAGCCGCGGCCCCGGCGCAGAAGTCGTCCTGCATATCGGGGCTGTAGCACCGCTGTCCGCTCAGCCAGGCCTTCAGCCGCTCCTCGTAGGTCTTCTTGAACGGGAAGCGGATCTTCAGTTCCTTGTCGGACTGCACGCGGCCGCCGGCGATCCAGGTATCGCCCTGGTCGTCGACCGTGATCTCGACGGTGGGCCCGTCCCAGCCGTCGCCCTCGTCCTCGTCCTCGGATCCGGGGTCGTCCGGCATGTCCTCGATGTGCTTGCCGTTGGTCCAGCCTCCGCCACCGCAGTACCCGTATCCGCCGCAGCTTTCGAGCCCGCTCGGGTCGCTCTGCGAGATGGGGTTGTTGTTCGCGTAGTTGTACCCGTTCATCTGGAGCGGGTTGGTGATGTCGAGAACCGGGTCGGCCGAGATGAAACGGCCTGTGGCCGGCTCGTACTCGCGGGCGCCGACATGGGTCAGGCCCGTGGTGGCGTCCTCGACGCCCGTGCCGAGGAAGGTGCGGCTGCCGGACCAGTTGGTGGCCATGGCGCCGCGCTGGTTGCCGTAGGGGTCGGACTTGCGGCGGGTGACCGGCTGCCCGGTCTTCTGCTCGACCGCGATGGTGGCGGTGTTGTGGTGGTCGGTCAGCAGGACCGTCAGCTTGTGGCCGGTGGCCTTGCCTCCGGTCTGCCGGACGGTGGTCGGGGCGCCGGGGGCGGAGTAGTAGCGGAAGGCATCGATCGCCTGGCCGGCCTTGTCGACGGTGACCTCGGTGTCACCGAGGTAGAGGGTCCGGCTGGAACCGGTCTCCTCGATGACGCGGTTTCCGTCCGCGTCGTAGATGTAGGTGGTGGTGGGGTCGGCGAAGGTCCACTGCTGGGCAGCGGCGTTGGTGGCACAGGTGAAGATGTGCAGGTCATTGCCGTCGACCGGGTTGTCGTTGGGAACGGTGACACAGGCATTGGCCGCCGCGTTGTAAAGGGTCTTGTCGCCGGTGCGGTAGGTGAACTTCTGCTTGGCGCTCCCGTCACAGGCGGACAGGCGGGCGTACAGGCCGTCCGCGGTCAGGCACTTGTCCAGCGCGCGGACCGTGTCGCCGGTCAGGCGCCACTGCTGCGCACGGGTCTCGTTGCAGGGCCAGATCTGGACGGCGGTGCCGTCCGCGTTGGAGCCTTCGGCGACGTCGAGGCACTTGCCGGCCAGGCCGGTGGCGGCGACGGCTCCGATTCCGGGGCTGCTCGCCGAGGTGAGCTTGTTGTTCCGGTCCCAGGTCAGCGCCTGGGTGTCGTTGTCGAGCTTCCGGGTCTTGGTGTTGCCGGAGGAGTCGTACTCGTAGGTGGACTGCGAGAGCAGCGTCGATCCCTGCTTCTTCTCCACCTTGGTCAGTGTGTGGGGCTGGGTCTTGGCCAGGAGCTGGCTGCCGCCGGGAGGATCGATGCCGTAGGTGTACGTCGAGATCTGGTCCAGCGCCGAGTTGGTGAGGTTGTGGTTCACCAGCTTGGTGCGGTTGCCGATCTTGTCGAACTCGTACGACTGCCAGTAGCCGTCACCGTCCGGTCCGGCGGTGACGTCGCTCAGCGAGGGCCCCGTGCAATCGGCCGCCTTGCCCGTCCAAGCCTGGGTGAGCTGTCCCATCGGGCTATAGGAGAAGCACTGGCGGTCGATCTTGCCGCCGGGCTGCGTGTCCGTGATCGACGTCGGATTGCCCGCCACGTCGTAGGTGTACGACAGTGCGGAGAGCCGGTTGTAGTTGGACGTCTCCCGGTCGGAGATCGACTGGGTGACGAGGCCCGTGTGCGGGTCGTGCGTGTTGGTCGTCCACACCCGGTTCGGGGCCTTGCCCGACGCGGTGCGCAGCACCTCGCCGAAGGGGCTGTAGACCGTCTCCGCGGTGTACCAGGACAGGCCGGACATCGTCTGGGGCATGCCATCGGAGTCGTAGCGGGTGATGAGCTTCTCGGCCGCCAGTCCACCCGGGGTGGCGGGGAGCGTCGTCGACTGGACCGCGCCCGTGGGCATGTACGTGGTGGTGTAGGCGTACGTGCCGGCCAGGCCCTTGGTGGCCGGGGTGTCAGGAATGGTGATCTTCGTACCGGTGTTGCGGTACTCGACGTCGTAGCCGGTGATCTCGCTCTTGTATGCCACCCCGTTGGTGTAGGAGGTGGACGAGACGGGCTTGCCCTTTCCTCCGGCCAGGGTGTCGTAGGTCCACGACGCGGACAGGGGACCGGTCGCCGAGTCCTCGCGCTTCTCGGTCGCACGGCCGAGCTTGTCGTAGGTGGTGAACGTCTTCTTGCCGGCCGCGTTCTCCGCCCATACCTCCTGGTCGAGGTTGTCGTAGCCGAATGACAGCGAGCCCACGTCAGGGTCCGTGGACCCGGTCAGGCGGCCTCGGGCGTCGTAGGAGTACGTCCAGTGGTTGCCGACCGCGTCGGTGACATCGGCCAGCTTGCCGCGTGCGTCGTAGGTGTAATCGGTGTCGGTCCAGGTGGTCAGGTCGGTGGCCGTGGACTTCTGGATCTGCGTCGTGCGGTTCAGCACGTCGTTCCAGGTCTTGATCGTTTGGCTGCCCGCCAGCGGAGTCGCTCCGTCGGCCGACATCCCGCTGCGCTCGGTGGTCCAGTCGCCGCCGTACACCGTGATGTCGGAGTGGTGCGCGGAACCGTCGTAGAGGGTGGTGTTGCGCACCGCCCGGCCGAGGCCGTCGTACGCGGTCGCGGTGGCGTTGGGGACGTGGAAGACGGTCTCCGGGACGAAGATGTCCTTGTTCGGCTCGCCCTCCGCGTAGTAGCCGTTGTTGGTCTGGCGGACGGTGCCGTTGGCGCTGTACAGCTTGTCGTTGACCAGGCGGCCGCCGCCCGGTGCCTCCGCCTGGGTCTGGCGCGGGCGCAGCAGGCCGTCGTAGATCTCGATGGAGCTCTCGTAGGTGCCGTTGTCCCGCAGCATGCGCGAGGTCACGGCCGGGGGCTCGTGCTCGGTGATCTGGTACTCGAAGGTCTGCCGGGCCTTGTCGATGGCCGGGTTCTGGGAAGGAGTCCAGACCGCGGTCGTGCGGCCCAGGGGGTCGTACTGCGAGGTGACCTTGCGGTTGTTCTGGTCGGTGACCTCCAGCACGGCGCCGCGCGCCGGGTCGAACTTGGTGGACGACTTGTGGCTCAGGACGTTGGTCACCGTCTGGGTGAAGGCGGGCCCGGTCGCCGGGGCGAACGTCGTGGTCACGGCGTTGCCGGCGGGGTCGTAGGACTTGATGACGCGGCTGAGGGCGTCGTACTCGAAGCGTCCCGTGGTGATCCAGCCGGTGCCCGCTCCGTCCTGGGTGTCCGTCTGGAAGGCCAGGCCCTTCACCGGAGCCGTACCGAAGGCGTTCAGGGCGTCGTACGAGGTGCGGGTGTTGGACAGCTGCGTGCCGGTGGCCGCCTGCGCACAGGTGCCGGCGGTGGCGCGGATGGACTGCGGCAGTCCGATCAGGTGCTTGCCGGTGTTGTGGACGTGCGTGGTGGTCGTACAGCTCCGGTCGTTGACCGTCCAGCCGCCGGAGCCGTTCGAGGTCATGGCCTCGGTCTGCGCGGTGGTCTTCAGGCCGTAGACGGGCTCGAAGGTATCGATCGCACGCGTCAGGCGCATGCCGCCGTTGCTTACCGCCTCGTAACGGTCCATCCGCGAGGTGTCGACGCGGAAGGCCTGCAGGTCGGTGGTGCCGTCACGCGGCCGGGAGCCCGTCTTCTTGAACTCGTACCAGTTCAGGTCGCGGGCGGCGACCGTGCCGCCGGCTCCGGCCTTGGTGTAGGTGATGGACTCCGCGACCTTGCCCTGGTACTGGGGCAGGTCGTCACCGAGGGTCTCGGTGTTGGTGGAGTCCTTGACGGTGATCACGGGACGGCCGGCGTCGCCGGACATGCCGCGGAAGTAGCGGGTCCGGGTCTGCCCCTGCTCGGTGGCTTCCCTCGGGACCGCGTTGGAGGTCACGCCCTTGGTCGTGACGACCGAGGCGTAGCCGCGCCACTGGTCGTAGGTGCGCAGCTCGGGCTTGGTGAACTCGTCGTCCGCCTTGGCCCAGGCGGCGTCGCCCTCGTAGGTGTAGCTGGTGGTGACGTCGGGCTGACGTGCGACGCGGTCCTTCTCGACGACGTTGTCGACGACGTACTTGTTGAACCACTCCAGCGGCGGCGTCTCCAGCTCACCGTCCGGGGACCAGTGGGCGGGGAAGCAGCGAGTGGTGTTCTCCTCGGGCTTCGGGTGGGTGGAGCCCACCGCGCACGGGGCGGAGTAGTCGACGTAGACCTCGCCGCCGGTCTCGTTGCGGATGGTCTCCACGCGCAGGCGGTCGTAGTCCGGGGTCGCGTCGTTGGCGCTCTTCGCGACGCGGTTGGGCATGTCCTGGACGTTGGCGAGGAAGGAGACCGCCGGCAGCGAAGCGCTGAGCTGGTTGCCGTTCTCGTCCTTCTTCGTGCCGTAACCGGCGCGCGTGATCGACTCCAGCCACAGCGGCGGGTGGGTGTCGGTGCGCTGCTTCGGGAACGACTGGTCCAGCGTCCACGTGTCGACCTTGGACAGGTCGGTGGTGCCCTCGGTGCGCTGGCCGTAGGTGGTGACGCCGGTCAGGCGCTTACGGGTCCAGAAGCTGGGCACGGAGACGTAGCAGGTCTCCGCGGTGAAGGTGCAGTTCAGCGTGGACGGGGTGTCCCACCAGGGCTGCTTGAGCTCGTAGTTCTTCGATTCGAACTCCGCGTCCTCGCACTTCGTGGCGCCCTCCGCCTTGCAGCGCTCGGCCACGGTGAACTCGACCTTGGCGGCCGGGGGGCCGGAGAGGTTGTCCGAGCGCAGGCCGTAGGAGATCTGCGTCGGGTAGCCACCGCGGACGTATCCGACCTCGGCGCTGTTCTTCTCCTTGTACTTCTCGTTCTTGGAGTAGCGGTTCTCTTCCCGCTTCCAGTCGATGACCAGGGCGTTGCCGTGGACGTCCTCGACGTAGTCGAGGTTCCAGCGCCAGGCCTGCTTGCACGAGGAGTCCGCGAAGGCGGTCGCGTGGCAGGGCTCGCCGGCGTGGTTGCCGAACACGGGGACGTTGAAGACCGAGTCCGTCACGGGCCGGGTGCCGGCGCCGTCCACGTCGTGGCGGCCGAAGTGGTACTTGGTGCCGTCGCGGGTGGTGACGACCCAGTACTCGCCGTCCTTCGCGCCGTTGGCGAGGTTCGCGTCGGTCTTGCGCTCGACCTTGGAGCCGTCGTCGTTGGCGGGAATCCACGCGCCGGTGGCGGTGTCGTGGACCAGCTCGGTGGTGCTGCCGCCGAGCGACATCACCATGTTGTCGCCGGCCCAGCACAGGTCGTTCTTCTTCTTGTCCGTGCTGTTGTCGTTGTTCGGCGCGTTCTTGAGGTCGGCCGAGCACGAGCGGTAGCGCCGCTCGACGAAGCCCGGGTGGTAGTCCCAGCCGTCACCGACCCAGGAGGCCTGGCCGTTGGCGACGGACGTCTTGCCGTCCACCGCCTGGGAGCCGTAGGACAGGGCGATCTTCGGCTCCGGGCCCGCGGGGGCCGCCGGGACGCCGAGGGGGTAGCTCCAGGAGAAGCCGCCGCCGCTGCCGCCCGCCGTCCAACTGCCGGAGGGGGAAAGGGAGGTGGCCTTGTACGTGCCGCCCGCGCCGGACGCGGAGTCCGTGGCGGCCAGGACCGTCGGACCGCCGCCGCCGACCGCCATGGTGCGCATGCCCTGGCTCGGCGCGGTGGCCGGATCAACGGTCGCGCGGACGGTGCCCGTGCTGGGGTCGTTGGTGCTGGGGATGTGCTTTGCGACGCTGCATTCGGGAAGGGTCGGCGTCGTGAGGAAGCATGCGGGGAGCTGCTTGAGCTCCAGACGCGTGGACCACTCGGTGCCGTACAGGTCCTCGAACTGCTTGTAGTCCAGCTGCACGTCGACCGGGGTCGAGCCCTCGGCCGGCGGCGTGACCTTGATGATCGCGCCGTCGAGGCCGGCGGCCTCCGTGGCCGTACGGGCTTCGACGGACACCGCCCAGGTGCCCGAGGGGGCCGGCGGGGTCGGGTTGCTCTCCGTGGGCGAGGCCTTGCCGATGCTGATGGGCAGCGTGCCCGCCTGCACCAGTGCCGTTCCGCTGCCCGCGTTGAGTGCGACGTCTGCCGTACCGGCCGCAGGCGGAGTCACCTTGGAAGGCTCGTAGCCCGCCGGGGGCTGTGCGGGAGCACCCGCCCAGCCCTCCAGCTTCGCGGCCTCGACCTGGTCCAGCTTGGCCTTCAGGTCGACCTGAAGATCCGGCAGTTGGACTCCGGAGCGCCCGCCGGGCGGGGCCGCCCACGCCTGCGCGGGCAGAAGAGTGGCCAACAGCACCACGGAGAGCGTGACTCCGGTGCGCGCCAGATGTTTGCGCGCCTTCCCGTTTCCGGGTAGGCGCAAATTACGCGCCGCAAAGGGCGACATGTATTCCCCCCATACCGCTGCCGTCCGGTCATAGGACACTCGGACGGCAAAGGATTGACAAATTGCCAGCAGATCTTGGGGGAAGTGCTCGCCGGAAGTCCACCGCAACCGGGGGTGGAGTGGTCTTAATCACTCAGGGAGATTCACATGTTGGGAAAAAGCGGGTGATTCGGTGTCATCAGGCCCTGAGAACAGGCCAGTTGGGGGGTGTTTTGGGTCGAAGAATGGTCCATGATCGGGTCGCACTTTTGTCATCAAACGGCAAAGTGAAGTACGTGCGTTCGGTTTGGCGCCCGAGGGGGAGAACGAACAATGCTAGTCAGCGATTCCGATACCGAGTCGGCGGCCGTGGCCGACGACCCACCGAGACGCCGGTGGTTCCGGCGCCGCAGGACTCTGGGCGGCGTGGCGGCCCTGCTCGCGCTGGCGGTCGCCGTGCCGGTCGGAGTGCAGGTGCGTGGCAGCGGCGAGCATGACAAGAAGGCCGCCGAGGGGGCCGGTGCTCCGCTCTCGGCTTCCGAGGCGCGCGAGCTCGCCGCCGAGAGCGGCAAGGACGTCGAGGTCACGGCGGACCGCAACGCCAACACGACGACCTGGGCGCAGCCCGACGGTCTGTTCAAGAAGAACATCTCCAGCTCGGCGGTACGCGCCAAGGTGGGCGACCAGTGGAAGCCCATCGACACCTCCCTCGCGAAGACGGAGACCGGTTACGCCGCGAAGGCGGTGAACGGCAGCGTGGTCTTCAGTGCCGGGTCCGCCGGTGCCGCGGTCGGTGACCGGGCTTCGCGCGGCGTGGTGCGTTCGGCTCTGACGGTGGACGCGCCCGGCCAGGTGTGGACCGAGCTGGTCCGGCTGAACGTGGATGGTCATGAGATGACGGTGAGCTGGCCGGGCGTGCTGCCCGAGCCGGTCATCGACGGTCCGCGCGCGCTGTACGAGAACGTGCGCCCCGGTATCGACTTGCTGATGACCGCCCAGGACGGCGGATATTCGCACCTGCTGGTCGTGAAGGACAAGACGGCCGCGACCGATCCGCTGCTGGCCGAGCTGAACTACCGCCTCGCCTCCCCCGATCTGTCGTTCCAGCTGGACGCGGAGTCCGGTGCGCTGTCGGCGCGTGACGGCAAGGGTGAAGAGGTCGCCGGTTCGCCGTCTCCGCTGATGTGGGACTCCGCCGGCAAGGTCCGCACCACGGACGATGTTCCGGCGTGGAAGGCTCCGGCGGCCGCGAAGGACCACCCGACGCTGGGCCTGCCCGGTCTGGCTGGCGCGGAAGGTGCGCACCTTTCGGTGGCCGCCGCTTCGCTCGCGGAGGGCACGCTGTCGCTGAAGCCTGATGCGGCGCTGCTGAACGCGGCGGACACGGTGTATCCGGTGTTCGTGGACCCGTCGTTCAAGGGTCACAAGCATTCCTGGTCGCTGCTGTACAAGACGGCCGGGAATTCGAGTTTCTACAACGGCCAGAACTACAACGCGAGCGGCACGAACGAGGCCCGCGTCGGCTACGAGTCGGACTCGGGCGGCACGTCCCGCTCGGTGTTCAACTTCTATTTCGGCAGTGAACTCCACGGCGCGGGTATCCAGTCGGCGAGCGTGCGGGCCCTGCAGACGTACTCGTGGTCCTGTGACCGGAAGGTCATGGACATCTACTCGACCCCGTTCGTGGGTTCGTCGAGTACGTGGAACAACACGACGGGCTGGTGGGGCAACAAGGTCGCCACCGAGAACGCCGGTTACGGCTATAACAGTTCCTGCCCGGACAACTGGGTCGCCCCGGACATCAAGGGACTCGTATCGCAGGCTGCCAGCGGCCGTTGGGGTGCGCTGTCGCTCGGTTTCAAGGCGCCGAACGAGTCGGATTCCTACTATTGGAAGAAGCTCCTCGCCAACGGTGAGAGCGCCCCGTACATCGAGGTCGTCTACAACACTCCGCCGGACGTCCCGCTCGCGCAGAACATGAGCACATCCCCCGGTGGTCCGTGCCTGACGAGCAGCCCGGGTACGAGCATCGGCAAGACGGCCGTGTCGTTCCGGATCAAGGGCAACGACCGCGATGGGAACCTGGATCAGCTGCAGCTCGAGGTGTGGGACTCGGCCAGCGGCGCGAGCGTCTGGAGTGAGTGGCTCGGCGTCAACAGCGACGGTGTCGCCATCCGTGACGTGCCCCTCGACAAGTTCACTTCGGGCCGCCAGTACTTCTGGCTGGCGCGTGCCCGGGACAAGGACGGCTGGTGGTCGCCCGGCTCAGGGCCCGCCGACTCCGGTGGCGGCGGCTGGTGCACCTTCACCATCGACCACACCGCCCCGGCCAACCCGACCGTGCGCTCCTCCCACTTCCCGGCGCCCGGCCCTGACGGGGCCGAGTGGAGCCTGAACCCCGCCAGCACCCCGGACCAGTGGATCGAAATCCTCGGCAACGGCACGGCTGCCGCGGACATCCGCGAGTACCAGTGGAGCCTGAACCACCCCACCTATGAGAACAAGGTGGGGCCGTGGCAGAACGACCTGGCCTCCATCAAGCTGCAGGTCGACACCGCCGGTCCGAACGTCCTGTATGTGCGGACGGTCAACAAGGCAGGCAACATCTCGGTGCCGACCGAGTACCTCTTCTACGTCCAGGCCCGCCCCGGCACCGACACCCCCGGTGACGTCACCGGTGACGGCTCGCCTGACCTGCTGGCCATCGACGCCGCCGGAAACCTGCGTACCTACGCGGGTGACAAGGTGGGTGACACCGACGCCTACATCCCGGGCGCCGTGGAGAACGGCAAGGTGGTCGCCCCCGGGTACTGGAAGGACCCGACGAGCGGCAAGGCCGCGCTGATCGGGCACGCCACCGACTGGCATCCGGGTGACGGTCTGACCGACCTCATCGCGGTGATGCCCGACGGGAAGATGTACATCTACCCGGGCACCGGCACCGGCCAGTTCGACGTCGGCCGCCGCCAGGAGATGCAGCTCCCGCTGTCCGCGCCCGATCCGGCCACGTTCCGGCAGATCGTGGTCACCGAGGACATCGACGGCGACGGACTCGGTGACCTGTTCGCCCTGGACGCCGACGGCTTCTGGGCGTTCTCTGGCTACACCGGATCCAGCTTCGCCTCCTACCGCAAGATGGCCACCGGCTGGGCCGCCCGCGACATCGTCGGCGTCCGTGACGTGTCGGGTGACAAGATCCCCGACCTCCTCTTCCGCGACAACGCCAACGCCAACCGCGGCCTGGCCCTGCGCAAGGGCAAGGCCGGCACCAACGGCGGAGCCGACCTCACCTCGCTGCAGTTCGCGGCGAACGCCGAAGGCGGCGTGGACTACACCTACGCCACCACCGGATGGGGCCGTGCCGAGTACCCGCGGGTCCTCGGCACCCCCGACGCCAACGGTGACGGGGTCGCCGACATCTGGGGCGTCGGCACCACCGGCAACGAATGGCTCATCCAGGGCACGTCCACCGTCGTCGGCAGCGCGGTCGGCCGGGACGAGGACAACTGGCACACCTTCCTCGGCATCGGATAACAAGAGCCGAGGAAACCGCACGAAGAAGCGGCGCCCCGCCCCGGCCACCAGGCCGGGGCGGGGCGCCGCCCGCGTCATGCCCCCGCCCGGGCGCCTGGCGCCCCGACCGTTCAGAGCTCGTGGTCCTCCAGGATCCCCGACTGGGCGATGAGGAAGCCAAGCTGGGCCCGGCTGCCGCTGCCCAGCGAGGCCGCCAGCTTGGCGATGTGGGCCCGGCAGGTCCGTACGTTCATCCCCAGCCGGCGCGCGATGGCCTCGTCCACGTGCCCCTCGATGAGGAGTTGGGCGATGGAGCGCTGCACGCCGGAGATGCCGCCGGGGGTGTGCCGGTACGTCACTTCCGCCGTCAGCGGCACGGCGCGGTGCCACAACTGCTCGAACACCTTGATGAGGTAGTCGACCAGCCCCGGGTGGCGCAGTTCCAGGGCCGTGCGCCGGTCGTCGCTCGTGGGGATGAAGGCCACGGTACGGTCGAAGATCATGAGACGCTCTATCAGTTCTTCGAGCGTGCGGATCTCCACCTTCCCCGCGGAGATCCGGTCCACGTAGGCGAGCGTGCCCTGGCTGTGCCGCACCGTGTGCTGGTAGAGCGTACGTATCCGCACCCCGCGGTTGACCAGGGGCGCGGCGCGCTCCAGCGCCTCGGTGAGGACGGAGGTGGACCGCGCCCCGCCCGGCTGTACGGTCAGTACTTCGGTGTGGCACTCGGCGGTGGCCAGGTCGAGGGCGGCGTGAATCTGGTCGAACCCCTCCAGCACGGTGATGGCGTGGGTGTTCGCGGGGCTCTGGGCGCTGATGGTCAGAAACGGCTCGAATGCGTCGGTGAGATCTATGGTGTCTCGGCGGCGGTCCTGAATTTCCCGTTCGAGCGGGTGGATCCGCTGGGCGAGCGCGACGGACGGTGGAACCGCGCGCAGTTGGTTCGCGTCATCTGGGTCGGGCCTCAGTAGAGCGAATTCGAGCAGGCAGGGGGCGTTCTCGACCTCACTGCGAGCGACCCGTCCGGTGCTCAGCGCCGCCGTGTAGAGCCGTGTCCCCTCGGCGCACATGGACGTGACGGGGTGGGGATGTGTCGGTTTTGTGTCGCTTCTGGGCAAATCTCCACCCCCCAGGGTCCTGAACATGCAAGAACATGATGCATCGTCCCTGTGGCAGTGACGTGCCCGAATGAGCCATCGTCTGACACGCGGGGGAGAAGATTTCCATCAAGTGAGGACGAAGCCGACCATGTACAAGAGAATGCTTCGCTCGGTACTTGCCATTGGGTTCTCCGCCGTTGCGGTCTTTGGGGCAGTCAGCGCCGTCGGCGGGGACGTGGGGGGCACCGAGACGATAGCCGGTGAGATAGGCAAGCCGGACCTCGGCTGGGACACGACTCCCAACGGCCTCGGCACGGCCGCCACCGCAGCATCCACCCACGACCTTGGCTGGGACTGATGACTCCCGACGACAGCGGCTTCCGCCGCGAGATGGCCTCCGCATACCGCTCCGGCTGGCAGTTCATCGATCTCACCAGCGCCATTCCCTATGCCGGTGACTCACTGAAGGTCACCCTGTTCGGCCAGCCGATCATCGTCGTGCGCGAGGAGGACGAGGACGTCCGGGCCTACCGGTGTCTGCGTCGCCCGCGCGGCGCCCCGCAGCCCGTCCGCTGCGAAATCCGGTACGGCATGGTCTTCGTCAATCTGGACCAGCGTGATCACCAGCTTTTTGAGCCCGAATCCGCCGCCACCCCCCGCAGTGCCTGAAGCGATTCCCCCGTCGTCGCAGATCGCTCAGGCGCTACCCCCACACAGCGACGCCATCGTGGACCTGACCACGATGGCGTCGCTGTGATGTCCGTGTCCAGTGGTTGAACCGGACAAGGTCGAACCCGCCCGCGGTGGCCGCGCGTCCGCCTACGCCCGCCCCATGGCCCGGTCCAGGGTGATCTCCATGACCACCCGGTCCGGGTTCGGCGAGGGCGTGCGCCCGTACCGCTCCGCGTAGCGCCGTACCGCCTCCGCGACCGAGGCCTCGTCCGTACGGATCACCGCGCGGCCCTCCAGGGTCGCCCAGCGGCGCCCCTCCATCTGGCACACCGCGACCCGGGCCCCGCCCCGCGGGCCGGCGCCCTGCGCCGCCAGGACGTTGCGGATCTTCCTGCTGTTCTTGTTGCTGATCACCCGCGCCAGCCCGGCATCCGGGTCGTACGTCACGCCCACCGGAACGACGTGCGGCGTGCCGTCGGGCCGCGGGGTCGTCAGGGTGCAGACGTGCCGCTCCCGCCAGAAGGCGAGGTACCCGGGCGTCGGGTTGAGTACGTCATGAGCTGTGGAGGTTGCCGACATGTGGGAAGGGTACGATCTCCAGCCTTGAGTGGAATAGACTCAACTTTGTGCAGGTTGTCCGTGTGAACTACACGCATGTTGCGTAGTGAGCCGGTGACCGTAGTGACCGTATGGAGAGGAGAAGCCGCCCGTGGACGCCGAGCTGACCAACAGGAGCCGGGACGCGCTGAACGCGGCCACCAGCAGGGCCGTCAAGGACGGACACGCGGACCTGACGCCCGCGCACCTGCTGCTGGCGCTGCTCGCCGGCGAGGACAACGAGAACGTCACCGACCTGCTGGCCGCGGCCGACGCCGACCAGGTCGCCGTGCGCGCCGGGGCCGAGCGCCTGCTCGCCGCCCTGCCCAGCGTCACGGGCTCCACGGTCGCGCCCCCGCAGCCCACGCGCGAGCTGCTCGCCGTACTGGCGGAGGCCGACGCGCAAGCCGGGAAGCTCGGCGACGAGTACCTCTCCACCGAACACCTGCTCATCGCCGTCGCCGCGAAGGGCGGCGCCGCCGGGGAGATCCTTTCCACCCAGGGCGCGACGGCGAAGAAGCTGCGCGACGCCTTCGAGAACGCAAGAGGAGGGCGGCGGGTGACCTCCCCCGACCCCGAGGGCCAGTACAAGGCCCTGGAGAAGTTCGGCACCGACTTCACGGCGGCGGCCCGCGAGGGCAAGCTCGACCCGGTCATCGGCCGGGATCTGGAGATCCGGCGCGTCGTCCAGGTCCTCTCCCGCCGTACGAAGAACAACCCGGTGCTCATCGGCGAGCCCGGCGTCGGCAAGACGGCCGTCGTCGAGGGCCTCGCCCAGCGCATCGTCAAGGGCGACGTTCCCGAGTCCCTGAAGAACAAGCGGCTCGTCTCGCTCGACCTCGGCGCGATGGTCGCCGGCGCCAAGTACCGCGGCGAGTTCGAGGAGCGGCTCAAGACCGTCCTCGCGGAGATCAAGGCCAGCGACGGCCAGATCATCACCTTCATCGACGAGCTGCACACGGTCGTCGGCGCGGGTGCCGGCGGCGACTCCGCCATGGACGCGGGCAACATGCTCAAGCCCATGCTGGCCCGCGGTGAGCTGCGCATGGTCGGCGCGACCACCCTCGACGAGTACCGCGAGCGGATCGAGAAGGACCCGGCGCTGGAGCGGCGCTTCCAGCAGGTGCTGGTCGCCGAGCCGAGCGTCGAGGACACCATCGCGATCCTGCGCGGGCTCAAGGGCCGCTACGAGGCCCACCACAAGGTCGTCATCAACGACAGCGCGCTGGTCGCCGCGGCCACCCTCTCCGACCGGTACATCACCTCCCGCTTCCTGCCCGACAAGGCCATCGACCTCGTCGACGAGGCCGCGTCCCGGCTGCGCATGGAGATCGACTCCTCCCCGCTGGAGATCGACGAGCTCCAGCGCTCCGTGGACCGCCTGCGGATGGAGGAGCTGGCGCTGAAGAACGAGTCGGACCCGGCCTCCCGCGAGCGCCTGGAGAAGATCCGCAAGGACCTCGCCGACAAGGAGGAGGACCTGCGGGGCCTCACCGCCCGCTGGGAGAAGGAGAAGCAGTCCCTGAACCGGGTGGGCGAGCTCAAGGAGCGCCTGGACGACCTGCGCGGCCAGGCCGAGCGGGCCCAGCGCGACGGCGACTTCGACACCGCCTCCCAGCTGCTCTACGGGGAGATCCCGGCCCTGGAGCGCGAGCTCGCGGAAGCCGCCGAGGAGGAGGCCACCAAGGCCGGGTCCGGGGCGGCCAAGGACAGCATGGTCAAGGACGAGGTCGGCCCGGACGACATCGCCGACGTGGTGGGCGCCTGGACGGGCATCCCGGCCGGCCGCCTGCTGGAGGGCGAGACCCAGAAGCTGCTGCGCATGGAGGAGGAGCTGGGCCGCCGCCTGATCGGCCAGGGCGAGGCCGTGCGCGCCGTCTCGGACGCCGTACGCCGCACCCGCGCGGGCATCGCGGACCCGGACCGGCCGACCGGCTCGTTCCTCTTCCTCGGCCCGACCGGCGTGGGCAAGACGGAGCTGGCCAAGGCCCTCGCCGACTTCCTCTTCGACGACGAGCGGGCCATGATCCGCATCGACATGTCGGAGTACGGCGAGAAGCACAGCGTGGCCCGCCTCGTCGGGGCGCCGCCCGGGTACGTGGGCTACGAGGAGGGCGGCCAGCTGACGGAGGCCGTCCGCCGCCGCCCGTACTCCGTGGTCCTGCTGGACGAGGTGGAGAAGGCCCACCCCGAGGTCTACGACATCCTGCTCCAGGTCCTCGACGACGGCCGCCTCACCGACGGCCAGGGCCGGACCGTGGACTTCCGCAACACCATCCTGATCCTGACCTCGAACCTGGGCAGCCAGTTCCTGATGGACCCGTCCACAGCTGTGGAGGAGAAGAAGGCCAGGGTCCTGGACGTGGTCAGGGCCTCCTTCAAGCCGGAGTTCCTGAACCGGCTGGACGACCTCGTGGTCTTCTCCGCCCTCAGCGAGGCCGAGCTGGCCCACATCGCCGAGCTCCAGATCGGCCGCCTCGCCAAGCGGCTGGCCGACCGCCGGCTCACCCTGGACGTGACGCCCGAGGCGCTGGCCTGGCTGGCGGACAAGGGCAACGACCCGGCGTACGGCGCGCGCCCGCTGCGCCGCCTGATCCAGACGGCGATCGGCGACCGCCTGGCCAAGGAGATCCTCTCGGGCGAGGTCAAGGACGGGGACACCGTCCGCGTCTCGGTGGCAGGCGACGGCCTCCTGGTCAGCAAGGCGCTCTGAACGACCCCGAGGCCGCGCGGGCCTACGGGCCTATGGGCTCTGAATGGACATCCATCCCCCTTATGGCCGTCCTACACCTGTCCGCCCGGAGCGGATCGGGGCTGCGGGGGTGGACACGGAGTGGGCGCGATGGGGGAGGATGGCCGCATCCGCACGAAGGGAAGTCACACGGTGAGCATCGACCCGGCCTCGATTCCGAACTTCGGAGGGCAGCAGCCCGATCCGCAGGCCAAAGGACCGGCGGGCCCCGTCGTCCCCGACCAGGACCTGGTGAAGCAGCTCCTGGAGCAGATGGAGCTCAAGTACGTCGTCGACGACGAGGGTGACCTCGCGGCGCCGTGGGAGGACTTCCGCACGTACTTCATGTTCCGCGGCGAGGGCGAGCAGCAGGTCTTCTCCGTGCGGACCTTCTACGACCGCCCGCACAAGATCGACGAGAAGGCTCAGCTCCTCGAGTCCATCGACGACTGGAACCGCCGCACCCTGTGGCCGAAGGTCTACAGCCACACGCACGACGACGGCTCCGTCCGCCTGATCGGCGAGGCGCAGATGCTGATCGGCACCGGCGTCAACCTGGAGCACTTCGTGTCCTCCACGGTCAGCTGGGTCCGCGCGTCGATCGAGTTCGACAAGTGGCTCGTCGAGCAGTTCGGCCTGGAGAAGGACGTCGACTCCACCGACGGCGACGACGAGGACGGCGACACCGAGACCAACTAGGTCCCGGTCTCAGCCGGCCCTCACGGCGCCACTCCGGACACGAGCAGCAGGTACGGCCCGTATCCGTACGAGAGCCCGGCCAGCACCCCGGTCACCACGACCGCGGCGCGCGGCCGGGCTTTCGCCATGAGGGCCGCCACCGGCAGCAGCAGCGGGAACGCGGGCAGCAGGAAGCGCGGCTTCGACTCGAAGAACCCGGCGCCGCCGTAGGTCATCACCAGCAGTACGCCGGTGTACACGAGCAGCGGCAGGGGCGTCGTGCGGTCCGTCGCCAGCAGGGCGGCCAGTCCCAGCGCGGCCACCAGCAGGACCACCGTCACGGTGGTGGCGAGCTCCACGTGCCCGCCGCCCAGCACGTGCCGCGCGGAGGCGATCGCCCCGGCCCCGAAGTCGAAGCGCGAGCCCCAGCCGCTCTGGACGGCGAAGTAGCCGCCGAGCGGATCGCCCCGGTGCACGCCGACCAGCAGGACGTACGAGGCCCAGCCCGCCGGCGCGGCGAGCGCGGCGGCCCACACCGCGGGCGCGCGGCCCCGCCGCCGCCAGAGCTCGTAGGCGGCGCCCGCCATCACGGCGGCGGCGACCGCGATCCCGGTGGGCCGGGTCAGCCCGGCGAGCACGGCCAGACCGGCGGCCCACCCCCAGCGGCCCCGCAGCAGGGCGTACAGGGCCCAGGCGGCGAAGGCGGCCAGCAGGGCCTCGGTGTAGGCGAGGGTCAGCATGAGGGCGTGCGGCAGCGCGGCCCACAGCGCGACGAGCAGCAGCCCGGCGCGCGGCCCCAGCAGATGCGCCCCCACCCGGTAGACCCCGGCGGCCGCCGCGCCGGCGGCGATCCAGGCGACGGCGATCGCGGCGGTGGTCAGGGAGCCGGGCAGCACCGCGGAGGCACACCGGATGAGGACGGGGTAGAGCGGGAAGAAGGCGGAGTCGCTCTGCACGGACCCGATCGCGGGATAGATCTGGGTCCGCCCGTAGCCGTTCTCGGCGATCCGCAGGTACCAGACGGAGTCCCAGGACTCGCCGAGCACCCGTACGGGGCTGCGGCCGGCCCACCAGGCCGCGACGGCGACCGCCAGCACCCCGGCCCCGCGCACGGCGGCGTACACCCCGAGGGCGGAGAGGACGCCGGGGCCCCCGGTCCGCCCGCCGCGTCCGCGGAGCCCGCCGAGCCCGGTCCGTATGCCGCTCGACACCGTCGCCATGCATCCCGACTTTCCTGGTCTCGCCTGAGTACGCTCATCCGATGATGAGAGCTTCCGGCACGTTCAAGGTCGTCAGCTTCACTCCGACACCGATCACCCCGGAGCCCCCCGTGGAGACCGGGCTCCCCGTCGGAGTCGCCACGATGGAGAAACACTACGAGGGCGAGACCCTCACGGGCCGCTCGGCCACGCTCTTCACGGCCGCCTTCGACCAGGAGGCGGGCGTCGGCAGCTACGTGGCCATGGAGTCCTTCGAAGGCTCCCTCGCCGGCCGCGGGGGAGCCTTCAACTTCGTCCACTCGGCCGCCACGGACGGCGGCCCCACCCGCGCCGCCGAACACTTCGCGATCGTCCCGGGCAGCGGCACGTCAGCCCTGAAGGGCATCACGGGCACGGGCGGCCTGCGCGTCACCGAGGACGGCACCCACCAGATCTGGTTCGACTACGACCTCCCGTAGCCGGGCCTCCGCGCGGAGGCGGAGGCCGGCCCGGATCAGAGGCGGCGCAGGCGGTCCACTGCCTCCGTGAGGACGTCAGTGCGTTTGCAGAAGGGCAAGGCGTGAGCATCGAAATGCAGCACACACCCATGGCACTCAGAGCATAATCTGAGTACAGTCTGAGTATGAGCCTTGCTTACCTGGGAGCCGAGCCCGAGTCGGTGTCGTTCACTGACCTGTCAAGAAACCCGAAGGCAGTAGCCGCCCGGGCCGCAGCCCTTGGTGCTCTGCGCGTCACCCATCGGGACGCGCCCGACATGGTGCTGACTACTGCCGTGCACGCGGAGCGCACCGAGGAGAACCTCACGACGGCGTCTCGGCTCTTCCTCGCGCTCATGAAGCACGACGACGGAGCCCGCTCACTCCTGCTGGCGCTGCCGGAAGTCTTTCCGTGGGTGCGGCACCTGGACAGCGAGGAGATGCGTGCTTTCACGGTGGAACTTCTGGAAGCGCTTTCCGATGCGGCAGAGCTGGGCGCCAGGGAGGCTGTGCACCGTGCGCTCGTCTCCTGGAGGGCGACGGCTCGGATCAACGCCGATCCGGAGCAGCTCAAGGAAGCGCTGCGTCCGCTCGACGGGGAGGACCTGGGTCCGGTCGAGGTGGGCGGGTGAGCCCGAAGAAGGGCGATCGTGTCAGCGTTCCGCCGCTGAGCGGATGGAACGTCGTCTTCGGGACAACCGATGCGGTGACGGGGTGGGACGAGCTGTGCCGCGCGGCGCTGCCCAGTGCCCACCGCTGCCTTGAGGCGCTGCGCACCGACCCGTTGTCGCGTGACAACTGGAACCGTCAGCACCAGCTTCGCGGGCGGCTCGCCACCAAGGAGTGGAAGGGTTCCGAGCTGGAGCAGTGGGAGTACGAGATCACGAGTGGTGGCAGGGTCCGCTACCTCGTCAGTCCGGAGACTTCGACCGTCATTCTGGTCTACGCATCGACTCGGCATCCCAAGGACACTGAGTAGTTCACCCGCGGGGAACAGGGCCCAGCTGAAGGCAGGCCCTGTTTCCGCACTTCCATCTGGCGCGCGTTTCAGCGAGTCAGCCGCCCGAGGCGTTCTACCGCCTCTTGCAAAACCACCGTCCGCTTGCAGAAGGCCCACCTGACCTGGGTGGCGCCGGCCGACTTGTCGTCGTAGAAGACCTGGTTCGGGATCGCCACCACCCCGCAGCGCTCGGGCAGCGCCCGGCAGAAGGCCAGGCCGTCGGTCTCGCCGAGCGGGGTGATGTCCGTGGTGAGGAAGTACGTGCCCTGCGGGCGGAAGACCTCGAAGCCGGCCGCCGTGAGGCCGGCCGACAGGAGGTCGCGCTTGGCCGCCAGGTCGGCGAGGAAGGACGTGAAGTACGAGTCCGGCAGGGCCAGGGCCTCGGCGATCGCGTACTGGAAGGGGCCGGAGGCGACGTAGGTGAGGAACTGCTTCGCCGAGCGGACCGCCGTCACCAGTTCCGGGGTCCCGGTCACCCAGCCGACCTTCCAGCCCGTGAAGGAGAAGGTCTTGCCGGCGGAGGAGATGGTGACCGTGCGCTCGCGCATGCCCGGCAGGCCGGCCAGCGGGGTGTGGGCACCCTCGAAGACCAGGTGCTCGTACACCTCGTCCGTGACGACGAGCAGGTCGCGCGAGACCGCCAGCTCCGCGATCGCGGCGAGCTCGGCGGGGTTCAGGACCGTGCCCGTCGGGTTGTGCGGGGTGTTCAGGAGCAGCAGCCGGGTGCGCGGGGTCACCGCAGCGCGCAGCGCGTCCACGTCGAGGCGGAAGTCGGGGGCGCGCAGGGTGAGCGGGACGCGGACCGCGCCGGCCATCGCGATGCAGGCGGCGTAGGAGTCGTAGAAGGGTTCGAGGGCGATGACCTCGTCACCCGGTTCGAGGAGGGCGAGGAGCGTGGCCGCGATGGCCTCGGTGGCGCCCGCCGTGACCAGCACCTCGGTGTCGGGGTCGTACGCCAGTCCGTAGAAGCGCTGCTGGTGGTCGGCGATCGCGGTACGCAGCTCCGGGACGCCGGGGCCGGGCGGGTACTGGTTGCCGCGGCCGTCGTGGATCGCGCGCGCCGCCGCCTCGGCGATCTCGGCCGGGCCGTCGGTGTCGGGGAAGCCCTGGCCGAGGTTGATCGACCCGGTGGCGGCGGCCAGCGCGGACATCTCCGCGAAGATCGTCGTGCCGAAGGCCGCCAGACGGCGGTTCAGGAAGGGACGGTTGCTGCGTGCGGGAGCGCTCATGGGCGCCATCCTGCGGGGAAGCTCTGGACTTGCTCAAGTGTGCTTTGGGCCGCACTGCCCGGGGGCATCCCCCCGGTACGCGGGACGAAAGGGGATCCCGCACCCCGGGGGACCGGGGATTTGACGGAAGGGGGGGACGAGCATGGTGGTCGTCCTGGTCTTGATCGGCGTGGCCGTTTGCGTGGGGATCGCGTGCATCCTGGTGGTGTCGGCCCGCGCGGCCCGCAGCGGGTACAAGTCCGGTGGTTCGGACGGGTCCGGCAGCAGCACCAGCTGGTGGGCGGGTGGCGGCAGCGGATCGTCCTGTGGCTCCTCGACCTCCTCGTGCGGGTCCTCGTCCTCGTCCTCCTGCTCCTCCTCGTCCTCGTCGTGCGGCGGCGGAGGATGCGGTTCCAGCTGACACGGGGCAGCATGGATGCGTGGACCGTGGACGCGTGGACCGAAGATGTGTGGATCCGTGGATCCGTCGCCGGAATACATGAGGCGCCCGCCGGGGACAACTTCCGTCGGGCGTCTACTTGTTCGGGCGCCGATGCCGCGCATTACGGCGTACGGGCGGGATGGTGTTGAACACGTGAACTGTGGAGCCCCCGAGGGGATGTAAACCCCGTCAAGTTGGGTAAAAACGCTGTGAGTGCCGTGCCTTTCATGATTCCCTCGGTTGAGTAGACCAGTCCTCGGACCTCCCTGGACTTCCTGTGGACCCGTGCCGGTGTCCCCCCACCCGTTGACTACCGCTGGCGGGCCCCGGCCCATCTCCCTCGCGCGTTTGCGGAGCCGACTCATGCTCACGACCCTCCAGACCACCTACACCGACACGCGTGCCGCCGATCTCGCCTGGGCCCTGGGTCGGGACCGGCTGCCCGCCTTGGCCGTACTGAACCTCGAACTGGGTGGCGCGAAAGTGGAGTTGCGCCTGCTCGGGGCCTCCCATCAGGTACTCCTGGAGGAAGGCGACGTGTACTGCTCGGAGACCGTCGCCTGCATGCCGGGCAGCAGTACGCCCCTGCCGCTCGGCGTGGCCAAGCGGGTGGGCGACTGGGAGTACGAGTTCGCCGCGCGGGTCGAGACCCTGTCGCGCGGCTCCTTCGCGGGGCGGGCGCAGGAGCTGCTCGCGCTGGTCGCCGATCACCCGAACGGGCTCGCCGGAACGTTCCCCGGCAGCCCGCACGCCTTCACCGCCATGCTCGTGCAGCGCTACGAGGGCCAGGTCCGGTGGCGGACCTGGCACGCGTACCCCCAGGAAGGACAGCTGGTGGCGACCCGCACCCGGGTCGGCGTACGGATGGCCGCGGCGGGCGCGGGCGCCGCGGCCGCGACGGCGGACAACGCCGGGGTACCCGCCAGAGCCCCCGTGTGAGCCCCCGTTCCCGCGGAGTCGCCTGCGCTGATCTAGTGCCTTGACCTGCACCGCACCCCGCGCGCGGACGTCGCGGGGTTGCGGAGCGGTTACGCCAACTGCCCGCACCAGTGCGCCACTTACACCCATGTGGGTGACCGGATGTGAGCAGGCGGTGACGTACGGTTCGCTGCATGATCGACCGTTCCGCCCCGCGCGGGGTGCTCCCGGCTCCGGAGCCGCGCGGCGTGGCCCGCGTCCCGGCCGCCCTTCCCGTACGGCCCCGGACCGGCCGACTCCTCGTCCTGGCCACCGTGTTCGTCTGCGCCGCCTGCGGGCTCGTATACGAACTGGAGCTGCTCGCCCTCGGCTCCTACCTCATCGGGGACTCCGTCACCCAGGCCTCGGTCGTGCTCTCCGTCATGGTCTTCGCCATGGGTGTCGGATCGCTGCTCGCCAAGTCGCTGCGCGACCGCCCCGCCTTCGGCTTCGCCGCCATCGAGGCCGGCCTCGCCCTCCTCGGCGGCCTCTCCGCCATGGCCCTCTACGCCAGCTTCGCCTGGCTGGGGGAGTCCCAGCCCGCCCTCGTCGCCTTCTCCTTCGCCATCGGCGTCCTCATCGGCGCCGAGATCCCGCTCCTGATGGTCCTCATCCAGCGCATCCGCAGACAGGACGCGGGCGGCGCCGTCGCCGACCTGTTCGCCGCCGACTACGTCGGCGCCCTCGTCGGCGGCCTCGCCTTCCCCTTCCTGCTCCTGCCCGTCCTCGGCCAGCTCACCGGCGCCGTGCTGACCGGCACCGTCAACGCCACCGTCGGCGGCGGCCTCGTCCTTTGGCTGTTCCGCCGCGACCTGAGCCGCCGGGCCCGCTGGCTGCTCATCGGCGCCAACGTCACCGTCCTCGCGGTCCTGGCCTGCGCCACCGTCCTCGCCGACGACTTCGAACGCGTCGCCCGCCGCGCCGTCTACGGCGGCGAGGTCCGCGTCGCCGTCCAGACCGGGGTCCAGGAGCTCGTCCTCACCGGCCCGCCGACCGGCTCCCCGCGCTCCCTCGAATTCTTCCTCGACGGCCGCCTGCGGGTCAGCGGCTACGACGAGTACCGCTACCACGAGGCCCTCGTACACCCCGCCATGACCGGCGCGCACGCCCGCGTCCTGGTCCTCGGCGGCGGAGACGGCCTCGCCGCCCGCGAGGTCCTGCGCTACCGCGACGTCGCCTCCGTCACCGTCGTCGAGCTCGACCCCGGAGTCGTACGGCTCGCCCGCACCGACCCGATGCTCTCCGCGCTCAACGGCCGGGCGTACGAGGACCCGCGGCTCGGCGTCGTCAGCCAGGACGCCTTCCGCTGGCTCCGCGGACCCGCCGCCCGCGCCCGCTTCGACGTCATCGTCTCCGACCTGCCCGACCCCGGGATCACCCCCAGCACGAAGCTGTACTCGCAGGAGTTCTACGGGCTGGCCGCGCGGGCCCTGCGCCCCGGCGGGCGGCTCGCCGTCCACGCCGGACCGCTGGCCACCAGGCCCCGTACGTACTGGACCGTCGACGCCACCCTGCGCGCGGCCGGCCTGAGCACCGCCCCCTACAGCGCGGGCGGCCGCCTCTCGGGCTTCGCCGCCGGGCCCGACCGGGTGCTGGGCGCCGCCGCCACCGTCCCGCCGCCGCAGGACTGGGGCTTCGTCCTCGCCGCCCGCGAGGGCGTACCCCGGCTGCGCGTGGACCGGGACACGCCCGCCCTGCGCTCGCTGTCCACGCGGTCCCTCGCAGACGCCGCCCGCGACGCGGAACGGATCCGCGTGCCGGGCCTGCCGCCGTCGACGCTCCCGCACCCGAGGTACTCGTAGCGGATGAGGTCCGTCCCCTCATTGACTTCGCCGCCTCACTGACGGGGAGCGGCCGCGTCGGTAGGCTCGTCCGCATGGAGCATCAGGTGTTCGTTCCGGTCCCCGCCGCCGACGTCCGCGCCGTGCTGCGCGATCCCGCCCGGGTGGCGCGCTGCGTGCCGGGGCTCCAGCAGGACGCCGACACCGAGGCCGGGCCGCTGTCCGGCCGGCTGAAGGTGCGGGTCGGCGGGCACACCGTGACCTACCGGGGCACCCTGTCCGTCACCGAGCGGGACCCCGACCACTTCGCGGTCGACGGCGAGGGCACGGAGGTGCGGGGCAGCGGCAGCGTCAAGCTCTCCCTCGTGCTGCGCCTGACCGAGGCGGACGGCGGCACCCGGCTGGAGTTCACCGCCGAGGGCGCCGCCGACGGCCGCGCCGCCGCCTTCGCCCCGAAGGCGGCCGCCACCGCCGCGCACCGCCTCCTGGACCGGGCAGCCGGCCACCTGGCGGCGCTCGCGGTCACCGACGTGGCCGAACCGGGCGGCGAGGACGCGGTCACGGACGTTGCCGAAGCCCGCGACGAGGACTGGGTCGAGGACGTGGCCGAAGCCCGCGGCGAGGACGCCGTCGAGGACGCCGTCGAGGACACGGACGCGGGCCTGGACACGGACCTGGACCCGGAGGCGGACGCGGACTCGGGCCCGGACATCACCGAGGTCACCGCGTCCGTGTTCGACACCGAGGTCCCGCCCCCGTCGCTCGACCCCTTCCTGGAGGGCAGCTTCGAAGGCGCCGCCGGTTTCGGGGACCTCGGCGGCCCCCAGCGCCCGCCCGCCGAGGCCGCCCACGCCCGCCGCACGATGATCGGCCGCAGCGCGGAGGAGGTCGACCACGCCCCGCCCCGCGGCCGCTACGCCCCGGTCCCCGCGCCCAGCGCCGCCTCCGCGGGCGCGAACCTGCGCTGGATCGCCCCGGCCGCCGCCGTCGCGATCGCCTCGGCGGTCCTCCTGGGCCGAGCCCTCCGCCGCCGCGGCTGACCCATGGACCGCCCCGACCGCACCCTCGAAGCCCTCGACCCGCCCCGCTGAAGTCGCCCGCTTCCTCGTGCGGGCCTGATCACCCGGTCCGGCTGGCTAAGGTCATCGCATGAGTACGCAACTGCGCGCCGGCGGCGCCGAGGTGACCATCGACCAGGAGAACGGCTGCCGGATCAGCAGTCTGCGCATCGACGGGACGGAGCTGCTGCGGCAAGGGGAGCACTACGGCTCCTTCCCGATGGTCCCGTGGTGCGGGCGCACCAGGAACGGGCAGTTCCAGGACGGCGCGACCCTGCACCAGCTGCCGCTCAACCACCCGCCGCACGCCATCCACGGTTTCGGCCGCGACGCCGCCTGGCGCCGCGCCCGCGCCACCGCCGCGGAGGCGGTGTTCACGTACCCGCTCGCCGACCCGTGGCCGTACGAGGGCATGGTCACCCAGATCTTCGAACTCGGCGAGAACGCGCTGACCCTGACCATGGGCGTCGAGACGTACGGGGACTCCTTCCCGGCGCAGGCCGGCTGGCACCCCTGGTTCCACCGCAACCTCGGCAACGGCGGCGAGGACGTGCGCATCGCCTTCGACGCCGCCTGGCAGGAGGAGCGCGGCGCCGACCACCTGCCCACCGGCAACCGCATCGACCCCAAGCCCGGTCCGTGGGACGACTGCTTCGGCATGCCCTACGGCGTCGACGTCACCCTCACGTGGCCCGGCGAGCTGGAGTTGAAGGTCGCCAGCCGTTCCGAATGGGTGGTCGTGTACGACGAGGAGCCCGAGGCCGTCTGCGTCGAGCCGCAGTCCGGCCCGCCGAACGGCCTGAACAGCCTTCCGCAGCTGGTCACCCCGGTGGACCCGCTGGAGCTCTCCTCGACGTGGACCTGGCGGCGGCTCCCGACGGCCTAAGCTCGTGTCCATGAGTGACGTACGCGATGAGCTTCTGCAGCAGATCAAGGACAAGGCCGTCGTGCACGGCAAGGTGATCCTGTCCTCCGGCCTCGAGGCCGACTACTACATCGACCTCCGCCGGGTGACCCTCGACGGCAAGGCGGCTCCGATGGTCGGGCAGGTCATGCTCGACCTCACCGCCGACCTGGAGTTCGACTGCGTCGGCGGCCTGACCCTGGGCGCCGACCCGGTCGCCACCTCGATGCTGCACGCCTCCGCCGCGCGCGGCGAGACCCTGGACGCCTTCGTCGTCCGCAAGGCGCAGAAGGCGCACGGCATGCAGCGCCGCATCGAGGGCACCGACGTGAAGGGCAAACGCTGCCTGGTCGTCGAGGACACCTCGACCACCGGCGGCTCCCCGCTGACCGCCGTCGAGGCGGTCCGCGAGGCCGGCGGCGAGGTCGTCGCCGTCGCGACGATCGTCGACCGCGGTGCGGCCGACGCCATCGCCGCGGCCGGCCTGCCCTACCTCACGGGCTACCAGCTGGACGATCTCGGCCTCTGAGAAGAGCGGGGCGGTTCGCGGAACTCGTGACTTAGGTCCCCGGACCCCGCCGAGCAGTTCCTGATCAGGTTCTGACCTGGGCTTTTCCGGCCGGGTGGAGTGTTTCACGTGAAACACTCC
>NZ_JAGGOT010000068.1 GCF_018614195.1 Streptomyces sp. ISL-43
CGGTCGGCCGTCATGACCACCTTGAGGCCCACCGCCGAACCCTCGCGGAAGATCCGCTGGACCATCTCGATCAGCTGGCCGTAGTTGTAGGCCTCGAAGGACGAGACGAAGCCCTCCCAGCTGTCCAGCAGCAGGACCATCCACGGAAGGCGGTCCTCCGGAGCGGCCGCCGCCCGCTGTTCGGCCGCGCTCGACGCCCCTTCCATGGCGAGCAGCTGCTGACGCCTGCTGATCTCCTTCAGCAGGCGGTCGATGAGCCGCCGCACCCGGTCCGGCTCGTCACGGTTGACCACGGCGCCGACGTGCGGCAGCCGTACGAGGGGCAGCAGGGCGTTCGACCCGCAGTCGATCCCGTACACGTGCACGTCGCCCGGGTCGGTGGCGCGCGCCAGCGCGCCGGCCAGCGTGCGCAGGGCCGTGGACCGTCCCGAGCGGGCACCGCCGGCCAGCATGGTGTGCTCGCCGCCCACCAGGTCGAGTCCGAACGCCGCACGGGCCTGCTGCGCCGGGAGGTCGGTGAGCGCGTATCCGATCGGCGGGACGTCTCCGTGCGCGGGCTGAGCGGGCGCCTGGGGCAGGTCCTGGAGCGTCACGTGCTCGGGCAGCGGATCCAGCCACGGGCTGCGCGGCGCCGGGAAGCCCATCGACTCCGAGCCCGCCCGGACGGCGTCGACGAGCACGGCGAGGTCGGTGACCATCGTGCCGTCGTCGCTCGCGTCGGCCACCCTGGGCAGCGGACGGCTGTACGACTGCCAGTCGAGCGGGACCAGGTTCGCCTTCGGGCCGCTGTTCCCGGTGGCCGGGCGCCGGCCACCGATCCGTGCGGACTGCACGCCCACGAGGGACTGCGCGCCGGAGCGGACGAAGGCGCGTCCCGGGGTCGACTTGGCGATGGCGCCGGAGTCGGGGGCGTCGATAACGTCCTGGGACTCGGTGCCGTCGGTCACGCGCAGCGCGATGCGGAGGTTGGTGTTGGCCCGGATGTCCGCGCTGACCACACCGGCCGGGCGCTGCGTCGCGAGGATCAGGTGCACGCCCAGCGAACGGCCGCGGCGCGCGATGTCGACGAGGCCGGCGATGAAGTCGGGGAGTTCGGCGACCAGCGAGGCGAACTCGTCGATGACCAGCACCAGCCGGGGCATCGGCTCCAGCTCGGGGCGCAGCTTCCTGGTGTCGTTGTAGTCCTCGATGTCCTTCGTGCCCGCGTTGAACAGGATCGTCTCGCGGTGGTGGAGTTCGGCGGCGAGCGAGGCCAGGGCCCGTTCGGTCAGGTGGGCGTCGAGGTCGCTGACCATGCCGACGGTGTGCGGAAGGCGGGCGCAGTCCATGAAGGCGCTGCCGCCCTTGTAGTCGATGAGGACGAAGTTGAGGGCGTCCGGCCGGTTGGCCACGGCCAGCGACGCGATGATCGTCTGGAGCAGCTCGGACTTGCCCGCGCCGGTCGTACCGGCGATGAGGGCGTGCGGCCCGTCCCGCCGGATGTCCAGGGTGAAGGTTCCGTCGGCCGCGATGCCGATGGGCGCCGCGGTCGTCGAGCCTCCGGCCCGCCAGATCTTCTCGATGTGGGTGCCCGCCGGGTCGGGCATGCCGAGGAGGTTCAGCAGCCGGGCCGCCGTCGGCAGGGCGCCGCCCGCGTCGTCGCGGCTCACGTCGCGCACCGGCGCGAGGGAGCGGGCGAGCAGCTCGCACCACTCGGGTCCGACCTGGTCGGCCAGCACCTCGCCGACGGTCTCCAGCCCGCTGCCGCGCAGCCGCACCCGCGTCGGCGACTCGTAGGTCCACGCGACGACCGCCGAGCACTCCTCGGGGAGCACCCGCTCGTCCTCGTCCAGGCAGAGCGCGAAGATCCCGTACTCCGGCCCCTCCTGGAGCAGCTGCGGCACTCCGGGCACCCGGCGCAGGAGCCGCGCCCCGTCGAGGACCAGCAGGACGAACGGATCCGGGACCATGCCGCCGCTCATCGAGCTGTGGTCCTCGCGGGCGGCCTTGCGCCGGGTCAGCTCGTTGAGCAGCTCGTTCACGCGGCGGGTGATGGCCTCGGAGTCGGATCCGACCAGGGCGACGCAGTCCTGCCCGAGCTGGGGCGAGGCGTGCGGAAGCCAGTGGGCCCAGGCCCAGTCGGCGCCCGCCTCGCGCACGGAGGACAGCACGACCAGCGAGAGGTCGCGGGGGCTGTGCAGCACGGCGGCCTGTACGGCGAGCCAGCGCACGGTGGCGAGGGCACGGGCGCGGTCGCCGGCGACTCCGACGACGCGGAGTTCCGCGAACGGCAGGGTGACCGGTACGTCGGCCAGCAGGGGAAGGTCCGGCTTGTCCTCGGCGTATCCGCCGCGGGCCATGGCCAGGTCGACGTCGGCCGGGAGGGTCCCGACGCCGATCCGCAGCTGGAGGGCGTCCACGTCGGTGATCCTGCGCTCCCACAGGCGCCGGCGCGGTCCGGTGGCGAACAGCAGGATCTCGGCGGGGTCGGGGCTGTCGGCCCGCCGGTGGGCCTGGTCCTGCCTGCCGAGCCGGGCCAGCTCGGCTTCGTAGGCGGCGACGTCCTTCTTGTACTGCTTGACCGAGGTCTTGTTCTTCTTCTTGCCCTCGCGGTTGTCGCTGATCCACTGCCCGAGCATCATCATCGGGGTCATCGCGCAGAAGAGCAGCATGTAGATCTGCTTGGTGACGGCGAACATGACCAGGCCGAAGATCATCGGGGTGAAGGCCGCGATCATCTGGAAGCGGGCCCGCTCCGACTTGGACGGCATGACGGGCACGACGACCCGGGGCCGCGGCCGCAGCGGCGACAGCCGGGGCGGACGGTTGTAGGCGAGCCCGCCTTCGCCCGTCGCGGAGAGGTGCGCGTCCGGCTCGCTGACCGCGTCGAGTACGAGCAGCGAGTCCCCTGCCCGTACGAAGGCCCCCGCCGGCCAGGCCTGGACCCCCTCGGCCTGCTCCCCGTCCAGCAGGACCCCCGCGCCCTCCTGGGCCTGGAGGGTGGCGTTGCCCTTGACGTCGATCGTCACGCGCGCGGCGACGGGGGCCAGTGTGCCGTCCGCCACCGGCACCGTGCAGGTGGGGGCGGAGCCGATGGTGGCCGTGCCGATGCCGAGGCGGACCACGCGGCCGGCGGCCGGACCGGCGGCGATCCGCAGTTCGTAGCGGCCGGCGGGTTCGCCCCGGCGCAGCAGGGGCCCGATCGCGTCGTCGACCGAGACCCGCATGCCGTCGCGCAGGATCCGCGCGGCCGGGGTCCCCGGCTCGCAGCGCTGCCCGTCCGCCCACAGGGTCGGCCCGGCGGGCGCCTGCCGCGCGTGACCGCCGTGCAGCGGTACCACCACCTCGCGCACCGCGCCGCCCGGAGCGAACCGGGCGACACCGAAGGCCGAGGCCAGCGTCTGGGCCACGTCACCGGCCGTCGCCGACTCGTCCGCATCGACCACGACGTCCTGCGGGGGTATGCCCCCCTCTACGACCGTCACCCGGACTCGCATGACCCGTCCCCTCACCGTCAGCGCGTGCTGCGCCGCCCACCCACTCGGTTCTCGCTGATCAAGCGAGGCTAGTGCCTGCGCGGTCCGTCGGGAAAGCCGCCCATGGGCAGAGCCGTTGGTTCGAAGCCGGCGAGCATCTGTTCCAGGGCCCGCTGGTCCGGGCCCACGAAGGGGTCGAGTCCCGGGGCCAGGCCCACCGTGTCGATCATCCGGGCGATGAGTCCGAGCCCGGAGGCCGGCGGCAGGTGCGTGGAGAAGACGTACTCGGGATCCATCTCCTTGACCGGCCGGACGGTGGCGAGGAACTTCTCCCGGTCGACGAGGGACGCCCAGGGGCTGTCGACTGACGCCCAGAGCAGCTGCCCGGCGCGCAGCTCCTCGGGGCCGACCGCGCCGGCGTCCCCGCCGGCCGCGAGGTCCGCGTCCGGCAGCGGCGAACCGAAGCAGTCGGAGCTGAAGCAGGCCCGCGAGCGGTCGTCGTAGAAGCCCACGGTCGCGGGGTTGTCGAAGAGCGGCGGCCGGAAGGCGGTCAGCGAGCGGTCCCCCACGTCCAGGGTCTGGCCCGGGTTGAGCAGGTGGACGCGGTCCATCGGCAGCGGCCGATCCGTGGACATCTCGCCCATGCCGAGGAAGGTGGTCACCACGCGGGCCTGCGGGGCCGCCTCCAGCAGGGCGAAGATCCCGCCGGTGTGGTCGCGGTCGGGGTGGGTCAGCCAGATCCACCGGACGTCCGCGGGGTCGATGGCCTCGGCCAGCGCCCCCAGGAAGTCCCGGTCGGGCAGGCCCAGGCCGGTGTCGACGACGACGGGCTCCCGTGCGTGCAGGACGTACGAGTTGACCGGGATGAAGCCGAGGCCGGGCGCTTCGAGGGCGTCGCCCAGGACGCTGACGTCCCGTCCGACTCTGCGAGTGGTCATGACGGAGCTCCGAAGGCCCCCTGGGTGGGCACGCTCGCGGCCGCCGGAGGCGTCCTGCCTCCTTCTCCATCGTGCTCCCGGCCGATCCCGCCCGCATGCCCGCATTCCCGGGAGCGTGAAAGGGGAACGCATTCCCGGTAAACACCGCATTCACCTTTCCGCTCTACGGAAAGGACGAAACCCATAAGACGCGCTAATACCCCGGGACGGTCGCCGCCAGAAGCTCCACGGCCACGTCCGGCGCATACCCCGTCGTCGGTCCCGTCCGCCGCGCGAATTCACGTACGCCGGCGAGCTGCTCGGGGCCGAATCGGAAGTCGAGGGTCGTGAAGTACCGCTCCAGCAGTTCGGCGTCGAAGGCCTCCCAGCGGGCCGCCTGCTCGGCGACCTTGGTGACCTCCTCCAGGGACACGTCACGGGAGGCGAGGAAGGCCTCGTGGACCTTGCGCACGACGAGCGGCTCGCGCTCCAGGTAGTCCTTTCGGGCGGCCCAGACGGCGAAGACGAACGGCAGGCCGGTCCACTCCTTCCACATGAGCCCGAGGTCGTGGACGGCGAGCCCGAGCCGGGGCGCGTCGTGCAGGGAGGCGCGCAGGGCCGCGTCGCCGATGAGCACCGCCGCGTCCGCCTCCTGCATCATCAGCCCCAGGTCGGGCGGGCAGGTGTAGTAGTCGGGCCGCACCCCGTACTGCTCGGCGAGCAGCAGCTGGGCGAGGCGTACGGACGTCCGCGAGGTCGAGCCGAGGGCGACGCGGGCGCCGTCCAGCTGGTCCAGGGGCACCTGCGAGACGATCACGCAGGACATGACGGGGCCGTCGCAGCCGACCGCGAGGTCGGGGAAGGCGACGAGGTCGTCGGAGTTTCGGAGGAACTCCACGAGGGTGATCGGCCCGATGTCCAGGCCGCCCCGGACGAGGCTGGCGCTGAGGTTCTCGGGGGTGTCCTTGGTCAGCTCCAGGTCCAGCAGAGTGCCGGTTCTGGCCAGCCCCCAGTAGAGAGGCAGGCAGTTCAGGAACTGAATGTGGCCGACACGGGGCCGGCTGCGATAGACGTCCACATCGCGAGACTAGCCCCCGCGTCGGCGTCAGCCGTCTGGCGGGTCTCAAACGTCCGAGTGACGTGATCTTTCCCTCTGGTCTCGGCCGCAGGGTGCGTGCTAGGCTCGACGCAAGTTGCAGTTTGGTTTCCCTTGCAGTACGAGGCCTGCGGAGAATGTGACCCGCAGGCTTTTGTAGTTTTCAGACTTCTTAGCAGGTTCTGGAGCAGGGCGACCCTTTGGCCCATAGGAGGGCTCATGGCTACCGGAACCGTCAAGTGGTTCAACGCTGAAAAGGGCTTCGGCTTCATCGCCCAGGACGGCGGCGGCCCGGATGTCTTCGTCCACTACTCCGCGATCAACGCCGCTGGTTTCCGCTCCCTTGAGGAGAACCAGCTGGTGAACTTCGACGTCACCCAGGGTCCGAAGGGCCCGCAGGCGGAGAACGTCACCCCGGCCTAGTCGCCTGGGCCAACCAATCGCGGTTGGATAAGCAGTACCCAAGGAGCCCTGTCTTCTCCGTGCGAGCGGAGTCGACGGGGCTCCTGCCTTTGTCCTGGCCGGATCGTCGGACCGGGCCTACGGCAGCGCCCCCCGGCGCCGTTGAACGGTGCCGGGGGGCGCTTTGCCGTAGGCGGGGGCGGATCCCGGGGCGGGGCCCCCGCCCCGGGGGTTACGCCTTCGGGTCGGGCGTCGGGTCCGTGGTCGGCTTCGGGGTGATCGTGAGCTCCAGGAAGAGTTCGACCTTCTCCGAGATCCGGACGCGGAGGGTGTACTTGCCCGGGGCGACGCCCGTCGTGGACAGCTCCGGCAGGGCGCTCTTGCCGTCCGCCCCCGTCGCCGCCAGCTCCAGCACCGTCAGCTTCTTGCCGTCCTTGTCCAGGAAGTACGGCGTCGTACCCGCCGTCGCCGGGTCCGCGGGGACCCACTTCCCGTCCTTGTCCTTCGTCCCGAGCCCGGCCGTGGCCTTCGCACCGGCGACCGCGTCGCCCTTCGCCGTCGCCAGGAACTGCACGCCCGTGATCTCGGTCCCGGTCACCGCCACGATCGGCTTCTCGGCGTCCGCGTCGCTGCGGACCAGCAGGTCCGCCTCCGGGACGGGTACCGGCTTGGCCGGGGTGACCTTGCCCGCGAACCTCACGGTGGCCTCGCCCGCGGTGACGTAGCCCGTGCCGCGCAGGACGAACGTGCCCGCCTTGGCACCCGCCTTGAGCTTCGGGACGGTCACCAGGCCCTGGGCGTCGGTGCGGACCACGGCGAAGTCCTTGCCGGTGGCCTCGAAGACGGTCCCGCCGGTGGTGTCCTCCTCGACCGACAGCACGACGGCCTGGTCGGCGGCCGGCTTGCCGTCGCTCAGCACGGCCTTGATCTGCGGAGCCTGGGCGAACACGGTCCCGGCCTCGGCCGTGAGCTCGGTGGCGCCGACCGCCTCCAGCTTGGCCAGGTGCGGAGTCGGAGTCGGGGTGGGAGTCGGAGTCGGCGTGGGAGTCGGGGTGGGCGTCGGGGTGGGAGTCGGCGTCGGCGTCGGCGTCGGCGTCGGCGTGGGAGTCGGCGTCGGAGTCGGGGTGGGCGTCGGGGTCGGGTAGTTCCCGGCGGGCGGGTTCGGCACCGCGGCCGCGCCGTCTCCGGCCTGGTACTGCCGCATGTACCCGAGCACGGTGTTCACGTACTCGCGCGAGTTGTTGTAGCTGAGGATCGCCTTGTCCAGGTGCCCCGCGTCGGAGAGGTTCCGCCCGCCGGCGCAGAGGTAGAGGCCCGCGCCCAGCGCCGCGTCGTAGATGTTGTTCGGGTCGCGCTTGCCGTCGCCGTTGCCGTCGGCGCCCCACGTCGACCAGGTGGAGGGGATGAACTGCATCGGGCCGACCGCGCGGTCGTACACGGCGTCCGCGTCCCACTCGCCCTTGTCGGTGTCCCTGATCTCGGCGAAGCCGTTGCCGTCCAGGCGCGGTCCGCGGATCGGCTTCTCGGTGTACCCGTCCGCCTTGAGCCCGTAGCCGGAGGCGTGCACGGACTCGGTCCTGCCTATGCCCGCGAGCAGTTGCCAGGGCAGCTTGCAGCCGGGCAGCGCGGCGGCGACCGAGACCTCGGCGCGCTTGTAGGCGTCGATGGCGGTCATGGGTATGCCGGCGACGGCCCCTTCGGGGCTGGTGGCGCCGGGGGGAGGCGGCGGGTCCGCGACGAGGTCGGGCAGATCCAGCCGGGCGTCACCGCGGTCGGTGGCCTGCGGGCTGTCGGGGGTCGGTTCGGCCTCCCCGGCGCCCGCTATCGGCGTGTTGGTCACGACCGCCGCGGTCGTCAGGCTGGCCGCGAGGGCGGCCGTGCACATGACTTTGCGCGAGGTGTTGACGAGGTGACGGTGAAGTGGCTTCACAGTGCGGCGATCCCCCCAAGGCGGCCGATCCGGGCCCCCGTAAAACGTAAATACGTCACATCTGGTACGCGTACGGCCGATCGGGCCGTGGAGGTTAACTGTCTATCAGGTCTTCCGACCCGACTCACCGTCCCCCCGGGAGATGTCTCCCACCATTCGTCTCGTCTTCGCCGGTCCCTTGTCCACAAATGAACCAAGGCCTTAAGTCCCTGCCCCATACCTCCCAATGGCACCTACTTGACCGCTCTGCGATCTTTATCCTTGCCGGCAAGCCGTTCGTCCAGCCGGCCCACACCACCGGCAAGGACGGGATCGTGATCCCGTACGGCAAGGCCGACGCGAAGAACGTCCTCTCCGTCTGGCTCGATCCGCGCTGCCCCTACTGCGCGGGCGTCGAGATCGGCCTCGGTCAGACCTTCAAGGAGCAGGCGGACGCGGGCACATACCGGGTCGAATACCACTTCGCCACGTTCCTGGACAAGGCGCTGGGCGGCGGCAAGGGCTCCAAGCGCGCGGTCAACGCCCTGGGCGCGGCGGTGAACGAGAGCCCGGAGAAGTTCATGGACTACCTCCAAGTGCTCTACAAGAACCACCCGGAGAACGAGTCGGACGACAAGTTCGGCTCCACGGCCACCCTGCTGGACCTCGCGGACCAGGTCCCGGGCCTGCGCACGCCCGCCTTCAACCAGGCGGTCAAGGAGCTCACCTACATGCCGTGGGTCGACAAGGTCGGCCGGGCCTTCTACGACCAGAACATGCAGGGCACTCCGGATGTCTCCGTCAACGGCAAGAAGATCACGGTCAACTCCGGCCAGGGCATCGACTCGATCACCCCGGACGCCTTCGGGAAACTGATCGCGGAAAACCTCGAACGGTAGCGGCGCGGGCGCGTCGCGTCGAAAGCAGGGGGCCACTCGGCGTGACCCCCTTCCTTCCGTTTCCGGCTCAGCCCAGCAGCGCCTTGACGGCGGTGATCACGGGAACTCCGGCTTCTCCGATGACCGTCGCGATTCCGGAGAACGTCCGGAGCAGTTTCTTGAATCTCTCCTCGGAGGGATTCGCCTGGATCTCCGCCACCGCGGCGTCCACGTCCGCGCGGTCGCTGTCGTCCAGGTGTTGCCTCATCGCCTGGACTTCTTCGAGGAGTTTCTCCACGGCCGAGACGTCCGGCGTCGATCCGCCGACGTATTTGCCTCCGGCCACGATGTCTCCGGAGCCCGTGTGCGAGGCCTTGCCGATGCTCCCGGCCCCGTACTGCGCGTACTGGTCGCCGCCCATCACCGGCCTCCCCTGATGTCGCCGGAGCCACTGTGCTCGGCGAAGCCGATGCTTCCGGGTCCGTACTGCTTGATCTGGTCCCCCATGACCGCTTCCTTGATGTTGATCGTCACCGGGGCGGCGTCCGGCCGGCCGATGGCTTTCGTGATCTCGAAGACGAGGTTCTGGATCTCGCTGTGGTCCAGGGACCACACGGCATCGCGCTGGGTGCCGGAGGTGTTGAGGACCAGGCCGTACACCGGGGGCCTGCCGATCACCTTGACGAGCTGCCAGATCAGCAGGCCGAAGACGACGACCGCCAGGAACCCGGCGACGTTCCCGAAGATGGCCGCCGCGACTGCGCCGATGACGAGGCAGAGGAAGGCCCGGCCGATGAACCTCCTCCAGGCCGCTCCCTTGTCGACCTCCAATACGCGCTGCCCGACATGGGAGATGTTGTGCAACGGATATGCCTCACCGTCGACCCACAGCACACCTTCCTGAACACGCACTTGGACCGTCGAATTACTAGCCGCCATATTTCGCCCCCCTGGCTCTTTTTGGCGTTGACGGCTCGAAGTGTAGGGCGGGCTCGACCGGCCACGTAGGGATTGGACCATTTCGACTTAGTGATGATCATTTACTCATTCCGCTTGACGCGGCACGCGGCGGAACGCGGGCTTCCCCGCATCGCCGCCGCCCGCCCGCACCGCCCTCGCGGAGCCCTGCGCGTACAGCTCCTCGATCTCCCCCGCGTACCGCTCGGCCACCGCCCGGCGGCGCAGTTTCAGCGTCGGGGTCAGGGTGCCCGCGTCCACCGTGAACTCCTCGGCCAGGATGCGGAACGCGCGGACGCGGGCCGGGCGCGAGACCGTCGCGTTGGCCGAGGCGACTGCCTCCTCGATGAGGGCCCGGACCGCCGGGTGGGCCCCCGGGCACACGGGGTCCGGAGTCACCGACTCGCGCGCCGCCCAGGCGGCGATCTCCTCCGCGTCCAAGGTGATCAGGGCCACCGGGTGGGGGCGGCGGTCGCCGATCATGACCGCGCGGGAGACGTAGCGGGAGCGCTGGATGGCGAACTCCAGCTCGGTGGGGGTGATGTTCTTGCCCGCCGAGGTGATGATCAGCTCCTTCTTGCGGCCGGTGATGGAGAGGTAGCCGTCGGCGTCCAGTTCGCCGAGGTCCCCGGTGTGCAGCCAGCCCTCCGGATCCAGCGCCTGCGCCGTCGCCGCCGCGTTCGCGTGGTACCCCGGGAAGATCATCGGGCCCCGCGCCAGGACCTCGCCGTCCTCCGCGATGCGGACCTCGCACCCCTCGATCGGCCGGCCCACCGAGCCGTAGCGGACCCCGGCCGGGTGGTTCAGGCTGATAACCCCGGCCGACTCCGTCATCCCGTAGCCCTCGAACACCGCGATCCCGCAGGCCCGTAGGAAGTGGAGCGTGGCCGGGGCGATCGGCGCCCCGCCCGTCAGCGCCCACTTCAGCCTGCCGCCGAACGCGCCCCTGACCAGGGAGTACAGGGACTTCTCGGCCGCCTCGTACGCCTCGCGGGACTCGGCCGGCAGGCGGCCTTCCGCGGCCAGGAGCCCCAGGCGGACCGCCTCGCCGAAACGGTCGGCGCCGCCCTCCTGGGCCTCCGCCAGGGAGAGGACCACCGAGTGGAGCTTCTCGAACAATCGCGGCACGGACGGCAGGTGCGTGGGCCGGGCCTCGGCCAGCTCGCCGATGACGTCCTCGATCCGGCCGCCGAAGTAGCAGAGCTCGCCGCCCTCCAGGAGGGTCGTGTACTGGATCAGCTGGGCCAGCAGGTGGGCCAGGGGGAGGTAGAGGTACGTGGAGTCGCCCGGGCCGCCCCTGACCAGCGGGAGCGTGGCGTCCTGGATCGCGCCCAGGTTGCCGTGCGTGAGGCGGCAGCCCTTCGGCAGGCCCGTGGTGCCCGAGGTGTAGACGATCGAGGCGTCGGCGGCGGGGTCCACCGCCGCGGCCCGGGCGAGGAGTTCGGCCTCCGGGGCGGCCCCGGGGAGCGATCGCAGCTCGTCCATCGCCACTACCGCGCGCAGCCCCGGCAGCTTCCCCCGCAGCGCCTCCACCCGCGCCGTCTGCGCCGCGTCGTCGCAGACGACGGCCACCGCCTCCGAGTCCGAGAGCACCCAGGCGAGCTCCGCCTCCCCCGCCGTCGGGTACACGGGCACCAGGACCGCGCCCGCCGCCAGCACCCCGAAGTGGGTGTACGTCCACTCCGGGCGGGTCTCCGCGAGCACCGCGACCCGTTCCCCGGCGGCCACCCCGAGGCCGAGCAGCGCGCGCCCGGACTCCCTTACCCGGTCGCGCAGTTGTCCGTAGGTGACCGTCGACCAGCCGCCCTCCGCCGCCTTGTGCCGCAGCGCGGTCTCCGCCGCGTACCGCTCGCCCGTCCACTCCGTGAACACCGCCAGCGTGCGCGGCCTCACGGCCTCGTCCATCGCGCTCATCGGGCTCGCCTCCCCTCGGGTCGTACCGATGACGCTAGGCACCGCGGTGGTGTCCGCGGCATGACCGGAAGCGTCACCCCCGCTGACCGCAGCGCTCAATGCGGCTACCGTCAGAGCCATGGGGAGGCGGACGATCACCGTGCACCACGTGCGCGCCGTGCTCGCGGGCGCGCGCGTAAGCGGCATCGACACCGTGCCGCTGCTCCAGGAGGCGCAGATTCCGCCGCTGCTGCTCGGCGACGACCGGGCGCGCATCACTCCGGCGCAGTTCGCGCGGCTGTTCCGGGCGCTGTACCGGGTCACGCAGGACGAGTTCCTGGGCCTGTCGTCCGTGCCGAGCAGGCCCGGGACCTTCGCGATGATGTGTTACGCGGCGCTGGGCTGCCCGGACCTCGGCGCGGCGGTGGAGCGGTCCGCCGCCTTCTACGGACTGTTCCCGGGCGGGCCGGAGCTGGCGCTCGAAGTCGAGGGCGGGCAGGCGCGGTTCACCGTCCGCAACGATTTCGCGCGCGACGAGGAGCGCTTCCTCACGGAGTGCGTGCTCGCCATCTGGCACCGGCTGAGCAGCTGGCTGATCGGGCGGCGCATCCCGCTCGCGCACGCGTCCTTCGCGTATCCGGCGCCGCCCCACGAGGCCGAGTACGAGATCCTCTTCGACTGCCCGGTCCGCTTCGGCGAGGCGCGCACCGGCGCGGCCGTCGCCTTCGACGCGCACTGGCTGACCGCCCCGCTCGTGCGCGACGAGGCCGCGCTCGACGCGATGCTGCGCCGGGCTCCCTTCGACCTGCTCTCGCGGCCGGCGTACGGGACCACGGTCGCGGAGCAGGTCCGCCGGACCTTGACACAGGCGCTGCGGAGCTCGCCGCGGCTGCCGGAGCTCGGGGAGGTGGCGGGGCGCCTGGCGGTGTCGCCGGCGACGCTGCGGCGGCGGCTGCGGCAGGAGGGGACCTCCTTCCAGCAGCTGAAGGACCACGTGCGGCGGGACGCGGCGATCGCGGGGCTGGCGGAGAGCGGCGAGCCCATCGCGGAGCTCGCCGCCCGCCTCGGCTTCTCGGAGGACACCGCCTTCCACCGGGCGTTCCGGCGGTGGACGGGGACGACGCCGGGGGCCTACCGCGTGGCGTCGGGGAGCCCGGAGGCGTAGGGGGCGGGATCAGGCCGTGCGGCCGCGCCGGGGGGCCGCCGAAGCCAGGGCGGAGGCCGGCACCCCCAGGACACCCAGGGCGGCCACCCCGAGGGCGGCGAGGTGGACGATGCTCATCCGGTTCGTGAGTGCCCCCCGGGCCGGGAAACGCGGTCCACGGTCGGGAAGTGAGGTCCCGGGTCAGGAAAGGTGAGCTGTGCGGTCAGCGACGTTCCTACCGGTCGGTCACTACGTTCTCCTCACCTACCCCCACCGGACCCATCGGGAGAGCCGCCCCATGCGCATCCGAAGTTCAGCCCTCGCCGCCGTGGCCGCCCTGGCCCTCTCGGCCGCGATCCCCGCCACCACCGCCCGAGCGGACGGCGAGGCCGGCCAGGCCCCCCGCCCCGGCGACATCGTGAGCAGCGCGCCGTCCGCGTTCCACCCGCTCCCCGGCCAGCCCACCCACACCAAGGCCTGGAAGATCCACTACAACTCGACGACCGCCGACGGCGCCCCGAACGTCGTCTCCGGCACCGTCGTCGTCCCGCAGGACGGCCGTACCGGCCCGCGCCCGCTGATCACCTACGCCGTCGGCACCGTCGGCATGGGCGACTCCTGCGCGCCGAGCAACAACCTCCCGTACGGCACCGCCATGGAGGCCAACCTCATCCAGCAGCTCACCCTGCGCGGCTGGGCCGTCGTCGTCACCGACTACGAGGGCCTCGGCACCCCCGGCGTCCACACCTACACCGTCGGCCCCTCCGCCGGCCACGCCATGCTCGACGCCGCCCGCGCCGCGACCCGCCTCCCCGAGGCCGGGCTGTCCGCGAACACCCCGGTCGGCATCATGGGCTACTCCCAGGGCGGCCAGGCCAGCAGCTGGGCCGCCGAACTGCAGGGCTCCTACGCACCGGAGTTGCAGGTCAAGGGCACCGCGACGGGCGGCGTCCCGGCCGACCTGATGAAGGTGGCCGACTTCAACAACGGCTCCTACGGCTCCGGCCTCATCTTCATGGCCGCCGCCGGCCAGGACGCTGCCTTCCCGGAGCTGAGGCTCGACTCCTACCTCAACCCGGCGGGCAAGGCCCTGGTGGCCGGCATGAAGGAGAACTGCGTCGCCATCGACGCCATCGCCGGCTCCTTCAAGCGGATCTCCGACCTGACGACCCGCAACCCGCTCGACCAGCCCGACTGGCAGGCCCGCCTGAACCAGAGCAGGCTCGGGCGCACCGCCCCGGCCGCGCCCGTGTACCAGTACCACGCGCTCGGCGACGAGCTCATCCCGTACGCCGTCGGCAGCCGGCTGCGCTCCGACTGGTGCGCGAAGGGCGCGAACGTCGAGTTCGACACGATCTGGATCGGCGAGCACGTCAGCGGGGTGATCACCCAGTCCCTGGCGGCCGGGAACTGGCTCGCGGACCGCTTCGCCGGACGCTCCGCGCACCCCGACTGCTGATACCGCGCCGCTCTTCGCCCCGCCGGGAGTGACCTCACTCCCCGGCGGGGCAGGACCGCGTCCCGGCCGGGAGGCGGCCGTCGATCAGGAAGTGGTCCACGTACCCGCGCACGCAGGGCGAGGCCACGTACCCGGTGTGGCCGTCGCCCTTGTAGTCCACGACCACGGTGTTGCCCAGCCGCTTCGCCGTCTCCTCCGTCCACTCGTACGGGGTCGCCGGGTCGCCGCGGGTCCCGACGAGCAGCATGCGCGGGATGCCGGCCGGGCGGTCGATCTTCCGGATGAAATCGGTGCCGGCGGGGCGCCCGTAACAGGACAGGACCGTCATCAGCTGGCGCGGCCCGAAGAGCGGCGAGGCGGCGAGGAAGACCGGCTGGAGCGCCTCCAGCTCCCGTGCGACGGCCTCCGGAGAAGCCTTGGCGTCGCCGCGGTCGGGGTCGTCGGCGCAGTTCACGGCGACGAGCGCGGCAGAGGCGTTGTCGGCGGGGACCTCGCCGCCGCCGTCGTCCCGCGGCGGGGGCGGCTCGGTCGGGCCGCCGAGCCGCATCAGGCCCACCGGGTCGCCGTCGCGCTCGAGGAGCTTCAGCGCGTCCGCGAGTGCGGGCCACACTTTCGGCGAGTACAGGGCGGTCCCGATGGCCTCGACCACGTCCTGCCCGGTGAAGGCCATCCCGTAGGCGCCGGCCAGCGGCTCCTCGTCCAAGCGGGCGACGAGGGTTTGCACCTTCTCCCTGGCCGTACGGGTGTTCGTGCCGAGGGCGCAGTCACCGCGGTGGACGCACCAGGTGAGGAAGCCGTCCAGGGCCCGCTGCTGGCCGGCCGCGGAGAGCAGTGCCTGCTCGGTGAGCGGCTCGGAGAGGGTGTCGACCCCGTCGAGGACCATGCGGCCGGTGCGCTGCGGGAACTGTGCGGCGTAGACGGCTCCGAGGCGGGTCCCGTAGGAGAAGCCGAAGAAGTTCAGCTTCTCCTCGCCGAGCGCCCGGCGCATCTCCTCCATGTCGCGGGCCACGCTGACGGTACCGATGTACGGGAGCACGGGCCCGGAGGCGCGTGCGCAGCGCTTGGCCGTGACTCCTCCCCGCCAT
>NZ_JAGGOT010000006.1 GCF_018614195.1 Streptomyces sp. ISL-43
TTCTCGGAGTGGCAGGTGACCCAGGGTCATTGCTTGAAGGCGGTTTGTCCGGGTTCGTTACCCGGTGAGTCCGAGGGCTGACAGGGGCCGGTGGTGGTCGCGGGCGGTGTGGCGGAGGGCGGCGGCGATGTTGGCGCGGCCGTCTTGGCGGTGGACGCCGATGGCGAGGTTGCGCAGGCCGGCCATGATGCGGGGCAGGTGTGCGGTGCGGATTTTGGAGTCGTCCTCGCGGTAGGTCCGGTCGCGGACGTGGTGCAGGAGGTTTTCGATGCCCCAGTGCCCTCTGATCCACGCTGCGAACTGTGCGCCGTCGGCGGCTCCGGGCGGCAGGCTGGTGATCAGGTAGACGCGCTCGATGGTGAGCTTGCCGGAGCTGAGCTCGCGTCGCCAGCGCACGACTTGGAGGACCTGACGGGCGTCGGGGTAGTAGAGGTGGGCGAAGGCGGCGGTCTTCAGGCGGCGGATCTCGTCGCGATGATGGGCGCGGGTGCGGTCGTAGTGGTCGAGCGTGATCTCGTGCCAGGGCAGCTTGCGGATCCTCTCGTAGAGGCCGGGGTGGTTCTTCTTGACGACCGCGATGTAGTGGGCGCCACGTCGGCGCAGGTAGGTGCCGTGGGCGTGCTGAGTGTGCAGGGCGTCGGTGGTGATCACCGTGCCGGTGAGATCGAGGGTGTCCAGCAGCGGGGCGAAGGCGGGAATCTCGTTGCTCTTGTCGGCGATCTGGCGCTGGGCGAGGACTTCTCCGCTGTGGGCCATGGCGGCCAGCAGCACGGTCGCAGGCCGGGTGGTGGTGCGCGAGCCGCGCACGGTCTTGCCCCGTCCACCGCGACCGCCCGCAGGGCGCCGGCATCGATGGTGCGCCCTGCCCGTGCGGACAGGAACGCGCCGATAGCCGTGTCCAGCGCATCACCGTCCAGCCGGGCGAGCAGTCGGCGCACGGTGGCCGGGTGCGGCACCGCCACCTGCCCGGTCAGGGGGTCCGGTACGAAGCCGAGCGCCCGAAGCGCCCAGTGTGGTGCGTCGCCCACCCACTCGCCGATGGCCGTCAGGGAGCGGGCACCGGCCAGCACGCTCGCCGCTGCCGCGGACAGCAGTGCGACCAGTGGGTACAGGCGTCCGCGGCGATCCCGTGGATCGGGCACCTGGTCGAGGTATAAGCGCAGGCAGACGGCGTCGGCGAGCGGAGCTGCACCTTCGGTGCGGGCCAGGTGCTCCAACGCGACGGGCATGGAGGAAGATACAGAGGCAGGCACGGGCTCGCTCGGTGCTCATGGGACGTAGACACTCACATGATCACCGGCACCGTGCCTGCCCTACTTCCCCACCGGGAAGGGGACATGACGCCACGTCACGGACGAGACAGGCGAACCAGACCGATCGCCTTCATGCAATGACCCTGGTGACGGGCCCCTGTCGGATTGTCAGTGCCGGGTCCTACCGTGAGGGAAGGCAGCACCGTCAGGGGGAGGGCACACTGTGGCCAACATCGTCTGGCACACGAAACTCCGGTTGCTTCTTGACCTCAAACAGGAGGACCTCGGGCAAGGCATCGACGGATTGTGGGATCTGCTCTACAGCACCGACCGGCTCCTCGCGTCGCGCAGCGTTCCCGTCGCGGAGCGGGAACTGCAGTGTGGGGGCATCTGCCGGGACGCCAACGTGGTGGCGTGGATGTATCTGCGCCAGCAGCCCAACGGCCGCCGGGAAGCAGTTCACGAGCGGGCGGAGGACCAAGAGCGCCACAGCGCCCCCATGTCAGACGAGCACAAGGCATATCAGGAACGAATCCTGCGCGCCGCCGAGGAAGGCGGCTTCCCCGGCGACAGCGAAGTCCGCACACCCGTCGGCACCCGCAACTGGATCCAGACCGACACCCTGATCGAAGGCGTGGGAGGAAGGCGGATCGGCTGGGAGATCCAGCTCTCCTCCGCCGGTGTCGAGGGGCCCAGAAGTGTGAAGGCCAGGGCAGCGAAGGCTGCGAAGCACGGCATCACCCCTGCCTGGCACACCGACCGGGCGGACTACGCGCAGCGCAGCGAGACCCAGTGGACCCGCAGCAACAACCTGCCCGCCCACGTCATCGCGAGGACGGGCGACCTTCGTGTGGTCTCCGGGTACCGTGCTTTGGACTTCTGGCTCTGCGACCTTCGGGCTCTGTACCCCTGTCCGGATGGCGTCCGTCGGTGTGGAAAACCCCACGTCACCCCCAAGCCCCGCGACGTGCTGTTCGATGACCTTGTTCGGGGGACAGCTGCGGGAACGATCGTGCCCGTGGAACTTCACAGAGGGACGAAGGCCGACCGGTTCTGGGTGACGACCGAGGACTGCGACCGGTTGAACGACCTGCAGGACGGCGTCATCGAGCTGCCGACTGCCCCGAAGGACCCCTCGGGGCCGTCCAAGTCCAGCCCGAACATGCCCACCTGCCGGCCTTCGGCGGTCTTGAGCACTGGCGTTGTTCCTGCCTTCATGCCACATCCTGATCCTGCGAGCGCGAGCCAACCAACTGCTGCAGATCCGAGGCCGGCTTCGTCGATCCCACAGCAGCGCGGTCTCCCGGCAGGGTCAGCGCCCGTGACGCAACCTTTCCCTCCCGCGAGGACCGTTCCTTGGGTTCCCGCACCTGCACTACCCGCTCTCGTCGAATCTAGGGGCGGTGATCAAGAGGAGAAAGAGCCCGAACAGGGGAATCCTCGGGGTGCCGACTCTCTACCGAAAATCGAACACCATTACGATTCCGTCGTGACCGACACCGACACCCCCCAGTCCACCTTCCCCCTCGATCTCCTGCAGCTCCAGGAGCGACTGCACCGTGCTCGCGCCGAGCACGGTGCCTACCTGGCGGCCCTGCCCTGGAGTGTGGAGCCGATGGCCGGATGGGCACGAGGAGACCGTTTCTCCCACCGCGGCGACGTCCCCGACAGCCCTGGGTGGAGCGACGATCAGAAGGAGACCGTCGACCGGAGGTGGGCAGACCTTCGAGAACTGACGAGTGCCATCGCAGACCATCCCCACTGGGCAGCCGTCCCCGCCGAGGTGCGAGTAGAAGCGCGCATGAACCTGAAGAAGCAAGCCCGCCCTGTCGAGGTGTCCGACGACGTGGAGGCCGCGTAGATCCCCCTCTGCTCCCGTGCAGGCACCGCCCACTCTCTGACGTATCGGGCATCAGAAGCGGGCGGCGGGCCTACAGGGGCAGGGCGAGCCGGGATCCGATTCGAAAACGCATCTCGCTGGCGGCGTAGCGGATGTTCTCGGGTTGTCCGTTTTCTTCGAGCTGGCCGAGGAGGACCATGAGGGCCCGTGCTTCGTCCTGGCTGATGACCTTCAGACGGGGCTCCGTGGCCGTGTCGAGGAGTGTGTCGAGAAATTCGTCGTCCATGACCGGTTTCCTGCGTCACGACGTCAAGGCGCTGCTTACGCGTCAGCTACCAGTGGGGCACTACATTCCTGACCGTTCGGGCCAGTGCACCTCGGCCCCCTGTCGGGGAACGCGGGATTGGTGAGGATGGGCCTCAAGGCTTCGATCAGTACCGCGTCAGGCGGCGGCGCAGCTGCGACCCTGCGGTGGACGTAAGCGACGACTTCGTCGCCGAGGATGGCGTGTCGACAGGCGCGACAGGTCATGGAGATCCTCCTTCGCTTGTAGGTCCGGCTCCGGCGTAGCCGAGAGCGTGCCGTCGGCAGGTCCGGGCTCGGCCCGCGGTCTGACGTACCGCTACGCGGTGGGCTGCCCGGCCGGGGGTCCCTGGTCGGCCGGCTGGTCGAGTTGCTGCTGACGGCGGCGTTGTTCGTTTCGGAGTTCCTCGACGCGTCCGGTGAACCGGGCCAGGGCCTGCTTGTCCTGGTCGGGGCCGAAGTCGGCGTACTCACCAACACCGAGGGCGAAGGCGTTGGTCTCCGCTTCGATCTCGTCGGCGGTCTGCTGAAGGAAGTAGCTGCGCTCGCGGTACTTGTAGTAGCCGTTGATCATCGCGGCGACCGTGATGGCGAAGCTGATAAGGAGCAGGGTGATGCTGTGCCAGGTCAGCTCCTTGCCGGTGTCCAGGGCGGCGATGGTCGTGGTGGCCGCGGAGCCCACCATGATCAGGGTCTGAAGGATGTTGTGGACTCTTCGGTACTTTCGGGATTCGTGGGCGTACACGTCGATGAAGCCCTGGACGTCTTCCCGGTACAGGCTGCGCTGCTCGATGAGACCAGGCCGCACCAGGGCGCTGTAGAAGCGCAGCTCGTCGCGGCTCTGCTCGAGGCCCGACTCGATCTCGTCGAGGGAGCCGTCCGTGGGCAGAGCCCCGTTGGCCAGCACGGCGAAGACGAGCGCGACCAAGGCGAGCACTCCGCAGATTATGTCCGGCTTCAGAAAGCGCTGCAGGTCCCATACGACGACGCTCCACGCTCCGGCGCCCAGCAGCAGCAGGAGAGCAGTGACGATCGACATGTTCCGTGTGCGGGTGAGCCTTCGGACGCGGGCCAATTCGGACTCGCGGTCCCGGACTTCCCTGCCGAGTTCGAAGAGGCGGGTCCGCTCCTCGTCGCGCAACTGTCGCTCGGCAGTGGACAACCGGTTGGGGGCGTCGTCGGTGAAATCGCGGGCCATGGTCTGCAAGCTCCTGCGCTGAGTCGGGATCACGAACGGGGACGGCTACGGGCTCAACGGCCCATTCGGCGGAGAGCTAGCTGGTGCCACCGTGTCCGTACGGCCTCGGCGTCCTCGGTCCATAGCACGGCCGAGTCAGCCCGGGAGGCGCGGCCGGCGAGATGACGGGCGACATCGGTGTAGTACGCGTGGTCGCCGTCCTGGGTGAGCTCGTTCAGCCGGTCGATGCTCGCGTCGGTCGCGGCGGTATCCGTGCATGCGCTGTGGTGGAAGGCCATGGCGAGTTCGAGGAGCGGTGCGGCCGCGGTGATTCCGGCGGTGGTGATCTCGGCCCGCAGGAGGTCCCCGCGGTCACCGAGGTCTCCGCCGGCGTCGCGGACGAGACCGGCAATCTTGGCGGTGAGGGTGGTGGCGCGCTGGTCGAGCCCGACGAGGAGCTGCTCGGCGAGGGCGAGTTCGTCGTCGGCGCGGGCGGGGTCTGTGAACGCCGTGGTGAGGGCGAGGTGGGTCTGGGCGATGGCCTGCTCGCCTGCGTTGCCGTGGGCTTCGGCTTCGGTGCGGGCGGCGGTGTACGCGGCGGCTGCGCGGTCCATGTCGCCGTGGGCAAACCAGATGTCGCCCAGGACGCGGTGGCCGCGGCCGGGCCAGCCGAGGGATTCGGCGGTGGCCAGCGCGGTGGGGAAATCGCCGGCGGTGCGCGCGAGGTGGGCAAGCCCGCGGGCGGCGTCGGGGGCGTAGCGGCCGCCGCCGTCGGCGACCTGCCGCATGCCGGCGCGGGAGGCAGCGCTGTGGCCGAGGTCGCGGTCGGCCTTGGCCTTGAAGTAGAGGGCCATCTCGGCAAGCTCGGTGGGTAGCAATCCGGTCTCCAGCACGGCGGTGAGCCGCTCAGCAGTCCGCGCGCGGTGTTCGTGCTGGCGCCGGGCCAGCGTGCTGAGGAGCTCGTCCAGCGCCCCGGCCGCCGTGGCGAGCTCCTCGTTGCCGTCCTGGGCGGGTAGCGGGAGGGGCTCCCACACGTAGTCGGCGGTGTACGCGAACGCGGCGTCGGTGAGCCAGCCGAGTTCGAGGGCGTGGTCGTGGGCGAGAGCCAGGCCCTGGCGCAGGCAGCCCGTCAGCAGCCGACGGTCCGGTCCCGTCCCCGCCGCCCACTGGGAGCCGAGCGCGGCCAGTGCCCGCCCGGCCGCCGCCCGCCAGTCGTCCTCGGTCCACCGGTCGTCGGTCGCGTCGTCGGCGTCGCGCAGGGTGGAGCGGATCAGCGCGTGCAGGCTGTACGGCCACAACCCGAAAGGGTCTTCGCGGACGAGGGGCCGCTCGGCGAGGCGTGCGGCTGCGGCCTGGTGGGAGAGGCCAGCAGCGGCGGTGGCCAGGGGAAGGTCGAAGGCGTCCAGCAGGCTGACCGCGCGCAGGAGGTGGCGTTCGTCCGGGGTGAGGTCGGCCAGGGTGCGGGTGAGCAGCGCGGGGAAGTCGGTGCCGAAGTCGGAAGCCGCGGGGGTGCGGGCAGCGCGGCGGAGCTCCAGGAAGCGCAGGACGGCGAGGTCGAGGTAGAGGGGCAGGCCGTGGGAGCGCTCGGCGATCACCGTGCGCAGCCCCGGGTCGATGAGGGGCTGGCCGTCGCGGGTCAGGCGCCGGGCGAGGTAGTCGGCGCAGTCCTGCGGGGAGAAGTCGCCGATGAGGACCTGGCGGTCGGTCCCGGTCGGGGTGCCGGCGGTGCGGGGGCCGGGCACGGCCTGCCCGACGAGTCCGGGCCAGGCGGTGGGGCCGGTCCAGTCGAGCTGGCCTTCCAGCGCGGCGTCGGCCCACTGCAGGCGGCCGCGGCCGGTGACGATGAAGAACGCGTTCGGCATCAGCCACACCAGGCGCTGCAGGAGCCGTTCGAGGTCGCGGTGGGTGCGGGTGCCGGTGTCCTCGAAGGTGTCCAGCAAGACGACCGGCACGGTGGCCTGCTCGGCGGGGAGCTGGGCGAGCTCGAAGGCCAGCAGGTGCGGGTAGTAGGAGAGCGCGTCGATGTCGGGCTCGACGTCCAGGAGGTCGGCGAGGCGGGCGCAGCCGGCCAGGGCCCGCACCGTCTGGCGGCGCTCGCGGATCGCGGTGGTCAGGGCGCCGGTGAGCTGGCCGATGGCCGAGCCGACGGTGCCGGGCAGGAGCAGGGCCTGCGCGACGTCGGAGAGCGCGGACTGCATCTGCTGCGGCAGGTTCTTGCCGAACCGTGCGGCGAGACCGCCGCGGCGCAGGTACTCCTCCAGCGATTCGCCGGGGTGCTGGTGCTCCCAGTAGCGGCGCAGCGCGATGTCGAAGGCAGGCAGCGGACGGTTCAGGTGGGCGGCGAGGGCGAGGCGGATGGTGAGGACGACGCGCTCGAAGTCCACGTCGGCGGACCGGGCGAGGTCGATCCGGATCGGCAGGAGCGCCGGCCGGGCGGGCCAGACGGATTCACCCCAGCGGGCCGGGCGGCCCTCGGCTCCGGCGAGCGCAGCCTCCAACGTGCGTGACAGCGTCGTCTTCCCGATCCCCCCGACTCCGTGGAACGTCAGGATGTTGTTCCGGGGGGCTTCCAGGTCCTCCACGCTGAAGCCGGGGGCGGTGATGCGGGCCAGGTGCTCGGCGAGGGCGCTCTGGACGATCTGCCACTGCCCCTGCCGGTTCGTGAACGCCTCGCCGGCCTCCACCTGCCGGTCGTTGGTGCTGAACAACGCCCGAAGATCCCGCCCCGCCATGACTCCCCCTGGTGATCGCCCCGTGTCCTCAACCTATGCCCGTCCCGGCCGCAGTGAAGGTGCGTCAGGGAGAATTGGCTGGTCAAGCACGTCAACACGACCAAGGTGGTACGCCGTGAACGGCCCCCTCATGCCCGAAGACTCCACGTCCCAGCCGCTCCACCAGGGGGGTGGGGACGCCCGGCAGGCCGAGCGCATGGTGAAGGAGGTCATCCGCTGGTACAACGCCCGCCTCACTCAGGCCCGCGACAGCGGCCCGGACGCGAAGACCATCGAGATGCTGCGCGCAGCAAGGGATCAAGCCGTGGATGACCTGGACCTGCTCGAGGATGCCGACGAGGACACCACGGTGCAGATCGGTATCACCTATGCCGCTCGGCTGAGAGAGCTTGCTGACTTCGGGTCGTCGGAGTGAATTGAGGCGTAGCCCCTGATGCGCCGGCGCGGTGGTTGCATTCCGTGGTCTGCGGGGAGGCGGATGAGGTCGGGCTGACCTCTGCAGGGCATCAGCCCCCTGATCGGTTCGGATGCTGGCCGCGGAGCTGATCGGGCCGCCCGATATCTGGCGCCGAGTCTCCCGCTGAGGTTCCCCCGCTGTGCGGGAGTAGTTGACTAGCTGGTCAGAACGGGTAGACGGGGTTTCAGGTTCGCTTGTTCGGCCGTCGCCTGTTCGGTGTAGTGCTTCTCCTCGAATTCGATGGGGCTGAGGTAGCCGAGGCGTTTCTGGATGCGGCGGGGGTTGTAGAAGCCGTCGATGTACTCGAAGAGCGCGAGGTTCGCCTCGGCCCTGGTGGCGAAGACGCGGCCACGGACGCACTCGGTCTTGATCAGCATCCACAGGTTCTCGGCGAGGGCGTTGTCGTACGAGTCTCCGACCGAGCCCATGGACGCTTCGATTCCTGCCCGCAGCAGCCGGGTTGTGAGCTTGATCGCCGTGTACTGGCAGCCGTGATCGGCATGGTGAATGAGTTTGCCGGGCTCGACTTCGCGGCTGGCGAGGGCGTACTCCAGCGAGGACAGGACCAGGTCGGCGTCCGCGCGGGCGGAGGTCTCCCAGGCCACCACGCGCCGGGAGAAGGCGTCACGGATCGCGGACAGCCACAACGGGCCCTCGCTCGTGGGGATCATGGTGAGGTCGGTGACCCACAGCCGGTTCGGCCCTTCGGCGGTGAAGTCACGGTTGACGAGGTCGGGGGCGAGGGTGGCCGCGGGGTCGCGGTGGGTGAAGCCCTTGCCCTGCCGGCGGGGGCTGATGCCGTGCAGGCCGGCCTCGCGCATCAGCCGCTCGACCCGTTTACGGCCGACCGCCTCGCCCTCGCGTTTGAGGACGGCGTGGACCCGCGGGGATCCGTAGATCCCGCCGGACTCCGTATGGATCTCCTTGATCCGCCCGGTCAGCCCGGCATCGCGACGGCGCCGTTCACAGGGCTCCCGCTCGGCCAGGCGCCAGCGGTAGTAGGTGGAGGAGGCGATGGACAGTTCCCGAAGGACGGGCTCGACCCCCAGATGCGGATGCTCGTCGAGCAGTCCTGTCACCTGGGCCGGGTCGGGTCGAGCTGTGCCGCGAAAAAAGCCGAGGCCGTCCGCAGGACCTCGTTCGCCCGCTTGAGCTGCACGTTCTCCTTGCGCAGGGAGGCCAGTTCCTCGCGCTCGGCCGTGGTCAGCACATCACCGCGCTCGCCGGCGTCGGCCTCGGCCTGGCGGATCCAGTTCCGCAGGGCCTCGTGGTGCACGCCGAGATCCTCGGCCATGCGGCGGATCACGGGCTTCGGCTCGGCAGTCCGGTACATCCGCACCGCACGCTCACGCAACTCGAGCGGGTACTTCCTCGGGGCAGGCATCGTCTGGGCTCCTCTCATGAGACCCATCTGACCCCCTGTCACCTCTCCCCGCATCTCGGGGGAACCTCACGCCGTGGGGAACAATCGGTTCTGGCCCGTCAGGCAGACCGGGTGTACGGCAGGTGGGGGCACAGTGGACGATGCACGAGACTTGGCGTTCCGGTACGTGAGCATGCCGGAGCCGGAACCCGCCCGGCGAGCAGCGGATCCGGACACGCCAGGTGGCATCGTCGGTGAACTTCTCCGCCGGAGCGCCCGGTCTGTCAGCGGTGATCCTCGTGATCATGCGAACCCCGCATACTTCGAGGCCGATGGCTGGACCTACGTCGTGCACCAGGTGTTGCTCTTCGATGCATCTGGTGACACGTTCCTCCCGCCCGATCGGAAGAGCGAACGGCGGGTGTGGATCTGCCAGGAAATATCGGGACTGCCCCTGGAGGAGCCCGCCTTTGCAGGGGCAGCACACTGCCCGGAAGTGGTGCTGGACCGTACGCATGTGGAAGCCGCCTTGACCGGTCTGGGCGACCTCGTCGACTTCATTGAGGAGACCTTCCGCCGGGGCCAGCTGTACGTGCCCGTTGACGAACTGCTCGGACTCGCTGACACGGATCGGCTCCCGCTGGCCATGGCTCCGGCAGGGCGTCTCGACATTCCGCAGCCTACGGAGCGAAGCAGCCCCGCAGTTGGGGCGGATTTCCTCCTGGTGGGGGAGCCGACCGCCGATCTGACCGTCACGGGGCTGGCCTACCGCGCCCCTGAAAGTCTCCTCGTCGCCTGTACAGAAGGGGTCATCGAGCTCCATCCGTTGACGGGTGCGGCTCGATGGCTCTTCCGCCTGCCGGGCTGTACCAGCAGTCCTCTGCCCCAGCCGGATGGTTCGGTGTTCGTGATCTGCGGTGCGGCCTTGGTGAAGTGGCATAACGGTGCCCTGACCCCGGTGGCCGGACCGTTCGAGCTGCCCGCTCACCTTCTGGAAGGTCCGGACGGTCAGCCATGGGTGCTCTCTGGTTCTGGCGTCACCTTCGGAACGGGCCAGAGCACGCTGGCTCTGACCCGCGCCGGAGACGATTTGAGTGACCAGTCGCACTACCCGCTTTCTTTCGATGCCGCTGTCCGAGCGGCGGTCTCGCTCGGCGAGCGCCGGTTCCTGCTGGTCGCCGACGGGCACTCGGCGACGACCGACCTCAAGCGTGGCACCGGCGTCGGGCTTGGCGAGGACTGGATCCCCACGCCTGTCCCGCATCCGCACCACGCCTTCGCAACCGGGCCCGACCAGGTGGCCCTCGCCTCCGGAGACGGTTCCGGTACACGGGTCCTGGTGCGCTCCCTGAATCTCCTCACCGGGCTGACCGGCGGTGGCATCGACCTCGCACTTGGCCGCCTCCACGGCGTGGCGTACGACGTGGCTGGCTCGACCTTCCTGCTTGGCACCCTCTCCGGCAGTGACCCGGTCCGTCCCCGGCACGCACTCATCCGCCTCACCGGACTGCACCAGGGCGGCCCCGTCGCGCTGTCGTCAGCCAGGCCGGAGCCAACCTCTGCTGAACAGCGCTATGACGCGGTCGGCCTGGCTGCGCGCGGTGAGAAGCGGGACTACCGGATCGACGACAAGCCTCGGGAGAGCGGAGGTCAGGCCGACGTCTTCTACGCCGTCCACAAGGCCACCGGCGAACCGGTGGCATTCAAGAAGCGCAAAAACCCTGGCCCCCGTGCGACGCGTCGCTGGCGCCGTGAACTGGACTGTGCCCGCGCGATGGGATCGCACCCCGGGGCTATGCCGATCCTGGATGCCGACGCGCTGGCCACCTGGTACGTCATGCCCTGGGCGGAGGCCACCGCCGAGGACCGACGCGCGCAGCTCGCCGACCCGGAAGAGCTGCGTGCCATGGTGCTGTCCGTCGCGTCGGCGCTGGCGGCCTCGCACGAGCACGGCTGGGTACACCGGGACATAACGCCTGCCAACATCCTGCTGTACGACGGCCGGTGGCGGCTGGCCGACTGGGGCATCGCTCGCCGTCCCCGCGGCCAGACCAGCGCCGGCGGACCGCTGACCGAGACCGGTGTCGTGTTCGGTACCGAGGGTTACGCGGCACCGGAACTCGCCCGCGACGCCCACAAAGAGGCCACGCCGGCCAGCGATATCTACAGCCTCGCCCGGGTGGTCGCTTGGATCCTGACTGGTACCAGGCCGCAGCCCAACGTTGTGCTGCTACCGCCGTCCCGGAAGATTTCAAGTCCAGTGAGACGGTCGTGACGCTATGAGGTTTGTGGTGTGGGTTCCCGGCGCTTGGCCGGGTCGTTGATCCACGCCTTCTGGGGTATCTCGGGTGGTCGGGGGCGGCGGCCGAAGCGTTCGGGATGCCGGGCGTATGCCTGGGCGAGGGTGACGGCCCGCTGGTCGCGGACCTCCTCGGCGGTTCCGAAATGGACGGATGCAGGAGTGTGCCAGCCGATGCCCGAGTGCCGGTGTTCGTGGTTGTAGTGCGCGATGAACGCGTCGAACCACTCGCGGGCGTGGGCCAGGGAGTCGAAGCGTTCGGGATAGTCGGACATGTACTTCGTGGTCTTGAACTGGGCCTCGCTGTAGGGGTTGTCGTTGGAGACCTTCGGCCGTGAGTGCGAACGCGTGACGCCCAGATCGATCAGCAGCTGGGAGACCTTCTTGCTCGTCATCGAGGTGCCGCGGTCGGCGTGCACGGTCTCGGGCACGATGTGGTTGCGTGTGATGGCCTCCCGGATCAACTCCTCAGCGCGCTCAGCGGATTCGGCGGCCTCGACGGTGTGGCCGACGATGTAGCGGCTGAAGATGTCGATGATGACGTAGGCGTGATACCAGATGCCCTTGACCGGTCCGGCCGCCTTGGTGATGTCCCAGGTGAACACCTGTGACGGGCCGGTGGCGACCAGCTCGGGCACCGTTTTGGCGGGGTGGGTGGCCTGGCGGCGGCGTTCGCCGCTCTGGCCCCGCTCGCGCAGGATCCGGTACATCGTGGAGATCGAGCAGTGGTAGCGCCCGGCGTCCAGCTCGCGGGCCCAGATCTGTGCGGGCGGCAGCTCGGCGTACTCGTCGCTGTTCATCAGCTCCAGTACCGAGGCCCGCTCTCCGGCCGCGAGGGCCGAGGGCTGGGCCTGCGGCTCGCGGGGTCTGCGCGGCGTGGGGGGCCGCAGCCGGCGGTAGTGGGTGGCGCGGGAGCGGCCGGTCAGCCGACACGCGGACGTGATGCCCAGCTCGCCCTCGATGCCGGTGAACGCGGTGTCCACGACCGGCTCGGCGGTGTGCTTCAGTCCGCGCTCTCGGAGATCATTTCCAAGAGCGCCGAAGCTTTTCCCAGGATTTCCAGTGCGGCCTTGTTCCGGGCCAGTTCCTTCTCCAGCCGTTCCACCTGGCGGCGCAGCTTCTCGTTCTCCGCCTCGGTGGCGGACCGCTTCGGCCTCGCCGGGCTGGTGCGCTTGTCGAGGAGGTTCTCCAGGGCGCCGGCATCCCGCGCGGCCCGCCACTCGGTGACGTGGGAGTGGTACAGGCGCTCGCGGCGCAGGACCGCACCCTTCTCGTTCTTGGGTGCGGCGTCGTACTCGGCCACGATCCGCAGTTTGTACTCGGGGCTGAAACTGCGGCGCTTCGGCCTGGGTGCCGGGTCGGATCCGGCGGGCTTGGTGCTGGTCATGAGGGGTGGGGTCTCCTGTCGTGCCCTCTCAGGCTAACCCGACAAAGCGGGACGTCTCACCCAAGGCTGACAGAGAGGGTCCGGACCCTGGCGCTACGTCCTACGGACCTGCACCCGGCCAGATCCTGGAGAGCGCCCCCAGAGCATTCCGGAGTTGCTCGCCCTCCTCGACCGGCCACGGGCCGACACCGCGACGCTGCCCATCATCCGTGCGAGGCGTCTGCTCCAGCTGGCTGAGACCGGCGACGGAGGCGCCGCCATGGATCTGGTCGACCTCGTGGCTGACCGGCCGCGCGACTACGAGCTCCACGTCCACGCCCTGGTCCTCCTACATGCCGACGTCGCCGGCCCCGTCCTGAGCCGGAACATCCCCCAGGCCACCGAGATCCTCCATGCGCTGGCCAGCCACACCCGGGACGAGAACGGCAGCTGGCCCGAGTTCCAGGAGATGGACCAGGTGATGCTCTGGCTGTGGCGGATCGCGAGGTACGCGGACCGCACGGCGAACTGGGATCTGCTGGAGGCCGCAGCGACCGCCCTGTTCACCTGGGACGCCAGCTACGACCAGTGGACACCACAAGACTCCATCAGGCCGTGGCTGGCTGGCATCACCGGGCACGCGGCACACATCGTGGCAAGCCTCCTCCGTGAACACCCAGGCAGTGCCTGCCACTACTCGGCGGTGGCCGCCGACCGACGGGCACACCAAGAGATACGCGCTGCGGTCTTCACCACTGACTGACCCGGCGTGTGTCAGCCGCAGGCAACGGCAGACGGGCAGGGCCTTCCCATTGCTCCACCTGCCGGGCCTGCCACGCGGCAGGCATCAGCGGCTGCGCCTGGGCCGTGATCCCTGCGATCTCCTCCCGCCACCGGGGCAGCACCTGATGCAAGGCTCGCTGGACGGATTGAAAGCGGGCGGCCTCCTGCTGGGTGTAGGGGCGGCGCCGGGCAGCGGCCAGAGCCCAGGCGGCCCACCGGTCCCGGCCCAGCGCCCGGTGCTCGCCGTCGATCACCCGGACCGCGCTGACGCCGGGGTCTGCGGCCGCGGCCGCCACGATGCCAGCCGCCACCTGGCAACCCCTGGCGTGCGCGGCCGGGGCCGGGAGCGCGGTGACCACGTCGAGCCCCAGAGCACGGGCGTGGTCGACGAGAGTGCGCTGTCGGCTGTCGGCCGCCCGTCCGGCCAGGGCCACGACCTCGATCTGATAGTCGGCCCGGGCGAAGCGGCCCGCGCTCAAGGTGAAGTCGGCGGTGCTGGTGAAGTCGGCTTCGACGAGCAGGTCGCCGCGCCGTTCCCGTACGTACGCCTCGGCCTCGGCCTGCCAGTCCTCGGCATCCGGCCGCACCAGCTCGTCGGCGATGCGGGGAGTGTCGTTGACCAGCTGGAAGTGGTCCGGGTGGTGGCCGCGCAGCACATCGGGGTCCAGTACGACGGTGCCCGGCCGCATCGCCCGGCGCAGCATCCGCCTCGCCTCCAGCTGGCGTGCGCCCGCCTCGCCGACCAGGTAGACGACCAGCGGGTCCGGGCGGAAGGTCGCCTTGCGCAGGAAGGTCGGGGCGATCAGTTCGTCGAAGGTCCAGCGGTGTTGGTCCGCGCTGAGGCGGTGGTAGCCGGTGCCGGGCGGCGCGGAGAGCGGGTGCGCGATACGGCGGACCGGCTCGGCGACGGCCGCCGCCCGCTCGGCGTCGCGGGACACCGCCAGGCGGTGGTCCACGGGCAGCCGCTCGTCGTGGACCAGGACCTCGGCCCGCACCAGCTTGTGTCGGAAGATGCGGCTGCGCGGTCCGCTCCAGGGCCGTAACCGCTCTGCCCGCACCGTCGCGACCGCGGCCGGTGGCCGGCCCCATATGCGTTCGTCGGTGAGCTCGTTGTCGTACAGCGGCTCCAGCCCCCGGCGGACCGCGGTTATCCGGTCCACCAGGTGCTCGGCCTCGATCACCTCGAGCGAGGTCAGCAGCCCGTCGGAGCAGTGGTCCTGGTTGTCCCAGGCGACGTACCGGCCGCCGTCGGCGCCCGGGGCTAAGAACCTTTCCAGGGCGCCGAACTGGCTGTCCGCCTCGGCCACCGCGAGGACGACCAGCTCGATCCAGTAGCCCGCCGCCCGGTACAGGGCCGACACGGTCCGGGCTTCGGCAGGATCCGCCAGTGCGAGCTCCACCACCACGTCCAGCCCGGCCGCGCGCGCATACGCCTCGATCTCCGCCTGCCACCAGCGGGTCACCGGCCGCACCCCGGCGCCAGCCGTCCGTACGTCCCGCTCCAGCAGCACCTCGTACTCCCTGTGGGCCCGCTTGTAGAGATCGCTGCCGATGCGGACCGCGCCTCCTCGGCGGCTGAGCACGGTGTGGATCATCTCGGCGGCCGTGGACTTGCCGCTGCCGGGCGGGCCGGCCACGACCACGACCACCGGCCGGTCCTGCTGGACGGCCCCGGCGGTCCACTCCGGCAGCAGGATCTCGGTCAGGATCCGGCGGATTTCCGCGTCGGATAGTCCCTCCAGTCCCTGCGGAACCGCGTGCTGCTCTATCACCGTTGTCCCTCCCCACCCCACTAGATTAAAACCGAGGGTAAATCCAAGAATAAGAAAACGCCAAATCTGAGGGTAAGGAATGGTAGGGTGTGGGTTGGAGGTGAGGTATGCCCACCGAAGAGGAACTGTTCGACGCCGTGGACGCCCTGCTCGCGGGGGAGCCTGCAATGCCGCCGCCGGCGGAACGGGCCCGCCTGCGCGAGGCGGCCGGGATCACTCAGGCCCGGCTCGCCCAGGCGCTGCAGACCACGACACAGTCCGTGAAGAACTGGGAGGTCGGCCGCTCGGAGCCGCGGCCGCCGCGACGTCAGGCGTACCAGCGCCTGCTGGACGGATGGGCGGCGCAGTACGCCACCCCGGTCAAGAACGAGCGGCCCGTGCCCGAAGCGTTCGCCGGCCCGGCCGCCTCCGAGGCCCCGGAGGCGCCCACTGGCCTGACCCATGCCGCCACTGCGCCGGTACAGCCGCCGGCCGCCGTGCCGCCGTCACCCCCGGAGGTACCCAGCTCCACCAAGCCGCCGTCGTCGCGGCGCGCGGGTGCGAAGAAGGCCGTTGCGAAGCCCGAGCTCGCTCGGGCCGCCGCCGACCCGCGGTTCGAGAACGGTCCGCTGGCCGTCCTCGACGTCGAGAACGGCCAGGTCGTGGCGTACTGCGTCGGCGGCCTGGTCCTCGAGGTGCCCGCCAAGACCGTGCCGGCCCTGGTGGACTGGACGCTGACCGAGGCGAAGCTGGGGCAGGCCCGCCTGCACCGCAGCGGCTTCGACGCCGACCCGATGCTCGTCCTGACTCCGGCCGCGCTGGAGCGCTACGGCCTGCCCACCGCCCTCACACCCGAGGAGCGCAGCGCCGGACGCCTCAAGGACGGTCATAAGGTCATCAGGCAGGTCGAGCGCGCCGGGCTGGAGCTCACCAAGCGTGGCTTCGGCGCGTGGACGCGGATCTTCTACCGGCCCGAGGACGGCAAGCGGCGCTGCGTGCAGCTGTGCATCCCGGCCTGGGGCGCGCTGCCCACGAGCGAGTGGGACGACAAGAAGGACCCGCAGCTGCCGACGATGTCGGCGGCGGACCTCGCCCGGTTCCTCGGCACGTACGCGGAGCGGGTGATCACGCCGCGCGGCTTCACGGCGACCACGGGCCTGGCGCTGATGACGGCGCTGCGTCCGCCGACCCGCGCGGAGAAGGACGAGACCACCGGCGCCTTCAAGCCCGCGTACAACGCGGACGCGCTGACGGCCGTGTACGACGTGGTGGAGTGCGAGGTGCCCGACGAGCACCCGATCCTGAAGGGGAAGTGGCCCCGCCACCACCAGCGGACCCCGGACCAGATGTTGATGGAGGAGCCGTTCAGCTGGTGCCGGGAGCTGACCGATGACGAGTGCCTGAAGCCGTACCTGGTCGGCATCGACGTCAACATGGCGTTCGCCGCCGCAGCCAACAGCCTCGTCGTCGGCCTGAACGGGCCCACCCACCTCACCAACCCCGCCTTCGACAAGGCGCTGCCCGGCTCGTGGCTGGTCGACCTCTCCCACGTCGACCTCTCCCGCGCTCGGGTGGGCGGCCGGACCGTCGACGGCGACCGGCTCCCCTCCCCGTTCACGCCGTCTGGGGAGCGCCCCACAGGGCCGGCCTGGTACGCCACGCCGTCGGTCGCGTACGCGGTCCAGCTCGGTTTCGACGTCGCGCCGATCGAGGCGTACGTGCGCACCGAGACCGGCCGCTACCTGGACCCCTGGTACGACCGGCTGCGTGACGCCTACCTGGCGACGATGGCCGACCTCGGCGTCGTCCCGGGCATGGACGACGAGGCGTTCCTGGAGGCGATGGCCCGGGTGAAGGACGGGGACCCGGCGCTGAAGCTGCTGCTGAAGGCGATCAAGGCGACCGCGAAGGGCGGCATCGGCAAGCTGCGCCAGCGCAACAGCCGCGGCGAGGTCCCGTTCTACGAGCCGTGGCCGGCCCTTGAGCGTGAGACGTGGCGCCCCGACATCCGGGCCGCTGTCCTGTCGACCGTCCGCGTGATCATGCACCGCAAGATGATGAAGACCGCCGCAGCGGCCGACGTCTACCCCGTCGCCATCGGCACCGACTGCATCGTCTACCCCTCCGACGGGCCCTCCCCGCTGGACTTCCTCCCGTACACGCCCGACGGCAAGCCGGTGACCGGCACGTTCCGGCTCGGCGTCTCGCCGGGGATGGTCAAGTGGGAGGGCACCCAGACAGTTCTGTGGGCCGAGCAGAAAATCGAAGAACTCGGCGGCCTGTTCAACATCGCCCGGAACATCAAGGACGGCCGCCCGGCCGACGACGGGGAGTAGAAGACGATGGTGACCTCGCTCGGGGACAGCCTGGACCGCGCACTGGAGAAGGCGTTCACCCGCTCCACCCCCAAGAGCGCGCAGGCGCAGATGAAGTACCTGGTCAAGCAGCTCAAGGGCACGAAGGCCGCCGCCCAGGCGCTCGGGGTGTCCCAGCGGACCGTGGAGCGGTACGTGACCGGACAGATCAAGCATCCCCGCAAGGACCTCGCCGCCCGCATAGAGCGCGAGGTCAAAAAGCGGTGGCAGCCGCAGATCAGGGCGAAGGCGAAGAAGGCCGCCGCGACGAGCACCGGCATCGTCGTCACCACCAAGGCGCAGTTCGGGTTCACCGCGGCCCCGGGCACCACCGACGACGGCCGGATGCGGCACATCACCCAGGCCCTGTCCCCGCAGTGGGCCCAGCAGCTCTTCGACGCTCGCGACCAGGGCGCCACCGAACAGCAGCTCCTCGACATCGCCGCCCAGGGCCTCGGCCACCACTACTTCCGCGACAACGGCCGCCGTGCCCACGACCTGGACGTCGAGTTCACCGACATCCAGGAGATCGACATCACCCTCTGACCCACCACGCATCAGGGCCCCGAACCGTCGACGCGGTTCGGGGTCCTGATGCGTGCCGCCCTGTCGATCGGCGGTGGGCGGGACGTGACAGAACCCGGCCGGGGTGACTGTGAACCGGCCGGGCTCTGCGTGCGTGGGGTGCGGCTCTGCTCTAGAGCTCTTCGTCGCGCAGGTCTCGCTCTTCGTGAAGCGGGTTGTCGCGGCGCCGCTTGGTCTCCTCGGGGCTCTTGCCGCGGGACGGCTGGCCGGGCTGAGGGTGGACCGGGTCCTGGCCGGGTCGCTGCGGGCGCTGCTGCTCCTCGCGGCCCTTGCCCGGCTCCTGGCGCTTGTCCTGCGTACCGCCCATGACGGCGACTCCTCTTGATGCGGGGGGTGAGGATTTCCTCGTTCTCACGCTCACACGGACGGTTATGTTCCGCACCATTTCGGCTACGGATCGTGGCGCAGGGGTGATGTCGGGAACCGGGGTGGCTGCGTCGGAATGCGGACCGTGTCTCCGGTGGCGAGGATGAGCGGGATCCCCCGCCCGCCTGCTGTCAGGAGTGCACCGCCATGCTGGAGCGCAAACCGCGCAAGGACCGCACCGAGGTCACCTTCGTCCTGCCCGCCGACACCCCGCCCGGCCCGGTCAGCGTGGTGGGCGACTTCAACGACTGGCAGCCCGGCACCCACACGCTCACGCCGCGCAGCGACGGCACCCGGGCGGTCACCGTCGCCCTGCCCGGCAAGAGCGAGCACTCCTTCCGCTACCTCGCGGCCGGCGACTACTGGTTCGACGAGGAGAGCGCCGACAGCCACGACGGCCTCAACAGCCGCGTACGCACCTGAAATGGCCCAACCGGCGTGACCCGGGGCAGCGGCAGGCGTTGAGAGCGGCGACACGTGCCCCCGGCCCTTCGCTCCCCCCGGGCCGGAATCCGTGTGACGGCCCCTGCCCCCGCCCCCCGGCGGCAGGGGCCGTCGTCGTTCCCGAGCCCAGCCGCCTTCACGGCCCCGGTTCATGACGGAACGGTCACGCGCCGCCACATCGGCCACCCCGGTTCGTTGGACCCGGACATGGAGCAGAAAACCGTTCCGCCTCCGGAGCGAGCCGGATTCGCCCGGCTGGCAGAGGAGTTCTGGCAGGTGTCCGACGCGCCGATCTACGACGCCGTCGAGCGCCAGTGGCTCGCCGAGGGCCGGGAAGTGCCCCGCCGTCCGGGCCTGACGTGGGGTGGCCGGCGCCCGGTGAACACCGGAGACCTGTTCCACCGTGCCTGAACCACATCCTCACTCCGGCGCGTACAGCCGCTCGCGCAGGTACAGGAGGGCTGCGGTGTCCGCGACGGCGGCCAGAGTGGCCAGCAGCGTGCGGATGCGGGCGTCGTCGCCCTCGCGGACCGCCCGCACGATGTTCTCGATCGCTTCACGGGCGCGGGGGTCCATACCCGCCGGACCGGCCGTGGAGAGGCCATGGCCGACCGGGCCGCCACCCCGGCACTCCTCGGGGACCCCGTGCGCTGCCGTCATGTCACCCCCCCCAACGGATCGCAGTAGTCGCAGGTCACCACTGCCATGAAACGGCCGGCCACGCGCTACGATCACGCCCGGCCCGCCGACGGTATCGAGAGGGCGGGGCGGGGCCTGCACGGGGGTCAGGCCGTCTGCCCGTACCCCTCGGCCTCGGCGCGGCTCAAGCGAGGCGCGGGCTCAATCTTCTTTTCCCGCCAGGACACGATCAGCCGCATAGTGCGGGCAAGACAGAACATGCCACGTCACCGTCAGGCGACACCTGGCGGCCGCAACCGCGACCGTACGCGCCTGGCCGTCAGTCGGGCCCGCCGCGCAGTACGGGCACACGACGCTCTCTGCCCTCAACTCAGCCGTCACCCTCCCAATCCTGCCCCGCCGACGTGGACCGTGACGAGAGGGCCGCGCCGGGGAACGGACCCGGCCTTGCTAGACGCCAGACAGCCATCCGGCACCGAAATCCGAGACGTCTCGTGCGCGCTGTGCCCGCTCTTCGATCAGCCGGCGAAAGCCCGCCACCGCGTACCGCTCGCCGGTGGCCGAGCCGCGCCCGCGGATGCCGGCGACGTCGGCCATGAGTTGCTGGGGCTGGGGCTGCCAGCCGACGACCAGGACGCGCAAGCCCAGGCTCTCCGCCCGCCGGTGCAGGGCCAGGAGGTGGAGCAGGCCGGCGGCGTCCATGGAGATCGTGCCGTGCAGGTCGACCATGAGGTCCCGCTCGTCAGAGGTGACGTCGTTCAGCGCCCGCTGGAGCGCCGCGCCCGCGTCCTCATCGAGTGCCCCGGTGATGCTGACCAGGACCGTGCCGTGGCGCTGGACGTTCGTGGTGATCAATGCGTTCTCCTCCCGCCCGGGGCGCCGGGCCCTCGGGGGTCCCCATCCTGGCGCGGCGTTCCCCCGGACGGGTGCGAGGCACGCTGACGCTCCGACACAACCTGGACATTGCGGCCGCTCCCCCTGAGGTACCGCCCCGGCGTCACATCCCGCATCCACAGGGGCGGTCCTGCAGGCTCCAGGGATGATCAACGACAACACCGCAGGGCGAGCCCTGCTGCGCGACAAGCTTCTCGAGGGCCTGCGACGCGCGGAGCGCACCCTGTTCACCCGTCCCGCACCGAAATCCGCGCAGGCCCGGATGAAATTCCTTCGCACGCGCGAGGGCGGCTCCTCGAAGTCCCTGGCGGAGCGCTTGGGCGTCTCCCGTAAGACGGTGGACCGCTACCTCTCCGGAGCCACGAAGAAGCCGCAGAAGCGGCTCCAGGCCGCCTTGGAGCAGGAGACCGAAACCGAGTGGCAACCGCAGGTCAAAGCGCAGGCGAGGCAGCGCGCGGCCACCTCGGCGGGGCTCGTCATCTCCACCACCGCCTACTTCGCACTCGGCCCTGCGGGCACCTCGGACGCGGGTCGGAAACGGGACATCAGCGTCGCGGTATCCCCCTTCCACGCCGCCGCGATCCTCGCCGCCAGGGACAGGGGAGCGACGGCACAGAGCTGCATGACCTCGTCGCCGAGGCCATAGGGGACGCCTATTTCCGCCTCGAAGGGGGTGGTCGCGCGGGCCTGAAGGTGCAAATCGTTGACGTCGAGCGGCTCGATATTGCGTTTTAGACACACAGAATTCCACCCTGCTATAAACCTGGATGGACGGGCCGCCGTCGCATACTCGGACGGCGGCCCTCTTTCCCGTTTCCATGCGAAAGCGAGAGCCATGATGACGACCGATGGCTGGCGGCGGCCGCGCCGCGTCCCCGAGGCCCGCATCCCGCGCACGCCGATCGACCCGGCGAAGGTCGGCCGCTCTTCGGTCCGGCGCCGCGCCCGGGGCATGACGCACGGCGAGGCCGTCCAGGCACTCGCCGACGCCGAGCTGGACGCGCACCTGGACCGCCGGTACGAAGAGGCGGCCGACCACATCGGCCGCCGCGCGGCCGAGCTCGCCGAATGGGAGCGCATCGGCCGGCTCCTCGCGGTGACCGGCGGCCCGTACGACCCCGGACGACGACGCCGTCGTCCAGGAGGAGCTCGCCGCCGAAGCCGCGGCCGCCGAAGCCCGCGAGGCCGAGCAGCGCGCGGCGGCCCGAGTCGGCGCCCGCGCCGACCAGCTCCAGGCGCTCCGCGAGCGGGGCACCCTCGAGCAGACCGAACCCCGGGAAGGCGACGAAGCCGCCCGCGACGAGCTCACCCGCCGCGCCGGCTCGTACGTGCAGCCCGACATCGACGCCTGGCTCGCCCGCGCCCTCGCCGCGCACCGCGGGCACTACGCCGACCCGGCCGCCCGCGAAGCCGCCGCCAGCCTGCTGCACCCGCCGCTCCTCGCCCACGCCGCGCTGCTCGCGGCCCTCGCCGAGCTCGTCCCCGGCGCCGACATCGACCAGCTGCCGTTCGCGGCCCGCCTCGCCACCGCCGATGCCGACGCCGCCGGCGAGCTCGCCGCGTTCCTCACCCGCGCACAGCCCGGCATGAACCACGCCCAGGAGGCCGTCGCCGTCTGGGAGGAACACAGCGCCATCGGCCACCACTACGAGGAACTGCGCGCCGACGGAACCGTCGACGCCTGGACGGAGCCTCCCTTCGGTGAGACCCGGTACCCCGGCGAGGACGACCCCGACCACAATCCGATCTGCTCCTGCCCCGGGCGGTGTCCACTCGCCTTCTGCCTGGAGTGCGCCGGCTGCTCCAGCTGCGGGCAGTGCCCGTGCAGCCGACCGTGCTTGCTGTGAGGTTCACACTGAGCGACAACAACACCTCACAACACCCTGCCGGGGGTGCCTGTGAGCTGTGAGTCGAAATGCAGCTTTCTGCCCTGTTTGCCTATGTGGTGGGAGTCTGTTTTCCCTGGTGAACAGGTTTCCGTGCACCCGGCCTGTGAGCTGTGAGAGTCAGGCCCGCAACCCAGTCGATGTCCCGCGACATGTGATCTTGACCGTTTGCCAGGTGAGTTTGACCGTCCGGTTCAGGAGACCATGCCGTCAACCGCGTTGGGATCCGCGCTTACCGCGCCGGGGATGTCCGGCTGCGGCCGCGCTGTGCGACCGCACCTCGTGACGACATAGAGACCGCCACAAGACTGCCTACCAAGCCATAAAGCACTGCAATCAGGACATCAGACCCAACGATCCGGACGCCTTCCGTAGTCGCCCCATAACTTTCAGTGCGCATGGTGTGGCTTCCGAGTGAGCAGCCACGCCGGGAGTCGCACGGAGGGAGGCCAGGGATGGTCGAGAGTGTCAGGTACGGAGCGTTGGACATCGCGGTGACGGACCGGTTCGTCCGTCGGTGGGATGACGATGGGTCGGGAGCCGCCATGGACGGCGTGTTCTACAACCCGCATTTCGGGGGAGGCACGCTCTACGCGCAGGGCTGGCGCTACCTCGGGAGCCTCGGCAGCAACACCCAAGCCGACATCAGTGGCAAGCGGGCCACGATCCTGGTCCGCGGAGCGAACGCCGCCGACACGATGATCAAACCCCCGGTCCGGTTCGAACTGATCTGGAACGACCGGGGGTCGGGCGCGAAGTGGAACGGTTCGGTGTGGCGGGCGATCCCGCCGACCGGCTACGTCGCGCTCGGGGACGTGTTCGCCGACTTCAGCTGGGATGCGCCGAACCCCGCGTACTACGCGTGCATTCGCAGGGATCTGGCGGGCCGCAGCTATGTGCGCGAGGGCGTGATCGGCGACCTCATCTGGAACGACAAGAAGTCCGGGTCCAAGAGCGACGTCTCCATCTGGCAGATTCGCCCGCCCCGCTACCCCTCTGACAGCGCCGAACGCCTGATCCTTGGCGCCGACCTGCTGCGTGCCCACGGTAGCTACGACCGCCCGACCGAAGCGGTGTACGTCCTGGACCTGCCCGCGGTCATCGCCAAGCGCAACCCCCCAGCCGCCCCGGTGCTGACCGCCCACCGAGAGCCCGACCCGGTCGCGCAGATCACGGACCGCGCGGTGACAGTACCGTGCACGCTCATCAAGGACCCCGACAAGACCCTCGCCTGGCAGGCTGCGAACTCGCCCTTCTACACCTTGGAACGCCGCGTCAACTACACCCTGCAGATCTTCCGGAACAACCAGGCCGGCACCACGCCGGCCGAGTCGAGCATGGCCGTCACCACCGGCGTCACCCAGGAGAAGAGCGAGGAGTTCAGCAAGAAGACCAGCGTCACGGTCAGCGCGTCGGTCGGCATCGCAGCCAAGGGAATCAGCGCCTCGGTGGAGACCAGCGTGACCACCGAACTCGGCTACAGCACCCGGACCGGCGTCTCGCTGCTCAACTCGGTCACCAAAACGCATGGCCTCACCACTCCGCCGCGGTCCTCGGGGGCCTTGTGGTCGGCGACACACGAGATCATCGCGGTCCGCAAGGGCGGTGCGGTCATCGGCGGCCAAGGAGGCCTGAAGTTCGACGTCGACTCCTACGTCACCGGCGAATACCCCGGCGGTGCAGGAGTCGTGGCCAACGCCGACGGGATGGACACCCCGCAGGCCACGACCGCCGATGCCTTCGGCGAAACCGAGGCCAACATCCCCGACACCCCGCAGTAGAACACCGACCTCATACCGCTGCCCGGCCGGATCGTCCTGCCGGGCAGCGCGTCCCCTGACGTCTGGTCGTCATTGACCCCGGCGGCAGCATCGTCTGCTGCTGCCGGCCCGGCAGCCGATTCAGCTCGGGGCCAGCAGCAGACGCTTCCCTGGTCAGGGGCTCAGCCCTCTGCGAAGACCTCGTCCGCCTGCATACCCTTCTCGCCCTGCACCGCGATAAAGGTCACCCTTTGGCCTTCCTTGAGACTCTTGAAACCGTTCCCCTGGATCGCTTTGAAGTGCACGAAGAGGTCCGGACCGCTCTCGGGGGTGATGAAGCCGAACCCCTTCTCATCGTTGAACCACTTCACGGTGCCGGACTGCCGCTCCGCCATATCCACTCCCTCGAATCACGTGCTCGGGCTGGACGTACAGGACGCCCAACAAGCTGATCATTCCCGACGGCGGGGACGATCCTGGGAATCCTCGGCCTTGTCGCAAGAAATGACCGGAACCAGACGATCAAACTCACCTGGCAAACGGTCAAGATCTCCTGTCAGAGGTCAGTCGATCATTACCCTCCGTTCGCAACGCCGCTGTGCAACGCACCGCGCAACACATTTCCGCAACACGGTGCAACAGGGCGCGCTGTTGCGGGTCTGACCTGCAAGAACGTCTTTCCCGTGACGTGAGCGTTGCACCCCCGCGTTGCACCCTCGGCCCGCCGGAGCTGGGGCCGGCGCGCGTTGCACGTGGGCGTTCCACCCTGACCGCACCGGCGCAACGGGATGGGACGGAACCCTCCCAGCGCTCCTCTACTAGAAGTAGAGTCGAGGGATGGCAGACGAAACGAGCATCAAGGTCAGCGCTGCAACCCGCGACCGCCTGGCCCTGCTGGCGGCCGAGAACAACACCACGATCCGCAACCTGGTCGAGGCCCTCGCCGAGAGCCGGCCCACCCAGTCCGAGTTCGAGGAGCGCGCCGCCCAGGCCCGCGCCGAGCTCGCCTCCATCCTGGGCACCGTGCCCAGCGCAGAGGCCGAGACGAAGGCCCGCGGCCTCCTGGAGCGCCTGGGCGCCAGCCACGACTCGGCGGCCGCGTAGTGGCGGCCATCGCCGTCGTCCTGGACCACACGGCCGCCACCGCCCTGCACGACCCCAAGGACCCGTTCAACGAGGCCGTCGCGGCCTTCTACGTCCAAGCCTCCGGCGGCCTCGGCACGCTCTACGCCCCGGTGCTCTCGCTCACCGCCGGCGACACCGAGCGCCCCGGCCTGCTGGCCTACATCCACGGACTCCGGTTCATCGAACTCGAGCCCTTCGACACCGCGGCCGCGCTCGCCGCCACCGAACTGCTGCGCACCGGATACTCCTGGGCGGCCGTCCACGCCATCCACGCCGCCCGGCCTTCCGCGGACTTCCCCGCCGGCCGGTACCTGCTGACCCTGACCCCCGAGGCGTACGAGAACACCGGCGTCCAGGCAGTCCACCCCGGCCAGTAGCCGGCCGCTCCGCGCGGGACCGGCCTTGCACCCCAATGTGGGTAGTACCTGTAGTGGTCATGTGCGGGTAGATATCTCCCCCCTCTGAGAGCAGAGCTCGCCAGGGGGCACCACTTCCCCCCACCCGCTCGGAGCCGATCCCTACCCCACCTGGCCATCCGATGATCCACAGCGGCCCTGTACGGCCCCTCTGGGCGCGTTTACCGCCGTCCAGGGCCCCCCTCGGCCGCCTCCGGGGCCATTGAGGCGCTCAGCGGGGCACACAGCGCCGTCTGCTGTACCTGTTCCTGAGCCGTCCATGACATGTGATGCTCGGCCGATGGGCCACGCTGCCGCGTCCGTGGTGCACGCCTGACGAGTTCGACTGCCGAGCAGCCCGGCATAGAAGCACGGCTGCCCTGGCGCACGCCCCCTGCGCTACCGGGCTCCACCCAGCTGCGTCGCACCCCTTCCGTCGATCTCCTTGAGCATCCACAGTTGTTTCAAAGCCACTTGGGGGGCGTATGTCGAAAAGCCGAGGGCGTGCCGGTACGGCGCTTGCCACCCTGCTCCTGGTAGCGGGTACGGCGTGCCAGGGGCTGGATTCCCCAAGTGCGGTGCAGCCTGCTGACGGACCGGCGTCCGCTGCCTCCCGCACGTCGGCACCGGCCACACCCAACAGGACGCCCAAGGTTCCCCGCCCGACAGACGTGAGCTCCCCGCCTTCGCCGTCAGGCACGGAGGCAGCTGCTGGCACCCTCTTCGTCCAACGGACGTTGACGCCGGAGAACGCCCGTGACAAGACCGCGGAATACGTGGCGTGCAGCGGCATCAAGGCTGGCGTGGAGCTGCGCCAGCACGACGGGCGAGCCAGCTGGACGGCGACGGCGTACGCCCTCGCCCCGCCGGCCGTGAAGCAGGGGGCCAAGGTGACCGTAGCGCGGAACATCGTTGTTTCGCCGTCCTCGGGAGTCCTCAGCCCAGGGGCGAGCCAGGAGATCCGCATCAGCGGAGTGTACGAGCGGAGCCGCCTGAGCTTCTTCGTCGTCCTGGAGAACGGAACACGCACTAGCCGAGTCACCTTGCAGTATGTGTGTGTTTGAGTACCTGATCCTGGTCCTGCATGACAAGCGCTGGCCGGTGGCTGGGTCCGGACGAGTCTCAACGAGGCGGGTGTAGCTCGTTCTGGTGAGCTGAAGGGGATGCGGCTTGGCCCGGAACGCACCGTTGTCAGAGTTGGTGGGAAGAGGGTGGGGGCTGGGTGCGGTTGGTGGCGGTGAACCCTTGGGCAGGGCCCTCCACTTGCAGCCGGTGTCCACGCGAGAGTCGGCGGCCGAAGGCTCCCAGACAGAGCGCCGGCCTCCGCCGGTGACGCCCTCGGGTAGAGGAAGACGCTTCTCGCCGCGCCGTGCAGACCCTGCACCCTTCGCGACCTGGCCGGTGCAGCAGGTGGTGCTGCACCGGCTGCTGTTCCTGGTCGTGAAGGGTGCAAAGCCCCGCTGCTCGGAACGCCGGAGAGCGATGACATTCAGCGCTGGCCCCAGGCGGCACGCGGGTGCTGCTCGGGTAGCAGGTGGTGCTGCAGAGGGCAGCAGGACGTGTAGCAAACGGTCGTTTGGTTGCTGCATTCTCGTGCGTGTGACCTGCGCGTTTCCCGCCTGCGGGAACGGTGTGCACGGATCTGACACATCGCGCCCCACGCGAAAGCGGCGCCGCGCCCCTGCTGGAGGGTGCGGCGCCGCTCCCCATGACAGGCGCCTTGCGCGTCAAGCGGACCCTGGCGGCCGGTCGGTGCGCTTCACCGGTGAGGGTTCTTCGGGAGTCGGTAGAGCGCGTGCCGGCTCAGGGGATGGCCGGTGGGGAGGCTCGGGTGGTCGAAGTCGTCCCGTGGGTCGTGGGTCATGTGCAGGCGTTCCATGACGGCCCGGGAGCGGTGGTTGCCGGCGGCGGTGAAGGAGACGAGCTCCTCGAGGGCGAGTGTGTCGAAGGCGAAGCTGACGGCGGCTGCGGCCGCTTCCGTGGCGTACCCCTGTCCCCAAGCGGAACGCGCCAGGCGCCAGCCGATCTCGACCGCGGGGGTGAAGTGGGCATCGAAGGAGGTCCGACCCAGGCCGGTGAAGCCGATGAAGGCGCTGGTGGCGCGCTCTTCCACGGCCCACAGGCCCCAGCCCTCGCGAGTCACGGCCTCACCGAGACGCTCGGCCAGGGCATCGCTCGCAGGACGGTCCAGGGGCGCCGGGAAATGCTCCATAACGGTGGGGTCGGCATTCAGCTGGGCGAAAGCCTCCAGGTCAGAGCACTGCCAGGGGCGCAGCAGGAGCCGGGGGGTCGACAGCTCGGCAGGCGGCGTGGATGCCATCGTGTTTCCCTTCCAAGGACTGGATGCCAAGGTGGCCACGCTCCGGGCCCGGGGCAGGGCAGGCGAGCCTGGGGCGACATTAGCCACTGCCTCGCGGAGCCATCTGCGGCCCTGAAGCTGGCCCGTTATCGGTCCAAGGAAGAACAGAGCCGCTCCGGTATTGACCTGGTGCCCACGGAGCCCCATCCGAAGGTCCCCATGGGAAGATCGTGAACTTCGGCCTGAGGAATACCGTGACCGTTCACACCTCTCCGCGTGGACCTTTGTCCACGCTGACGGGGATCTCTGGTGTCGACGGCGACACCAGACGCGAACGGCGCTGCACCGTTGGGGTGCAGCGCCGTGATGCAGGGACCGGCAGCGGGTCAGCGGACGCGCTTGAGCCGGGTCGGCTTGGTGATAGGCGTGACGTTGCCCTTGGCCTTCGCCTCGGCCTTGCGGGTCTTCTCGTCCAGGTGGAGCTGGAAGCGTCGCTCGTACTCGTCCTCGAAGTCGCCGACGTCCAGCCGCATGTCGTTGGGCAGGACCTTGATGGCGCGCTGCTGCTCTCGGGGGTCGTTGAAGGCGGCGATCATCGGGTGGAGCTGGAAGCGGCCGCGGCGGACCACGGTGACGAGCCGAGCGGCGACCAGGTGCGGCATGGCCCGGCTGATCATGCCGCGCTCCATGGCAAGGCCGGCGGCGAGCTCGTCGTGTGTGGCGACCACCAGGCCGCCCGGCTCCTGCTCGGTCATCATGTGCAGCAGCAGCGTGTAGGCGGTGGGAGGAAGCCGCGGCACGTACGCGAGACCGTTGAAGCTGCCCCACAGCACGTTGCGACGCGGAACCCATTCCTCGGCGGCGGACGTCATGACGTGGCCTTCCCTTCCCCATCCGACTCCTTGCGCTTCTCCAGTTTCGCGCCGGGAGCGGCCATCGCCCGGAACGCCTCTGGTGCGTCCGGGTCCTCCATGATCTCGCGCAGCAGATCCAGCTGCTCCACCCTGTCGCCCATACCCGTCTTGGAACGCCTCTTCTCGCCCCTGCGCGGCTCCCTGAGCCCTCCCCGGAGCGTCGCCGCCGGGTTCAGCTGGTACAGACCCCTCTGGAGCCTGCGAAGCGCCCCGTCGGCCTCCAGAACCCTGAAGACCCGACTGATGTGAGGCCGGCTGTACCCGAGGGCTTCAGCGACGTCCTCATGGGTTGCCTCGACCAGGCCGCCGGGCTTCTGCGACCCCATGAGCGTGAACAGCACCACGAGCACGAACCGGTCGTCGTCGTACCGGACTGCCGCCCAGCGCATGAACTCCAAGCTGTCCATGGAGAACGCCTCGCCGATGAACCCCGTGCTTGAACCCACGGGGAAGACCTGGGCAGCGTGGCCGGCGGGCAGCTCGATCGTGGAGCCCGAGGACCGGTTGTAGGCGGTGGGCGGCGGCTTCGGGCGCCGCCGACGACGGGACGGCTCTCCAGGCAGCTCCGGCGCTGCGCTGCCGTCCAGGGGCCCTGAGCTCATGGGGTTGTTGTCTCCTTGATCGTCGCAACGTCAGAACCATAGCGAACCGTGGCAGTACTGCTACCAAAACGCAGCAACGCAGCCACGAAAGTCACCCGAACGTCAGCCCTGCCTGACCTTCGCCCGGTGAGGGGCCTCGACCACGGCCCGGTGACGCTCCACCTCGCGTTTCGTGGCAGTAGTGCCACGAAACGATGGCGGTCCGTCAGGATCTACTGACCTCCCAGCCGAGATATGTCAGTCCAGGGCTGACATATCTCGCGAGCCACAACGCTCTGACCAGCAGAAACGTGCGCCTCTTGCATCTAGAGCGTGCGCGCGCGTGATACCGAATCACGCGCTTGCGATCAAGCACCACCACGCCGCATCCGTACTCCCACGCTCGATCGAGCCCCCAGGCCGCTCCCTTCGGAGAATGCGGCTCAATGTTTGACCACGTTCCGACGATTCCCCTATCCGCCATTTACTGCTCCATTACTCACCTCGCGCCCGGCTTCTCTAATTGGGGTCTTGTGCTATTGCGGGAACCTCGGCAATTTTTTGTCCAAGTCGAGTGGCTGGGGAGTCTTCATTCCAGAGTCAATCTAGCTTCTATTTTTGACGCACGCGCTCTACCCTCTCACCTGGGCCCGTTCCGAAACTTGTTCGGCCCGTCATCTTCCCGACGGCCCGTCACCCCCTCTCCTCTTGCTGCCGCTTACACCTCACCCCGGTCCGGCCGGACGCGCCTCCTACTGCCTGCCTGGCTTTTGCCCGTGCGGAGCGCGGGCGGTGGCTGGAGCGGAGCGGAGGCCGCGGGTCGGCCGGAGGCCGGCCCCCGGGGGGCCGAAGGCGCCCCGGTCTCACTGCGGTTGGCGGGGTCGCGGAGCGGGCCCGCCGGG
>NZ_JAGGOT010000069.1 GCF_018614195.1 Streptomyces sp. ISL-43
ACCGTTGCTTTGATCATCAAGTGATCTCAGCAATCCCGGTGTTTCCACTGGAATGGTCCGTAACGGTCTCACCGGGGCGCGAGTTGCGCGCCGGTGTCCTGTTGACGGTCTCCCGTTTCCTTCCCGGCCCGGGGGCTGGGGATTTCGCCACCTGCCCGCCCCGTCCCTGCCTTGCGGCGCGGGCGGGTGGTTCGGGTCTTCCGGTCGGCTCCACGGGGCTTCGACTCCGCCTTGGCGGGGTCCAGGTCTCCGGCCACTGCGGTACCTGTCGTGCGGGCCGCGAGGGCGACCAGGTTGTGTCCGGCGTTGGCGTCCCGGTCGAGGACCAGGCCGCAGTTGTCGCACTCGAAGACGCGCATGCTGAGGGGCAGCTTGGCTTTCACCACACCGCAGCGGGAGCAGGTCTTCGAGGAGGGGTACCAGCGGTCGGCGACGATGAGTCGCGTGCCGTGCCGGCGGGTCTTGTAGGTGAGCTGGCGTCGGATCTCGCCGAACGCGGCATCCGCTATGCGGCGGGACAGGCGCCGGTTGCGGCCCATGCCGGCGACGTTGAGGTCTTCGACGACGATCGTGCCGTACTCGCGGGCGAGGCGGGTCGTCATCTTGTGAAGAGTGTCCTCACGGAGGTTCGCTACCCGGTGATGGATCTTGTTCCGCGCCTGGTTGGCCTTCTCCCAGCGCTTCGACGCCTGCTGCCCGGTGCGCCGGTCGGGGCCGCGGCGGCGGGAGACGGCACGGCTGGCGCGGCGCAGCTGTTTCTGGGCGCGGTCGAGGTGGCGTGGGTTGGGTTCCTCGCCGAGGACACCGTCGCTGTCCGCGAGGACGGCCAGCGCCTTGATGCCGAGGTCGATGCCGACCGCCGCGTCCGGACGGGTCACTCTCACCAGTTGACGCTTCTCCTCGACCTGGAGCGACACGAACCAGCGGCCCCGGTCCAGAGATGCGGTCGCGGACAGGATCCGCATATGCCCGGCGTCGAGGAGAGTCCGCAGATGGGAGGCGTCCTCGTGGACGCGGACCGTGCCGACCCTGGGCAGGGTGACATGCCGCCCGTCAGGCTCGATACGGATCGTCCCCGTGGTGAACCGGCAGGCCAGGCACGCTTTCCCCTTCGACTTGAAGCGGGGAATGCCCATCTTGCGGCCCTTGCGCTTGCCGCTCTTCGACTTCGCATAGTTGTCGAACGCGGCCGACGCGTTGGCAAGGCCGGTGTTGTATGCCTCCTTGGAGTTCTCCTCCCACCAGTCGGCGAAGCGCGGGTTGATGCGCTTGTCCTCGTTGAACGCCTTCCGCAGCGAGGACAGCGACCACGACCGCCACGGAGTCAACTCGCCCTCGGGGATGCCGTACGACTGCTCGGCCTTACGCTGCCACCACACGGCGGTGATGTACGCGACCGCCCAGTTGTACGATGCCCGCGCGGCACCTGCGTGCGAATGCAGGTGGCGGTTGGTCGTGGCATTCGGGTCCAGCGCGAGCTTGTGCGCGAGGACGGTGAAGCCCGGCCGTGGCTTGAACTTCTTCATCCGGCCACCTCCGGGCCGGTGGCGACGGCGACGGCCTGGGCGGCGCGATTCCTCGCGGAGCGGCGGCCGTACAAGCGGGCGCACATCGAGGTCAGGACCTCGGTGATGTCCCGTACGAGGTCGTCTGCGGTCTCCGCCGGGTCAAGGACGACCAAGCGTCGCCCCGAGGCCGAGAGGGCGGCTTCAAGGTGCTCGACACCGAACCGGGCGAGGCGCTCTCGCTGCTCGACCACGATCGTGCCCACACCCGGGTCGGCGAGCAGTCGGTGCAGCTTGCGGCGGCGCCCGTTCAAGCCGGAGCCGACCTCCGTCACCACACCAGCGACCGCGAGACCCTGGGCCGTTGCGCCCTGCACGGTCCGGGCGACCTGGCGCTCCAGATCCGTTTTCTGGTCACCGGACGAGACACGACAGTACGCCACGACCCGTCCCGCAGCCTGCGGGGCGGGCTCGGTCACGAGCCATGTACCCGACGGCGTCTGGACGACCGGGACCGGCATACGGCCCGACGGCGCCACCCTCACGGTGAACCTGTTCCTCCCCTCCGTCCTGAACTGGACCCAGCGGGGCATCGCGGTCACCCAGACGACCTCCTACCCGGCCGACGACACCACGGCGCTCAAGGTCACCGGCAGCGTCGGCGGGACCTGGTCGATGCGCGTTCGCATCCCCGCATGGACCTCGGGCGCCACCATCAGCGTCAACGGCGTCGCCCAGACCGTGACGGCCGACCCGGGCACCTACGCCACCCTCACCCGGTCCTGGGCCTCCGGCGACACCGTCACCGTGAAGCTCCCCATGCGCGTGGTCCTCCAGGCCGCCGCCGACGACCCCGGCGTCGCGGCGATCACCTACGGCCCCGCCGTCCTCGCCGGCAACTACGGCAGCACCACGCTGTCCTCCCTCCCGGCCCTGGACCCCTCATCGATCACCCGAACCGGCAGCACCGCCCTCGCCTTCACCGCCCTCGCCAACGGCACGGAGGTCGACCTCACCCCGTTCCACGACGCCCAGGGCTTCGACTACACCGTCTACTGGCGGATCGACAGTCAAAGGCAAGTCAACTACCGGGCCAGACAGTTGTCTTGACGGACCATCCGACGGCTGGCTTGATTGGGAGCGCTCCCACTTTTGTCCCCCACCCCCCAAGGAAGGCTCCACCCGTGCCTCCTGTCACCCCCGCCCGCCGTGTGCCGCGTCGCGCGGCCGCCGTGCTCGCCGGCTTCGCGCTGGCCGTCGGCGCCCTGTCCACGACCGCCCTGACCGTTCCGGTCGCGGCTGCCGCCACCGTGGCCGCCGCTGCCGACACACCCGTCCGGGTCAACCAGCTCGGCTACCTGCCCGACGGCCCCAAGCGGGCCACCGTGGTCAGCTCCGCGACCGCCCCGCTCGCCTGGCAACTGCGCGACGCCTCCGGCACGGTGGCTGCCTCGGGCACCACCACGGTGCGCGGCGCCGACCAGGCGTCCGGCCAGTCCACGCACCTGGTGGACTTCGGCGCGTACACCGGCACCGGCACCGGCTACACCCTGGGCGTCGGCGGCCAGACCAGCCACCCCTTCGACATCTCCGCATCGCTGTACGACGGACTGCGCGCCGACAGCATGTCGTTCTTCTACCAGCAGCGCAGCGGTACCGCGATCGACGCGGCCCTGGCGGGCGGCAGTGCCTACGCCCGCCCCGCCGGGCACCTGGGCATCGCCCCGAACAAGGGCGACACCAGCGTCCCCTGCCAGGCCGGGGTGTGCGACTACCAACAGGACGTGCGCGGCGGCTGGTACGACGCGGGCGACCACGGCAAGTACGTGGTCAACGGCGGCATCTCCGTCTGGGAAATGGTCAACTCCTACGAGCGGGCACGCCGTTCGGGCGGCGACGCGGCGCTCGGCGACGCGACGCTGCGGGTGCCGGAGCGTGGCAACGGGACGCCGGACGTGCTGGACGAGGCCCGCTGGGAGCTGGAGTTCCTGCTGCGGATGCAGGTCCCGGCCGGGAAGCCGATGGCCGGGATGGCCTTCCACAAGATGCACGACACCAAGTGGACCGCTCTGCCGACGCGTCCCGAACTCGATGCCGAGCAACGTGAGTTGCACAAGCCATCGACCGCGGCGACGCTGAATCTGGCGGCCTCGGCCGCGCAGTGTGCCCGGGTGTACGCGCCGTACGACGCCGCGTTCGCCGCGCGCTGCCTGGACGCGTCCCGCCGCGCCTGGACGGCTGCCAAGGGCAACCCGAACGTGCTCGCCCCGGCGACCGACAACACCGGCGGCGGCGCGTACGAGGACGCCGACGTCTCCGACGAGTTCTACTGGGCGGCAGCGGAACTCCTGGCCACCACCGGTGAGTCGCAGTACCGGGACGCCGTCACCTCCTCTGCGCACCACACCAAGCCCGTCGACGGGTTCTGGTGGGGCGGTACCGCGACGCTCGGCCGGATCACTCTCGCCACCGGCGTCGGCGTGGCCCTGCCCGCCGACGACACGGCCCGGCTGCGGGGACTGCTGACCTCGGCCGCCGACGGCCACCTGTCCACCATGGCCGGACAGGGCTACGCGGTGCCACTCGCCACCACCGGATACGTGTGGGGCTCCAACAGCTCCGTCACCAACAACGCGATGGTGCTGGCCGTTGCCTACGAGCTCACCGGTCAGCAACGCTACCGAGCCGGAGCGCTGGAGTCCCTGGACTACCTGCTCGGCCGGAACGCGCTCGGCCTCTCCTACGTCACCGGCTACGGCGATCGCTACTCCGAGAACCAGCACCACAGGTTCTGGGCGCACCAGAACGACGCCTCGCTGCCGCACCCGCCGGCCGGTTCCTTCGCGGGCGGGCCGAACGCGGGGCTGGAGGACCCGGTGGCCAAGGAGAAGCTCGCGGGCTGCGCGCCGGCGGCGTGCTACGTGGATGACATCGGCTCGTACGCCACCAACGAGGTGGCCATCAACTGGAACGCCTCGCTGGCCTGGCTGGCGGCCTTCGCGGCCGAGCGGCGCGGCGCCCCGGCGGTGCCCGCGGTCCAGGTGTCACCGGCGGTGCTGACGGTCCCGGAGGGCGGTTCGGCGCCGGTGGGCGTGCGGTTGTCGGCCGCGCCCGCGCAGAACGTCACGCTGACGGTCGCCCGCGACTCCGGCGACCAGGACCTGTCGGCAGCCGCGACCCTGGTGTTCACCCCGGCCAACTGGGCCACGACGCAGCAGGTTTCGGTCTTCGCCGCGCAGGATGCCGACGCGCTGCCGGGTAGCGCGACGTTCACGGTCGGTGGTTCCGGCGTGCAGCCGGCGACGCTCACGGCGACGGAGGCGGACGACGACGCGTCGGTGGCCGCCTGCACGGTGGCGTACCGGATCGACAACGCTTGGGACAACGGCTTCACCGCGACGGTGACCGTGAGGAACACCGGAACGTCGGCGATCTCCGGGTGGACCCTCGGCTGGAGCTTCGCGGGTGATCAGCGGATCAGCAACGCCTGGAACGCCACGGTGAGTCAGTCGGGCAGCACGGTCACCGCCCGGGACTCCGGGTGGAACGGTACGGTGGCGCCCGGCGGCAGCGTGAGCTTCGGCTTCCAGGCGACGTATTCGGGTACCAACGCGGTCCCGGCGCGCTACACGCTCAACGGTGCACTCTGCTCCTGAACGATCAGCACGCCCTGTCCGCCCGCCGACTGACCAGGCACGCAGCGGCCCGCCGCACCAGGAAACCTGGTGCGGCGGGCTGCTCGGCTGTCTCAGCTCCGTGGCAGGGGAGTCAGGAGGAACGTGAAGTCCGCCGAAGCGAGTTCGAGCCGGTACTGAGGCAGGACACCGGGTCCCACGGCGGCGCTGCCGAGGCCCTGGACGGCATGGTCGGTGTGGAGGTGGATCACCGGGCCCGGGACGAGATCGCTGTGGTGCCGTGCGGCGTCGAGCTGTCGGTCGGTCCAGCGGCGCGCGGCGAAATGGAACGGCTCCTCACCGCCGACGCGCAGTCCGTTCCCTGCTCCGTCGGTGAAGGTGGCCCAGCGGACGTCCGCACGGTTGCCGTTCTCCTGGGGGCGCACGTAGGGCGTCTGCAGCTCCTCCACGGTCGCGCGGAAACGTCCGACGCGCACTGCCTGACGCGAGTCGGGGTAGGCCTCGCCCGGGCCCGTACCGAACCACTCCACCTGGGACCAGTCGGCGGGAACCTCCCAGGCGAGTCCGATGCGGGCCAGTGAGCGGGACCTGTTCCTGCGGGCCAGCTCCTGATGTTCCTCCGGCGGGAGTGCCGGGTCCACCATGGTGTCGTGGAAGTCGTCGCCCCGCTCCGGCCAGTGGCCGACGGGTTCGGCACGCACCCGCAGGCGCAGGCTGTCACCGTCGCTGTCCCAGCGGTAGGTGGTGAGGTAGCCGGAGTTGCCCGCGGCGGCGCCACTGCGGACGACGACGGCCATGCCGTGTGCGTCAGGGGTGACGGAGACGGTGCGCTGCCGCAGTCGGTCCAGCCCGCGGTCCTTCCAGTAGGCGGCGTCGCGCTGGGACCAGCCGCGGTCGTTGTCGGTGGGGGCGCGCCACAGGTTCAGCCGTGGTCCGCGCAGGGGAAGTCCGCCGATGCCGAGCAGAGCTCCGGTGGTCCGGTCGAAGCGGCCGGGGCCGAGCAGGATGTGCTCGCCCTCGCTACGGGCCGGCCCCGGCGGGCGGGCCGGCCGGCGGCGGCGCGTCGAGGAGAGCTGGAGCTGCCCCCAGGCGACCACGTGACCTTCGGGGGCCCAGTCCGCGAGCTTGCCCAGCTCCGCCTGGACGGTGAGCCAGAGCTCGCCCCCGTCGTCCTGCCCGCCCGGAGGGTCCAGCCGGGGCAGCGGCAGCCGTCCGTGCTCCCCGGCGGCGAGCTCCGGTGTGGGCAGTACGCCGTGGGCCAGCTCGACCCCTTCGCGGGCCAGCGACCAGGTGAACCGCAGATGGGACAGGTCCAGCACCTCGTAGCGGTTCTCCACCGCGAGGGTGTCCGCTTCCGGGCCGGGGCCGATCCGGACGGGGGCGATCACCTTGGCGTACTCCAGGAGACCGGGGGAGGGGGTGCGGTCGGGAAGGACCAGGCCGTCGCAGATGAAGTTGCCGTCGTGCAGGTCCTCGCCGAAGTCGCCGCCGTAGCCGAAGAACTCGCGCCCCTGGGCGTCACGGGTGCGCAGCCCCTGGTCCATCCACTCCCAGACGTAGCCACCCTGGACCCGGGGGTACTCGCCGCACAGCCGGAGGTATTCGGTGAGCCCACCGGGCCCGTTCCCCATGGCGTGGGCGAACTCGGTGAGCAGGAAGGGCTTGCGGTTGCGCGCGTCGTCCGCCGGGTCGCCGGAGCCGGCGCGGGCCGGGTAGGAGACCTCGCCCGGCAGTAGCTCTCCCCGGCCGATCCGGGCGACGGCGGCGGGCGGGCGGTACATCTCGCCGTGTACGTCGGTGTACTCGCCGAGCCGGTCGCCCTCGTAGTGGATCGGTCGGGACGGGTCGCGCCGCCGGACCCATTGGGCCATGGCCCGAAGGTTGCCTCCGTCCCCGGCCTCGTTGCCCAGCGACCACAGGATGACGCTCGGGTGGTTCTTGTCCCGTTCCACGGTCCGCTCGATGCGGTCCAGGTAGGCGTCGCGCCAGCGGGGATCGTCGGAGGGGTTGCGCTGCCAGCGCTCCGGGTCGGCGTGCTCGAAGCCGTGGGTCTCCAGGTCGCATTCGACCATGACCCACAGGCCGAGCTCGTCGCACAGGTCGAGGAACGCGGGGTGCGGCGGGTAGTGCGCGGTGCGCACGGCGTTGATGTTGTGCTGCTTCATCAACTCCACGTCGCGGCGCATGGTTCCGAGCGAGAGCGCACGGCCGTGGTCAGGGTCGAACTCGTGCCGGTTCACCCCGCGCAGCACCACCCGGCGGCCGTTCGCCCGGAGTACTCCGGCCTCGTCGACGGCGATGCTGCGGAAGCCCACCCGGATCTGGACCCGCTCGGCGGCGGTGGCCAGGTACGCGTTGTAGAGCTGAGGATCCTCCGCGCTCCAGGGCCGTACCGCCGGGAAGGCGAACTCGGCTCCGGCCGGCTGGTCGTGGATCCCGAGGGCCGGGATGTCGATCCGCACCGGCGCGTCGGCGTCGGCCTCCACCCGGAGCCGGCCCGCGCCGGTGTCCGCGTCGTAGCCGGCGTGTACGAAGACGTCCCGGATGCCGCCCGCGGGGCGGGCCAGCAGGGACACGTCGCGGAAGATGCCCGACAGGCGCCAGGTGTCCTGGTCCTCGAGGTAGGTGCCGGCGGAGAACTGGTGCACCCGGACCGCCAGCACGTTGCGGCCGGGCCGCAGCAGCCCGGTCACGTCGAACTCGGTCGGCAGGCGGCTGCCGTAGGTGACGCCCAGCTCGCGGCCGCCCAGCCAGACCCGGGCGCACGAGTCCACGCCCTCGAAGCGCAGCACGGCCGGCGTGCCCGCCCAGGTGCGGGGCAGGTCGAAGATCCGGCGGTAGTCCCCGGTCTCGTTCTCGTCCGGGACGAAGGGAGGGTCGACCGGTATCGGGTAGGCGTTGTTGACGTAGACGGGCCGACCGTGGCCCCTCAGCTGCCAGTGCGAGGGGACGCGAAGGGCGTCCCAGGAGCCGTCGTCGAAGTCCGGGGCTTCGAATCCGTCCGGTTCCGGGCGCAGGGCAGGTGAGAACCGGAACGCCCAGTCCCCGTTGAGGTCGATTTTGGGGGCATCGGAGTCCAGGGCCGCGCGCGGTGCGGCCCTGCCGTGGCCGGGTGCGTAGTCCTCGAAATAGCGGGCGGACATGCGGAAACCTCCGGCGGTCGCAGGTGATGCGGGCGACCGTACTATCGAAGGTGTCTTGCGGGAAGCGCGTCATGCGCACCGCCGCCGGACCTGAGAGGGACGACGACGGAGTGGAGCCAGGATCATCCTGGCTCCACTCACCTGGTGCGGGTGTGTCACTGGAACTGTGCGAAGAACCTCCAGATCTCCGTCTTGGTCCAGGTCGCGACGCCGCTCTCGTTGGGGGAGCCGTCGACCGGACCGGGCAGGTGGCCGCCGTCGAACGCGGCCCACTGGACCGGGTACCCGGCGCGGCAGCCCGAGTAGGTGGTGGTGATGTGCGTGCGGCTGCCCGGCGCGGGCTCGCGCGGGCTCTGGGGAGTGCAGCCGTTGTTGCTGACGAACCTGTCGCGCAGGGACCGTCCTTGCGCGATGCTGAGGACGGAGTCGCTGATGCCGTGGATTCCGAAGTAGGCGATGGGCCGGGTGCCGTCACCGCACCCGCTGATCTGTGCGCCGGAAATGACCGCGACAGCCCTGAAGACGTTCGCCCGGGTGCATGCGAGTGCGTAGCTCATGCCGCCGCCCCAGCTGAAACCCGTGGCGAAACGCTGCGCCGTGTTGACGCAGAGGCCGCCCTCGATTCGCCGGATCATGTCGTCGACGAAGGTGATGTCCTCACCGCCCGAATTGGCCCAGCCGTTGCCGAGGCCCTGGGGCGCGACGAGGATCGCGCTGTTGCTCGACTGTTCCTGTTGGCCGTAGTAGGACCAGGCGTTTCCGCTCGTTCCGCCCGAAGCGACTTCGCCGGCGGTTCCGCCCCGCCAGTGGAACGCGAAGATCAGCCGGTAGGGCTGGCTGCTGGTGTAGTTGTCGGGAATTCTGAGGATGAAACTGCGGCTCTTGCCGCTGCTCTGAATCGTGTGCGTACCGCTTGCCAGGGTCGGGGCGCTGCCGCATCCGCCGCCTCCGGACGACAGCTTGACCATCTGCCATTGCTGGTTGGCGCCGCCCCAGTCGGTGTACTGGACGACGTTGCCGCCGTCGGCGGTGGAGCCGCCCTGCACCTCGACGGCCTTGCCGCTGTTGCGGTTGATCAGCCGGACGTGGCCGGCGTCGGAGTCCGCCAGGCGGAACTGCTGGTTGGACCCGTTGCCGTCGGCCCACTGCGTGATCGCGGCGCCATCGGCGGTCGAGGCGCCGGCCACGTCGAGGACCTTGCCCGAATGCCGCGCCTTGAGCCGGTAGAAGCCGCCGCCGGAGTCCACGAACTGCCACTGCTGGTTGGCTCCGTCGCTGCGCGTCCACTGGCTGACCCGCGCGCCGTCGGCGGTGGACACGCCATAGACGTCCAGTGCCTTGCCGCTGTTGCGATTGACCAGGACGTACCAGGCATTGCCGTCCACCATCGCCGCTCGGGCGGGCGCCGGATTCACCGCGACGAGCATGCCGATCGCAAGGGTCGCCGCCACTACGGCGGCCAACCGGGACCACCGGTTTCGGTGTGGAGGGGCGGGGGAAGCCGCGCCGTAGGTCTTCATCGGCTCACCCCTTCACTGCGGCAGGTCACGTGCGGGTCCAGCGCTGGTTGCTGCCGCCCGAGCAGGAGTAGAGCTGGATCAGGGTGCCGTTGGCGGTGCCGGTGCCGACGGCGTCCAGGCAGAGGCCGGACTGGATTCCGACGATGGATCCGTCGGAGTTGAGGCGCCACTTCTGGTTGTCGCCGCCCCAGCAGCTGTAGATCTGGACCTTGGTGCCGTTGCCGGTGCCGGCGGCGTCCAGGCACTTGTCGCCGTAGACCTTGAGCTCGCCCCCGGCGGTGTACGACCACTGCTGGTTGGTGCGGTTGTTGCAGTCCCACAGGTTGAGCTGGGTGCCGTCGGTGGTGCTGGAACCGGGCACGTCCAGGCAGCGGCCCGAACCGACGCCCTTGACCTGTCCGGAACCGGGCGTGGGCGTCGGAGTGGGGGTGGAGGAGCCGGCGTTGAGCGCGTTGAGCACGGAGGTGTAGGCGGGCTTCTTGTTGCCGTTGCCGTCGAACAGCAGCGGCGATTGCTCCGACCGCCAGGAGTCGGTGTCGCGCACTCCCCAGACGGTGATGCCGAGGCAGCGCGGGACGGCCAGGCAGTCGTTGGTCACGTTGGCGTAGGTCGTGGCCGACGCGCCCTGGATGTCGAGTTCGGTGACGGCGACATCGACGCCGAGGGCGGCGAAGCTCTGCAGGGTGGTGCGGAAGTTGCTGTTGTAGGGGCTGTCGCTGTTGAAGTGGGACTGGAAGCCGACGCAGTCGATCGGCACGCCGCGCTGCTTGAAGTCCCGGACCATGGTGTACATGGCCTGGGTTTTGGCCCAGGTCCAGTTCTCGACGTTGTAGTCGTTGTAGCAGAGCTTGGCGGCCGGGTCGGCGGCGCGCGCGGTGCGGAAGGCGACCTCGATCCAGTCGTTGCCGGTGCGCTGGAGGTTGGAGTCGCGCCGGGCTCCCGAACTGCCGTCCTCGAAGGCCTCGTTCACGACGTCCCACTGGCCGATCTTGCCCTTGTAGTGGGCCATCACGCCGTTGATGTGGCTGGTCATCGCCTGGCGCAGCGTGCTGCCGCTGAGGCTCTGCATCCAGCCGGGCTGCTGGGAGTGCCAGGCCAGGGTGTGGCCGCGCACCTGTTTGCCGTTCTGCACCGCCCAGTTGTAGACGCGGTCACCGGCGGTGAAGTTGAACTGGCCCCGCTGGGGTTCGGTGGCGTCGATCTTCATCTCGTTCTCGGCCGTCACGGAGTTGAACTCGCGGCCCGCGATCGTCGTGTACGCCGAGTCGCCCAGCCTGCCCGAGGCGATGGCGGTGCCGAAGTAACGGCCGCTCTGCGTCGCCGCGCTGCCGAGCGTGCTCTCGGCGGCGTGTGAGGTCAGCGGCGCCACCAGCGCGACGGCCGAACCGAGGACGCCGACGACCAGGGCCATATAAAGGCCGCCGATCTTCCGGCGGACGGTGGGTGAGGGAATGGCATGTGAGCCCATGAATTGGCCTCCAGGAAAGAAATCACGGAAGGATTGGAGCGCGGCAGAGTGAATCCGCGTGAACGACGCCCGCGTCCATTGAGAAAGGACGCTCACCACCAGGGCGTAAAGATCCGAGGACGGCACCCGGAACCCGGACACAGACGGGCCGCACCACCTCGGGCATCAGTCTGGAAACCCCGCCGAAACAAGTCAAGAGTTTCGAAAGGATTTCGAGAATTCGCCCCATTGAAGTGACCTGGTAGCCCCTTTCAATTGGGCGATCCTCATCGAAAGTATTTCGATGAGGATCGCCCAAGGTGGGCTGTCGCCGAAAGCTCAGGCCATATCGGATATTTCCCTGCCTCGGTCAGCGCAGAACCGTGTTGAACTCCAGTGCCGGGTTGGCGTTCCGGACGAGGGACTTGGCCTGCTCAGGCCACCACACGCCGGCCGCGGGATCGACGATGCCGTACTCCGGGTCGATGGTGCCGCCCGGGATGCCGCGGTTGCACTGGCCGTCGGACTGGCCGACGGTCTTGATCCACAGATAGGCGTCGACGAGCGGGACGCCGGTGTTCGCGGTCGGCCGGTCGCCGATGCCGCGACCGGGAGCGTTGCACCAGGTTTGCGGGTCGCCGCTGTACTTGCCCGCGGGCGGGGTCCAGGCGCCCCGGCCGTTGCGGCTCGTGTCGACGACCAGGTGGGTGAGCTCTTGCGCGGGCGGGGTACCGACGTTCTGCTGGAACCAGCGGTCGGTCCAGTGCCAAGTGGACGGGTCGTCCACGTTCACGGAGTTTCCAGGCTGCCCGTCGTTCGGTGCTGCGGGGGAGTAGTACTGGCTCGCGCACCAGTCGGCGTGCCCCCTGGCCCAGTCCGGGCCCTTGGTGGCGAACCACAGGCACTGGGAGACCCAGGTGCCGTAGTGGGTGGACAGGTCGGTGGCCAGATGGTTGGAGACGTTCAGCGAGAAGCCCTGGGCATGGGTGACACCGGCCTGGAGGAGGCGTTGCGCGATGTCGCCGACGCTGCGCCAGTGGCTGTTGCCGGCGTCGAGGTAGACGACGCTGTTCGGCTGCTGCCCCAGGACGTCGATCGCGTGGTTGAGGTCGGCGAAGCGTCCGGTGGTGATCGCGCCGGTGGGGTCGCTGCCGGGACCGCAGTCGGAGGGGAGGTTGGCCAGCCCGTCCGGTTCGAGGATGACGACGGCCTTGCTGCGGCCGAGCCCCCGGGCGAAGGCGCTGATCCAGGCCTGGTACTCGGCGTCCGACTGCGCACCCCCGGAGGAGTACTGGGAGCAGTCGCGCAGCGGGATGTTGTAGGCCACCAGGGCGGGAACCGTCCGGGTTCGTTCGGCGCGGCGCACCAGGTCGCGTACGCGGGATTCGACCTGCTCCGGGGTGCCGTCGGTGAACCAGACGGCCTCCGGCCAACTGGCCAGCTTCGCCATGGACTTGGCGCCCTCGAAGTCCCCGCGGACGAGGTCGGTGACGGCCTGGTGGGCCGCGTCGCTGCCGGGATCGACGTAGAAGCGGGTGTTCGTGGGAAGCGTGTGGGAGGCCGGCGCGGAGCTCGCCTCGGCTGAGGCCGGGGCGACGGCGCCGAGGAGCAGCGTGAGTGCGCTCGCTGCCAGGACTAATCGGTGCAGGGGGATACGCACGGGGTTCCTTCGGTGGGGGTGTTGGGGTCGCGGGCCCGGGCGTCGGACCGCGTGGGGGTCGGCCCGGCGCCAGGGCCCGGCCTCCGGTGAGGGAAGGGCTCAGTAGCCGTAGATCATCTTGTAGGCGACCTCCGGCAGGAACTGCCCGGCCGAGGAGCCGGACCCGACGCCGCAGTTGCCGTCGGACTCACCGGGGATCTTGATCCACAGCAGCATCTCGGCACCGCCGCCGCGCTGACTGGGAGTACCGATCCGGCGGCCGGCGGGGTTGCACCACTGGCCGTTGGAACCGCTGCCGTTGCGGCTGGTGTCGACGACGAACGGCTTGGTGTAGCCGTAGGAGCTCAGGGCGGAGTTGACCGCGTTGCCGTAGGAGGTGTTCTGGTCGGCGGTGAAGTAGTTGGAGACGTTCAGTGCGAAGCCGCGTGCCCCGCTGACACCGGCGGCGGCGAGCTGCCGCGCCATGGTCGAGGCGTCGATCCAGCCGGGATTCCCGGCGTCGAGGTAGACCCAGGCATTGGGTGCCTTGGCCTTGAACTGGGCGATGGCGTTCTTCAGCATGGCGTTGCGCTCGGCGATCTGGCCGGCCGTCATGCAGCTCTCGTGACCGAGCGCGTCGGGTTCGAGGACGACCACGGCCGGGCGGCTGCCGATGCCACTGGCGAAGGCGGCGATCCAGGCGTCGTACGCGGCGCGGCTCCCCGCGCCACCGCCGGAGTGACCGGCGCAGATGTCCCGGTTGGGGATGTTGTACGCGACCAGGATCGGCAGCTTGTCGTAGGCGTCCGCGCGGCCGACGTAGGCGCCGGTGGCCGCGGCGATGTCGCCGCTCCAGTTACCGAACCAGCGGGCAGCCGGGGTGTTGGCGATGGACGTCCGGATCGCCGCCGCCCGCCCGTCGCCGGGGTTCGCGTTGGTCCACCGCAGGGCGGAGTTGTCGGGGTCGGCGTAGAAGCCGCTGGTCATGGTGGTCGGGTCGGCGGCGTGCGCCGGGCCGGCGTTGATCACGGCGAGGCCGGTGGCGAGGACACCGGCCAGCAGGGCGGATGCGGCTCGGACGGGCTTGCGCATGGTTCTTCCTCCGCTGGGGTGGGGAAGTGGAAGCGCTTCCAGTTTTGATGGGGGTCGGACAGCACTGATGGGATGATTGGGTCGGCCGCCAGGGCGTGTCAAGAGGTTGAACACAGAAGTACCGCGGTGGCCGGTAGGGCGCGATAGGTTGGAAGCGCTACCAAATCGAACCAAGGGCATCATCCGCGTGCAGGTCCGAAGTCGGGACGGTGCGTGGAATCATGGCCGCTGTTCGCCGACCGCGTGAGCCCGAGGAGCAGTTCTTCCATGGAGCCGTCACCCAAGCGCATGCCGACCCTCGACGAGGTGGCCGCACGAGCCGGTGTGTCGCGCACGGCGGCCTCCCGGGTGATCAACAACGCCCCGCACGTCAGCCGCGCCAAGCGGGAGGCGGTCCAACGGGCGGTGCGCGAGCTGGATTTCGTGCCCAATCCGTCCGCGCAGGCCCTGGCGACCCGCAGGGTCGGAGCGGTGGTGCTGGCGCTCTCCAGCGACGAGCCGGGGCTGTTCGCGGACCCGTTCTTCGCGGAGGTCATCGTCGGCGTCAGCGCGGCGCTGGAGCAGACCGAACTGGAACTGATCCTGCTGCTGGCCAACACCCCCCGCGGCCGGGAGAGGTTCGAGCGGTTGCTGCGCTCCCGCCGGGCCGACGGCGTCATGCTGATGGCGCTGCGTGGCGACGATCCCCTGGGACGCCTGGGCGAGGAGGTCGATCTCCCCGTCGTCTTCGGCGGACTCCCGCTCATCGGGGAGCCCACGTGGTACGTGGACGCCGACAACCGGGGCGGTGCCCGCCTGGCCGCCGAGCACTTCGCGCGCACGGGCCGCCGACGCCCCGTGATGATCACCGGGCAGGTGGACACCAGGGCCTCCGTCGCGCGGGAGCAGGGGTTCACCGACGGTCTGACGTTGTCCGGCTTGCCGCTGCTCGGGGTCGAGCCCGGGCAGTTCACCGAGGAGGGCGGCGCCGAGGCGATGGAGCGACTGCTCCGGGCGCACACCGATCCCGACGCGGTGTTCGCGGCCTCCGACGCGATGGCCATCGGCGCTCTGCGCACCCTGCGGGAACGGGGGCTCCGGGTGCCCGAGGACGTCGCGGTGATCGGCTTCAACGACCTGGCGAGCGCCCGGCACACCAGCCCGCCGCTGACCACGGTCCATCAGCCGGTGCGGGCGCTGGGGCAGGAGATGGCCAGGATGCTGGTCAGCGCCATCGAAGGCCACCGTCCCAGCCCGCTGATCCTCCCTACCCGCCTGACCGTGCGCGAGTCCGCCCCCGGCCTGCCCGCGTCGGCCTGATCGGCGGTCGCTTCCGGCAGGGTCGCGCACGGCCCCGTACCGGGGCCCAGGGCCTGGTCGACCGGCGCGTGTGCAGACGCCCGCGCGCATCGGCGACGAGAGCCCCAGGTCGTGTCGTCAAAGTCCCTCCTGGCCGGTGGGGCCTGGCACGCACTCCCCCAGACTCCGTCCGGGGGGACCCCCGGCCGCGTTGTCGTCGGTCGCCGACGCTCCGCGTCGACTCTCTCCTCCGCCTTGCGATCGCACGCACCAGGCCCCACCGGCCCCGCCCTTCGGGCGGCCGGAGCTACTTTGACGACACTCCCTGGTGTCCAGGCGGTTCCTGCCGGCCCGGGTACGTGATGTCGAACCAGGCGAAGCGGGCTTGGTTGGTGGAGGGGCGGCCGTGGGAGGTGGCGTAGAGGCCGAGCTGGATGCTGGTGAACAGCGGGGTGAGGAAGGTGGCTTCGACGGTGGTCAGGTCCTGCCAGGCACCGTCGGGTGCCGCGTGGGCGAAGGTGTGGCTGAAGCCGCGGATGCGGACTCCCAGGCGAACGGGGCCCGGGGGGACGGCAACGCCGGCCAGGACCTCGGGCCCGTGATGGAGGCTGAGTCCTTCCGTGGTGCGCAGGAAGAGGAGGTGGGTGTCGTCGTCGAGGACCACGGCGAGGCCTGCCTGTTCGTCCGGTGCGGCGGGGGCGAAGTGCAGTTCGGTGGAGACGTCGCAGTCGGGCTGTTCCTGGGGGCGGGCCAGGAGGGACGGGGTGGTGCGTTCGCCGAGGCGGTCGGGGCGGAGCCGGAGGCGGAGCCCGTCGCCGGTGGTCCAGAACGGCGCGGCCGGGGTGCGCAGGGTGCTCCAGTCGGCGGAGAGGGTGGCGAAGCCGTCGTGGAGGGGGCGGCGAAGGCCGGTGTGGACGACGGGGGAGAAGACCGGCCAGCCCTCTTCCCAGGTGATCCGGCTGAGGAAGGTCTCGCGGCCGAGGGCGGAGCCGGGACGGACGCCCAGGAGGACGGCCCGCCAGTCGCCGTACGGGGTTTGGACGAGGTCGGCGTGCCCGGTGCAGGTGACAGGGCCCTTGGCGGGTGGGAGCACCGGGTTGCCGGGGGCGCCCTCGTAGGGGCCGGTCACGCGGTCGGCGCGGGCGGCCACCACGCTGTGGTCCACGTCGGTGCCGCCCTCGGCGGTGAGCAGGACATAGGTGCCGTCGATCTTGTAGAGGTGCGGGGCTTCCGACCACCGGGCATCCGGGTGGCTTCCCGACCACAGGGCATGCTCGGGTCCCGTGAGCCGTCGTTCACGGGGAAGGTATTCGCGCATCCAGATCTCGGTGCGGCCGGCGGCCTCGTCCAGCACGCGGGCGGCGGTGAACCAGGCCCGGCCGTCGCCGCCGTCCGGCCCGTCGTCGAAGAACAGCGACGGGTCGAAGCCCTCGCCGTCCAGCCAGTGCGGCTGCGACCACGGCCCCGCCGGGTCGGTCGCCGTGACGACGAAATGGCCGGGGCCGTCCATCAGCGTGCAGACGAGGTGGAAGACGCCGTCATGGTGCCGGATCGTCGGTGCGAACAAACCCCGTGAGGGCTCGCACCCGTCGAGGTCGAGCTGGGACGCCCGGTCGAGCGCGGAGCCGATGCGCCGCCAGTTCACGAGATCGCGGCTGTGGAACACGGGAAGGCCCGGGAACCATTCGAAGCTCGACGTCACCAGGTAGTAGTCAGCTCCCACCCGGCAGACGGACGGGTCGGGCCGGAACCCGGGCAGCACGGGATCACCGAAGAACCCGGTCACGGAACCGGGACGATCTCGACCGGCACGGACAGCACCCGGTCGGCCGCCGGGTGGCGTACGGGGCCCTCCAGAGTGAAGGAGCCCCGGAGCGGAAGATCGCCGCTGGACCGTCCGACGGCCACGCCGATCTCCCCGGGCTCCACTCTTCTGCGCAGGTCGAGTCCGGTGAAAGAGGTCCGGTCGGCATGGACGGAGAACGTGATCCGGGCGGCCGCGCCCGGCTGCAGCTCGACCCTGGCGAATCCGGCGAGCCACCGCTGCGGCCGGACGACGGACGCCACGGGGTCGGAGAGGTACAGCTGGACCACCTCGGTCCCGGTCACCTCGCCGACGTTGCGTGCCGTGACCGAAACGGCGACGGCCCCGTCCGTCGCGGCGACGGGATCCACCGAGAGCTCCGAGCAGGTGAAGCTGGTCCAGCTCAGCCCGTGTCCGAAGGGGAACAGAGGCGTCGGGTCCACCGAGCTCCAGTCGGTGTGCCCGCCGAGCCTGCCGTGCAGGTAGGTGCCGGGCTGGCCGCCGACCTGACGGGGGATGGAGACGGGCAGCCGCCCGGACGGTTCCGCGGCCCCGCTGATGACCCGGGCCAGCGCCGTCCCGCCCTCCTCGCCGGGGAAGAAGACCTGCACCACGGCCGATGCGCGCTCGGCCAGCGTGCCGAGCGCGTAGGGCCGTCCGGAGACGAGGACCAGGATGGTCGGCACCTCGGAGTCCAGAACGGCGGAGGCGAGCGCGGCCTGATCGCCGGGCAGGTCGAGGGTCTCGGCGTCGCAGCCCTCTCCGGAGGTGCCCCGGCCGAACATGCCCGCCCGGTCCCCGAGCACCAGCACGTTCACGTCCGGATCGTCCGCGGTGACCGTGAATCCGGCAGCGGTGAGCGCCTCGCCGAGCGTCGGGATCTCCAGCCCGAGGTCGCCGGGCAGCGCGACGTGGTTGGGGAAGGAATAGCAGCCGAGGAAGGACCGGGGGTCGTCGGCGTACGGCCCGCTGACCGACACCCGGCACGGCCGCAGCGGCAGGGTGCCGTCGTTGGCGAGCAGGATGGTGGACCGTTCGGCCAGGAGCCTGGCCAGTGCCCGGTTTTCCGGCGGATCGAGGTCGACCGGCCCGGGGTCGGCGGGTTCCCAGTCGGGGTCGAGGAGGCCGAGCTCGGCCTTCTGCAGCAGGACCCGTTCCGCGGCCCGGTCGATGAGCTCCTCGGGTACGCTTCCTGACCGCACGAGTGCGGTCAGCGGCTCGCCGTAGCAACGGGCCGTGGGCAGCTCGACGTCGATTCCGGCGGTCAGTGCCAGCGCGCCGGCCGCGCCGCGCGATCCGGTGACGCCGTGCCGGGTCTCCAGGAAGGAGATGGCGTAGTAGTCGGCGACGACCACACCGCTGAAACCGAGCTCACCCCTGAGCAGTTCGGTCAGCAGCCGTTCGTCGGCGGCCACCGGGACGCCATCCACGTCGGTGTAACTGTTCATCACCGACCGGGCGCCTCCCTCGCGCAGTGCCCGTACGAAAGGCTCCACCAGCACGTCGGCGAACTCGCGCGGCCCCGAGGCGACGGGGGCCATGTTCCGGCCGCCGCGCGAGGCCGAGTACCCGGCGAAGTGCTTGAGCGTCGCCACGATCCCGGCGCCCTCCAAGCCCTGCACATAAGCGGTGCCGATCGCTCCGACGAGATAGGGATCCTCGCCGATGCACTCCTCGGTCCTGCCCCACCGGTAGTCGCGGACCACGTCGAGCACCGGGGCCAGCCCTTGGTGGACGCCGACCCGCCGCATCCCCGTGCCGATGGCGGCGGCCATCTGGCGCACGAGCCCGGGATCGAAGGACGCACCCCAGGCCAGCGGCCCGGGGAAGACCGTCGCCCCGAACGTCATGAACCCGGTCAGGCACTCCTCGTGAGCGACCGCCGGGATCCCGAACCGGCCGGCTCCGGTCACCTGCCGCTGGAGCGAGGCGAGCCGCTCCATCCCGGCTTCCACGGTGATCGGCGCGGTGCCGTACACCCGGGTGAGCTGGCCGAGCCCGTGGGCGACGATGTCGTCGAGGCCGGGCGCGGACTCGCCGGAGTCGTCCTCCATCGGCGCGACCGGCGTCCCCGGATCCGAGGGCAGCGCCCAGAAGCCGGCGAGCTGACCCGCCTTCTCTTCCAGCGTCATCCGTTTCAGCAGATCGGCGACCCGTATGGACACGGGCAGGAGGGGGTCACGCCAGGGCTCGGTCAAGGAGTTCTCCTAGAGACGGGGCGGGGCGGTGGAGAGCCGGACCTTGAGCTCGGTCGAGAGCTCCATCCGGGGACTGACCAGGTTTTGGCCGTCCAGGAGCTGGAAGAGCGTGCGTGCGGCGAGCCGGCCCATCTCCTCCAGCGGCTGACGCACCGTCGTCAGCGGCGGTGACAGCCATTCGCACATCGGCAGGTCGTCGAAGCCGACCACGCTGAGGTCCTGCGGGATGCTCAGCCCGCCCTGCCGGGCGGCTTCGTAGACGCCCATCGCCTGCTGGTCGCTGCCGGCGAAGACGGCGGTCGGCGGCTCGGGGAGGGCGAGCAGTTCCCTGGCGCGCTGAAACCCGCCCTCGTGCCGGAAGTCGCCGAACCGGATCAGGTCGCGGTCGACCTCGATCCCGGCCCGCTCCAGCGCGGCCCGGTACCCGTCGATGCGGGCCTGGCTGCAGAGCATCTCCTTGCGCCCGCCGATCGCGGCGATCCGGCGGTGCCCCAGCTCCAGCAGGTGCTCCGTGGCGGCGAGGCCGCCCGCCCAGTTGGTCGCGCCGATGCTCGGCACACCGTTGCCCGGCAGGTCGATCGGGTCGATGACGACCAGCGCCACCCCGGCCTGTTCGACCTGGGCGCGCTGGGCCTGGGTGACCGAGGCGGTGACGAGGATGACGCCGTCGCTGTGGTGCAGGACCGGCAGTGCGGCCCAGCTCGACGGCGTGGCCTCGCCCGGTGGGAGGAGGGACACGACGGTGCCGACGCTCCGCTGGGCGCACTCGGCCTCGACGCCGCGCAGTATCTCCACCGCCCACGCGCTGTCCAGACCGCCGATGATCAGGTCGACCAGGCCCGACCTGCGGGCCCTGCCCTGCCGGCCGGGGTGGAGGTAGTTGTGAGATCGCAGCAGGCTCTCGATGCGTTCGCGCGTCGAGGGTGCGACGTCGGAGCGGCCGTTGATCACCTTGGACACGGTGGCCTGCGAGACGCCTGCCTCCGCGGCGATGACGGCCAGGGTCGGACGCTGCTCGCTCAACTTCTCTCCTCTGCGCAGACCATGGGCTGGCGACATGTATCGCAAACTTTCGAAGAGTTTCCGGTCGGCGCGACCTGCTTGTCAAGCTCAAAGAGTGCTGCTGTGGCGGATAAATCGGTGACAGGTCTTGACCGAGGGGCCCCACCTTCCTAGTTTATGGCAGCACCGAATTCGAGGTTGTTTCGAAAAGTTTTCGCGCCTGAACCGGCATTCCTAACCCGGAGGTCCCATGGCCAGCACCCCCCCCGAGCCGACGAAGCTTCCTGGCGCTCTCGGGTCTGACCGCTCTGTCCGTCTCGCTGACCGCGGCCTGCGGCGGTGACGACTCGGGCGGCAAGCCGGCGGCCGGCGGCAAGGTGACCTTCGCGTGGTGGAACATCGCCACGACGGAACCGGGCAAGTCCCTCTTCCCGCAGATCTCCTCGGCGTTCACGGCCGCCCACCCGGACATCACGATCAAGACGACCTCGTTGGAGAACGAGGCGTTCAAGTCCAAGCTGACCGCCACCACCTCTTCGGGCAAGCTCCCCGACGTCTTCCAGACCTGGGGCGGCGGCGTGCTGCAGCAGCAGGTCGACGCGGGGCTGGTGGAGGACCTCACCGACGCGTTCGGCTGGTCGTCCGACCTCACCCCGGTCTCGCTGCAGGCCTACCAGTTCGAGGGCCGGACCTACGGGGTGCCCTACGACGTCGGCATGGTCGGCTTCTGGTACAACAAGAAGCTCTTCGCCAAGGCCGGGATCACCGCTCCGCCGGCCACCTGGGCCGAGCTCCTGGAAGACGTCAGGAAGCTCAAGGCGGCGGGCATCACTCCGATCGCCCTCGCGGGCAAGGAGAAATGGCCCGGCCACTACTACTGGGCCTACCTCGCGATGCGCGTCGCGGGCCTCCCCGCGCTGCAGCAGGCCGCGACCACCAAGGACTTCACCGGCGCGGGCTTCGTCCAGGCAGGCGCCCACCTCAAGGAGCTGGTCGACCTCCAGCCGTTCCAGACGGCCTTCCTCGGCGCCGGCTACGCCACCCCCGGCGGCCAGGCCGCGACCATGGGCAACGGCAAGGCCGCCATGGAGCTGATGGGGCAGTGGGGGCCGTCGGTGCAGAAGGACGCGGGCGCCGACCTGGGAGCGGACCTCGGCTTCTTCCCCTTCCCTACGGTCGACGGCGGCGTCGGCCAGGTCACCGAGGTGTTCGGAGGCGGCGGCGGCTTCGCGCTGCGCAAGGGCGCCCCGAAGGAGGCGCTGGACTTCCTGAAGTTCTTCGTTCTGGAGAACCAGTCCAAGCTGCTGGCCTCCAACGGCTACCTCCCGGTGGTCAAGGGCGCGGAGAGCCAGCTCGCCGACCCCAACAGGAAGGTGGTGGCCGACAGCCTGGTCAAGGCGACGGGCTTCCAGCTCTTCCTCGACCAGGCCTACCCGCCGGCGGTCGGCCAGGAGGTCAACGACAGCGTCGCCGACCTCATCGCGGGCAAGAAGACGCCCGAGCAGGTCACCAAGTCGATAACCGAGGCTGCGAAGGGTGCCTAGCTCCGTGTCCACCCTGACCAAGGAGCGGACGCAGGACACCGGACCGGTGCGCCCGCCCGCCCCGGCACGGCCGCTCCTGCGCCGGTTGGGAAGCTGGGCGTCGGTCGCCTGGTTCCTCGTCCCGGCTCTGGTCCTCTTCCTCGTCTTCGTCCTCGCCCCGATCGCGGTCGCCGTCTACACCGGCTTCTTCAAGTGGGGCGGGGTCGGCCCCCTGGAGGACTTCGTCGGCTTCGAGAACTACGCCACCCTCTTCGGGGATCAGGTCTTCCTCGGCGATCTGGAGCGCGGGCTGTACCTGATCACGCTGTCGATCACGGTGCAGTTGCCGTTCGCGCTGTTCACCGCCGTCCTGCTCAACCAGAGGCTGCGCGGCCGGGCCGTCTACCGGATGCTGTTCTTCGCGCCGTACATCCTGTCCGAAGTGGTCACGGCGGTCCTCTTCACGATGATCTTCCTTCCCGGTGGCGGCATGGCCGACCATCTCGCGGGCGCCCTCGGCCTGGAGGGGCTGCAGGGCAAGTGGCTCGCCGATCCCTCGACGGTCATGCCGACCCTGTTCGTGGTCATGACCTGGAAGTACTTCGGGTTCCACATGATGCTCTTCCTCGCCGGGCTGCAAAGCATCCCGGGCGAGATCCTCGAGGCCGCCTCCATCGACGGCGCCGGCGCCTGGCAGCGCTTCCGGCACGTGACGCTGCCGTTGCTCGGCCCGACGATCCGGATCAGCGTCTTCCTTTCGGTCATCGGTGCCATCCAGCTCTTCGACCTCGTCTGGGTCATGACCGCGGGCGGGCCCAACCACTCCTCCGAGACGATGGCGATCTCGATGTTCCAGTTCGGGTTCAAGCGCTACCAGGTCGGCTACGCCAGTGCGATCAGCGTGGTGCTGTTCATGATCAGTCTGGTCTTCTCCCTCTTCTACCAGCGTTACGTACTGCGCCGTGACCTGAGCGGGGCCGTCACCTCGGGAGGTGGCCGATGAACGCCCGCAGAACGGCACGCGGCCTGTCGCTGCACGCCGTGGTCTGGCTGATCGGCGCGTTCGTCGTCGTGCCGCTGGTCTACGCGGTGATCTCCGGGTTCAAGAGCACCGGCGAGCTGACGACCAACCCGTTCGGGCTGCCGGAGCACTGGAAGACCGGCAATTACACCGGCATCCTCAGCGACGGAATGTTCTGGCGGCAGATCGCCAACAGTGCGGGAATCGCGATCGGCACGGCATGCTGCACGGTGGCGGTCGCTGCGATGGCGGCGTTCGTCCTGGCCCGCTACGCCTTCCGGGGCAGGGAGCTGTTCTACACGCTGTTCACGATCGGGCTGATGTTCCCGTTCGCGGTGGCCGTCCTGCCGCTGTTCCTGCTGCTGCGCAACTTCGACCTGCTCGACAACCCGCTCGGAGTGATCCTCCCGCAGGCGGCCTTCGGGCTCCCCATGACGATCATCATTCTGCGCGGCTTCTTCCGGACCATCCCGGCAGAGGTCGAGGAGGCGGCCGTCATGGACGGCTGCGGCAAGTTCCGCTTCTTCTGGAAGATCCTGCTGCCGATGGCGCGTCCGGCGCTCGGCACGGTCTCGGTGCTCGCGATCGTCGCGAGCTGGAACAACTTCTTCCTGCCGCTGCTGGTGTTCAACGACCCCCGATGGCAGACGATCCCGGTCGGCGTCCAGCAGTTCCAGGGCCAGTACTCGACCGACTACGCGCTCGTCCTCGCCTACATCGTGCTCGCCATGGTCCCCGCCCTCGCCTTCTACGCCGTCGCCGAGCGGCAGCTGATCGGCGGACTCACCGCGGGCGCCACCAAGGGCTGACCCGTCCCGCCTGACCTCCACCCCCGAGGAGACGCCGTGAAACGCCTGGTCGCATTGACCGCAATATTGTTAGCGCTAACAACACAGGCCGTGGCCGCCCCCGCGCGACCCGTCATCGACTTCCGCGCCGAGCTCCAGCCCATAGACGGATTCGGCTTCTCGATGGCCTTCCAGCGGGCCGACCTGCTGCACGGCGCACGCGGCCTCAGCCCGGCCAAGCAGCGCGAGGTGCTCGACCTGCTGCTCAGTAAGGACAAGGGCGCGGGCCTTTCGATCCTGCGTCTGGGCATCGGGTCGTCGACCGAGAGGGTCTACGACCACATGCCGACGATCCTGCCGGCCGATCCCGGCGGGCCGCAGGCCACGCCGAAGTACGTCTGGGACGGCTGGGACGGCGGTCAGGTCTGGCTCGCCAAGGAGGCCAAGGAGTACGGCGTCAAACGGTTCTTCGCCGACGCCTGGAGCGCCCCGGCCTTCATGAAGACCAACGGAAGCGAGAACGACGGCGGCGAGCTGCGGCCCGAATGGCGTCAGGCCTATGCGAACTACCTCGTCCAGTACGCGAAGTTCTACCGGCAGGAGGGCATCGGGATCACCGACCTCGGGTTCACCAACGAACCCGACTGGACGGCGACCTACGCCTCGATGCGGTTCACCCCGCAGCAGGCCGTCGACTTCCTCAAGGTGCTCGGGCCGACCGTCCGCGCGTCCGGGCTGAAGACCGGGGTGGTCTGCTGCGACGCCGCGGGCTGGGACCGGCAGGTTGCCTACACCGAGGCCATCGAGGCGGACCCCGCGGCCGGCAAGGCCGTGCGGACCATCACGGGCCACCGCTACAGCGGTCCGACCGAGGTGGCGCAGCCGACCGACAAGCACGTGTGGATGTCGGAATGGTCGCCGGACGGCGCCACCTGGAACGAGAACTGGGACGACGGCAGCGGCTACGACGGTCTCACCGTCGCGGCCGACATCCAGAACACCCTGACCGTCGGCAACGCCAATGCCTACGTCTACTGGACCGGCGCGTCCCTCGGCGCGACCCGAGGGCTCATCCAGCTCGCCAACCCCGGTGACGACTACCGCGTGTCCAAGCGGTACTGGGCGCTGGCCGCCTTCAGCCGGTTCATCCGCCCCGGCGCCGTCCGCGTGCCGGTCACGAACGCCGACCCGGCACTGCGGATCACGGCCTTCCGCAACACCGACGGCAGCCGCGTGATCGAGATCCTCAACACCGCGACCACCGAAAGCTCCACCGAGTTCTCACTCCGCGGCGGGCACGACCGCCGCCCCGACGCCTACGTCACCGACGAGACCCGCTCGATCACCCCGGCCGACATCGTCTCCACGCACGGCACGACCCTCAGGGCGACGCTCGCCCCACGCGCGCTGACCACGATCGTCCTCGACTGAACCGCCCATCACTGGAGGAGTAGTCCGTCATGTCCATGTCCCGGATTCTCACCGCTCTGTCCGTCGCCGTCTGCCTGTCGGCCGGCCTCGCCGCCGCGCCCGCAGCCGCCGAGCCCCGTCCCCGGACGCTCGGCGAACTGGCCAAGAAGCACCACAAGTACTTCGGCTCCGCCACCGACAACCCCGAGTTCACCGACGCCGCCTATCTGAAGCTCCTCGGCAGCGAATTCGGGCAGACCACCCCCGGCAACGCCATGAAGTGGTACGCCACCGAGCCCGAACGCGGCGTCTTCGACTTCGCCGCCGCCGACGAGGTCGTCGCGTTCGCCCAGGCCCACCACCAGAAGGTCCGCGGCCACACCCTCATCTGGCACAACCAGCTCCCCGCCTGGCTCACCGAGGGCACCTGGACCGCCGACGAGCTGCGCGCCATCCTCAAGCACCACATACAGACGGTGGTCCGGCACTTCAAGGGCCAGGTGATCCACTGGGACGTCGTCAACGAGGCCTTCAACGAAGACGGCACCTACCGCGAGACGCTCTTCTACAAGACGCTCGGCCCCGGCTACATCGCCGACGCCCTGCGCTGGGCCCACGAGGCCGACCGGCACGCCAAGCTGTACCTCAACGACTACAACGTCGACTGGATCGGCCCCAAGAGCGACGCCTATTACACCCTGATCAAGCAGTTGAAGGCCGACGGCGTCCCGGTGGAGGGCTTCGGCATCCAGGGCCATCTGGCGCTCCAGTACGGCTTCCCCGCCGACGTCCAGCAGAACATGGAGCGTTTCGCCGACCTCGGGGTCGAGGTCGCGATCACCGAGCTCGACATCAGGATGAACCTCCCCGCGACCCCCGAGAAGCTCGCCACGCAGGCCACCTGGTACGCCGACTACGTCAAGGCCTGCCTCGCGGTCCGGAAATGCGTAGGCATCACCATCTGGGACTACACGGACAAGTACTCGTGGATCCCCTCCGTCTTCCCCGGTGAGGGTGCGGCCCTGCCCTACGACGAGAACCTGATGCCCAAGCCCGCCTATCACTCGATCAGGAAGGTGCTGGGCGGATGATCAGGACGGCGATCGTCGGAACGGGCGGGATCGCGGGCATCTGCCACGTACCCGCCCTCCGGGCGCAGGCGCACCGGGCCGTGATCGTGGCGGCCGTCGACGTGGACGCCGCGCGCGCCGAGGAGTTCGCGGCCGAACACGGCATTCCCGCGGTCTACACCGACCTGCACACGATGCTCCAGGAGCAGAGTCCGGACCTCGTGCACCTGTGCACGCCTCCGTTCCTGCACGCCGACCAGGCCGTGGCCTGTCTGGAGTCGCAGGCGTGGGTGTGGTGCGAGAAGCCGGTGGCGCTGTCGCTGGCCGAGCTCGACCGGATCCGCGCCGCCGAGGGGCCCGCCGTCGCGGGCGCGGTGTTCCAGCACCGGTACGGCTCGGGGGCCCGGTACCTGCGCGACCGGATCGCCGCCGGGACGCTGGGCCGTCCCCTGGTCGCGCAGTGCGTCACGGCCTGGTACCGCGACGACGCCTACTACGACATGCCCTGGCGCGGCACCTGGGAGAGCGAGGGCGGTGGCCCGACGCTAGGGCACGGCATCCACCAGATGGACCTGATGCTCGCGGTGCTCGGCGAATGGGCCGAGGTACGCGCGATGGCCGGCCGCCTCGAACGCGACGTCCAGACCGAGGATGTGTCCGCGGCCCTGGTCCGGTTCGAGAACGGAGCCATCGCGACGGTCGTCAACAGCGTCCTTTCCCCGCGCGAGGAGAGCTACCTGCGGTTCGACCTCACCGACGCCACGGTCGAACTGCGGCATCTGTACGGCTACTCCAACGCGGACTGGACGTTCACCACCGGATCGACCAGCGTGAAGTGGGAGCCGCCGGACGACCTGCCCAGCTCGCACACCGCCCAGCTCGCGGCCTTCCTGGACGGCTACGAAGCGGGCATCCGGCCCGACCTCGGCAGATCCACCATGGAACTGGTCACCGCCCTGTACAAGGCCGCGATCACCGGGCTGCCGGTCCGGCGCGGAGAGATCGACGCGGCCGACCCGTTCTACGGCTCGCTCAACGGAGGCCGCCCGGAGGTGTTCCGATGACCTTCGAACTCCTGGAGGACGAGGACTCGCTGACCGTCCGAGCTCGCGGCGTCGACCTCTTCCGGTACGTGCACCGGCCGGTCATGGACCCCTTCGAGGCGCCGAAGCCCTACCTGCATCCGGTGCGCACGCTCGCCGGCGACGTGGTCACCGGGTACCGGCCGCACGACCACCGCTGGCACAAGGGCGTCCAGATCACGGCGTCGTGGGTGTCGGGGCAGAACTTCTGGGGCGGCGGCACCTACCTGCGCGGCCAGGGCTACGTGGACCTGCCGAACCTCGGCACCATGCGCAGCCTCGCCGTGTCCGCCGAAACGGGCCACGGCCGCGCCGTGATCACCGAGGACCTGGCCTGGTACACGATGGCGGGGGAGCACTGGATCGACGAGCGCCGCACGCTGACCGCACACGCCGTCGAGGCCGACTCCTGGACCCTGGACGTCGCCACCGCACTGACCAACGTCCGGGGCACCGGTCTGCTGTTCGGCAGCCCCGGCACACAGGGCAGAAAGCTCGCCGGGTACTCCGGCCTGTTCTGGCGCGGCCCGCGCGATTTCACCGGCGGCGACGTGATCGGCCCCGCGATGGGTGAGCAGGGCGACTGGCTGGCCTTCATCGGCACGCACGACGAGGTCGACCGCTCCTCCACGCTCCTGTTCCTGGACGATCCGGACGCCCCCTGCGACTGGTTCGTCCGCAGCGAGCCCTTCCCCGCCGTCAACCCGTCCCTGGCGTTCGACGAGGAACTGCCGCTGGCCCCGGGCGAGACCCTGTCGCGCCGCTACCGGATCGTCGTGGCCGACGGCGCATGGACCCCCGGGCGCCTGTCCCGCCACATCGCGGAACACCCGTGGTGACCCCGTTCCCCGGCGGCGTGGGGATCTCCGGGCTGACCGTGTACGACTGGGAGGCCGCCGACGGGCTGTGCGGCGGCACCCCCCACATGCACCTCGTCTGCTCCGAAGCCTACGTAGTCACCGGCGGCGCGGGCAGCGTCCAGACGCTCACCACCTCCGGCTTCGCCGACACCCCGCTGCACCCCGGCGACGTCGTCTGGTTCACCCCCGGCACGATCCACCGCCTCGTCAACGACGGCGGCCTGCGCCTCGTGGTGCTCATGCAGAACGGCGGACTCCCCGAGGCGGGCGACGCCGTCTTCACCTTCCCCCCTCCGGTGCTGGCCGATCCGGGCGCCTACCAGGCAGCGGCCACCTTGACCGGCGACCATTCCGCGGCAGCGCGCCGCCGCCGCGACCTGGCGGTCGAGGGTTTCCTGGCCTTGCGCGAAGGCGGGCTGCCGCAGTTCCACATCGCGGCCCACCGCTTGAAAAGCGAGCTGCTGGATGCCTGGTGGACCCGCTGGCGTGACGGCCCCCTGGCCGCGGCCCTCACGACCGGCCGTCAGCTGGAACGGCTGAAGGCCGCAGACCTCGCCCACCTCGGCCACGGCGAAGTGTCACGCCTGGAGCGCCCGGAGCGCCAGAGCTTCGGCATGTGCGGCCGCCTTCACACCTATCCCGTCCCCGACCCCCCAACAACGCGGCCGCCGCGCGGTCCGTCGGGGTCACCTCACCCCCACCCCTCAAAGGAGCTCTCCTGATGTGGTTTCGCCATCCGTCCCCGGTGCACGTGAGACGGCTGCTCGCCGTCCTCGCGCCCTTGCTGCTCCTGGCCACCTTCCTCAGCGTCCAGCCCGCCAGCGCGGCGACCGTCGACCCCAACGCCTACTACGTGCTGGTCAACCGCAACAGCGGCAAGGCCCTGGACGTCTACAACCTGGCGACCGGCGACGGCGCCCGCATCACCCAGTGGACCCGGAACGATCAGAACCAGCAGCAGTGGCAGTTCGTCGACTCCGGCGGCGGTAACTACCGCATCAAGTCCCGCCACTCCGGCAAGGTGCTGGACGTCCACAACGGATCCACCGCCAACGGCGGCTCGATCGTCCAGTGGGCCGACCTGAACGCCACCAACCAGCAGTGGCGGCTGGCCGACAGCTCGGACGGCTACGTGAGGCTCATCGCGCGCCACAGCGACAAGGCCCTCGAAGTGCAAGGCGGCTCCACCGCCGACAACGCGAACATCGTCCAGTACGAAGACTGGGGCGGCACCAACCAGCAGTGGCAGTTCGTCAAGGTCGGTGCCGGCAACCCCGGCGCGTGCGTTCTTCCGTCGACCTACCGCTGGACCTCGACGGGCGCGCTGGCGCAGCCCAAGTCCGGGTGGGCGTCGCTCAAGGACTTCACCGTCGCCCCCTACAACGGCAAGCATCTCGTCTATGCGACGACGCACGGCGCGGGACCGGGAACGGGCTGGGGTTCGATGAACTTCGGCCTGTTCGGCAACTGGTCGGAGATGGCCTCGGCCAGCCAGAACACGATGTCGAACTCCGTCGTCGCGCCCACGCTCTTCTACTTCGCGCCGAAGAACATCTGGGTGCTCGCCTACCAGTGGGGGGGTGGAAGCGCCTTCTCCTACCGGACGTCGAGCGACCCCGCCAACCCCAATGGCTGGTCATCACAGCAGGTGCTCTTCTCCGGAAGCATCGCCGACTCCGGAACAGGACCCATCGACCAGACGCTCATCGGTGACGGCACGAACATGTACCTGTTCTTCGCCGGTGACAACGGCAAGATCTACCGCGCCAGTATGCCGATCGGGAACTTCCCGGGCAGTTTCGGCTCGACCTCGACCGTGGTCATGAGCGACACGACGAAGAACCTGTTCGAAGCCCCCCAGGTCTACAAGCTCCAGGGCCAGGACCGCTACCTCATGATCGTCGAGGCGGACGGCTCGCAGGGCCGCTACTTCCGCTCGTTCACGGCCACCAGTCTGAACGGCTCTTGGACACCCCAGGCCGCGTCCGAGAGCAACTCCTTCGCCGGCAAGGCCAACAGCGGCGCCACCTGGACCAACGACATCAGCCACGGCGAACTGATCCGCACCACCGCCGATCAGACCTTCACCGTCGATCCCTGCAACCTGCAGTTCCTCTACCAGGGACGCGACCCCAACTCCGGCGGTGAGTACGGCCAATGGCCCTACCGGCCGGGTCTGCTGACACTGCGGCGCTAAAGGCGTGACACGTCAGTCGGTCGATGGCAGCGTCTCGGTCCAGGAAACCCGACTCCTCGACCTGATTGCCGCCGGGCCCCCTGTAGCGGACCTTGTAGAAGTGCGGGCACCTTGTCCAACGGGATGCAGGGTGATCGCAGTCCTTGTCATACGTGCCCATACCTCGGGCGAGTGCCTTGTTCTGGAACTGGATCGGCCGCACTGACGAGGAGATCGTGGCGGCCCGCCAGGACTGGATGGAGGGCACCCGCTACGGAGAGGTGAAGGGCTACGACGGCCCCCCGATCCCCGCCCCGGCCCTCCCGCCGGTTCCCCTGAAACCGCGAGGTCGGGTGCGCTGAACAAGGGTTACGGCGGATCGGATGAGGTCGGCCGGACGCGTCAGCGCACGGGGGTGAAGTCCTGCGAGGCGATGTATCCGGGGCGGCGCACCGGGGCGGCGAAGGGCTTCGACGGGCGGTTCTCGACGCTGTTGAAGACGAGGAACACGTTGCTGCGCGGGTAGGGCGTGATGTTGTCACCCGAGCCGTGCATCGCGTTGCAGTCGAACCAGGTGGCCGAGCCCGCCGTGCCGGTGAAGAGCTTGATGCCGCAGGCCGAGGCGAACTTGGTCAGCGCCTCGTCCGACGGGGTGCCCGCATCCTGCATCTGGAGGGACTTCTTGTAGTTGTCCTTCGGCGTCGCACCGGCACAGCCCAGGAAGCTCCGGTGGGAACCGGGCATGATCATCAGGCCGCCGTTGGTGGTGTGGTTTGCCGTCAGGGCAATGGACACCGACACGGTGCGCATGTGCGGCAGGCCGTCCTCGGCATGCCAGGTCTCGAAGTCGGAGTGCCAGTAGAAGCCGCTGGCGCCGAAACCGGGCTTGACGTTGATCCGGGACTGGTGCACGTACACCTCGGAGCCCAGGATCTGTCGCGCGCGTCCCACGACGCGCGGATCGGCGGCGAGGGCCGCGAACACCTCGCTGATCCGGTGGACCTCGAAGACGGAGCGTACTTTCCGGGACTTCGGATCCACGATGGACCGCTCGTCGGCCAGCGTCGAGGGGTCACGGAGCAGCCGGTCCAGCTCGGCCCGGTAGGCGCCCACCTCGTCGGGCGCGATGAGTTCGTCGACGGACAGGTAGCCGTCGCGCTCGAAGCTCTCCAGCTCGTGGGCCCAGAAAGGGCCCGGCGTGCCGGGCTCGGACCACACGACGGGGTCCGTGCGGCCGGTGAACACCTCCTCGGAGCCCCGGGTCGGATACAGGTCGTTCACAGTGCGGGTGGATGCGTGGGTCATGGTGTTGCCTGCCTCTCCTCTCTGTGCGTTCCGTACGTCAGCTGTGGTCGGGTTCGGTGAGCAGCGGGTACACGCCGTTCTCGTCGTGGTCCTCCCGGCCGGTCACGGGCGGGTTGAAGACGCACAGGCAGCGGAAGTCGTGCTTCACGCGCAGGGTGTGCCGCTCGTGGTCGTCGAGGAGGTACATGGTTCCCGGCGTGATCGTGTAGGTCCGCCCCGTCTCCTCGTCCGTGAGTTCGGCCTCCCCCGCCGTGCAGACCACGGCCTCCACGTGGTTCGCGTACCACATGGACGTCTCGGTGCCGGCGTACAGGACGGTCTCGTGGAGGGAGAAGCCGACGCGTTCCTTGGCCAGGACGATGCGCTTGCTTTCCCAGGTGCCGGATGCCGCCCTGACGTGGCGGTCGGTTCCCTCGATGTCCCGGAACGAGCGGACGATCACGGTGGTGCCCTTCGTGGTGTGGGGGTGCTGGTCAGGCGGCTTCGCGGACGGAGCGGGCGAGGATGACAAGGCCCTCGTCGAGTTCGTCGCCGGTGACGGTGAGCGGCGGGAGCAGCTTCACGACCTGGCCCTCGGGGCCCGAGGTCTCGACGAGGAGGCCGTGCTCGAAGGCCCTCCGGCACACCTCCGCGGCGCGCTCCTTGTGGGTGAACTCGACGCCCCAGACCAGTCCGCGGCCCCGGTACGTCGCGCCCAGCCGGGCGTGTTCGCCGCACAGCTCGCGCAGCGCGCTCTCGATGCGGCCGCCCTGGACGAGGGTCCGCTCGCGCAGGACGCTGTCGCCCCAGTACGTCTCCAGGGCCGCGGTCGCCGTGACGAAGGCCGGGTTGTTGCCGCGGAAGGTGCCGTTGTGCTCGCCCGGCTCCCACAGGTCCAGTTCGGGTTTGAACAGGCACAGGGACATGGGGAGTCCGTAGCCGCTGATGGACTTGGACAGCGTGACGATGTCGGGCGTGATGCCCGCCTCCTCGAAGGAGAAGAAGTCGCCGGTCCGGCCGCAGCCCATCTGGATGTCGTCGACGATCAGCAGCATGTCGCGGCGGCGGCACAGGTCCGCGAGGGCGCGGAGCCATTCCGCGCGGGCCACGTTGATCCCGCCCTCGCCCTGGATCGTCTCGACGATGACCGCCGCCGGATGGTTGAGGCCGGAGCCCTGGTCCTCCAGCAGGCGCTCGAACCAGAGGAAGTCGGGAGTCCTGCCGCCGAGGTAGTTGTCGAAGGGCATCGGGGTGCCGTGGACCAGGGGGACGCCGGCGCCGGCCCGTTTGAAGGCGTTGCCCGTGACGGCGAGCGAGCCGAGCGACATGCCGTGGAAGGCGTTGGTGAAGGAGACGACCGACTCGCGGCCCTTGGCCTTCCGCGCCAGCTTGAGCGCCGCTTCGACGGCGTTGGTCCCGGTGGGCCCCGGGAACATCACCTTGTAGGGCAGTGCGCGGGGTTCGAGGACGTGGGATCGGAAGGTCTCGAGGAAGGCCCTCTTGGCGGTCGTCGACATGTCGAGCGCGTGCGTGATGCCGTCCCGCTCCAGGTAGTCGAGAAGGGCCCGCTTCAGGACGGGGTTGTTGTGGCCGTAGTTCAGGGACCCGGCGCCCGCGAAGAAGTCCAGGTAGCCGCGGCCGTGTTCGTCGTACAGCCGGCTTCCCGTGGCGCGCTCGAAGACGACGGGCCAGGCGCGGCAGTAGCTTCGCACCTCGGACTCCACGGTCTCGAAGACGGACAGGACCGGCTCGGTCATGGTCAAGGCAACTCTCCGATGAACGTGGGGGTGTTCTGTACGGGGTGTTCGGGGTGGTAGCCCGGACGGCTGCCGGCGCGGCTCGCGGCTCGCGGCCGGCGGGCTGCCGGGCGGAACCGCGATCAGAAGTGGAGCGGCCCGATGCGGTGCAGGACCTCCGGGGCGTGCCCGCCGTCCGGGAACTCCTCTGCGGTGAAAACCACTTCGCGCGTGAGCGTGGCGTTGTGCCGCGCGGCGTACGAGGCGAACAGTCGCTCCGACGCGAGGTTTCCGGGAGAGATGGTGGTCTCCAGGGAGCTCAATCCGTGTTCTGCCGCCACACGGGCGGAGAGGCCGTCGAGCAGGGACCCGGCGATTCCCAGGCCGCGGACGGATTCGTCGACGGCGATCTGCCAGACGAGCAGGGTTCCGGGGCTGTCGGGCCGCAGGTATCCGTTGACGAATCCGATGGCACGCCCGGACGGGTCGCGGGCCACCGCAGACGTGCCGGCGAAGTCACGGCACCAGAGGAGATAGCTGTAGGCCGAGTTGAGGTCCAGCGTCCTGGAGTCGCGAGCGAGGCGCCACAGCAGGGGGCCGTCACCTGGGCGGGGGCGGTCGATGTGCGTCGTCGAGGTGGTCGGAGTGGACGGCAGGGTCTTCCTGTAACGGGTCAGTTCCGCATGAGCAGTCATGCGGGCCGAAGTTACCCAGGGCTGGAGCAAATTGCATGGCCCTAAGGGGTTACGGAACTGGCATGGCTCGTGATACTTGCCGACGCCTTCCCGGGACCGTGAAGCGCTAGTAATGTGCCCGTAAGGCTATGAAGAATGCTGATATTTCCACCCCACCCTCGATTTCGTAACGAGCAGGTAACGTCTTTGCTCTGTCTCATTTTTCCACTTGAATGTGATGTCTTCGTCGGACGGTCGGGGGTTTCGTTCACGGCTGCGCGGTTATAGGCGGCAGGGCGCCCGACTGGCGCGACGATTTCGCGGGGTGTAGGCCTCAGGTGATTCGGAGGGAGCGCCGAAGGCGGCCGCGGACCCACCTGCGCGCCCTGCACCCCGATCCGCCAGGATCGGCCTCCTCTGCCGCCGGCAGCGGCCAGGAGCTCCCGTCGCTACCTCCGTTAGGAACGTTCTCCGCCGAAGTGCCGGGCTCTCTTCGGCTGGTCGTTTCCGGGATGCAAGGTCAGCGAACTTTCGGGGTGCCGTTGCGTTCCATGGTCTGGGACGGGGCCATCGACGACCTTGTGGTCGAAGATGCTCATCCGGCGGCTGCCGAGGGTCGTTGCGCCCGGACGCAGTTGACCGAAGCCGTTGATGCCCGGCCCCCACCCTGGGCAGGGCCCCTCGAATCCGTCTGCTGCCCGACGGGGCGTACAGAAGTACCGAGACGCGGCTTCTGTCGTTGCCCGCGTCTCGGGCGGCAGCTTGGGGCAGTACTCCTCAAGGCTGCTTGCCCCGAGGTGCGTTCGCTGGCGGTTCGGGCAGCCAGTCGCGCGCCGGGTCGTACTCCAACCAGCGCCTTTGCCGAGCTTCTCCCGCGCAGGCGGCGGTGAGTCCGTCCAGTCCCGGGTGTCCGTTGCCTCTGCGCCACAGCAGCGACCAGGCGTACAGCGGTGTGGGGTTGACCAGGGGAACGGAACGCAGCCCGGGGACCTCCGGCAGCGGCACGTCGGCGGGCAGCAGCGAGAAGCGTCGCGGGTCCTGTGCCACGTCGGCAAAGAAGTGGGTAAGGCCCAGGTTGACGCTCGCGGCCCTGTCCTGGATGTCGAATCGGTCGGCGAACTGGTGGAGGAAGTCGAGCCGCTCCAGCGCACCGGGTGCCCACAGCAGGCTGCCGCGCAGCTGGTCGGGCCGCAGTTCCGCCTCGGCTGCGAGCGGATGGTCCGCGCTCAGTACGGCGTCCACCGGTTCGAGGCGGACGAGGCGGTGTACCAGTCCGGTGTGGAGAGGCGGGTGGACCCGGCCGAAGGCCGCGTCGATCTCGCCGTGCAGCAGTGCATCCGTCACCGACGGGAGATCGCGCCCGTGCCCCAGCACCAGCTCCCCGCTCCGGCCCGCGACCTGGGCCAGTGTCCGCATCGGCGCGTAGAGGTGCCCCCAGACGTCTACGCGCAGCGGACGGTCCTTCCCGACCGCCGCTGCGACCGCGGCGTCGGCGGCGGCCACGGTCTGCCGGGCCGGTGGGAGAAAACGCAGCCCGGCCTCAGTGAGGCGCACCCCGTTGCCATCGCGCTGGAACAGCTCAATGCCGAGCAGGGATTCCAGCCGCGCGATCCGCTTGGACAGCCCCTGCTGGGAGATGGCGAGCATCCCCGCCGCCCGGCCGAAGTGCAGTTCCTCGGCGGCGCGCACGAAGGCACGTACCTGCGCCACGTCGAGATCCATGGCTCTCACCATAGGTGACAACTGAAAGTTGTCGGTCTTGCTTGTTCGTTGTTGGATCACGGGGTGGCCGCAGGGGTTGCATTGTCGGCATGCAAAGACTGATTCCCACGGGGGAAGCGGCGCGTCCGGTCGCTTTCGCCGAGGTCCCCCAGCCCGTCCCGGAGCCCGGTGAGGCATTGGTCAAGGTCGAGGCGTTCGCACCGAACCGGGGCGAGACGTTCCTCCTCGAAAACCCCCGGCCGGGGTTTCTGCCCGGCAAGGACATCGCGGGGCTCGTCGTGCAGGCCGCAGCGGACGGCTCGGGTCCTGGTATCGGCACCCGCGTGGTCGGGCATCCGGCGTGGGGCGGCTGGGCCGAGTACGCGGCCGTGCCCACGCACTCCCTCGCGGTGCTCCCGGACAGCATCGACAGCGTACGGGCGGCGGCCCTGCCGCTGGCCGGGATCACCGCCCTGCGCCTGCTGCGTTCGGCCGGTTCCGTGGCCGGCCGGCGGGTGCTGCTGACCGGAGCCTCGGGCGGGGTCGGCCACTACGTCACCGAGCTGGCCGTCGGGGCCGGAGCCGAGCTGAGCGCGGTGACGGCCACGGCGGCGCGCGGTGAGCGGCTCGCGGAGCTGGGTGCACAGGTGGTGCACGAGGTCGCCGCGGCTCAAGGGCCGTTCGACGTCGTGCTGGAGTCCACGGGCGGGACGGATCTTCCACTCGCCCTCTCGAAGGTTCGCCCGGGTGGAACGCTCGTCTGGTTCGGCCAGGCGAGCCGCACCCCGGTGACCCTCGACTTCTTCCAACTCCTCGGCGGGCCCGAGCGCGTCACGATCCGGCACTTCCACTACGCCGGCGCCCCGTACGGTTCCGATCTCACGGCGCTGGTGGGCCTCGTGCAACAGGAGCGGCTGCACCCGGAGATCGGCCGGATCACGGACTGGACAGAGACCGCCGACACTTTGGTCGACCTTCGAGAGCGCCGCATCCGCGGCAAGGCCGTCCTGCTGACGAGAGGAACACGATGAGCATCGCCGAGTTCGCCGCCGCCCAATGGACCCGGGCCACCGGCGCGGGCCTCGACCCCCACGAATACCGGCGCGTCACAGACCGCCTCACCTCCGTCGCCGACTGGGGGCCGGCCTTTCTGAACACCGGAGACGCCTACCTCCAGCGCGCGGAGAAGGCGGCATCCTCCGCCTCGGCGGGCGAGCACCTGCTGATGGCGGCCCGGTGGTTCCACGTGGCCACGCTCGCGCCGTACGCGGAGGCACACCGCGCCGCCGTCCTGGCGGATCACGCCCTGAGCCGAGCACTCACCGCGCTGGAACCCGATGCGCGGCACGTGAGCGGCGAGGGGTTCACCGGCTGGCTGCGCGGCCCCGCCGACGCCCCCGGCTCCGTGGTCGTCGTCCCCGGACTGGACTCGGCCAAGGAGGAGTTCCTCGATCTGGTGTCCGCGCTGCTGGCCAGGGGGCTTGCGGTGTTCGCGATGGACGGCCCAGGGCAGGGGGTGCTCGCGGCCACGACGACCTTCAGGCCGGACTACGAGCAGGTCGTGGGCCGGGTCATCGACGCCCTCGATATCGCACGCATCGGGCTCGTCGGCCTCAGCCTGGGCGGCTATTTCGCGGCCCGGACCGCGGCGCTGGAGCCGCGGGTGGCGGCGGTCGCCACCGTCAGCGGCCCCTTCCGCCTCGACTGGGAGGAACTGCCCCCGCCGGTGAGGGACATCATGGCCCAACGCACCGGAGGGGCCGACGCCGCCCGCGAGTTCGCCCACCACGTGGACCTCGCCGCCCTGGCGCCGCGCATCGCGGCCCCGCTGCTGGTCGTGGACGGAGGCCAGGACGTCATTCCCGGCGTGACGAACGGCGAGCCACTCGCCCGCCTGGCACCGCACGGCACCTACCTGTCCGTCCCACACGGCGATCACCTCCTGGGCAACGCACGGCCCGACTGGCTCCCCCACCTCACCGACCACATCACGCACACCCTGACGGGAGCACAGGCATGAACCGCTTCACCGACAAGACCGTCCTCGTCACCGGCGGAACCAGCGGCATGGGCCTGGCGACCGCACACCGCCTCATCACCGAAGGCGCCCACGTCATCGTCACCGGCCGCACCCGCGCACGGGTGGACGCCGCCGTCCAGGAACTCGGCCCCCATGCCTCGGGAGTCGTCGCCGACACCACCGACCTCGACGCGGTGGACGCGCTGATGGAGACGGTCCGCGACCGTCACGGCCGTCTCGACAGCCTCTTCGCGAACGCGGGCACCGGCACGTTCCTGCCGTTCGAGAACATCACCGAGAAGGACTTCGACCACGGCGTCGACGTCAACTTCAAAGGGGTGTTCTTCACCGTCCAAAAGGCACTGCCGCTCCTGGCCGACGGAGGCTCCGTCGTCGTCAACGCCTCCTGGACCCTGCACCGGGGCAACAGCGTCCTCACCCTGTACTCCGCGACCAAAGCCGCCGCGCACAACCTGGCCCGTACCCTCGCCGCCGCACTCGCCCCACGCGGCATCCGCGTCAACTCCATCAGCCCCGGATACATCGACACCCCGATGTACCCCTCCGCCGCACTGAGCACAACGGAGGCGAAGGCGCTGACCGACGGAATCGTCGCAGGCCGCTTCGGACGCCCGGAGGAGATCGCATCGGCCGTGGCATTCCTCGCCTCGTCCGACGCGTCCTACGTCAACGGCCAAGACCTCGTCATCGACGGCGGCCTGATCGGCGCCGTACCCGCCTGAGGATCGGTCGCGCACACCCGCAGCCGGTCAGCCTCTCCCAGGAGGTGGACGGGCAGTGGAGGCGACAGTAGAGGCGCGCCCACCGGGTACCTCCCGCGCTGACCCTGCGATATCAGTCCTGGGCCTGGGAAAACCTCCGCCGCCGAGCTGGGTCGGGCGAGCCGGCCTCCGTCGTCTCAAGCGCTGCTGCTGAGACCTCCGGCGGAGTGATCTCGGCCTGTGGCCGCCGCGTCAGCGAGCGCAACGCCCGCAGCCGGCGCCGGCGAGCCCAGCCCGGTCCGTTGCGCAGCTCGGCGTAGCGGACGACCGCGTCAGGGGTCATCGTCCGGATCCACAGCGGCCTTCCGACCATGATGCGTTCGGCGCCGGCCGACTCGCCTTCGAGGTGCCACCGCGTGGGATCGAGTACGACGTCGGTGTAGATCTCGGCGACGAACTCGCAGTCGCCGCCGTGGCCGATGGTGAAGCCGCGGGTCTCAGGGTGGCCCCTGTGGTCGGTGGTGCTGGAGAATCCCTGGTCCAAAGCGATCTTCAATGCCTCCACCGACCGGGACTGTGGGTCGTCCCATTGGGAGGTGTTCTGCCTTCCCCTGGTGCGCAGCAGCTCCTCGATCGCCGGTGCCGCCGAGGATGTCCAGCCGTCGGCAAAGCCGTCGCTCGGACCGAAGCCGCGTACGTTGTCCTTGCTTCCGAAGAGACAGAGGTCGACCCGCCGGCCGTGCGCATTTCGGAGCTGCACGTGCATGACTGCGGCGTCCCGGGTGTGCCATGCGGCGAACTCCGCGAACTCGACCTTGCCGACACCTTTGACGTAGGAGGCCACGGGTTCCAGGTCCAGGCTTTCCGTGACCGCGGTCCCCAAGTGACGCTCGATGCGGCGTGCCTCCCCCAGCCGGTTCCGCGTCACGCGCTGTTGGGGCCCGATGCCTCCTTGGAGGCCAATGAGCGAAAGGCCGAGGGTCCAGGTTCGTCGTCCCGTGAGCTCGATGCCGTTCTCCTCGGCAACTTGTTGGACTGCTCGATCTGACCAGTAGACGTATCGACCGACCTCGTGACGGGCTGCCATCCGACCTCGTATTCATTCGTTCATTCCGCGGGCTGGAGTGAGGTCATGCTGGCACTACGGAACCTGTACCATCGTGGCACCTGTGGTGCAGCCGACGGCGCTGTTGCCCGGCAGGCCGAGCAGATCCAGCAACCACGCCTCGGCGACCTCCTCCACCGCCGCGTACGCGGGCGAGGCGGCGCGCATGACGCAGTTCTGGTCCCAGGCGCTGACCAGCCAGTCCGTGGCGAGCGCGGCCGGTTCGGTGCCACCGACCACGAACCCGTAGAAGCGGCCACTGGGAAACGCGGTGAGCCCCGGCTCGCAGGCCGTGGCGAGCAGGTCGACGACATCGGCGGGAGTGCTCGGAGCGGCGGGCAGTTCGTGGCCGAGCACGCGCACGATCTCGTCGACCGAAGCGCGGGCGGGAACCCGGCGGTCGTTCAGGCTCGCCAGCCAGCGGACGGCATGGTCGTGTGCCTGTCGGAGCGCTGCCTCGCGCGCGTCCATCCTTTGATCTTCGCAGGGAATCCCGGCCTTTAGGCCAAGGCCGTGAAGTTAAGGGCTGATCGGCGTAGTCAAGGGGGTTGGGTGGGGAGTTCGGTGGTCGTCGAGACGTAGGAAGCGGAGCCCCGGTAGAACTGGCAGTCGACCAAGACAGCCGTTCACGTCACCGGAGGCTCCGCTGTCGGATCAGTGTGTCATCAGCCGTGAAATGTCGGTAGCCGCAGGGGTGTTCGCGCCGGGGCATCTGGGTGAGCTGACCCAGATCGTGCCGTTCGAGTTGGTCGATGCGGTGCTCGTCGAGTGTGGGTCCGTCCAGGAACGGATACGCAAGCTCCCCGCTCGGGTCGTGGTCTATGTCCTGCTTGCGGCGGGACTGTTCGAGGAGTGCGGATACCCCGCGGTATGGCTCAAGCTGACGGGCGCCTTGTCCTGGCTGCCGGTGCCGCGGGTGACCGCCACGGCACTGTGGCAGGCACGCTGCCGGCTCGGGGTGCGTCCGATGCGGGCCCTGTTCGACCTGTTGCGCGGACCGGCCTCGGCGGTCCGCACGGCCGGGGCCCGGTGGGCGGGGCTGCTGGTCGTCGCGGTCGACGGGACACATCTGGACGTCGCTGACGACCAGGAGGTCCGTGCGAAGCTGGGCAAGGCGTCCAACCAGTACACCGCCGCCTCGGGGTACCCGCAGGTCCTGCTGGTCGCTCTGGTGGCCTGCGGGACACGGGCGGTGATCGACGCGGTGTTCGGCCCCGGGAAACCGGGTGAGTCGATCCTGGGCCGCCGCCTGGC
>NZ_JAGGOT010000070.1:0-843 GCF_018614195.1 Streptomyces sp. ISL-43
CCGCGGCGAAGACCCTTCGCACACCCCCGCCGACCCCCGCCCCCCACCCTCCCGGCAGCCCCGCGGGCCACGCGCAACCCCCAGGAGCCCCCACAAGCCCCCCACAGACCCCGGACGTACCCCCGAAGCCTCCTCCGCCGGAACCCCCGCCGCCGTCCCACAGCCCCCCACAGCCCCCTTGACCGCCGGGACGGCCGTGGCAGACTCACCGCCATGCACCGCGTCGCGATCGTCGTACAGCCCGGCATCCGCGCCTTCGACCTCGCCGTCATCACCGAGGTCTGGGGTTACGACCTCAGCCGCCTCGGGGTCCCGCCCTTCGAGCTGCGCCGGTGCGCCCTGTCTCCCGACCCGATCCCGCTTCCCGGCGGGCTGACCCTCACTCCGGACCGGGGGCTGGACTGGCTCGCCGGCGCAGACCTCGTCGTCGTGCCCGCTCTGGCCCGGCCCGGCGATCCGACGCCCGAGCCGGTTCTCGAGGCCCTGCGGAACGCCCACGCCAGGGGCATCCCGGTGGCCGCCCTGTGCGCCGGCGCCTTCATCCTCGCCGAGGCCGGGCTGCTGGCGGGCCGCCGGGCCGTGACCCACTGGGCGCTGGCCCCGACGCTGGCCGGCCGCCACCCCGCCGTGCGCGTCGAGGAGGCCCCGCTCTACGTCGAGGACGACGGGCTGTGGACCTCCGCCGGGGTCGCCTCCGGCATCGACCTCTGCCTCCACCTGGTCCGCGAGGCCCACGGCGCCGAGGCGGCCGCGGCCATCGCCCGCGCGATGGTGACGGGCCCCTTCCGCACCGGCGACCACGCCCAGTACCTGGACCGCCCGACCCCGGCCGCCGACCGGACC
>NZ_JAGGOT010000070.1:860-67089 GCF_018614195.1 Streptomyces sp. ISL-43
CTTCACCGCCGCGACCGGCACCACCCCGCACAAATGGCTCCTTCGCCACCGTCTGGACGAAGCCCGCAAACTACTCGAACGCACCGACCATCCGGTCACCGAGGTGGCCCGGCGGGCCGGATTCGCAAGTGAGGTCACCTTCCGCCAGCACTTCGCCTCGTACGTGGGCACGAGCCCCCGCGCCTACCGGGCGGCGGCTACCGCGCAGGAGCCTCCCCCAAACCCGGCGGACAGTGTTAGAAATGGCTCATGAGCGGACGTTTTGGCCTGCCCAGGGGCTCTGATGGGGCGCCCGAGGACGGGTCCCCGTCCGGGCCGGGCCGGGCACGGGCCGCGGACGGGCCCGGTGAGCCCGGTGAGCCCGGGCCCGGTGGGCCCGGCAGTCCCGTAGGCCGGTTCGCGCGCCGCTTGAGGCGCTCGCTCTCCCGGTCGCTCGGCCGGCTCTCGCTCGGCGTGCGCAGCGTGGCCGGCCAGGTTTTCGCCCTCCAGGCCGTCATCGTGCTGGTGCTGATCACCGCCGCCACCGCCGCCCTGTTCTTCCAGGCCCGCTACGACGGCCGGCGCGACGCCCGCAACCGCTCCCTCGCGGCCGCCGAGTCCTTCGCCCACGCCCCCGGCCTGCCGGCGGCCCTGAGGTCCGCCGACCCCACCGCCGGGCTCCAGCCCCTGGCGGAGGCCGCCCGCCGGGCCTCGGGCGTCGACTTCATCGCCGTCATGACCACCGACGGGATCCGGTACACCGACTCCCGGCCCGAGCTGATCGGGCAGCGCGCCACCGGCGACCTCTCCCGGGCCGTGGCCGGGCAGGCCTTCACCGAGACCTTCAAGGGCAAGCCGAGCGACGTGGTCCGCGCCGTGGTCCCCGTACGGGACTCCGCGGGCACGGTCGTCGGCCTGGTCGCCACCGGCATCGAGGTCGCCAACGTCGGCGACGTGGTGGAGGGCCAGCTGCCCCTCCTCTTCGGCGCGGCGGCCGGCGCCCTGCTGCTGGGCACCGGCGGCGCCGCCCTGGTCAGCCGCCGGCTGCGGCGCCAGACCCGGGGGCTGGGCGAGGCCGAGATGACCCGGATGAACGAACACCACGAGGCGGTTCTGCACGCCGTCCGCGAGGGCGTCCTGATCATCGACACCGAGGGCCGCCTCCTCCTCGCCAACGACGAGGCGCGGCGCCTGCTCGACCTGCCGCCCGACGCCGAGCAGCGGCACGTCGGCGAACTCGGCCTCGATCCGCGCACGGCCGCCCTGCTCGCCTCGGGGCGGATCGCCACCGACGAGGTGCACCGGTCGGGCGACCGGCTGCTCGCCGTCAACGTACGCCCGACCAAGCCCTACGGGGGCCGCCCGTCGGGCAGCGTCATGACCCTGCGCGACTCCACCGAGCTCGCCGCGCTCTCCGGCCGGGCGGCGGTGGCGCGCGAGCGCCTCCAGCTGCTCTACGACGCCGGCGTGCGCATCGGGACCACCCTCGACGTGGTGCGCACCGCCGAGGAGCTGTCCGAGGTCGCGGTCCCGCGCTTCGCCGACTTCGTCACCGTCGAGCTGCTGGAGCCGGTACTGCGCGGCGAGGAGCCCAGCAGCGCCGCGCACACCGAGATGCGCCGGGCCGCCATGAGCGGGGTGCGCGCCGATTCGCCGCTGCAGCCCGTCGGCGACATCATCCGCTTCGTGGTGCCGACCGCGCCGATGGCCGCGGCCCTGGACGCCGGGCGGGCGGTCCTCGCGGCGGACCTGAGCGCCGCCTTCGGCTGGCGGGCCCAGGACCAGGACGGCACCCGGGTGGCCCTGGACTACGGCCTCCACTCGCTGATCTCCGTACCGCTCCAGGCCCGTGGTGTGGTCCTCGGCATGGCCAACTTCTGGCGGGCCGACACCCCCGAGGCCTTCACCGAGGAGGACCTGTCCTTCGCGGAGGAGCTGGCGGCGCGGGCCGCCGTGTCCATCGACAACGCCCGCCGCTTCACGCGCGAGCACGCGGTGGCCGTGACCCTCCAGCGCAGCCTGCTGCCCCGGGTGCTGCCGGAACTGAGCGCCGTGGACGTGGCGTTCCGGTACCTGCCCGCGAAGGCGGGGGTGGGCGGGGACTGGTTCGACGTGATCCCGCTCGCCGGGGCCCGGGTGGCGCTGGTCGTCGGCGACGTGGTCGGGCACGGGGTGCACGCCGCCGCCACGATGGGCCGGCTGCGGACCGCCGTGCACAACTTCTCCACCCTCGACATGTCGCCCGACGAGCTGCTGGGGCACCTGGACGAGCTGATCGACAGGATCGACCAGGACGAGTCGGCGGGCGCCGGCGGCTCGGGCGAGGGCGAACCGTCCGGCGTCACCGGCGCCACCTGCCTCTACGCCGTCTACGACCCGGTGTCCGGCCACTGCACCATGGCCAGCGCCGGCCACCCCGGACCGGCGCTGGTCCGCCCCGACGGCCGGGTCGGGTACCCCGAGCTGCCGATCGGGCTGCCGCTGGGCGTCGGCGGGATGCCCTTCGAGGCCATCAGGCTCGACCTGCCCGAGGCGAGCCGGCTCGTCCTGTTCACCGACGGCCTGCTGGAGGACCGCGACCGGGACTTCGACACCGGCCTCGGCATGCTGACGGAGAGCCTGTCGCGGCCGGACCGCAGTCCCGACCAGGCCTGCTCCGACGTACTGGCCGCGCTGCTGTTCCCGGCGCCGAGCGACGACATCGCCCTGCTCATCGCCGACACCCGGCGGCTGCCGGCCGACCGGATCGCGGAGTGGGACGTGCTCCCCGACCCCGCCGACGTCTCCCGGGTCCGACGGGCGGGCGCCGCGCAGCTGGCCGCGTGGGGCCTGGAGGACATCTCCTTCACCGCGGAGCTGATCCTCAGCGAGCTGATCACCAACGCCATCCGCTACGGGACCGCCCCCATCAGGGTCCGGCTGCTCCGCGACCGCGCCCTGATCTGCGAGGTCTCCGACGGCAGCAGCACCTCGCCGCACCTGCGCTACGCGGCAACGACGGACGAGGGCGGCCGCGGCCTGTTCCTCGTCGCGCAGTACGCGGAGCGCTGGGGCACCCGCTACACGGACCGCGGCAAGGTCATCTGGGCCGAACTCCCCCTGACGGGCGCGGCGGAGCCGGCGCCCCCGGGCGTCCTGGACCTGGATGCCCTGGAGGACCTCGCCTGGTAGCCGCGCGGCCTCAGAGCCGGGCGGTCTCAGAGCCGGGCGGCCAGCCGCGCCTTCGCCTCGGGCCATTCGTCGGCGAGCAGGGAGAAGTAGACGCTGTCGCGCCAGGTGCCGTCCGGGCGGCGGCGGTGGCGGCGCAGCACGCCTTCGCGCTGGGCGCCGAGGCGGGCGATGGCCGCCTGGGAGCGGGTGTTGAGGTGGTCGGTCTTGAACTGGACGCGGCCCATGCCGAGGTCCTCGAAGGCGTGGGTGAGCAGGAGCAGCTTCGTCTCGGAGTTGACCGCGCTGCGCCAGTACGCGCGCCCGTACCAGGTCCAGCCGATCTCCAGCCGCTCGTCGGCCGCGCTGACGTCCATGTAGGTGGTCCAGCCGATGGCCCGGCCGCTTTCGAGGTGGATGACGGCGAAGGGAACGTACTGGCCCCGCCCGGCGGCCTCCAGGACCGCGTCGAGCTTGGCGCCGAGCTCCTCTTCCGTGTGCGGCGCGGGGCCGCCCTGCCAGCGCCAGACCTCTTCGTCGCGGCCGCCGGCCACGTAGAGGTCGGGGAGGTGACTCCTGGTCAGGGGCTCCAGACGGACGTGGCGGCCGGTGAGCACGGTGGGGCGGGGCAGCTTCGCAGACATGGCCGAAAGATAACTCGTCATTGCGCTAGATACAACATCCTATTGAACTAGTTCAATCTGGTGGTCCGGGCCAGCAGGACGGCCACGTCGTCCTGCGGGGCCGCCGGCAACAGCCGGGCCAGGATGCTGTCGCACAGGGCCTCCAGCGGCTCGTCCGCGCCCCTCAGCGCGCCCGCCAGCTCCGCCAGCCCCTCGTCCAGGTCCCGGTCCCGCGCCTCGATCAGGCCGTCCGTGTACAGCACCAGCAGGCTCCCCGGGGGCAGCCGCACCTCCTCGGTAAGGAAATCCTGCCCGCCCGTGCCCAGCGGCGTCCCCGACGAGCCGCCCAGGAAGGTCACGGCCCCGGCCGCCGTGACGACGGCCGGCGGCGGGTGGCCCGCGCGGGCGATGACGCACGCGCCCGTCGCCGGGTCGTGGACGGCGTAGACGCAGGTGGCCATCTCGTCCTCGCCCAGGTCGGCCACCACCGCGTCCAGCGACCGGAGCATCTGCTCCGGCGGAACGTCGTGCCGCGCGAGCGTCCGTACCGCCGTGCGCAGCTGGCCCATCACGGCGGCCGCGTGGATGCCGTGGCCCATCACGTCGCCGATCACCAGACCGGTCCGGCCGCCCGGCAGCTCGATCACGTCGAACCAGTCGCCGCCGACGTCGTGGTCACTGGCAGGCAGGTAGCGGCCGGTCAGCTCCAGGCCCGCGACCTCGGGCAGCGCGTTGTTGGTGAGGCTGCGCTGCAGGGTCAGGGCCGCCGCGCGCTGGGTCGTGTACATCCGGGCGTTGTCGATGTTGAGGGCCGCCCGGGCGACCACTTCGTCGATCAGCACGCAGTCCTGCTCGTCGAAGGGATCGCGTCCGCGCAGCCGGGTCACCGCGACCGCCCCGAGCACCTGCCCGCGGGCGACGAGGGGGACCATCCGGGCCGAGCCGAGGGTGGCCAGGTACCCGCGCAGCGCTTCCGCCCGAGGGTCGCTGACCAGGGCCGGGATGTCGGACACGTACAGGTTCATGGGCAGGCCCTCGGTGATGACCTGCTCGTAGACGCTGCCCTCCGGGATCTGGAAGGTCTGCCCGGCGACCAGCTTGGCGGTCGGCGCCTGCGGATCCGGGAAGACGGCGGCCAGCCGCCGCAGCACCCCCCGGGTCGAGGCCGCCGCCTCGTCGGACTCCAGTACCGCTTCCAGCAGCTGTACGTCGGCCGAGTCAGCGAGCTGCGGTACCAGCAGGTCCGCGATCTCCTGGGCGGTCTGCCGCAGGTCGAGCGTGGTGCCGATGCGGGTACCGGCCTCGGCGAGCAGCGCGAACCGGCGCCGGGCCTGCTCCGCCTCCGCCTGGGCCCGCTGCCCCTCGGTGATGTCGATGAGGGAGGCGATCAGGCCGAGCTGGCGCCCCGAGCCGTCCAGCAGCGGGGCGTACGAACAGGACCAGGTCCGGTCGTGGTCGGGGTCGGCGGGGGTGCGGCCGGTGCGGCGGACGTCGACGACGGCGGATCCGCACTCCAGCACCTTGCGCATGAGGCCTTCCAGTGCGGCGGCGTTGACCCCGGGCACGACCTCGGTGAGCCGTTTGCCGAGGTGGTCGGCGGCCGGCACCCCGTTCATCCGGGCGAGGGCGTCGTTGACGCGCAGGAAGCGCAGGTCCGTGCCGAGGGTGCCGAGGCCGATGGGCGACTGGGTGAACAGGCTCTGGAGCGCGGCGAGGGAATCGCGCATCCGCAGGACCTCGGTGGTCTCCACCGCGATGAGCATGGCTCCCGTACGCCCTTGCGGGTCGGCGGCGGGCACGATCCACATCTCCATCGGGACGCGGTGGCCGTCGCGGTGGCGCACGGGCAGGGTGCCGACGACGGTCTCCCCGGCCTGGACCCGGCGGGTCAGGTCGGCCGCGAGCTCGCGGTTGGCGTCGGGGACGAGCACGGAGGTGCCGAACCGGCCGAGGATCTCCTCGGGACGGTGGCCCAGGAGGTCCTGGGCGGCCAGCGACCACTCGACGACGCGCCCGTCGGCGTCCTCCCGCCACAGGGCGATCGGAAGCAGCTCGCGCAGGACGCCCGCGTACCCCACAGCTCCCACCGGCTGGTCCGGCACCTCGCTCGTCTGCTGGTACGTGTCCAATGCGCCGACCTCACCCCGGGGGGCCCGATTCCTACCGATTCACCCTATCCGAGGCATCGTGGACCGGCGCTGCGTCGGGGTCCGAGCGGGGGCCCCTGACGGCCTCGCCGCCCGGGGCCCGTGGGGCCCGCGCTCGCCCGCGGCCCGGAGGGGACCCGGGCGGCCCGGCTACTCCCAGTCGTCCCAGGGCGGGTCCATCTCCTCGTCCTCCGGGCCGAAGAGCGACTCCTCCTCCCGGGGGGCCGGCTTCCTGCCCGCCGCGACCGCCACCGCGGCCGGCTGGGCCACGGCCACGGCCACGGGCACAGACACCGCCGCGGCCGCGGCCTGCGCGGGCACGGGGCTCACCGCGGCCACCGGGGCGGCGTCCGTCCCGGACAGGGTCTTCAGGATGCCCTCGGCGTACTTCGCCAGCTTCGCCTCGCCGACACCGTTGATCGTGCCCAGCTCGGCGACCGTGCCGGGCACCTGGGTCGCGATCTCCCGCAGCGTCGCGTCGTGGAAGACGACGTACGCCGGCACCCCCTGCTCCCGCGCGGTCTCGGCGCGCCACGCGCGCAAGGCCTCGAAGACCGGCACCGCCGCCGCCGGCAGGTCGACCGGCACCCGCGCGCCCTTCCCGGAGCGCGACCCGCCGGACTCCTTGCGGGACGCTCCGGCGGCCGGCGCCGCTTCCTTGCGCATCAGGACGCTCCGGCGGCCGCCGAGCACCTCGCCGCTGGCCTCCGTCAGCACCAGCGTCCCGTAGTCGCCCTCCACCGCCAGCAGCCCGAGCGCCAGCAGCTGCCGTACGACCCCGCGCCACTCCGCGGTGCCCAGGTCCGCTCCGATCCCGAACACGGAGAGCCCGTCGTGGTCGAACTGGATGACCTTGGCCGTCTTCTTGCCCTGGAGGATGTCGACGATCTGACCGGCACCGAACTTCTGCCGCCGCTCCTTGGCCAGCCGCCACACCGTGGACAGCAGCTTCTGGGCCGCGACCGTCCCGTCCCAGGACTCGGCCGGCGTCAGGCAGGTGTCGCAGTTGCCGCAGTCCGGCGCGCCCGACTGCCCGAAGTACGCCAGCAGCCGCACCCGGCGGCAGCCGACCGTCTCGCACAGCGCGAGCATCGCCTCCAGGTGCCCGGACAGCGCGCGGCGGTGCGCGTCGTCGCCCTCGGAGCCCTCGATCATCTTGCGCTGCTGCACCACGTCCTGGAGGCCGTAGGCCAGCCACGCCGTGGCCGGCTCCCCGTCGCGCCCGGCCCTGCCGGTCTCCTGGTAGTAGCCCTCGACCGACTTGGGCAGGTCCAGGTGCGCCACGAAGCGCACGTCCGGCTTGTCGATGCCCATGCCGAACGCGATCGTGGCCACGACCACGACCCCGTCCTCCCGCAGGAACCGCGACTGGTTCGCCGCGCGCGTGCGGGCGTCCATCCCGGCGTGGTACGCCACGGCGTCGATACCCTGCTCCACCAGGGCGGCCGCCGTCTTCTCCACCGACGCCCGCGAGAGGCAGTAGACGACGCCCGCGTCCCCGGCGTGCTCGGTCCGGATCAGCTCCAGCAGCTGCTTGAGCGGATTGTTCTTCGAGACGATCCGGTACTGGATGTTCGGCCGGTCGAAGCCGGCCACGAAGTGGCGGGCCTCGTCCAGGCCGAGGCGCGCCGCGATCTCGGCGTGCGTCGCCTCGGTGGCCGTCGCGGTCAGCGCGATGCGCGGCACCTTCGGCCAGCGCTCGTGCAGCATGGACAGGGCGAGGTAGTCGGGCCGGAAGTCGTGACCCCACTGGGCCACGCAGTGCGCCTCGTCGATGGCGAAGAGCGAGACCGTACCCCGGTCGAGCAGCCGCTGCGTACCCTCGGTGCGCAGCCGCTCGGGCGCCAGGTAGAGCAGGTCCAGCTCGCCGCCGAGGAAGGCCTGCTCGACCGCGCGACGCTCGTCGACGCCCTGGGTCGAGTTGAGGAATCCGGCCCGCACCCCGAGCGCGTTGAGCGCGTCGACCTGGTCCTGCATCAGCGCGATCAGCGGTGAGATCACCACTCCCGTGCCCGCTCTGACCAGCGCCGGGATCTGGTAGCAGAGCGATTTGCCGCCACCGGTCGGCATCAGCACGAGGGCGTCGCCGCCGCCGACGAGGTGCTCGATGATCTGCTGCTGCTCGCCGCGGAAGGAGTCGTACCCGAAGACGCGGTGGAGCACCTGCTGGGCATCGGGGATTTCGGCGGCTGCTTGCGAGGAGGTCATCCCAGAAGCCTAGCGACCCGCGCGGACACTCCACTCCGGATGGGGACGAACGGTCGGCGCGGGGAGCGCCCGGGGTCGGCTCCGCTACCCGGCGAGGTGCGGTGCCGGGCGGCGCGGGTCAGGCAAGATCAGAAGGAGCCGGCCTGGGCCGGCAGGGTCGTCCGGGGCGCGTCTGCCGTGTCGAGTACCGCCGCGATGCCCTGCGCGAGGCAGGGGATCCGGTGCGCCGGGATTCCCGCGATGTTGATCCGCCCCGAGGTGGTGCCGTAGACGGCGTACTGCCTGCGCAGCCGGAGCATCTGGTGCGACGTGAGCGGCAGCATCGAGAACATCCCCTTCTGCCGCGCCAGCGACCGCGCCTGCTCCGCACAGCCCAGCGCGCTCAAGTGGGCGGTCAGATCGGCCCGGTTGGCCATGATCCGGCGCCGCATGACGTCCAGTTCCGCCCGCCAGGCGGCCCGTAGCCCCTCGTCCTCCAGGATCGTGGTCACGACGGCCGCACCGTGCTCGGGCGGCATCGAGTACAGCGTCCGCGCGGCGTTCTGCAAGGCCGTCTCGGCATGCCGAACGGCCTGACCCGAGGCACCGAGGACGATGGCGCAGCCGACGCGGTCGCTGTAGAGGCCGAAGTTCTTCGAGCAGCTGACGGCGATCAGCATTTCCGGCACGCGCTCCGCCAGCATCCGCGTGGGCAGCAGGTCGGCCTCCAGGCCGTCGCCGAGCCCGTGATAGGCGAGGTCGACGAAGGGCACCCAGCCGCCGCGGACGGCGGACTCGGCGAGCGCTTCCCAGTCGTCCGGCAGCGGGTCCACACCCGTGGGGTTGTGGCAGCACCCCTGGAGCAGGACGACGTCGTCCCGCCGCGCGTCCCGCAGTTCCCGCAGCACGCCGGCCGCGTCGAAGCCGCCCTCGGCGTCACGCCAGCCGTACGTGCGGACCTTCAGCCCGGCGGCCTCCAGGATGGGCCGGTGGTTGACGTAGGCCGGATCGCTGATCCACACCGTGGCGCCCGGGCGGGTCCGGCAGATCAGATCGGCCAGCAGCCGCAGTGCGCCGGAGCCCGCGACGGTCTGCACGGCCGCGGCCCGGTCGGCCGGTCCGCCCGGCCCGGGGCCCAGGACCAGGTCCAGCAGGGAGCGGTTGAAGGCGGCGTTGCCGGAGAGCCCGCGGTACTCCTTGGACTCGGAGCGCTCCGCCAGGCGTATCTCGGCCTGGCGTACGGCGGCCATGACGGGTGTGGTTCCCGTCTGGTCCCGGTACACGCCGAGGACGAGGTTCAGGCGTTCGGGCCGCTCGTCGGCACCGAACTCGTAGGTCAGGTCCCACAGCGGGTCGGTGGGCGGCGGAGGGAGGAGCTCAAGCATCTGCGGGAACCTTGGGTCGGGGGCGGCGGTTGGCGAGGACGACGCCGGCGGTGATGAGGGGTACGCCGATGAGCACGGCGGCGGTCGGTGATTCACCGAGCAGGGGGATGGCGAGCAGGACGACGGCGACGGGGCTGAGGCTTCCGACGACGGAGCTGCGCTCGGCGCCCAGCCTGCGGATGGCGAAGGCGTACAGCAGGCCCGCACACAAACCGACCCCGAGCCCCTGCACCACCAGGAACAGCGCGATGTCGCTTCCCGCCGCGTGCGCGATGCCCGTCGGGAGCACCCCGGTCAGGACCAGGATCCCGATCACCGCGAACGAGGGCAGGCACAGCAGTCCGATCGATCCGACGGGATCGAGGTCCACCTCCCGCAGACCCACCGTGTAGAGGGCCCACAGGCCGCTGGCCACCAGGAGCGTGCCGGCGCCGACGAGCACGTCGGTGTCCACCGGAACGACGTAGCGCCAGACGAGGGCGGCCACACCGGCCGCGATCAGCGCGAGCCCGGCCGCCTGGGTCCCCCGGGGAAGGCCGTGCCCGCGGCGGACCATGATCGCGGAGACGAAGAGCGGGACCATCCCGGGGACGATCGAGCCGACGAAGGCCGCGGACGTCAGGGCGCCGCCGTGCATCGCCGCCAGGAAGAAGGGCACCCCCGCACCGCAGATGATCTTGACCGCGGCGCTCGGCCGCACCGCGGCGATGCGGCGACGGCGCCGCCACAAGGCGGGGAGCAGGACGAGGAGGGGGACGCCGAACCGCAGGAGTGCCGCGTCGGCGGGCAGCAGTGAGGAGGCGCTCAGGGCGCGGGCGCTGAGCGCGAAGGCCGCCCAGATCGCCACGGTCACCAGGAGCGCCAGCATGCCCTCGGCTTGCGGGGAGAGCCGGCGCGGGCCGGGGTGCCCGGCCCGCGGGCCCTCCGCGTCGGGAGGCACGGTCGCCCGGGTGGTGTTCGTCGCGACCAAGGAAATTGCTCCAGCCTCTGAGAGCGGACCGGTCTGGTCCGCTCCAGGGCAACGCTAGGGCCTCGGGCGGGGCAGCCGATTGCCAGTTCTGCCTCTCAGACATATGTTTGGGGCAGAATCTGCCAAGGAGTGCCCATGGACGCAGTCGATCTGCAGATCATCAGGGAATTGCAGGCCGACGGGCGCCTGTCCAACCAGGATCTCGCCGACCGCGTGCGGCTCTCCCCGTCACCCTGTCTGCGCCGGGTTCGACGCATGGAGGAAGCGGGCCTCATCCGCGGCTACACCGCCATGGTCGACCAGGTCGCCTTCGGACTCCCGGTCACCGTCTTCGTCCGGATCCGCCTCGAACGCCACACGGCGCAAGCGGTGAGGCTCTTCGAAGAGCACGTCGCGGTCATCGAGCACATCCAGGACTGCTACCTGATGGCCGGAAGCAGTGACTACCTGCTTCGTGTCGTCATCGAAGACCTCGAAGCCTACGAGGCCCTGGTGCGCCACCGGATCCACGCCATTCCCGGTATCGCCTCGATCGAGTCGAGCTTCGCCTTCGGCAGCGTCAAGCAGTCCAGGACGTACCCGCGGCCCGCCCCGGGGGCGTCGAAACGATCGCCGTGACGGGTCCGCGTACGGCCGACCGGGAGGCCTCGACCGCCGTCACGACCGCCGTCACGACCGCCGCCTCGACCGCCGCCGTCTCGACCGCCGTCTCGACCGCCGTCTCGAAGACCGCGAAGGCGGCCGCGACGGAGAGGACGGACCGCACGTCCTGAACCTCGGTCCGGGCCCCGTCATCCGCCGATCGGAGCGCAGGCGGCGGCGAGGTGGCGGGCGACCTGGGAGGGGTGGGTCAGCTGGGGGTAGTGCCCGGCTCCGGCGATCTCGGCCACCGGGTGGTCGACGGACTCGGCCAGCGGGTCGGCCGAGCCCACGATGATCCGGACCGGGACGCTCACCCGGTCCAGCAGCGCCCGCGACTGCCGGCGCTCGGCGGCGTCCGCGCGCGAGGCCGCGACCACGCGGCGCGCCACCCCGCGACGGCGCAGGTCCGCTGCGGCGCTCTCCACCTCCGCCCCCTCGGGGACACCGAGCGTCCGGGCCAGCCGAGCGGCGGACATGCGGCGCATCATCGGCGCGGCCAGGCCCGAGCGGGCGAGCCGGGGGGCGGGTGCCTGCAGGAACGCCGGGGAAATGAGGACGAGACTGCTGATGCGGTCCGGATGGTCGACGGCGAAGCGCAGCGCGGGTCCGCAGGCCAGGGAGTGTGCGACCAGCGCGGGTCGGGTCCGCACCGGGCTCAGCAGGTCGGCCAGCCACGCGTCCACCGGCTGGGTCGTGGCGGCCGAGCGACCCAGGCCCGGCAGGTCGGGGGCCAGGATCCGGCCGGGGAGGCGGGCGGCGAGGGGTGCCCAGAGGTCGGCGTTCATCGGCAGTCCGTGCAGCAGGACGTGGTCGGGGCTGTGCCGCTCGCCGCTCACCCAGGTAGGGCTGCCCGCCACGGCGTGGAAGCCGTACGGGCTCAGCAAGGGCGATGCGGCACCGAAGCGAGCGGCCACCAGGTCGTCGGCCCACCCGCGCAGGGCGTCTGCGGCCGGAGGCATCTCCAAGCCGGCGCGCGCGGCGAAGGCGCGGGCGGAAGCCGTCGGGTAGCGGTCGGCCGACAGGAACGCCAGCGTCTCGGGATCGGCGCCGGTCAGCCTGCGCGGCAGGCGCCGCAGCAGGCCGACGGGAACGGTCCGGCGAGGTGCCCGCACGCCCGTGTGGTCGGCGATCGTACCGATCAGCTCGGGCAGGAGCGGAGTGGTGTCGTCGAGCACCCAGTAGTGCTCACCCGCGGGAGATGCGGGGATCTCCGCGAGAAACCGCACGAAGTAGTCGATCGAGGTGATCGGCAGGAAGGTGTCGGGGCCGCCGGGCAGCGCGGGAAGCCGGCCGTTCCACAGGTCCCCGACGAGGGCGGCCAGGCCGATGTACTGGCCCGGCCCGATCACGGTGCTGGGATTGGCAATGGTCAGCGGGACCTCCAATTCACGAGCCCGGGCGCGCACCGCGAGATCACCCTCGGACTTCGAAGCCTCGTACGCCCCCAGCCCGGCGTAGTCGGGGTGGCCCTCGGACCCGCTCACCCGGTACCCGCTGATGTGCACCAGCCGCCGCAGCCCGGGCAGCGCGGCCGCCCATTCGAGCACGTTGATCGCCCCGGTGACGTTGGTCGCCCGTGCCTCCTGGACGCCGAGGCCGAAGGCGAAGCGAGCGGCGGTGTTGTAGACGTCGCGCACCTCGGGCAGCCCCGACAGCGGTCGCGTGATGTCGGCGGCGACGATTTCCAGCCCGCCGGTGTCAACGCCCTGGGAGGTCAGCCAGGGGGTGAGGGTGTCGTTGCGTACGGCTGCCGCCACCCGTTGGCCCCGGGTGAGCAGCTCGGCGACGAGGGAACGGCCGATGAAGCCGGTCGCGCCGAAGACGATCGAGTCCATGAAAACTCCTTAATAGATCGGTCTACATATTTTTAGGGCCGAAAAGAAGCCCGCCGGTCACGGCGGGCCGTGTCAGCCCAGCAGGGCGCCGATCTGGCGGGAGACGCTGTCCAGCGGCCCCCTGCTGCGGTGCGCCCGGGCCAGCAGGAGCGCCCCCTCCACCAGGGCCAGGATCGTGACCGCGAGGTCGTCGGCGTCCGGACGGCCCGCCAGTTGCGCGCGCAGGGCCTCCTGCCACGAGGCGTAGACCTCCGAGCACACCTCCTGGAGCGGGTCGCTGGTGGCGGCCATCTCCAGCGCCACGGTGGCCACCGGGCATCCCTTGCGCCAGCCCGACTCCTCCAACCGGTCACCCAGGTGTCGCAGCACCCCGTCGACGAACTCCGCCACCGACGGACTGGAGCCGGCCAGGCCCCCCAGGGCATCACCGATCATCCGCCCGGCCCGCTGGACGGACTCGCCGACCAACTGGTCCTTGCCGCCCGGGAAATGGAAGTAGAGGGAGCCGCGGGGTGCGCCACTGGCCGCGATCACTTGATTGAGCCCGGCGCCGAAGTACCCCCCGCTCTCGATCAACTCCTGCGTTGCGTCCAGCAGCCGGTCCCGCGTCTCGGCGCCCTTCTGTCCCATGGAGCCAAACTAGACCGGTCTGCATATTCTTTCAAGTGCGCTCCGGTCCGCTCCCGGCCGGTCCGGTCCGGTCCGCTGCGGTCCGCTCCGCCGCCCTATCCGGCGACGGCCGCCGCGAAGGCCTCGTAGGCCCGCTCGTCGAACAGTACGAAGCGGACCTCCTCCACCTCGGTCCGGGCCGCCCGTACGGTCTCCACCGCGATCCGCGCCCCGTCGTCGATGGGCCAGCCGTAGATGCCGGTGGAGATCGCGGGGAAGGCGACGCTGCGGGCTCCCAGCTCGTCCGCGACCCGCAGCGACTCCCGGTAGCAGGAGGCCAGCAGCTCCGAGCGGTCCTCGTCCCGCGACCAGACCGGGCCGACCGTGTGGATCACGTGCCCGGCCGGGAGCCGGCCGGCCGTGGTGGCGACCGCCTTGCCCGTCGCGAGGCCTTTGCCGTAGTGCGAGCGGCGCAGGTCCTCGCAGGCGGCCAGGATCTCCGGGCCGCCGCGCCGGTGGATGGCTCCGTCGACCCCACCGCCGCCGAGCAGCGAGGAGTTCGCCGCGTTGACCACGGCGTCGGCCTTCTCGGCGGTGATGTCGCCGAGGACGAGCGTGACGCGCGGCATCAGGAATCCTTCTTTCGCAGGTGGCGCCAGACGGCCTTGGCCGCGTTGTGGCCCGACATGCCGTGCACGCCGGGGCCGGGCGGGGTGGCCGAGGAGCAGAGGAAGACGGCCGGGTGGGCGGTCGAGTACGGGGACAGGCTGAGCTTGGGGCGCAGCAGGAGCTGGAGCCCTGAGGCGGCGCCGCAGGCGATGTCACCGCCGACGTAGTTGGCGTTGCGGGCGGCGAGCTGCGGCGGACCGGCCGTGGCGCGGGCGAGCACGAGGTCGCGGAAGCCCGGGGCGAAGCGCTCCAGCTGGCGCTCGACGGCGTCGGTGAGGTCGCCGTCCCAGCCCGCCGGGACGTGTCCGTACGCCCAGAACACGTGCTTGCCCTCGGGCGCCCGGCCGGGGTCGACCAGGCTGGGCTGGGCGGTGATGAGGAAGGGGGTGCGCGGGGCCCGCCCGCCGGAGGCCAGCTGCAGGGCGGCGTCGATGTCCCGGGTGCGCGGGCCGATCTGGACCGTGCCGGCCCGGCGCGGCTCCTCGGCGGTCCAGGGGACGGGGCCGTCCAGGGCGTAGTCGATCTTGAACACGGAGGCGCCGTAGCGGTAGCCGTCGTACACGCGGCCCAGGCGCGCGATACGGGCCAGCGCGGTCGGCGAGGTGTCGAAGACGTACGCCCGGGCCGGCGGGAGGTCATCGAGCCGCTTGACCTCGAAGCCGGTGTGGACGGAGGCGCCGAGGTCGCGCAGGTACCCGGCGAGGGCGTCGGAGATGGACTGCGAGCCGCCGCGCGGCATCGGCCAGCCGTTCGCGTGCGCGGCGAGGGCGAAGACCAGGCCGACGGCGCCGGTCGCGATCCCGCCGAGCGGGGCGATGACGTGCGCGACGAGTCCGGCGAACAGCGCGCGGGCCCGCTCGTCCTCGAAGCGGCGCAGCAGCCAGGTGGACGGCGGCAGGCCGGCGAGCCCGAAGCGGGCGAGGGTGAGCGGGTCGCGGGGCAGCGCGGTGTTCGGCAGCGACATGAAGTCACGGGCCAGGGTGTCCCACTTGCCGAGGAAGGGACGCACCAGCCGCCGGTACGTGCCCGCGTCGCGCGGCCCGAAGGAGGCTGCCGTCTCCGCCACGGAGCGGGAGAGCACGGCCGCCGAGCCGTCGTCGAAGGGGTGCGCCATGGGCAGCGGGGCGTGCAGCCACTCCAGCCCGTACCGCTTGAGCGGCATCGTGGCGAAGACCGGGGAGCCGGCGCCGAGCGGGTGCACCGCCGAGCAGGGGTCGTGGCGGAAGCCGGGGAGGGTCAGCTCCTCGGTCCGCGCCCCGCCGCCGACGGTGTCGGCGGCTTCGAAGACGGACACCGAGAAACCGCGCCGGGCCAGTTCGACCGCGGCCGTCAGCCCGTTGGGCCCCGCACCCACCACGACCGCATCGAGAATCGACGGCACTTGCGACTCCTTCGTCCGGTGGCGGCACCGCCCCCAGGGTATTGCGCCTGTCCATAGGTGAAATCCGCGATACGCGCCAACTCCGTTCGCCGTGGGCTCACTCGCCCCGCAGCAGCTCCCGGATCCGTACCGCCGTGGCCTCGTCCCGGCCGACCGCGAACGGCAGCGCGTTGTCCCGGTCCACCCGGAAGGGGACCCGGTCGACGGTGCTCTGCGCGCCGCCGGCCTCGGCGACCAGCAGCAGCCCGGCCGCGTGGTCCCAGGCCGACGGCCAGGTGAAGGCCAGGCCGTCCATCTCGCCCCGGGCCACCCGCAGGTACTCCAGTCCCGCCGAACCGCACGGGCGGGCGGCCACCCCGGGTACGTCGAGGCGCGCCAGGGTCCGCCGGTCGTCCTCGGAGGTGTACAGCGGGTGGGCCGTGGCGATCCGCAAGTCTGCGCCCGCCTCGGGCGAACCGCTGTGGATCCGCTCCCCGTTGACGTACGCGCCCTGCCCGCGCACGGCGGTGGACATCTCCTCCAGTGCCGGGGCGAAGGTCCAGGAGGCGAGTATCTCCCCGCGGTGCGCGAGCGCGACCAGCGTGCAGAACGCCGGGTCGCCGTTCACGAACTGCCGGGTCCCGTCGACCGGGTCCACGATCCACACCGGGGCGTCGGCGCGCAGCGCCCCGTACACGTTCGGGTCGGCGTGCACCGCTTCCTCGCCGACCACGGCCGACCCGGGCAGCAGCCGCGTCAGGGCGGCCGTGAGGTACTCCTCGGCCTTGCGGTCGGCGTCGGTCACCAGGTCGTGCGGGCCGCTCTTCTCGTCCACCTCGTGGTCGGCGAGCCGGCGGAATCTCGGCATGATCTCGATCGCCGCCGCCTTGCGGACGGCCTCGTCGACGGCGGACAGGTCACGGGCGAGGAATTCATCGATCATGCCTCCAGCAAAGCACGACCGGCTGACAATCCCCACCGACAGAACCGGCGGACCGCCGGACCCCGGGTGGACCGCGGGTGAACGGGCGCCGGGCCGGCGGCCCCGCCCCTCGGCCGGGTACGGACCGGAACGCTTCCACCTCCTGGTGGGCTCCGCCCGCCCGTGCTAGACCGGCCGAGCTGCCTCTGACCTCCCCTCCCCTCCCCCCTTCTTCTGGGAGCTCCCCCGTGCGCCGACCCTCCCGCTTCTCCCCGCTGCGCCGCGCGGCGGCCCTGCTCGCCACCGCCGCCGCGCTCGTGATCGCCGCGCCCGCCGCCCCCGTGTGCGCCGCGTCCGCGCTGCCCTCGCTGCCCGCGCCCAATGCCGCCGGGCTGACCCTGCAGACCTGGTCCGTCGCCCCGGGCCGGAGCGAGCGCATGGGCGACGCCTCCGTGACCACCTCCGCGATCTTCGCCGCGCACGGCGGGACCCCGTCGATCAATCCGGTCCGGGTGCCGGTGCGGGTACGGATCCTGCTGCCGGAGGACTACCAGCGCGACCCGGCGCACCCCTACCCCGTGCTGTACCTGCTGCACGGCGGCACCGGCGACGTCGAGCAGTGGTCGAAGACCGACGAGGGCGATGTCACGGCGAACCTGAAGGACTCTGCCTTCAAGGGCATCGTCGTGATGCCGGAGGGCGGCAAGGCCGGCTGGTACAGCGACTGGCCCGGCCACACGGACGGCTTCTTCGCCCCGCAGTGGGAGACCTTCCACATCAAGCAGCTGGTCCCGTGGATCGACGCCAACTTCAACACGGTCAAGGCGGCCTCCGGACGGGCCGTCGCGGGCGTCTCGATGGGCGGCTACGGGGCCCTGCGCTACGCCGGCCGCTACCCCGAGCTGTTCTCCGCGGTCGGCGCCTTCTCGGGCGGTACCGACATCTACGACCCGGGCGCGCAGAGCATCATCGCGAACTCCACCTGGACGGTCGGGGCGTCGATCCTGTGGACGGGCCTGTTCGACGGGAAGTTCCGGGTGACCGGTGACACCCCGTACCGGATGGCGACGGTCTTCGGGCCGCCGAGCGCCTGGCCGGGGCAGAACCCGGTCAATCTGGCGCTCGACGGCAAGTACGCCTCGTACAGCGGGAAGGCGGCCCTCTACGCCGGCGGAGCGGGCGGCACCGGCGAGAAGGAGATCGGGGCCATGACCGCGGTCCTCCACCAGGACCTGAAGGACCGGGCGGTCACCCACCGCTACTGCCAGGGCGCCGGCGAGCACGCGTGGCCCTACTGGGGCCCGGAGCTGCGGGACTTCGTCGCCTACGCCTACGGCACCACCCCGGCCGCCTGCCCCAACGGCTGGGGCCCGGAGACCCCGTAGTCCCCTCGCGCGCTAGTTGGTGGCGAGGTCGCCGACCACCAGGCTCTGGGGGGACAGGTGCTCGAAGGCGCCGTCCTGCATGTACTGCGGGCCCTGCTGCTGCGGGGACAGGTGCTCGAAGTTGCCGTCCTGGGCCTGCGGCGCGACGCCGGCGTGGTTGTCCGCGAAGGCCGGGCCCGCACCCAGCGCCCCCAGGGCGAAGGCGGCGGTGGCGGCTATGGCGGCGGTTCTGAAGTTCATGACGGTCCCCCCGGGTCCGGCCGGCCCTCGGGCGGGCCGGCTCGGGGACCAGGCTGTCAGGAGCGGGCCGAGTCCTGCAACAAGGCGGCCTGCCCCGCCGCACGGTGCTCGGCGGCCGCGGTCGGATCGGTCCCGTCGAGCAGGACCGCGATCCCCTCGTGGGCCAGCGCCTCCTCGTGCCGGTATCCCAGCGTCGGAGCCAGCTCCAGTGCCTGCCGGTGCAGCCGCAGAGCCTCCTCGGGCAGGCCGGCGAGCCGGCAGGTCTCGCCGTAGCCGTTGAGGAAGCGGATCTTCCAATGCTCCTCGAACAGCGCGTCCAGCAGCGCGAACGCCTCCCGGTGACTGGCCAGCGCCTCCTCGTAGCGGCCCATCTGCCGCAGCGCGACGCCCCGGCAGTTGAGGCACCACGCCTCGTTGTTCATGTGCCCGTCCTCGCGGGCCAGCGCCAGCGCCCGGTTCAGGTGCTCCACCGCTTCCTCGGGCGCCTCGCCGGCGATGGCCACGCCGAGGGTGATCCGAGCCGTCAGCATGGGCGGCCACGCCGGGTCCGCGTGGGGAAGGTCCAGCACCTCCCGGGCCCGCCGCGCCGCCTGCTCGCGGTGTCCCAGCTGCAGCATCGCCCAGGCTTCCGACGCGGCCGCGTGGGCAGCGCCCGTCGGGGAACCGGCCTGCTCGTACAACTTCCCGGCGAGGCCGAAGAGTTCGAGGGGTTCCTCCGCGCTCCCCTCGTCCCACCGCAGATAGCCGCGACGCATGGCCAGTTCGGCTTCCGCGCGCGTGTCCCCCACCTGGGACGCCCGGATTCCGGCCGCCTCGTACGCTGCGCCGGCCTCCGCCATCCGGCCCGCGTTGTAGCGCGCGAAACCCAGATCGCTGTACGCCTCGGCGAGTTGAAGCGGGTCGCCCAGGCGCTGCGCGGCGGCAAGCGACCGCTCGAAGAGGTAGTTGAGGTGCGTCGTGCCGCAGCGCCGCGCGAAGTACGCCCGTAGGAAGCGCGGCAGCTCGCACACGTGCGCATCGGCCCCGACGGCGGCCGCCGTCTCGAAGACGGCGATCAGGTTCTCGTACTCCGAGACGAGCCAGGCGAGGGCCGCGTGCTTGTCCGTGAACCGCGGCAGAGCGGCCGGGGGCCGGCCCGCGGAGGGCGCCCGGCCGGGCGACAGGACCGGCATCGCGGCGTCGGCCGCGGCCGCCGCGTGCACGTAGTAGTCGAGGAAGCGGCCCAGCGCCCGCTCCCGCTCGGCCTGCGGATCCTGCTGCGCGCAGGCCTGGCGGGCGTGCTGGTGCACCAGGTCGTGCAGCCGGTAGCGGCCGGCCGTCGGCTGCTGGACCAGGTGCGCGTCGACCAGGTCCTCCAGCATCTCCCGGGCGCCGCGCACCGGCACGTCCGTCAGCGCCGCCGCCAGGTACTCGTCGAAGGACCCGCCGGGCAGCAGGCCCAGCATCCGGAACAGCCGGGCGTGGGCCCGGTCCAGCTGCCGTACGGACATGGCGAACGCGGTGTCGAACTCGCTCGCGCCCTCCGCCATCCGCTCGACGAGGATGCCCACGGTCCAGCCCGGCCGGTGCCGCAGCCGGGCCGCGGCCAGCCGCAGCGCCAGCGGCAGATGGCCGCACAGCCGCAGCACCTCGGCGGCGGACTCCGGTTCGCGGGCGAGGCGGCCCTCGGGGCCGCCGGCGTCACCGCTGGCGCGGGCCAGCAGCTCCGCGCTCTCCCGCGGGCTCAGCACGCCCAGGGACACCGGCGGCGGCCCTCGGGGCCGCCGGCGTCACCGGCGGAACCTCGTCCAGGCCCAGCAGCCGGTTTCGGCTCGTGATCAGGACGACGGAGGGACCCGCGCCGGGCAGCAGCGGACGGACCTGGTCGGCGTCGGCGGCGTTGTCGAGGACCACGACGGCCCGTCGGCCGGCCAGTTCCGACCGCCAGCAGGCGGCCAGCTGCTCGATGCCCTCCTGCGGGACCCTCTCGGACGGGACGTCGAGTGCGCCGAGCAGCATCCGCAGCGCGGAGTCCGGATCGAGCGGCTCCCGGCCCTCGGTGAATCCGTGCAGGTCGACGTAGAGCTGGGCGTCCGGATAGTCGGCGGCGAGCCCGTGCGCGGCGTGGACCGCCAGGCAGGTCTTGCCGACGCCCGCCATGCCGTCGACGGCGACCACCCGGTGGCCGTCCAGCGCGGCGAGCACGGCGGAGAGCTGGGTCTCGCGTCCGGTGAAGTCGGGCGCGTCGCGCGGCAGGTCGTTGCGGGGCCTGGGCTGGACCTGGCGGCTGGCCTTCGGGGGCGCCGGCAGCGGGTTCGAGGACCGTTCCCACAGGGAGCGCAGCGGGCGGGGGTCGCGCTTGACGAGCCGGCAGAGGGCGACCACCGCGGGCCAGGGCGGCACGGTCTGGCCGCCGAGGTAGCGCGACAGCGACGAGGAGCTGAGGCCGGCGTCCCTCGCGAGGGCCCGTACGCCGAGCCCGGACAGTTCCTGGAGCAGCCGCAGCCGGGCCGCCAGCTCCTCCTGCGGGTCGGACTTCGCCGACCGCTGTTCCACGTCCACCGTTCCCCCACTTCCCCGTCCCACTCCGGCAGGAGTATTCCGGCCCAAGTATCGGCTGGTCAAGGCTGGTTCGGCTGTCCCACGGTGTCCCATCACCATCGCCCGGGCGCGCCGGAACGGCTGTCATGGGGTCACACCCCGAGGGAACGGGGTGCTCACGAAGAAGAGGAGCGGACCGAGATGCAGTCCCGTATGCAGAACCCCGCCGTCGTACTGTCCGGCGCGATGCAGCCCATCCAGGAGATCTTCAAGGCCGTGCACTCCGGCGGGGTGGAGGGCCAGACGCTGGAGCTGGTGCACCTTCGGGTCAGCCAGATCAACGGCTGCAGCGCCTGCGTCGACGGCGGCGCCAAGTCGGCCCGCAAGGCCGGTGTGAGCGACGAGCGGCTGGCCGCGGTCGCCGCCTGGCGCGAGGCCCCGTACTTCACCGACGAGGAGCGGGCCGCCCTGACGCTGGCCGAGGCCGCGACGCGGCTGGCCGACCGCCCCGACGCGGTGAGCGACGAGGTCTGGGACACGGCCGCCACCTACTTCGACGAGAAGCAGCTGGCCGCGATCGTCCTGATGATCGGCGTCACCAACATGTTCAACCGGCTCAACGCGACGACCCGCCAGATCGCCGGCGCCTGGGGCTGACGGGCGCCGAAGGCGCCCCGCTCCTGGCATGACGATCCATCCACCAAGCCGACTCCCCGAAGGACACCCGCGATGACGACCACCCGCAAGACCGCCGAGACCGCCGCCGAGTCCGCCACCCCGACCGAGAAGGCGGCCTATGGGTTCACGCAGGAGGAACGGGACGCGATGAAGGAGCGCGCCCGGGAGCTGAAGGCGTCCGCGCGTCGCGGTTCGCGCGCCGACAAGGCGGCGGAGGAGGAAGCCGCCGTGGTCGCGAAGATCGCCGAGATGCAGGACGCGGACCGGGTCATGGCGGAGCGGCTGCACGCGGTCGTCAAGGAGAGTGCGCCGGAGCTCGCGCCGAAGCTCTGGTACGGGATGCCCGCGTACGCCAAGGAGGGCAAGGTCCTGTGCTTCTTCCAGAGCGCGGAGAAGTTCAAGGCGCGCTACGCGACGCTCGGCTTCAGCGACCAGGCGAACCTCGACGAAGGCGCGATGTGGGCGACGTCCTACGCCCTGACGGAGCTGACCGCCGCCGACGAGGCGAGGATCGGCGCGCTCGTCAAGCAGGCGGCGAACTGAGCGGCGGCCCGGCCCTGGGCCGGGCCACGGGATCCGGGACCCGGCCCACGGACATCCGCGCGGCTTCAGCCGTTCAGCGCCGGGATGATCTGCGCGCCGTAGGCGTCGATGGTGGACTCCTTCGCGTCGTGCATGTCGTAGACGGCGAACTGGTCGACGCCGAGATCGCGCAGGGCCCGGAGTTTCGCGATGTGGGCCTCGGGCGGGCCCAGCAGGCAGAAGCGGTCGACGATCTCGTCGGGGACGAAATCGGCGGACGGGTTCCCGGCGCGGCCGTGGTGGCTGTAGTCGTAGCCCTGGCGGGACTTGACGTACTCGGTGAGCTCGTCCGGGACCATCTCGGAGTGCTCGCCGTAGCGGGAGACCAGGTCCGCGACGTGGTTGCCGACCATCCCGCCGAACCACCGGCACTGGTCGCGCGCGTGGGCCAGGTCCTCGCCCACGTACGCCGGGGCGGCGACGCAGACGGTGATCGCCGAAGGGTCGCGGCCCGCCGCCACGGCGGCCTTCCGCACCGACTTGACCATCCACTCGGTCAGGTAGGGGTCGGCGAGCTGGAGGATGAACCCGTCCGCCTTCTCCCCGGCCAGGGCCAGCGCCTTCGGGCCGTACGCCGCCATCCAGACGGGCAGTTTCCCGTCCCGGATCCAGGGGATCCGCAGCGGCTTGCCGTCCACCTCCGCCTCCCGGCCCTCGGCGAGGTCGCGGATCACGTCGATGGCCTCGCCGAGCCGGGCCAGGGTGTTGGGCGCGCGGCCCGCGACCCGCATCGCGGAGTCCCCCCGCCCGATCCCGCACACGGTGCGGTTGCCGTACATGTCGTTGAGGGTGGCGAAGGTGGAGGCGGTCACCTCCCAGGTGCGGGTGCCCGGGTTGGTGACCATCGGCCCGACGTGCAGCTTCCGGGTGTTGGCCAGGATCTGGCTGTAGATGACGAACGGCTCCTGCCACAGCACGGCGGAGTCGAAGGTCCAGCCGTAGCGGAACCCGTTGCGCTCGGCGCGCTTCATGAGGCTGATCACCGCCGAGGCCGGCGGGTCGGTCTGCAGGACGAGGCCGAAGTCCATGGCTGCTCCTTGCTGCTGCGTGCTTACAGGTACTGGCAGGTGGAGCGGTGGACGAATGCCCCGTGGCCGGCCCGTCCGGTGAACTCCCGCCGGTCGACGACCAGTTCGCCGCGCGAGAGGACCGAGTCGACGCGTCCGGTGATCCGCTTGCCCTCGTACGCCGAGTAGTCCACGTTCATGTGGTGCGTCTCGGCGGAGATGACCTGCTCGGCGTGCGGATCGTAGAGGACGATGTCGGCGTCGGAGCCCGGCGCGATGGTGCCCTTCTGGGGGTAGAGGCCGAACATGCGGGCCGGGGTCGCGCACGCGATCTCGATCCAGCGCCGGCGGCTGATGTGCCCGTCCAGGACGGCCTGGTGGAGGAGGTCCATCCGGTTCTCCACCCCCGGCAGCCCGTTGGGGATCTTCGAGAAGTCCCCGCGGCCCAGCTCCTTCTGGCCGCGGAAGCAGAAGGGACAGTGGTCGGTCGAGACCACCTGGAGGTCGTTGGTCCGCAGCCCCCGCCACAGCGCCGCCTGGTGCTCGCGGGGCCGCAGCGGGGTGGAGCAGACGTACTTGGCACCCTGGAAGTCGGGCTCGGCCAGGTTGTCGGTGGACAGGAACAGGTACTGCGGACAGGTCTCCCCGAACACCGGCAGCCCCTTGTCCCGGGCGGCCGCCAGCTCCGCCAGCGCCTCCTCCGCCGAGACGTGGACGACGTAGAGCGGGGCGCCCGCCACCCGCGCGAGCTGGATCGCCCGATGGGTGGCCTCGGCCTCCAGGAGCACCTTGCGGACCTCGCCGTGGTGGCGGGGGTCGGTCTCCCCGCGCGCCAGGGCCTGCTCGACGAGCACGTCGATGGCAAGGCCGTTCTCCGCGTGCATCATGATGAGCCCGCCGTTGCCGGAAGCCCGCTGCATCGCGCGCAGGATCCGGCCGTCATCCGAGTAGAAGACCCCCGGATACGCCATGAACAGTTTGAACGAGCTCACGCCTTCTTCGACGAGAAGGTCCATCTCCTTGAGGGTGTGCTCGTTGACGTCCGACACGATCATGTGAAAGCCGTAGTCGATCGCGCAATTGCCGTCGGCCTTCGTGTACCAGGCGTCCAGGCCCGCCCGGAGCGACTGGCCCTGTGACTGCACCGCGAAATCGACGATCGTGGTCGTACCGCCCCACGCGGCGGCCCTCGTCCCGGTCTCGAAGGTGTCCGAGGCGAAGGTGCCGCCGAAGGGCAGCTCCATGTGGGTGTGCGCGTCGACCCCGCCGGGGATGACGTATTTCCCGCTCGCGTCGATCGTCCTGTCGGCCGTCCACGTCCCGGCGGCCGCCGTGCCGTGCGCCGCGAGCGCGGCGACGCGGCCGTCCTCGATCAGCACGTCGGCGTGGAGCTCGTCGGCGGCCGTGATGACGAGGCCGCCGCGGATCAGGGTGCGGGTGTTCATGTACGTCTCCCCCGTGGTCAGTCGAGGCTGTGCAGGGCCTCGGCGAGGATGTCGGCGCCCTCTTCCGCCTCGGCGACGGTGAGGGAGAGCGGCGGCGCGATGCGCAGCACGCTGGTGTTGTGGCCGCCGCCCTTGCCGAGCAGCAGGCCGCCGGTGCGGGCGGCCTCCAGTACGGCGGCGGCCGCGTCCGGATCGGCCTGGTCGGTGCCGGGCTTCGTGAGCTCCAGCCCGGCCATCAGGCCCCGGCCGCGCACCTCCCGTACGGCGGGCACGGTCGCGGCGATCGCCCGCAGCCGCTCCAGCAGCAGGCCGCCCACGCGGCGGGCGTTGCCCTGCAGGTCGTGCTCCAGCAGGTAGCCGAGGTTCGCGACGCCGGCGGCCATGGTGACCGGCGAACCGCCGAAGGTGGAGATGGAGTTGGAGTCGAGGCAGTTCATCACTTCGGCGCGGGCCACGACTCCGCCGATGGACATGCCGTTGCCGATGCCCTTGGCGAAGGTGAGGATGTCCGGCGGGCCGTTCTGGGCGTGGGCCTGCCAGCCCCAGAAGTTGTCTCCGGTGCGGCCCCAGCCGGTCTGCACCTCGTCGCTGATCCAGAGGATGCCGTGCCGGTCGAGGACCTCGCGGAAGGCGCCGTAGAGCCCGTCGGGCGGGGAGGTGAAACCGCCGACGCCCTGGATCGGTTCGGCGATCAGCGCGGCGAGGCCGCCGCGGGCCTGGCCGAGGACGTCCTCGAGGTCGGCGACGGCGGCCGCCGTGAAGTCGGCGTCCTTCAGGTGCGCGAAGGGGCCGCGGGTACGGACCGCGCCGTGGACGTAGTACGTCTGGAGCGGCGAGAGGCTGGTCGGGGACCAGCCGCGGTTGCCGGTGATCGAGACGGTGGAGAAGGACCGGCCGTGGTAGCTGTTGCGCATCGCCAGGATCTGGTTGGAGCGGCGGTACGTCGTCGCGAGCAGCAGGGCGGTGTCGTTGGCCTCGGTGCCGGAGGTCGTGAAGAAGACCCGGGCTTCCGGGATGCCGGACAACGCGGCGATCCGTTCGGCCAGTTCGACCATGGGCCGGTTCAGGTACAGGGTGGACGAGTGGATGATCCGCCCGGCCTGTTCGGAGACGGCCTTGGTGACCTCGGGCAGGGCGTGGGCGGTCATCGTGGTGAGGATGCCGCCGAAGAAGTCGAGGTAGCGGTTGCCGTCGGCGTCCCAGACGTGGCGGCCCTCGCCGTGGGTGAGCTCGATGGGACGGTCGTAGTAGAGCGCGAGCCAGTCGGGCAGGACGCTGCGGTGCCGGTTGTGCAGGGGGATCGGGTTGGTCACGGCTGTACGAGTCCTCCGTAGGCGTCGGGGCGGCGGTCGCGGTAGAAGGCCCACTGGTCGCGGACCTCCTTGATCAGGTCGAAGTCGAGGTCACGGACGAGGAGTTCCTCCTCCTTGTCGCTGGCGACCTCCCCGACGAACTGGCCTCGGGGGTCGACGAAGTAGCTGGTGCCGTAGAAGTCGTTGTCGCCGTACTCCTCCTGGCCGACGCGGTTGATCGCGGCGACGAAGTACTCGTTGGCGACGGCGGACGCGGGCTGCTCCAGCTGCCACAGGTACCCGGACAGGCCCCGGGAGGTGGCGGAGGGGTTGTATACCAACTGGGCTCCGGCTAGCCCGAGTTCACGCCAGCCCTCCGGGAAGTGCCGGTCGTAGCAGATGTACACGCCGACCTTGCCGACGGCCGTGTCGAAGACGGGCCAGCCGAGGTTGCCCGGGCGGAAGTAGTACTTCTCCCAGAAGCCCTTGACCTGGGGAATGTGGTGCTTGCGGTACTTGCCGAGGTAGCTGCCGTCCGCGTCGATGACGGCGGCGGTGTTGTAGTAGAAGCCCTCGGACTCCAGCTCGAAGACCGGTACGACGATCACCATGCCGGTCTCGCGGGCGAGTGCCTGCATGCGCTGGACGGTGGGGCCGTCGGGGACGGCCTCGGCCCAGCGGTAGTGCTCGGGCTCCTGGACCTGGCAGAAGTAGGGGGCGTTGAAGACTTCCTGGAAGCCGATGATCCGCGCGCCCTGGGCGGCGGCCCGGCGGGCGTGCTCCTCGTGTTTGGCGATCATCGACTCGGTGTCTCCGGTCCAGGTGGCCTGGACCAGTGCGGCGCGGACGACTTGGGCCATGAGCTGCTCCTCGCGACGGGTACGCCGGCTTCTACGCACGTAGAGGGTGTACGACGGCTGCGCGTAGGGAGTTGAAGGTAGGCCTCGGCCAGGCGTGGGGCAAGACCGCCTTGCGCGGTTGGAGTAGTCGATCAGCAAATGCAGGAGTTACGTCGCCACGCGGTCGTTTCCGGTCAGGAGACGGGCAGATTCGCGACTCGAAGGGCATGCAACAGGTCCCGGTGGTGCGTCCCCGAGAGGGCTTCGGCCGCCCGCAGCAGCCGGGGCGCGAACCACCTCGGATCCCGGCGGGCCAGGCGGGCCGACTCCTCGGCGGTGCGGACCCGGACGAAGGCTTCGAGCAGGGCGTCGGCCTCGCGGGTGCGGCCGGCGGCGCCGAGTGCGAGGGCGGCCTCGGCGAGCTCCGCGGCGGGCCTGGCCGCGCCCTGGCGCAGCAGGGCGTCGCAGTCGGCCGGGCCCAGCGCGGCGGCGGCCGCGGCGAAGCGGGCGGGGGGCAGCGAGGCCGCCTCCCAGAGCAGGGTGGCCCAGTCGGCGGCCAGCCCGGCCCGCCCCAGCGCCTCCCCCAGCCCGGGCAGCCACTGCGCGGGCCAGGCCGCGGCCTCGCACAGCAGCGCGTGCGCCTCCCCGCTCAGGCCTCGCGCCCGCAGCCCGATGAGCGCGCCCACGAGCCCGCCCACGGGATCCCCCTGCCCGACCGGCGCGACCCCGTCCACGGGATCCCCCTGCCCGACCGTCGCAGCCCCGTCCACGGGATCCCCCTGCCCGACCGGCGCAGCCCCGTCCACGGGATCCCCGCACGCCGGCCGGGTCCCGCGCGGAGCGGAGGTCTGGCGGGCTGGGCGGCCGAAGCGGGCGCCGCGCAGCGGGGTGTCCGCCGACGGGTGGCCCGGGGGCGGCGTGAATGCCTGGGCTTCGGGCACCGGCGCGCCCGCGTACCGCGCTCCGCCCGTCCGCCGCGCACCGCGCAGCCACCGCCCCTCGGCCCGCCCGACGGGCTCCCCCGCCCCTGCCGGCGCGGCGTCCTCGCCCCCGGCCTGAGATCCGGCCCGTACGCCCTCCTCCGCCCCGGCCCGCACCCCGGCCGACGTCCCGGCCTGTGTTCCCTCCTGGCTCCCAGACGGCGTCGCGCCCCGCGTCCCGGACCGAGGCCCGGCCGCGCGCCGCGCCGGAACCCCGGTCAAGGGCTCCGCCGGGGCGACCCGTACCAGCGCCGCCAGGCGGGCAGTCAGGTCCGACTGGCGGGCCGAGGCGCGGGAGGCGTCGTCCCGGGTCCAGGAGAGTTCGCGGGTCAGGGCGTCCGCCGTCGCCGGATCCGCGGTCTCCGCGAGTCGTGCCGACAGCGCGCGCAGCGCCCTCTGCGCCTGGGTCCACTGCGTCGCGGCCGCCGCCAGCAGGGTGCGCAGTTCCTCCTCACCGCCCGGCAGCCGGTCCCAGGCTTCGACGGCCGCTCCCCGCAGCGTGGCGGCGTACTGCGCCTCCCGGGCGAGCGCCACCGGGCCCACCGGACCCGCCAAGTCGCCGATCAGCGACTCCAGTACGTCCCACGGCGGCATCGCGGCTCCATCCAGGCAGGCCCGCATGCCTTCCGGGTCCCTCCGCAGGAACTCACCGCACCAGCCCGCCCCTGGATCCAGCCGCTGCATCAACCCCCGCATGTAGCCGGAGAGTTGACCGATCACCTGTGAAGTCGCGGTCTCCATCCCCGCATTGGATCCCACTCGTGTTACGGGCGGGCTACGGGAGTCTCAAGGCTTGACGGCGAGCGTGACACCGATCGCGGTGTGCGGCCGCTTGCCCCGCCGGGCCACGGCGGCCGGCACGTCCACCACCCAGAACTGCCACGTGTACTTGCGCGACATCAGCTTCCGCACGCGCTTGAGCCCCGCCTCGTCCATCAGCCGCGCCTCGCCCTCGGCCACCGGAGCCCCCTCGACCACGTGCCCCCGTACGTCACACGCCACGACCTCGACCCGGCCGTTGTTGCGTATCCGCTTGACCTTCCACGAATCGCTGCGCGTCCACACGTAGAGCTCACCACCGTCCGCCGCCGCCCACACCGGTGTGGCCACCGCCGTGCCGTCCTTGCGGAAGGTGGTGAGACTGACGTACCGCGCTCTGCCCAGCTCTTCAACCGTCATGCGCCGACCCTACGCGGAGGGCCCGGCTCCGCGCAGGGCCCGGCTCCACGCAGGGCCCGGCTCCACGCAGGGCCCGGCTCCACGCAGGGCCCGGCTCCGCCGCCGCGGCCGTCGCCCCGCGGCCGAGGTCAGGGCACCACGCCGGCCGGGTGCGCCGTGTGGTCGAGGGAGGCGTAGCGGCTCTTCAGGAGCGCCTTGTAGGCGGAGGTCCACGACTCCTCGCCGGCCGCGGCCGTCTGCTTCGCGTGCTGGAGCCGGGTGTGGCTGACGACGGCGCCCGGGTGGCGGAAGACCACGTCGTCCGGGGCCCTGGACTGGGCCCGGCCCTCGGGTGCGGCGCGTGCCGCGAGCAGCAGGCCTGCCGCGAGGAGGACGCCGATGATTCCGAGACCGAGTCGCATGGATGCGGATGCGTTCATGTCTGACACGCCTTCACGCTTGCCCCGCGCTCCGCTCCTCCCACCGCCCATTGCGCCGTTCGGCCGCCGGGCCCGCCCTAACGGCGCGCCGGACGGCGGACCCGGCGGCCGAACGGCCGAGGCGCCGGACGGGCACCCGAGGGACGCCCGAGGGACAACCGGCAGTCGCGCCTCAGACGGGCACGAGCGCGCAGCGCCGCATCACGTCGTCCAGGGAGAGCCCCAGGGCCCCGGCGAGGGCGGCCACGGTGAAGAAGGCCGGCGTCGGGGCCCGGCCGGTCTCGATCTTGCGGAGCGTTTCGGCGGAGAGCCCGGCGCTGGCCGCGACCTCGACCATGCTCCGGCCGCCGCGGGCCGTGCGCAACAGGGCGCCCAGGCGCTCGCCGCGCTCGCGCTCTTCGGGTGTGAGGGGGGTACGGACCATGGCTCCATCCTACCCCGGACCCCAATAACTATCCCGTTACAGTTATACCGGTATAGTTATTGGCATGGTGGAACTGAAGTCAGACCGATCGATCGACGAGATGCGCGCCGCGGGCCGCGTCGTCGCGCACGCCCTCGCCGCCGTCCGGGACCGGGCGGGCGTCGGAGTGTCCCTGCTGGAGCTGGACCGGGTGGCCCGCGAGGTCCTCCGGGAAGCCGGCGCGGCCTCCCCCTTCCTGGGCTACCGGCCGCCGTTCGCGCCGGTGCCCTTCCCCGGGGTCGTCTGCGCATCCGTCAACGACGCGATCGTGCACGGCATCCCCGACGGCTACCTGCTGCGCGACGGCGACCTGGTCAGCATCGACTGCGGCGCGACGCTGGGCGGCTGGGTCGGCGACGCGGCCGTCAGCTTCACCGTGGGCCGGGCCCGCCCCGCCGACCTGCGGCTCATCGGGACCGCCGAGGCCGCCCTCGCGGCGGGCATCGCCGCCGCGCGGCCCGGCAACCGCGTCGGGGACATCGCCCACGCCATCGGCACGGTCTGCCGCGCCGCCGGGTACGGCATCCCGGACGGCTTCGGCGGGCACGGCGTCGGACGCTCCATGCACGAGGAGCCGGGCGTGCCCAACGAGGGCCCGGCCGGGAAGGGTACGAAGCTGCGCGCCGGCATGGTGATCGCGATCGAGCCGATGCTGATCGCGGGCGGCACGGACGACTACACCTGCGACGCGGACGGCTGGACCCTGCGGACCGTCGACGGCAGCCGCGCCGCGCACGCCGAGCACACGGTCGCGATCACCGCGGACGGCCCGAGGATCCTCACCGCCCTGTAGCTCCTACGGCTTCCCGCGCGGGTGGACCACCATCGCCGAGCCCCCACCCCGCCGGGTGGTCTCGGCGGCGGCCAGCCACCGCCCGTCGGGCAGCCTCTGGACGCCGGTGGCCGCGCCGATCTCCGGGTTCTGCCGGAAGCCGTGGCCCAGGGCCTCCAGCTCTGCGCGGACCGGGCTGTTCCACAGGCCCGGCTCCAGTTCCGTGGTGGTCTGGTTGCGCTGGCTGGCGCGCGGCGCGGCGATGGCGGCCACCAGCGGCAGCCCCCGGTCCAGGTGGCCGGTCAGGGTCTGCAGGACGGTGGTGATGATGGTGGCGCCGCCGGGGGAGCCCACCGCGAGGACGGGACGCCCGTCCTCCAGCACGATGGTCGGGGACATGGACGAGCGCGGCCGCTTGCCGGGGCCGGGCAGGTTCGGGTCGGGGACGCCGGGGGCGGCCGGCGCGAAGGAGAAGTCGGTCAGCTCGTTGTTGAGCAGGAAGCCCCGGCCCGGCACGGTGATGGCGCTGCCGCCCGTCGACTCGATGGTCAGGGTGTAGGAGACCACGTTGCCCCAGCGGTCGGCGACGGTCAGGTGCGTGGTGTTCTCCCCCTCGTACGTGGTCGGGGCGGCCTGTCCGCCGGCGCCGCAGGCGACCGGGTGGCGCGGGTCGCCGGGGGCGAGCGGGCTGGTCAGCGCCTTGCCCGGGTCGATGAGGCAGCCGCGCGTGTCGGCGTACCGCTGCGAGAGCAGCTCCCGGGTGGGCACGTCCTCGGCGGCCGGGTCCCCGACCCAGCGGCCCCGGTCGGCGAAGGAGATCCGGGAGGCCTCGATGAAGCGGTGCAGGTACCGCGCCTCGGACAGCGAGCCGAGGTCGGAGCGCTCCAGTATGTTCAGCGCCTCGCCGACGGTGGTGCCGCCGGAGGAGGACGGGGCCATGCTGTAGACGTCCAGGCCGCGGTAGCCGACCCGGGTCGGGTCCTGCCGCTTGGTCGCGTACGCGCGCAGGTCGCCGGTGGTCAGGTCGCCGGGGCGGACCACGCGGGTGGCGGCCGGGTCCACCGGGGGCTTGCGGACGGCGCGGACGATGTCCTCGGCGAGCGGTCCCCGGTAGAGCGCGCCCGCGCCCTTGCGGCCGAGCTCGGCGTAAGTGGCGGCCAGATCGGGGTTCTTGAAGGTGGAGCCGACCACCGGGAGGGCTCCGCCGGGCAGGAAGAGCTTCCTCGTGTCGGGGAAGTCCCCGAAGCGGTCCTGGTTGAGCTCGGTCTGCGCCCGGAAGGTGGCGTCGACGGTGAAGCCGTCCCGCGCCAGCTTCTCGGCGGGTTTCAGGAGTTGGCCCAGCGGGCGGGTGCCCCAGGCGTCGAGCGCGCTCTGCCAGGTCGCGGGGGTGCCGGGGACTCCGACGCCGCGGCCGCTGGTCTGGCCCTCGGCGAAGGGGATGGCGACGCCGTTCTCCTGGAACAGTGTGGCGGTGGCGGTCGCCGGCGCGGTCTCGCGGCCGTCGATGGTCCGCACGCGGCCGGTCCGCGCGTCGTAGTGGACGAAGTAGCCGCCCCCGCCGATGCCGGCGGAGTACGGCTCGGTGACCCCGAGTGCGGCGGCCGTCGCGACGGCGGCGTCCACGGCGTTGCCCCCGGAGCGCAGGACCGCGATCCCGGCCGCGCTGGCATCGGCGTCGACGCTGGCGACGGCACCGCCGTAGCCGGTGGCGACCGGCACCTTCGCCGGGGCGCCGGCGGCGCCCGCCGGGGACGGCGGTGCGGCCGCGCCGGTGGAGACGAGCGCTCCGGCGAGAGCGACGAGGGCTAACTGACGTGCGGCGGAACGACGCATCCGTACCTCCGGTAGACGGCCTGTCAGACCCCCCTGGACCGGGCCTGGATCCGGCACTGTAACTTCACCGCACCCCCCGCGTCAGGACGGCCTCGTGACGGCTACCATCCGCCGCATGAACGACGACGTGCGCAACATCGTGCTGGGGGTGGCGGCCACCGCCATCAGCGGCGGCTTCGGCTGGTTCGCCCGGACCTACCTGTGGCGCCGCGCGCTCCGCCGCAAGCAGGCCTTCTTCGGGCTGCCGACCGGCTCCGACTGCCTGTTCGTGGTCAACCGGCAGATGGGCGGCACCGATCGGTCAGTGCACCGCAACGACGCGTTCGCGCTCCTGGAGATATCCGCGCTGATCAAGGACTGCGGGGCGAACCTGCAGATCCTCACCCACGACGAGTCCCGCCAGGGCTTCGGCGAGCGCGCCGAGTTCTGTGTCGGCGGTCCCGTATCCAACGCGCGTACGGCGGCCCATCTGGCGTCCATGCTGCCGGGGGTCCGGGTGGACCTCTCCACCGAACCCGGTCCGGGCCGCGGGTCGATCACCGTCGGCGGGGAGTCCTACCTCTGGCAGCGGGGCCAGGCGGAGTACGTGGTGCTGGCCCGGCTGACCGCGGGGCCGGGGACCCGGCCGGTGTTCCTCATCTCGGGGCAGACCGCGATCAGCAACCAGGCGGGCGCCCGCTTCCTGGCCCGCAACCACGTGGAGCTGGCCCGCCGGCACGGCGGGAGCTCCTTCTGCCTATTGCTGAAGGTGGTCAACTCGGATGCCTACGGGCCGGACGTGACCGAGCTGCTGGCGGACGTCACCGGCGCGGCCCTGACACCCGTAGCGGCAGCCGTGTGATGCCGTTGATGAAGTTGGAGACCAACCGGCGTGGCTCCCCCGCGAGTTCGGGCGGCGGCATCAGGGCGCGCCACTCCTCGTAGAGGACGCGCAGCTGGAGCCGGGCGAAGTGGGCGCCGAGGCAGACGTGCGGGCCGTCCCCGAAGGAGACGTGCGGGTTGGGCTCGCGGCCGAGGTCGAGGCGCCCCGGATCGGCGAAGACCCGCTCGTCGTGGTTGGCGGAGGCGTGGAAGACCACCACCTTGTCCCCGGCCCGGACCGGCTGCCCCGCGAGTTCGGTGTCGGCGGCGGCCGTGCGGCGAAAACTCAGCACCGGCGGGTGGACGCGCAGGAGTTCCTCGACGGCCTTGTCCACCGGGACCCGCCCGTCGGCGAGTTCGGCGTACGCGCGCGGGTCGCGGGCCAGGGCGAGCAGGCCGCCGGGCGCGGCGGAGCGCACGGTGTCGTTGCCCGCGACGGTGAGCAGGAAGAAGAACATCTCCAGCTCCGCGTCCGCCAGTTCGGCGAACGCGAGGGCGGTCATCACGTCGTCGCCGGGGTGGGCGCGCTTGTACGCGGCCAGTTCGCGGGCGTACCCGAACATCTCCCCCAGCAGCGCCGGCGAGCGCGGGTTCAGCGGCTTCCCGTCCGGGCCGCGCGGCGGCTCGGGGGCGTCCTCGGGGTCCTGGTAGCCGATGACGCGCACCGTCCACTCCAGCAGCAGCCCCCGGTCGGCGGCCGGGACGCCCAGCAGGTCGGTGAGGTTCAGCAGCGCGTACTCGTCGGTGACGGCGCGCACCAGGTCCGCGGCCTGGCCCTCGGCGCCGTCCCGGGCGGCGCCGAGCAGCGTACGGGCCCGCTCGCGGACCCGGACGGCGAAGGCGTCGACGCGGGCCGGGGTGAAGGCGCGGGCGACGGTACGGCGCAGCTTGCCGTGCTCGGGGGGATCCTGGTTGAGCATGGTGCGCCGCAGGAAGGGCAGGTCGGCCGGGTCGGGGTCGCGGATCTGGGTGGCGCCCAGGTGGGAGGAGTACGTCTGGTGGTCGCGCAGGACCCGGACCACGTCGGCGTGCCGGGTGACGGCCCAGAAGCCGGGGCCGGCGGGCCAGCCGAGTACCTCCGGCTCGCTCTGCCAGGCCACCGGGCGGTGGTCGCGCAGCAGCCGGTAGCGCTCGTGCGGGACGCCTTCGGCGTAGACGCGCGGGTCGAAGACGTCGGGGGTGTCCACCGCTTGCTCCCGGGTGGCGGGGCGCGGGCCTGGATGATCCATGGGCCACACGGTGGCGGGGCGCGGGCCCGGCCCGCAAGGGGGCCGCGCGGTCAGCCGGCGGGGACCGCGCAGTCCGCACGCTCCTCCTTGCCCTCGGCGTCGGTGAGGGTGACCTCCGGAGTCGGGGTGATGCGCACCCCCGCGAGGGCCGTGCACGCCACCTGGCGGCGGGCCGTCGCGGACAGCGGCCCGACCGGGAACGGCAGCTTGATCTGGACGCTCGTCCCGTCGTCGCTGATCGTGAGCCAGGTCGCCACGACCCGCTTGGTCTCCACTGCCGGGAGCGCGCTGGTCAGGCCCACCTCCTGGGCGGCGCTGTCCGGACCGGCCAGCAGCCGCGTGATCAGGTAGTTGGGCGAGGGGTGCGAGGGCCCGTCGAGGAGCGCCACCGGAACGAGCCCGCCCTCGGGCGGGACGAAGTACACGATGCCCGTCTCCGGCCCGGTGGCCAGTTTCACGGTGCCGGCGCGGCCGCTCTCGACGACCCCGGTGGTGGCGATGGAGCCGCAGCCGGTGGCGAGCAGGAGCGGACCGATCAGCGCGGCCGCGGCCGCAGCCGTCCGTACCGGTCTCATACGCGGGCCTCCAGCGGCATGTCGAGGGTGAAGAGGGCCCCGCCGGCGGGGCCGTTGGCCGCGTGCAGGGTGCCGCCGTGCAGACGGACGTTCTCCAGGGTGATGGCCAGGCCCAGGCCGCTGCCCGTGGAGCGGGTGCGGGCGGCGTCCGCCTTGAAGAAGCGGTCGAATATGTGCGGCAGCACCTCGGGGGCGATGCCGGGCCCGCTGTCGGCGACCTCGATCAGCAGCCGCTCGCCCTCGGGCCGGGACGCGGTGCGGACGCTGACGCTGACCGGGGCGCCGCCGTGCTTGAGGGCGTTGCCCACCAGGTTGGCGAGGACCACGTCGAAGCGGCGCGGGTCGAGCCGGGCGCGGATGTCCGGCGGCAGCTCGGTGCGGATCCGGCCGTCGGTCCAGTGGCGGCGTTCCAGCGTCTTGGTGACGGCCTCGGCCACGTCGACGTCGTCGAGGTTGAGCTCGGCGGCGCGGGCGTCGAAGCGGGAGATCTCCATCAGGTCCTCGACGAGCACGGCGAGCTTGCCGGTCTCGGCGCTGATGAGGCGCAGCGCCTTGGCGGTGTCCGCGTCGAGGTCCTCGGCACCCTCGTCGAGGACCTCGGTGACGGCGAGCATCCCGGCGAGCGGGGTGCGCAGTTCGTGGGAGACGTCGGCGGCGAAGCGGCGGGCGCGGACCTCCGCGTCCCGCAGCTCGCTCACCGACTGTTCGAGGGCGCGGGCCGTCTCGTTGAAGGTGCGGGCGAGCCCGGCGAGTTCGTCGGCGCCGCGGACCTCGATCCGGGTGTCGAGCCGGCCGCGCCCCAGCCGATGGGCGGCCTTGCGCATGTCCCGCACCGGCCGCAGGACGCTGCGCGCCGCGAGCAGGGCGGGGATGACGGCGATCGCCAGGCCCGGGACGGCGCCCTTCTTGGCGGCGTCGACCATGGCGTCCACGGTCGTCTGCTCGGTGTCCAGGGACATCACCGCGTAGAAGACGACGCCGGTGGCCTCGCGGATCCCGCCGCGCTGGAGGACGGCCGGCATGCCGACGACGAGGTGGATGGTGCCGAGGCGGTCCTTCGTGCGCTGGAAGGCGCCGTGCGGGTTGGAGGTCACCTGGCGGCGCAGCTGTTCGCTGATGACGGTGGACGTGGCGGCGCCCTGGTTCGAGGAGGCGCGCAGCTTTCCGTACTCCCCGTACACGGTCCAGGGGTGCGGCTGGCCGCGCTTGCCCAGCTCGCCGACGAGGTGCTGGAGTTCCTCCTGGCCCATGGGCAGCATGACGGTCTGGGCCTCGACCAGGTCGCGCAGGGTGCTGACGGCGGTGTCCTGGCTCTGCTTGAGGATCGCGTTGCGGGCCTGCTGGTAGGTGAGCGCGGCCGTGGTGACCGCGCAGATGGCGGCGACCAGCAGGAAGGCGGCGATCAGCCGGGTGCGCAGGCCGAGCGGTGCGAAACGTCTCACCGGGCGCGCCTAGAGCGGGCCGAAGCGGTAGCCGAAGCCGCGCACGGTCTGGATGTAGCGGGGGGCGGCGTCGGGGTCCTCGACCTTGTTGCGCAGGCGGCGTACGCAGGCGTCCACCAGGCGGGCGTCGGCGTGGTAGCTGTGGTCCCACACGTATTCGAGGAGCTGCTGGCGGGAGAAGACCTGCTCGGGCGAGGCCGACAGGTGCAGCAGGAGCTTGAGCTCGCTGGGGGCGAGGGGGACGCGCTCGCCGTTCTTGGCGACGGTCAGGCCCGAGCGGTCGATGGCCAGCCCGCCGTGGAACTCCACGTCCAGGCGGCCGCCGGAGGGCTCGCTGAGGCGGCGCAGCACGGCCTTGATGCGGGCTTCGATGACCTCGGTGCGGGCGGGTTTGACGATGTAGTCGTCGGCTCCGGCTTCCAGGCCGACGACTATGTCGAAGTCGTCTCCGCGCGCGGTGAGCATGATGATCGGGACCTGGCTGGTCTCGCGTATCCGGCGGCAGACCTGCACGCCGTTGATGCCGGGCAGCATGAGGTCGAGCAGGACGAGCTCGGGGTGGAAGCTCGCCATGAGGTCGAGTCCGGCCTCGCCGGTCTCGGCGGCGCTCACCTCGTGGCCTCTGCGGCGCAGGCCGAGGCCCACCCCCTCTCTGATGGAAGGGTCGTCCTCGATCAACAGTACGCGTGGCATCGGGTCAGTATTCCAAGGTCGTCAAGCGTCTTCTTCCCGCTCCCGGCCGATGTGCGGCGGCCGGGGCGGCCGGACTAGCGGCCGGCCTTGCGGCGCAGGGAGTCGAGCAGGTCGGTGATCTCCGTCAGCCTCAGCGGTCTGGCGAGGAGGACGACAACGAGAACGAGGGCCGTGGTTCCCGCCGCGACGCCGGCGAGGTTCCCGAACCGGTCGGCGGCGCGCGCGGCGGCGTACCCGGCGGCGGCAGCCGGGGCGCATGCGGCCAGGAGCCGCAGGTGCGTCCGTACCGCGGTGGTCCTGCGCTGCGTACGGGTCCCCGCGCGCGGGCCGAGCCGCCGGGACAGGACGTACGCGGTGACGGCCGCGCCCGCGGTGAAGGCGATCGAGCAGGCCGCGGCCATGCCCGTGACGGCCCAGCGGGGCGGCAGCAGGAGGTACGCGGCGGCCGAGAGCCCGGCGTTCAGGGCGGCGATGACCAGGTTGAGGAAGAAGGGGGTCCGGGTGTCGGACAGGGCGTAGAAGCCGCGGGAGAGCACGTACTGCGCGGAGTAGGCGATCAGGCCGGGCGCGAAGGCCGCGAGCATGCCGGCCATGACCGCGACGTCGGCGGCGCCGGTGCGCCCGTACTCGAAGACGCTGCCGATCACCCAGGGCGCGAGGGCCGCGAAGAGCGCGGCGGCGGGGACGACGAGGGCGGCGCTGGAGCGCAGCGCGTAGGAGACGTCCGCGCGCACGCGGCCGAGGTCGCCGTCGGTGGCGGCGGCGCTCATCCGGGGCATGAGGGCGGTGACGAGGGAGACGGTGACGATGCCCTGCGGGACCATCCACAGCAGGTAGGCGTTGCTGTAGGCGGTGTAGCCGGCGCCCCCCGCGAGGCCCGCGTCCACGGCGCGCTGCCCGGTGGCGGTGGAGAGCCGGGTCACCACCCAGTAGGCGAGCTGGTTGGTCAGGACGAGCAGGACCAGCCAGCCCGCGTTGCGCAGCGGGCGGGCGAGGCCGCTTCCGCGCCAGTCGAAGCGGGGGCGCCAGCGGAAGCGGGCGGCGCGCAGCGAGGGGATCAGGCCGAGGGCTTGTACGACGATGCCGACGGTGGTGCCTATGCCCAGCAGCCGGGTCTCGGAGGCCGTCAGGCCGTTCGCCGCGTCGTGGGAGACGTAGAGGAAGAGCCCGAAGACGGCGATGACGACGAGGTTGTTGAGGACCGGGGTCCACATCATCGCGCCGAACCGGCCGCGCGCGTTCAGGACCTGCCCGAGCAGGGTGAACAGCCCGTAGAACAGGATCTGCGGGAGGCAGTAGCGGGCCAGGGCCACGGTGGTGGACTCCTGGCCGCCGCTGTAGCCGGTGTACGCGGAGACGATCAGCGGGGCGGCCAGTACGGCGGCGGCGGTCAGGAAGAGCAGCGCGGCCGCGCAGACGGTGAGCAGCCGGTCGGTGTACGCGGCGCCGCCGTCCGCGTGCTCCTTGGCGGCGCGGACCAGCTCGGGGACGAAGACCGCGTTGAGGGCGCCGCCGATGAGCAGGATGTACAGGATGTTCGGGACGGTGTTGGCGACGGCGTAGCCGTCACCGAGCAGCTCGGTGCCGAGTGCGGCGACGATCACGGCGGAGCGGACGAAGCCGGTGGCGCGGGAGACGATCGAGCCGGCCGCCATGAGCGCGCCGCTGCGCAGCACCGAGGTCTTGCCCGGTGCCGCGCGGCCGGCGTCGGCGTTCGTCGGGGCTTGCGTACCGTTTTCCGTGTCGGCCGCTCTGGGGTCTGCGATGGTCACCGGCGGGCCATGTACGCCTGGAACGCCTTGTAGAGGGCCGTGTTGGCGCATCCGTCCATCGAGGTCTCCCACTCGCCGAGGGTTTCGACGACCTGCCCACCGGTGCCGAGCTTCCAGCGCAGCAGCCCGAAGGAACGTTCGTCGGGGTCGAGGGTGGAGGGTACCCCGCGCATGTCGTATTCGTCCGCTCCGAGTGCATGTGCGTCGGACATCATGCGCCACTGCAGGGCGTTGCTGGGCCGGACCTCGCGGCGGTGGTCGGCGGAGGCCCCGGTCTGGTACCAGACCCGGCTGCCGGCCACGATCATGGTGTGCGCTGCGAGGATCTCGCCCTGGTGGACGCCCAGGTAGAGCCGCATGCGGCCGGGTTCCTCGGCGTTGAGGACCTCGTACTGCTGCTGGTAGTACGAGAGCGAGCGGCCGAGCCTGAAACCGTCGCGCTCCTCGGTGATCCTCAGGAGCCGGTAGAACTCGGGCAGGTCGGCGGCGGTGCCCATGACCGTCTCGACCCCGGACTTCGTGGCCTTGCGCACATTGCGCCGCCACTCCTGGTTCAGGCCCGCCCACAGGTCCTCGACGGAGCGCCCGGCGAGCGGGACGCGGAAGACGTGGCGCGGCTGGGCGTCGCCGTCGTCCTCGCCGCCGCAGCGCTTCCAGCCGCGGGTGCGCAGCCGGTCGGCCAGGGCGGCGCCGACGGGGTCGACCTCGGTGGCGAGCACGTCGGAGATCTGACGGCCGGGGCCCGCGGCGGACTTGACGGTGGCCGCGTCCCAGCGGCGGTAGGCGGGGGTGGGTCCGATGCGGACGGCGAAGGCGCCGGAGGACTTCAGGTGGTGCCTGAGGGGGGTCAGCCAGCGGTCGAGGTCCGGGTCGGCCCAGTCGACGACGGGCCCCTCGGGCAGGTAGGCGAAGTATTTTCGGGTGCCCGGGAATTGGCGGTAGAGGACCAGCGCGGCCCCCTCTATTTCACCGCCCGGATAGTGCCATCCGACCCTTTCGGAGCGCCAAAGGTCCTTTACCCGCGCCCAGGACGGGTACTGGAGAAAGCTGGCCCGGCCGTGCCGGCAAAGGAATCCCTGATACTCCGCTTCGGACAGGGAGCGCACCGTGAGCGCCCGCCCCTCACGCGGGTACCGGTGCCGGTCCTGACGCTGCTCCTGAGGCTGACGCTGGGGCTGGGGCTGCTGGGTGGGGGTCACGAGCAGTGCGCACACGGCTGATCGGCCTTCCTGTACGTCCGAATCGGCGGATGCACATGACTCTCACAGGCGTCCATGACCGCCGTGCGCGGCGATTGTGACCGGACGATGACCGTATGGCTGCGGTGTATGTCACAACCGGAATCCTGATCTTTTCCGCATCCCGTGCAACCTAGAGTCGTGTCGTTCGCATCTCCATTTGCGGACGATCATTACTTCGGAGGGGTTTTCGTTGAGCCGCACACGCCGGGTCTTTCGGGTACGCAGCCGCCACGCCGTGGTGGCGGGCACCGCACTGCTGGCCGCCGCGCTGACCGCCTGTGGCGGTGGCGGCGGCACCGCGGATGGCGGAGCCAAGTCGGAGATGAAGCAGAAGCCGGAGATGGCGGTCTCGGTGAACCTCACCGGCGACCAGGTCAAGGCCGGCGAGCCCGTCACCGTGACGATCGGAGACGGAAAGCTCGCCTCGGTGAAGGTGACGGACGCCAAGGGCGGGGAGCTGGCCGGGCAGATATCCGCCGACGGCAAGACCTGGAAGTCGGAGCGCAACGCCTCGGCGGGCGCCGACTACAAGGTCGAGGCACAGAACACCGACAGCCAGAGCGCCACGACGACGTTCAAGACCACGGCCGCCGACAAGGTGAACAAGGTCTCGATCAACATCTCCAAGGGCAGCACCGTGGGCGTGGGCATGCCGGTCTCGATCGTCTTCGACAACCCGGTGAAGAACAAGGCCGAGGTCGAGAAGCAGCTGAAGGTCACCACCTCGAACAGCACCGAGGGTTCCTGGGGCTGGATCAAGGACTACTCGGGCAAGGACCGGGTCGACTGGCGGCCCAAGGAGTACTGGAAGTCCGGCACCGACGTGAAGGTCGACATGCACCTGAACGGTGTCGACTCCGGCGTCGGCGGCGGGTTGTTCGTCAAGGACTACACCACCGAATTCAAGATCGGCAAGGACCGCCGGATCGAGGTGAACCTCGACACGAAGAAGATGTCGGTCACCGAGGGCGGCCAGACCGTCGACACCATCCCGGTCTCGGCCGGCACCCCGGGCGGCCAGAAGGCCTCCTGGAGCGGGAAGATGGTGCTGATGCTGAAGGAGGGCACGATCCGGATGAACTCCGAGACCGTGGGCCTCGGCGACGCCTACGACAAGGACGTCGACTCCTCCATCCGGTTGACCTGGTCGGGCATGTACGTGCACGCCGCGCCGTGGAACAACGCCAGCTTCGGCCGCGCCAACACCAGCTCGGGCTGCGTGGGCATGAGCGACGCCAACGCCAAGTCCTTCTTCGCCCAGTCCCAGGTCGGCGACCCCTTCGAGGTCGTCGGTGACGGCTCGAAGGGCAATGCGGACATCGGCAACGGGTACGGCGAGTGGAACCTGTCCTGGGAGCAGTGGCAGGCCAAGAGCGCCCTGGCCGGCGGCGCGCAGAACGGCTGACGGGACCTGTGGACCGCCCTCACTGACTATCGTTCAATCGTTACCGGCACGTAACTTACTCATGGGTTACTTCCGGTAAGCCCCTCCCGTTACCGTCGGGTCACTTTGACACCCCGGCACACGCGAGGAGCGAGAGATGGTCCGCACCGTCCGCACCACCAGCACCGCGACTGCCATGGCAGTCGTACTGGCGGCAGCCGCCCTGGGCCTGGCCCCCCATCAGGCCCAGGCGGCGCCCACCGCCACGAACGCCGCCGTATCGGACGCTTCTCCGGAACTGCGCTTCCACGACATCCCCGGCTCCGGCGGCATCACCCTCAAGGGCAACGTCTTCACCCCGGCCGGCGCCGGCCCTGGCGCGAAGTACCCCCTGATCGTGCTGCCCACCAGCTGGGGCATGCCCCAGATCGAATACATCGCGCAGGCCAAGAAACTCGCCGACTCCGGCTACGTGGTGGTCAGTTACACCTCCCGCGGCTTCTGGCTCTCGGGCGGCGAGATCGAGACCGCCGGCCCGGCGGACACCGCCGACGTCTCCGCCGTCATCGACTGGGCGCTCGCGAACACCCCCGCCGACCCGGAGCACATCGGCCTGGGCGGGGTCTCCTACGGCGCCGGCATCAGCCTGCTCGCCTCCGCGCGCGACGCCCGCGTCAAGGCGGTGGTCGCGCTCAGCGGCTGGGCCGACCTCATCGAGTCCATCTACTCCGGCCGCACCCAGCACCTCCAGGCCGCCGGGCTGCTCGGCGGCGCCGGCTACCTCACCGGCCGTCCCGGCCCCGAACTCCGGCAGATCCTCGGCGACTTCCTCGGCTCGAAGCTGGACAGAGAGCCGCAGATGATCGAGTGGGGCAAGAAGCGCTCCGCCGCCGAGCAGGTGGACCGGATCAACGCCAACGGCGCCGCGATCATGCTCGGCAACGCGTGGGGCGACACCATCTTCCCGCCCAACCAGTACGCCGCGTTCTTCGAGAAGCTCACCGGCCCCAAGCGCCTGGAGTTCCGGCCCGGCGACCACGCCACCGCCGAGGGCACCGGCCTGCTCGGCCTGCCCAACGACACCTGGACCAACGCGCACCGCTGGTTCGACCGCTACCTCAAGGGCGAGCGCAACGGCGTGGACGCCGAGGCCCCGGTGCAGATCAAATCGCGCAGCGACAGCGGGTACGAGGGCTACGCCGACTGGAAGTCGGTCGGCTCCGGCGGCACCGAGAAGCTGATGCTCGCCGACAGCGAGCACGTCTTCGCCAATGTCGACTCGGGCGCCAACGGCGGGATCGTCCTCCTGTCCAGCGTCCTCGACCAGTTCTTCCAGGCGCCCCCGATCGCCTCCATCCCGCTGCTCCCCCGCGCCTTCGCCGCCGTCTGGCAGTCGCCGCGCTACGACGAGGCCCGCCGCGTGCGCGGGACGGTCCGGCTGCACACCACCGTCACGCCCACGAAGTCCGACGGCACCTTCGTCGCGTACCTCTACGACGTCGGCCCGCTCGGCATCGGCAAGCTGGTCAGCAACGCCCCGTACACCTTCCACGGCAAGCCGGCCGGCGAGGCCTTCGGTGTGGACCTGGAGCTCTTCTCCACCGCTTACGACGTCCCGGCCGGGCACCGCCTCGCCGTCGTCGTCGACACCGTCGACCCGCTGTACATCGAGCACAACCCGACCGGCGGGCAGCTGACCTTCTCCTCGCCGCGCACCGATCCCTCGTACGTCTCGGTGCCGCTGCGCGAGCAGTGATCCACGGCTGCCGCCGTGCCGGGTGTGGCTCTCGGGGGCTTGCGCCCTGCGGGTCAGATCCGGCCCGGCAGCACCGTTTCCGGCTCGGCCGGGCCGATCTCGACCGCCTTCGTCTTGGGGCTGCGCCGCTCACGCCTGGCCACCCAGGTGGCGAACCAGGACAGCAGCACGCACATCCCGATGTAGATCGGCGAGATGATCATCACGACGGGGATGAAGGGCAGGTCGTAGTCGAGGTTGGAGGCGATCAGCTTTCCCGCGTGCAGGAACTCCTCGTAGGTGATCAGGAAGCCGAGTGAGGTGTCCTTCAGGGCGACCACCAGCTGGCTGATGATCGTGGGCAGCATGGCCCGTACGGCCTGAGGGGCCAGTACGTACGTCATCACCTGGGTCTTGCGCATGCCCAGGGCGTACGCGGCCTCGCGCTGGCCCCTCTCCACCGAGTTGATGCCCGTACGGAAGACCTCGGCCAGCACCGAGCCGTTGTACAGGGTCAGTCCGGCGACCAGCGCGGGCAGCGGCTGGACCTTCAGCGCGACGAAGATGAAGAAGATCATCACCAGCACCGGCATGGCCCGGAAGAACTCCACGCACAGGGTGGACAGCCAGCGCACCGGCCGGTGGACGGAGAGCCTGCCGGTGGCGAGCACCGCGCCGAGCACGAGCGAGAGCACCGAGGCGTAGGCGAAGGCCTTGAGGGTGTTCCAGAGCCCTTTGAGCAGCAGCTCCTGGATGCCCTTGTACTCGAAGGGGGTCCACTTGGCGGCGGTGAACTGGTTCGTGGAGAAGAGCAGGTAGAGCAGCCAGCCGAGCAGCCCGAGGATGGCGGCCGTCGAGACGATCCCGTAGAGGAAGTGACGGCGGCGGGCCTGGGGGCCCGGGATGTCGTAGAGCGCGGTGGACTCCGGGTCCCCGTGGAGCGCGTGCGCGGTCATCGGGCGACTCCGTAGCGCTTCTCGAGCACGTTGAACAGCGCGCTGATGGACAGGGTGATGATCAGATAGCCCACCGCGATCCAGATGAAGGTCCAGATGATGCTGTAGCCCAGCTCGTTGAGGGTCTTGTACGTGCCCAGCAGCTCGGTGACGCTGAAGGCCCCGGCGATCGCCGAGTTCTTGGCGAGCGCGATCAGCGTGGAGCCGATGGGCGGGATGACGGAGCGGAAGGCCTGCGGGAGCACGACGGTGCCCAGGGTCTGGCGGAAGGACATGCCCAGGCTGCGGGCAGCCTCCCCCTGCCCCTTGGGCACGGTGTTGATGCCGGAGCGCAGCGCCTCGCAGATGAAGGCGGAGGTGTAGCAGCCCAGCGCGAGGACGGCGAAGAGCTGGAAGGGCAGGACCAGGCCGAAGCGCGGCAGGCCGAGCAGGACGGCGAAGAAGAGCAGGGTGAGCGGGGTGTTGCGCAGGATGGTCACCCAGACGGTGCCGAAGACCCGGAAGGAGCCGACGGGGGCGACCCGGAAGGAGGCCATCAGGAACCCGAGGACCAGGGCGACGAGCGAGGCGTAGACCGTGAGCTCGACGGTCCCGAGGAAGCCCTTCCCGTAGAGCGAGAAGTTGTCGGTGAGCACGTCCATGGCGGTGCGCTCTCCCCTCAGCTCGCCGGGTAGCGGTCGATGGCCGGCGGCTTGGGCGCCGGCTCGCCGGACAGGCCGAGCGTGGCCTCGTAGGCCTTCTTCCAGTTGCCGTTCTTCTCGTTCTCCTCCAGGGCGTCGTCGAGGGCGAAGCGCAGTGCGTTGTCGGAGCGCGGGACGCCGATGCCGTAGGGCTCCTCGGAGAAGGGCTTGCCGACCACCTTGAGCTCCTCGGGGACCTTGGCCGCGTAGCCGAGGAGGATCGAGTCGTCGGTGGAGACGGCGTCGACCTGGTAGGTCAGCAGGTTGTCGACGCAGACCGAGTACGTGTCGTAGGCGACGAGGACGGCGCGGGGGAACTCCTTCTGGAGCCGCTGGTAGGGGGTGGAGCCCGCGGCCGAGCAGACCTTCTTGCCGGCGAGGTCCTCGGGGCCCTTGATCCGCGTCTCCCCCTTGCGTACGAGCAGCGACTGGCCGGCGAGGTAGTAGGGGCCGGCGAAGCCGACCTGCTTCTTGCGGTTGTCGTTGATCGTGTACGTGCCGACGTAGTAGTCGATCTGGCCGTTCTGCAGGGCGGTCTCGCGGTTGGCGGAGGCGATCGTCTTGAACTCCACGGTCTTGGGGTCGAAGCCGAGCGAGGCGGCCATCATCTTGGCGATCTCGATGTCGAAGCCGGTGTAGCGGCCGCTCGCGGGGTCCTTCTCCCCCATGTACGGCTGGTCCTCCTTGGCCCCGACGACGAGGCGGCCGCGTTTCCTGGCCTTCTCCCAGGTGCGCGAGTCGGGCAGCCGGAAGCCCGTGGCGACCTGGTAGACGGGGAGGTCCTCGGGCTGGGGGCCCTTGACCGGGGGGCTGCCGGACTTGCCGCAGCCGGTGACGGCGCCCAGCAGCAGCAGGGCGAGGGCGCAGGCGGGCAGGAGCGGGGCGCGCAGGTTCTTCATCGGGCCGCCCCTCAGTGCTTGAGGATCTTGGAGAGGAAGTCCTTGGCCCGGTCGCTCTCGGGGGCGGTGAAGAAGGCCTCCGGGGTCCGGTCCTCGACGATCTTCCCGTCGGCCATGAACACGACGCGGTTGGCCGCGGAGCGGGCGAAGCCCATCTCGTGGGTGACCACGACCATGGTCATGCCCTCGGCCGCGAGCTGCTGCATGACCTCCAGCACCTCGTTGATCATCTCCGGGTCGAGCGCGGAGGTGGGCTCGTCGAAGAGCAGGGCCTTGGGGCTCATGGCGAGCGCGCGGGCGATGGCCACGCGCTGCTGCTGGCCTCCGGACAGCTGGGCGGGGAACTTGTCCGCCTGGTCCGCGAGGCCGACCCGCTCCAGCAGCTCCCGGGAGCGCTTGTCGGCTTCTTCCTTCTTGCGCTTCCTGACCTTGACCTGGGCGAGGGAGATGTTGGCCAGGACGGTCTTGTGCGCGAAGAGGTTGAAGGACTGGAAGACCATCCCCACGTCCGCGCGGAGTGCGGCGAGCTCCTTGCCCTCGGCGGGCAGCGGTTTCCCGTCGAGCGTGATCGTGCCCGACTCGACGCTCTCCAGTCGGTTGATCGCCCGGCACAGGGTCGATTTCCCGGAGCCGGAGGGGCCGATGACCACCACCACCTCCCCGCGGCCGACGGTGAGGTTGATGTCCTGGAGGACGTGCAGTCGTCCGAAGTGCTTGTTGACGTCCCGCAGCTCGATCAACGGATCGACGGCCATACACTGCCCTGCCCATTTGTCGGTGTGTCGAGGTCAGCGCAAACTATCCAGCCGTGGAAGGGCACTTCACCGCGACACGCCTAAAAGCCACATAAAGGCCGACGAGGTCAGCCTTCCGAGGCTTCGGCGTACGCCTGGCTGAGTTCGGGGGAGCCGGTCATCGCCCAGGACACGCCCGACTCGACCACGTTCAGCTCGCGGCCCGAGGCCAGCCGGATCATCGGCTGGCCGTTGGGCCACACCTGCCAGCCGGCACCCGGGACGGACCGGATGATGACGGTCCCGAGGTAGAAGCCCGCGTCGTTGCCGAGCCACGGAGTGATCTCCGGATCCCGGCGCCAGCGCGGCATCAGCTGGTCGAGCTCCTCCAACGAGCGTGGGCTCTCGTCGAGTTCCAGTCCGGCCGACCGCGCGTGGGCGCGCAGCATCTCGCATTCCGCGAACAACTCGTTGACGCCCTCGGGATCGTCCGCGAGGGCGGCCGCGAGTCCTCTCGCGCCCTGATCCGTTTCGTGCCGATTGAGCCAGTTGGCCAGGAAAGGGATGTTCATAAGCCCAGACTGACACCCGGATCCCCGGCGGGCGACAGGGCGCGCCTGAACCGTGACAGATCGGGAGCCCGCTAAAGCTCCAGGTCGACGACGACCGGCGCGTGGTCGGAGGCGCCCTTGCCCTTGCGCTCCTCGCGGTCGACGTAGGAGTCGGTGACGGCCTTGGCGAAAGCCCCGTTCCCGTAGACCAGGTCGATGCGCATGCCCCTGTTCTTCGGGAAGGCGAGCATCCGGTAGTCCCAGAAGGTGTAGGGCCGGTCGTACTTGAGCGCGCGGGGCATGACGTCGGAGAGGCCCGCGGCCCGCAGCGCCTCCAGGGCGGCCCGCTCGGCGGGGGTGACGTGCGTGGCGCCCGCGAAGACCGCCGGGTCGTAGACGTCCTCGTCGGTCGGGGCCACATTGAAGTCGCCGAGCACCGCGAACGGGAGGTCCCCCGCCGCGTCTTCGGCGATGGCGGTGGTCAGGGCCCGGAACCAGTTCAGCTTGTAGCCGTAGTGGTCGTGCTCGACCTCGCGGCCGTTGGGCACGTACACCGACCAGACGCGCACCCCGCCGCAGGTGGCGGAGACCGCGCGGGGCTCCTGGGCGCCCTCGTAGTCGGGACCGTCGGTCAGGCCGACGACCACGTCCTCCAGGCCCACCTTGGAGAGCAGGGCCACGCCGTTCCACCGGCCGGTGGCATTGACGGCCGCCTCGTAGCCCAGCTCGCGCAGCTCCTCGTAGGGGAACTGCTCCGCGGAGCACTTGGTCTCCTGGAGGCACAGGACATCGGTGCCGGAGCTCTCCAGCCAGGCCAGCAGGCGCGGCAGCCGGGCGGTGATCGAGTTGACGTTGTACGTGGCGATACGCATACCGCCCAACCTACCGCCCGGCACCGACAGTCACAGGTTGGTGCTGTCCCCGGGGGTGAGTCGGTCGTAGCCGGCCCCGCCGAGGTTGCCGATCTGGGTGGCGTAGATCGGCAGCGCCAGGTCGGTCAGACCCGCGTCGTGGATGGCGAGGGCCTGGCGCGGCTTGACCTCGCGGACGTAGTCGATCACTTCGGCGATCTTGTTCCAGGGTGCGTGCACCGGAAGCATGAGGGTGTCGACGGGGGCCCCGGGCACGGTCAGCGCGTCCCCCGGGTGGAAGAGCGCACCGTCCACGAAGTAGCCGACATTGGTGATCCGCGGGATGTCCGGGTGGATCACGGCGTGCAGTTCGCCGTGCACCTGGACCTCGAAGCCGGCGGCGGTGAAGGTGTCCCCGTGGCCCACGGTGTGGACCCGGCCCGGATAGGCGGGGCCCAGCTTCTCCGCGACGCTGCGCAGGGTCCACAGCCGGGCCGCCGGATTCGCGTCGAGGGCGGCGCGCAGCCGGCCCTCCTCGAAGTGGTCGGCGTGTTCGTGCGTGACCAGCAGGGCGTCCGCCCCGAGGCCGGCGTCCGGTTCGCTGAAGGCGCCCGGGTCGATGACGAGCACGCGCCCGTCCTTCTCCAGCTGGACGCAGGAGTGCAGCCGCTTGGTGAGCTTCATGATCCAAGGCTAGCCCCCCGACCGGGCGGTCAGGGGGTGGTCGAGGAGACCACGTAGACCTTGAAGACCTTGGGGTCCGTGAGGTCGACCGTGATGTCCCGGGTGGGCCTCGGGTCGTCCTCTTCGAGGGTGGTCCCGAGCCACCCGGTCTTGGACTTCCAGTTCCATCCCGCGACCGAGGTGTCGTGCTCGGAGATCGACACCCCGGGAGTCAGCTCCTCCCGGCTGGTGCCGACGGAGGCCAGGAACGCGTCCAGCTCGGGCGGAGTGACCGCGAACTGCGTGTACAGCCGGCTGGTGCGCCAGTTGTTGGTCTCCAGGAACCCGACCCGCCAGGCCTTCGGCGGTACGGGTACCTCGTAGATGCTGCGCTGCACCTTGGACGGCCAGCCCGGCCGCACCTTGGACGCTCCGACCCTGGCGGCCTTGTCGCGGCCGCTCTCGCGGCTCTGCTGTGTGGAGATCGCCAGGTAGCCCGCGGGGACACCGACGAGCAGCAGGATGATGATCGCGGTGATCCAGCGGCGCTTGACGACGTGCTTGCGGTCCTCGGCGGGGACCGGCGCCGACCCCTCGTCGGGGGAGGGTGCCTGGCGGGGCAGGGAGGGCGGTGTCACTGCTTTTCCTGGTCTTCGGGGCCGGTGGCGTCGCGCCGGCCGAACTGCGCGTAGCGCTCGTAGCGCTCGACGCGCCGGCGTGTGGCGCGGCGGAACCGCCGGGCGACGAGCCGGGCGAGGTCGGCGGCGCCGACCATGCCGGCCTCGGGGCCGAGCTGGGCCTTGGCGATGCGGGCCTCGGGGCGGTAGCCGCGGCCGGTGAGGTGGCGGCGGAAGGCGTCGCGGGCGGGGCCGATGAGCAGGTCGTCGGCGGCGCTGACGCCGCCGCCGATGACGAAGCAGGAGGGGTCGAGGGCGGCGGCGAGGTTGGCGATGCCGACGCCGAGCCACTGGCCAATGTCCTGGAGGAGCTCGACGCACATGGCGTCGCCCTCGCGGGCCAGCTCGGTGATGAGCGGCCCGGTGATCTCGTGGACGTTGCCGCCGACCCTGGCGATGAGGTTGTACGCGACCGGGGAGTCGGCGGCGGCCAGCTCGCGGGCCTCGCGGACCAGGGCGTTGCCGGAGCTGTACTGCTCCCAGCAGCCGCGGTTGCCGCAGGGGCAGCGGTGGCCGCCGGGGACGACCTGCATGTGGCCGAACTCGCCGGCGACCCCGTAGCGGCCCCGCTTGACCTGGCCGTCCTCGAGGATGGCGCCGCCGATGCCGGTGCCCAGGGTGATCATGACGAGGTGGTCCTCGCCGCGGCCGGCGCCGAAGCGCCATTCGGCCCAGGCCGCCGTGTTGGCATCGTTGTCGACCATGACCGGGACCGCGAGCCGGGACTGGAGCGCGTCGCGCAGCGGTTCGTCGCGCCAGGCCAGGTGCGGGGCGAACAGCACGCGGGAGCGGTCGGCGTCGACCCAGCCGGCGGCGCCGATGCCGACCGCGTGCACGTCGTGCCGGTCGGAGAGGTCCAGGACCAGCTCGACGATGGTGTCCTCGACGACCTTGGGGCTCTTGGACTTGTCCGGGGTCTCGGTCCGGATCTTCTCCAGGATGATCCCGTCGGCGTCCACGACGCCGGCCATCACCTTGGTACCGCCGATGTCGATGCCGACGGTCGGAACGCGCGGGGCGGTCAGGTGCGACCTGCGCTCACGGGTCCCGATGGTCCGCAGGACGGTGCCTCGCGCCGCCCCCCGGTGGGCGAGCGTGAAGTCCCGGTACGTGCTCATCGACTCGTGTCGTCCCTCATGGTGCGGTGGTGCCGGATGTGGTGCCGGATGCGCTGTCGGGTCCTGATTCTGCCACTCGCTCCAGTTCGTGGCTCAGCTCGTCGAGCTCGGAGCCGCCCGCCATCTGCCGGGTGAGCTCGTCCAGGGTGATCGAGTCGCGGGTGTGGCTGCCCGCCATGGTGCCGCGCTTGAGCAGGACGAAACGGTCCCCGACCAGGTACGCGTGGTGCGGGTTGTGCGTGATCAGGACCACGCCGAGGCCCGCGTCGCGGGCGGCCGCGACGTACTTGAGGACCACGCCGGACTGCTTGACGCCGAGGGCCGCGGTGGGCTCGTCGAGTACGAGGACCTTGGCGCCGAAGTGGACGGCGCGGGCGATGGCCACGCACTGCCGCTCGCCGCCGGACAGGGTGCCGATGGGCTGGTCCACGTCGCGCAGGTCGATGCCCATGCGCAGGAGCTCGGCCCGGGTGGTCGCGCGCATGAGCTCCACGTCGAGGCGGCGGAAGGGGCCGCGGCCCTTGGTGGGCTCGGAGCCGAGGAAGAAGTTGCGCCAGACGGGCATGAGCGGGACCACGGCGAGGTCCTGGTAGACGGTGGCGATGCCGTGGTCGAGGGCGGCGCGCGGGTTGGCGAGCGCGGTCTCCCCGCCCTCGATCTCGAAGGTGCCGGCGTCGTGCCGGTGCAGCCCCGCGATGATCTTGATGAGGGTGGACTTGCCGGCGCCGTTGTCGCCGAGGACACAGGTGATCTCGCCGGCGGAGACCTCCAGGGAGACCCCCTGGAGGGCGCGGATGTTTCCGTAGTACTTGCTGACGTCGGTCAGCTTCACCAGGGCGGGCGCGGTGGCGCCGCCGGTGGTCCCGGTACCGGTCGCGGTCATCACTTCGCCTCCGCCCGCTTGCGGACCCATGCGTTGAGCAGCGTCGCGAGCAGCAGCATCGCGCCGAGGAAGAACTTGAACCAGTCCGGGTTCCACTGGGCGTAGACGATGCCGTTGCTGGTCATGCCGAAGATGAAGGCGCCCACGGCGGAGCCGATCGCCGAGCCGTAGCCGCCGGTCATCAGACAGCCGCCGATGACGGCCGCGATGATGTAGAGGAACTCGTTGCCGACGCCTTCTCCCGACTGGACGACGTCGAACGAGAACAGGATGTGCTGTCCGGAGATCCAGGCGCACAGGGCCACGCCCATGTACAGGCCGATACGGGTCTTCACGACCGGGACGCCGGTCGCGCGGGCCGCGTCCGCCCCGCCGCCGACGGCGAAGATCCAGTTGCCGGCGCGCGTGCGCAGCAGGATCCAGGTGGCCACGGCGACCAGGACCAGCCACCACAGGATGGTCACCTTCAGGGTGACCGAACCGAAGGTCCACTGCGAGGCGAAGAGGGTGCGGGCGGAGGCGAAGCCCTCCATGTCCGCGATCGTCTTGGTGGAGACCGAGCCGCTGATCAGCTTGGTGAAGCCGAGGTTCAGGCCGGTCAGCATCAGGAAGGTGCCGAGCGTGATGATGAAGCTCGGCAGTTTCGTGCGGGTCAGCATGAACCCGTTGAAGAAGCCGATGGCCAGGGTGACCAGCAGGGACACCAGGACGCCGACCCAGACGTTGGCCGTCATCTGGTAGCTGAACATCGAGCTGAACAGCGCCGACGTGGTGACCATGACACCGGCGGACAGGTCGAACTCGCCGCCGATCATGAGCAGGGCCACCGGGACGGCCATGATGCCGATGGTGGAGGCCGAGTACAGGATCGTGCTCAGGCTGGAGGCCCGCAGGAAGCTGTCGGCGGCGAAGGAGAAGAAGACGAAGACGGCGGCCGCGCCGACGACCGCGCCCAGCTCGGGCCGGCCCAGCAGGCGGCGCAGCAGCGAGGTGGGGGCGAGCCGCTCGTCGGCGGCGGAGGCGGGGGCCGGGCCGGCCGGAGCGGGTGCGGGGGGCCTCATCGGCTGCCCCGCTTGATGAACTCCTCCAGCTTGGCCGCCTGGTCGGCGGTGACGATCTGCGGCCCGGTGAGGACCGGGCGGCCGCCGCCGAGCGCGTTGGCGTTGTAGCGGTAGAGCCACAGCAGGTCGACGGCCTCGTAGCCCTGGAGGTAGGGCTGCTGGTCGACGGCGAAACCGAGCGCACCGGACTTCAGGTCGCGGGCCACGGAGGCGTTCAGGTCGAAGGTGTCGACCTCCGCCTTGCTGCCCGCCGCCTCCTTGGCCTTGACGGCGGTGGGCGCGAAGGGCGCGCCCAGGGTGACGATCGCGTCGACGGACGGGTCGGCCTGGAGCTTGGCCTGGAGGGCGGCCTGGACGGACGGCATGTTGGTGCCCTCGACGTACAGGTTCTCCAGCGAGCCGCCGAAGGTCTTCTTCGCGCCGGCGCAGCGCTGCTCGTGGCCGACGTTGCCCTGCTCGTGCAGGACGCAGACGGCCTTCTTCCTTCCGCGCGCGGTCAGCTCGGTGCCGACCGCCTCGCCGGCGATCACCTCGTCCTGGCCGATGTGCGTGAGCGCCCCGTACTCGGCGGACTGGGCCGATCCGGAGTTGACCGTGATCACCGGGATGCCGGCCTTGACGGCCTTGGCCAGGACGTCCTTGAGGGCCTCGGGCTTGGCGAGGGAGACGATCAGCCCGTCGACCTTCTGGTCGATGGCGTTCTGGACGAACTGCGCCTGCTGCTGTGCCTGGTCGTCGTGGGCGTAGACGAAGTTGATGTTGTCCTTCGCCGCGGCCTCCTTGGCGCCCTTCTGCACGATGTCCCAGAAGGTGTCGCCATCGCCCGCGTGGGTGACCATCGCGAAGGTCCAGCGCGGAGTGGACACCGCGGGCCGACCCGCCGCCTCGGCCTTCGCCCGGTCCTCGGCGCGCTTGCCGCCCGTGCTGCTGCAGCCCACGAGGGAGGCGCCCAGCACCGCCGCGAGCACCGCGCCCACGACGCGTACCCCTGTCCTGACCCTAGCCACGTCTGCCGTGCCTTTCGCTCGTCCCACCACTGTCCCGGCGCCGTCCCGCGGCCGCCGCGGCTCGTCCGCGCCGCTCGCGCCGCGCCCGCCCGGGCTGTCGTGTGCCGGCGGCCGCAACCGCCCAGTATCCGTCACAGTGCACCATGCAAGGTCATCGGGGCCATCACGGACTCATCGGTACGCAGCCGGGCAGATTGACAGGTCCCCCGGACGGGGTCACGTTGAGTGCATGCGCATCGGGCTCATAGGGACGGGCCGGATCGGGTCCTTCCACGCGGCGGCCCTGGCCCGCCAGGCGGACGCGGGCTCGCTCCTGCTCGCCGACGCCGACCCGGCCCGGGCGGCGCGCCTCGCCGACCGGCTCGGCGCCACGGCCGCGCCCACCGTCCAGCAGGTCTTCACCTGGGGCGTGGACGCGCTGGTGGTGTCCTGCGCCACCGAGGGGCACGCGGAGCTCGTCGTCCGGGCGGTCCGCGGCGGCCTGCCGGTGTTCTGCGAGAAGCCGATCGCCCCGGACCTGGACCGCACCCTGGCGGTGCTGCGCGAGGTGGCGGCGGTCGGCGGGGAGCTCCAGCTGGGCTTCATGCGCCGCTTCGACGCGGGATACGGCACGGCGCGCGAGCTGGTCCGCTCGGGCGCGCTGGGCCGGCTGCACACCGTACGGACCACGACCGCCGATCCGGCGCCGCCCGCGGCCGCGTACCTGGCCACCTCGGGCGGGCTGTACCGGGACTGCCTGGTGCACGACTTCGACATGGTCCGCTGGGTGACCGGGCACGAGGTGGCCGCGGTGTACGCGACCGGGTCGGACGCGGGCCCCTCCCGGTTCCGGGAGACGGATGACATCGACACCGGCGCCGCCGTCCTCACCCTGGACGACGGGACCCTGGTCTCCAGTACCGGTACGCGCTGCAACGGCGCCGGCTACGACGTGCGGATGGAGCTGGCCGGGGAGCTGGACCAGGTGTCCACCGGGCTGGACGACCGTACGCCGATCGCCTCGACCGAACCGCACGGCCCGCCCCCGGCGAGCAAGCCGTGGTCCGGTTTCCTGGAGCGCTTCGGCCCGGCGTACGAAGCCGAGCTGCTGGCCTTCGTACGCCTCGTGCGCGGCGAGGGCCCCAATCCGTGCAACGGGGCCGAGGCGCTCGCCGCGCTGCGCGTCGCGGAGGCCTGCGAGCTCTCGCGGCGCGAGCGGCGCGTGGTCCGGCTGGAGGAGCTGCCCGACCTGTGAGCCCCGCAGGCCTCCCGGCATCCCGTCCCCCATCTCCGCCCCGCCCCGCCCGCTACCAGCGCACCGGGTGCCGGGTCGTTCCCCGGACCAGGGTCCCGGGCGCCCATTCGAAGACCGCCGGTTCGTCCGCGAGGTCCGGGAAGCGTTCCAGCAGGGACCGGATCGCGATACGGCCCTCCAGCCGGCCCAGCGGGGCGGCGATGCAGTGGTGGATGCCGTGCCCGAAGGCGATGTGCCCGCCGCGGCCGGGGCGGCGGATGTCGAAGGCGTCGGGGTCCTCGAAGCGGGCGGGGTCCCGGTCCGCGCCGGCGAGGGAGACCAGGACGGGCGATCCGGCCTCGATGAAGGTGCCGCCGATCTCCAGGTCCGCGCTGGCGTAGCGGAACGTGGCCGTCTCCACCGGGCCGTCGTAGCGCAGGATCTCCTCCACGGCGCCGTCGATCAGTCCGGCCGGATCGGCGCGCAGGGCCGCGAGCTGGTCGGGATGGGCGAGGAGCGCCCGTATCCCGTTGGAGACCAGGTGCACGGTGGTCTCGTGCCCGCCCACCATCAGCAGGAAGGCCATGGCGACCAGTTCCTGCCGGGAGAGCCGGTCCCCGTCGTCCCCCCGGCTCGTGACCCAGTCGCTGAGCAGGTCCTCACCCGGGTCGGCGATCTTGGAGTCGACGAGTTCGGCCATGTAGGCGGTCATGGCGCGCTGGGCCGCGTTCTCGGACTCGACCCCGGTGGGCGAGACGACCCCGGTGATCCAGTCGTGGAAGACGCCGCGGTCGGCCGCCGGAACCCCGAGGAGCTCGCAGATCACGGTCATGGGCAGCGGCTGGGCGAAGGCGTCGATCAGGTCCGCGCGGCGCTCGGGGAGGGCCTCCATGCCGTCGAGCAGCCCGTCGACGATCTCCTGGACGCGCGGGCGCAGGCTCTCGATCCGGCCGGGGGCGAAGGAGCGGGAGACCAGCCGGCGCAGCCGGGTGTGGTGGGGAGGGTCGGCGCGCAGCATGTTGGCGCTGGCCTCGGTCTGCTCCCGGTCGGTGTAGAGCCCCGACGTGAGCCAGTTCTTGGACACCCCGGGGTGGGTGAGGGCTTGGCGGGCCTCCTGGTGGCCGACGATCAGCCAGACTTCCTGGCCGTCCGCCGCCTTCACGCGGTGGACGGGTCCGTCCTCGCGCAGGCGCGCGTAGTGGGGGTACGGGTTTTCGTTGAAGTCTTCGGCGATCGTACTGAGGTCCAGGACTGGCATGCGGTCACCCTAGACCGGGAGTCGAGCTCGACTTGAGCCGGTTTCGGCCAATCGTTCAGCCAGCCGCGCGCCGCCCCCAGGCGGTACCCGCGAGCACCAGCGCGGCTCCCGCGAACCCGGCCGCGCCGAGGTGCTCGCCGCCGATGGCGATGCCCGCGGCGGCCGCCCACAGGGGTTCGGTGCCGAGCAGGAGGCTGACCCGGGAGGGCGAGGTGCGGCGCACGGCCCACATCTGCACGAAGAACGCGAAGAGGGTGCAGAAGACGGACAGGAAGGCGAGCCCGGCCCACTCGGCGGCCCCGAAGTCCGCGGCGGCCGCCCAGGGGCTCGCGCCGGTGCCGGGCAGCGCGGCCAGTACGGCGAACACGGCGACCGCGCTGCCGAGCTGAACGGTGGTCAGGGAGAGCGAGTCCGCGTCCTGGACCGCCTTGATCCGGGCCATGAGCAGGACGTGCAGGGTCCGGGCGAGGGCCGCGCCGAGGATGAGCAGGTCGCCGAGGCTGGGGGCGGTGAAGCCGGCGCCCTGGGTGAGGAGCACGACCCCGGCGACGGAGACGGCGGCGGCGCCGAGGAAGGCCGTCGAGGGTGCGGTGCGGCGGACGGCGGACTCGGCCAGCGGGGTGAAGATCATGGTCAGGCTGATGATCAGCCCGGCGTTGGTGGCGGAGGTGTGGACGACTCCGTAGGTCTCCAGCAGGAAGATCCCGCCGAGTACGAGTCCCAGCACCCCGGCGCCGCGCAGCTGGGCGGCACCGAGCGCGCGCAGCCGCGACCACCCGGCGACGACGAGCACGGGCAGGACCAGGGCGAACCGGAGCACGAGCACCGCGATCACGGTGTGCGTGGTGGTGATGCCCTTGGCGGCGAGGTAGCTGCCGCCCCAGACGACGGCGACGAGCAGGACCGGCAGATCGGCGAGCCAGGCCCGGCGGGGGGCGGGGGCCGTGACGGATGCGGGGGCGGCGAGGGTGGACACCGGGACTCCAGCGGCAGGAGGAAGTGGAGGCGTCGCTGGCTCGCACGGGGGCGCTCACGCTACCGGAGCGTGATCGACCCGGTCGAGGGCTTATCCCGCGCCCTGGTCGACCCCGTGACCGGCCCGGCCGGCGTGCCCTCGCGCACACGCCCACCGCCCGGCTCAGAAGGTGCCGAAGGCGGCGCGGCCCGTGGGCCGGTAGGTGTGGATGGCGGTGCCGCTCGATGTGGTGCGGGAGCCGAGGACCTCGTACGACGTGGGCAGCGCGCCGACCGGGAACAGCCGGCGGCCCGCGCCCAGGAACACCGGGAAGACCAGCAGGTTCAGCTCGTCCACCAGGTCCCGGGCGAGCAGCCACTGCGCGAGCTGCCCGCTGCCGTGCACCTGGAGCTCCCGGTCCCCCTCCAGTGCGTCCTTGACCCGTACGACCTCGGCTTGGAGCTGTTCCCCGTCGATCACGGTGGCCGGGCCCCAGGCCGGCTCCTCGAGGGTGGTCGAGGCCACGTACTTCGGCAGCTTGTTCAGCCTGCTCGCGATCGGGTCCGCGGGGTCGTCGTGCTGCGGCCAGTACGACGCGAAGATCTCGTAGGTCCGCCGCCCGAGCAGGAACGCCCCGGTCCGGTCGAAGACCTCGGTCATGAACTCCCCCATCCCCTCGTCGGCGAACGGCACCAGCCAGCCGCCGTACTCGAACCCGCCGCTGGGGTCCTCGTCCGGCGCGCCGGGGGCCTGCATCACGCCGTCGAGGGTCAGGAAGGTGGTGAGGGTCAGCTTGCCCATGGCTCCGCGCTCCTTGTTCGATGGTCACTACGCGGATTCAGACTCCCGGACCCCGCGAAACTCGTCGCGACGCCACGCGAGAGTCCACCATCGCTTCCGTGCCGGCGAGCGAGCGAGCGCGGTGTGGGTGGCGGCACGGTCGCTGCCGTTCTCTCCTCTGGGCACGGCCTCGTCGAACGGTGCGCCCGCCCGCACCGCCTATCGGCAATCAACCTCGACGTTGAATTCTTTCAGGACTTCGATCACCCGCGATACGAACACGTCACCCAAGAATTCGCGCGATGCCGAGAAGTCTCGCCATTCAACGGAGAGCAGCGGCTTGATCGCCTGGTTCGCCGAGAGACAATGGGCAAGGGCATCGAGATTTGATCCGAAATATCCGCCAGCCCCATTCGCGGCTTCACCCAACTCGCAGTAGAAGCTGCTCTTGTCTAGCATCCTCCGCCCTTCAAGGGATACACCGCAGCCGTCCTCGCACCTCACAACGCCCCGGTGAGAGGTAAACCAGGCCGTCTGGGCTACATGAAGCCAACTCTTGTGATATTCGACCGTACGGGCGGCCCATTCACCCAGACGAAGCGGCTCCGGTGAGGCCCATCGGCGCCAGACTTCACCGGCTCGCGGATATTCGCACGTATATCCCTGGAACGAACACACGTCATTCGCCTTCTCGCCGCTGCCCGTACCGGCCTCGGAGTAGGCGAGGCGAGTGAGCCCAAGATCGTACACCCCGATCACCTCGTGACGAAAATTCACAATATGCAGCTCTGCATTTTCGGACCTCCCTTTACCCCAGTCGACGCGGCGCGCCCCCTCAAGGGTCACCGTCCCCAACTCCGGATCATCCTGATCCACGAAAAATCCCAGAATACCCTCCGCCTCCACCAATACCTTTCGGGAACCTTTGTCAGCGATCCGATACATGGGAACCATCGTGTCGTCGGGATTCATTTCCGTCAATCCAATCGATGAGCGCGCCACCCAGCACAGTCTTGCCGGGAATGCGGTCGGCCAGTCTCCCCACAGAGGAGACTGGCCGACCGTCACACGATTAACATCCAGCCGTCACTTCGGCGCCACCCATCCAGAGTCCGGGAAGTGCGGTGCCCCGAACTGCTGGATCTTCTCATAGTGGGTGGTCGTCCATCCCATCTTCTTGACCCCGTTGCCGTAGTCGATGACCAGGATCCGCTGCTTATCGCCAGGATCCCCGGGAACCCTGTACTCCTTGGCGCCCGCCCACGACTGGTGCTCACGACCCGAATAGGTGTCGTGAGACGGGAGCTCTCCCCGCTTTACGGCATCATATGCGGCCGCAATGTTGTCGGGCATCTTGTCGGGGAGCTTCGAAGAGAGGTTCAGACCATTCTTCGGGCACGTCTTGGGGGTGTTGGCATTGTGGACCAGGACTGGGATATCGCCGGCCAGCACGTAGTACGTGTGAACTTCGGCGACAGTGAGGTTATAAGTACGCTGACGTGCCTCAAAGGCACGGCTGGCCGCGAGAGCGACCGAATCCCCCTCATCCGTTCGGAGCGTCATGCCGGGGCGGAGCTGAGCGGCATCGATCCAGGCCTGCTCGGACTCCGACCAGACGGGGTGGTGACCCGTAGTGACCACCGAGGCGGTGGCGCCATTCGCGGCCAGCGTCAGTTCGACGTAGTTCTTGTCCGTTTCGGTGGCGATGCCGGCGACGACAGGTTGGGCTGTGGTCTCCCCCGTCTCCGGGTCGGTGGCGAGGACCTCGTCCCCGTTCTCGAGATCCTCGATCGCCTTGACCGAACCGTCAGCGAGCTGGACGAGCGTTCCGGCCGGGAAACTGTTGGCCGCCATGTCCGTCAGACATTCGATGGGGATCGAGTCCCCCTTCTTCAGCCCCGCCTTGATCATCTTGAAGACGACCTTGCCGGCCTTCCCTACGCCCCAAGTGGCAGCCGCGATCGCCGCATCGATCGCCAGACCTGTGGCCGCATCCTTACAAGCGCCACCCTCACCGCCGATGACGCAGTCGTACGGGTCTCGCAGACCTACGACCTCCAGCATGTCGACGTCCGCGGTGGTACCCATCCAGCCCATACTTCCCGCCACGTCACAGAAGGACGCTCTGTCTTCTGACATCGAGGTGGGCTGGCATTGCGAACGCGTCCATGTCTGGAGGTCCTGGGCATAGGTGTGCTTCGAGCTGGCCCACTTGTACTGCGCCACCAGCTCTTTGTGCGTGGGAATGTAAACACTGTTTACGACAACGGACTTCCCGCTCTTCTGTACGACCACGGTGGAGGTTCCACCGGAGTCGCCCTTCGGGGGCCGGGTGGTAGCCGGGTTGTCAGGAGTTACGTAGACCTTCCCCGGAATGGCTGCCGAGCAGCCGGACCCGTGCGGGTCACGACCCTGGCACAGGCCGGACGGGTCGGACCGGTTGACGGGGTCGGCGTTGGAGTAGGTGTACCCGTTCATCTGTAGCGGGTCGGTGATGTCGATGACGGGGTCGACGCTGATGAACCGGCCGGTCGACGCGTCGTACTCGCGGGCGCCTATGTGGGTCAGCCCGGTGTTGGTGTCCTCGACGCCGCTGCCGAGGAACCCGCGGCTGCCGGGCCAGTTGGACGCCGTGGCACCGCGCTGGTTGCCGTACGGATCGCTCTTGCGCCGGGTGACCTTCTGTCCGGCGCTCTGCTCGACCGTGACCGTGGCCGTGTTGTGGTGGTCGGTCAGCAGCACGTTGAGCTTGTGGCCGGTGGCCTTGCCCTCGGTGGTCCGGACGGTCGTCGGACCGCCCGGGCTGGTGTAGTAGCGGGCCGCGCTGACGGCCTGGCCCGCCTTGTCCACGGTGATCTCGGCTTCGCCGAGGGAGAGAGTGCGACTCGAACCCGTCTCCTCGATCAGCCGGTTGCCGGCGGCGTCGTAGAGGTAGGTGGTGTTGTCGGCGAACGTCCACTGCTGGGCGGCCGCGTTCGCGGCGCACGTGAAGATGTGCAGGTCGGTGCCGTCGGCGGAGTTGTCATTGGGAACGGTGACACAGCCGCCCGCCGCCGCGTTGTAGAGGGTCTTGTCGCCGGTGCGGTAGGTGAACTTCTGCTTGGCGCTCCCGTCACAAGTGGAGAGACGGGCGTACAGACCGTCCGCGGTCAGGCACTTGTCCAGCGCGCGAACCGTGTCGCCGGTCAGGCGCCACTGCTGCGCACGGGTCTCGTTGCACGGCCACAGCTGCACGGCCGTGCCGTCCGCCGCGGAGCCCTCCGCGACATCGAGGCACTTGCCCGCGAGGCCGGTGACCGCCACCGCACCGACGCCGGGGCTCGAGGCGGAGGTGAGTTTGTTCTGCCGGTCCCAGGTGAGGTTCTGGGTGTCGCCGCCGATGGTGCGGCTCTTGGTGTTGCCGGCCGCGTCGTAGGTGTACGTGGAGAGCGAGTTGACCGTGGACCCCGGCTTGACGGTGGCCTTCTCGGTCTTGACCAGGGCGTGCGGCTGGATCGTGACGGGCGGCTGGGTGCCGTTGCCGGCGATGTTCACGCCGTAGGTGTAAGTCGTCGTGTCGTCCAGGGCCTCACTGGTGAGGTCCTTGTCGATGAGCTTGGTGCGGTTGCCGATCGAGTCGAACTGGTACTTCTGCCAGTAGCCGTCACCGTCCGGGCCCGGGGTGACGTCGGCCAGTGTGGGACCGCCGGGGCCGGCACAGGCCTCGGTCTTTCCGGTCCAGGCCTCGGTGAGCTGGCCCAGTGCGTCGTAGGCGAAGCACTGGCGGTCGACACGGCCGCCTGGCTGGGTGTCGGTGATCGAGTTGACGTTTCCGACGGGGTCGTACTTGTACGAGACCTGGGAGAGGCGGTTGTAGTCGGCGGTCTCGCGGTCGCTGGTGGATTCGGTGACCCGGCCGGTGCTGGGGTTGTACCGGTTCGTCGCCCACACGCGGTTCGGGGCACTGCCCGAGGCGGTTCGCAGGACCTCGCCGAAGGGACTGTGGACGGTCTCGGCCGTGTACCAGGCCTTGCCCGACATGGTCTGGGGCATGCCGTCGGCGTCGTAGCGGGTGATCAGCTTCTCGGCGGCCAATCCGCCCGGGGTGGCGGGGAGGTTGGTCGACTGGACCTTGCCCGTCGGGGTGTAGGTCGTGCTGTAGGCGTAGGTGCCCGCCAGGCCCTTGGTGGCGGGCACGTCCGGGATCGTGATCTTCGACCCCGTCGGCCGGTACTCCGAGTCGTAGCCGGTGACCTCGCTCTTGTACGCGGCCCCGCCCGAGTACCGGGTGGCGGCGACGGCCAGGCCCTTGGCACCGGGCAGGGTGTCATAGGTCCAGGAGGCGAGGAGCGTGCCGTCCGCGGTGTCCGAGCGCACCTCGGTCGTGCGACCGAGGGCGTCGTACACGGAGAACTGGGAAACGCCGGCCGAGTTCGTCGTGGAGGCCTGCTGGTCGAGGTTGTTGTAGGTGGAGCTCGACTTGCCCATGTCGGGGTCGTCGGAGGACGTCATCCGGCCGCGACTGTCGTAGGTGTACTTCCAGCTGTTCGACACCGGGTCGGTGACCTTGGTCAGCTTGCCCCGGACGTCGTATTCGTACTTCGTGTCCCTCCAGGTCAGCGGGCTGGTGGTGGTCACGGCGTGCTGGACCAACGTCGTCCGGCCCAGGTCGTCCGTCGTGGTCTTGACGGCGCGGCTGCCCTGGAGCGGGCTCGGCACGGTGCCGGCCGACATGCCCGTACGGGTGAGGGTCCAGTCGCCGCCGTACTCGACCGTGGTGGAGTTCGGCGTCTCCGCCGCGTCGCTGTAGACGGTGGTGGAGCGGACGATGCGCCCCAGGCCGTCGTACGCGGTCTTGGTGGCGTGGGGGACGTGGAAGTCGGTCTCGGGAACGAAGATCTTCTTCTCGGGTTCGCCCTCCGCCCGGTAGTTGTCGTTGGTGCGGCTGACGGTGCCGTTGGAGCTGTAGAGCGTGTCCGTGATCAGACGGCCACCGCCCAGGCCTTCCTTCTGGGTCTGGCGCGGCCGGAGCAATCCGTCGAAGATCGCGACAGAAGCCTCGTAGGTGCCGTTGTCCCGCAGCGTGCTGCTCGTGACGACGGGAGGCTCGTGCTCGGAGATCTGGTAGTCGAACTTGTACGCGGGCTTGTTGACGGACGGCGTCTGCGACGGGGTCCAGACCGAGGTGACGCGGCCGAGGTTGTCGTAAGCCGAGTTCACCTTCCGGCTGTTGGCATCGGTGATCTGCAGGACACTGCCGCGTCCCGGATCGACCTTGGTGGTCGCACTGTGATTGAGCGGGTTGGTCGCCGTGGTGCTGAAGGCGGTGCCGACGGCCGGACTGAAGGAGGTCTTCGTGAAGTTGCCGGCGGCGTCGTAGACCTTGACCGCGCGGCCCAGCGCGTCGTACTCGGTGCGGCTGGACGTGATCCAGCCGGTGCCGGCTGCGTCGTTGGTGTCGACCTGGACCGGCAGACCCTTCACCGGGGCGGTGCCGAACGCGTCGAGTGCGTCGTACGAGGTACGTGTGTCGGAAAGGACGACGCCCGTCGCGGTCTTCGTGCAGTCGCCGGCGGTGGTGCGCACCTGCTGGGCCAACCCGATGAGGTTGCCGGCCGGGTTGTGGACGTAGGTCGTGGCGGTGCAGCTCGTCTCGGACGTGGTCCAGCCCGTGCCGTTCGACGTCATCGCGTCGATCTGGGTCTTCGCCAGCAGGCCGTAGCCCTCGTCGTACGTGTTCTGGGAACGGACGAGACGGGTCCGGCCTTCGCTGATGGACTCCAGGGAGTCGGTGCGCAGGGTGCCGGAGCGGAACGCCTCCAGTGGAGTGGTGCCGTCCCTGGAGCGCGTGGCCGTCTTCTGGCTCCACGGCCAGGTCAACTGCCGGGAAGCGACGGTGCCGCCCGCCTTGGTGTACGTGATGGTTTCGGCGGCGAGGCCCTGCAACTGGGGCAGGTCTTCCCCGAGATCCTCTGTGCCGGTGGAGTCCTTGAAGGTGACCTTCGGCCGGCCGGCGTCGCCGGACATGCCGCGGAAGTAACGGGTGCGGGTCTGGGACTGCTCAGTGGCGTCATGCGCACCGCTGTTCGCGGTGTTCGGTGTACCCGACGAAGCCTTGCGGTCCTGTGCACAGGAGCGGTAGCGGCGCTCGATGAAGCCCGGCTCGTAGCCCCAGCCGTCACCGATCCACGACGCCTGACCGTTGGCCGCCGAGGTCCTGCCGTCCACGGCCTGCGAGGAGTACGAGAAAGCGATGCTCGGGGACGGGCCGGCCGGTGTGGGCGGAACGCTCAGAGGATAGGTCCAGGAGAACCCGCCACCGCTGCCACCGGCCGTCCAGCTGCCGGAAGAGGAGAGCGAGGTCGCGGTGTAGGTGCCGCCCGCGCCCGAACCGCCGTCGGTGGCGGCCAGAACCATCGGGCCGCCACCGCCACCGCTGAGCGCCATCGTGCGCAGGCCCTGGCCCGGCGATGTGGCCGGGTCCACGGTCGCGCGGACCGTACCGGTGGCCGGGTCGTTGGTGCTCGGGACGTCCTTGGAGACGGAGCACTCGGGGAGGTCCGGAGTCGTCAGGAAGCACTCCGGGAGCTGCTTGAGCTCCAGGCGGGTCGACCACTCGGTCCCGTAGAGGTCCTTGAACTGCTTGTAGTCCAGCTGGACGTCGACGGGAGTCGCGCCGTCGACCGGCGGCGTGACCTTGATCAGGGCTCCGTCGACGTTGGCGGCCTCGGTCGCGGTGCGCGTCTCGACGGCCACGGACCAGGTGCCCGACGGAGCGGGCGGGGCCGGGGTGGCCTCCGTCGGGGAAGCCTTGCCGATGCTGACCGGAAGGGCACCGACCTGGACCAGCTGGTCGCCGCTCAGGGCGACGCTTTCCGTGCCCCCGGCCGGAGGCGCCACCTTCGACGGCTCGTAACCGGCGGGCGGCTGGGCCGGGACGCCGGACCAGCCTTCGAGTTTGGCGGCCTCGACCTTGTCGAGCTTCGCCTTGATGTCTTCCTGGAGCCCTGGCAACGCGACGCCGCTACGGCTGCCGGGTGGCGCCGCCCAGGCCTGCGCGGGCAGAAGAGTTGCGACCAGCATCACCGACATGGTGATGCCGGCGCGCCCGGCGAGGCGCGCGAGCCAGGCACGTGCCTTCCTGTTTCCGGGCAGGCTGAAATCGTTCGCCGACAACGGCGACATACGGACCCCCCACGCTCTGCCGCCACGGCCATGGCACGTGGACCGGCAGGAAACTGACAAATAGCCAGCCAATCCTGCGGCCGTCCAGCCCGAAGATCCATAGCCGCCGACGAATCGAAATCCATTCGTGAGCGCCGAGGTCGCGGGATGGGCCGCCCGGGGGAGCAGAACAACCGTGACCGTCGGTGACGGCGCGGACGGCAGACCGCCCAGTGCTCCTGAGGACCCGAGACGCGAGGTCGGATTCCCGCCAGCGGCATCGGCCTCCCGGCGATTTCATTGAACTCGCAACCAAACAACGGGAGGTACGACCGTGGACAGCAACACAGTGGCACTGGTGACCGGGGGCAGCAGGGGCATCGGGGCGGCCACCGCCCTGCGGCTGGCGCAGGACGGCGTCGACGTCGCCCTCACCTACGTGGACGACGCGGAGGCGGCGGCCGCCGTCATCGGCAAGATCGAGGCGCTCGGCCGGCGCGGCCTGGCGCTGCGGGCGGACTCGGGCGACGCCGAGCGGGCCGCCGGCGCGGTGCAGGAGTGCGTACGGGCCCTGGGCCGGCTCGACATCCTGGTGAACAACGCCGGGGTCGGCGTACTCGGCCCGCTCGACGGACTCGCCCTCGCGGACGTGGACCGGGTCCTCGCGGTCAACGTGCGCGGGGCCTTCCTGGCCTCCCAGGCGGCGGCCGGCCGGATGGGCCCGGGCGGGCGGATCATCACCATCGGCACCTGTATGACCCAGCGGGTCCCGGGCCCGGGCGGCACGCTCTACGCGATGAGCAAGTCAGCGCTGACCGGGCTGACCAAGGCCCTGGCACGGGAGCTGGGCGACCGGGGGATCACCGCGAACCTCGTCCACCCGGGGCCGGTGGACACCGACATGAACCCGGCGGACGGCCCGTACGCGGCGCCGCAGGCCGCGATGACGGCCCTGGGCCGCTTCGCCGCCCCCGCGGAGGTGGCCGCCATGGTGTCCTTCCTGGCGGGCCCGGACGCCGCGTACGTCACGGGCGCCGAGTTCTCGGTGGACGGCGGCCACGCCGCATAGGGCGTGCGGGGCCGGCAACTCATGCGGCCCCGGCCCTCCCCGTCGGGGTGTCAGACCAGCCAGCGGCCTGCCTTCATCAGATCGCGTCCCGCGATCTCGTCGGCCTCGCGCCAGGCCTGGATCCACACCGGCTCGACCCGGAAGTACGGGTAGGGCGTCTTGAGGCCGCTCGGGTCGAAGCCGGAGTGGGCCGCGAAGGCCTCGATCTCGCCGGGCGCCAGCTCCGCCGCTTCCAGCCGGGTCACGGCGCCTTCCACGAGGACCACGTCGCGGGTCAGGCCGAAGGCCAGGCGCACCCGGCCGTTGGCGGCGAGGTTGCGCCCGGTGGGCAGGGTGCGCCCGGTCGACAGCAGGAACGTCTCGCCGTCCCACCGGAACGAGAGGGGTACGAGGCACGGGACGCCCTCCGCGTCCGCCGTGGCCACCCAGACGTCGACGTCGTTCTCGAACCGGACCAGCGCGTCCTCGCGGCGCTGTTCCTTCGTGCGCGGTGTTTCGGTGGTCATCGTCCGCCTCCCCAGGCCATGTGCCATGTGCCATGTGCCGTACGCCGTTTGCCGTTTGCCGTGTCCGCAGGCTAGCGGGCGCCGGATCGGATCCGGCGGGCGGGCGGGCGGCCGGACGGGCGGCCGGACAGACGGGCGGGAACGCCGCAGGGGCGCACCGGCAACTTGGGTTCTAGGAGTCGTT